>CAMLMV010000031.1 GCA_946481275.1 uncultured Massilia sp.
GGCGTCGCGCGCTTCGCCTACAACTGGGCCCTGTCCGAATGGCAGCGACAATATGTGGCACGCCAGGCCGATCCGGCGCTGCCGGCACCATCGCAGCTCGCGCCGCGGCGCCAACTGAACGCGATCAAGCGCGAACAATTCCCCTGGATGCGCGGCCGCGACGTACAGGATGTCGCCGTCGGCATGAAAGCCGCACGCCGCCGCGGATGGCGCCTGGATGATGGCGCGACAACCGGCCTGGCGCGCCGCGTCGGTCAGCAGGCGCAAGGCCTTCGCTTGTCCCGCAGGGTCGCGCGGCATCCAGCTGCCGAACGTCATGTAGACCGGCGCGTCCCCGGCGGCGAGGAACGCGGCGAGGCTGGGCGGGATGTCCCCTTCCATGGCGAGGTTCGGCGTATCGAGGAAACCGCACACGCGGAGCGACGCGGGCCAGTCCGGCTGCGCCCGGCAGATCGCGGGGCTCACGGCGACCAGCGTCAGGTGCTGCGACAGCCAGGCCTGCGTGACGACGTCCTGCAGCGGCGGCATGCCGAGTTGCCGGCGCAACCGGTCCGGATAGTGCATCAACGTGCGGTTGAGCAGCGTCCGCGTCAGCCACCAGAGCATGCGATGGATGCGCTTGCCGGCGCCGGACACCGTCAGCGGGTGGTCGAAGTCGCTGGGGATCGCCGCGTGCGACAGCAGGTCGCTGACATACGGCCGTCCCGCCGCCTCCGCAGCGGTCTGCAACGGGTGCATGAAGTAATGGCCGATCAGTACGTCTGACTCGGCGCACAGGCGGCGCGCGGCGTCGACCATGGCGTCCTCGACCGGGTCCAGGCACAACCGCAGGATGGTTGCCATCTGCGTCATGGGATTGCGGATCTCATACGCCGTCCGGCCGACGGTCTCCTGCTGTTCCCGCGTGAGCACGGGAGACGCAATGACGCGGATCTTCACGCCGCTCGCCGACACCACACCCTCGTAGGCATCGCTGTCGACACAGGTGATCACGAGGTGAACGTCGTTGTCCGCCGCCTGCAAGCCCTCCGCGAGCGCCAGGAAGGGCCGGATATCGCCGTGGCTGCCCCACGTTTGCATGCCGATTTTCATACGCGCCATTGCAAGGATATCAACCTTGCAAATATACAACAAACAGGCGCGTGGAAACGATTATTGGACCACCTTGAACTCGATGCGGCGGTTGCGCGCCCTTCCCTCCGGCGTGCGGTTGTCGGCCACGGGACGATCGGGGCCTTCGCCGGACACCGCGACCATGTCGGGCTTGACGCCGCGTCCGACGACATACGCCTTGACGGCCTCCGCGCGTGCCTGGCTGAGCGACAGATTGCCGGCGCGCGAGCCGGCATTATCCGTATGGCCAATGACTTCGACTCGTTTATCTTTCAGGCGCAGCAGCGCCACGCTCATCTGGTCGAGGATCGCCTTGCCGGAATCCGTCAGCGTGGCCTGGCCCGATTCGAACTCGATGATGCGGTTGGCCAGCGCGGCATCCAGCATGCCCTGCTCGGACGCCGCCACGCGCAGGCCGTTGTTGACCGTGTAGCCTGGATCGAGGGCCAGCGCGATGTCGCTCGCGATCTGCGCGCGCTGGGCTTCGCTGGCGACGTCGCCGCGCAGGCTGACGTTCGTGCCGTCGACCTGCAGCTGGCCGCGGCTGATCAGCTTCAGGTTCGGGCCGATCAGCTTGCCGACATGGTCGTTCCAGTTCGCCGGCATCGAGACCCGACCGACGGCGAGCTGGTCCACGATCCGGTCCGCACCGTACACCGCGCGCAGGCGGGCCAGCAAGGCGGCCTTGCTGGCGTCGTCGGCGATGGTGCCGGACACGACGATGGGCGCGGTGGCCGGAGCCGGGGCCGGGGCCGGGGGCTGAGTCTGGGCCTGCGCGGCGGCGGTGACGCATGCGAGGGCGGCATAAAGAATCAATGTCTTCGGCATCACGGCGCGGCTCCGATAAAGGTTTTCAGGAACAGTTCGTGCGCGAGCCGCAGGGGCAACGCCGGCTGCTCGAGGTAGCTGGCCAGCGCGCGCACGTCGACGTCCAGGCCGAGCTGCTCGTCGATCCAGGCGTTGTCCTCGAGATGCACCTGCTGGTCGGCCGCCACGATCGGATCGATCAGCGCATGGAGCGTGCCGGCCGCCGCGCCGCCGAACCCGACGACGAGCGCCGGACGCTCGCGCACGCGGGTGACGAACAGCACGAGATCGAAGCCGCTGCGGCGGATGAACGGCAGCACCAGTTCCAGCCAGAAGGCGGCCGCCGCATAGCGTTGGGTGCCCGCGCGCGGCAGCGGCAGCACGAGGCTCTTGTGCAGGCCGGCGGGACGGCTGTGCATCACGGGCTGCAGCAGCAGGCCGAGCCCGAGGATCATCCGGTTGACCTCGAGTTCCAGTTGCGCCGTCAGTTCGCCGACGGTGGACAAGGCCAGGTAACTCTCCAGCGCGGCATCGTGTTCGCCCAGCGCCACGGGCGCGTCCCCGATCGCCTGCAGGTAAGCGCTCGGATCGCTGCTGCCCAGCACCTGGGGTGCCATGCCCTCGAGGTAATCCCACAACGGCGCGAAAGCAAGCGGGCAGCGCGCGACGAAGCCGGCGGGATCGGGCACGTCGACGGTGCGCATCATCAGGAACGGGAAGCGGCGTCCCGAGCGGTCGTGGCTGGCGACGAGGTGGCCGGCGACGGCATGGCGCCGGTCCGGCCCCACGAACGCGAAGCTGGCCGGCGCCATCGCGTCGTAGTTCAGCTTCCAGCGCGCGTCCGACGGCAACCGCGTCATGACCTGCGCGATCCAGTCGTCCAGCATGCCAATGACGGGCTGGTCGTCGGCCAGCTTGACGAAGTCGCTGTGCGCCGGGATCTTGCCGAAGTAGCCGATGCGGCTGACGGCGGGCGCGCGCTGGCCCGCGCGGTTCGGGGCGCGGTTCACTGCGCCGCTCCCGCCAGCGCGGCGCCGCTGGTGCCGACCGCGCCCGCACGGCCGACGACTGCGTCCGGCAGGCGCAAGCCGCGGAAGCCCCGGCTCGCCTGGGCGTCGCCGGCGGACGTGTCCGCGCTGCTGACGCGCTTCAGGTTGACGGCCACCGAGACATTCCCGGCAGTCCAGCGCAGTTCGTGCGTGCCCGCGTCCAGGCGCTTCTTCGCCGCCGTCTCGATCATCTTCTGCAGGCCGAACTCGCCCGGCTCGTTGAACAGTTCGACCGTGCGGCCATCGAACGTGACGGCGCTGATCTTCGCGCCGCTGCTACCCTGCGGGCCGGGATGCACCATGTTGACCCAGGCCGGCGGCGTATTCCGGTAGCGCAGTTGCTGGCCGTCGATCTCGATCGTGTATTCGGTGACGCCGGGCGCGGTCAGCGGCAGCAGCTGGAACACGGTCTGCGGGCCGCCGCCGGCCGCCACGCCATTCGCCGACAACGGCGCCACCCAGCCGGGGAAGCCGCTGACCACCTGCGGCGCCAGCGTGATGCCGATGTCGGCCCAGGTGCGGCTGCTGAGGACGTCGCCGCGGCGCACGACCAGCGGTCCCATCGTCGTGCCCACGAACTTGGCGACCACGCCCTCCGGCCCGAACACCTGGCCGATCTCGGCCGGCGTGGCCTGGATCTGGGCCGACGGCGCGAACGGATACTTGGCGGCCAGCGTCTTCTGGAAGGGTTCCACCACCTGCGCCTGCCACGTCCGGTTGATCTCCGATTCCGAGGGCAGCACGATCATCGCGAAGGTCTGCACGAGCGGACGCACGAGCAGCGGGCGCAGCATCTGCTTCTGCGTGTCCGTCATCCCCGTCAGCATCTGCTCGTCGACGTATTTCAGCGCCTCGGCCAGTTCGGAGCCGTTGCCCTCCAGCGTCTGCTGCATCAGCTGCTTGGCGCCGGGACCGGGATCGCCCTGGTTCTTCAGCTGGTTCAGGCGGCTGCGCAGCTTCGACAACGCATCGAGGTAGCCGGTCATCAGCGACGCATCCTTCTCCTTGACGCCGACCAGGCGCGCGACGCCGGCGAACTCGCGCCCGACCGGGCCGGCCGCCTGCACCCCGCCGACCGGCAGCGGCCCCATCGCATCGGCCACCTGGCGCGCCTCGCTCGGCGCCTGCCTCAGCACGACTTCGCGGAACCAGCCCGTGAGACCGCGCTTGAGCTTGACGGTGTCGACGCGGGCCTGCGTGGGATCGTCCCAGGCCGTCTGCTCGTGGACGGTCTTGAGTACCTTGGCCAGCGGCGACGTCAGCGGATCGCCGAGGCGGTTCATCGCCTGCACGCTGGCGTCGAAGCCGTTGAGGTCGGCGATCGTCACGCCCTGCACGAACTTGCTCCACTCGCGCGCGTAATCCGCCTTGTACATTTCAACGAGGGCTTTCTGGATCTGCTCCGGGCTGCCCTCCAGCGTGAGGTCGTCCTTGGCGACGCTCTTGAGAACCCAGTCGCTGCTCTGCAGTTCGCGGGTCGACGCTTCGCGGATCGCGCCCTGGACGAATTTTTCCCAGGCGTCGCGGGTGTACGCGCCGCCGACGGCGTAACTGCCGACGACCAGTGCCTGGTCCTGTTCGCCCACGATGCGCGCCACCGTCACGCCGGGGAAGCGCGTCGACGCGCGGGTGCGGATGTCGGCATACACACGTTCGCGCGCGGGCGTGCCGCGCACGACGCGGCGCAGGTTCTCGCGGGCGGTGTCCAGCAGGCTGAGCTTGGGCGTGATCTGGGGCCATGCCTGGTCGTCGATATGGGCCAGCACGAACGTGAGCTGGCGCTCGGCGCTGCGGATCATCTGCTCGCGCGGCATGGCGCCCCGGTTCGCTTCGAGCCAGCCGCGCCAGAAACGCGTCAGCTGGTCGTTCAGGTGGCCGGGCTCGGCATGGCTCTTGTCGGCCAGCATCAGGTAAGTCTTGAGCGCGTTGTACGCGTCGCCGACGTTCGTGGCCGATACCTCCTGGTAGGGCTGGCCGGGTCTGGCGGCCGGCGTCGCGCGCACGTTCGGGTCGAGCTGCGCCGCGTTCGCGTTCATCTCCGCCAGCAGGTTCTCCAGCGCCCCCGCCACCGGCTGCACCATGACTTCGCGCACGCCGGCAAAATATTCGTCGCGCAGCTTGCGCTCCAGCGCCTCACCCTGGTACAGGCCGAACGCCAGCGCCCACGGACGGTCCTCGCGATATTTATCGAGTTGCTGGATGCGGTCCTGCAGGATGTCGAGGCCCTCCAGGCGCGCCTGCAGGTCGGTCCGGCCGGCCTGCAGCTTCATGACCTTGTCCAGGTCGGCCTTGACGTTCGCGACGAGCTGGCGGTTCCCCATGTATGACCAGCTCCAGCCGCCCAGCGCACAGCCGAGCAGCAGGGTGGCGGCGAAGAACGCGCCGATCTTCATGCGTGTGGCGGCCGGGCTCGTATAGCGCTTGACCAGGTCGCGGTCGGCGAAGATCACCTTGCGGAACAGCTGCAGCAGGAAGAACCCGGACTGCTCCGTGCCCGGCGCCGCTTCCTCGCCGGGTTTCTCCCCGAACGGACGCAGTTGCAGGTCGAACCGCCCCGCGACGCGCCGTGCGGACTGGTTCTCCACGCTGCCCTCCTGCAGGGCGCTGGTGAAATAAAAGCCGCGGAACACGGGCTTGAACTGCCACGTGTTTTCCTCGAACAGGGTGGCGAGGAAAGCGCGCAACTGGGGCTTGAGCGCGGCGAATTCGAGCGGGAACGTAAACACGCCCGGACGCAACGCCGTGCTGCGGTTGCCGGCCATGCTGGCCAGGCTCATCTCCTTGAGGCCGTCGTGCAATTCATCGAAATGCTGGTCGAAGAACGCCAGCACGTCCTGCGGCGTGCTGCGCCGGTTGTAGCGCAGCGTCGCGCCCCAGACGCGTTCGCGCTCCGCCCGCTCGCAATCGTGGAAAAAGTCGGCGAAGCCGGCGATCAGGTCGGCCTTGGTGAAGATCACGTACACGGGCGCGTGCACGCCCAGCCTTTCGGTCAGCTCCTGCACCCGCGTGCGCAGGCTCTTGGCGAGCTCGATGGAAGTCTCGGGACTGCCGCCGGCCAGCTCGGCGACGCTGACGGCGATCAGGATCCCGTTGATCGGCGCGCGGGACCGGTGCTTGCGCAGCAGGTCGAGGAAGCTGAACCACTCGGCGCGGTCCGCTTCGAACACGGAATAGCGCCCCGCCGTGTCGAGCAGGATGCCATCCGTCGTGAAGAACCAGTCGCAGTTGCGCGTGCCCCCGACGCCCTGCACGGCCTTGCTGCCGGGGATCGGGAAGGTCAACCCGGAATGCTTGATCGCGCTGCTCTTCCCTGCCGCCGGATTCCCGATGATCATGTACCAAGGCAGCTCGTACAGCGCCGCGGCGCCGCGCGTCAGGCCCAGCTTGGAGGTCTTGATCGTGTTGATCGCCTCCAGCATGCCCTTGCGCAGCACGGCCGCGTCGTTGCGTGCCGCCTGGGCCTTGCCGTCGGTCTCCGCGCCGGTCAGGATCGCTTCGCCGAGCCGGCTGGCCGCGCGCTTGCGCAGCCAGGCGCGGACAAGCCAGGCGATGCCTCCGGCGCACAGGAGGAGCAGGCCAAGCAGCGCGGCCCAGATGAGAACCGCGTCGAGGGATTCCGCGCCCAGCAGCACGAATGCCGCAAGCACGCCGATGCCGATCACGGCCAAAACACGTCTGTCGGTGAGGAACTGCCAGAGTCGGGCCATCATGTTCGTTCGGAAGGTTGGTGAATACCATCGGGAATACTGGCACTATTTCCTTGTCGAAAACTTGAGGTGAGACAACGCTCCGGGAACCGCCCGGCATCAGCGCCGCATTACCCCGCGCATTCGCAGCTCGGTATGACCGAAGTCCATCATCGTCCAGCGTCCGCCCCAGGTCAGGCCCAGCGATTCGGCGACCTCGCCGTAGAGCTGGTAGCCACGCATGGCCCATGGGTCTTTTTCCGAAATCACGAGCTTGCCGTCGCGCCAGAACGCGCAGTCGGCCGCCAGCCCGTACTGGTGCCAACTCTGGAAAGCGCGTGCGTTCGTCACCTGCGACCCCATGCCGGCCAGCATGTCCTGGCGCGCCGGGCTGCGGTAGCCCTCCAGCAGCGCCATCTCGTACCCGTATTTCTCCTTCATGATCTTGAACGCCAACAGCAGGCGCTGGCTGAACTCCGGCCGCAGCAGCCCCCAGTTGCGGCTGGCGTCCACCAGCATCGGACGCACCAGTTCCACTTCGCGCGTGCCGAACGCGAGCGGCGGCAATGCGGCCGGCGGCACCAGCTGTTCGCCCTTGAGCAGCGCGGCCACCTGGGCGTCGACGACGGTGTCGACGGGCTCGTAGTCGGGCAGCATGTCCGGCCTACGCATCAACAACGCGAGCAGCGTCGGGATCAGCACGAGCGGCACGCCGACGGCGAACCAGGCCCAGTGCCGGCGCAATACCCTGCGGCCGTCGTACAACACGCCGCGCGCGCCCGACCAGGACGCCTGCAGCGTCGCATTCCCGCTACGTTGCCAGCCTCCTACGCGCCATTGCAGGCGGCGCTGCAGCATGCCGAGCACCTGCAGCACCGACGCCCGTCCCCCGGGGAACAGGACCAGCCAGATGACGCTGCAGGCCAGGCAAAAGTACAAGAATGCGAGGAAGATCAGCATCGGCTTCTCCGGTTTGTTTCTAATTGGAATTAGCTTTCCAATATTAGGAGTAACGCGGTGCGCCCTACAGATGAAAATCAACCCGGCTCCAGACGTCCCAACCTGATGTCGTCGTCGCGCCGGGCGACCGGCGAAATCAATATTCTCGCCATGCTCGACGGCCAGGCGCCCGGACGGCGGCTCCTCGCCCTGCCCGCCGTCGTCCGGTACGGCGCCGCCGGCGTGCTGGCGTGCGCCCTGCTCGTCGCCCTCGCCTGGGTCGTCCGCGGCGCGACGCCGGCGCGCGACGCCGATACGGCCGGCGCGGCGCAGGCGTCCGCGCAACCTGCGCAGTCGGCACAGCCCACGCAATCCGCGCGGCCGGTGCCGGGCAGCCGCAACGCGGTCAATGCACACGACGGCCTTGCCGTGGACGTGCCGAGCATGCGCGCCACGCCGGCGATGGAAGCTCACGTGTCCGTGCCGGCGCCGGACATGCCCGCATCGCCGGGCGCAGCCGGTCCGGCGCACGGCGCGGTCATCATCGACCTGCCGCAACCCGCCCCGCCGATGGCATCCGCCATGCCTGTGCGCACCCCGGCCGGCACGGAGATGGCGCGGAGTGCGACAAGGGGCGTGGCGCGCCATGCGGCCACGCATCCCGGCACGCCGTCGATCCCATCCGCGCGGCCGCAACTGGCGCCCAGAACGAATTCGTCCCAGGCGCTCGCCCATGCGGATGCGGCACCGCCGCGCCAGAAACGGACCGCCGGCGCCTCCAGGCCAACGCCGTCGACCGCCAAGGTCGATACGGACGTCGCCCTGATCTCGGCCATCCTGCAGCACACCGGCACCCGTAACGAGGCGGCCGATGGCGCGGGTACGGCGTGCGCCGACAAACCGTGTGGCCCGCGCATGCCGCCCCGGCAATAGGGTAGCTGGCCCGGAAAACCACGCCGCGGGCCGCAACGGCATCAAACTGCGCCAAAACTGCTGGGCCATCGTCGCCGGCACCGTTATACTGTACAAAAGTACAGTTGGCGCGGTTTGACGATGATCAGAGTCCTGGAAAACGAGTTTTATTATCTGGATAACTTCCAGCGTGTGCTGGACTGGATCGCCGAGCGCTACGCCGACCTGCTCATCGACGAGGAACACGCGTTCATCGCCGCCTTCCCGCAATTGCCGCAACCGGCCCGCGCGCTGTTCGTGCGGATGGTGATGCGCAAGGGCACCCTGTTCCGGGCCAGCAAGCTCAACTACGCGGAGATCGGCTGCCCGCGCGCGGCGGCAGAGGCCCTGCTGCCCAGCGGCTGGATCGAATCCGATCCCGTCCTGACGCTCGACGAGTTGTTCGACCTGCTGTCCAAGCCGGAGCTGGCCGACGCGTTCGGCCTGGCCGGCGCGCAGAAAAGCGCGCGCAAGGCCGACCAGCTCGAGGCGCTGCGCACGGATCCCGCGCACGGGGCGGACCGTCCGTTTTCGCACTGGCATCCCGGTTGCGACGACCTCGCGCTGCGCCTGCTCGTGCAACCGCTGTGCGACCGCCTGCGCCTCGTCTTCTTCGGCAACCTCTCTCAGGACTGGACGGAATTCGTGCTGTCCGACCTGGGCCTGTTCCGCTACGAGCGCGTCGAATTCTCGCCGGCGTCGCGCGGCTTCCGGGCCCGCCACGACATCGACCACTACCTGCAGCTGCACGCTTGCAAGGAGCGCTACTACGCGGGCGAGGCCGCGCTGGACGTGCTGGCCGACCTGCCCCGCCACGCGTTCGGCAACGACTGGCTCGACAGCCGGCGCGAACGTCTTCTGTTCCAGCTCGGGCAGTTGCTGGAAAAGGAACAGGACTGGGATAACGCCTATGCCGTGTACGCGGATTGCCGCTATCCGGGCGCGCGCGGACGGGCCATCCGCGTGCTGGAAAAGCACGAGAAGTTCGACGAGGCCTATGCCCTGTTCGAAACGGCGCGGCAGGCCCCGGAAAGCGAGGCGGAACGCCAGCACCTGCTGCGTCTCGGCCCGCGCCTGGCGCGCAAGCTGGGCCATCCGAAAGGCCCGCCGCGGCGCGCGACGCCGGCCGCGCGGCTCGACTTGTGCCTGCCGCTGCCGGGCGGCGAGTGGCGCGTCGAAGGCGTCGTGCTGGAGCATCTGGCGCGCGCCGACGCGCCTGTCTTCTACGTCGAGAACACGCTCGCGAACACGCTGTTCGGCCTGTTGTGCTGGCGCGCCATCTTCGCGGCCATTCCGGGCGCCTTCTTCCACCCGTTCCACCGCGGGCCGGCCGACCTGTTCGCACCCGATTTCTACCAGCGCCGCAAGGACGATTTCGATGCCTGCCTCGCCCTGCTGGACGACGGCCGCCACCGCGCCGCCATCCTCGCGACACACGCGGAGAAGGCGGGCCTGCAATCGCCGTTCGTCGCGTGGGACTGGCTCGATCGCGACATCATCGAACTCGCGCTGGACTGCATCCCGGCCGCACACCTGAAACTGTGGTTCTGCCGCATCCTGCACGACGTGAAGGAAAACCGCACGGGCTTCCCCGACCTGATCCAGTTCTGGCCGGGCGAACGGCGCTACAACATGATCGAGGTGAAGGGCCCGGGCGACCGCCTGCAGGACAACCAGCTGCGCTGGATCGATTACTGCGCCGAGCACGGCATGCCGATCACGGTGTGCTACCTGCAATGGGAACAAGCGGCGGCATGAACGACGCACGCTACGTCGTGTCCGTGCGCGCCCTGTGCGAATTCACGGCCAAGCAGGGCGACCTCGACCTGCGCTTCACGCCGTCTCCCACGGCGCAGGAAGGCATCGCGGGCCATGCCGTCGTGGCATCCCGCCGCGACGACAACTACCGCAGCGAAGTGACGCTCTCCGGCGACTGGGGCCCGCTGCACGTGCGCGGACGCGCCGACGGCTACGACCCCGACCGGAACCTGATCGAGGAAGTGAAGACGTACCGCGGCCAGTTCGCGCGGATCCCCGACAACCACCTGCGCCTGGCCTGGGCCCAGTTGCGCGTCTACGGGCACCTGATGTGCGACGAACTCGGCATGGACGAGGTCAACCTGGCGCTCGTCTACTTCGACATCGGCAGCCAGCAGGAGACCGTGCTGCGCGAGACCCGCACCCGCGCCGACCTCGCCGCGCTGTTCGAAGACCAGTGCCGCCGCTTCGTCGCGTGGGCCGAACAGGAACTCGCGCATCGCGGCGCGCGCGACGCAGCATTGACGGCGCTGCGCTTTCCCCACGCCGACTTCCGTCCGGGCCAGCGCCAACTGGCAGAGGCCATCTTCCGCGCCAATGCCGGCAAGCGCTGCCTGCTCGCGCAGGCCCCGACCGGCATCGGCAAGACCGTGGGCACCCTGTTCCCGGTGCTGAAGGCGGCGCCTGGCCAGGCTCTCGACAAGGTATTCTTCCTGGCCGCGAAGACGCCGGGACGCCAGCTCGCGCTCGACGCGGCGGCGACACTCAAGTCCGGCGGCACGCTGCCATTGCGCGTGCTCGAACTGAGCGCGCGCGACAAGGCGTGCGAGCATCCGGACAAAGCCTGCCACGGCGATTCGTGCCCGCTCGCCCAGGGCTTCTACGACCGCCTGCCGGCCGCGCGCGAGGCGGCGGCGAAAGCGGACATGCTCGACCGCGCCGCGCTGCGCGAGATCGGCCTCGCGCACGACGTCTGTCCGTACTACCTGGGCAGCGAGATGGTGCGCTGGAGCGACGTCGTCGTGGGCGACTACAACTACTGGTTCGATGGCGGTGCGATGCTGTACGCGCTGGCGCTGGAGCGCGGCTGGAAGGTCAGCGTGCTGGCCGACGAGGCCCACAACCTGGTGGCGCGGGCACGCTCGATGTACACGGCGACGCTGCAGCGCGCCGACTTGCGGGCGGCCCGCGCTTGTGCCCCGCCCGCACTGCACAAGCCGCTCGACAAGGTGAAGCGCGCGTGGACCGACGTGAGCAAGTCTTCGCCCCTGCCCTACCAGGTGCTGGACGGCCTGCCCGACAAATTCCTGAACGCCCTGCAGGGCGCGGCCAGCGCCATCACGGAACACATGGCGGCGTTCCCCGTACCGCTCGACCCGGAAGTGCAGGAGTTCTATTTCGGCGCGCTGCAGTTCGGCCGCCTCGCGGAATCGTTCGGCGAACACTCCCTGTTCGACGTCACGCGCGAGGACGAGCGCAACACGACGCTCTGCATCCGCAACGTCGTCCCCGCGCCCTTCCTCGGCCCGCGCTTCGCCTATGCCCATTCGACGACGCTGTTTTCCGCGACCCTGAGCCCATGGCATTATTTCGCCGACCTGCTCGGCATGCCCGAGGACACGGCGTGGATCGACGTCGATTCGCCGTTCACCGCGAGCCAGCTGGACGTGCATGTCGCGCACGGCATCTCGACCCGCTACCAGGCGCGCGCCGGCTCGCTCGCGCCGATCGCGGCCCTGATGGCGGACCAGTACCACGACAAGCCCGGCAACTACCTCGCGTTCTTTTCCAGCTTCGACTACCTGCAGCAGGTCGCGGACCGCTTCGAGCGCGACCATCCGGACATTCCCGTGTGGAGACAGGCGCGCCGCATGAGCGAGCCGGAACGGGCGGATTTCCTCGCGCGCTTCGTCGCGGGCGGCCGCGGCATCGGCTTCGCGGTGCTGGGCGGCTCGTTCGGCGAGGGCGTCGACCTGCCCGGCGAGCGCCTCATCGGCGCGTTCGTCGCGACCCTGGGCCTGCCGCAGCTGAACCCCGTCAACGAGCAGCTGCGCCAGCGCATGCAATCGATGTTCGGTGCCGGCTACGACTACACCTATCTCTATCCCGGCATGCAGAAGGTCGTGCAGGCGGCCGGCCGCGTGATCCGCACGGAGCAGGACCGCGGCGTCGTGTGGCTCATCGACGACCGCTTCGCGCGGCCCGAAGTGCAGGCGCTGCTGCCCGCGTGGTGGCATGTCAGCGCATGAGATCGCGCACCTTCTGATAACCGCTGCGGCTGATCGGAATGCGCGCACCGGACTTCAGCACCGCGCAGTGGCCGTCCTTGCCCGTCGGTTCGATACGCGCGATGGTGCCCAGGTTGACGATGTACGACCGGTGCACGCGCAGGAAGGCCTGCGGATCCAGCTGGCTTTCCAGTTCGGCCATGCGCTGGTTCTTCAGCCACTGGCGGCCTTCGGAACAGATGGCCACGTAATCGTCCTGGGCCTCGATGTAGTCGATGCGCGCGACGGGAATCACCTGCACGCGCGCGCCGTCGCGGATCAGGATACGTTCAAGCGGCTGGTGGCGCGCCTGCGCATCGCTCACGAGCGCGCGCATCGTCGACTCCCCCTGGGTCGCCGCCGCGGGCGCAATAGAGAAAGAGGCACGGCGTTCGCGCGCGTGCGCGAGGGCCTGCGCGAGGCGCTCGCGCGTGAACGGTTTCAGGAGGTAGTCGAGCGCATGGACGTCGAAGGCGCGCAGCGCGAACTGGTCGTACGCGGTCACGAACACGTAGTGCGTCTTCGCGCCGGCCAGTTCGACGACTTCGAAGCCGTCCAGCTTGGGCATCTGGATGTCGAGGAACACGAGATCGGGCGCCAGCTCCGCGATCGCCTTCACGGCCTCGAAGCCATTGGCGCATTCGCCGACGATCTCCACGTCGGGGTGTAGCCCCAGATGCTCGCGCAGCACGGCGCGCGCCAGGGGTTCGTCGTCCACGATGATCACGCGCATGCGTCAGATCCTTTCGAGTTCGGGTTGGGGTTCATCAGCCGTCACCGCCGGCAGTGCCAGCTCCACGATGAAGCGGCCATCGCGCCGCGCCCAGTGCGCGCTCGCCTCATGTCCATGGTCCGCCGCGAGGCGCTGGCGCACGTTGACGAGGCCCAGGCCCGTGCCGCGCGCGGACCCGGCGCCATCGACGCTGTCGGGATCGACGTCGTTCTCCACGCGGATGCGCAGGATCGATCCGGCGCGCACCGCCTCGATCCGAACGAGACCCGTCTCGATCATCTGGCCGATGCCGTGCTTGATCGCATTTTCCACGAGCGGCTGCAGCAGCATCGGCGCCAGCAGGCACTCGCCGGCGGCGGGGTCGATGGCGGCCTCGAAGCGCAGCCGGTCGCCGTAGCGCACCTGCTCGATGGCGACGAAATGCCGCACGAGCTGCAGCTCCTGGTCGAGCGTCACCTTGCGGTCGGCGCGCAGCCCCAGCGTGTGGCGGAAGAACTCGGCCAGCTGCACGGTCATGGCGCGCGCGGCGGCCGGGTCGAGCGACGTCAGCGCGCTGATCGAATTCAGGCTGTTGAACAGGAAGTGCGGATCGACCTGGGCACGCAGCATGCGCAGTTCGGCGTCCTGGGCCATCAGCTTCATCTCCAGGCGCTGGGTCTCGAGCTGGCGTACGCGCTCGGTCTCGATCAGCAGGTAATTCACGGCGGCGGCCAGGCCGTACAGGATCAGGCCGAGGCCGAACATCGACGCCAGCACGGGGCCGCTCGCGACGGGCACGTAGCCGTCCGGCCCCAGCGCGGCCAGCAGGCTGTTCCAGATCGCGCCCATGCCGCTCCACAGCCCGGACACGCAGGCCGCCGTCATGCCGACGCCGGCGGCGATGGCGAGCGGGCGGCGGCGCCCCAGCGGGTACGCGCGGCACACGTAGTAGGCGGAAAAGCCCGCCGCGTACGCGTACCAGAGCGCCAGCGGCACGGCGAACAGCACGCTCGCGCCCCAGCCCGCCCCGCTGACGGCGAGCATGGCCGCCAGCAGCAGGCCCAGCATCAGCCAGGCCAGCAGGTAGAGCGCCGTCGCGCGCCAGCTCGCGAAGATGCCGTGCATTGGCCGCGCCCTTAGTTACGCACTTCCACGCCGCCCATGATGGCGTAGCCGGTGATGACGAGGCGCTTGCTGGCGTCGGGCGGCCGGGCCGTCTTTTCCGCGAATCCGCCCATCACGGGCGTGCCGTTCAGGACGACGGTCCAGTCGGGCGGAACCTTGATGTTGATGCCGCCCCAGACCGTGAAGACGTTGATCACGGCTTCCTTGACGATGGACGCATCGCGCAGGTCGAGCGCGCAGCCGCCCATCACGGCCGTGATCTCGCCGCCGCGGAAGTCCTGCGAACCGACGCGGCGCTCGAAGCCGCCCAGCACGGCGACGATGTCGACGACGTTGTCCGGGCCTGCCCCGGCCACGACGTCTTCGCGCGCCACCCGCCCCGGGCCCAGCGAGCGGTACAGCACCAGACCGCCCAGCGCGATCATCACGAGCGGCCACAACGTACCCCAGCTGATGTAGAAGTAGCCCATGCGGCTGACGATCATCAGGAGGCCGATTGCGATCAGCACGCCGCCCATGTAACTGCTACTGCGCCCGCTGCGCGTCCCGTTGCCGAACAGTGCGACACAGCCGGCCACGATGAAGGCGAGCGGCCAGAAACCGATCGCGTGGCGGAAGTTCAGGATGTCGAGGTTATCGAGCAGGAACAGGACGCCCATGCCCACCACGAGCAGGCCGAGCACGACCTGGCTCGATGCGCGGTTCGTGTTATTTTCCATGGCCGTCCCCTCCCTTCTGGCCGAAGCGGCGCTCGGCGATCGGCCGGATCGCCATCGTGATGCCGCTGATGATGATGAACAGGGGCCAGCTGTTGCCGAACGCGAGGCCCCACAGGCCCTCGAGCACGGCGAACAGCCACAGGCCGATGAACACGGTCCACAGGCCGTTGGAGAATTCGCGGGCGTTCGGGTAGCCGATGGTCTGGTTGATGCCCACGACGACCAGCAGCAGCGGCGCATAATGCCACAGTGAGCGGACGTCGAACACATCCATCTGGTCCAGCAGGAAGGCCACGCCCAGTCCCACCAGGACAAGGCCCCACAACACCTGGCGCCGCAGGTGGTAGGAAGCTTCGCTATTCATGTTTCCTCCGTTGTGATCGAATGTCGACACGATAACGGAGGTCGGCGCGCGGGTGGAAGTGCTTTTCGGCCAACGGCGGCGCCGTGCCGGTGAATGGCGACGTGGGCGGCGAATGGCAAAAGGCCCGCCATGTCGCCATGGCGGGCCCTTCGGAAAGCGGATGAATCAGGCCGCGGCTTGCGGACGCTGCCCCTTCTGCTGGTTGCGGTACCTGGCGCGGGCAGCGGCAATCTTGAGGGCTTCGCGCGCGACGTTCATCTTGTGGATTTCCTCGCGCTCTTTCTTGCCGCGGTGCTGGGCCACGTGTTTGCTGCCGATCTTGGCGGTCATGATGCTTCTCCTGTTCGGTGACGGTGAAACTGGTCTAGGTGCGGGAGGCGCCGATCCGGTCGTCCGACGGCATCAGCATGCCCCATCCCAGCTGGCGCCGGATTTCTTCCGGCGTCGGCGGCGGTTTCGGGTCTTTCGAACGCCGCTCGAGGTACTCGCGCACGAGATGCTTGGGGGGGTTCGTCGTCGTCGTGGTCATGGCAACCTCCGCTTCCGTGGAAGCCGGCGCGTTCGCCGCCGGCCTCGAAATTGGTGCCGGTCCTCGAGGCGACCGGCTGACCTGTCGAGGTGGTTGGCCGCCTGCGGAAGATCGCTGGGGCCTCACTCGACGCCTCCATCGTAGCGAGTCCAGCGGGGTCGCAACCGTTAGATGCCGCACACTGTGCGTCCCCATGAGTTCCAGTCCTACAGGCCATCTTCAAAGAGACCTACGTGGCAGCGAAAAATGCAATAAAAAAGGGGGCCGCAGCCCCCTTGCATTGCCGCCGACGACGTCAGAAACGGTATTTCAGGTTCACGTAGAACTGGCGGCCGCTGACGTCAAGCTTCTGCTGTTCCTCCTCGCTGTAACGGTAGTAGGCACGCTTCACGTTGGTCAGGTTCGTCGCGTCGAACGTGAGGAGCAGGTTGGACGCGAGGTTGACGCTCGCGTTGAAGGCGAGCGTCGTCACCGGCGCGGCCATCGTGGGCGCGGTCGGCATCAGCACGCCGTTGACGCTGTACAGGCCCTGGCTGTTGGCCGTCGGTGCCGGCGCCGTGGAGCTGTTCACGTACTCGCTGCGGTAGTTCGCGACGAGGCGCAGCGACACCTTGTCGTTCTCGAAATAGCCGCCCAGGTTCGCGGCCCATTCGGACGCGCCGACCATCGGCCGGCCGTCGTCGACCTTCGTGTGCGCGCGGCTGATGTTGCTCGTGAAGCCGAAGCCCGTCGTGCCGAGCGGCTGCTCGTACGACAGTTCGAGGCCGGCGATGTGCGCGCCCTGCTGCTCCGACGTCTGGACCGTGTACGTCTTCATCGCCTGCGCCGCCGAATCCCACAGGTCGATCGTGGCGCCGCCCGTGGTGCCGGTCTTCGCATAGCCCTGGATGCGCGAGTAGAACAGGTCCACGCCCACCATCGAGCGGCGCCCGAAATACCAGGCCCACGACGCATCGAGGTTGTCCGCCGTGAGCGGCTTGATGCCCGGGTTCGGTCCCGTCACCCGGCAGCCCTGCGCATCGCACGTCGGCGAGCCGAAGCCGGCGCCGAGCAGGTTGTAGTTCTGGCGTCCCACCGTGCGGCTCGCGCCGAAGCGCAGGATCTGGTCCTTCGTCAGCTCGTAGCGCACGTTCATGCTGGGCAGCCAGTTGTTGAAGCGGCGGTCCGTCTTGATGAAGTAATAGGTGTTGCCCGTGTTGTTCTTGAAGGGCTCGTTGTCGTAGACCGGCTGCAGGTCGCCCGAGGTCGTGATCGCATCCGGATAGGCCGCGCACGGAATCGCCGGCTGGCCGGGCGCCGCGCGCAGGCAGACCCCGGCCGGGATCGGCGTCGGGATGTCGGCGTTGATACGCGTCTGCACGAAGCGCAGACCCACGTTGCCGGACCAGCGCTCGCCTTCCAGGTTGGCCATCACATACGCCGCGCCCTGGCGTTCGCGCATGTGCAGTTCGGACGCGATGCGGCGCTCGTACTGGTCGCTCGTTGCCTTCGTCGCGCCCTGGAAGTACGCCATCAGCACGGCCGGGTCGAACGTGTAGCCCGTATTGTCCCAGCCGGCCGGCCCGTCGAGATCCGCGCCGAAGTCGGATGGCCAGGGAATCGTGCCGGTCGGCGCGCCGATCGTGATGTCGCGGTTGTGGTACGCCGGGTAGCGGCGCGCGCTGTCGCGGTGGTGGTCGGCGTAGCGCACGCCGCCTTCGACCGACTGGATCCAGCCCTTGTCGACGCGCCATTCGCCGTCGACCTGGCCGCTCGTCTCGCGGTCCGTCGTCTTGAGGCCCGAGATCGTACGAACCACGAGCTGGTCCGGCCTGACGCCGGTGCCGTAGTACTTCACGTACGGCGCGTTGTCGACGCCGGCCAGCGCATACGACACGCCGGTGCCGAAGCTGGCGTACGTCAGGCCCTGGTCGTAGTCCGTCTTGCCGACGCCGCGCGTCGTCGACAGCAGCGTCTTCAGGGTCAGGTCGGGGTTCACGCGCCACTTGCCGTCCAGGTCGAGGAACGAACTGGTGGCGCGCGCGCCCTGGCGATAAAAGCCTTCCGAATTGCCGATGTACTGGGGCGGCGTCCCGTCGGGGAACATGATGTCGGCGCTTTTCAGCACGCGCAGCTGGTCGCCGTACATCGTCGTCTCGGTGACGATGACGGGATTGCGGATCGATGCGAACACCTGCTGGCCCTGGGCGCCCGCCGTGTTCGGCGCGGTCGCGCCGGTGGCGCCGTCGGCCAGCGACGCTTTACCGAGCAGCATGCTGTAGATGGCGCCGGCCTTCAGGCGGCCGTAGTTCGGCGCCTTCAGCGTGGACGTAAAACCCGTCACGGTGACGTCGACGTCCTGGTTCGGCCTGAACTCCAGCGAGAACATGCCGCCCTTGCGGTCGCGCACGCCCTCGACGAATTCCGTGCTCATCGAACCGGGCAGGCGCACCCCGTTCAGGTCCGCGGCCTTGTAGCCGCTGCCGGCCAGCGAGGCGTCCGTGATGCCCTTCATGGTGGTCGTGTTGATGACGTCCCAACCGCTGCTCGTGCCGTACGCGAGGCGCGACGCGGAGTCGCGGCGGATGTAGCGTTTTTCCGCGAAGCCCTGCAGGATGAAGCCGAACGTGCCCGCCTCGTTCTTCCAGTTGACGGAGGCGTTCAGGTCGGGCGCCGTCTTGCCCGGCAGGGTCGCGTAGCTGGCGCCCACGCTGGCCACGCCCGACAGGCGCTCCTTCTGCGCCAGGGGTTTGCGCGTCGTGACGTTGATGGTGCCCGCGAGGCCGCCATCGACGATGTTCGCCAGCGACGTCTTGTACACGATGGCCTGGTTCAGCACCGACGACGGCATCAGCGACAGGCTCGTGGACCGGCTGCTCGACGCCTGGTCGGCGATGTACCAGTCGCCGCTGCTGACGGTATGGCCGTTGAACACGATCAGCGACATGTCCGGATTGGTGCCGCGCATCGCCACCTTTTCCGCCTCGTCGTAGTCGGTGCGCACCGCCACGCCGGGCAGGCGCTGCAGCGAATCGGCCAGGTTCTTGTCCGGCATCTTGCCCACGTCCTCGGCGGTGATCACTTCGACGTTGGCGGTGGCGTCGCGCTTGACGGCCAGCGACTTCGCCATCGACGCGCGGATGCCCGTCACTTCGACCGTCTGCATCTGCGTGCTGCCTGCGCCATCCTGGGCCAGCGCGGGCGCGCCCGCCACGCCCAGCCATGCCAATGCGACAGCGGCCGCGAGCGGCTTCTGCTTCAACATATCTCTCTCCTCTGTTGTCATCGCCGGGGCCGGTGTTTCCCGGTCTCGCGCCAGTATTGACGATGACAAAGTGGTTGGATAATGATTACTGTTGCAGAATGTATAACTTAAAGGAATGCGTGGCCTGCCATTTTCTTTTTGACGGCACCGTCCGGCCGGGTTAGCGTAGCGTTTTATTCAACGAGACCCGCCATGCGTCCTGTCCGCGCGCTCCCCGCGCTCCTGTTCTCCACGCTCGTTGCCGGCTGCGCGACCCCGCCGGCCACGCCGCCCGCCGCGCCGGTCGCCGCCACGGAGCCGCTCGAGACAATCCTGGGCAAGCCACTGTTCCGCATGCATCCCGTCGAGGCGGGCCGCTACATCGCGTGGGTGCACGAGGCCGAGCCCGACCTGCGCAAGCGCATCGCCGCGATCGGCCGCAAGAACCTCGGCCAGCCGTATCGCCTGAACCTGCTGGGCGAATTTCCGTACCAGGTCCATGACGACCTGCCGATGTTCAGCCTGGACCACAGCGACTGCGTCGTGTTCGCGGAGCACACGTATGCGATGGCCCTGTCGCAATCGTGGGAAGAGTTTTTCTGGATGCTGCAGCGGATCCGCTACCGCGACGGCATCATCGGCGTGGCCACGCGCAACCACTACACGGAGATGGACTGGAACGTGGCGAACCGCTGGCTCGTCACGGACGTCAGCGCCGACCTCACGGGCCCTGACGGCCCCGCGTACACGATGACGATCGACCGCGCCCGCTTCCTCAAGACGCGCCACCACACGGACGCCAGCATCCCCGTCGAGACGAGCCGCCAGGCCTACGTGCCGAAAGACCGCGTGGCGGCCGTCGCGAGCCAGTTGCGCGAAGGGGATCTCGTCAACGTGATCTCGACGCGCGACGGCCAGTACTGGGCCTCGCACGTGGGCCTCGTCGTGCTGGGGCCCGACGGGGAGCGCCACTTCCTTCACTCCTCCGAGCCGCAGGTGCGCGAAGAAACGTTCGAGTCTTACATCGCCCGCGCCGCCGCGCGCGAAGAACGCAACCGCCAGGCGGGCAAGAACGGCCAGGTGCTGGCCGGCTTCAAATTCCTGCGCCTGAACGACGACATCGTCGTCCCGCCGATGGCACCGCAGCCCCGACCGGGCCATCCGGCCGGCGCCTGAGTTTCGCGTGCGTCGAGCCCATCGCACCGATGGGCTCGACGGGCATCCCGTTCTCCCATCCGCTCCCGCCGCCGCAGCACCGCGCCACTTCGTGGTGCCACTTCCCTATCCAAATTACGCCGTATCCCAATCAAAAGATTATCAAGGAAATATATTCGCGAATTAATTTCCCAATATTATCATTTATGGATTCCAAAAAGAATTCCCTATTGCCGGTTGAGCATGGTCAAATCTGTATCGATGGGTATCGAGATAATAAATAAACCTGCTCATCAAAATAACAAACAACAATTTATCCACGAATAAATAAAGAATAGTTCGCCTTCCCGGGACGCCACTGCCAGTTTCAAACTTTGGAAGTTTGCATTCATCAACTCACGCAATGCTTCAGAATCATGGCCAAGCTCAACCTAGTATTCGTCCGTCGGTTTTGTTCCAGGATGGTGTCCCTGCATCGCACGACGAAAATCGCGCTGATGGTCACAGCCGATCTGATCGCACTGCCGTTTTGTTTCCTGGGCGCGATGCTCCTGCGCGGCGGCGACCTGAAACTCGCCTCCCATTTCGGGCCGAGCTCTTATGTCCTTGTCGCGATCGTCACGATTGCGGCGTTTTCCATTTCGGATCTTTATCGCGCCGTAATTCGTTTCATCGACCAGCGTTTATTGAGCGCGACCGGCCTTGCCTTGGCGATCGCCGTTCTCTGCGCCTACACCATCACGTTTTCGGTAAATGAAGCGAATTTTCCACGCAGTGCTTTGGCAATATATTGGTTTATCGCTTTTTCGTACGTCATTGCATCGCGCGTCGGCGTGCGCAATCTTCTGCGCAATCTGAACGGAAGCCAGCGCGGCTCTTCGGAAGTGGTTGCCATCTACGGCGCCGGCGAATCGGGGGCGCAGCTGGCGCAGACGATGCGCAACAGCGACGAATATCGTCCTGTCTGCTTTTTCGACGACAAACGCGCCCTCAGTGAGCGCACCATCGGCGGCCTGCGCGTGTTCCACACCGATCGCCTGGTGGAGACGGTGAATGCGATGGGCATCCGGTCGATCGTGATCGCCATCCCGGCCGTGCCCCCGGGACGCCTCCGTGACATCATGCAGCGCCTCGCCCAGGCCGGTATCAGCACCAAGATCCTGAGCCGTCTCGTCGATCTTGCAGACGACAAGGTCACGCCGCGCGAGAGCATCCGGGACCTGAAATTCGAAGACCTGCTCGGCCGAGCGCCCGTTCCACCGCGCCTCGACCTGTTCGCGCTCTGCGTACGCGCAAAAAACGTCATGGTCACGGGAGCCGGCGGCTCCATTGGCAGCGAACTGTGCCGCCAGATCGCCACATTGAGGCCGGGCCGGCTGCATCTGCTCGACCACTCCGAATTTGCGCTGTACACAGTCCGCCAGGAGATGGCGAGCCGGTTTCCCGACGTCCCCGTGGAAGCGCACCTCGGCTCGGTCTGCAATGCCGATCTGATCGAACGCATCCTGCGCGAACATCGCGTCGACACCATCTATCACGCCGCCGCGTACAAACACGTTCCTCTCGTGGAAACGAATATCGTCGAAGGCCTGCGCAACAACGTGATGGGCGCCCAGGTGATCGCCACCCAGGCGGCAAGGCACGGCGTCGAAACCTGCGTGCTGATCTCGAGCGACAAGGCCGTGCGTCCGACGAACATCATGGGCGCCAGCAAGCGCATCGCGGAGCTCATCTTTCAGGCAGCGGCCGCGCGACCCGGCACCGACACGACGTTCTGCATGGTCCGCTTCGGGAACGTGCTTGGGTCGTCGGGTTCGGTGATTCCGCTGTTCCAGCGCCAGATCGCACGGGGCGGCCCGGTCACCATCACGCATCCCGACGTGTCGCGCTACTTCATGCTGATTCCCGAAGCGGCCCAACTGGTGATCCAGGCAGGGGCGATGGCAAAGGGCGGTGACGTGTTCGTGCTCGACATGGGCGAACCCGTACGTATCGTGGACCTTGCACGCACGCTGGTCGCGTTGTCCGGCCTGACCGAGAAATCACCGCAGAATCCGGGCGGGGATATCGAGATCCGCTATGTGGGCCTCTTCCCGGGCGAGAAACTGCACGAGGAATTGCTGACCGACGGCGTCGTCTTCCCGAGCGAACACCCGCGCATCATGCGCATGAAAGAGAACGCGTTGCGGCCGAGCGTGCTGGACACGTTCATCACCTGCCTGATGATGGCCTGCGACACGCATGAGCGCGGCCTGATCGAAGGCATGGTCAAGGCCATCGTCACCGAGTACAACCCCGGCCGGCACGCCGAAGGGCCCGCACCGACCCCGGCATCGACCCCAGCTTCGGCCCCGGCCGTGGCGACGCCGGCACCCATCACTGCGCCCCAGGAACGCCTGGCCCTGATCAAGAAATTCGTGCCGTTCCGGATATAGACACCGAGACCGGAACGCCCCTTGAAGCACCCCTTTCATCCAACCAGTCTGGCGAGGACCCACATGCGCGACGAAAGCAAACCGGCTTATCTCGAACAGCTCACTGCCCGTCTGAGTGAGCGCACTGCCCTCATCGGCATCATCGGCCTGGGCTACGTGGGCCTGCCGCTGACGCTACGCTATGCCGAAGCCGGCTTCCGCGTGCTCGGCATCGACATCGACGGCAGCAAGGTCGAACGTCTCAACCGGGGTGAAAGCTACATCAACCACATCCCCGCCGCCGACATCGCGCATGCGCGCAGCCAGGGCTTCGAAGCGACCACCGATTTCACGCGCGCGGGCGAGCCGGACGCCCTGATCATCTGCGTGCCGACGCCGCTCAACCCGTACCGCGAACCCGACCTGTCCTTCGTCCTGGACACGACGGACGCCCTGCTGCCCTTCCTGCGGCCCGGCCAGCTCCTGTCATTGGAAAGCACGACGTACCCCGGTACCACCGACGAGGAACTCAAGCCACGCCTCGAATCGCGCAGCTTCGTGATCGGACGCGACATCTTTCTCGTGTTCTCGCCCGAACGTGAAGACCCGGGCAATCCCCACTTCCACACCCGTACGATACCCAAGGTCTGCGGCGGCGTGACGCCGGCCTGCCTGGAAGCGGGGATCGCACTGTACAGCGCGGCCATCGACCGCGTCGTCCCGGTCAGCTCGACCCGCGCGGCGGAGCTGACCAAGCTGCTGGAGAACATCCACCGGGCCGTCAACATCGGCCTCGTCAACGAAATGAAAATCATCGCCGACCGCATGGAGATCGACATCCACGAAGTCATCCGCGCGGCCGCCACGAAACCCTTCGGCTTCACCCCCTATTACCCCGGCCCCGGTCTCGGTGGCCACTGCATCCCGATCGACCCGTTCTACCTGACGTGGAAAGCACGCGAGTACGGGCTGCACACCCGCTTCATCGAGCTCGCCGGGGAAATCAACAGTGACATGCCCCACTGGGTCGTCAGCAAGCTCATGGACGCGCTCAACCGGCGCGGGAAAGCCGTGATGGGAAGCCGCGTGCTGGTGCTGGGCATCGCCTACAAAAAAGACGTCGAGGACATGCGTGAATCGCCTTCGGTCGAACTGATGGAACTCCTGCGCGACAAAGGGGCCGTTGTCGATTACACCGATCCGCATGTGCCCGTTTTCCCACGCATGCGCGAACACCACTTCGACCTGAAAAGCGTCGAACTCACCCCGCAGCGCATCGCTTCCTACGACGTCGTCCTCCTGGCCACGGCGCACTCCGCCTTCGACTACGACCTCGTACGGCAGTACGCCAGTCTCATCGTCGACACGCGCGGCGTCTATCTCACCGCGCTGCCCAACGTCGTGAAAGCCTGAGGACCGCCATGATGCGCCACTATCCTGCCCCCATCCAGGACCGCAAGATCCGCTTCGCGCTGGTCGGCTGCGGCCGCATCGCCAACAATCACTTCGAGGCCCTGCGCAAGCACCAGGACCGCGCCGAGCTGGTCGGCGTCTGCGACGTCGACCCGCGTGCGCTCGACCGCGCGGCCGGCCTGACCGGCGCCGAAGGCTACACCAGCCTCCAGGAGATGCTGCGCCGCGTCGACGCCGACATCGTCGTCGTCACCACGCCTTCCGGCCTGCACCCCGAGCAGGCTATCCAGATCGCCGCCAGCGGCCGCCACGTGATGACCGAAAAACCGATGGCGACCCGGTGGGAGGATGGCAAGCGCATGGTGGCCGCAGCGGACGCCGCCGGGGTACGCCTGTTCGTGGTCAAGCAGAACCGCCGCAACGCCACCCTGCAGCTGCTCAAGCAGGCGGTCGACAAGCAGCGCTTCGGCCGCATCTACATGGTCAACCTGAACGTGTTCTGGACCCGCCCGCCCGAGTACTACCACAGCGCCAAATGGCGCGGGACCTGGGAATTCGACGGCGGCGCCTTCATGAACCAGGCCAGCCACTACGTCGACCTGATCGACTGGATCGTGGGTCCGGTCGAAAGCCTGCAGGCCTATACCGCCACGCTGGCCCGCGACATCGAGGTCGAGGACACCGGGGTGCTCAGCCTGCGCTGGCGCAACGGCGCGCTGGGGTCGATGAACGTCACCATGCTGACCTACCCGCGCAACCTGGAAGGGTCGATCACGATCCTCGGCGAGCGCGGCACGGTGCGCATCGGCGGCGTGGCCGTGAACGAGATTCAGCAATGGGAGTTCGCCACGCCCGATCCGGACGACGACAGGGTCCGCGACGCGAGCTATGAAACCACCTCCGTCTACGGCTTCGGCCACCCGCTGTACTACGACAACGTGATCAAGGTGCTGCGCGGCGAGGCGGAGCCCGAGACCGACGGACGCGAAGGCCTGAAATCCCTCGAAGTGCTGATCGCCGCCTACAAGTCGGCGCGCGACGGCAAGCGTGTGGCCCTGCCGCTGGAGTACTGATCATGAACGCTCCCATCGACAGCAGGGACATCCATCCGAGCGCGATCGTCGACGACGGCGCCGTGCTCGGTCCCGGCACCCGCGTCTGGCACTTCTCGCATGTCTGCGGCGGCGCCCGCATCGGCGGCGGCTGCTCGCTTGGCCAGAACGTATTTGTCGGCAACGACGTCGTCATCGGCGACCGCGTCAAGATCCAGAACAACGTCTCCGTCTACGACGCCGTGACGCTCGAGGACGACGTGTTCTGCGGCCCGAGCATGGTGTTCACGAACGTCTACAACCCGCGTTCCGGCATCGTCCGCAAGGATCAATACCGGCGCACCCTGGTCCGGCGCGGCGCCAGCATCGGCGCCAACGCCACCATCGTCTGCGGGGTGACGATCGGTTCCTACGCCTTCATCGGCGCCGGCGCCGTGGTCAAGCACGACGTGCCCGACTTCGCGCTGATGGCCGGAGTGCCGGCGCGCCAGGTCGGCTGGATCAGCCGTTTCGGCGAACGCCTGCCGCTGCCCCCGGCGGGCAACGGCGAGGCGGCCTGCCCGCACACCGGCGAATCGTACGTCCTTGTCGGCGGCATCTGCAGCCTCGTTTCCGCCCCCTCCCGTCCCTGAACCGCCCGACCCGCGAACGGAACGACCACCATGGAATTCATCGACCTCAAGTCCCAATACCAGGCATCGCGCGACCTGATCAATGGCCGCATCCAGGCCGTCCTCGACCACGGCCAGTACATCATGGGCCCGGAGGTGGCCGAACTCGAGGAACGCCTGGCCCGGTACACGGGCGCCCGCCACTGCATCACCGTGGCCTCGGGCACGGAAGCGCTGCTGATTTCTCTGATGGCGCTGGGCGTGGGCCGCGGCGACGAAGTGATCACCACGCCGTTCACCTTCATTGCCACCGCCGAGGCCATCGTGCTGCTCGGCGCGACGCCGGTGTTCGTCGACATCGATCCGGTCACCTGCAATATCGCGCCGGGGCTGATCGAAGAAAAGATCACGGGCCGCACCCGGGCCATCATCCCCGTGTCGTTGTACGGACAGCCGGCCGACATGGACGAGATCAATGCGATTGCCCTGCGCCACGGCCTCACCGTCATCGAGGATGCCGCCCAGAGCTTCGGCGCCACCTACCGAGGCAGGCGGAGCTGCAACCTTTCCCGCATCGGCTGCACCAGCTTCTTTCCCAGCAAGCCACTCGGCTGCTACGGTGACGGGGGCGCGCTGTTCACCAGTGACGACGCGCTGGCCAAGGCGATGCGCGAGATCCGCGTGCACGGCCAGTCGAAGCGCTACGTGCACACCCGCATCGGCGTCGGCGGCCGCATGGACACCCTGCAGTGCGCAATCCTGCTGGCCAAGCTGGAGCTGTTCGACTGGGAACTGCAGCAGCGCCAGCGCGCCGCCTCCGCCTACGACGCGCTGTTGCTCGGCAACGACGCGCAGGTCCGTCCTGTCGGCCGGCAGGAGGACCGCACCAGCGTCCATGCCCAGTACACGGTGATCGTGGAGCAGCGCGACGCGCTGCAGGCGGCGCTGCACCGGGCGGGGATTCCGACCGCCGTTCACTATCCGGTCCCCATCCACCGCCAGCCTGCCTATGCGGCGCTGAGCTCGGCCGACGTCTGTCCCGTATCCGTCGAGATGGCCGGCAAAGTGATGAGCCTGCCGATGGGGCCCTACCTGTCGACGTCGAGTGCGCAACAGGTTGCGACGGCACTGCTGAACGCGGCGGACGTCACCCGGCGCCCCCCGGAACCCGTGACATTACCGGAGTAGGCTGCGCACGCAAAGGATGCCCCGCAATGTGCAGGATCGTTCATCTGACGTCTGCTCACCCTCGCAACGACACGCGCATCTTCATCAAGCAGTGTCGGACCCTGGCCGCGCACGGGTACAACGTGACACTGGTCGTTGCCGACGGCCTGGGCGACGAACAGCGGGATGGGGTGGCGATCACCGACGTCGGCTGCCTGGGCGGCCGCGTCGAACGCATCCTGAAGACCACGCGCCGCGTCGGCGACAAGGCGATCGCACTTGATGCCGAGATCTATCAACTGCACGATCCCGAATTGCTCCCCGTCGGATTGCGGCTCAAGCGGTGCGGCAAGAAAGTCATCTTCGATTCGCATGAGGATGTTGCGCGCCAACTGCTGGGCAAACCGTACCTGGGGCCGCTATCGCGCAGGCTACTGTCCTCGGTGTATTCAGCCGTGGAGCGTTATGCCTGTTCCCGCTTCGACGGCATCATCACGGCCACCCCGTTCATTAGAGAGAATTTTCTCAAGATTCATCCCCGCACGGTCGACGTCAACAATTTCCCGATGGTGGGAGAACTCGATGGCGGCGGCCCCTGGGAACACAAGCACGTCGAGGTCTGCTATGTCGGCGGTATCGGCAGTATCCGCGGTATCCGCGAGCTGGTCCATGCGGGCGAATTCCTGGCCTCGGCGGCGCGGGTGAACCTCGTCGGGACGTTTTCCGAACCCCTGGTCGAGGCTGAAATGAAGGCCAGTCCCGGGTGGCGCCGCGTGAATGCCCATGGGTTGCTCGACCGCGACGGTGTGCGCGAGGTGCTGGAGCGTTCCCTGGCCGGCATCGTGACCTTTCATCCGCTGCCGAACCACCTGGACTCCCACCCGACCAAGATGTTCGAGTACATGTCGTCCGGTATTCCGGTGATCGCCTCGAATTTCCCGCTCTGGCGCGACATCATCGAAGGCAATCAGTGCGGGATCTGCGTCGACCCACTCGATCCCAGGGCGATCGCGGCCGCGATCGATTACCTCGCTACCCATCCGCAGCCTGCGAAGGCAATGGGCGAAAACGGCCGCCGGGCCGTGCTGGAAAAATACAACTGGACTGTCCAGGCAAACAGGCTGGTCGACTTCTATGGAGCGATATCCCATGACAAGCAAGCTGTCGCAGCTGTTTAATCTGGCCCTCGACATCAGCAAGCTTCCGGTTGCACGCCTCGAATTCCGGCTGGACCTGAATCCGGATGCGGTGCGGCGCATGCACGCCCATTTCACCAAGCCTCACCCGAAGTACAAGATCTTCCAGAACAAATCGTTAGGCGCGGCACTCATCGACCTGAATCGCTTTGCCGACCCCGATGCCTATATGGCGAACGTAAAGGGCCGCAACTCGGCGGGATTCCATGCCAGGAAAGCCAGGTCGCGCGGCTATAGGGTCGTCGAGATCGACAAGAACAATTTCGTGGAGGACATCCATGAGATCAATACCTCACTCGATCTGCGCCAGGGCCGGCCAATGGCCGAGGCATACCGGCAAAAACAGACGCAGTTCCATCCGGAGAAGAACTACGAATATTTCGGCGTCTTGAACGCCGCCGGAAAACTGACCGCCTACGGCGATGTCGGGC
Source organism: uncultured Massilia sp. (assembly GCA_946481275.1). Next base: position 28,682 of record CAMLMV010000031.1, read on the forward strand.
TTTTCGGGAATTTTGTCGCCTTCGACCGCCTGCTCGGCCTGCGCAACAATGACGGCGCCATGCACCTGATGGTGACGGAGATTATCTGCCGGATGATCGAAAGTCATGCCTACGGCTACCTCATGTATGACACGTTCTTCGGTGCCAGTCCCGGGCTCAGGGCCTTCAAGACGATGCTCGGATTCGAACCTTATCGCGCAAGATATTCACTCCAATGACTCCATTACTTAGGCGCATTTATAGCGATTATGGGATGCCGTCGCGCCTGCGTACGCACGAAAAACTGATTTGTGCCGCCATGGACGCCGGCTACACCCAGACTTCGGTCCGGGATTTCTTCGACCGCGTACGAACTGGCCAGTCGGCAACCGGGGCATTCATCGTGCACCGGCATGACATCGATACGGACCTGCGCACGACCAGGAAACTGTTCGAGATGGAAAAAAAGTATGGCGTCAAGGCGAGCTATTACTTCAGGCTGTCTACGCTTGACTTCGGCCTGATGCGCGAAATTGAAGACTATGGCAGCGAGGCCAGCTACCACTACGAAGAAGTGGCCTCTTTCGCCAAAAAGAACAAGATCAAGGATCCGGCCCTCGTGCGGAACTGCCTTCCCGAGATCAGGAATGTCTTTCGCAAAAACTTCCGGTGGTTCGAGCAGCAACTCGGAAAAAAACTCCGCACAGTGGCCGGCCATGGGGACTTCGCGAACCGCCGCCTCAAGGTGAACAATACGGAGATCCTCGCGGACCAGCGGTTGCGCGAAGAATGCGGCATCGAGTGCGAGGCCTACGACCGCGGCCTGCTCGACCACATCGACATGTACATCGTGGATCGGCCGCCTCCTCAATATTACTGGCCGACCTCTCCCCTGAACGTCGTTTCCGTACACCGGAACATTTGTCTCGTAACCCACCCGCGACAGTTTGAAACGAACTGGAAGGAAAACACCAAGGACAATCTTTTCCGCTTTTATGAAGCGGTGACCTGGTAGGCAAAGAAAACTCATGAAACCAAAGAAAATCGTCACCGTGATCGGCGCCCGCCCACAATTCATCAAGGCGAGTGCAGTGTCAGCCGTCGTTGCGGAGTACGACCAGCTTCGTGAGATCGTCGTGCATACCGGCCAGCACTTCGACGCCAATATGTCGGATGTCTTTTTTACCGAGCTGGGCATGAAGCCGCCCGCTTATCAGTGCGCGATTCACGGCGGCACCCATGGCGACATGACTGGGCGTATGTTGATCGACATTGAAAAAATACTGTTGTTGGAAAAGCCCGATGCGGTCCTGGTATATGGCGACACGAATTCCACGCTTGCAGCATCCCTGGCGGCGGTCAAGCTGCATATCCCGATCGCGCACGTCGAAGCGGGTTTGCGTTCTTTCAACATGAGATCCCCGGAGGAGATCAACCGCATCCTTACGGACCGGGTCGCGCGCTGGCTCTTCACCCCCAACAGCGAGGCCGGCGTACATTTACTGCGTGAAGGCGCCAGTTCCGATCAGATTCACCAGGTCGGCGACGTCATGCTCGACGTCGCGCTTCGGCATGGCGAACGGGTCACCTCCGACGGGGGCGTACTGGGCCGGCTACGGCAAGAGCACGGCGTCCAGGCTGGCGAGTATTGCCTGGCAACCATCCATCGCGCAGAGAACACCGACGATCCCGGCAGGCTCACAACGATAGTCGAAGCCCTTTCGCATTTCGCCAGGAACATCAAAGTCGTGCTGCCCCTCCACCCCCGTACGCGCAGCACGCTTGCGAAACAAGGCAAATTGCAGGCTTTGCACAACGCGGTGGTCGTGCTGGATCCGCTGGGCTATCTGGCAATGGTGCAGCTGGAAAAGTACGCCGCAATCATTGCTACCGATTCGGGCGGCGTCCAAAAAGAAGCCTTCTTCTATGGCGTTCCGTGTGTGACCTTGCGGGACGAAACCGAGTGGACGGAGTTGGTGGACGCCGGGTGGAACCGACTGGCGCCACCGGTCGATGCCAACGCCGTACTGCACTCCCTGCGCGCCGGCCTCGAAAGTACCGGCGACGACATCGCTCCTTATGGCGCCGGTGACGCCGCAGTCCGGATCGTGGAACGTCTATCGGACGAGCTTGCCTGAAACGCTGACATCAAGGAGGTACGCATGAGAAAGACCACAACATACGACGATACCCCGGACAACGACTTGTGGCTGCGAGTCGCAGTGCGCGGCGCTTCGCTCATCAGTGTGGCCGCCCTGCTAGCCTCCTGTGCCGACACCAGGCAGCTGTATGTCGCACCTTATGGCGCAGACTCGAACCCTGGAACGAAAGACGCGCCCTTCCTGACGATCGGCCGAGCAGATGCCGCCGCTGCGCCGGGCTACACCATCCATGTCGCGCCCGGCGAGTACCGGGTCTCCGCCCGAGGTCCCGACAGCGCGGGCATCAGCACGCTGCGCAGCGGCACGCCTTCCGCTCGGCTCAAATTCATATCGGACATCAAATGGGGGGCGAAAATCGTCGTGTCGGGCACCGGCATAGCCTGGCACTCCAAGGGGAGCCATGTCGACATCGAGGGTTTCGACATCAGCGGCACGGGGCGACACGGCATCCTGGCAGACGGCACGAATCTTACGATCGCGAATAACTTCATTCACGACCTGACGGTCAGCGGTGGCTGTACGGGTAATGGCGGCGCTGCGATCGATACCAACGGCGGCGCCGGAAACGTACTGATCAAAGGGAACGTGGTCAGAAATATCGGCTACTCAATGATCGGCAAGTGCAACACGGTGCAGGGGATCTACATCGCCAACCCGAAGAATACTGTCGTCGACAACATCGTTTCCGGCGTTGCGTTGGCAGGCATCCAGCAGTGGCATGGCGCAACGGATTCAACCATCATCAACAATACGGTCTTCCGCTGCAAGATCGGCATACTCATCGGTGGCGGTGACGCCGGAACGTTACCGAACGGTTCACAAAACAACTATGTCGCGCACAATATCGTCTACGACAACATCACTTATGGGATTATCGAAGGCGGCAAAGTCGGCGCCAATAACCGCTACGTCAATAACCTGGTGTACTTGAGCGGGACCAGTGTGCGCGCTGACGGCCACGTCAGCGGCACGATCTCAGCCGATCCAGAGTTCGTGAATTATCAGGCTGACGGCACTGGCGATTATCGTTTACGGAAAAGCTCGCCGGCGATCCGCAAGATCGCCGAGCCTCCGGTATCCGCAGGCGTGGTTCCCGCTTCTTCCCACGAGACGCGCGCAGAGCTCGGGGCATACAGCGCTGGGGCAGCCGGACATTAACCGGGGCTGTGCAGGTTCGTTTTCGACGCACCGTGCAATGCCCCCGGCTGCCGAGCGGCACATGTGTCGACATCGCGTGTCCATCGATAAGGATGGTCACGCCCGGAGAAATAGAGCGCTACGTCGACCAGCCGGTGGTTGATCGCAGACGGTTTCAAACTGCAGATGATAAAAAACGTGAGCAAGCTCATTGCCACAGCCTGGCGATTGGGGCCAGGCGCCGGCAGTGTCGCCGACAGCCGTACAAAGACACGGCCCGCAGCGATGCCAAGCACGAGGCTCGCAACAACCTCCGATGTCGTGTGGAACCTGAACACGATGAGCAGGGCGCCGAGGCCGATGCCAAGCGCCACACCGAACGCGAACCCGCGCTCGCGCCAATTGTCGGGGGCGCGCTGCAGGAGAACGAAAAAGAGAACAGGCAGTACTGCCGCCGTCCGCCACGCATGACCACTGAGCGCCTTGAAACCGAGCGGAGGCACGGACAGTCCCCACCCGAGGAAGGCAATCTTGGACAGGGCAACCACTCCCAGGCCTGCGGCAAAGATCAGGCACCAGCATGAGGCCAGCTTCCAGGCCCGGCCGGAGATGAGCCAAACAGCGATCGCACCGGCCGTTGGCACCATCACCGCCGTATGGCCAATATCGATGACATGTATCCACGACATCATGGGCTCGCCGGCAGCGCAACGCCTTCCGCCATGGCCATGACTTCCCTGATGACCAGGCAGGTCTTCTCGACATCCTGATTCCTCAGGGACGGGTGTACGAGGAACATCAGGCTTGTTTCGCCTAATTCCTTCGCGACCGGCAACCGGTACTTCGGGCGGTAACATGTGTTATCGAAAGCCTTCTCCATGTAGAGTTCGGAGCAAGTGCCTTGGGCACACGGGACGCCCCTTGCGGTGATTTCCTCGATGATCCGGTCGCGGGTCCAGCCGCGCGCCAGTTTTTCGGGCTCGACGAACACGTAGAACTTGTAGAAGGCATGTTGCACATCGGGCGGCACGACAGGAACCCGCAATGCCGCACATTCCCGGCATGTTGCAGCAATCCTCGATGCGTTCACCTGCCGCTGCGACGTCCACGTGGCCATGCGCTGGAGCTGGATACGCCCGATAACGGCCTGCGTTTCCAGCATCCGCCAGTTGGTACCGAAGGATTCGTGGACCCACCGGTAGCCAGGGGGATGCTGGCGTTCGTACACGGCCTCCCACGACTTGCCATGATCCTTGTAGGACCACATGGTGGTCCACCATGGGTGGGAATTCGTGGTCACCATGCCGCCCTCCCCGCCAGTGGTCATGATCTTGTCCTGACAGAAGGACCAGGCGCCGATGTGGCCGATGCCTCCCACCATCCGCCCTTTGTAGCGTGCGCCATGGGCCTGGGCACAGTCCTCGATCACGAAGATGGCGTGTTCCTGGGCAAGCTCCATGATCGGATCCATGTCGCATGGCCAACCGGCGAGGTGTACACAGATGATCGCCCTCGTACGCGGCGTCAGGACGGCCCGGATGGTTTCGGCCGTAATATTCTGGCTCTCCCGGTCCACATCAGCGAACACGGGAATCGCGCCCGCGTTGACGATGCAACTCGCGGAAGCCAGGAAAGTCCTTGGCGTCACGATCACTTCATCGCCCGGCGATATGCGCAACGCCTTGAGAGCGACGTCCAGCGCCAGCGTACCGTTCGACAGCGCGACGGCGTACCGGGTGCCGACCCACGCCGCGAATTCCTTTTCGAACTCCCTGCATTCCGTGCCCGTCCAATAATTGACTTTATTCGACAGGATAACGTTCTTGACAGCGGTTGCTTCCTCGACGGAGAAGCTTGGCCAGGTAGCGCATGAAGTACTCATGACCTTATCCGAGAATGGTGTGGAAAATATACCGAAGATCGCGCAGCAGGGAATAATTATTGACATATTCCCGGTTGATTCTTACCTTGTCCGGCCAGATGATCCGGTCGTTATATGCCTCCGGGTCGTCGACCGCCGCCAATATGGACTCCTCATCCTTGTACTTGATGGAGGCCGGTCCGGTAATTCCCGGCCGCAGCGAGAGAATGATACGGTCCTCACCTTGCAAACGATCCGCATAGCCAGGTACATCCGGCCTCGGCCCGACAAGACTCATGCTTCCGGACAGCACGTTAAACAACTGGGGCAATTCATCGAGTTTGTATTTTCTAAAAAGTCGACCGGAGCGCGAAATCGAAGCGATATTTCTCGATGCGATGGGACTGCGCTGGCTGTCGCCCGGATACATCGTCTTGATTTTGCAAACACGGATGACATGACCATGACGCCCGATGCGTTTTTGTATGAAAAACCCATTGCTCCGGGTATCGAGCGTTGCGACGAGCCAGCATAGGAATATGACTGGCGCGAGCAGCAACAACCCCGCTAGCGACGCACCGATATCAAACGCTCGTTTAAATAAAATGTCAGTTCTCGACATCTTATTCACCTCATAAGTCAGCCATACTCATGATCTATTTTTCAGGAACAACAGGCAGCCAGAAAACGTTCGCTCAGGATTGGATAAGTATGGCGATCCATGACAAACCGCCTGCCGCACAACCCCATGGCTTGACGCTCGCCGGGGCTCAACGCCAACAAATTCCGAATACCTTGCGCCGCGACTTCCGGATTCTCCGGTGCAACAGTCAACCCGCAGCCTGCTTCCCCGACCGGATCGTTGCCCGCCTCGACGGCATGCAGCACCGGGCGGGCAGCCATCATGTAATCCATCAGCTTGTTTGGCGCGATCCCGAAACGATAGAGGGGCTGGCGTTGCCAGCCGATATATGCGATGTCGAAATGTTGAAGGAGTGCCGGGATCTGTTCCTTGGCGATCGGATCGATGAAGCGGACGTTTTGCAACTGCTCCGCATGCGCACGGCGCTGCAGGCCGGCTTTTTCCGGGCCGCCGCCGACCAGTACGAAGGCGACTTTCTCGTCGCGCAGGATCGCTGCAACGTCGAGCAAGGTGTGCAGCGAGTTCGATACGCCGTGCGTACCCGCATAGCCAACCACGAAGTTGCCCGCCTCCCTGATCGCGGAAAGTGTCGCTTCGATGTTTGCCTGGAGTTCGGTGCTCCCTGCTGCCCACTCCCGCGGGTCGACGCCGTTCGGAACGATATGCAGTCTGTCGCGCGGCACGCCGCGGGATGCCACGTAGTCATGCACTTTTGGAAGCATTGACACGACCGTATCCGCGTGACGATAGGCATAGTCCTCAGCCGCTTGCAGCAGCATGATGAAAGGATGCCACCTTGACATCCCACCCAGCTCCATTGGCGTCAGAGGCCATAAGTCATGGATCTCGAAGACGAGTTTGGCACCGGCCAATTCTGCTATCCGGCGCGCGGGCCAGATATCCATCGGGTAGGTGCTCGACGCGATCACGACATCCGGTTTGAATGACGCGACAATTCGCTTGCTCTCGCGGCACAGGCGACTGACGAAGGACGCCATATTGCGCACCCTTCCAATACCATTGCCGCAATACCGGGGCGTTTCCAACCATATGTAATGAATCCCATCGATGGTTTCGTCCAGACGGCATTGGCCGGCGAGCTCGGGCTGACGGCTGCGAATATGCGATTGGGAAGCGCCAATAATCTGCACATCATGTCCCATGCGCACCCATTCCCGCGCCAGGTAATATGGCCTGTACTCCATGCCATAGCTGGGAGAGCCCGCATAATGATTGACGTAGAGAATACGCATCGTTTTAAAACGTGAGAATTCCAGAGCGATGATCGTTCAGCCGAAGTGATTATCATATTTTTAAGCACCACCCAAACTGATTGAAATCAATCCTAAGCGGCCCAGGCATTTTTATCGCCTTTCCGTTATTCCATTGAACGCCACCAATTAATTGGAATCGGATTACTTTCACACTTTTTAATATTTCACTTGGCCTTATGCGACATCAATAAGACTATTTGCGAGATCGATATCGTCCGACAGAGAACCGATCGTATCGCCTGCCGCGTCGGCGATTATGCACGGCGATCCCAACAAAGGGATGTATTATGAAAACCAATAAAATACCGAGGGTCACATTCCAGATGCACAGTCAGGTCGGCGATGACTGCTGGCATTCGGTAGTGATCTCGCTGTTGCGCGGGCTGGCGGCTGTCGAGGTCGCGGCTGCGCATCTGCGCGCGGAGATGTACCCGGGGCTGCGTACGGTGGCGGATCCATCGATCTGGTTCAAGGGCTTCTCGTTCGCCACCGGCTTCGCCCACCATGCGGTGCTGGTGTTCTTCGTCATCAGCGGCTGGCTCGTGGGGGGCAGCCTGCTCGACAAGATCCGGCAGCCCGATGCGATCGCCAGCTATGCGATCGACCGTGTAACGCGCCTGTGGACCGTGCTGATTCCCACCTTCGTACTGACGTTGCTGTTCGGCTTCGGCACCGGCGTCGTGGAAACGCAAGGCATCGATTTTCATCCTGCCAACGAGTACTCCGCCCTGGTCTTCGGCGCCAACCTGGTCGGCCTGCAGACCATCGCCGTGCCGACCTTTGGCGGCAACTTCCCTTTGTGGAGCCTGGCCAACGAAACCTGGTATTACGTACTCTTCCCGCTATTGGTCGTGCTGTTGCGCGCGCCCGGCCGCGCCCTGCGCGTGGCGTGCGGCATCACACTTCTCCTGCTGGCAGCCTCGTTGCCCGCTGAGATCATCGGCTACTTCATGATCTGGCTGTTGGGCGTGGGATTTTCGCGGATCAGGATCGAGTGCAGCACCGCGCAGCGTTCGGTCTGGCTGATACTCGTCGCGGCGCTGTGGGTGTATTACCGGCTGACCGGCGACATGAACGCGTTCACGCTTGCCAGCATGCTGCCGGACCTGGGTTGCAGCCTGATGTTCGTGGTGCTCTTGTCGAGCCTGCAATTCAGGGCCGCTGCAACGTCGACGCTGCGGCCGCTCCTGGCCAGGACCGGCACCTTTTTCGCAGAATTCTCCTTCAGCCTGTATGTCCTGCACGTGCCGCTGATCGACCTGCTGCGGCATTGGACATTGAAGCGCTGGGGGCTACGCGAGCTGTCGCCGAACGACCCGCTGCACTTCGCAATCTATCTGGGCATGCTGGCCACTTTGCTCGCGGGGGCCTACATGTCGTACTGGCTGTTCGAATCGCGCACTTACCAGATTCGGCGCCTGCTCAAGCGCATGCTGTTGCAGCGACGTGCCCCTGCGCCGGTCTCGCCCACCTTTCGCGCCGATTGAGGCTCGCGGCCGTGCCGTGGCTCACGGACAACAGCACGCCGGCATCGTGCAAGGGCGACGCCACCCTACGACAAGTGCTCCCTCGGCGGCGCGATCCTGCCAGGATGCGCCACCTCAGGCGCAGCCACTTTACGCCGCGCGTCGTGGCTCGGTCCGGTCAGCGCAAACAACACGAACAGCCACACCGGCGGTTCATAGAAGAACATCTTTTCGTTCAACGGGACGAGTACCAGCAAGGTCGCCAACACGAGCCCGTTGACCCGGACCATGCGCACAAGCAGCCCCAACAAGGCGAGCGACACCACCGCACCACCTCGCGTGGTGAGGTTGAACAGGACGCCAATGTCCTGGTAGTGGCAGCGAACACATGGATCGCTAACGAAACCGATGCCCACGAATTTTTCTTCGGCACTCTTCGCGCCGTACGCGGCAATGCCCTCGATCCGATGCGTCAGGCTGCCGTCGGACGGCTGATTGATGAACCGCTCCTCCAGGTGTGTCACGATGCCCGACGCGATCAGATAGGTCGCAATCGCCGCGGCGAGGATAATGAGATGGAGTGGCCGGACCTCCTTCCGCCACAGGTAGAGACCCAACGCGGTCACCAGCGGCACGAAATAGACGGACGAGCCGGAATTGGTCAGGAAAATCCCGATGATGGAGACGCAGGTCAGCAACACCAGTCGCTCGCTGAATTCCGAGACCAGTATCATGATCGCGAGCAGGCAGCCCATATAGTTCGCATAGGTGCCCGGCTCCACGTGGAAACCGGAAAACCGTGTAATGTTCAGGTAGTCTTCGGAAAAGCGGCTGTCCGACCCGAAAATCATCTTGTAGAAGTCGACTATCCCGGCCGAGGTCGCAAAAAACAGCAATGCCTGCAGCACGATGAACAGGACGTTAATCACCAGCAGCCATGCAATCGCTGCCCGGAATTCCCGTCGCCAGTGGAACGACAGCTCGTACAGGAGTATCGCCGCGCACATGTCGGCGGCGATGAGCATGGCGAACTGGCCCGGACCGGAGATGATCAGGGTTGCGTGCATGAAGATCAATGCCAGCAGGAGCAACACATGCATGGTGGGCGTACGCGGCCGCACCGATCGAACTGCCAGCAAGGGAAACAGCAGCATCAGCGACACACCTGCCACCAGATACCGTGGGATCATCGATGGATTGGGGCCGCCTTGTTCGAACGGTGTAAAGAACAGAAACAGTGTACAAAAGAACACCGTGAACACCAGGGGCGACTCAAGGCGATTCGGCGTGCGCATGTCAGGGACGGGATGCGATGTCGACCAGGGATTGGCCGAACTGCGGGTAATTGTGGGCGGCGCTAAATTTTTCCTGCCAATCGGAGCGCGCACGCGTCCGGTACGCTGCAGCTGACGCCCTGTCGCGGAAGCGCGCCAGCGCGCCGGCGATGGTCGCGACGTCCGGATCGGCCGGGATCAGGATCCCATTGCTCTCATTGACAATTTCGCCGTTGCCGCCGACGTCCGTTGCCACCATCGGGATACCGACCGAACTGGCCTCCATGAGACTGACAGGAATCCCTTCGCTCGAGCTGACGTTGACGAACACATCAAATTTTTGCTCCCGGTACAGCTTCATCACGTCCTCCTGTGCGAGGTAGCCCGTGAACACGACCTCGGCGCGCCCGCCCCCCAGCTTCGACCGGGCGTATGCCCGTAGCTCCTCGAACAGCCCGCCGTCGCCGATGTGCGTCCACCGGACGCTCAACGATGGTGCGGCCTCCAGCAGGTGCGCAATCGCGTCGACGACGAGGTGGAGGCGCTTCTCCTCGACCACGAACGAACACGATACGACCGAGAGCGCTTCCTCCTGCGGCTGCGCATTTTCGAACCCGGGGTCATCCACACCGAGGCGCGCCGTGAAGCATTTGCGCGCCGCCGCCGGATGCTCGCGCGCCACGTAGGCCCTGCCATGGTCCGAGATACTGAACACCGCGTCGATCCCCGCGAGCACGCCCTGCCGCAAGCCCGCGTAGCCACCGCTGCGCTTGTCCTCGTACAAGTCGCCGCGATGGGCTCGCGACACCACCTTGAGCGAGGGCTGGACCACGTCCCGGAAACGGATCGCTCCTGCGATTTCCGGAAACATCCAGTAAAAGTAGACGATGTCGATTTTCTTGTTCGCGTGCTTGACCTGCTCGACCAGAAAGCGCTCGAACAGGCAAGCACGGTACAAGGCTCTCACCAACTCCTTCACGTTCTCCCAGCGGTGCGCGCCGCGCAATACTCGCCGCGCGTCATCGAGCCATGCGTAGCGCCACAACCCGCCCAGCAACGAACTGACCAGGACGATGCCTCGTTGCATGCCCCAGCGCGCATTCGCATAGTCGAGATTGACCGGCAGCGAGGTAGGACGCGGCGCGGCGTCGCGCGGGTAGAAGCTCGGCACAAGTTCCACATGCGCGAAACACTGGGCAAGGTATTCCAGTTCGGCCTTGATGAAGGCTTCGTTCCGGCCATAAGGGTAAGAGGTCGTCACCACCAGTATGCGTTCCTGGTTCATTCACTCGTCTCCATCGACAGAGGTCGCGGCATCGGCGCGCGCGTCGTTGGCCTCTACCCGCTTCACTGCCATGATTTTCTTGTACATGACCACGGTATAGAGGGCAGTGACCGAGAACGCGACCGTCGACGCGAGTGCCGCACCGCTCGTTCCCAGGACCGGAATGGCGAGGACGCCGCAGACCGCATTGATCGCCAGGCACAGGATTGCGCCCTGGATGTTCACTTTTTGAAATCCCATCCCGGCAAGGGCATTGGAGATGATGCTCATATAGCTCCAGGTGACGATCCCGGGGAGCAAAATGATGAATGGCGCAACGCTGCCCCGGAAATCCTTGCCGAACGCGAGCGGGATCGCGTACCACGAGACGGCGGCCGCGACGAGCGCGCCGGCCAGCGTCACCCGCACCACCAGCCTCGCAACTTTCGTCACCATGGCTTCCAGCGCCTCGGGCGACCGGCTGTTGGCGGCCGACTCCGGATACACGATCGATGACGCGGCTCCCGAAAACAGCCACAGCATCTCTGCCAACTGTACCGCGAGCGCGTAGAACCCGGCCGCAGTCGCGCCCAACATGAAGCTGACGAGATACAACGCGAGCCTGTAGTTGAGAAAGGTGATGACATTGCTGACATGGGCGCGCAGCCCGAACGACATCGCATCACGCAACCGGTACTGGCCGGCGGTGCCGGGAGCGATTTTCCGGAGGCGCGATTCGCTCATCATCCAGAGCGACAGCTGGCCGATGAGGTGGCACGTCACCACGGCCATCACGTCGACGCGCCCCGTCACGCCCAACAGGGCAACCGTGGCGAAAAATATGAACGGGTGGACCAGCAGTGTTCGGTTGTAGGCGCGGTAGTCGCGCTGGCCCCGGATCATCGACGAGGACCACCCTGCCAGCAGCAGTAGCGGGAACAGGAGGCTGGCATACAGGGCCAGTCCTTTGTGTATCCCAGGAAGGTAACGGGCGATTTGTTGCTCGCTGCCTGCCAATAAGACCAGCGCGACCGCCATCCATAGCAGGACCGCCAGGATCCAGTTCGCGGCGCGCATCTGCCGCGGATTGCCGGAACCGGAGCTCAGGTGGTACACATGGCTTGCGCCCATGCCGAGGTTGAGAAACGCGTACAGCGCCTGGGGCAGCAGCATCGCCGTGGCCAGGATCCCGTTGCCTGCCGGCCCGAGCATCCGTGCGGTGATGCACATCCCGGCAAAATACAAGGACCCGGACAATATCTGGCGGGCGACAGTGGCGCCAATGGTTGCAGACAGGTTCAGGTGCGAATCCGGAGATCGCCCCAATGAGAACGCTGCAAACAGGCCGCGCATCATTATCTTCATCGCTCGCCTGGTTCAGGCCGAGTAGCCCAGCTGGGCGGCGTCGTCGATGTATTGGGTACGACCGGCGCCAATCCGCATGGCCATGTCGTTGAACAGCACCCCTCGTGGCGAGAGGCCTGCATGGTTCAGCCGCTTGATCGACTCGGTGATCTCGGCGTCGGTGGTGACGCGCGCGCGTGCGAGGAGGAAGATGGCGCCGGCATGATTGCCGATGATGAGGGCGTCAGAGGCCAGCAGGATCGGAGGCGTGTCGATCAGTACCAGATCGTAATTGGTGCCGGCTGCTTCGAGTAACGTCGTGAAATTCACGTGCAGTAAGAAATCCGAGCGGTTCGGCGGCAACGGGCCAGTCGGGATGAAGTCGAGGTTCTCGTCGACCTCGTGGTGGACGACGTCTTCGATGCGCATCGATCCATTGATGGCCTTGGACAATCCCTGGTCGCGGCTGATGCCGAAGTAGCGGTGCAGGTGGCCGCTGCGGAAGTCCGCATCGATCAGCAACACCCGCTTGCCGCTCGCCGCCATCACGGCCGCGAAGTTCACCAGCACGAAGGACCTGCCCAGGCCGTGGGTCGGCCCGGCAAACATGACGATGTTGTTCCTGAAGTGGGGCATCGCGAACTGCAGGGCAGCGCGGAAGCTGCGCAGGCTTTCCACGGCGGCATCGCCCGGAATGACACGGGCCAGCAGAGGCAAGGCTTCCATCCCGCCCCGCGCCTTGTGCATCAGCTTTTCCTGGTTGCTGCTGTGCGGGATCGAGGCGTAAACCACGCGGGCATGCAGCAGGCGCTCGATCTTCTGCGGATCGTCGATACCGCCCTTCATCGCATTGCGCGTGAACGCGATCATCGTGCCGAGCAACAGACCGGTGACCACCGCGAGCGCGACGATCAGGGGACGGTTCGGCTTGAGCGGCTTTTCAGGCGGCACCGGCTCGTCGACCATGCGCACGTTGCTCACCCGGCCCACCGAGATCAGCCGCAGCTGCTGGGCCGTGTTCGACAGTGCCGTGTACAGGTCCGTGCTGACCTTGATTTCCCGGGTCAGCCGCGCTTCTTCCTGCTCCAGTGCCGGCAAGGCTTTGATGCGCGCGTTGACGTCATCGATTTCAGCCTGGGCTTCCTTGCGCTGGCGATTGATGGCGGCGATGATCGGATGGTCTTCCGTGAAGCGTCCCAGCAGTTCCGTTTTTTTCTGGATCAGGTCGAGACTGCGGGTGCGCGTCGCTGCCGCCTGCGCCAGCATTTCCTTCGCCTCCTCCTGCAGGTCCACGGTGCCGTGGGTGTTGCGGAACTGGTTGTAGCGGTCCTCGGCCTGTTCGAGCTGGCGCTTGAGGATCGGCAGCTGCTGGTTCAGGAAGGCCAGCGACTTTTCTGCCTCCTCGGTCTTGCGTGCCAGGTTCTGGCGCATGTACTCGCGGCCGATCTCGCGCAGGACCGCATAGGTGCGCTGGGCATTCTCGCCCTGCAACTTGACCTCGATCACGCCGGACTGCTTGCCCTGCTCCGAGATCACGAGGGCGCTCTGGATCGCCTGGATCAGGGCCACCCTCGAGATGCGACGCAGGCGGAAACGCGCGCCGGTCTTCGCCTGGATGCGATCGACCTTCAGCTCGATGGTGCCCTCCGGCGTCGGCACGCGGTAACGCTGGCCGACGTCGCCGTCGAAGACAGTGCGCTGCCCGCCGCCTGAAAAACGGAAGCGCCCGCCTCCCAGTGACGTCAGTGCGAATTCGCGTCCCAACCAGCCCTCGGGCACCTCGAATACCGACACCTCCGCCTTTTCGCCACCCCAGACATAGCCGCCGTAGCCGAACAGCCCCGGCTCGGACAGCGCACCACTGTTCTGGTTGGCGAACCAGAATCCGGCGACCGGGAAGTACTTCGGCTGCGTGTCGATGTACAGCTGCAGGTTGTCGACCGCACGTGATACCACCATGCGCGAGCGCAGCAGTTCCATCTCGGCGATGGCCGCCTTCTTGGTCTCGAACAGCGACGATGCCTCGCTCAGGATGTTCTTCGATGCGTTCGGACTTTCCTCCTCGACGTGGATCAGCAGGTCGGCCTCGAACACCGGCATCGCAAGCAGTGCGTACAGTACGGCCGCCAGTGTGATGAGGGCCGTGATGCCGCCGATCAGCCAACGGCTGTCGTAGAGTGTGTGCAGGTGGCCCTTGAGGTCGAAAGGAGGTTCGTCCGTCCCACCCGCGTTCGCGCGCGGGTCGAAGGGAACGGTGACGATGGGCGGCGTATGAACCACCGGTGTCAGGGAATGCGACTCGCCGAGGGTGCTCATGGTCGTGCTCCTGCAGGGTTCGGTGTGCGTGATGAAGCGTGCTGTTCGTGTGCGCGAGCTTCAGGGCCGGGTGGTGGCGCTGACGGCCGACGTCAATGCGCCCGGAATCAGGAGGCTCAGGTTCCGGTTCCAGTTGGCCAGCGGCGTTGCGGCCACATAGACGATGTCTTTCGGCTGCAATTCGAAGGCTTCGGCCAGCGCCAGCGAGCTGGCCTCACGGGCATCGAGCCGAAACACGCGGGTCCGGCCGGACGTCTTGCGCACCACATAGACCTGGCGCGCATCGCCGCTCAGCGGACTGATGCCGCCGCTCTCGCCGAGCGCCTCGTTCAGGGTCAGGCGGCCATCGTGCATCGTCAGCGCCTTCGGCGTGATGACCTCGCCGGAAACGAAGACCTTGCTTTCGTCGCGGGACTGCACGCGGACCACGTCGCCCGCCTTGAGCATGACCAGGCCGGGATTGATGCCCTTCTGCACGAGGTCGCGCAGGTTGACGCGGTAGCGCTGCTGGCCGCGCTCGAGGACGATCCTGCTCTGGTCGGCGGTGGGCAGCAGGCCGCCGGCGCGGTTGAGCGCCTCGACCAGCGTCATCGGGATGTCGTTGATGGCCTGCAAGCCAGGCGCCTTGACCTCGCCGTCGATGTACACGCGCTTGCTGCGGAAGGACTGGACCCGCAATGTCACGTTCGGGCCTGCCAGGTACTTGGCGAGCCTCTTCGTCAGGACCGCGCGCGCCTCCTCCTCGGTCAGGCCGTCGACGGGCACGAGGCCGATCAGGGGAAACTGGATGCGCCCGAGATGGTCGACCACGAAGCCCGGCGCCGCCGCGTTCATCCCGCTGGGGTCGGGCGTCCCAGGAGGCGCGTTGACGGCGGTCCCGGCCAGTTCAGGGTGGTCCCAGACGACGATGGACAGCACGTCGCCGCTGCCGATCACGTAGGGAGGCGGGTTCGGCACGAGCAGCTCGTCCAGGCCCTGGTGAGCCACCTCCTGATGCTGCTGGCGCTCCGCGACGATGAGTTGTTCCGTGATCATTTCCGTCGGCGGCGCGGATTCGTCGCCCCCCGCCTTGTCCTGCGAACGGAAGTGAATGGCGGGGGCGCACCCCATGAGGGCAGACGCCAGCAAGGCGGCCGCCATGTACTGCGTAGAGGAAGCTTTCATGATTTGCCTGTCGGAATGTCCTGCCAACCCCTGGCGATCCGATTCAGCGTAAGCCCGCTACCCATAATGGCTTTGGCGCACGTCAAACGGCAGGCTCAGGTCAGCATTAACTTCTGCGGCAACATCTCACGTGCAAGAGTGCAATCATGTAGGGCGGAAATAAAAATACCCGCATCGAAAACGATGCGGGTATCGTCCCGCCTGTCGCGGGATCATCGGCTCAGCGTGAACCGGTACGATCAGTACTCGTACGCGCCGACGTCGACCGCTGCGCCACGCGGACGTGCCACGCCTGCGAAATCGATCGTCGGTGCCTTGGTCGACGTGCCGCGGTCGATTGCCGGCGAGCTGCTGTACACGCGATAGTCGCCCGTGCCGTTTGCCAGGTAATTCCTGAACAGCGGATCCGACGAAATCGATCCGGACACGGACCCTTTCACTCTCCAGCTGGTGCCGCTGCGCGCGACCAGGTTGTTGGCATAACGGTTGTTACCACCCATCAAGCCCATTTCGATAACGCCGTAAGCAACGTTGTCATAGACAACGTTGTTGGCGACGTAGTTGTTGGCCGAGCCAGTCGTGGTGCCCGCGTCGCCCTGGCCCAACAGAATACCGATCTTGTTGTGGAACGTCGTGTTGTTGACGATCGTCGACGCCGTGGCGCCGTGCCATTGCTGAATGCCGGCCATCGCGACGCCCGAGACAATATTGTTCGTGACGACGTTGTTTGCATTGGCGATATAGATACCTTGAATCGTGTTGCATGCGCCGATATAGCGATAACCGATGTTACGCACGACGTTGCGGTCGATGACGACATTGCCGACAGGACCGTACGTGTCGATTGCTGCGCCGCCGCTGCCGTTGCAACCGCCGCTGACCGTCAGGTCGTGGATGTAGTTGTTCTTGAACGTCAGGTACGCACCGGAAGCCAGGAGGCCGTGACGGCCCGAGCCGGTGATCTGGAAGCCGTCGATATCGACATAGCTGCCGCGCGAATCCCAGGTGATACCGGTACCGGACACGACAATCTTGGCGCCCCATTTGACATCCGACACGAAGCGGATACGCGCAGATGCGGTGCCGCTCTTCCTGGTGATGATGCCGGCGTTATTCAGTCCAGATGCCGACACATAATACGTTCCGGCGGCAACGTGGACCGTCGATCCAGCGCTTGCCAACGCGTCCGCACGCGTGATCGTCTTCACCGGCGCTGCCTGGGTGCCCGGGTTGGAATCGGAACCCGTGGGGGACACGTAGATGTTGGTAGCGGCCACTGCACTCCCACCAGCTGCCAGCAACGCAAGAGCGCCAAAGCACGACAACAGGTTGATACGGACGTTCGGAACAAACTTGACTGCGTTTTGCATTTAACTGCCTCAACAAGTGAAAGGAGTAGCTTTGAGGCGTGGAAACTTCCTAAGTTCAATGAATTTGCGGAAAAATTTTTTGGGAGTAATGAACAATACAAAACAATTTCCCTTCATCAAAATTTCTTAGAAGGATAATCGTTTGTTGTTTGCCAACACCCAAACGGGAATGAGATGTGGCGACGCATGACCTTTCGCGTGGAAAGCCGTCATGCAGGAGGGAATCCGTTAGCCGGACCGTGAAAATAATGGACGAGCAGAATTAACATTGAAGCATGTTGCATGCTTCAGCGGCTGAATGACGACAGGAGTCAACGGCGGACGACGTCAGCGCATCTCTTCCATCAGCCGCAGGACGCCGGCAAAGCGCCAGACGCGCCGCAGTTCGATCACGTCGTAGTTCGCCGCGACATTCGGCGGAAACGCCGAGTAGCGTGCGTTCAGGCGCACGATGCGGCGCACGAAGTCGTCGATGTCGGTACGCCCGCTGGAGCGCAGGATGGTCACGTCCTCGACGCTGCCGTCGCTGCGGATCGCCACGCTGACGATGGGATCGGTGCGCACCACGTCGGTCGCGAGCTGGGCTTCGCTCAGGACGGCGTTCCGCTCGATTTTCTGGCGCACGCTGTCCATGTACATGCGCAGCGGAATGTCATGGCGTGCCGCTTCGGCCAGGGCACGCCGGACGGCACGGGCCGCGTCCTCGGCGGGCTGCATGGCCCGCGGCACGGGCTTCGAAATGTCGATGCCACGCATCATCTCGCGCGCCCGCGAAGCCAGGTCGCTGCCCAGTGCCCCGCGCGGAAGGGTGCCGCTGCCGCGCCCGGCGCCATCGCCGTTGCCGCTGTCCACGCCTGCGCGCGCGGGCCCCGGCGATGGGGCGTCGGCAACGGCACGCTCGCGTGCCTGGCGCGCCTGCTCCTGTGCCAGTCGGGCGTTCTCTTCGGCCTGACGGCGCGCCGCCTGTTCCGCCTGGGCCTGTTCCTGGCGCGACCGTTCTTCCGCAAGCCGGCGGGCCCGTTCCTGGTCCGCCAGCTGTTGCCGGACAGCTTCCTCCGCGCGGCGTTGGTCAGCCAGCTGCTGCGCGCGCTCCTGCTCGGCCCGTTGGAGTCGCTGCTGCTCGGCCAGCTGCCGCGCCCGCTCCTGCTCGGCCTGCTGGAGCCGCTGCTGCTCGACCAGCTGCTGTGCCCGTTCCTGCTCGGCCTGGCGCAAACGCTGCTGCTCGGCCAGGCGCCGGTCTTCCTCTTCCTGGCGTGCCCTCGCCTGCGCTTCCTCGGCCGCGCGCTGTCCGGCCAGCGCCGTCTCGTATTGCGCAGATTGCTCGGCGAGACGCTGCCGCTGCTGCTCGGCCTCGGCCCGCAGCCTGTCCTCGGCGTCGGCGCGCAGCCGGGCTTCGTCCGCTTCGCGCCGCAGCGCCCGCTCCCGCTCCCGTTCTTCGGCCAGGCGGGTGCGCTCGGCCTGCTCGGCTTCCCGTGCCGTCGCATCGTCCTCGACGGGTGCATCGGGCTCGGCCGGCGTTTCCGTGCGGGCCATCGGGTCCGGTGCCGGATCGGGCTCGACAGCCGGCAACGGCACGTCGAAGGTGCTCGCCTGATGGGCTTCCTGGGCGATCACCCGCGTATGCAGGCCATCCGCCAGCCGCGTGGCGGGTGGCTTGCGGCGGCGTTTGGCGGCCCGCCGCGGCGGCGGCGCGGGCGTGGGTGCCGGTGCGGGCGGCGCCGGTATGGGTACGATGGGATCGACGAGCGTGAAGCCGTGACGCGGCGTGGCCGGCTGCGCCGGCGGCAAGGGCAACGGTGCCACTGCCGCAGGTGTCGATGCGACCGGAACCGGCGGCAACTCCGGTGCCGGCGGCGAAGGCACGGGTACCGGCGCAGACACCGCGGGCGGGGTCAGCCTGACCGCGATCGGACTACCGGCCCCGGGACGCAACCCGGGAATTCCGAACTGCAAGGACAGGACGAGAGCATGCAGCAGCAGGGAAACGAACACGCCCATTGCCAGCCGGCGCTCCGATACATCCCGGGGTGTGGCGGGTCGTGCCGCGGTGGCATTGGGCATGCTGGTCGTGTCGCGTCAGGAGATGAAGATATGAAATGTTGCTGAATTGACAGCACAGCTTACACGCGACAGTAAAGGGGGAGCGCACAAATGGGGGGCGCGCACGGTTCGGAACGCTGTTTGCAATCCCGGCTACAATGAATTGGACCGATCAGCAGCCAGAGGTTCGCATGTCGCCAGGATTTATTTTCGCTACGGGCATCGAAAACAGCATCCCCACGATCGAGAACGGTCGGGTGCGCATGGACGAGATGGAAAAGTGCGGCCACTACAAGTACTGGCGCACGGACTTCGACCTCGTGCAGGAACTCGGCCTGAAAGTCCTGCGCTACGGGCCGCCATTGCACAAGACGTGGCTGGGGCCCAAGCGCTACGACTGGGAATTCGCGGACCTCGCCCTCAACGACCTGCGCCAGCGGAACATCGCATCGATCGTCGACCTGTGCCACTTCGGCGTGCCCGACTGGATCGGCAACTTCCAGAATCCGGATTTTCCCGAATTGTTCGCCGAGTATGCCGGCACGTTCGCGCGGCGCTACCCATGGCTGCAGCTGTACACGCCGATCAACGAGATGTCGATCTGCGCCCTCTTCTCGGCCCTGTACGGCTGGTGGAACGAGCAGATGACGACGGACCGCGGCTTCGTCACCGCGACGAAGAATCTCGTCAAGGCGAACATCCTCGCCATGCATGCGATCCTGCAAGTGCGTCCCGATGCCTTGTTCGTGCAAAGCGAGTCGACGGAATACTTCCACGCCGAAAGCCCGTCCGCCATCGGTCCGGCCGAGTTGTACAACGCGCGCCGCTTCCTCTCGCTCGACCTGAATTACGGCCGCCGCGTCGATTCGGAAATGTACGAATACATGATGGACAACGGCATGACGCGCGAGGAGTACCACTTTTTCCTGAACAATAATCTGAAGCACCACTGCATCATGGGCAACGATTATTACCAGACCAACGAGCACTACGTATCGGCGGACGGGCTCACGCGCGCGGCGGGGGAAATCTTCGGCTATGCCGTCATCACGCACCAGTACTACAACCGCTACCGGCTGCCCGTGATGCACACGGAAACGAATCTGTGCGAAGGACCGCGCGGCGACGAGGCCGTGCACTGGCTGCGCAAGGAATGGGCGAACGTCCTGCGCGTGCGCAATAACGGCGTGCCCCTCGTCGGTTTTACCTGGTATTCGCTGACCGACCAGGTCGACTGGGACACGGCCCTGCGCGAGAACAACGGCAACGTCAATGCGCTGGGCCTGTTCGACCTCGACCGCAAGATCCGGCCCGTCGGCATTGCCTACAAGGAGCTCGTGCGCGCGTGGATGGAAGTGCTGCCGACGCAAAGCGTCTGCCTGCAGGTGCCGATCGTGATGCCGCATGAATTCCAGCGCCACGTGCCGCCGCCCAGCGGCTGGCCGTTCGATGAAGACGCGACCCTCGCGCCGCGCACCGAAGAGCGCGAGTAATTGATCAGCGCTCGCTGGGTGCGAACGTGTAGGTCGCGCCGTGCGCCAGGTAGACGACCTGCTGGTCGAGCCCGGCCGCCTTGACTTCCTGCGCAAAGTCCGACAACGGCGACTTGAACACGTCGTAGTCGTCGTAATGGATGGGAATCGCCTTTTTCGGCTGGACGATCTGCATCAGGGTCACGCCGTCCCTGCCGTCCATGGTGACCTTGAAGACGCCCAGGATGCGCGTGCCGCCCAGGTGCAGCAGGGCAAGGTCGACACCGGGAAACCGCTGCGGAATCGCCTTCAGGTCATCGTAGATCAACGTATCGCCGCTGATGTACATGCGATAGCTCGGCGCCGCCGTGTTCGGGCCGAAGTCGAGCACCGATCCCATGACGGACGGCAGCAGCGCCTGCATGCCCGCCTTGCCGTGGCGGCCGGGCGCCGCCGTGATGCGCAGCCGGGCCTCGCCTTTTTCGATGTCGATCCGGTCCCACGTCGACAGGCCGTATGTGCGTTTGAAGCCCATGTCCTTGAGCTTGTTCGCCGCAGACTTGGTCGTGACGATGGGAATGTTCTTGTCGAGTTTTTCCTGCACAAGCTTGTCGAAGTGATCCTCGTGCAGGTGCGACAGCACGACGAGATCGATCGCGGGCAATTGTTCGAGATTCAGAGCAGGGGTCGTGAGACGCTCGGAGGTGATGCCATAGCCGAGGTGCACATGGTCGCCCTTGTGCAGGAAATTGGGATCCGTCAGGATCGTGAAGCCCTGGTAGCGGATCAGCACCGTCGCGGTGCCGATGAATTGCACGGTACCGTTCGCTTCGAGCTGCGCGGACCCGGGCGGGAGCCTGAGCGACAACGTGGCCGACTCCGGCGCCTTCGTTTGCGCGCTTGCGACCACGCAACCCGACAAGAACATCGCCATCATCATGACCACCCGAACCAGCACCATATCGCCCCCTCGCCATTGTCGAGCCAAGACTAGCATGGGGGTCCGTGCGCCGGCGTTCGCTAGCCTGCAGTCAATGAAAGGATGGGGGGGATGGCCTGCCCAGCTGGGTTCGAACTACTAAGGGGGGCCCGGGGGTAGGCACGACGAAGCAGCCCAGTCACAACGGGCTTCCAAATACGCAACCAGCCGCATATTAAGGTCACTTGGAATACCCGGGATTTCGCTTGCAGCACGCGGAGGCACAGGCGAGTTTGGCTACCCGGGCGTTAGCAGTGTGCTGAAATACTGTTTGTGGGTCCTCGCCCTCAGACGGCCGACCGAGTAGAACGGCCTACAATCGACTTTTCCGCAAGGTCGAGGGGTAAGGTGCCCTCTGCAAGACATCTTTCGAGGGTTCAAAGAGATATTTCAGCAACCTGTTAGGGTAAGTGTTCCAGATAACGGAGAACGTACAAAATAAATTGATTTCTCAAGATTCTCATCAGCGAGCCAGCTTAACTCCCATCTCGAAACTCCGAAGACATGCGCGAAACAAGCGTGTGGTGTAGCGATCGCGCAGTTGCGCCGCTCTGCTTTTACCAAATCTCTGGACGCCTAGCGTCGGCTACGGATGTGGACGCTCAGACAGCTTGCATCACCTGCCTCTTCGGCCAATGCTGGGATAGTCTCAGTCGACCTAAATGTCGAGGCTAGCTGCCCGAGTGGAGTGGTTCTTCGCAAACAATGTTATTGGCAATCAGAGCGTGAACAAACATTGTCTTGCGGATCAGATCTCCGCGCTTATCAATATCGGAGGCGACCTTTTAGTCGAAGTGGCGTCTGCCACACTTTTTGGTCCCTTTAGTATCGGCATTCTATTACACACACTGGTGCGGTTTGCCGCCCACCGGCGAAGTGCTTTCCTCGTAGGCCGCAGCGGTCCCACTGAAGTACCAAAATTTGATCACCATATCCGCCGAGGCACAGGGGAGAACTCGCTGTGGCGCACAAGCGGCATGTCTCGTAATCATCGGTCCGTGTCGTCTGTGCGCTGATCTTGCCCCGCTAAATCCTCTCACTCGGACAAACTACTTTACAACAGTGGCATAGCACTCAGTTTCCCCCTGAACGCCTTTCATTAATTTTTAACCAGTCCATATACGCATAAACAAAATTTTTCTCTACAATGACCCCAGACTTGCCCGCTGGAGGTTCCGGGTCGATTAATTCCCCAGAATTAGCATCCAATCTGACGTAGAACGGAAAATGCTTTAAAACAAGATCAAGAGCTTTACAAGTACTTCCCAAATCACATTCAAGTCTTTTTATTTTATTTAATGACTCATCATTTTCATCAACCTTACTAGTAACCAACTTCGACTGCCCCGAGAGAGTTTCCGAACCAATGCTGCCTAAGTACCTTTTCATTCTCTCGTTCTCCAATCTCAAATTGCCGAGTTCGAGTTGAGCATCAAAGCTGACGAGCTTATCTACCGAATTGAGTCCAGTATCGCCATGAATCAGTTCTAGCCCTCCTTGCTTTTTCGTCTTCAAATAATCATCCAAAAGTACTCGGTAGCGCTCGTTCCGAAGTAGTGTAGACGCATTGCAAGGCTTTTTTGCTCGTTCAACCTCAGCAACATGAGCGGCCGCCATTTCCGCAAGTTGCGTTACATCGTCAAATTTAAGCCGCGCACTTTTCGATTTTTTGAGATATTCCCGGATAATTTGTTCGCGGCCAATTTGTTTCCGTTGTTGATATCCTTTAAACGGATTTTTATTTACGCAATTATTCATCGACTAAACCGTCAAAAGAGAGTGAGATAGCGACTTCGCCGATCGTAGACAATCGTCATCACTTAACATTCTCAAGACATCAGAGACTTCCAAGTTTTTAGCCTTCACAATGCTTCTCAACTGCCCAACACATTCGATTGCGGCGTCGGCAGGCACTTCCAGATCCAGGGCAGCGTCAACCTGACCAGAAACAAACAAAGCGCGTCGACGCAACATATCAAACTGCCTTTCTGTTTTCGGATTTTTAAATCCCGGGTACGATATTGCCTCCATCAAACGAGCCAATATAAAGTTTCTGTCGCTATCCCTGATTTCAATACGCTGCAAAGACTGAATTAATATTTCTGGCTTCTCGACTACCCACGTCGCCTTATGATCATTTTCAACGGCCTTTTTCCGTGCCACTTCTAGAATATTCTCACAAATTTGCCAACCAGCAAGCTCTTCGGCGGACCGCTGGCGGTCAACTTCGGCCTGTTCTAATTCCTTGTCCACACTTGGACCGACAGACTTGAGCTTAATAATTCTCTTGTTCAATTCAAGCATATTATCGAAGGTATTTCGAACAGCTGCTACGACGGCAGGCAGATGATCAATGCATCGAATAGCCGCCGGACATAACGAACAGCGACGAAATCCAGAAATATGTTTAACAATATGATCCGGACATAAGTTGTTATACGGACATATTTCCGTTAAATTATATGCAATTTGGGTTATATCTCTTTCGAAAATTATCTCTACCCCAGGCTTCGTCTCCTCACCTGCCATAATGCTTATGCATCCATATCTTGCGATAGTCTCTTGCGGACTTATAGTCATGCTTTTGGCGAGATTGGAGTTTATCAGAGCAGCTTTACTACCAAGATCAACCGTAGAAGTTTGGCCTAATAAAATATCCGTCGCTGCACTATTCAGCGCTAATTGCTGCATTTTCATTGCTTGATGCAAGGAAATACTGTTCAAGTCTTCTTTAGAAATTTTCAAATAGTACGCAACCGTACCGACTTGCTGGCCGGTCACACGCTTACCGATAATTTCCGGTGGCAACAAGGTTAGCGTGAGATTTGTTACAACGCTTACCCGCGAACTGTGCGGGGTGATTTCACTAGCAACGTGCAATCTGCATACATTTTTTTCTGTAGTGCTATAACGCTCCAGCTTTTCCTTAACTCGGGGATCATAGAAACCGACTCCATTGGCTACAAGCTTACAAAGAATAATTCGTTTATCGCTCGGGTCAAGCACATCCGAATTGAGCCACGTCTGGAATCCGATAAGAATGTCTTTCCATGCGATTGCGTAATTGCTATCGGAGTGCGGCACACCGCTCTGCCTGTTAACAGAAAATAATGGCCGAAATTGTTGATAGCTTGTACTGGGATTGTCGTTGTAATAACATAAAGTTTCGAACCCGGGCTCTTCGATTAAGTCGCGCCATCGATATTGACTACGTAATATTTCGATTACACGTCCGTTGACGTCAGGCGTCCAATCCCTTTTCATCATTTTGTCTGTATTTACCAATAGCTTGCTAAAGTCTTCTTCATCTTCGCAAAATAAATCAAACCTATCGGCATCAAGCCATTGAATGTGATTGTGGCGCAATCCCGTATATAATGCAGCCAGGATTTGATTGATCGTATGTGGTTTAATAAGGTTGAGAATTCCCTTGTTTTTAACCATATACCATTCCCGATCCGGAAAATACGGAAGATACCTTATTTCAATGCGCTTCTCGTCTAGCTCCACATAAGGAGAAGAGCCTAGCAATCGCTGCAAAACTGGATGTTTTGTATCGACGCACCTATTATTGATAGCAACAATACTGATCAAATCATCATTCGATATTGCGCGCTCCAAAATTTTTTCGTTTATACGATCTATGTATCTTTTCAACTCTTCAACGTACGCCACAAATATTCCGAATATCTTTCTCGGGATTGGCGATTTATTAGTGATGGAAGGCCGAGAAGCACTAGGATAGTCATAACTAAAAATCACTTGACGAAATTCCCCTGCTTCCTCCAACTCAGCCGAATGAACTTCTATGAAATCGAAAAAACTTTCAATTAGTCCGATGTAGCCATATATAGTCGAGTCAGCCGCGTTTGTTAATTCTTGTCTTGCCTCCACAAAATCCATTAATGTAGAAGGGAATCCAGACAAGTCGCCTCGTATCCGCGATATGAAGGCCGTGCGATTCAACTTATTAGGAGTATTAGGAAACTTGAGCGAAACGACCGGATTTCTTTTATACCAGGCCGGCAGATAAAAAAACAAATATAGGTTCAGGAGCCCCAAAGCATATATGGCAGCCTTGGGGTTCTCTTTCTTAACTTTTTTTAGATAAAGTTTCTGTGCATTAATCCATACAGATGCGTTCGTAGTGAGATCAAATTCCGTACCTGCTATTTTCTTCAGTTTCTCAAGGCGACTGGGCTCCGCAGAGCTTGGCTTTAGGCCAGCTATACGCTTAAGGAGTTCAGCGTCACTTTCAATAATTGGCGAATCAGCTATGACGTTTTCAGAAGCAACTGTTTGTTTGAAATTGTCTTTCTTTCCACCCTGACGCGTTGCGAAAGCATTTGTCCAATCTTCAGGCGAAACCTTACAGCGAGCACCGAATTTACGACACAGCGTGTCAAGAAGAGTTGACTGCACCGATACGGACGCATTAACAGAGCTAGCCAACTCGACAGAGCGAAGTTCGAGCATTTCGCTGAGATTTACGTCTTCCGGTCGGTGCCATCCAAGTGCGATTATGAGCCGGGTTGCGTTCGTCAAATACCACGCGACGGACTTCTCGGTTCGAACAAGTGAGTCGAACGCCGGATCAGGCGACTGACCCAATTCACAGTGAGCACTGCGAACGAAACTGATGAGTTCACTCCGCGCAAAAATTTTCTCACAAGCGTTGCTCGTTCGAGCTCCACTACTACGACTTGTTGGCCAAGCGTAGTTCCGTGGAAGTGTAATCACCTTATCACAATGCAGAGCCAACAAAAATAATCCAATACCCGTTTTTATGACTGGAAAAAGCGACTTCTTGATTGGGATAGAGTTAACATCTTTGCCACCGCAAAACGCATCATAGTAAGACAGAATTTCTCGATCAACCAATTTATACGTATACGAGAGAATGCGGAATGCGTTATCGATATAAGTTTCGTCAAGATTTTCATCCTGAGCAAGCACGTTCAAACACACATATTTTGAAAATGCTGCTTCAATATTCGTTTTCGAAGTAACATCCCACTGCAGATCTATTCCGACTAGATCAGACGCTTCGAGCAAAGCGTCCGATGTTGCGGATAGAGCTTTTCGAATTGACAAATTCAAATTATGGCCGTGGGCATGAATAATTATTTGATTAGTTAAATTTTTCATATAATTAGTGGGAAATTTGAGCTCACTTCCAGCTTTCCGCCGCCGCGTAGCTGAGCGATGATTTGGTATTTTCTCTAAGACCGCGACCGATTCAGAGTCCGTCTATCAAATAGCCTCGTAGCATTTTTCCATTCAGCCTTGACAAGGTCTCATCGTTAATAACATATCGCTGAACTATACTTACATCTGTGTGGCCCTTAATTCGACTTACTATTTTGATAGCCGAACTGAATTTGCCGTATAAATAATAACGGCGATAACGCTCGTTTTTAGCATGGGAATGCTGCGCAGAACCTTGGCATATATCACTGACTGAAATATCGATACCATAGACATGGCGCAAAATTTCCAATAATTTCTTTAGTCCGCTACTAGTTGACATATCGAACGCATATTCATTTTTACCAGCAACGAATTTTTTATTCATGTTCTTTATATATTTATGTTAAAAATGTCCATCCCAACCCAATTTTTTTGCTGTGTTCAGCAATGCTTTGATCTGAAGTTCGTTAAATGAATGCGTACTCCCCGGAAAGCCACGAGAAAGACTCTCCGCTGCTACTAGTTGAGCTCGCAATATATCTTTGTCCTTCTTAGCATATACTTGGGTTGACTTGAGATCTTTGTGTCCCATCATTTGTCGCACCATCGTAATCGGCAGACCAAACTCACCATTTGGCAAAGGAAAATAGTTGAGTATGTATGTGCCGTACGAATGGCGTAAAGAGTGGCCGCCCCTGATGTTCGAGGGGATTTTGGCAAGTTTACAAGCGCGCTTAAATGCCCCTCCCCAGCTCTTGTGGTCCGCTGCAAAATAGGGGTCGCCACGCGTATCACCTTCTAAGCTCTGGAAAACAAAATCATGTATTCCATGTGGAACGTACTCATGTTTTAAGTATAAACTTAGGCTTTCCCAAAATAACGAAGCGAAGGGCTCGAGCAAAAACGTTTCCGCGCTCTCTCGCCCCTTCCAAGCCAACTTATTGCGTTGAGAAATTGGTAATGCCAAATAGCTTGGGTGGTTAATCCGGCTACTGGGATTAACAAGATGAATTTCGCGTTCATCAGGACGAATATCCTCCCAAAGCATTTGACGAGCCTCATGCCCACGCGATCCGCTTGCACCAAGGAAACTATAATATGCTTTATCTCGGTAAGTTAACAATTCATCAAAAAATTCTTTGAATCGTTCCACTGGGAAAGGCGTGATTTCGTTGGCCTCGGTCACGGACATATAAGGTCCATTTAGAAATGTAGCTTTTTTCGTCCTTGCTCCACCGGCTATCACTCCTGGCAGCATCGACGACGCCGCCATCCGCGCGCGCTCTAAGTTAGATCGGGACTTGATTTGTCCTATATTGGAAAATAGCCTTTCCAGGCTAGCTTCAGAATCGCTTATGACCCCAAGTTTTATGAGATCTTCATGTTCTTTCCCAATTTCGTCCGAAAGCTCTAGAAATTTTTTTAATGCAGCGTGACAGGTATGGGAAGTTTTTGAGGAAACCATCGGTGATGGCATCAATTTGGAGACTTCCTTCACCATAGGGTTTCCCGACGATTCTCCCAAAGTGAGGTACTCCGCCCAATGGAAAATGATCTGCTTCAACTGCGAGTTATTGATCTGCTCCACTCCGCGGGTCACAAAATCTTTTTGCGCTTCAAACAAATAATCGAAGAAAAATGCAAGGCCGGACTTATAAGTCTCTACTGTCTTTGGGGCGTACCCTTCCTCATATAAGCGTCGAACGAAAAATTCGAAAGCCTGTACTTCCCCGTGTGGCCCGATCATCTTAAAACATGGCCTCCCATTAAAGGAGGCTGAAGGAACAACAGTCACGTTACGCATAGAATTATATCTTTCAAGGAATGGGATCTCGGCCCGATGCTCATCTAGCTGAGCCTCGAAGCAATCACCCAAAAATTTTCCATGATTGTTTTTTATCTCGCAATAAATTTTTTAAGTCATTGATTTTGAAGGACTTCATATAGACTATGGAAAACTATAATTCCCTATAATTTAGAGAATTTGGTATGAGACTGACCCATTAAACGGACTATGGAAGACTATAATCGACTATAATTCAGACCCATGCAGGGCTCGAGAAAAACGGGCTAATGAGTTCACTCGGAGAATCCAAACAAGCAACGCTGCCCCTTCTGATTGACTCGCCAAGCCATAAAACCGGTGAATTGCATTTAATGCGTTAAGATCTTAATTAATATTGAACTAAGCAAGATGAACGAATTAGCACCTCATCTATAATCCGTTCTCGAAATTTTTTTCATAAACTTGTATAGTCTCAGTGGCGCCGAGTGCACTTTTACATTCCCCGACCGTGTGGACGATTTCTAAATCTATGTGGATTTGCCTGTCCCAGCGGATATTTCTCGCCTATGATTTGACGATAGGAGAAGTGGACTAGCACACAGCTGTACAAGGCGGACTTTCAAGAAGGAGCAGTAGTCGAACGGGGCTGCCTGTCCCTGACGTCGCGGCGCAATTGTCCAACGCATTCGGGCAATTTAACGAGGTGCATCCGCATTCGGCGCTGGGGTACGGATCGTCGCGCATTTTTAGGAAAGAGCGACGGCGTCAGGCTCTGGAAACTGATGCAAACTAAGCATCAGGCAGTGTCCGGGAATGGCGGGGCAAGATCAAAAAAACTCTGCGCCGCACTTTGCCGGAGAGCCGGAGTAATGTGTCGCCTCATGAACGAACATCGGCAGGAGTCTTTTTTCGTACTGATGTGCCGAGTCTTGAAAGCGGCCAACGCCGGGTTTTATCAGTGGCTGCATCGGGCGATATCGGAACATGCAAAGAAAGATGATCGCTCAAGCTGCCCGAAGATTTGCCGCTGTCCCTGCCGGCGCACCTGGTCGAACAACGGCCCGACATTCGCGCTGCCGAAGCCCAGCCGCATGCCGCCAGTGCCCGGATCGGAATCGCACGCGCCGCACGCCTGCCCAGCGTCGCGTTGACCGCGTCCTTGGTCAGCGCCGCGCTCTACGCGGCGGCGCTATTCGAGTCGGACACCGGCTTCTGGAGCATTGGTGCTGCCCTCGTCCAGCCATGCTTCCATGGCGACAGCTTGATGCACCAGGAGCCCGCCGCCGAAGCGGCTTACGATCAGGTGGGCGCGCAATGCCGCAGCACGGTGCTGACCACACTCGAGAACGTCGGACACATTGCATGCGATCGATGCCGACGCCAGGTTGTTACGTGCCGCAACGGCGGCCGAGCGCGCTGCGAACCGTAGCCTGGAAATCGCGCAACGCCAGCGGGAGCTTGGTATGATCGGCTTCACGGCATCCCCATCCCGCCGAGCTTCGATATAAGTTCTCCTTCTACCTCGGAAATGAGCGCCCTCGTAGGGGCAAGATAGACCACCAAACTGTTCCTTTGCCTCAGCAGGTGCTCGCGTATCCACGTCTCAAGGATGAACGACTTTCCCACGGAGGTAGGCGCGGAGACGCTAATCCACTGGCTTGATTCCACGCCCTCCCAGAACTCGAGCTGAAAAGCGTTAGCGACGACCGACTCGTCGTCGGCAAGTTTAATGGTATGAAGAATTCGCCTCTTTGTCGATCCGAGCTGCGCACGGAATGGGATGCGGTCCTGGTAGTCGGGATGGACGTATCCGCGCTTTTCCGCCAGCCTGATGGTTGCCTGGTTTGCGAGCGCGTCAAGGACAAGCGCCGCCCCGTCTCTCCGTTGCTGCGGGGCCGAGTCGTCCGTAAGGCAGAACTGAGCTATCCGCAACGCGGCGTCTTGGCACCGGCCGTTCTCCGAATGCGCCAGCACGCTGGCGCACGTCATCATGTAGGCAAGATCTAGGGGAGCGGAATCGTCGGACAACAGCAAGAACGCGCACCGATCAGTAAGAACACCGCTGTACGCTATCTCAAAGAGATGAATTTCAGCTACAAGCACTACCGGTACGGTTTAAAAAAGCGCAACCAGAAGGCCTTCGAACGCGCCACAAGGGTGGCTGGGGAACTGGCCCGGCTTGATCGTGAGCATCAGTGCGAGCTGCTGTATTTCGACGAATCGGGTTTCAGTCCAGATCCGCCGGTGCAATATGGCTTGACTCGGAACGGCCAGACGCGCTGTCGAACCCTTGGCGCACCGGCAGCGCGTCAACGTCCTTGAGGCATTGCGTCACGATGGCCAATTGATCTGGACTACTCAGCAGTGGCCGACCACACGCAACGATGTCATCGCCTTTTTTGATCGGATCGCTGAGCAGCCTCACTCGGTGCCGCGTATTGTCCTACTCGACAAGGCAGGGATCCACAAAGGCGACGCGATCGAACAACAGCGCCGCCACTGGGCCAAGAAGAGGCTGTGTTTGTACTATCTGCCGCCGTACAGCCCGGAACTCAATCGCATTGAGATACTCTGGAAGGACGCCAAGTACTTCTGGCGTCGATTCGTCAGCGTCAACAGCGCGGTCCTGCTAACGAGATTCAGTCCCTGAAAGGTTTCGGCAGCGAATTCACGGTAAATTTTGGGTGAATACGATGGCTTGCCAAGCGTCGCGGTGCGTATTGCCCCAGGCCGGCGCCTCGGTGTCGTAACTGGTCTCGATATGACGCGCCTTGTCGGTGACGAATTCACCGCGCGTCATGAAGGCCGACGTATCCTCCGAACTCGTGAACGGCTTGTCGGGACGGGCCGCATGGAATTTGTCGTACTCGGGAATCTGGTAGTTAGCGCCAACGACGTCCACCGCATGCGAGACGTTCAGGGGCGTGAGCAAGCCATTGCTCATGGCGGCCGTGGTTGGCCGCGTGCCATCGAGTGCCTTGGCGACGGCGACCATGCGGCGCGCCATTTCGTAGCCGGCCTCCGTGGCCTGCACTTGCTCCTCGTTGAACCAGGGCTGGGTGGCCGCAGATTTAACGTTAAATCAAGTAGCTAGTTTAACGTAAAACTGCGCCCAAGAAAATCCCGCAATATGGCGCCGGCGTCCAGGCCGGTTGGGGAGAGCCGGCTGGGCCGGGCTGATACGGCCAGCCTTAGCTGCAATGACCCAGCGCGGGGCCCTCGTTTCGGTACAGGCTGAAAATCGGCACATAGCACGGAGCAATGTGCTGGTGAGGTCGAGCACGACGCTACACTGCGTGCACTTTCCAGCTACTAAATGGCCAGCAGGTGCGTGCCAATCTCGCGCACTGATTTTGCTCCGGTCAGCACCATATTCGTCCGCATGTCTTTTTCCAGAATCGCAAGTAGCCGTTCCACTCCGGCCTGCCCTTGCGTAGCGAGCGCGTACACGAACGCGCGTCCAATCAGCACGCCGTCTGCGCCCAGGGCCAGCATACGAAACACGTCCGTACCGGTACGCACGCCACCATCCGCGAAAATCGTCATCCTGTCCTTGACGACTTCCGCGATGGCAGGCAAGGCCTGCGCTGTCGACAATGCGCCGTCCAACTGGCGCCCGCCATGATTCGAGACGACGATGCCGTCCGCGCCGAAGGCCAGCGCGTCCCGCGCATCGCCTCGATCCAGAATTCCCTTGATGACCAGATTGCCCTTCCACTCGTCGCGGATCCACTCGAGGTCCCGCCAGCCAATGGCGGGATCGAAATTTGCGCCAAGCCATCCGATATAGTCCTGGAGTCCAGTGGCACGCCCGCGGTAGGCCGAAATGTTCCCGAGATCGTGGGGACGCCCGCGCAGTCCGACGTCGAGCGCCCAGCGCGGATGCAGCATGGCCTGGATAACGCGGCGCAGCGCCGCATTCGGGCCACTCATGCCACTGTGCGCGTCACGGTAACGTGCACCCGGCACCGGCATGTCCACGGTAAAGACAAGGGTCGTCGCCCCAAGGTCGCTTGCGCGCTTCATTACGTCGCGCATGAAGCCCCGATCCTTCAACACGTAAAGCTGGAACCATATCGGCCTGGACGCCTGCGCGGCCACTTCCGCCAGCGGACACACGGAGACCGTCGACTGAATGAACGGGATATTCCGATTACACGCGGCCCGCACGGCTTGCACTTCGCCGCGCCTTGCGTACATTCCGGTCAGTCCGACAGGCGCCAGCGCAATGGGCAGGTCATATCGCTGGCCGAACCATTCGACGCCGAGATCGAGCTGCTCCGAACCGCGCATGACACGCTGGCGCAGCTTGACGGATTGCAGGTCATCGACATTGGCACGCAGCGTCTCCTCGGCGCCCGCACCGCCATCGAGATAATGGAATAGAAACGGGGGCAATACGCGGCGTGCGGCCGCACGATAGTCGGTAGCGGATGAAATAATCACGGTAATTTGAATGAAGGGTACGACTTGAATCGATCTGCGAAGCAGGAAGGCACGGCGTTTACTGCACTGCCTCGAGCCTGGCCGCAGCATCGACGATCGACAGGAATTGCTGTGCGTTGAGCGACGCACCGCCGATCAGACCGCCATCGATGTCGGGCATCGCCAGCAGCTCCGCAGCATTGTCCGGCTTCATGCTCCCCCCGTACAGGATGCGTACTCGTTGCGAGGCAGGTGCAGAATACGTTGCAAGACATTGCCGGATGAATGCGTGAGCGTCCTGCGCCACGCTGGCGGTCGCCGTCACGCCACTGCCGATCGCCCATACGGGCTCATACGCGACCGTCAACGCCGTGAGGTGTCCGCTGTCGGCCAGAGCCTCAGCGACGACACGGATCTGACGCGACAGCACGTCATAGGTGCGTCCGGTCTGGCGCTCGTCCCAGGTCTCGCCGACGCAAACGATCGGGCTCAGCCCCGCCGATATCGCCTGCAAGGTCTTTCGAGCCACCCTGTCGTCACATTCCCCATGGGACATACGCCGTTCGGAGTGTCCGAGCAGGACATAGCGGCATCGGAAGTCGGTCAGCATCGTTGCCGACACCTCCCCCGTCCGGGCGCCACTCACATGTTCAGAGATGTCTTGTGCGCCAAGGGCAATGTCGGTCGCCGACAAGACGACATCGCAAAGGTCGAGATAAACGAATGGGGGACAGATCGCCACCTCGCACCCCAAGGCATTCGACCGGGCACCGATGACTCCCAGCAGATCCCGGACAGTCTGCCGGCTGCCATTCATCTTCCAATTTCCAACAATTAGTTTACGACGCAATTCTGCTCCCATGAATGCTCTCATCAGTCTCGATCGACAATCTGTCGCCATCGCCACCCGAATTCCGCGCCTGACAACATGGCGCGGAATCCACGCTGCGGACGTTAGACGATACCGCTGCTGCTCGCGCCGGCCTTCGCTGGACGAGCGCTCGCGGCACGGTCACGGTAGCCGCTCGCGCGATAGCACGCCACCGGATCAACCGCACCGCCAGAACGTGCGCGCGCCATCGCCAGGATCGGCGATACGTCGGTGCGGAATGCCGTTTTGAGGGCCTGTGCTGCCAACAACACGTCGTTCGAGCCTTGCAGTTCAGCGAGTTTGACCCTGTCTACAAGCGCAGCCTGCACGTACGCGCGCTGCACCTCGACGGCGCTGTTCATGAGGCTTTCGATGGGATCCGTCACGTTGTGCGATTGGTCGAGCATGTACGCCGGCTGGAATGCGGCGCCATCGCGCTGTGTTGCATCGGCCAGTTCGTTGAAGACCAGGAACAACTGGAACGGGTTGATCGAGCCGGAGTCCAGATCGTCGTCGCCGTATTTGCTGTCGTTGAAGTGGAAGCCGCCTAGTTTGCCGAACTGCGCGAGGCGCGCGACGATCATCTCGATGTTCGTGTTCGGCGCATGGTGGCCCAGGTCGACAAGGCATTTCGCCTTCGGACCCAGCGTCGTCGCGCACGCGAAACTCGTGCCCCAGTCGGCGATCGTGGTCGCGTAGAACGCCGGCTCGAACAGCTTGTGTTCGATGAAGACGTTCCAGTCGTCGGGAAGTGCCGCGTAGATCTCGCGCATGCTGTCCAGGTAGCGTTCCAGAGCGCCGCGCAGGTTGCTCTGACCCGGGAAATTGGCGCCGTCACCGACCCATACCGTCAGCGCCTTCGAGCCGAGCTCACGCCCCAGTTCGATGCATTCGATGTTGTGCTTGACGGCCTGCGCACGCGTCGCCGCCGCGTTGGCCGTCAGGCTGCCGTACTTGTAGGTATGCTCCTGGCCCTGCTGGTCCTGGAACGTGTTCGAGTTGACGGCATCGAAAGCAAGGCCGAGCTCGTCCGCATGCTGGCGCAGTTCCTTCGGGTCCGTCGGCTTGTCCCACGGGAAGTGCGGCGACACGGCCGGCGTGGCACGCGTCAGCTGATTGATGACTGCACAATCGTCCAGTTTTTCGAACACGTTGCGCGGTTCACCCCGGCCCGGGAAGCGCGCAAAGCGGGTGCCGCCCGTGCCTACGCCCCAGCTGGGAACGGCTACGACGAAGCCCTGTGCGAGCGTGGTCAATGCCTCGATGTCCTGTCCGCGGCGGGCGAGCACGCCGCTCAGTGCGTCATAGTCGGCCTGCAGCTGTGCGGCCGCCTTGGCATTCTGTTCGGCCACCAGGCCGGCGTCGATGATGTCTTTCATGTTCCGTGTCTCCTAGACAGCGGAGCCCGCCATTATGCGGGTCCCGCTGCGTATTCCTTGTGATGGTTAGCGCGTGAACGCGGCTGCGTTGCCGGCGTCAACGTTCAGGATGTTGCCGGTGCTCTTGCCCGATTTTTCACTGGCGAAGAAGTACACAGCTTCCGCGATATCCTCGGGGAGGACGCTGCGTTTGAGCATGCTGCGCTTACGGTAGAACTCTTCGACATCGTCCGCTTCGATCTTGTTCGACGCCGCGCGCTCTTCCTTCCACTTGCCGTCCCAGATGCGCGAGCCGCGGATGACGGCGTCCGGATTGACGACGTTGACGCGGATGCCGTGCTCCGCGCCTTCCAGCGCGATGCAGCGGGCCAGGTGGATCTCGGCCGCCTTCGCCGTGCAGTACGCCGACGCGCCGCTTGACGCGACGAGACCGTTCTTGCTGCCCACGAAGACGATGCTGCCGCCCAGCTTCTGCTGCTTCATGATCTGGAACGCGTTGCGCGATACGAGGAAGTAGCCGGTGACGAGGATGTCCTGGTTGCGCTTCCAGACTTCCAGCGACGTCTCGTCCAGCGGTGCGGCCGACGCGATGCCCGCGTTCGACACGAGCAGGTCGACGCCACCGAAACGCAGCGCGGTTGCCGAGAGGATGGTGGCAACCTGGTCTTCATCCGTGATATTGGCTTGCACGGTGCCAACGGTATCCTTGCCCGCCACCTTGACGAGATTCTGCTGGGCCGATTCGAGCGCCTCGGCATCGATATCGGTCAGCATCACGCACGCGCCTTCCTGCAGCAACTGGCGCGCCACGGCCTGGCCGATGCCGCCCGCGCCGCCCGTCACCAGGGCGATGCGGCCCGCGAGGCTCTTCGGCTTCGGCATGCGCTGCAGCTTCGCTTCCTCCAGCAGCCAGTATTCGATGTCGAACGCTTCCTGCTCCGGCAGGCCGACGTATTCGTCGACGCCGTTCGCACCGCGCATCACGTTGATCGCATTGACGTAGAATTCGCCGGCGATGCGCGCCGTTGCCTTGTCCTTCGCGAACGACAGCATGCCCACGCCCGGGATCAGGTAGATGATCGGGTTGGCGTCGCGGATCTTAGGCGACGTCGATCGCATGCAGCGCTCGTAGTAAGCGGTGTAATCGGCACGGTAGGCTTCCAATGCCTCGTCCAGGCCTGCGACGAGATGATCGAAGTCCGGCGCGGTCGGGTCGAAGTCGAGCACCAGAGGACGGATCTTCGTGCGCAGGAAGTGGTCCGGGCAGGACGTGCCGAGCGCGGCCAGTGGCGCGAGGTCGGCGCTGCCGACGAATTCGAGTACCGCGTCGGAATCGTCGAAGTGGCCGAGCTTGAATTCATCCTTGCTGATCTTGCCGCGCAGCAGAGGCATCAGGCGCGATGCGATGGCAGCACGCTCCTGCGAAGGCAACGGCGCATATTTGCGGCCACCGAACACAGGTTGCTTGACGTTCGCCGCGAGCCAGTCCTCGGCACGCTTGATGATCGCCAAGGTCGTCTCGTAGCACGACTTGGCCGTATCGCCCCAGGTGAACAGGCCGTGGCCTTCCAGGATGATGCCTTTCAGTTGCGGCTGTTCCTGCGACAGCTTTTCCAGCTTCAGGCCAAGGTCGTAACCGGGGCGCTGCCAGGGCAACCAGCCGAGTTCGCCTTCAAAGATTTTTTCGGTCAGCGCGCGGCTGTTCTTGCACGCAGCGATCGCGATCACCGAGTCCGGATGCATGTGATCGACGTGCTTGCGGTTGATGTAGGCGTGCAGCGGGGTGTCGATCGATGCCGCGCGCGGGTTCAGGTCGAACGTGCAATGCGGCAGGTAGCCGACCATCTCGTCCTCGCGTTCCAGGCCGCGGTAACGCCCCTTCAGGGCCTCCAGCTTGTCCATGTACAACGTCGAAAAGCCGTCCAGCTTGATGCTACCCAGGTCACCACCCGACCCTTTCACCCACAACACCTCGACCTGCGCACCGCTGAGCGGATCGGTCATCGCAATCTTGGCGGACGTGTTGCCGCCGCCGAAATTGGTGATGCGCAGGTCGGAACCGAGCAGGTTCGAACGGTACAACAACAATTCGGGTTCGCTCAGAGTAGCGGCGTGCTGGTCATCCCAGCGCGACGTGATCGGTTCCTTCTGCTTCGCTTCGCTCATCGTGCCCATCAAAATGGTCTCCATACGGTTAGTCGCTATCGCCCGATAGCGTTCATGTCTCATCCACATCCACGGATTCGTTACGTCCCGCGGCGTCTAAAACTAGTAAAAGACAGACGCATAACCGGTGTCAACGGGCCGGCGGCTGGATTGGACTCCAATCATTGAATAATCATCGGTTTGATTCATTTGATTGCATATGAGCGACAAGCGTGCGAAATAATCATCCAGTTGATTCACTTTGCGATTGACCATGACTACATGACTCACTAATCTCTTCCGAACATATCCGGCTGAACACAAGAACAACAGCCGTTGGAGGAGACGAACATGGTGAATCACAAGCGCCGCAAAAGCTTGTTGAAGCTGCTCGCCGAGCACCAGGCCGCGACGGTCCAGCAGCTGGTGGAATGGCTGAATGCATCGCCGGCCACGGTCCGACGCGACATCAATTGGCTTGCCGATCGCAAGCTGCTTGCGCGCACGCGGGGCGGTGCCAGGAACCTCGAACAGAAGAGCCGGCAGCATCCGCTGGCGAGCGAGACTTTCGACAACAATATCCAGTGCTTCGCATCGCGCAAACGAGCTATCGCGCGTCACGCCGCGTCGATGTGCTCGGATGAAGAAACGATCATCATCAACGGCGGCACGACGACGTTCATGATGACGGAATTCCTCACCGAGAAGCATCTCAAGATTCTGACCAATTCGTTCCTGATGGCGGAACGCCTGCTCGTGTCCAGCAAGAGCGAAATCATCGTGCCAGGCGGCACGATCTATCGTGAACAGAATGTCATTCTCTCGCCGTTCGACAACGACATCACGCAGCACCATTACGCCAGCAAGATGTTCATGAGCGTCTATGGCTTGTCGCTGCTGGGTTTGATGGAGGCCGACCCTGTCCTGATTCAGGCAGAGAAGCGGCTGATCAGCCAGACCGAAGAACTCATCGTGTTGGCCGACAGCTCGAAGTTCGCACGCAGGGCCGGTCTCATCCTGTGCGGCCTGGACCGGGTGTCCACCGTGATCACCGATACCGATGTATCGGATAAAGCGGTCCAGATGCTTGAACAGAGTGGCATCAAAGTGATCACGGTACAACCTGATCAACCGGACTCATACGGATCCGGGCACGACGGTGACGCCCTGTCGCTCAAAGACCAATACGATTTGAATTCCGCAAACGTGTACTACATGGAGACGCTCAATTGAAGATTCAAAAACTCTTGCTGACCACAGTCGCCCTCGGCATCCTCGTCGGCATTGGCGGCTGCGAGAGAAAGCCTGAGAAGACCCGCATTGCCATGGTCGTGAAAAACCTTGGCAACGGATTTTTCAACGCGGCCCATATCGGCGCAGACGAGGCGGCGAAACAGTTGGGTAACGTCGAGGTGATCTATACCGGTCCGACGACGCCCAGCGCCGAAGGCCAGATCGAAATTATCAACTCGCTGATCAGCCAGAAGGTCGACGCGATCGTCATCTCGGCGAACGACCCGAACGCGCTGGTACCGATCGCGAAGAAGGCGATGCAGCGGGGGATCAAAATCGTCTCGTTCGACAGCGGCATCGCTCCCGAAGGCAGACACATGCAGCTCAACCCATCGAATGCCGAACTGATCGGCGCGAAGCAAATCCAGATGGCGGCCGATCAGATCGGCGGCGCAGGCGAGATTGCAATCCTGTCGGCGTCCGCACAGGCGACCAACCAGAACATCTGGATTGGCGTGATGAAAAAGGTGCTCGAGAAGCCCGAGTTTTCGAAAATAACGTTGGTGGCCACCGTGTATGGCGACGACCAGTCCGACAAAAGCTACCGCGAGGCGATCGGCCTGCTGCGCAGTCACCCCCAACTCAAGGCGATCATTGCCCCGACAACGGTCGGGATCGTTGCTGCGAGCAAGGCTGTGGCAGACGAACACCTGGTCGGCAAGGTCTACGTGACGGGCCTCGGCCTCCCGTCCGAGATGGCGGGCCATGTGAAGAGCGGCGCCGTGAAGGAATTCGCGATCTGGAATCCGATCGATCTGGGCTATGCCGCGACCTATGCTGCAGGACAGTTCATCACCGGCAAGGCTGAAGCCAAGCCGGGCGCCACCGTCTCGCTGGGTCGCCTCGGCATGGTCACACTGGATGCCAATCGCGAAGCGGCGCTCGGCGCGCCCTACACCTACAACGCGAGCAACGTCGACAAATTCGCAAAGTTGTTCTAAAACCCGCGCCTTGGCGACGGGACGCATGACAGGTCACCCCGGCGACAGCAGGGATGACGGATGTTGACCGACGGTCGGGCCTGCACATGGCCCGCCCTCCTAACTCTGCCAGTTTTAACGTATGCAAGCTACACTACTATCGACCCCACCCGTGCCTGCGCCCGTCCTGCAAATGACCGGTATCAGCAAGCGCTTCAACGGCATCCACGCCCTGAACGGCGTGAACATCACGATCCGCGCCGGCGAATGCATGGCGCTCATCGGCGAGAACGGCGCCGGCAAGTCCACGCTCGTGAAGACCCTCACGGGCATCTATCGCCCGGACGGCGGCACCATGTCCCTCGACGGCAAACCCGTTATGTTCGCAAGCCCGCAGGAAGCGATGGCCGCCGGGATCACGGCCGTGCACCAGGAGACCGTCATGTTCGACGAGCTGTCCGTGGCCGAGAACATCTACGTCG
This sequence comes from uncultured Massilia sp., assembly GCA_946481275.1. The sequence goes on from CAMLMV010000031.1 coordinate 68,918, forward strand.
GCCGACAGCCCGTGCGGGCGGGGCGTATCGACTGGGCGCAGATCGAGCGCGAGGCGGAAGCCCTGTTCGCCCGCCTCGAAGTCGCGCTGCCCGTGAAGGCGCGCGTAAAAGACCTGTCGGTCGCGCAGCGGCACTTCGTCGAGATCGCGCGCGCCCTCGCCCAGGATGCCCGCGTCGTCATCATGGACGAGCCGACGGCCGCGCTCTCGCAACGCGAAATCCGCGAGCTGTACCGCATCATCGACCAGCTCAAGGCCGCCGGTACTGCGATCATCTTCATCTCGCACAAGTTCGACGAGATCTTCGAAGTGGCCGACTGCTACACCGTGCTGCGCGACGGCCAGTTCGTCGCCGAGGGCCGCCTGGCCGACATCACGGAGCAGGAACTGGTCGCGCTGATGGTCGGTCGCGCCGTGCACCAGGCGTATCCGAAGGCGGACGCCGCGATCGGCGAGCCGCTGCTCGTCGTGCAGAACCTGTCCCACCCCACCGAATTCGACGACGTCAGTTTCACGCTGCGGCGCGGCGAGATCCTCGGCTTCTACGGCCTCGTGGGCGCAGGGCGTTCCGAAGTGATGCAGGCGCTGTTCGGCCTCACACCGGGCGTGTCCGGCGACGTCACCCTTGACGGCCGCCCCGTGATGGCGCGTTCGCCCAGCGAAGCGATCGCCCTCGGCATCGCCTACGTGCCGGAAGACCGCCAGCACCACGGCGCCCACCTGACGATGCCGATCCAGCACAACATCACCCTGCCGATCCTGTCACGCATCGGGTTTTTCCTGCGTGGTCGCGGAAAGCAGGAGACGGCCGTCGCGCGTCATTTTGCGGAACAGCTGGAACTCAAGGCCAGCCACCTGACGCAGCACGTGGCGGAACTCTCGGGCGGCAACCAGCAAAAAGTTGTCCTCGGAAAATGGCTCGCGACCGATCCGAAAGTGATCATCCTCGACGAACCAACGAAAGGCATCGACATCGGCTCGAAAGCGGCCGTGCACCGTTTTATCAGCCAGCTCGTGGCGCGCGGCCTGTCGGTGATCCTCGTGTCGTCCGAACTCCCGGAAGTGCTGGGCATGGCGGACCGCATCGTCGTCATGCACCACGGGCGCGTGCAGCGCGAATTCCTGCGCGGCGACGCGACACCCGAAACGGTCGTGGCCGCCGCATCCGGACTAGTGCTCGACGACACCGTAACGACGGAGGCCGTATGAACATCCTGAAACAACGCGAACCGCTTCTGGCCGGGATGGTCGTGCTGCTCGCCGTGGCTGTCGGCTTGCGCGAACCGGCCTTCCTGTCGGCCGGCTCACTGGCCAACCTCGTCACGGACAGCACGCTGCTCATGATGCTGGCGCTCACGCAGATGCTCGTCATCGTCACGCGCGGCGTCGACCTGTCCGTCGCGTCGAATCTCGCCCTGTCCGGCATGGTCGCCGCGATGCTGGGCGCGCATGTCCCCGGCCTGCCGCTGCCGCTGATCGTGCTGGCAGCCGTCGCCGTCGGCCTGGCGCTCGGCCTCGTGAACGGCTGGCTGATCGGGTATCTCGAACTGCCGCCCATCGTCGTCACGCTGGGTACGATGAGCGTCTACCGCGGCGCCGTGTTCGTGCTGTCCGGCGGCGCGTGGGTGTCGGCACACCAGATGCCTGCCGCTTTCATCGCCTTCCCGCTCGACCGCCTGCTGGGCCTCCAGCACCTCGTGTGGATCGCGGCCGCCACCCTCGCGCTCATGGTCTGGATCGCGCGCAGCACGCGCTTCGGCCGCGACCTGTACGCCATCGGCAATGCGCCGCAATGCGCGGGCTATATCGGCATCCCGACCCACAAGCGCCTGCTGTGGACCTATGCGCTGTCGGGCGCCGTCGCCGGCCTGTGCGGCTACCTGTGGGTAGCGCGCTATGCCGTCGCCTACACGGAAATCGCCTACGGCTTCGAATTCACCGTGATTGCCGCGTGCGTGATCGGCGGCGTCTCGATCGGCGGCGGCGTCGGCACCGTGCTCGGCGCCACGCTGGGCGCGCTGTTCCTCACCGTGATCGGCAACGCGCTGCCCGTGCTGCAGGTGTCGCCGTTCTGGCAAAGCGCCCTCACCGGCCTCGTGATCCTCGTCGCCGTCCTGATCAACGCCCGCGGCGCCGGCCGCCGCAGCCGCCAGATCCTGCCGCTGCACGGTACCAACGCCCCAACCCACCGGAGTGCCGCGTGAACCCAATCACCACAATGCCAACCGAATCCAAGTCGTCGTCCCGCTACACCATCCTCGACCGCGAAACCCCGCGCCTGAAAACGATCCTTGGGCGCTGGGAAAGCCTGCTGGCCATGCTGTTCATCGTGGTCTTCGTGGCGAACAGCATCGCGCTGCCGCACTTCCTGGACGTGGTCAACCTGCTGGACGGCACGCAAAACTTCAGCGAGAAGGCCTTGATCGCGCTGCCGATGGCGTTGTTGATCATCTGCCGCGAGATCGACATCTCGGTCGCCGGCACGCTCGCGCTGTCGTCCGTCGCGATGGGCCTCGCCAAAGGCGCCGGCTTCCCTGCCGAAAGCCTGCCGCTCGTCGCGCTGGCGACGGGCACCGCCTGCGGCTTCCTCAACGGTGTGCTCGTGACGCGCTTCGCGCTGCCGTCGATTGTCGTGACCATCGGCACCGTGTCGCTGTACCGCGGCCTCGCCAGCGTCGTCCTCGGCGACAAGGCGTTCACCGGCTATCCGCAGCTGATGGCCGACTGGGGCCAGGGCTACTTCTTCGGCATCGTGCCGCGCGAGTTCGTCGTGCTGCTCGTGTGCGCCGCGCTGTTCGCCGTGCTGCTCCACACGACGAGCTGGGGCCGCCGTATCTACGCCATCGGCAACAACCCGGAAGCGGCCCGCTTTTCCGGCATCGCCGTCGACCGCTACCGCCTCGCGCTGTTCATGCTGACGGGCGCGATGGCGGGCCTGGCCGCCTTCCTGCTCACGGGCCGCATCGGCAGCACGCGCCCGAACATCGCCACCGGCTGGGAACTGGAAGTGATCACGATGGTGATCCTGGGCGGCGTCAGCATCGCGGGCGGTGCGGGCACGATCGCCGGCGTAATGCTGGCCGTCCTCACGATGGGCACCGTCACCTATGGCCTGTCGCTCGCCAACATCCCCGGCATCTACATGACCATCGTCGTCGGCGTGCTGCTGCTCGTGACCATCGCGCTGCCGAAGCTCCTGCGCATGCGGCGCGCGCGCGGGGGCGCACGATGACGGACGCCTTGATCGTCCTCGACATCGGCAAGACGAACGCCAAGCTGGCGCTGATCGACGCCGCCGGCACCGTCCTCGCGGAGCAGCGCCGTCCAAACGCGGTACGCACGGACGGGCCCTACGCGCATCTCGACACGGACGGCCTGTGGACCTGGCTGCTCGCCACGTGCCGCGCGTTCGCGGCGCGGGCGCACGTCTCCGCCATCGTGCCCGTCACGCACGGCGCCACTGCCGCTCTGGTCGACGACGCGGGCCTCGTGCTGCCCGTGCTCGACTACGAAGCGGAGCTGCCGGGCGTCGAGTATGCTGGCCCGTCCTACGACGAGACCCTGTCCCCGCGCCTGCCGGCGGGCCTGAACCTGGGCCGGCAACTGGCGTGGCTACAGGCGCGCTTCCCGCGCGAATTCGCCCACTCGGAGCACATCCTCATGTATCCGCAGTACTGGGCGTGGCGCCTGTGCGGCGTGGCGGCATCGGAAGCGACGTCGCTGGGCTGTCACACGGACTTGTGGAATCCGCGCGCGCAGGCGTATTCGAGCCTTGTCGAGCGCATGGGCTGGATGGCGCTCATGCCGCCTCTGATGCCCGCGCACGCGGCACTGGGCGTCCTGCGCCCGGAGATCGCATCCGCGACCGGCCTGCCGGCCGACTGCCAGGTCCTGTGCGGTATCCACGACAGCAATGCATCGCTGCTGCGCTACCTCGGCCGCGCCGAAGGCACCGTGCTGTCGACGGGCACGTGGATGATTGCCGCGGCCTTCGGCACGTCGCTGGACCGTTTGAGGGAGCAGGCCGACATGCTGGCCAACACGAATGCGCTGGGCCAGCCCGTCGCGTCCGTGCGCTTCATGGGCGGGCGAGAATTCGGCGAACTGGCCGGCGCCGCTCCCGTGACCTGCGGCTTCGACGCCATCGAACGGCTCATCGCGCAAGGCACGCTGGCATTGCCCTGCTTCGCCGCGACGGGAGGTCCGTTCGCGGGCCGTACCGGCAGCATCGAGGGTCCGCGTCCCGCGGACGCGCAGGAACGCTATGCGCTGGCCACGCTGTACTGCGTGCTGATGACGGACTACTGCCTGGACGCGCTGGGCGCCGCCGGGCCGCTCGCGGTCGAAGGAAGTTTCACGGCGAACCCGTGGTTCGGTCCCCTGCTCGCGGCGCTGCGCCCTCGGCAGCCGGTGTCGTATTCGGACGATGCGAGCGGCACCACGTGCGGCGGGTGGATGCTGCGCTACCGCGACGCAGCGCCATCGGGGACCAGCATGACGATCGCGGCACGCGATCCTGAGGGGTTCAGCGCATATCGGGCGCGCTGGCTTGGCGCGCTTGATCGATAACCATTCTGTCGTACCTGCACTCGAGCGCCTTCGTATAGGCGCTCATTTTTTTAGACTGTGTTCGCATTAATTCGGTAACCCTAGCGCCTAATCGAGCTGGGCCGCAGCGCACAGCAGGTGCGCGGGCCTTGTGAGAGGACGTGCGTCCAGGATGCATTGCCATCCCGCGTAATGGATCAGGTAGCGGCTCGCCACACCGCAGAACCGTACCACTAGCTATTGAAGCGGCTGTCCAAATGTTCACATTTTGAATGTGGATCGCGCCGCGTGCCCGTATACCCGCCTGCACGTTGACAGCCTCATGCGTGATGCAGCCTCGGCAACGAAGTATCGATCGCGACGGCGCCATCGCTGATGAGCAGGACGTCGATTGGCAGTACCGGCTTGAGGCATCGATGCAATTGCCACGCTGCCGCACTTCTCGGTCGACGTGTTAGGCTGCGCGAGCCTTTCTGGAATTCCAGCGTGTACGTTTCGTCAGCCTCGATGATCGCCGACAAAATCTGCGGCCGGTCGCGCAAGACACCGGGGACGCGGGCAGGGCCTCCACACCGCCGTGTCTTCAAAGAAGGCAATGCACTCGGCGGCGTGCGCAATGCTCGCGATCCATTCCCGTAGGCGGGCCAAGTTGCCAGCAGATAATTGAATCGCCGAAAACATGGCGAAGAATTCGTCGAATGTCAGGCTGCGCATTGTCACTCATCATGACTTAACTCGACGATGCGCAAGACCGCTACAACGAATTGCAGTTCACATACCTAGCGCTCACACAGCTTTTTTTAGCGACTCGACAATAATCGCGGGCTCGGGCGTCAAGCCTCTTCGGCTTTGTCCGCATACAGGTTTGCGTACTTCAGCCCGAAGTAGAGGATGTACAGGTAGCAACCCGCAGGCACCAGGAAGGAAAGCTGCACGCCAGCGATATCGGCCAACATGCCCTGAACAAATGGCATGACGGCCCCGCCTACGATAGCCATGCATAACAATCCCGACCCCTGCCCGGTCGCTGGTCCCAGCTTGTGCAGTGCCATACTGAAAACAGTCGGGAACATGATCGAGTTACACAGACCGACAGCAAGCAGCGCCCACATCGCCACTTGGCCGTGACCGGCGATTGCGACAAGAATCAGCCCGATCGAACAGACGGCGTTGAATGCCAGTGCCCGTCCGGGGCTGACACGACGCATGACGCCAAATCCGATAAAACGGCCCAGCATGGCCCCGCCCCAGTAATAGCTGACGTAGGGCGCCGCCTCTGCGGGGTTGAGTCCTGCAATTCGTCCTTCGCCCATGAAGTTGATCAGGAAACTGCCGATGCTGACCTCCCCTCCCACATAGGCAAAGATACCGACGGCACCAAGCACCAGGTGCTTATGGGCGAATACTGAGCCCTCGGCACCTGCGCTGTCCGGGGCGCGCTGCGCGATTCGCGGCAACTTTGCGAGCGCGAAAAACAACGCGAGCGCGAGAAGTGCAGCACCCAGCGCCAGATAGGGTCCCTGCACCGCCGCGGCCTCTTTTACGCGGTATGCCAACTGTTCGGCGTCCGAAAGACGCATGAGGTCGGTGGCCGACAGCGTCGCACCAGAGAGAATAAGCATGCCGCCCAGCGCCGGTGCGACCGTCGTGCCAAGCGAGTTGAAGGCTTGCGTCAGCGTGAGCCGACTCGACGCGGTTGCTGCGCTTCCGAGGACGGTCACATAGGGGTTCGCCGCCACCTGCAGTACGGTAATGCCGGCTGCCAGGATGAAAAAAGCAAACAGGAACATCCCGTAACCGCTGGTCGAGGCTGGATAGAACAACAGGCATCCCAGCGCCGCAATGATGAGTCCGGTCACGACACCCGATTGGTAGCCGATACGCTTGATGAGCATTCCGGCAGGGATCGATACCAGGAAATAGGCGCCGAAAAAGCAAAATTGCACAAGCATCGCTTGCACATAAGTCAAGGTGTAGACCGCCTTCAGATGCGGGATCAAAACGTCGTTCAGCGATGTCAGCAATCCCCACATGAAGAACAAAACCGTAATGATCACGAGTGCGCCATTATTCTTTTTAGCTACGCCAGGGATTTCGCTGACGTCCAGGGTCGGAGAAAAATTTGCCACAATTGTCCTTGCGCTAATATTTACAGTCGACGTAGACGCGCAACAGCGTGCAATGCAGTCGCGTGAACGTCAAATTGAAGATTTAATCAGGTAATCCCCCCGCAAAAAGAGCGCGTTTGGAAGTAGAATTTTCTACTTAACAG
>CAMLMV010000032.1 GCA_946481275.1 uncultured Massilia sp.
GTCTTCATGTAGAGCTTTCTGTTAAGTAGAAAATTCTACTTCCAAACGCGCTCTTGTTGCGGGGGGATTACCGCTGAGCGTTCCGGAAAAATGGTCTCTATTAGTGTTAATTTTTATGATGTTCTACCAACTCATGTGGCCAGCCGTTCCACTTCTCTGGGGGCTGCTGCTCTCGTTATATTTCAGTCGCAAGGTGTACTACCGGGATCGATCAATGATCTTTGAGGCTTCGATTTCCTTGTTGTCTTCATTGATGTTGTTTTTCGCCTGGCGGCTAATGCTTCCGATTCTGGTGCTGTTGCCGCTGTCGCTCTATTTCGCGTTCCGCTGCTATAAGAAAACGGTCGCACGTTTTCAGGCTTTCCCGATTCTTGCACGCGTCGCCGGCTTGATGCCGATGGCGGTGGCGGTTGCGACTTTGCCAGCAATAAATTACTTCTTTGCAGATTCGTATCGGGCATAACTGCCTGCGTATCCGCACGCTAGCCCAGCACCAACCCATCCAACCCAAACGGCGGCACCTTCCCGCGCATAAGGTCCGCCAGCAAACTCGCCGTCCCACAAGCAAACGTGAACCCAAGCGGCCCATGCCCCACGTTCAGCCACAGATTCGAATACGGCGTCGCCCCGATGATCGGCGCACTATTCGGCGTCGCCGGCCGCAGCCCGGCCCACGGCGTGATCTGCGTGTAGTCCGCCGCGCGCGGCATCGTTTCCTTCACCTGGCGCGTGAGACTGTCCAGCCGATGAGCGTTCAGGCTCAGGTCTTCGCCGACCATGTCGACCATGGCCGCCACGCGGAGCTTGTCGCCGATGCGCGCATACAGCACCTTGCGTTCGAAGTCGGTGACGCTGATCTCCGGCGCCACGTCGTCCTGGCGGATGGGCGCCGTCAGGCTGTAGCCTTTCAAAGGGTAGATCGGCAACGACAGACCCGCCGATTCCCCCAGCATGCGACTCTGCATGCCTGCTGCCAGCACATACGAATCGGCTGCCAGCAGTCCTTCCGACGTCTGCACGCCGGCGATCCGACCGCCACTGACGACGAAGCGTTGTGCCTCGCCATGCACGAACCCCGAGAAGCGCGGATGCGCCGCGATACGTTCGGCCAGCGCCACGCAGAAGGCGTAGCAGTCCGCCACCGCTTCGCCGCCGTTGTAGATCCCGCCCGCGAGCTTGTTTTCCATCGCGGCCAGCGCGGGTTCGTGCGCGACGCATTCGGAAGCATCCCACACGTCGCCGGCATTCGGCTTCGCGGCGGCCGCGTCGAAGGCGGCGCGCGTCCGGTACACGACCAGCTTGCCCGCGTCGCGCCATGCGAACGCGTCCAGCGGCACGACGGGTGCCAGCGCGGCCATTGCCTGGCGCGACAGCTCGCCCAGTTGCAGCAGCTTGTTCGTCGTTTTTCGATTCAGGTCGGCACGGCAGTTGGCGAGGAAGGCGGCCAGCCAGCGCCATTGGTGCGCGTCGAATTGCGGGCGAAACCGGAGCGGCCCGTGTTCCTGGAACAGCCATTTCAAGGCCTTCAGCGGCACGCCCGCGTCGGCCAGCGGCGACACGTAGCGGTAGCTCAGTTGCCCGCCATTGCTGTAGCTCGTGCCGGTGCCCACGCCCGGGGCGCGTTCGAGCAGCGTGACCCGGTAGCCGGCTTCGAGGAGCCACCACGCCGAGGTCAGGCCGACGACGCCGCCGCCGATGACGATTACTTGTTGCATCCGTGCACGCTTTCGATCTTGGACATGCTGGGAAGCTTAAGGGGCTGCCCCTGCGCTCGGCTAATGAATGTAGCGCGGCCGGGCATAACCAGTGTTCATGTTATGGCGTGTTTGTACAACGCCGTCAGGATGCGCTCCTGGAAGCGCGCCAGCGACGAATAGGTGCCCTTGTTCGCAGGCCCGAACGGATCCGTCGACGTGCCGCCCACCAGCACGATCATCCCGTTCCGGCGTTTCGGATCAAAAGCGAACACGGACATCAGCCCGTACGCATCGCCCAGGTGTCCGACGGCCGGGAAGCCGCCGCCCTCGACCAACCGCGTCCCCGTTTCATCCGGGAACTGTTCATTGCCGAGACCCCAGCAGTGAAACAGCCCATCCGAGGTGTCGCCGTTGCGGCCGTCATACGTCCACTGGCGGCTGAACATCAGGTCGCGCGTCGCGGGCTTCAACAGCCGCGGACCATGTCCCATCAGCATGCGCATCACGACGCCCATGTCGCGCGCGCTGATGCGCAGGCCGCCCGTCGGGCTGAACGGCGTGGCGTTCATACCGATGACGTAACGGTCGATGGCAACAGGCGGCTTGACGCTGTAGTCATCGGCCTGGGCGATCCACGGACCGGCCGGATCCCACACCTCCGTGTCGACCGTGCGCTTGCGGTACAGCGTGGCCAGATTGGCCAGCGCCGCAGGCGGAAGTTCCGAAGGGAGATAGCCGGCCTGCAAACACAACGGCTCGATCAGGAGGCGCCGCATCAGGCGGTCGAAGCGTTCGCCGGTGACCCGCTCCATCACCGTGCCGATCACGCCCCAGCCGAGGTTGCAGTACGTGAAGTACGCACCCGGCCCCGCGTTCGTCGCGAACATCTTGGCGTCGATCACGTCCTTCAGCGCGACGTCCGCACCCCACGAATAGCCGGCATCGTCACGCAGCGAGGACGTGTGCGTGAGCAGGTGGCGCAAGGTAATGGCCTGGCCGGGGAAATGCGGATTGCGCAACGTAAAACCAAGGTAGCCGGAGACGTCTGCGTCCAGGCTCACCTTGCCGTCTTCGAGCAAGCGCATCAGCCCGAGCGTCGTCATCATTTTGGAAATCGACGCGATGCGGAACAGCGTCTCGGGGCCGACGGGCTTGTCCGGCAAGCCGTCGTGCCCGATGAAGCGCCGACCGAATTGATACGAATAGCTGACCTGCCCGGCGTGGATCGCCAGCACGGACAAGCTCGCCAACTCGCACATCGGATCCGCGGCGATGGCGGCGAGTTCCCTGTCCAGCCGGCGGGGCGGCGCGGCGAGCAGCGGTCCGGCTGCCCCCAGCAACGCCATGCCCAGCATATTCCGTCGCGCCCTGTTCATCGTCATCCCCATATCACCGATATGCAGGCGAGAATACGGACTCAGCCCGCGCCGGGCAAATGCAGCGATGTCAATCCGGCATAACTTTTCGGAATGACAACGGCCGATCCTTTCATGACAGCCACGGCGGCATTGGTATTACACTGGTCATGTCCGCACATCCGAGTCGAACAACAACGCGATGCTGAACACCGAAACCCCCGCCCCGCAACACGCGTCCCTCGATCAATATCCCACCGCCGAGCTGGTCAACGTGCTCGTCGACGACCAGTACAAGGCCGTCGACGCCGTCCGTGCCGCTGCCCCGCGCATCGCCGCGGCCGTCACCGCCGCGCTGCCCCGGATGGAGCGGGGCGGACGTCTCGTGTACGTGGGCGCCGGGACGTCGGGCCGCCTGGGCGTGCTGGACAGCGTCGAGCTGTATCCGACCTTCTCCTGGCCGCACGAGCGCGCCGTCGCGCTGCTGGCCGGCGGGACGGATGCGATGTTCGTCGCCGTCGAAGGTGCCGAGGACGACGTGGACCAGGGCGCGGCCGACATCCGCAACGCAAACGTGGGGCCGGACGACGTCGTGCTGGCCATCGCCGCATCGGGCGCCACGCCGTACGTGCTGGGCGCCCTGCGCGCCGCGCGCGCGGCCGGGGCGCTGACGATCGGCTTTGCCAACAATCCGGAGGCACCCGTCGCCGGCGAGGCCGAGATCGGCGTCACGCTGGACACGGGCCCGGAAGCCATCTCCGGCAGCACGCGCCTGAAGGCGGGCACGTCGCAGAAGATCGCACTGAATACCTTCTCCAGCGCCTTGATGGTGCGTTTGAACAAGGTTTATGGCAACCTGATGGTAGACTTGAAGGCGACCAATGCCAAGCTGGTCCGCCGTGCCATCCGCCTGACGTCGTTCGCGACCGGGGCCGATGAAGAGGCGGCCCGCGCGGTGCTGGCGCAGTGCGACTTCCATGTCAAGGTCGCGATCGTGGCCTTGTCCAAGAACATCCCTGTCGAGCAGGCGCGTGCCCTGCTGGAGAGCGCGCGCGGCAGCGTGCGCGCCGCCCTGGCCGGCTGACGCGGCGCGGGCTCCAGCAACGCCCGCCAGCCGACGACGAAAGAACATGCAGACTACGCAATCCAAGAACCCGTGGCTGTGGGTGCCCTCGTTGTATTTCGGCCAGGCCATCCCCTACATCGTCGCCAACAGCCTGTCCGTCATCATGTACAAGGACATGGGGCTGTCCAATACCGACATCGCTTTCTATACGAGCCTGCTGTACCTCCCTTGGGTGATCAAGCCGCTGTGGTCGCCCGTGGTGGACCTGTTCGGCACCAAGCGCGGCTGGACGGTGTCTCTGCAACTGGTGCTGGCCGCCGCGCTGGGGGCCGTCGGCGGGACGCTCCACCTGCCGTCGTTCTTCATGATCAGCCTGGCCGTCATGTGGGTGATGGCATTCGCGTCCGCCACGCACGACATTTCCGCCGACGGCTTTTATATGCTGGGCCTGCGCCAGCAGCAGCAGGCCGCTTATGTCGGCGTGCGCTCGACGTTTTACCGGCTGGCGACACTCGCCGCGCAGGGACCGCTCGTGATCCTGGCCGGCCATCTCTCGACGTCGCTGGGCGACGTGCACCAGGCGTGGAGCATCGTGTTCTTCGTCCTGTGCGGGCTGTTCTTCGCGCTCTGCGCATGGCACCAGGCCGTGCTGCCCCGGCCGGACACCGATCACAAGGCAGCCGAGGGCACCAATCCGCTCGCCAGCTTCTTCGCCACGTTCGCCAGCTTCTTCCGCAAGCGCGACATCTGGCTGATCCTCGGTTTCATCCTGACGTTCCGCCTGGGCGAGTCGCAGCTGTTGAAACTCGTCGCGCCCTTCCTGAAAGATCCGGTGAGCGCGGGCGGCCTGGGCCTCACGACCGAGCAATACGGTACCGCGTACGGCACCATCGGCATCATCGCGCTGACGATCGGCGGCCTGTTCGGCGGTTATCTGATTTCGCGCCTGGGCCTGAAACGCTGCCTGTGGCTGATGGTGTTTGCCGTGCATTTGCCCGACCTCGTGTTCGTGTACCTGTCGTCCGCGCAGCCGCAGAACTTCGGCGTCATCTGCGGCTTCCTCGCGATCGAGCAGTTCGGCTACGGCTTCGGTTTCACCGCCATGCTGATGTACATGATCATGGTGTCGGAAGGCCCGTACAAGACGGCGCATTACGCGATCTGCACGGGCCTGATGGCACTCGGCATGATGGTGCCCGGCATGTGGAGCGGCAAGCTGCAGGAAATGATCGGCTACCAGCACTTCTTCATCTGGACCTGCCTCGCGACGATCCCCGCGTTCGCGATGGCGGCCCTCGTCAAGATCGATCCGGAGTTCGGCAAGAAGTGAACAATCCACGCCTCGTGTCGCTCGACGCCTTCCGCGGCTTCACGATTGCCGCGATGGTGCTGGTGAATAATCCGGGCGACTGGGGCCATCTGTACGGACCGCTGGAACACGCCAGGTGGAACGGCTGGACGTTCACCGACTGTATCTTCCCGTTCTTCCTGTTCATCGGCGGCGTGGCGATGGCCTTGTCGCTGGGACGTCTCGCCGCGGCCGGCGCGGACAGGCCGCGGCTGCTCGCCAAGCTGGCCAAGCGCGCCATGCTGATCTTCCTGATCGGCTTCCTGCTGAACTTCATGCCGTATTTCAATATCGAGAAAGTGCGCATCCCCGGCGTGCTGCAGCGGATCGCGCTATGTACCCTGCTGGCCGCACCCATCGTCGTGTATTGCGGCTGGCGCGCGCAACTTGCCGTCATCGCGGGCGTGCTGGCGCTGTACAGCGTGCTGATGTTGTACGTGCCCGTGCCGGGCATCGGCGCCGGTGTGCTGGAGCCGGGGAAGGACTTCGGCGCGTGGGTCGACCGCACCTTGCTCGGCAATCATCTGTGGGTGCAATCGAAGACGTGGGACCCGGAAGGCATCGTGTCCACGTTGCCCGCGCTGTGCAGCCAGCTGTTCGGCGTGCTGGCCGGGCGCTGGCTGGCGTCGAGCGTGGACCGCACGCGCCAGGTCGCGGGATTGATCGTCGCCGGCATCGCGTGCGTCGCGATTGGGATGTTTCTCGATATCATCCTCATGCCGATCAACAAGAGCCTGTGGACACCGTCGTACTGCTTCCTGATGACCGGCCTGGCCTGCCTGGCATTTGCCGCGTTCTACTGGCCGCTGGACGTCAGCCCGTCCGCGCGTGTACGTACGCTGGCGGCGCGCTGGACGCGTCCGTTCGTCATCTACGGCATGAACGCACTGTTCATCTTTGCGTTTTCCGGATTTGTCGCGAAAATGCTGGGCTATGTAAAATTCGCGCAGCCGGACGGCAGCCAGCACACGCTGGGGCAGGTGTTGTACGCGCCGATCGCCGCGTTGACTATCGGCGCCGTCAATACGTCGCTGCTGCATGCCGTGTTGTTCGATGCGTGCATGTTCCTCGTCGCGTGGGGCATGTGGCGCAAACGGTGGTTCGTCAAAGTCTAGGAGTTGGTGTTGCAACCTGATCAAAAACGACGCGCATTCGCGTTCGCGGGAGTCGCCGGTGCGCTGGCGATGGGAGGCCTCATGTCGGGCTGCAGTTCGACGCCCCCGCTGGCGGGCAACGTGCCCGCCGGCGACCAGCCGCCGCCCGCGCCCCGCGAATTCCGTGCCGCGTGGGTATCGACCGTCGCCAACATCGACTGGCCCAGCAAGCCGAACCTTTCCGCCGACAAGCAGCAGGCCGAAGCCATCGCCATCCTCGACCGCGCCAAGGCGCTGAACCTGAATGCCATCGTGCTGCAGGTGCGCCCGTCCGCGGACGCCATCTATCCGTCGAAGCTGGAGCCGTGGTCGGAATACCTGACGGGCCTGCAGGGCCAGGCGCCGCAGCCGTGGTACGACCCGCTGAAATTCTGGGTCACGCAGGCGCACGCGCGCGGACTCGAGCTGCATGCATGGTTCAACCCGTACCGCGCCCGCCACAACGGCGCCCGCTCGCCGGCCGCGCCGAACCACATCACGCGCACGAATCCGGCGGCCGTCAAGACTTACGGTAAATACCAGTGGATGGATCCGGGCGAGGAGGCCGCCGTCAAGCAGACCCTCGATGTCGTGCTGGACGTCGTGCGTCGCTACGACATCGACGGCGTCCACATCGACGATTATTTTTATCCGTACCCGATCGAGGCCCCGACGGCCACCGGCGCGGAAGGCGCCGCGCTGGAAGGCCGCACCGCGAAGGCCGAGCTGGATTTTCCGGATGAACCCGCGTGGCAGCGCTACGTGGCCGGCGGCGGACGGCTCGACCGCGCGTCGTGGCGGCGCCAGAACGTCAACCGCCTGATCGAGGCCATGTACGAAGGCATCCACCGCGAAAAGAGCTGGGTGCGCTTCGGCATCAGCCCGTTCGGCCTGGGCCGGCCGGACCGCCGCCCGCGCGGCATCGTCGGCTTTTCGCAGTACGACAAGCTGTATGCGGACGCGGAGACGTGGCTGCAAAATGGCTGGCTCGATTATTTCTCGCCGCAGTTGTATTGGGGCATCCGCCAGCCGGGCCAGGCGTATGACGTGCTGCTGGATTACTGGCTGACGCAGAACGCGAAGGGCCGCCACGTGTGGCCGGGCCTGTTCACGAGCCGCATCGGCGCGCCGACGAAGGATTATCCGCCGCAGGAAATCCTCGACCAGATCGACCACACGCGGGCGCGTCCGAACGCGGGCGGCCACGTGCACTTCAGCATGGCGCCGCTGATGGAAAACCGTAAAGGGATCAGCGACCAGCTGCGCACCGTGTCCTATCCGGGCCCCGCGCTCGTGCCCGCGACGCCGTGGCTCGGCAACGAAGCACCGGGCGCGCCATCCGTCGCGGCCGTGCGCAAGGGCCCGTCCGTGTATTTGAAACTCGTGGCCGGCAAGGCCAATGCGATGTACGCGATCTGGTCGCGCTTCGGTAACCAGTGGCGCTTCGCGGTGGCGCCCGCGTCGCGCGTGGACTGGGCCGTGCCCGACGATGCGAAGCTGGGCGCGGCGGATGCCATCGTCGTCAGCGCCGTCGACCGCCTGGGCAACGAAAGCCCGAGGATCGAAGCGTGGCGCAAGGCATAACCTTGGGTCATGCATTGCACGCCACCATTCATTCGCCCGATGAGCGCCTGACGGCGTACACTGGCGGATGATCATGATCGATTCGCAACCCGAACCTATACCGCCGAGTCCGGCTGGCAGCCTGGGACTCGGCATCGACGCCGGCGGCACCGAGACACGCTGGGCCCTCGCCGCGCCCGGCGGCGCCATCGTGGCCGAGGGCCGCGTCGCCGGCCTGTCCGCCCTGCAGATGGGTACGCCGCAAGGACGCGACACGGTCCGCGCCACCTTCGCGCAACTGGCGGCGCAGGCCCTCGTGCACGGCATGCCGGGCAAGGTCGAAGCCGGCCTGACGGGCTTCGGCGGCGACAGCGAACTGCTGCAGCGCTGGCTCGCGGAAGAACTGCATCTCGACCCGCAAGTCATCCACTTCTGCAGCGACATGGAAATCGCCTACCGCGCCAGCTTCGCGCCGGGCGAAGGCTATCTCGTCTACGCGGGTACGGGCTCCATCGGCGCCTTCGTCGATGCGCACGGCCAGTTCCACCGCGCGGGCGGCCGCGGCGTCGTGCTGGACGATGGCGGCGGCGGCTTCTGGATCGCGCGGGAAGCGCTGCGCCACATCTGGCGCCTGGAAGACGAGCGGCCCGGCAGCTGGGAACAATCGCCGATGGCGCAGGCCGTGTTCGACTACGTCGGCGGCGCCGACTGGGCATATTCCCGCCAGTTCATCTATGGCCAGGAACGGGGCGCCGTCGGCAAGCTGGCGCTCGCCGTGGCCGCGACGGCCGATAAAGATCCCATCGCAGCCGACATCCTGCGCGCGGCCGGCCGCGAACTCGCGCGCCTCGCGCTGGCGCTGACGGGGCGCTTCGGACCGCGTCCTGTGGCCGTGTCCGGGCGGGCCGCGGAGCTGCAGCCGCTCATCGTCGACACGATGCGGGCAAGCCTGCCCGGCATCGCGTTGACCCAGACACCGGGCCAGGCCCATCACGCGGCGGCGCGCATGGCGCTCGCTGTCGATCTACTCAACCCCATGACATCGACATGAAGACACTCGTCGCGACCCTGCTCCTCGCCCTGCTGGCCGGCTGCGCCACGCCGCCTCCATCCGGACCGCAATACGACCACACGTACACGGCCCGTGGCCAGAGCAGCCGCGCGCGCTTCCTCGTGCTGCACTACACCGTCAGCAATCGCGCGGATTCGATCAAGATCCTGACCCAGCAGGAAGTCAGCGCGCACTACCTCGTCACGGACGATCCCGTCCCCGTCATCTACAACCTCGTCGATGAAAAGAACGCGGCCTGGCATGCGGGCAATTCGAGCTGGAAGAATTTCACGCAGCTGAACAACAGCTCGATCGGCATCGAGATCGTCAACCCGGGCTGGAAAGATACGCCGGGTGGCCGTGTCTACACGCCGTTCCCGCAATCGCAGATCGACGCGCTGATCCCGCTCGTGCGCGACATCGTCACGCGCCACCACATCGCGCCGGAAAACGTGCTGGGCCACTCCGACATCGCCCCGCTGCGCAAGCAGGACCCGGGCCCGATGTTCCCGTGGCGCCAGCTGGCCGCCGCGGGCCTCGTCGCGTGGCCGGATGCGAACCGCGTGGCCATGCTCGTGCCGATTTTCCAGGTCCAGCTGCCGGACATCGCCTGGTACCAGAAGAAGCTGGCGACGTGGGGCTATGGCCTCGTCCAGTCGGGCGTGCTCGACGAGCAGACGCGCACCGTGCTGTCGGCGTTCCAGATGAAATACCGGCCGGCCAATATCGATGGCAACCCGGACGTCGAGACGGCCGCGCTGCTGGAAGCGCTGACGAATCCGACCGGCCCGCTGCCGCAGCCGCTGCCGGCGCCGGTGATCACGGCGCCTGTCATCATTCCGGGCGAGACGCCGGTGCCGCCTGCGCCACCCGTGCCGCCGCAGCCACCTGTACCGCCGCAGCCGCCGGTGCCGCCTGCTCCGCCCACGCCGGAGACTATGCCTCCGACGCCGCCGGTGCCCGTGCAGCAGTGACCGGGAATTGAACGATGCGCCTGCGCCATATCGAAGTCTTCCACGCCATCATGCAGGTCGGCACCATCAGCGGCGCCGCGCAGGTCCTGCACATCTCGCAGCCGGCCGTGACGAAAGTCCTGCAGCACGCCGAACTGCAGCTGGGCATGCCGCTGTTCGAGCGCGTGCGCGGCAAGCTGATTCCGAAGCCGGAGGCGCACCGCCTGTTCGCCGAGACGGAAAAACTGAACCGCGACCTGCAGGGCATCCGCCGCCTGGCCGCGAGCCTGAAAAACCGCGCCGAAGAAACCGTGCGGCTCGTGTCGACGCCGACGATCGCCGTCTCCGTGCTGCCCGCCGCGCTGACCGTGTGGCGCCGCGATTTCGCGCAGACCCGCTGCGAGCTCGCGACGTTCCACACGAGCGAGATCGTGAACGCGCTGCGCCTCGGCGAGGCCGACCTGGCCCTGTCGCTGCAGGACCCGCGCCACCCCGGCATCGAAGCGGAACCGATCGCGCAGGGCGCGCTGATGGTGATGGCGCCGGCGGGCACGTGGACGGACGCGGAGTGCGCGCAACCGATCACGCCGTCCGGCCTCAGCGGCGAGTTGATCGGCCTGGCCGACCGTGACCCGCTCGGCGAGATGGTCGTGGCCGCGTGCGAGGCGCAGGACGTGCATCCGGTCTTCCACACCGTCGTGCAGACGTACCAGATCGCGCGCTCGCTCGTCGAGGCGGGGGCGGGCACGGCCGTGCTCGATCCGTTCACGGCCGCGTCCGCCGCGCCGGGCAAGGTGCAGTGCCGCCCGTGGGCGCCGACGATCCCCGTCCAGCTGTACCTGCTGACGGCCAGCCACGCGCCGCTGTCGCACGGCGCCCGCGAACTGGCCATGTGCATCGGCGCCACGGCGCGCAACCTGTTGGACACGTGATGTTCATGAATACCATCGCCAGCGAGGACATCGCCGGCCACCCCGAATTCCGCCACCTTTCCACCATCGAAGGCATCGCCGTCGACCTGCGCTACGCGACCCCGAACAATTTCGTCGGCCGCGATTTGTACTCGCCCTACGATTGCGCCTGGCTGCACCGCGATGCGGCGGCTGCGCTGGAAAGCGTCGTCGCATGGCTGAAGGCGCGCCGTCCCGGCTGCACGCCGCTCGTGCTGGACGCCCTGCGTCCGCAGCGCGTCCAGCAGCAACTGTGGGATGCGCTGGCGGGCACCGACCTGCAGATGTATCTCGCGAATCCGCAGCGCGGCTCGATCCACTCGTTCGGGATGGCATTGGACATCACGATCCTCGACGAGGACGGCCGCGAGCTCGACATGGGCACTGGCTTCGACGACATGACGGAACTGTCGCATCCGGCACTGGAAGCCCGCTTCCTGGCCAGCGGTGACATCACGGTCGCGCAAATCGCCAACCGTCAATTGCTGCGCGACGCCATGTTCCAGGCGGGCTTTGTCGGCATCAACACGGAGTGGTGGCACTTCGATTGCGGCGACCGCAACCTCGTGCGCCAGACGTTCCGCCGCGTGCTCTGAGCCGGTCGCACGGTCCTGTCGCGCCACGCTGACAGCACCCGTGCACGCTTGAGCAAGCTCATTCTCCTGCATTTCTCCGCCGGGACAATCGGTCCACTGACCCACGCCCACGCGAAGGAGAAAGAGATGAAGAGCTCGCTGTTGTCCGGTTTTATCCTGCTGATAATGACCGCATTGGCCGGCTGCGGCACCGACGCCGGCAGCCGGTTCGCCGCGCGCGACACGACGGTCGAGTACTACCGCGTATTCGACATCAAGACCGATGCCGCGCGCGAGGCCGTGGCCAGTGCCGCCACGGAAGGCCTCAACCGCAACGTGAAGGAAGCCTCCATCGCGACGCCGGCCGCCGAGGCCACCGATCTACCGGGCCACTTCAAGATGGCCGACCCCACGAGTGCCGCACCGGGTACCGCCGTCGACAAGAGTCCGAGCTGCGAAGGCGCCGCGTGGACCGCCAAGGCTGCCCCGAAAGTGCGCGGCGGCGACAACATGAACATGGTCGCCTGCCTGTTCCCGTACAAGAACGGCTACCACCTCGACATGTACGCCGTCTTCACGAAGCCCGAAGGCGGCTGGCTGTCCTGGCCGCGCCGGGTGGGCGGCATGATGCTCGGCACACCGGAAAAATTCACCGAGACCACGATGCTGGACATCGTGCGCTCGATCCGCGCGAAGACGAAGGCGCAGGTGTCGCTGGTGGAAGCGAAGCCGAACCTGCCGGGCACGCCGTGGCTGGAGGGCGGCGATGCGCCGCTCGCCTCGACGCAGGCGGCGCCGGGTGAGGCGAGCAAGCCGTGACGGTGATTACGGCGTGGCGGTGCCGTTTGCGGCGTTCGTGACGGCCGGCACAGCCGACGGCGTCCCATCCAGCCGCGCGACCCAGTCGACGAGCGCATCGAGCACGGCCCGGCCACGCCCGTTGTTGACCCGGTCGCTGTTGACGAAGGCGACGAGCACGCACTGTCTGCCGTCCGCATCCGGCACGTAGCCGGCCAGCGCGACGGCGTTGGACAGCGTGCCCGTCTTCAGGCGCGCGCGGCTGGCGGCGGGGCTGTCGTGCAGGCGGCGGCGCATCGTGCCGTCCACGGCCGCGATCGGCATGCTGGCCTGGAATTCCGGCGCCCAGTTGCTGCGCTGGGCCGCTTGCAGCAGGCCCGCCATCTGGATGGGCGTGATGCTCTCGATGCGCGACAGGCCCGAGCCGTTTTCCACGACGAAGCCCGTGTCGTCGATGCCGTGCGTGCGCATCCACGCGCGCACGACCGCCTCGCTGCGCGCGAGCGTCGTGGGGGCCGTGCCCGCCGTGGCCGATGTGGCCGGCTGCGGGTGGCTGCCCAGCACCGGGTCGGGCTCGAGCGCGCCCAGGCTCAGGAAGAGCAGGCGCGCGAGCGTGTTGTCGGACGGCTTGTTGATGTCGCGGACGACTTCCGGCAGCGGCCGCGACACGTGCTCGGCCAGCAGGCGCGCGCCCGGCGGCGTGGCGCCTTCGACGGCCGCGCCCGTGAGGGTGCCGCCCAGCGTCTTCCACAGGCGGCGCACGAGGCGGGCGACGTATTCCTGGCGGTCGATCACGTTGATCGACTCGCTGGCCACGCAGTTTTTCGGGAAGGTCCCGTGCAGCACGACCTTGATGCCGCCACCCGGACGCGGCACGGCTTCCGGGATCTTCCACCCGTTTTCCCAGGTGGCGCAGTCGGCATCGATGAGTTTCATGTCCGTGTCGACGGTGACGCCGTCGAGTTCGGGCTGCATCGCGACGCGCACGCGCGTGGCCGGTTTTCCGTCCGGACGCGGCGTCGAGCGGATGTCCAGTTGCAGCATGTTGCGGTTGACGAACAGCGCGTCCGGGATGGCGTTGTAGTAGGCCTCCGGCGACTCGTCGAACTGCGGTGCGCCGAGGTCCGCGCGGGCCGGATTGAACAGCGTACGGTCGACGACCAGGTTGCCGGCGATCGTGCGGATGCCCTGGTAGCGCAGGGCGCGCAGCATGGTCGTCAGCGACTCGGTGGACAGGTCGACGTCGGCGCCGCCGCGCAGCACGAGGTCGCCGTGCAGCACGTCGCCCTTGACCTCGCCCGTCGTGCGCATCTCGGTGCGGCCGCGGAACACGGGGCCCAACTGCTCGAGGGCGATCAGGGTCGTGACGAGTTTCATCGTCGACGCCGGGTGCAGCGGATGGTCGGCCAGGTGCGACAGCACGGTCTTGTCGCCGCGCAGGACGAGCACGCTCACGGCATCCTCGGGAATCGCCGCCGCGCGCAGGGCGTCCGTGACGGTGACCGGCAGCGGGGCCGTCATCGATGCGGGCGGCGCGGCTTGCAGCTGGGCGGAAGCAGGATTGGCGCTGCCCAGCAGCGCAGCGGAGAGAAGAGTCAATGCGTGACGACGAAGCATGCCTGTCCTTGTCATAGCCATTATCCGAAGAACACGTAGGCCACCGAGATGGCCGCGATGATGCCGGCCAGGTCGGCGATCAGCCCGCAGGAAATCGCATAGCGCGTCTTGCGCACGCCGACGGAGCCGAAGTACAGCGCGACGATGTAGAACGTGGTGTCCGCCGAGCCCTGGAAGATGCACGCGAGGCGGCCGACGAACGAATCGACGCCATAGGTCTTCATGGCGTCGATCATCAGCGCACGCGACCCGCTGCCGGACAGCGGCTTCATCAGCGCCGTGGGCAGGGCGGGCGTGAACGCCGTGTCGAGGCCGGCCATGCGGATGAGCCATTCCAGGCCCTGCACGACGAAGCCGAGCACGCCGGCATTGCGGATCACGGAGATCGCGACGAGCATGCCGACGAGGTAGGGGATGATCGTGAGTGACGTCTGGATGCCGCCCTTGGCCCCTTCGATGAACGCCTCGTACACGTTCACGCGCTTGACCATCGCGCCGACGATGAACACGACGATGATGGAAAACAGGATCAAATTGCTCGCGACCTTGGAGACGGTTTCGATTTCCGGCTTCGTGAGGTATTGCGTGAAGTACCAGATCAGCGTGGCGATGGCGGCCGTCATGCCGCCCAGCCATCCCAGCACGACGCCGTTCAGCAGGTTGATGCGCTGGCGGATCGATACGGCGATGATGCCGGCGACCGTGGCGACGTAGGTCGCGATCATGCAGGGGATGAAGATGTCGGACGGGTCTTTCGCGCCGAGGATCGCGCGCTGCGCCATGATCGCGAGCGGGATCAGGGTGAGGCCGGACGTGTGCAGCACGAGGAACATGATCTGCGCATTGCTGGCCGTGTCCTTGTTCGGGTTCAGCGTCTGCAGGCTTTCCATCGCCTTCAGGCCGAAGGGCGTCGCGGCATTGTCCAGGCCCAGCAGGTTGGCGGAAAAATTCATCACCATGTGGCCCGTGGCCGGGTGGTCCTTCGGCACTTCCGGGAAAATGCGCGAAAAGAAGGGCGAAATCACTTTCGCCAGCCAGCCGACGGCGCCGGCCTTTTCGCCGATGTTCATGATGCCCAGCCACAGGGTCATCACGCCGGCCAGCGGCAGGGCGATGTCCATCACGCCCATCTTGGCCGCGTCGAACGTGCCGTCGATGATGCGCTTGAAGATCTCGGTATCCCCGAGAAAGATCCATTGGGCCAAAGCCGCGACGAAGCCGACGAGGAAGAAGCCGATCCAGATGTAATTTAAAGCCATGGGTGTCGTAGTTTCGGCGGCTCATGCCGCCTGAGCTCGATTGTGCAGCGGAGAGTATAGGCGCTGAGCAAGCTGCACTGATGAAAGAATGGGCTGGGGATATGTAAAAAGTTATGCGCCGCTGGGAAGCTTAGCGTTCTGTCATCGTAGTCCCGTATTGCCTGGGCCCAAAGCCTGAGCCTATGATACGCAACGCTTCCAGGACCCCGCCATGCCGACTCGCCGCTCCTTCCTCGCTTCCCTGCTGTTCACCGCTCTCGCTCCATTGGCCGCCGCGCAAGGCACGGAACCGAAAGTCCTGCACATGTTCCTGTCGACGAGCGAGACGGGCATGGACCCGGCCGTCGCGTCCGACATCGCCACGTTGTCCCTGCTGGAAAACCTGTTCGATCCGCTGCTGCGCTACGACTACCTCGCGCGCCCGGTCAAACTGCAGGGCAATGGCGCCAAGGACCTGCCTGAGATCTCGGCCGACGGCCTCACGTACACGTTCCACATCCGCCCCGGCATGCGTTTCACGCCGGACCCGGCCTTCAAAGGGCCGCCGCGCGAGGTGACCGCGGCCGACTACGTCTACAGCATCCAGCGCCTGTACGACCCGACCCTGAAATCGCCGTGGTCGTTCATGTTCGAGGGAAAACTGCTGGGCGACACGGCGTGGAAGGATCATTTCAGCTACGCGACGAGCATCCCCGGCCTGCAGGCCGTCGACCGGTACACGCTGCGCATCCGCCTTTCCGAGCCGGACAATAACTTCCTGTTTTACCTGGCCACGCCGGCGACGGGCGTCGTCGCGCGCGAAGTGATCGAGGCGTATCCGGGCCAGGCCGGCAACCATCCCGTCGGGACCGGGCCGTTCATGCTGGGGGACTGGAAGCGCAGCGACCGCATCGTCCTCGTCGCGAATCCCACGTCGACGTCCGTGTTTCACTCCAGCGTGGCGACGGACCCGGCGGCCGATCCCACCGACCGTGCCATCGCGCGCGCCCTCGAAGGGCAGAAGCTGCCGCGCGTGGACAAGGTCGACATCAAGATCGCGGAAGAATTCCAGGGCCGCATGCTGGGCTTCCTGAACGGCGAATACGACTACCTGGAGCAGGTGCCGGAATCGATGACGGACATGGTCATCAAGAACGGCAAGCTGAAGCCCGAGCTGGCCGCGCGCGGCATGCAGCTGTACCGCTTTCCGGTGCTGCAGACCTATTACATGTGGATGAACATGGAGGATCCGGTGCTCGGCGGCTATTCGAAGGAGAGGGTGGCGCTGCGCCGCGCGATCTCGCTCAGCTACAACAGCGCCGAAGACATCGCTCTGCTGAAACAGGGATTCGCGATCAAGGCCGAGTCGCCGCTGCCGCCGGGCGTGCTGGGCTACGACCCGAATTACCGCAGCCCTGTCCCATACGATCCCGCGATGGCGAACGCCTTGCTGGACAAGTTCGGCTACGACAAACGCGATCCCGACGGATTTCGGCGCCAGCCGAAGCCGAAAGGCGGCGGCACCGAGCCGCTGACCCTGCAGATGAGCAGCGAAGCGACGGTCGGCGGCCGCCTGCGCGACGAACTGTGGCGCAAATGCCTGAACGCGGTCGGCCTGCGTGTCGTGTTCAAGTCGGACAAGAAGACGGAAATCATCAAGGCGTCGCGCCTCGGCAAGGTGCAGATGTTCGAGAGTAACTGGATCGCCGACTTCCCCGACGGCGACAATTTTTATCAGCTGCTGTACGGCCCGAACGCGGGCCGCGCCAATTACGCCCGCTTCAACCTGCCGGCCTACAACGAACGCTACGAGCAGGCGCACGCGCTCAAGGACGGCCCCGAGCGCCAGAAGCTGTACTTCGAGATGAACCAGCTGATCCACGCCTACAACCCGTGGGTGCCCCTGACGCACGTGCTCTCGGCGGATATCCGGCAACCGTGGCTGAAAAACTACAAACGCCACCCCGTCGAATTCACGCAATGGCGTTATCTGGATGTCGATGTTGCCGAAAGGACACGCGCTGCAAGAGGGAAGTGATAGTTTTTGCTAGATTGACTATGTGAAATATTCCCTGCAGTTATAGTCAGCGCCGGAATTTTCATTGGATGGGCGCGCGCCAGTGCGCTTACCTTTGATCATTATGCCAACGTCATCGTGCACCAAGGAGAGCCACGTGAAGTTAAAGAAGCTAGCGGCCATGATCGCCGTGATCGGTACCGCCGTCCCGGCGGTCGCACAGCAAGCGCAAACGGACAAGCCGATCGCACGCGTCGAGATCACGGGTTCCAGCATCAAGCGCATCGCCACCGAAGGCGCGCTGCCGGTGCAGACGATCACGATGGACCAGTTGGACAAGCAGGGCGTCACGAACGCGGAACAGCTGATGCGCCTGATTTCGGCCAATGGCACGGGCGCGGACAATATGACTTCAGGTAATAACGTGTTCGGCGCGGATGCCGACCGCGTCAGCGGCGGCGGCTCGTTCGCGTCGCTGCGCGGCCTGGGCCCGACCGGCACCCTCGTGCTGATCAACGGCCGCCGCATCTCCGGCTACGGCCTGTCCGGCAAGGCGGTCGACCTGAACACGATCCCGCTGGCAGCCGTCGCGCGCATCGAAGTGCTGAAGGATGGCGCGTCCGCGATCTACGGCACGGATGCCGTGGGCGGCGTCATCAACTTCATCCTCAAGACGAATTTCGAAGGCGTGCAGGCGAATGCCACCGGCAACTGGACGGAACACGGCGGCGGCGCCACCCGCCGGCTGCAGGTCGTGGCCGGCCACGGCAACCTGGACACCGACCGCTTCAACATCATGGCGGCGATCGGCTACGACAGGAACAACGAACTCGATTCGCACCAGCGTTCGTTCGCCAACGGCTACCAGCCGGCGCGCGGCCTGTCGCCGGACACCACCGGCACCCCGGTCGCCAACCAGCTGACGGGCGCCGGCACCGCGCTGGGCTCGAACTTCCAGATGCCGGGCGATCCGAACAAATACCTGCAGGCGGGTCTGCTATCCCTGCAGGGCAAGTGCGACAGCGTGCCGGGCATGAACCAGTATGCGACGGCGCTGTGGAAGGACGTGACGTCGCCGCTGCGCTCGACCTATTCCTGCGCTTACGACTACGGCGGCGACTACGTGATGCAGCTGCCGACGGAGCGCACGAACGGCGTCGCCCGCGCCACGTTCCAGATCACGCCGGACCACCGCGTGTTCGCCGAAGCCGTGGGCGCGCACACGAATTCGCTGGCGATCCTGACGCCGGCGCAGATCTCCACGTCGCTCGCGAACGGCAATGCGTATCCGGTGGGCGGCCCGTACTACCAGGACCTGTCGCCGTACATCGCTTCTTTCGACAAGACCAAGCCGATTATCTACAAATGGCGCGCGTGGCCGCTGGGTAACCGCACGCAGAACTACACGACCGACACCGTGCGCCTGATGACGGGCGCCGAAGGCCTCCTCGCCGGCAAGTGGGACTACAAGATCGACCTGTCGCACAGCGAGAGCCACACCAAGACGGACCTCGTCGACGGCTATGCGTACACCAGCGCGCTGTACCAGGTGCTGGGCAGCGGCGTCGTGAACCCGTTCGCCGCGCCGTCGCAGGGCCAGAGTGCGGCCGCGATGCAGGCGCTGGAAGGGACCAAGTTCTATGGCCGCCTCCAGCACGGCAAGACGACGCTCACGCAGTTCAATGCCTCGATCTCGGGCGAGATCTGGCAACTGCCGGCCGGCCCGCTGCAGGGCGCGATCGGCACCGACCTGCGCCGCGAAGGCTACGGCTTCGCGCAGGACGTCGACGCGACGAAGATCCTGCTGGCGCCGGGTAACGCGAACCAGGACACGGTCAACCGCAACGTCAAGGCGATCTACACCGAGCTCGTGGTCCCGGTCATGAAGAACCTGGAACTGCAGCTGGCGTTGCGCCGCGACGACTACAGCCTGATCGGCGCGACGACGAATCCGAAGATCGCATTCAGCTACCGTCCCACGAGCTGGCTGATGCTGCGCGGCTCGGCGAACAAGGGCTTCCTGGCGCCGAGCTTCGCCCAGCTGTATTCGGGCCGGCTGGACCAGGAACTGCCGAATGGCGTGTCCGACCCGGTCGGCTGCGCGTCCCACCCGGGCGACCCGCGTTTCTGTGCGATCGAGCGCCTGAACTACTTCAGCGGCGGCAATCCGAGCCTCCGTCCGGAGACGTCGAAGCAGGGCACGCTGGGCTTCATCGTCGAGCCGAACGCGAACTTCTCGATGTCGGTCGACTACTGGGCGATCAACGTCAAGGACCGTATCCTGAACCGCACCCCGCAGGTCGTGCTGGCCAACGCGGCGTCGCTGGGCGAGTACATCCACCGCAATGCGGACGGCACCATCGACTACGTCGACGCGGGCTGGATCAATGCGGCGGGCCTCAAGACGCGCGGCGCCGACGTGGGCCTGCGCGGCCGCGGCAACCTGCCGGACGGCTGGCGCTGGAACGCGACCCTCGACGGCACCTGGACGCAGAGCTACCAGTTCGCCGAGTTCGAAGGCCAGCCGTACGTCGAATACGTCGGCAACTTCTACACGCGCGACATCTACCTGCGCTGGAAGCACAACGCCACGTTCAGCGTGGCCAAGGGCCCGTGGAGCGTCCTGCTCAGTAACCTGTACCGCGACGGCTACAAGGACCAGCTGCCGAACGGCGGCAAGGGCACGCCGCCGGCCGGCTTCAATCCGCGCGTGGCCAGCTACACGACGTGGGGCCTGTCGACGACGTACACGGGCCTGAAAAACACGACGATCACCGTCGGCATCCAGAACCTGTTCGACCGCGACCCGCCGTTCACGGCGCACAACGTCGACGAAGTCGTGGGCGCCGGCTGGGATCCGCGCGTGGCCGACCCGCGCGGCCGCTCGCTGAGCTTCGACGTCAAGTACCGCTTCTTCTAACCGGTATTGCCTGTATCCTTGGCATACCTGCGGCCCGCGTCCATGGAAGCCACAAGCTTCCGCGGCGCGGGCCGTTCTACTTGAACCGCATCCCATGAACGGCAGGCGCAGATTCAACGCGATGATGGCGGCGGCGCTGCTGCTTCCGTTCGCGCCTGTGCGGTCCGCATCGAGAAAAATGACTCCACTGATCAAACCACCGCGCCTGCGCCGCGGCGACGTCGTCGGCCTCGTCGCACCGGGCGGCTACACGAGCGATCCTTCCATCGAGAAGGCCGTGCAGCACATCGAAGCGCTGGGCTTCCGCGTCAAGCTGGGCACGTACCTGCGCGACGTGTGGGGCAATTACGGCGGCACCGTCGCGGCGCGCATCGCCGACCTGCACGCGATGTTCCGCGATCCCGACGTCAAGGCCATCTGGGCGATCCGCGGCGGCTCCGGCTGCATCTCGCTGCTGCGGCACCTGGACTACCGCCTGATCCGCACGCATCCGAAGGTCCTGCTGGGCTATTCCGACATCACGGCGCTGCACCTGGCCATCCACCGCCACGCGGGCCTCGTGACCTTCCACGGCCCGGTCGCATCGAGCACGCCGTCGGAGTATTCGACGGAGCACCTGCTGGCCGTGCTGATGGACCCGCGGGCGTCGTACACGATTCCGATGTCGGCGGAGAACGACCGTCGCGCGCTCGACGAACCGTGGTACGCGACGCGGACGGTGCATGAAGGCGTCGCCGAGGGCCCGCTCATCGGCGGCAACCTGTCGCTGGTGAGCGCGCTGGCCGGCACGCCGTACGCGGCGGATTTCACGGGCGGCCTGCTGTTCCTCGAAGAGGTGAACGAGGAACCGTACCGCATCGACCGCTGGATGACGCAGCTCGATCTCGCCGTCGGTTTTGATAAAGCGGCCGGCGTCATGATCGGCATCTGCGAGAACTGCGGACCGCAGGGCGACGGACCGTCGCTCACGCTGGACGAGACGTTCGACGTGCACCTGCAGCCGCTGCGCATGCCGGCGGTGACGGGGTATTCGTTCGGGCATATCCGCAACCAGTTCACGATGCCGGTCGGGATCCGGGGCAGGCTGGATACGGAGGCGCGGACGGTGACGTTGCTGGAGGCCGGGGTCAGCTGACCAGGCGCAGCATCCGGCGCGTGACGGCCTTGTCATCGTCATCCTGCGCCGTTCAGCAGACGCAACGCCTCTTCGTGCAGTCGGGGCGTGGCCGACATCAGGACCGCACCGCCTTGTTCGGCGCGAGAACCGTCCAGCCGTGTCACCACGCCGCCGGCCTGTTCGATGATCGGGATGAGCGCGACGATATCGTACGGCTGCAGCGCGGGCTCGAAACACAGGTCGATATGGCCCGCCGCCAGCATGGCGACGGCATACGATTCCCCGCCGTAGCGTGTCATTCGCACGGCCTGTGCCAGCCGGTCGAAGCCTGTCGCGTGGTCCCGGCCATGCTGGGGGGACGTCGTGTGCAGGATCGCCTGGGACAGGCTGCCGACGTCGCGTGTGGCAAGCCGGCGCCGCCGGCCTGCGCGCTCCTCCCAGGCGCCGTCGCCGGCGGCCCAGAAGCGTTCGCCCGTAAACGCCTGGCTCATCAGTCCCGCCTCGGCCCGTCCGTGGACAGTCAGGCCAATCAAGGTTGCCCATACCGGCAAGCCGCAGATGAACGGCCGGGTTCCGTCGACGGGATCGAGTACCCATCGGTATGGCCCCGTGCCGCTGACACCGAATTCCTCGCCCAGGATCGCATGGTCGGGATAGCGGGCCTGGATCGCGTTGCGCATCGCTATCTCGGCCTGGCGGTCGGCCACGGTCACCGGATCGAAGGTCCAGCCTTCTTTCGGCTTGTTCTCGATGACCAGTGCGCTGCGATAGCGGGGCAGTGTCTCGGCATCGGCAATGTCGGCAAGGCTGTGAAGAAAACCCACGTCCGGTAGCTGCATGTCACCCTCCTTATTTATGCATCTATTTGCACGTTTACGATATCACGCCCATCAAGATGCGCGCAATAATACGTATAAATAAGATTAAACATGCAAAGATAGGCATGATTGGATGCACCGGCAGCATGCCGGCGTCGCACCGCTTCACCACCGCCACGCCGCCTGCAACCTCTCCTTCAAATAGCCCACGAACAGCCGCACCCGCGGCGCCAGGTTCCTCTGGTGCGGGTATACCGCATGCAGCGGCGCCGCCGCCATCGCGTGATTCGGCAGCACGCGCCGCAGCCGCCCCGCCTCGAGGTCGTCGCCCACGTCCCAGATCGATTTCAGCGCGATGCCGCTGCCGGCCAGCGCCAGCTGCTGCGCGGCACCGCCATCGTTCGTGAGGAAGGCGGCGTCCACGCGCACGGGCGCCGTCTCGTCGCCGTCGAATTTCCAGTCCGTGCGGCGTTGATCTCCGATCACGATGCAGCGGTGGCCCGCCAGTTCGGCGGGCGTGCGCGGTTCGCCGTGGCGCTGAAGGTAGGCCGGCGACGCGCACAGCACGCGGTAGTTCGGCGCCAGTGCGCGCGCGACGAGCGAAGAATCGGCCAGCGCGCCGTAGCGGATGCCGAGGTCGATGCCACTGTCCAGCAGGTCGACGACGGCATCCAGGAGCTCCAGCTGGATCGTCACCTGCGGATGCAGCTCCTGGAACGCGGCCGCGATGGGCGCCAGCCAGCGCCGCCCGAATTCGCCCGGCGCCGTGATGCGCAACAGCCCGTGCACGCCGTCGCGGCGCTGCGCGAGCAGGGCTTCGGCCTGCTCCACTTCGTCCAGGATGCGCAGCACGCGCGCGTGGAACAGCCGGCCTTCGTCCGTCAGCGTCTGGCGCCGCGTCGTGCGCTGCAGCAGGCGCGTGCCCAGGCTCGCTTCCAGCAGGGACAAGCGCTTGCTGACGACGGACACGGGCACGTCCAGCTCGCGCGCGGCGGCCGACAGGCTGCCGGCCGAGACGATCCGGGCAAACGCGACGAGGGCAGGGAAGTTGTTGACGAGCGTGTCCATCTTGCGCTTTTTGGAAACAATGATTTCGTATTCTGCCGCTATTTTTCGTTCAGCGTGAAATCTATGATGGGCTCATCGACACAAGGAGCATCACCATGAAAGCCTTCCCCATCCTCGCCGCCATGCTGGTGACGCTGCCGGCCTGCGCGGACGAACAGCTCGTCAGCGCCCAGCAAGTCATCGTGGACCCGTCGCTGCCGCCGGCGCAGCGCGACGCGGAAATACAGGCGGCGCGCCGCTACGCCACGTTCTGGCACACTGGCGACGCGCGCCATGCCCGCGCCGCGCTCGCAGCCGATTTCACGGGCCGCGCGCAAGGCGTGCCGGGGCCGCTGGCGGCATCCAGATTCGTGCGCACGGCGATTCCCGATCTGCAGGCGGACCTGCTACAACTGATCGTTGCGGGTGACCGCGTCACCGTGCACTACCGCTTCCACGGCCATTTCACGGGCCGGTGGGCGGACAAGCCGGGACAAGGGCAGGACATCGACTTCATCGCCACCGACATCTATCGCATCGCGGACGGGAAGATCGCCGACAACTGGCACATCGAAGACAACCTCACGCTGATGCAGCAACTGGGCCTCGCCGCCCGCTGAAAGGGACCACCATGCACATCGATCTGACCGGCAGGACCGCACTCGTCTCCGCCTCCACCGCGGGCATCGGCCTGGCGACCGCGATCGGGCTCGCCGATGCCGGCGCCACCGTCATCCTCAACGGGCGCTCCAACGACGCCATCGAACGGGCCCGCGCGGCCGTGCTGGCGCGCGTGCCGGGCGCGCAACTGCGCGGCGTCGCGGCCGACCTCGCGACGGCGGAAGGCGCTGCCGCGCTGCTGAAAGCCGAGCCGCACGTGGACATCCTCGTCAACAACGCAGGCACATACGGGCCGCAGGATTTCTTCGAGATCGACGACGCCACATGGGAGCATTTTTTCCAGCTGAACGTGATGTCGGGCGTGCGCCTCGCGCGGCACTACCTGAAAGGGATGCTGGAACGGGACTGGGGCCGCGTCGTGTTCATCTCGTCGGAATCGGGGCTGAACATCCCGGCCGACATGATCCACTACGGGATGACGAAGACGGCGCAGCTGGCCATCTCGCGCGGGCTGGCGAAGCTGGCGGCCGGCAGCGGGGTCACCGTCAACGCGGTGCTGCCGGGGCCGACCCTGTCGGAAGGCGTGCGCGCCATGCTGGAAGGCGCGGCACGGGAGGCGCACGTGTCGGTGGAACAGGCCGCGACGGACTTCGTGCGCACGCACCGTCCCAGCTCCATCCTGCGCCGCACGGCGAGCGTGGACGAGGTGGCGAACATGATCGTCTACGTCTGCTCGCCGCAGGCGTCCGCCACGACGGGCGCGGCGCTGCGGGTGGATGGCGGTGTCGTGGACACCATCGCCTAGCCTTACGCGACGATCTCGTCGATCTGCGTGGCCACTTCGTCGAACGCGGCGTTCGCGCGGTCCGGGCCCATGTTCACGCCCTCGGCGTAGATGAACTCGACGTCCGTCATGCCCATCAGGCCCAGCACGCCCTTCAGGTACGGCACCTGCGAGTCGCGTTCCGTGTCGCGGTAGATGCCGCCGCGGGCCAGGCCCACGTAGACCTTCTTGCCGGTGACGAGGCCTTCCGGACCGTTCGCCGTGTAGCGGAAGGTCTGGCCGGCGCGGGCGACGGCGTCGATCCACGACTTGATCTGCACGGACACGCTGAAGTTATACATCGGCACGCCCAGTACGATCACGTCGGCGCGTTTCAGTTGCGCGATCAGCGCGTCGTCCAGCGCCACGCGGGCGCTTTGCTCCGGCGTGCGTTGTTCGGCGGGCGTGAACAGGGCGGACAGTGCGGCTTCGTCCAGCACGGGGTGCGGGTCGCGTGCCAGGTCGCGCAGCTCGACCGTCGCTTCCGGATGCCGTGCCTTCAGTCGCGCCGTGATCGCGTCGGCGACGCGGGTGGAGTTCGAACCGTTCAGGCGGGCGCTACCGTTGATTTGCAGGATGTTCATCGTGTTCTCCAGAAGTGTTGGGTCGATGGAGAACATTCTATTGAGACTCTTCGACGGGATTAAGCCGGGTTTCCGGATATCATTGTTCCATTTATGGGACGGAAGTCTGGAACATGGTGGATGCAAACGATCTGATCCTGTTCGTGCGTGTCGTCGACGCCGGCAGCTTTTCGCAGGCGGCCGAGCGGGCCGACCTGCCCAAGTCGACGCTGTCGCGCCGCCTGACCCTGCTGGAAGAAGCGCTGGGCGAAAAGCTGTTCGTGCGCAGCACGCGGCGCGTGGCGATCACGGCGTTCGGCGAGCGCATCCTGGAACACGCGCGCCGCCTCGTCGATGAAACCGAGGAAGTCGCGGCGCTGGCCCAGCACCGGCAGGAGACGCCGCGCGGCGAGTTGCGCGTCTCGATGCCGCCCGACTTCATCGAATCCGACTTCGCCGGCTTCTGCCAGGCGTTCCAGGCGCGCTATCCGGACGTCCGGCTGCGCATCGACCTGTCGCCGCGCCGCGTGGACCTCGTCAGCGAACGTTTCGACGTGGCCGTGCGCGCCGCCCAGCACCTGCCCGACGATGCGACGCTCGTCGCGCGCAAGGTATGCGACCTGCGCCAGGCCTTGTACGCCAGCCCGGATTACCTGGCCGAACACGGCACGCCGCAGACGCCCGACGACCTCGCCCGCCACGCCTGCCTTGCGTACACGGGGAACGACGGTGCGACGTTGCCGTGGGTACTGACGCGCGGCGACGAGCGCTGGGAGCAGGTCGTGCAGGGACCGCTCGTGTGCAATTCGCCGCGGTTGCAGCGCGAAATGGCGTACCGCGGCGCCGGTATCGCGGCGCTGCCGGCGGACGCCGCCCTGCGCGACTGGGTCGGCAACGGCCGCCTGCGCCGCATCCTGCCGGACTGGTGGCTGCCGACGGCCGGCCTGTGGTGCGTGATGCCGGGACGGCGCCTGATGCCGGCGCCACGCGCGTGTTCGTCGACATGCTGAAGACGCACATGGACGCCATCATGGGCGGGTAATTCTACGAAAACGATTGACATGTGTGCGTACGCACATGATACTGTGCCCATGACTGCTTCCGAACGACTCATTGCCTGCAACTGCTTCGCCACCCGCAAGGCGGCGCGTCTGATTACGAAGATGTATGAAGACCACCTGTCGCGCGTGGGCCTGACGAGCACCCAGTTCTCCATCCTGGTTTATGTCGACGAGGTCGGCGCGGCCTCGATGAAGGACCTCGTCGAGTCGATGGTGATGGAGCGCACGAGCGTGATCCGCGCGCTGCAACCGCTGGAACGCGACGGCCTCGTGGTCATCGGTCCGCACGAGGAAGACGCGCGCCGCAACGTCGTGCGCCTCACCGACGCGGGCCGCGCGAAGCTGGCGGAAGCGCTGCCCGTGTGGCAGACGGCGCAGGCGGAGTTCGAGAGCAGATTCGGCGCCGGGCTGGCCGGCGAGTTGCGCCAGTCGCTGTCGACGCTGGCACCGTAGCAAAAATTTTTTGCACTGACATGTGCGTACACACACTAAGGAAAAGAACATGAGCAAATCGAATCTCGGCACCGCAGTCGTCACTGGCGCATCCACCGGCATCGGTGCCCTCTACGCGGACCGCCTGGCCCGCCGCGGCTACGACCTGGTCCTCGTCGCCCGCAACGGGGAGCGTCTGCAAGCGCAGGCCGATCGCCTCAGCACCACGTACGGCCGCACGGTGCGGACGCTCGCCGCCGACCTGACCCATGATGCCGACCTGCGCCGCGTGGAAGCGCTGCTGCGCGACGACGCGTCCATCACGCTGCTCGTGAATAACGCCGGCGTGGGCGGCACCGGCCCGCTGCTCGGCTCCGACGTCGACAAGATGCAGGACATGATCGCGCTGAACGTGACCGCGCTGACGCGCCTGACGTATGCCGCCGCGCCGGGCTTCGTGGCGCGCGGGCAGGGCGCCTTCATCAACATCGCCTCCATCGTCGCCATCGCGCCGGAAGTGCTGAACGGCGTGTACGGCGGCAGCAAGGCGTACGTGCTGGCGTTCAGCCAGTCGCTGCAACATGAGCTGGCCGACAAGGGCGTGCGCGTGCAGGTGGTGCTGCCGGGCGCCACGGCGACGGATTTCTGGCAGATCGCCGGCACGCCGGTCGAGCACCTGCCCAGCGAGATCGTGATGCGCGTCGAGGATCTCGTCGACGCCGCGCTGGCCGGTTACGACCAGGGAGAGTTCGCCACGATCCCGGCGCTGGAAGACGGCGCCAAGTGGAATGCGTACGAGACCGCGCGCCGCGCGATGCACCCGGAACTGTCGCGCACGAAGCCGGCGAGCCGCTACGCTGTCGCGGCCTGAATCAGCGGGCTTCGAACACGAGGCACGTGGTCGTCGCATGCGCATACAGCCGGCCCTGCGCATCGACGATCTTCCCTTCCGCCGTGGCCAGCTGGCGGCCGCAATGGAGTACCGTGCCGATCGCGCGCAGCGGCCCGCCGTCGAGCCGCGCGCCGCGCACGAGGTTCACGCTCAGCTCCGCCGTCGTGTAGGCGTAACCCGGCTCCAGCGCCGTCTGCACCGCGCAGCCGACCGCCGAGTCGAGCAGGGTCGCGTACCAGCCGCCGTGCACCGTCCCCATCGGATTCAGGTGCTTCGCCTGCGGCGTGCCCTGGAACGTGGCCTTGCCCTTCTCCACCTCGACGAGGTAGAAGTCGAGCGTCTCGGCGATGGGCGCGTACGGGAAGCGGCCATCGAGCAGCGCCTCCATGATGGCGAGGCCGGACATCCCGCGCGCTTCCTGCGCCGGTACGACACCCGGACGTCCGCCGCCCTGCTCGATGCGCGCACGCACCGCGCGCAGTTGTTCTTCCCATTGCTCGGCCACCGTCGGCTGCGTTTCCATGCGATCCTCCTGTCGTGTGATTGAGTGTATATGCAATGCTCCGGGCGGATTATGCACGGGTTCCGGCGGCCCCGGGGTTATACTCGCTAGAGGGACGGCACTAACGCCATCCCGGCAATGGAATACCGTACATGACATCGAACGACCCCCTGTGCAACTGCCTCGCCCTGCGCCAGGCGTCGCGTTACATCACCGGCGTGTACGACCAGGTGCTGAGCGAGGCCGGCCTGCGCGTCACGCAGTTCTCCATCCTGTACAAGCTGCTGGGGCTCGGGCCGATGACGGTCAACCAGATGTCCGCCGAACTGGTCATGGACCGCACGACCCTCACCCGCAACCTCAAGCCGCTCGAGCGCGACGCCCTCGTGACGACCGGTCCCAGCGAGCACGATAAACGCGAGCGCGTCATCGTCCTCACGCCGGCCGGCAAGGCCAAGGTGAAAGCCGTGCTGCCGCTGTGGCGCCGTGCCCAGCAGGCCTTCGAACAGAACTTCGGCAGCGAACGCGCACTCGAACTGCGCATGCTGCTGCGCGCCGTCGTCGAGACGGGCATCCACGAGCCCGAAGTCAAATAATCCGCTCGCCGCCAGGCCGCGCGTCATGCGGTTTTCAAAATACGTGTATATACTCCTATTTGCACGATCCCGCCATCCAACCCGAAAGGAGTCATCATGTCTGCCCGCGACATCGTCTTGTGTGCCCCCGTGCGTACCGCCATCGGCGCGTTCAACGGTTCCCTGAAATCCCTCCCTGCCGTCGAGCTGGGCGCGGCCGCCGTGCGCGCCGCCGTCGAGCGCGCGGGCATCGCGCCGGACGCCATCGACGCCGTCCTGATGGGCAACGTGATCCAGGCGGGCAACCGCATGAACCCGGCGCGCCAGGCCGCGGTCCACGGCGGCATTCCCGTCAGCGTGCCCGCGATGACCCTGAACCGCGTATGCGGCTCGGGTGCCCAGGCGATCGCATCGGCCGCGCACGAGATTCTTGCGGGCGAATCCAACGTCGTGCTGGCCGGCGGCATGGAAAACATGGACCAGGCGCCGTACCTGATGCCGCAGGCCCGCTGGGGCGCGCGCATGGGCCACGCGCAGATCTACGACAGCCTGCTGCACGACGGCCTGAACGACGCGTTCTCCGCCCAGCACTCGGGCTGGCACACGGAGGACCTCGTGAAGGAGGTGGACATCACCCGCGCCGCGCAGGACCGCTGGGCCGAGCGCTCGCAGCGCCGCTTCTCGGACGCGCAGGCGGCCGGCGCGTTCAGGGATGAAATCGTGGCGATCGAGATCGCGGGCAAGCGCGGCGTGCAGGTGTTCGACACGGACGAAGCGAACCGCCCGGACACCACGCTGGAGACGCTGGCGAAACTGAAACCGGCATTCCGCCCGGACGGCACGATCACGGCCGGTAACGCGCCGGGCCTGAACAGCGGCGCGGCCGCCGTCATCGTTGCCGACCGCGCGACGGCCGAGCGCCTGGGCCTGCAGCCGATCGCGCGCCTCGTCGCCTCAGGCGTGGCCGGCGTGGAACCGGGCATGTTCGGCATCGGCCCCGTGCCGGCCGTGCAGAAGGCCCTCGCGCGCGCCGGCTGGAACATCGGCGACGTCGACCGCTACGAAATCAACGAAGCCTTCGCCGCCGTGCCGCTCGCGGTGGCGAGAAAGCTGTCGCTGGCGGAAGACGTCATCAACGTCGAAGGCGGCGCGGTGGCGCATGGACACCCGATCGGTGCGACGGGCGCCGTGCTGACGGTGCGGCTGCTGCATGCGATGCGGCGCGGGCTGGCGCGGCGTGGCGTGGTCACGCTGTGCATCGGGGGCGGGCAGGGGATTGCGCTGGCGCTCGAGCAGGTGTGATCACGCGGCCACGAACACGTTCATCCGCTCCACCAGGAACTCCCTGAGCACCCTGACGGCCGGCGACACCTGCCGCCGGTTCGCCAGCACCATGTACAGCGGCTGGTTATTGCCTTCCCAGTCTGTGCACACGGTGCGCAATGCGCCGCTCGCGAGGTCGGCCTGCACGTCGATGCGCGAGCGGTAGCACAGTCCGAGGCCGTCCAGCGCCCAGCGCCGCACGATCTCGGAATCGTCGGCCACGCGGTCGCCGCGCACCGTCACCTCGATCTCCGCGCCGTCCCTGTAGAAGCGCCAGCGGTCGTTGACCGTCTCGTCCAGCATGAAGCACAGGCAGTTGTGCGCGGACAGATCGTGCGGCGATGCCGGCGCGCCGTGCCGCGCGAGATACGCCGGCGACGCGCACAGCACGCGCCGGTTCGTCTCCAGCAGCGGCAACGCCACCATGCTCGATTCTCTCGGCTTGCCGAAGCGGAGCGCGATGTCGACGGGCTCGCGATAAATGTCGGCCAGCCGGTCCGTCAATTGCAGCTTCAGGCGCACGCCCGGGTACCGTTCCTGGAACGCGTTCAGCCACGGCAGCACGACGTGGCGGCCGAGGTCGGACGGCATCGAAATCTGCAGCTGCCCCTCGATCGTGTTTTCTCCCGCGCGCACTTCCGCCTCGGCGTCGCGCAGGCCGTCCAGCAGCGGGCGGCAGCGCGCCAGCAGGCGTTCGCCGGCCACCGTCAGCCGCATGCTGCGCGTCGTGCGCACGAACAGCGCCGTGCCGAGATCCGCCTCCAGCCGTTTCAGGCTCGCGCTGGCGACGGCCGGCGACACATCCAGCAGGCGCGCGGCCGCCGACAGGCCGCCCTGCTCGGCCGTGGTGACGAAGAGTTCGAGGTCGCGCAGGTTCATCTTCAAGTAAATATTGAAAGTGATTTCTTGATTGCCCAGTTTATCAAAAAGATCGAAGCGCCCAGAATGACAACCATCGATCACCAAGGAGCCACCATGAAAGCCATCGCCTACCAGGACAACCTGCCCATCGATCACGCCGACGCGCTCGTCGACATCACCCTGCCGGACCCGGTCGCGACCGGCCACGACCTGCTCGTCGAAGTGCAGGCCGTGTCCGTGAACCCCGTCGACGTGAAGGTGCGCGCCGGTTCGACACCGGCCGCCGGCGAGTGGAAGGTGCTGGGCTGGGATGCGGCCGGCATCGTGAAGGCTGTCGGGCCGGACGTGACGCTGTTCCGTCCGGGCGACCGCGTCTGGTACGCCGGCTCCATCGCCCGCGCCGGCAGCAACGGCGAGCTGCAACTGGTCGACGAGCGCATCGCCGGCAGGATGCCGCAATCGCTGGACTTCGGCGCCGCCGCGGCGCTGCCGCTGACGAGCCTCACGGCGTGGGAACTGCTGTTCGA
The DNA here is from genome assembly GCA_946481275.1 of uncultured Massilia sp. The sequence goes on from CAMLMV010000032.1 coordinate 31,444, forward strand.
CCGTCTGGAAGTGCCGACCGACGAGCGCGGCGAGGGCAAGACGTTATTGGTGATCGGCGCGGCGGGTGGTGTCGGCTCGATCCTCGTGCAGCTGGCGCGCCAGCTGACCCGCCTGACGGTCGTCGGCACGGCGTCGCGTCCGGAAACGCGCGACTGGGTGCTGAAGCATGGCGCGCACCACGTGATCGACCATGGCAAGCCCCTTGCGGACGAGATCCGGCGCGCGGGCCTGGGCGCGCCGGACTACGTGATCAGCCTCACGCACACGGAGCAGCACTTCGACCAGATCGTCGAGCTCATCGCGCCGCAAGGCAAATTCGGCCTGATCGACGACCCGGCCCCGATCGACGTCCGCAAGTTCAAGCGCAAGGCCGTGTCGCTGCACTGGGAACTGATGTTCACGCGTTCGCTGTTCTCGACGCCGGACATGATCCGCCAGCACGAGATTTTGAATCATGTGGCAGAGCTGATCGACGCGGGCACGATCCGCTCGACGGCCAACGAGAATTTCGGGCGCATCGATGCCGCGAACCTGAAGCGCGCGCACGCGCTGATCGAGTCGAACCGCGCGCAGGGCAAGATCGTGCTGGCGGGGTTCTGAGCGCGCCCCGGCGTCACAGCAACTTGTGCGTGATCTCCATCGCGACCGGATACAGCATCTCGCACGGCTGGCCGTGGCAGACGGCCGGTTTGTAGCGCAGGGCCATGGCGGCGCTGGCGACGTAGCGCACCACGTCGTCGTCGAAGCTGCCGACCCTGCGCACTTCCTTCGCCTTGCCGTCCACGCCGACCAGTACGTTCAGGCGCAGCAGGCCGCGCGCGCGGAACTTGCCGGCGGCGGCCACGATCAACCGGTTGAATTCGACGAGGCCGTTCACCGGATATGGCGGCTCGTCGCCCGGTTCCAGTGCCGGGTAGCGGTTGCGCACGATGTCCTTCTGCTCAGGCGTGAGGCCATCCCAGCCGACGTTGCCCGGCACTGCTGACCGCACTTCCGTCTTCGCCAGCAGCGTACCCGTGTTCGGCTCGGCCTGGCGCTGCTGGAACGTGTTCTCCGGCTTGGGACGGGATGCCGCGGCGTTGCGGGCAGCGGCATCGAGCGTGCCGGTGCGACCGCTGCCCGCATAGGTGATGCGGTCGCCATCGAGCGGATCCCCGTCGCGGAACTCGCCTTCGACCATGCCGCCGAGCGCATATGTCAGGCGCCCCTGGCCGTTCGGCTTGTCGGCGCGGAATTCGCCCTGGTAGGTATCGCCGTTCGGATAGATCTGCACACCCTTGCCCTCGCGGCGCATCAAATTGAGGCCACCCTCGTAGCGCAGGTCGTTGGCGAAGTGCAGGTAACCTTCGCCGTCGGGGACGCCGTCGGTCAGCGAGCCGATGTACGTGAATTTGTCGCCCGCCTTCAGCTTCGCTTCGCCGCTGACGGCGCCGTGCGCGAACGTGCCTTCGATGCGGCGCGTGATGCCGTCCTTCGTCGTCCATTCGAGCACGCCCTTGCCGTCCGCATAACCGTCCTTGCACGGGCCATTCCAGTGCACGGACTGGTCGGCGGGTTCCGGCAGCAGTTTGCCGACCTGGCAGTCGTCGGCGTGGGCGGCTTGCGCGATGCAGGAGGCGAGGAGAAGAGTCAATACGTTTTTCATCGTACAACTCTAGCATGCGGCCCCGGACCGCATGCTCACCGATTCTCACCCCTGGCGCAGCCTGAACGTCATGTAACTCAAGTCATGGCTGCCCCCCGCGATCCTGAGCATGTCCGCCACGCGCGCGACGGTGGTAAAACCGGCACGCGCATACAGGTCGACGGCCGGCTGGTTTTCCGACAAGACCTCGAGGTCGATCCATTCGATGTCCGTCCCGGCGCGCGCCCAGCCGGCGGCCGTTTCGAGCAGGCGCCGCCCGAGTCCGCGCCGCCGCCACACGCGGTGCACGCCCATGCCGAGCATGGCGCGGTGCGTGGCAGCGGGTTCGGGACGGCCGCGCAGGTCGACGTGGCCGGCGATGTCGCCGCAGGCGTCGATCGCGAGCCACAGGCGGCGCCAGCCCTGCTGGCCGACGGGGATGTCGATGCCCTTGATGAAGGCGATGCGCAGCCCGGCGGGCAGGCGCGGCTGGCCCGGCGCGATGGGCTGGAACAGCGGCGTGCCGTCGGCGCCGTTGTCGCGCAGGTGGTCGTCCAGGTAGGCGAAGAACGGCGCCAGGTCGGCTTCATTGGCCGGGCGGATCGTCAACGCCTCCGTCTTGTCCATCAATGTGGTCACAAAGCCCTTGCAATCAAAATCTTCTGGATGTCGCTCGTGCCTTCGTAGATCTGGCACACGCGCACGTCGCGGTAGATGCGCTCGACGGGGAAGTCGGCCACGTAGCCATAGCCGCCAAATACCTGCATCGCCGACGATACCACGCGCTCGGCCATCTCGGACGCGAACAGCTTGGCCATCGCGGCTTCCTTCAGGCAGGGCAGGCCCGCGTCCTTCATCGACGCGGCGTGCAGGATCAGCTGGCGCGCGGCCTCGATCTGCATCGCCATCTCGGCCAGGCGGAACTGCACGGCCTGGTGGTCGAAGATCGGCGTGCCGAAGCTTTCGCGTTCCTTCGCATACGCCAGCGCCGCCTCGAACGCGGCGCGCGCCATGCCCACCGATTGCGACGCGATGCCGATGCGGCCACCTTCCAGGCCCGACAGCGCGATCTTGTAGCCTTGCCCCTCTTCGCCGATCAGGTTTTCCGCCGGCACCCTGCACTGATCGAACACGATCTGCGCCGTGTCCGACGAATGCTGGCCCATCTTCTGCTCGATGCCCGCGACGATGTAGCCGGGCGTGTCGGTCGGCACCCAGAACGCGCTGATGCCTTTCTTGCCGGCCGCCTTGTCGGTGACGGCCATGACGATGGCGACGTCGCCGTGCTTGCCGCTCGTGATGAATTGCTTGGTGCCGTTCAGGACGTAGTGGTCGCCGTCGCGCACGGCGGTCGTGCGCAGGGCGGCGGCGTCGCTGCCCGTGTGCGGTTCCGTCAGTGCGAAGGCGCCCAGCAGGTTGCCCTGCGCGAGCGGGCGCAGCCAGCGTTCCTTCTGCGCCGCGTTCGCGTACGTCATCGCGATCGAGCACACGGGGCAGTTGTTGACCGAAATGATGGTGGACGTGCCGCCGTCGCCGGCCGCGATCTCTTCCAGCACCAGCGCCAGCGCGACGTAGTCGAGGCCCGCGCCGCCGTACTGCTCGGGCACGGCCACGCCGAACGCGCCCAGCTGGGCCAGTTCCTTCAGCTCGTCCTTCGGAAAATGGTGCTCGCGGTCCCAGCGCGCCGCGTTGGGCGCCAGGCGTTCCTGCGCGAAGGTGCGCAGGGCGTCGCGGATCATCTGGTGTTCTTCGGTCAAAATCATGTTGTCTCGGTTGTTATCTGGGACGGCTCACCATGGGATGGGCGTGCCGTCGTAATTGAGGAAGGCGCCGTTCTGCGCCGGCGTCGCCCTGGCCAGCGTGGCGCGCAGCCCGGCCGCGCTCTGCTCGACGGTGAGCGTGGCGCTGGGGCCGCCCATGTCGGTCTGCACCCAGCCCGGATGGAACGTGAGGCACGTCGCGCCCTGCGGGCCATACGTCAGCGCGGCGTCGGCCAGCACGGAATTCAGCGCGGCCTTGCTGGCGCGGTACAGCGACCCCTGGTTGCTCGTGCGCGCGCCGATGGAACCCATGCGCGACGAGATCACGGCCACCTTGCCGCGCGTGGCAGTCACCAGCGGCGCGACGATCGGCAGCAGGCGCATCGCGGCCAGCACGTTCGTGTGCATGACGTCGTCGAATTCCTTCTCCGTCGGGAAGCCCGCGTGATCGGGTCCGTACACGCCCGCGACGAGCCAGGCGGCGTCGATCTTTTCGTCGTCCAGCTTCCAGCCCAGGCCACCGATCGATTCGGCATTCGTGACGTCGACCTGGTGCGCTTCCGCGCCCAGCCGGCGCAGCGCCTCGCAATCCGCGGGCTTGCGCGCGGTGGCGATGACGCGCCAGCCGTCGGCGCGGTATTGACGGGCCAGTTCGAGGCCGATGCCGCGCGAGGCGCCGACGATGAGAACGGTGGGCATGAGAAGCTCCTTCACGGTATGGATGACAATGACAATCCGCCACCATACCGTGTTTTAAAAACGCGTGCGTGGCGCGCGCTACGCCCGTGCGTTACACCATCTCGATCGCCATCGCGGTCGCTTCGCCGCCGCCGATGCACAGCGACGCCACGCCGCGCTTGCCGCCCGTCTTCTTCAGTGCGCCCAGCAGCGTGACGATGATGCGTGCGCCCGATGCGCCGATCGGGTGGCCCAGCGCGCACGCGCCGCCGTGGACGTTGACCTTCGAATGCGGGATGTCCAGCTCGTGCATCGCTGCCATCGGCACCGCCGCGAAGGCCTCGTTGATCTCGAAGAGGTCGACGTCCTTCGGCGACCAGCCGGTCTTCTTGAACAGCTTTTGCAGCGAGCCGATCGGCGCGGTCGAGAACTGGTCCGGTTCCTGCGCGTGCGTCGTGTGCGCAACGATGCGGGCGAGCGGCGTGAGGCCCAGTTCCTTCGCCGTCGATTCGCGCATCATGACGAGGGCCGCAGCGCCGTCGTTGATCGACGACGACGAGGCGGCCGTGATGACGCCATCCTTCTTGAAGGCCGGACGCAGCGTGGGGATCTTGTCGACCTTGGCCTTGACGGGGCCTTCGTCCTTCTCGATGATCGTTTCGCCCAGGCGGTTCGCGACGGTCACCGGTGCGATCTCCCACTGGAAATCGCCGGACTCGGTGGCGTTCTGCGCGCGCTTGACGGATTCGATCGCGAACGCGTCCAGCTGCTCGCGCGAGAAGCAGTACTTGGCCACGCACTCCTCGGCGAACGTGCCCATCGAGCGGCCTTCGCCCGTCTTCTCGTTGCGCGAGTAGGCGTCTTCGAGGCCGTCCATCATCATGTGGTCGAACATGACGCCATGGCCGATGCGGTAGCCGCCGCGCGCCTTCGGGATCAGGTACGGCGCATTGGTCATCGATTCCATGCCGCCCGCCACGACGACGTCGGCGCTGCCGGCCTTGAGCACGTCGTGCGCGAAGATCGCGGCCTGCATCGCGGAGCCGCACATCTTCGACAGGGTGACGGCACCGGTCGACAGCGGCAGGCCCGCCTTGATCAGCGCCTGGCGCGCCGGGGCCTGGCCCTGGCCGGCCATCAGGCAGTTGCCGAAGTAGACGTGCTCGACGAGGCTCGCGTCGACGCCTGCGCGCTCGACGGCCGCCTTGATCGCCACGGCGCCCAGGTCGCTCGCGGATTTCGAAGAGAAGTCGCCCTGGAAGGCGCCCATCGGGGTACGGGCGGCGCCGACGATAACGATTGGATCATTCATTGTGTAAGGTCTCCAAGTAATGGGATTGCGGCGAGGGTGTCGCCGGGTTCGCTGGGTCCGAGAGGTGGAACCGGATGTGCTGCGGATACGGGAAAATGTCTTCGAGTTCGCCTGCGAGAATGCGGTCCTTGTGCGACTGCCACCAGACGCGCGTCAATAGTGCGGCATGGTGTTTCATGAACGCGGCGCGTATCTTTGGATTCGCGAGCAGGAAGCGCGCGAACTGTTCCGGGAAGACATCGTGCTTGCCGATGGGATACCAAGGCTCGGCGGCCATCTCGTCTTCCTCGTTCCGCGGCTGCGGGATGTCGCGGAAGTTGCAATCGGTGAGGTATTCGATCTCGTCGTAGTCGTAAAACACGACGCGGCCATGTCGGGTCACGCCGAAGTTTTTGTACAGCATATCGCCCGGAAAAATATTCGCGGCGACGAGGTCGCGGATCGCATTGCCGTACTCGAACACGCCGTGTTCGATGAGCTCGTCGTCGCCGCTGCGTTGTGCACGGTCCAGGTAGATATTCAGCGGCACCATGCGCCGCTCGATGTACAGGTGCCTGATGACGATGTGGTCGCCTTCGATGTCGACGAGCGAAGGTGCGAACCGGCGCAGTTCGGCCAGCAGTTCCTCGTCGAAGCGGGACAGCGGGAAGGCCACGTCCGAGTACTCAAGCGTGTCCGCCATGCGGCCCACGCGGTCGTGGTGTTTCACCAGCAGGTATTTTTCCTTGATGCGGGCCCGCGTCGTCTCTTTCGGCGGCGGATAGAAATCCTTGATCACCTTGAACACGTACGGAAAGGAGGGCAGTTCGAAAACGAGCATCACGAGTCCGCGGATGCCGGGCGCGATACGGAAGGCGTCGGAGCTGTGCTTCAGGTGCTGTAAAAAGTCGCGGTAGAACAGTGTCTTGCCCTGCTTTTGCAGGCCGAGGATCGTGTAGATCTCGCTGCGCGGCTTCTTCGGCATCAGGCTGCGCAGGAATTGTACGAACGCCGACGGCACTTCCATGTCGACCATGAAATAGGCCCGCGTGAACGAGAACAGCAGGATCACCTGCTCGGGGTCCGTCAGCACCGCATCGAGGACGAGCCGGCCGGCCCGGTCGTGCAGGATCGGCACGACGAACGGGTGCTCGCGGGCACCGTTGATGGCGCGGCCGACGATGTACGCGGCCTTGTTGCGGAAGAATAGGCTCGACAGCACGTGCAGCTGCTGGTTCGGCTCGCGCTCGTGCAGGCCGAAATGTTCGACCATGCGTGCTTCGACGAGGGCGATGTCGCGGTCGAGGTCGGCGAATGGGCAGTCGAGCTGGAAATTCGTGACCATGCGCCGCAACGAGAAGCGCAGGCTGTCCGCTGCCGGGTAGTACACGCGGTAGGTCGGGGCCGGTTCGTCCGTCTCGATGTATTCCGTCGAGACGGCCGGGCGTACGAAAATGAAATCGTTGCGGTAGTAACTGCGGTGCAGGATATGGCAGCTGACGGAATTGAAGAAACTCTCCGCCAGCTCCGGGCGCTTGTGGCCCGTCTGCAGGCCGCTCAGTAGCCCAATATAATGGAGTTTCGTTTCGCGCCACGTTTCGTCAGTGAGGTCTTCCGGCGCGTACTCGTCTTCCAGCGCCTGTACGCATTCCTGCACGCGCTTGTCGTAGAAATCGATGCGCTTGCGCGCGGCCTGCTGGGCGGTCGTCCAGTCGGCACGCTCGAACCAGGTCTTGGCCGTCTTGCTGGCCTGGCGGAACAGCGTGTAGTGGCGGTCGAAGCCGTCCAGGATGGTGCGCGCGATGTCGAAGGCGATCTGGGACGACAGCAGCTTGGGGAAGGTGGCCTGGGTCATCGGGCGGCTCGCGCGGTGGGGAACGTTATTGTTATTGTATTACCCGATCCGTCGTTCCCGCCTGGGCGGCGGGAACGACGTTCGTGGTTTTCGGGCTAGGTGGAGTGTTGTTGTTTTGCCGGCTCTTGCCGATCTTCTTGTTCGCCCGGTCTCCTCTCTCCACAACCTTACATCGTCTCGCCGAACAGCTCGCGCCCGATCAGCATGCGACGGATTTCGCTCGTACCGGCGCCGATCTCGTACAGCTTGGCGTCGCGCCACAGACGGCCCACCGGATATTCGTTGATGTAGCCATTGCCGCCCAGCGTCTGGATCGCCTCGCCGGCCATCCACGTCGCCTTTTCCGCGCTGTACAGGATGGCGCCGGCCGCGTCCTTGCGCAGGGCGCGCACCTGCTCCGGGTTCGATGCGCGGTCGCAGGCCTGGCCGACTGCATAGACATACGCGCGGCATGCCATCATCGTCGAATACATATCCGCGATCTTGCCCTGCATCAGTTGGAACTCACCAATTGCCTGGCCAAACTGCTTGCGCTCGTGAATATACGGCACGACGACGTCCATGCAGGCCGACATGATGCCCAGCGGGCCGCCGGAGAGCACGGTGCGCTCGAAATCCAGGCCCGACATCAGCACGTTCACGCCCTTGCCCACGCCGCCCAGCACGTTCTCGGCGGGCACTTCGCAATCCTGGAACACCAGCTCGCCCGTGTGCGAACCGCGCATGCCCAGCTTGTCCAGCTTTTGCGCGACCGAGAAGCCTTTGAAGCCTTTCTCGATGAGGAAGGCGGTCATGCCGCGCGGACCGGCCTCGATGTCGGTCTTGGCGTAGACGACGAGGGTGTTGGCGTCCGGACCGTTCGTAATCCACATCTTGGTGCCGTTCAGCACGTAGCGGTCGCCCTTCAGGTCGGCGCGGAGCTTCATGCTGACGACGTCGGAACCGGCGTTCGGCTCGGACATGGCCAATGCACCGACGTGCTCGCCCGAAATTAGCTTGGGCAGGTATTTGCGCTTCTGCTCTTCGTTGCCGTTGCGCTTGATCTGGTTGACGCACAGGTTCGAGTGGGCACCGTACGACAGGCCCACGGAGGCCGACGCGCGCGAGATTTCTTCCATGGCGACGATGTGTGCGAGGTAGCCCATGTTGGCGCCGCCATATTCCTCGCTGACGGTGATGCCGAGCAGGCCCAGTTCGCCCATCTTTTTCCACAGATCCATCGGGAACTGGTCAGTGCGGTCGATCTCGGCCGCGCGGGGGGCGATTTCGCTCGCGGCGAACTGTTGTACAGCTTCGCGCAGGGCAGCGATGTCTTCGCCGTGGTCAAAGGTCAAGCCAGGGAGATGCAGCATGTCGTCCTCGTTCTCGTCGTCTAGTGGATGGCTGGTGGCCAGGCTAGATGATAGCGCGGAGTGACGTTAACGTAAACGTCAAGCGATTGCCCGTACTCAGCGGCGGCGCCTGCGCCACATCCTGCGTACCGCCCAGGCCGCGAGCAGGATGATGAACAGCCACGGCAGCAGATAGGCGATGCCCGACACGGCGAACGCGATTCCCTGCGACAGGTTGCTGCCGAACTGTTCCAGTGAACGGCGGATCGGCGCCCAGAACGGCCGTTGCCGGTCCGAGCGGATGGACACGTTCAGGATGTCGGTGTCGACGCGCTGGGCGAGCTGGGCGCGCTTGCCGTCCGCCGTTTCATATTTCGACTGGATCTCGGCCAGTTCGCGGTTGACCTTGATCAGTGCGTCGACATCGTTGCCGGCGCGGTTACGCAAGGCTTCGAGACGGCTGCGATAGTCGTCCAGCATGGCCAGTTCGCGTGCCGTATCCGCGATCGGGCCGGACAGGTCTTCGACGTGCGTCGACTGGCGGGCAAGCTCGGCTTGTTTCCCCATTGCCGCGATCAGTGCCGGGACGACGTCCGGCCTGGCACGGAATTTCAGCGATGCCGCGGCGTCGGGCTCGCTGTCGATGCGCGACTCCAGCAGGGTGCACGCGGCGGCGGCTGCACGGCAGGCGCGCAGGCCGTCCGCATACAGGGCTGCCACCTTGTCCGGTGCAGCGTCGACGTCGACGAAGTGCTCGTAGGCGAGTTGCCGCGCCGCGTTTGCGCGGTCATGTTGTGCGATGGGCGCCTGCTCGCGCATCGGCATCTGCTGCACCTTCGAGCAGCCGGCGAGCGCGGCAAACAGAAGCGCGAGGGACAGGTAGGAAAAGATTGTGCGATGCACGCCTGATTGCTTCCTGGATTGGTTCGTCTGGAACCCCAAGATAGCAAATCGCCGCCCGGAAAAAGACGCGCTTTATATCAGGCCGCGTCCTTCTCGCCCGCATCCTCGTCCAGCAGAGTGCCGGCAGCGCCCGATTCCGCCAGCAGCCGGCGGCATTCTTCTTCGTGAACAGAAATTTCCGCCAGCGACATCTCGATATCCGCGCGCTGCTGTTCCAGCGTCTCGCGCTGGTGCGCCAGCACGCCCAGGAAACGGTTGATCTGGGCCACGGTGTCCTTAGGCGTCTCGTACATGTCGATGATGCTTTTGATCTCCGACAAGGTCAGGCCCAGGCGCTTGCCGCGCAGCGTCAGTTTCAAACGGGTGCGGTCGCGCGGCGTGTAGACACGGTTGCGTCCGCCCTGGCCCTCCCGCATTGGGCTGAGCAGCCCCTGGTCTTCGTAGAAGCGGATCGCACGCGCGGTGATGTCGAATTCGCGTGCCAGTTCGGCGATGGTGTAGGTGGTGGCCATGGTGTTCTGCGGGTCAAAAGTGGCGAGGTCCGGAATCGCTTAGAATCACAGCCTGCGCCTTCCGTTTACGTTTACGTCAAAGCGTTTGCGGCATTGTAACGCGCCTGCGCCCTGCATCCATACGAAAGTCCACCGCATGAACTCCCTCGAAGCCCAGCTCAGCTATCCATTCGGCGATGTCATTCCCCCGCTCGGCACGGTCACGGACGTGGCGCCCGGCCTGTCGTGGCTGCGCATGCCGCTGCCGTTCGCCCTCGACCATATCAATCTGTGGCTGCTGGACGATGCCTCGGGAAACAAGCGCGGCTGGTCCCTCGTCGACTGCGGCGCCGGCACCGATGCGACCCGGTCTGCTTGGGAACAATTGTTCACGGGTGCAATGGCGAACCGGCCCCTGCTGCGCGTGTTCGCGACGCACTGTCACCCCGACCACGTCGGCCTGTCCGGCTGGCTGTGCGACCGGTTCGACGCGCCGTTCTGGACGAGCACCGGCGAGTTCGGCTTCGCGCGCATGATGGCCGCCGCGCTGCCCGGCGTCGACGGTCCGTCGGCGATCCCCCATTTCCAGCGTCACGGTCTCGTCGATGCGGGCATGCTCGAGCAGATGCAGAGCCGTAAGAATTACTACCCGTCGCTCGTCCCGGCCGTGCCGGCGGCGTACACCCGCCTGCAGGATGGCCAGCGTGTCATCGTCGGGGCAAGGGAATGGCGCGTGATCACCGGTTTCGGCCACTCTCCGGAACACGTCTCGCTGTACGACGCCACCGACCGGATCCTGATCGCGGGCGACATGGTGTTGCCGCGCATTTCGACGAACGTGTCCGTGTTCGCCGTCGAGCCGGATGGCAACCCGCTGCAGTCGTACCTGGATTCGCTGGACAAGTTCGCCGACCTGCCCGACGACACCCTCGTCCTGCCCGCGCACGGCAAGCCGTTCCGGGGCCTGCACACCCGCATCGCGCAATTGCGCGCGCACCACGCAGCGCGGCTGGACGAAGTCCGCGCCGTGTGCGCCGAGCCGCAATCCGCAGTTGACATTGTCCCGTTGATGTTCAAGCGACAACTCGATGCGCACCAGCTCAGTTTTGCGATCGGCGAGGCTTTAGCTCACCTTCATTATCTTTGGTACAACGGTAACCTCGTGCGTGTAACCGGCGACGATGGCATCGTTCGCTTTAAGTTGACTTAAAACAACATATTGACACCAATGGATGTCGCAAAAATCACGACAATCTAACAGGACTTCCCCCCATTTTGTTGACTCTTGGCATCATTTGTCGTGCGCAGAGGAAGAAACGTTCCAATTTTTGGTAGGAAATTGAACCAGCAAACGTTTTCCTTTTCCTGTAGGATATTTTTCACACATATCTCACGACATGCTGAACACAACGGGAATTGCTGGACAGCACTGTGAGAATTGATCAATACTCACTTATTTGTTACCTACAGCCTCTCCTGCCGTCACAGACGGTCTGGTCAACGGAGCGACCTAATGACGGCTTTGCATGAACCCTTAGTGCCACCCATGAATTCGACTAACGAACGGGAGAGCTTCAGCGAGCGCCTGCAGCAAGCCCTGAAAAACGCCCATTATTCTCCGGACAGCCCCACCCGTCTGGCGCGGGAATTTAACATTCGCTTCGAGGGCCGTCCGATCACGGTCCACGCGGCACGCAAGTGGCTGGTCGGAGAGGCGATCCCGACCCAGGAAAAACTGCGCATGATCGCGCAGTGGCTGGGCGTGCCGGCCGACTGGCTGCGCTTTGGCGGTTCGGAAAACGCTGCCGCCAATGGCGATGGCGCGGACGGCAGCACCCGGTTCGAATCGGCTGACGTCAAGCTGATCGCCGACCTGCAGCGCCTGGACGAGCACCACAAGCAACTGGCGCGTGAATTCATCCGCATGCTCGTGCGCATGAATCACCAGCAACAGAAATAATCCTTCCTGATCGCCATCGAGTTCACGATGGCCGAATCCCATGACGCGGCGTCCGGCAAGCTCCGGGCGCCGCGTCACGCACTTCTGTACTGCAATTTTTTCTGCGATTAATCCGCACAAACGGCCGAGTCTCGCGCATAATCGGTAACGCTAACGGAACGTCGCAACCGTCGAGTTCGCGTTCCTGCCTGGCGTACGCCAGTGTTATCGGTCATATAAGGATGCAGTCGCCTCATGATTAATAACTACAGCAACACCGCGCAGTTGAAGGACCTCATGACAGCACCGCCGATGACGGCGGCCCAGCACGCAGAAATCATGCGCAAGCGTAACGAGCAGCGCAGAAAAATCGAAGACGCAAGAGAACAGAGACGGGCCGAACGCGACCCGTACGGCGACCACGCCTGATCAGGGCGTATCGTCTTTCATGCCGCCCCAGCGCGGGGCGAGATCATTCGTCACGCCCAGCAGGTCCATGACGCGCGCCACCGTGTGGTCGACCATCTCGTCGATCGTGGCGGGGCGGTTGTAAAAGCTCGGCAGCGGCGGGAAGACGATGCCGCCCATTTCCGTGACCGCCGTCATGTTGCGCAGGTGCGCCAGGTTGAATGGCGTTTCGCGCACCATCAGGATCAGGCGCCGGCGTTCTTTCAGCACGACGTCGGCGGCGCGTGTGATCAGGTTGTCCGACAAACCATGCGCGACCGCGGCCAGCGTCTTCATCGAACAGGGGGCGATCACCATGCCGTCCGTCTGGAACGAGCCGCTGGCGATCGATGCACCGATCTCGCGGTTGCGGTGTACCACGTGGGCGAGCGCTTCCACGTCGCGCCGTTGCAGGCCGACTTCCTGGTGCAGGGTGAGGGTGGCGGCGTCGGAAATGACGAGATGCGTCTCGACGCCGGGTACGGCGGCCAGCCGCCGCAGCAGCTGCACGCCATAGATCGCGCCGGTCGCGCCGGTGATGGCGACGACGATCCGGCGCGGGCCGGAATCAGCCATTCTTCTTGAGCAGGGCCTGCAGTTCGCCGGACTCGTACATTTCCGTCATGATGTCGGAACCGCCGACGAATTCGCCGTTCACGTACAGCTGCGGGATGGTCGGCCAGTTCGAGTATTCCTTGATGCCCTGGCGGACTTCCGCGTCTTCCAGCACGTTCACGGTGGCGATGTTATCGACGCCGCAAGCTTTCAGGATTTGGATCGCGCGGCCCGAAAAACCGCATTGCGGGAACTGGGCAGTGCCCTTCATGAACAGCACGACGGGCGTGGCGGTCACGGTCTCTTTGATCCAGGATTGTACGTCGCTCATTTGGTTCTGCCTTTGGTGAGAATTTGAGTAGATGACGGCATTTTATAAGAAAACCGGGACGGGCGTCCCGGCCGTCGATTCAACGCTTCAACTTGGCAAACGCCGCCGCCATCGCGCCGCTGGTCGGTGCCGAACGCTCCTGTTTCTGGTGCTGGCCAAGGCGCTTGCGGTCGTCCCGGTCGCCGCGCTGCTGAGGTTGCGACCCCGCCTGCGGCGCGCTGTCCGATAACCGCATCGTGAGCGCGATGCGCTTGCGCTTGACGTCCGCTTCCAGCACTTTCACCTTCACGACCTGGCCCGCCTTGACGACCGTGTGCGGATCCTTCACGAACGTGTTCGACAGCGCCGAGATGTGCACGAGGCCATCCTGGTGCACGCCGATGTCGACGAACGCGCCGAACGCCGCGACGTTGGTCACGACGCCTTCCAGGATCATGTCCGGACGCAGGTCCGAGATCTCCTCGACGCCTTCCTTGAACGTGGCCGTCGTGAATTCCGGACGCGGGTCGCGGCCCGGCTTTTCCAGCTCTTTCAGAATGTCGGTCACGGTCGGCACGCCGAATTTGTCATCGGCATACTTCGCCGGATTCAGGCGTTTTACGAGCGCGCTGTCGCCGATCACCGATTTGATGTCCTTCTGGATATCGGCCAGGATCTTCTCGACGACCGGGTACGATTCCGGGTGCACGGCCGATGCGTCCAGCGGATTGTCGCCGTTCACGATGCGCAGGAAACCGGCCGCCAGTTCGAACGTCTTGTCGCCCAGGCGCGGCACCTTCTTCAGCGCGGCGCGCGACGCGAACGCGCCCTGCTGGTCGCGGTAGTTGACGATGCTCTGCGCGACGCTGGACGACAGCCCCGACACGCGCGCGAGCAGCGGCGCCGATGCCGTGTTGACGTCCACGCCGACCGCGTTCACGCAATCCTCGACGACGGCGTCGAGCTGGCGCGCGAGCTGCGTCTGCGACACGTCGTGCTGGTACTGGCCCACGCCGATCGACTTCGGATCGATCTTCACGAGCTCCGCGAGCGGGTCCTGCAGGCGCCGCGCGATGGAGACGGCGCCGCGCAGCGACACGTCCAGCTCCGGCAGTTCGCGCGACGCGAATTCCGACGCCGAGTACACCGACGCACCGGCTTCCGACACGACGATCTTCGTCAGCTTCAGTTCCGGATGCTGTTTGATGAGATCCTGTGCGAGTTTATCGGTCTCGCGCGATGCCGTGCCGTTGCCGATCGAGATCAGGGAGACGTTGTGCTTCGCGGCCAGCTTCGCCAGCGTGTGCAGCGAACCGTCCCAGTCGTTGCGCGGCGCGTGGGGGTAGATGGTCGACGTGTCGACCACCTTGCCGGTCGCGTCGACGACGGCCACTTTCACGCCCGTGCGCAGGCCCGGGTCGAGGCCCATCGTCGCGCGCGGGCCCGCGGGGGCGGCCAACAAGAGGTCCTTCAGGTTGCGTGCGAAGACCTGGATCGCATCGCCCTCGGCCTTTTCGCGCAGGGCGCCCATCAGCTCCGTCTCGATGTACATGAAGCTCTTCACGCGCCACGTCCAGCGCGCCGTGTCGAGCAGCCATTTGTCGGCCGGGCGGCCCGCGCCCTTGATGCCGAAGCGCGCGGCGATGCGGCTCTCGCACGGGTTGTGCGGCGCGTCCCACTTCGGCTTTTCCGGCTCGGAATCGAGGCGCAAGGCCACGTCCAATATACCCTCGCGGCGGCCGCGCATCAGCGCCAGCGCGCGGTGCGACGGGACGGTCGCCAGCGTTTCCGAGTAATCGAAGTAGTCGGCGAATTTTTCGCCTTCTTCCTGCTTGCCGTCGACGACCTTCGATTCGACGACGCCGTGCTCCTGCACATATTCGCGCAGCGATTGCAGCAGCTCGGCGTCTTCCGCGAAGCGCTCCATCAGGATCTGGCGCGCGCCGTCCAGCGCGGCCTTCGTGTCGGCCACGCCGGGGTTCGCGACGCCATCCGCATTCGTGAATGCCTCACGCAGATACTTGGCCGCTTCGGCTTCCGGATCGCGCGAGGGATCTTCAAGCAGGTCTTCCGCCAGCGGCTTCAGGCCGGCCTCGATCGCGATCTGGGCCTTCGTGCGGCGCTTCTGCTTGTACGGCAGGTACAGGTCTTCGAGGCGCGTCTTGTCTTCCGCGAGCGAGATCGCCTGCAGCAGCTCCGGCGTCATCTTGTTCTGTTCCGTGATGGAGGAAATGATGGCGGCGCGGCGGTCTTCCAGTTCGCGCAGGTAGCGCAGGCGTTCTTCCAGCAGGCGCAGCTGGGTGTCGTCGAGGCCGCCCGTGGCTTCCTTGCGGTAGCGGGCGATGAAGGGGACGGTCGCGCCTTCGTCGAGCAGGGCGACGGCGGCGGCCACCTGTGCCGGTTTGGCGGACAGTTCTTGAGCGAGGCGTTGTTCGATCGAAGGCAGCATGGATGATTACGGTGGTCGGTGAATCGAGCGGGCATGATACTGGATTCTCATGCCCGCCTCATGCTCACCGCGCACCGCTCAAATCTGCGCCTGCCCGCCATCGACGAACAGCTCGGCGCCGTTGACGAAGCTGGCATCGTCGGACGCGAGGAACACGGCGGCTTTCGCGATCTCGTCCGGCTCGCCCACGCGGCCCAGCGGGATCTGCGCGGCCAGGTAGTCGACGAGGCCCTGCTGCGCGGCGGCGTCGGTGCCGGCCAGCTCGACGAGGCCGGGGGTGCGGGTGGCGCCCGGGCTGATCGTGTTCACGCGGATGCCGCGGTCTTTCAGGTCCAGGATCCAGTTGCGGGCAAAGGCGCGCACGGCGGCTTTGCTGGCGGCGTAGACGCTGAACGCCGGCGTGCCGGAGCTGGCAGCCGTCGAACCGGTCAGGATCACCGAGGCGCCTTTCGACAGCAGCGGCAACGCTTTCTGTACGGTGAACAGCGTGCCCTTCACGTTGCGGCCGAACGTGTCGTCGAACTGTTCTTCCGTGATCTCGCCGAGGGGCAGCATCGAGCCGCCGCCGGCGTTGGCGTACAGGACGTCAAGGCGGCCGAAGCGGGCGCGGATCTCGTCATACAGGCCGTCCAGCGCGCCCAGGTTGCTGGAGTCGACGCGCAGGCCCACAGCGTCGTGGCCGATGCTTTTGACTGCGGCATCCAGTTCGGCCTGGCGGCGGCCGGTGACGATCACCTGCGCGCCTTCGCGGGCGAAGCGTTGGGCGGTGGCCAGGCCGATGCCGCTGGTGGCGCCGGTGACGAGAGCGATTTTATTGGCGAGTTTGGCAGTCATGGTGTTCTCCGTTCGGTTGATGTCGAAGTCGACGGAAACCATCGTACCGGGGCAGACTCCACATTAAAATAGCACTGATCGCAAAGTATCTTTGCATTTTTGTCGTGCATACGTCGGAAGGCCGATAGGCACCGGCGCCCGGATGCCGTAACATGTCGGGTTCGATAACTCATCGGCTCCCCGCCGACGACGAACGATGTCCCTGTTGCCCGATTTCGAAGGTCTCGCGATGTTCGCCAAGGTGGCCGAGGAACGCTCGTTCGCCGGCGCCGCGCGTGCGCTGGGCGTGTCGGTGGCGACCGTGTCGCGGGCCGTCGCGCGGCTCGAAGAGCGGCTCGGGGCGAGACTCCTCAACCGCACGTCGCGCCAGCTGGCGCTGACCGAATTCGGCCGCACCATCGCGGACAGCGCATTGAAGATCTATCGCGAGGCGGAGGAGGCGGAACATGCCGCGCGCGAGATGTCGGCGCGGCCGCGCGGGGTCGTGCGGCTGGCCGTGCCGATGTCGTTCGGGCTGCGCTGGGTGGCGCCGCTGATGCCCGCGTTCTTCCGTGAATACCCCGACGTGCAGATCGACCTGCACCTGTCCGACGCCACCGTCGACCTGGTCGGCCAGGGCTTCGATGCCGCCCTGCGCATCGCCGTGCTGCCCGATTCGTCGCTGGTGGCGCGCAAGCTGTGTCCCGTGGCACAGATCCTCGTCGCGTCGCCCGAGTACCTGGCAACACGGGGAACGCCGCGGCATCCGTCCGAACTCGTGGATCACCCCTGCCTCGGTTATACGTATCGCGCGCGCATCGACGTGTGGCGCTTCACCAACGCGGACGGGGAAGAAGTCGCCATCAAGCCGGAAGGGCCGCTGCGGGTGACGAATTCGGATGCGCTGCTGCCCACCGTGTTGGAGGGCCTTGCGATTGCCGAGTTCCCTGAATTTATTGCGGCAGATCACGTTCGCGCCGGGCGGCTTGTCCCCATACTGGAGGACTGGCATATGGCGCGCGGCGGCCTGTACTTCGTCACGCCATCGGCACGCACGCGGCCGGCGAAGGTGGAAGCCCTCGCCGGGTTCTTTGTAAAGCACCTGAGTGCGCCGGGCTGGCGCGAAAAAAATACGTGATGGGGGCTGGCAAAGCGGGTCGGCAGAGTGTAACTTCTACTCTTTTCGTCTCGTAAAGTTTTGCCCGCTACGTGCGATCCTTAACAAAGCTGTTCGGTTCGCATGACGGATAATAGGAATTGTTGTTTTTTCAAATTAAAGACTCGTGAGACCCATGCACACAGTTGATTTTCATCGCGACGACACCAGCGACGCACCGCCGGCTCGAGCACCTGCACGCGCTCCGGCCCTGCCCGCACCGGTGTTAAGCTGGCTGCAAAGGGTCGAGGCGGCAGCACATCCCCAGCCGAAGCTGACCGCGGAAGTCACTGACCCCAAGGCCGTCCAGTACAAATTCGTTTATGTCATGGCCCCGACCAGCGGCGGCCGCCACGTCGCGATCTGCCTGTGCAAGGCACGCCTGCGCCCGAACGGCGACGTCGCCGCGGCCAGCCCCGTGAGCGAAGTGTTCTCGCTGCTGTCGGCGCCTCCCAGCTACCTCGAAGGCGACGACGAGGACCTGGTCCGGTTCTTCATCGCCATGCGCAGCGGCTCCAACCAGAGCACGAGCGCGACCGAGCCCAAGGGCAAGGTCGGCGCCATCCTGCTGCAGCAATTGCTCGCGCAGGGGAAACTGCTGTGGGCGAACTCGTGGTCCGACATGACCAATGGCCTGCTGTATCCGCTGCAGGCCGGCCCTGTGCGCAAGGCCAATCTCACGTGGCGCGACGAAGGCCGTGCTGCCAAGCTCGGCTGGTCGGTGGAACCGGCCAAGGGCGCGACGCACCCTGGCGCCGACCTCGTCGACTACATGCTGCCGACGGATCCGCCGTGGTACATCGACAACCTGTCGTGCGGCCCGCTGGACCTGAACCGCGGCGGCATCGACATCTCGCTGGCCGACCTGCAGGCGCTCGTGTCGCAGGCGCCGCCGCTGGCCGGCAACGATAAAAAGCGCGTGTCGCAACTGCTGCTGGCGCACGGCCTGCAACAGCTGATGCCGCTGCCGCAGCCGCTCACGCAGCGCATCCGCACGGACGTGAAACCGCAGCCGCACCTGCTGCTGGACGCCATTCCGCAGGCCGAGGGCAATGGCCAGCGCTGGCAGGATTTCGCCGTGCTGTCGTTCGACTACGACGGCCAGCGCATCTCGTTCGATCCGGCCCAGCGCGTCGTGCGCCAGATCGGCGACGTCACCGAAGTCATCGAGCGCGACGACGCGCTGGAAGCGGCCGCACTGGACACCCTGAACAAGCTGGGTTTCCGCAAGCCGGCCACGACGCCGCTGTCGGCCCTGGCCGGCGCGCTGCTGCTGGATGGCCAGGCGCACTGGCTGCGCTTTGCCGAAAACGACCTCGACGCGCTGTCCGACCTCGGCTGGCACGTGCAGAAGTCGCCGAAGTACCGCTACGACGTCGTGCCGGTCGAAGAGTGGTATGCCGACATCGACGAGCCGCCCGAGGCCGGCAACGCGTGGTTCGAGCTGGAACTGGGCATCGTCGTCAACCGCAAGCGTGTGCCGCTGCTGCCCGTGCTCATGCAACTCATACGCACGGCGCCGCTGGACTTCAATCCGGACGTGCTGGCTGCCCATGCCGAGGCCGACCAGATGCTGGCGACCTTGCCGGACGGCGTGCGCGTGGCGCTGCCGTGGGGCAGGGTGAAACCCATCCTGTCGACGCTGGGCGAACTGTATTTCAACGACAAGATCAAGAATAAAGTCCGCCTGTCGACGCTGGATGCGGCGCGCCTGGAAGAACTCGCCAAAGGCACGGAACTGAACTGGACGGGCGGCGAGCGCCTGCGCGAAACGGGCCGCAAACTGAGCCAGTTCGGCAAGGTGAAGAAGGTCGATGCGCCGAAGGGCCTGCAGGCCACGCTGCGCGACTACCAGCTCGACGGTCTCGCATGGATGCAATTCCTGCGCGAATACGACCTGGGCGGCATCCTCGCCGACGACATGGGTCTCGGTAAAACCGTGCAGACGATCGCCCACATCCTGACGGAAAAGGAAGCGGGCCGCCTGACGAGCCCGGCGCTGGTCATCGCGCCGACGAGCCTCATGATGAACTGGATGGAAGAAGCCGCGCGCTTCGCCCCGGACCTGAAGGTGCTCCTGTTGCAGGGCAAGGAGCGCATGGACCTGTTCGACCAGATCGACGGCGCCGACATCGTGCTGACGACGTACGCGCTGCTGCCGCGCGACGAGGAAAAGCTGCGCGAGCACCAGTACCACCTCGTGATCCTGGACGAATCGCACTACATCAAGAACACGCGCTCGAAGGCGGCGCAGACGGCCGGTTCGCTGAACGCGCGCCACCGCCTGTGCCTGTCCGGCACGCCGCTGGAAAACCACCTGGGCGAACTGTGGTCGCAATTCCACTTCCTGCTGCCGGGCCTGCTCGGCGACGAGAAGACGTTCAATACGCAGTTCCGTCATCCGATCGAACGCCAGGACGACCCGGTCCGCCGCATGCTGCTGAACCGCCGCATCAAGCCGTTCCTGCTGCGCCGCACGAAGGACCACGTGGCGAAAGAGCTGCCGGAAAAGACGGAGATGATCCGCCGCATCGAGATCACGGGCCCGCAGCGCGACCTGTACGAGACCGTGCGCCTGGCGATGGACAAGAAGGTGCGCGAAGAGATCGACCGCAAGGGCGTGGCGCGCAGCCAGATCGTCATCCTGGAAGCGCTGTTGAAACTGCGCCAGGTCTGCTGCGACCCGCGCCTGGTGAAAGCCATGCCGGGCAAGAAGAACACGGCGGCCGTGTCGGCCAAATTGACGGACCTGATGCAGATGGTCGACGACCTGCTGGGAGAGGGCCGCAAGATCCTCGTGTTCTCGCAGTTCACGAGCATGCTGGGCCTGATCGAGGAAGAACTCGATGCGCGCAAGATCCCGTACGCGATCCTGACGGGCGAGACGCGCGACCGTTCCGCGCAGGTGGCGGCCTTCCAGCAGGGCGCCGTGCCGATCTTCCTGATCAGCCTCAAGGCCGGCGGCGTGGGCCTGAACCTGACCGCGGCCGACACGGTCATCCACTACGACCCGTGGTGGAACCCGGCGGCCGAGAACCAGGCGACGGACCGTGCATGGCGCATCGGGCAGGACAAGCCCGTGTTCGTCTATAAGCTGATCGCGAAGGGCACGCTGGAAGAAAAGATCCAGCTGCTGCAGCAAAAGAAATCCGAGTTGGCGGCGTCGATCCTGGCCGAAGGCGAATCGCAGAAGATGGCGCTCACGCAGGAAGACCTGCAGGCGATCTTCGCGCCGCTGGACGAGTAAGCGCGGCCGTGTTGTGGTCAAGAGGGCAGGCCAGGGCGGCTTGCCCTTTTTTATTTGCGTATGCATATATTGAATATGCGTGTTTGACGCAACGGGAGCCCCGGCTTGTCTATGCAAAGCGTTATATCGGGCACTATACTTATTGTCTGGAATCATTCTCATTAAGGCCATCATGACGCGCAGCGCATCCGTCTCGGCGGACATCTCCACGGCGGACGCCTTTCGCACGATTGCCGAACTGGGCGGTGACCTGGCCTTCATCCTCGATTGCACCACCGGTGTGCCGGCGTATGTCAGCCCCGGCGTCGACGACATGCTCGGCTATTCGATCGCCGACATCCGCGCGCAACTGGAGCAGGGTGGCGACGGCCCGCTGGCGGCCCTGTGCGCCGGCCTGCCGGAGCGGCTGCGCCGGTTTGCCGCCGGCGACGGTTCGCGCCTGCGCGTGATGCGCGAGTTCGACCTGCGCCGGCCGGACGGGAGCGAGGTGGCCGTCGAGGTGATTTCGACCGTGGCGCTGGACGACGCCGGCCAGCCGCGGGCGCTGCTGGGCCTGGTGCGCGACGTGTCCGCGCGGCGCGAGCGGGAGCGCGAGCGAAAGCGGTTTGCCAGCATGCTGAACCACGAGTTCCGCACGCCGCTGTCGACGATCGACGGCGCGATCCAGCGTCTGGAAGCGCTGGGCACGAAGGCGGACGAGGCGACGCGCGAGCGCTATCGCAAGATCGCCACCGCGACGGATCGCCTGATCGCGATGCTGGACGACTATCTGTCCCCCGAGCGCATGGCCGCGCTCGGCAGCCAGCGCCGCGAGAACAAGGTCGGGCCGAAGCTGTTGCTGGAGGAACTGGTGGCGCAGGCGCGCGCGGCCGGACGCCCGGTGACGCTGGCGGCCAGCGACCTGCCGGCCGCGCTGCGGGGCGAACCGTCCGGCCTGCGCCTGGCGCTTAAAGTGTTATTGGACAATGCCCTGCGCTATACACCGGCCGGCACCGCGCTGCATGCGGCGGGACGGCGGGTCGACGGCGGCGTCGAGCTGGCGCTGCGCGACGAGGGGCATGGCGTGCCGCCGGACGACGTCGCGCGCATCTTCGACAAGGGCTACCGCGGCGCGAATGCCGGGGGTGTCGCCGGCAGCGGTCTCGGGCTGTACATGGCGCGCTCGG
Organism: uncultured Massilia sp.; assembly: GCA_946481275.1. Next base: position 53,460 of record CAMLMV010000032.1, read on the forward strand.
TGGTCGAAGTGCACGGCGGCAGTTTGACATATGCATGTCCAGCAGAGGGCGGCGCCGAGTTCAGGCTATGGCTGCCGGCACAGGCGAGCGGGGCAAAAAGTCTTGCTTCCGGAATGACCAGCAGTGATAATCGGAATGGCGACCGGGGTTAGCCGCCCGACAACGAAGCCGGGAATACGAAACAAGGAATTGGCAAAACCCATGACGCAAATATTGATTGTTGAAGACAATGGCGAATACGCAGGCGATATGGCCGATTTCCTCAAGGAACTCGGCCATGAGGTCACGATCGCGACCACCGCCAGCGATATGTGGGCCGCGCTGACGCGCACGCCGGCGGCCGTGGTCGTGCTCGACCTGGGCCTGCCCGACGAGGATGGATTCAATGTGATTCCACGGATGCGCCAGCTATATCCCGAAATCGGGCTGCTGGTGCTGACGGGCCGCGTGGCCTTCGACAACCGCATCCTCGGCCTGCGCCTCGGCGCCGACCACTATCTCACCAAGCCGATCAAGTTCCCGGAACTGGCCGCCCACATCGAGGCGCTGGACCGCCGCGTGCGGCCATCATCCGAGCCGGCGCCCGCGCCGAGCAAGTGGACCCTGCGCGTCTCGGCCCGCCAGCTCGAGCTGATGGGCAAGGTGATCGACCTGACGGAAAAAGAGTGCAACTTCCTGCACCTGCTGACCATCAACACCCGGCCCGTCCCGCGCCAGGTGATCGTGGCCGGCATGGGCGGCGACGATCCGGATGCCAGCCGCCGCGTCGACATGCTCGTCTACCGCCTGCGCAAGAAGGCCCGCACCGGCCTCGGCCAGGATCTGCCGCTGCGCAGCGCCTATGGCGAGGGCTACAGCCTGTCCGCCGGCTTCACGCTGGCGTAATTAAATCAGGGACAGAGTAGCGCACTATCTTGGTGCGCTCGGAATTAATCGGGGACAGAGCGAGGCGGTTGCGTTAGAATGACGTCATGGCCCGCCAACCCCGACTCATCCTGCCGAACGAGCCGCACCTGATCATCCAGCGCGGCAACGACAACCAGGTCATCTTCCGCGACGACGAAGACCATCGCCGCTTCCTGGAATGGCTGCGCGAGAGCGCGAAGTTCTACCGCGTGGCCATCCACGCCTACGTCCTGATGCCGAACCACCTGCATGTGCTGGCGACGCCGTCCGACGAGGAAGGCCTGGCGGCGATGATGCAGAAGGTGGGGCGTTTATATGTCCCGTGGTTCAACAACAAGCATGGCCGCTCGGGCACCCTGTTCCAGGGACGCTTCCGCACGTCCGTGATCGATCCGGACGCGTACTTTCTCGCCTGCATCCGCTACATCGAACTGAACCCGCTGCGCAACCAGCTCGCGTTCGATCCGCTCGACTATCCGTGGTCGAGCTATGCGCACCACGCCGGCGTGCGGCCGGATCCCCTGATCACCGACCACGCCAAGTACTGGGAACTCGGCAACACGCCGTTCCAGCGCGAGGCGGCGTTCATCGAGCTGGCGCAGCAGGGCATGTCGGGGCTGGAACTGGACACGATCAATGCGGCGGTGCTGAAGGGCGCACCGCTGGGGTCGCATGCGTTCAAGGTCGCGCTGGAGCACAGGACCAAGCGGCAGATTTTGCCTGCCAAGCGGGGGAGGCCGTTCAAGGTGAAGGCTGCGGAATAGCCTTGTGCGCTGCGTCATTGCAACAAATGAATGATAAGGAGGCCATGGCCTCCTTTTTTATTATCGATGATTTCCCGCGCTGGCAGGCGGGAAGTTTTCAGATAAGCATATGATTTTATTGATTTAATGAGCTGGGTTCTCGTCGCGAATTACTATGTCCCTATTTATTTTGCGGGCGAAAAACTCCTCTTTTAATTCGACTCCGACCCTAATTATTGGTATTGATGTTTACCGAAGTCTGCTCTATCCTCGGCCTTCAATATCTTCAAAATGCTGCGGAGCCCCCATGATTGCCCAAGGTTTGTACGATCCCGCCAATGAACACGACGCCTGTGGCGTCGGTTTCGTCGCCCATATCAAGGGCAACAAGAGCCACTCCATTATTGAACAGGGTCTGTTGATCCTGAAGAACCTGGACCACCGGGGCGCCGTCGGTGCCGATGCCCTGATGGGCGACGGCGCGGGTATCCTGATCCAGATCCCCGACCAGTTCTACCGCGACGAGATGGCCAAGCAGGGCGTCGAACTGCCGCCGCCGGGCGAATATGGCGTCGGCATGATCTTCCTGCCGAAAGAACACGCTTCGCGCATCGCCTGCGAACAGGAAATCGAGCGCGCCGTGCGCGCCGAAGGCCAGGTCGTGCTGGGCTGGCGCAACGTGCCGGTGGACGACACGATGCCGATGTCGCCGACCGTCCGCGCCAAAGAGCCGGTCATCCGCCAGATCTTCATCGGCCGCGGCCCGGACGTCATGGTGACCGACGCGCTCGAGCGCAAGCTGTACGTCATCCGCAAATCGTCGGGTCACGCGATCCAGGCCCTGAAACTCATCCACGGCAAGGAATTCTTCGTGCCGTCGATGTCCGCCCGTACCGTCGTCTACAAGGGCCTGCTGCTGGCGGACCAGGTCGGCGTGTACTACAAGGACCTGCAGGATCCGCGCTGCGTCTCGGCCCTGGCCATGGTGCACCAGCGCTTCTCGACGAACACGTTCCCGGAATGGCCGCTGGCCCACCCGTACCGCCTGCTCGCGCACAACGGCGAGATCAACACCGTCAAGGGCAACTTCAACTGGACCCGCGCCCGCGAAGGCGTCATGAAGTCGGCCGTGCTGGGCGACGACCTGCAGAAACTGTTCCCGCTGATCTATGAAGGCCAGTCGGACACCGCCTGCTTCGACAACGCGCTGGAACTGCTGGTCATGGCCGGCTACCCGATCGCCCAGGCGATGATGATGATGATCCCGGAAGCCTGGGAAAACCACGCGACGATGGACGAGAACCGCCGCGCGTTCTACGAATACCACGCCGCGATGATGGAACCGTGGGACGGCCCGGCCGCCATGGCCTTCACCGATGGCCGCCACATCGGCGGTACGCTGGACCGCAACGGCCTGCGTCCGGCCCGCTACATCGTCACGGACGACGACCTGGTCGTCATGGCGTCGGAGTCGGGCACGCTGCCGATCCCGGAATCGCGCATCGTCAAGAAATGGCGTCTGCAGCCGGGCAAGATGTTCCTCATCGACCTGGAAGCCGGCCGCATCATCGACGACAAGGAACTGAAAGACACCTACTCGAACGCCAAGCCCTATAAGGCATGGATCAAGTCGGTGCGCATCAAGCTGAACGAAATCAAGCTGTCGGAAAGCCAGCTGTCGCAGAACCGCGCCAAGGATGCGCAGGGTGAAAAAGCGGCCATTTCCCTGCTGGACCGCCAGCAGGCATTCGGCTACACCCAGGAAGACCTGAAGTTCCTGATGGCCCCGATGGCCGTGCTGGGCGAAGAAGCCACCGGCTCGATGGGTAACGACTCGCCGCTGGCCGTCATGTCGAACAAGCTGAAGCCGCTGTACTCGTACTTCAAGCAGCTGTTCGCGCAGGTCACGAACCCGCCGATCGACCCGATCCGCGAAGCGATGGTGATGTCGCTCGTGTCGTTCATCGGTCCGAAGCCGAACCTGCTGGACACGAACAACGTCAACCCGCCGATGCGCCTCGAAGTGTCGCAGCCGGTGATCGGCTTCGACGACATGGCCCGCCTGCGCAACATCAGCCTGCACACCGGCGGCAAGTTCAAGTCGTATGAACTGAACATCTGCTACCCGGTCTCGTGGGGCAAGGAAGGCATCGAGGCGTCGCTGGCCTCGCTGTGCGCGGAAGCCGTGGACGCCGTCAAGTCGGGCCACAACATCCTGATCGTCTCGGACCGCAACGTCACCGCCGACCAGGTCGCGATCCCGGCGCTGCTGGCGACGTCCGCGATCCACCAGCACCTCGTCCAGCGCGGCCTGCGCGCATCGACGGGTCTTGTGGTCGAAACCGGTTCGTGCCGCGAAACGCACCACTTCGCCCTGCTGGCCGGCTACGGCGCGGAAGCCGTGCACCCGTACCTGGCGCTGGAAACGCTGGTCGACCTGGCGCACACGCTGCCGCACGAGATGGCCGCCGACAAGGCGATCTACAACTACACGAAGGCGGTCGGCAAGGGCCTCATGAAGGTCATGTCGAAGATGGGCATCTCGACCTACATGTCGTACTGCGGCGCGCAGATCTTCGAAGCCATCGGCCTGAACAAGTCGCTGGTGGATAAATACTTCCGCGGCACGTCGTCGACGGTGGAAGGCATCGGCCTGTTCGAAGTGGCCGAGGAAGCCCTGCGCCTGCACGCGCTGGCCTTCGGCAAGGATCCGATCCTGGCCAACTCGCTGGACGTCGGCGGCGAATACGCCTACCGCGTGCGCGGCGAAGACCACCTGTGGACGCCGGACGCGATCGCCAAGCTGCAGCACTCGACCCGTGCCAACAACTACAGCACCTATAAAGAGTACGCGCAGATCATCAACGACCAGAGCCGCCGTCACCTGACGCTGCGCGGCCTGTTCGAGTTCAAGATCGATCCGACGAAAGCCATCCCGCTGGACGAAGTGGAACCGGCGAAGGAAATCGTCAAGCGCTTCGCCACCGGCGCGATGTCGCTGGGCTCGATCTCGACCGAAGCCCACGCCACGCTGGCCATCGCCATGAACCGCATCGGCGGCAAGTCGAACACGGGCGAAGGCGGTGAAGATCCGGCGCGCTACATGGGCGAGTTCAAGGGCATCAAGATCGCCAAGGGCGAGACCCTGGCCTCGATCCTGGGCAAGGACCGCGTCGTCGCGGACATCCCGCTGGTCGAAGGCGATTCGCTGCGTTCGAAGATCAAGCAGGTGGCATCGGGCCGCTTCGGTGTGACCGCCGAATACCTGGCGTCCGCCGACCAGATCCAGATCAAGATGGCGCAGGGCGCGAAGCCGGGCGAAGGCGGCCAGCTGCCGGGCCATAAAGTGTCCGAGTACATCGCGTCGCTGCGCTTCTCGGTGCCGGGCGTGGGCCTGATCTCGCCGCCGCCGCACCACGACATCTACTCGATCGAAGACCTGGCGCAGCTGATCCACGACCTCAAGAACGTGAACCCGCACGCGTCGATCTCCGTGAAGCTCGTGTCGGAAGTCGGTATCGGTACCGTGGCCGCAGGCGTGTCGAAGGCGAAGGCCGACCACGTCGTCGTCGCCGGCCATGACGGCGGTACGGGTGCATCGCCGCTGTCGTCGGTCAAGCACGCCGGCACGCCGTGGGAACTGGGCCTCGCCGAGACCCAGCAGACCCTCGTGCTGAACGGCCTGCGCAGCCGTATCCGCGTCCAGGCCGACGGCCAGATGCGTACCGGCCGCGATGTCGTCATCGCCGCCCTGCTGGGCGCCGACGAAATCGGCTTCGCGACGGCACCGCTCGTCGTCGAAGGCTGCATCATGATGCGTAAGTGCCACCTGAACACCTGCCCGGTGGGCGTGGCCACCCAGGATCCGGAACTGCGCGCCAAGTTCTCGGGCAAGCCGGAACACGTCGTGAACTACTTCTTCTTCGTCGCCGAAGAAGCGCGCCAGATCATGGCCCAGCTGGGCATCCGCACGTTCGACGAACTGATCGGCCGTTCGGACCTGCTGGACAAGTCGAAGGCCGTCGGCCACTGGAAGGCACAAGGCCTGGACTTCTCGAACATCTTCTTCCAGCCGAAGGTCGACGACAAGCGCCAGCTGCTGCACACGGACGGCCAGGACCACGGCCTGGACAAGGCCCTGGACCACAAGCTGATCGCGCAGGCCAAGGCCGCGCTGGAGAAGGGCGAGCGCGTTTCGTTCATCTCGCCGGTGAAGAACGTCAACCGCACGGTCGGCGCGATGCTGTCGGGCGAAGTCGCCAAGCGCTACGGCCATGCCGGCCTGCCGGACGACACGATCCACATCCAGCTGCAGGGCACCGCGGGCCAGTCGGCCGGCGCGTTCCTGGCACACGGCATCACGCTGGACCTGGTGGGCGAGGGCAACGACTACGTGGGTAAAGGCCTGTCGGGCGGCCGCATCATCGTGCGTCCGAACACGGAATTCCGCGGCTGGGCCGTCGACAACATCATCGTCGGCAACACGGTGCTGTACGGCGCGATCGCCGGCGAAGCGTTCCTCAACGGCGTGGCCGGCGAGCGTTTCGCGGTGCGTAACTCGGGTGCGACGGCCATCGTCGAAGGCGTGGGCGACCACGGCTGCGAATACATGACCGGCGGTACCGTCGTCGTGCTGGGCGACACCGGCCGCAACTTCGCGGCGGGCATGTCGGGCGGCGTGGCGTACGTCTACGATCCGAAGGGCGACTTCGAGCAGAAGTGCAACACCGCGATGGTGGCACTGGAGCGCGTGCTGTCGACCAAGGAACAGAGCGACAAGTCGAGCTGGCACGCACAGACCCGCAACGGCGAGCGCGAGTCGGACGAAGCGATCCTGAAGCGCCTGATCGAGCGTCACTTCAAGCACACGGGTTCGACCCGTGCGCGCAACCTGCTGGACGACTGGGCCAACAGCCGCAGCAAGTTCGTCAAGGTCTTCCCGACCGAGTACAAGCGCGCACTGGAAGAGATGCACAACAGCAGCATGGAAGAAGCCAACGACAAGATCGAACTGGCTGCCTGACCGCATCTCTCTAGACCGAACCGAATACGATAGGAATACAAATGGGTAAGATCACCGGCTTCATGGAATTTCAGCGCCAGGAAGAAGACCACCTGGAACCCGCTGCCCGCCTCAAGAACTACAAGGAATTTTCGATCACGCTGACCGACGCGCAAGCGAAGGTCCAGGGTGCGCGCTGCATGGATTGCGGCATCCCGTTCTGCAACACGGGCTGCCCCGTCAACAACCAGATCCCCGACTGGAACGACCTGGTCTACCACGGCAACTACCGCTACGCCGTCGACAACCTGCATTCGACGAACAACTTCCCGGAATTCACGGGCCGCATCTGCCCGGCACCGTGCGAAGCCGCCTGCACGCTGGGCATCAATAATGAGCCGGTCGGCATCAAGTCGATCGAGCGCAAGATCGCCGACGCCGGCTGGGAACACGGCTGGATCGTCCCGCAACCGGCTGCCAATAAAACCGGCAAGAAGGTCGCGATCATCGGTTCCGGCCCCGCGGGCCTGGCTGCCGCCCAGCAGCTGGGCCGCGCCGGCCACGACGTGACGGTGTTCGAGAAGAACGACCGCATCGGCGGCCTGCTGCGCTACGGCATCCCCGACTTCAAGATGGAGAAGGACCTGATCGACCGTCGCGTCGAGCAGATGAAGGCCGAAGGCGTGACCTTCCGCACCTCCACGCTGATCGGCAAGGATTTCCCGACCACCGTCAGCAACATGGCGCGCGACACCATCTTCCCGGAAGACCTGGTGAAGGATTACGACGCCGTCGTCATGGCCGGCGGCGCCGAGGCACCGCGTGACCTGCCGGTCCCGGGCCGCGACCTGAAGGGCGTGCACTTCGCAATGGACTTCCTGCCGCAGCAGAACCGCGTCAACGCCGGCGACAAAGTGAAAGACCAGATCAAGGCCACGGGCAAGCACGTGATCGTGATCGGCGGCGGCGACACCGGCTCCGACTGCGTGGGCACGTCGAACCGCCACGGCGCCGCATCCGTGACCCAGTTCGAACTGATGCCGATGCCGCCGGAACAGGAAAACAAGCCGCTCGTGTGGCCGTACTGGCCGACCAAGCTGCGCACCTCGTCGTCGCACGAAGAAGGCTGCGAGCGCGATTTCGCCGTCGCCACCAAGCGCTTCGAAGGCAAGGGCGGCAAAGTGGAAAAAGTCATCGCCTGCCGCGTCGAGTGGAAAGACGGCAAGATGACGGAAGTGGCCAACTCGGAATTCGAACTGAAGGCCGACCTCGTGCTGCTGGCGATGGGCTTCGTCTCGCCGGTGCAGCAGGTGCTGGACGCGTTCGGCGTGCAGAAGGATGCCCGCGGCAACGCGCGCGCCACGACCGATGGCGAGACCTGCTACCAGACGTCGGTGCCGAAGGTCTTCACCGCCGGCGACATGCGCCGCGGCCAGTCCCTGGTCGTGTGGGCGATCCGCGAAGGCCGCCAGTGCGCGCGCGCCGTGGATGAATTCCTGATGGGTTCGTCGGTGCTGCCGCGCTGATCGAAGCGTCGCCGCAACGGAATGGACGGCCCGGGTGCGCAACCCGGGCCGTTTTTTTTCGCTGTGAGAATTCGCGCAACTGTTTCGCACGCGTTCCGGTAATGTAACGGTTTTCATTCTTTCCAATGCCGCCATGGATACCGTCACCCTCAAGGGCAATCTCGCGCTGAACGGCCAGAACCTGGCCTTCGAAGGCGTACCGATCGAAGCGCATCTGCTGCTGGGCGATTACCCCAATGTCGCCGTCAACAACGGATCCGGCAAGTTCACCTGGAAGATCGGCGACCGCACGGTCGAGACCACGGGCGCGTGGTACGACGCTGCCGTCACCTCCTACACGCCGACCCAGGCCGACGTCGGCAAACCGATCTCCGTGACCGGCTCCGTCGCCTACGTCGACGGCATCCACACGCCGAGCAGCCCGAATGCGCTGACGGTCATCAACGTCAACGACCTGCCCACCGGCACGGTGACCATCACGGGCGACGTGACGCACGCCGGCAGCCAGCTGCACGCCGTCAGCACGATCGGTGACGAGGACGGCATGGGCGCCCTGTCGTACCAGTGGAAGGCGAACGGCCAGGCGATCGCCGGGGCGACCGGCGACACCTGGACGCTGGACGCGGCCCACGCGGGCCAGGCCATCAGCGTCGTCGCCAGCTATGTCGACGGGTTCGGCCAGGCGGAGTCGGTCGCGAGCGACGCCGACCCGAAGGCCGTGCACCAGAACAGCCCGGGCGCGCTGGTCCTGTCGGGCGAGCTGGCGAAGGGACACACGCTGCATGCGCAAGTCGTCGACGCGGATCCGTTCGCCAAGGCGTATTACCAGTGGCAGATCGACGACGGCAGCGGCCATTACGTGAACGTCACCGGCAACTGGTCCGCCGACTTCGCGCTCGGCGACAGCGTGCCGCCCGTCATGCGTGTGATCGCCACGTATGCCGACCGCTACGGGTTCATCGAAACCCATGTGCGCACGATCGGCACGGAAGGCGCGGACACGATCCGCGGCGACCGCATCCCGGGCGAAGTCATCCAGGCACGCGGCGGCGACGACACACTCATCTACACCAATGGCTCGCTTTTCGACGGCGGCGACGGCCTCGACACGTTTTATGCGCTGGGCGGCTACTCGGTCGGGCAGGTCGACGACCATACGTGGTATTACCACGGCTTCACCGGCGGCGGCACCTGGCTCACCAACGTCGAGCGCGTGATCTTCGGCGCGCCGGGCCAATCCGGCCTCAGCGGCGTCGCGCTCGACTTCGACGGCCACGCCGGCCAGGCTTATCGCCTGTACCGGGCCGCGTTCGACCGCACCCCCGACGACTTCGGCATCGGCTTCTGGATCAGCCGTCTCGACAAGGGCGTCAACCTGACGGACATCGCCAACGCCTTCGTCGGCTCGGCCGAATTCAAGACGTTGTATGGCGCGAATCCGACCAATGCGGAGATCGTCGACAAGTTCTATCACAACGTCCTGCACCGCGCCCCCGACCCGCAGAGCCAGTTCTGGGTCGACGTGCTCGACCGCAAGGCGGCGACGGTCGCCGACGTGCTGATCGGCTTCAGCGAAAGCGCCGAGAACGTCGCGGCCCTCGTCGGCGTGCAAAAGACGGGCATCTCCTACCTGCCGTATCATGACGGTTGAGTAATCCCGCCAATGACGACATGGAGACACGGATGGAGATCGGCTACGTAGGCCTGGGCGGCATGGGACATGCCATGGCAAGCAACCTCATTGGCAAGGGCCATACGCTTCGCGTGTGGAACCGCTCGCCCGGCAAGGCGGCCGACCTCGTCGCGCAGGGCGCCATGCTCGTCGACCATCCGGGCCAGGCCGTGGCCAGCGACGGCATCGTGTTCACGATGGTCGCGGACGATGCGGCGCTGGAGCAGGTCGTCGGCGGGCCGGACGGCATCGGGGCAAAGCTGGGCCCGGGCGGCATCCACGTCTCCATGAGCACGGTGTCGCCGGAAACGACGCGCAAGCTCGCCGCCCTGCACGCCGAGCGCGGCGCGGGTTTTATTGCCGCGCCCGTGTTCGGTCGCCCGACCGCGGCTGCCGCCGCCATGCTGTTCATCCTGGTCGCGGGCGCTCCCGCCGCGCGCGAACAAATCATGCCGCTGCTGGAGACGATGGGCCAGCGCGTGTTCCCGCTGGGCGACGACCCCGTCGCCGCCAGCATCGTCAAGCTGAGCGGCAATTTCATGATCATGGGCGTCATCGAAGCGATGGCGGAAGCGGCGACGCTGTGTGAAAAGTACGGCGTCGAGCGCTCGGCCATGATGGACGTGATGACGCAATCGATTTTTGCCACGCCGCTGTACGTCAACTACGGCAAGCTCATCGCGCAGCACGATTACGCCAACCCCGGCTTCAAACTGTCGCTGGGTTTCAAGGATGCGAACCTCGTGATGGCGGCCGCGCGCAAGGCCCACGTGCCGATGCCGCTGGCCAGCATGATGCACGACCGTTTCCTGTCCGCGCTGGCGAAGGACCGCGGCGGGCTCGACTGGACCGCGGCGGCGCTGAACGTGTCGGAAGAGGCCGGTCTCCGGAGCTGATCACTCGTGGGGCGTGGCGGCGTCCGGTTCGATGACGAGCAGGTCCCCGTCCAGCCGCGCCGTCGTGCCGAGGTCGCGGCACAGCGCCTGCATGCGCGTAGTGATCCAGGTGCGTTGCGTGTGGTCGGCCGGCAGCGCGCGGCCGTGGCGGATGAACACCGGATGCAGCACGATGCGGCGTAGGGCATCCTCCCCCAGGTGCACCTCGAACAGCAATTGATGGTCGTTGCGCAGGTCCGTGTCGACGGCGTAGTCGTCGACGAGGTCGCCGGTCGCGTACAGGATCGGCCAGCCCCGGTACAGTTCGATGCCGTGAAAGACGTGGGCGCTGTGGCCGTAGACGATCTTCCAGCCGACGTCGATCGCGGCGTGAGCGAGGCGGCGCAGGTGCGGTGCGGGTGCCGTCACCATGTTCGGACCCCAGTGCAGCGACAGGACCGGCCAGCGCACGCCGGCCGCGCGCAGGGGCGCGAGCGCGCGTGCGAAGGCGTCGGTGGCGGCCGTTTCGTCGTGCAGGCCGAGCCAGGCGATGCCGGGGTGATCGTCCGTCGCGGCGAAATCGGCCTGGTGGTCGCAGAACGCCGCCATCCCGACGAGCACCTCGCCGCACGCCACGACGGCCGGGGACAGCGCCCATGCGAGGTCCGGACCGGCGCCCGTGTGCGCGATGCCGTGCGCGTCGAGGATGCGCAGTGTGTCGGCCAGGCCTTGCACGTCGTAGTCGAGACTGTGGTTGTTTGCGAGGCTGACCATGCGGATGCCGGCATCGACCAGCGCCTGGCCGGCCGTGGAGGGCGCCGCGAAGTAATACGCCTTGGGCACGCCGTGCCAGCGCCCGGTACTGTCAGTGAGCGCGCACTCCAGGTTGACGATCGCGACGTCGGCCGCGCGCAGCAGCGGCGAGATCGCGTCCAGCGGCGCGTGGATGCCGTCGCGCAGCATGACGTCGCGCACGTGGCGGCCCAGCATGACGTCGCCGCCGAACACGAGGCGAAGAGGGCGCAGATCATGGCTCATGGACGAACCAGGTCGTGAACCACTCGGCCGCCAGCCGCGCCACCTCTTCCAGCGTGCCGGGTTCCTCGAACAGATGCGTCGCACCGGGCACGATCGCCAGTTGTTTCACGCAGCCCAGCTCGGCATAGGCTTGCCGGTTCAGGGCGATGACGGGTTCGTCCGCGCCACCCACGATGAGGAGTGTCGGCGCCTCGACGGCGCGCAAGCTGTCGCCGCCCGCGAGATCGGGCCGGCCGCCGCGCGAGACGACGGCGACGATGGGCACGGCCGGGTCGGCCGCCAGCTGCAGCGCGGCGGCCGCGCCCGTGCTGGCGCCGAACAGGCCGAGCGGCAACGGGGCCGTGGCGTCCTGCGCGCCCAGCCAGCTTGCTGCCGCGCGCAAACGGCCCGTCAGCAGAGAAATGTCGAAACGGTTATGGTATTGACGGTCTTCGTGCGGCGTGAGCAGGTCCAGCAGCAGCGTGCCGATGCCGGCGTCGCGCAGCACGTGCGCCACGTGGTTGTTGCGCGGGCTCAACCGGCTGCTGCCGCTGCCGTGCGCGAACAGCACGACGCCCGATGCATCGTGGGGCAGCTCGAGCATGCCCTCCATCGTCGCCGCGCCGCTGTCGATGTGGACCAGGGCTTTTGTCATGATCGTTAGACCATCTGGCAGGGGCAAAGATTCGGTGTCCGATTGTTAAATGCGGGAGGGTCGAAAGTCCGGCATGTACCCGTTCCCGGCGTCCGGGACATGACGCCGGATCGGCATGTAATGGATCTTCAGGATGCCCCCACAAAAGGGGTTTCTTTGAGGCATTTGTAAAGATTGTTTACTAATGTGAAACAATGTGTTGTATGCATAAGTTAGTAAAAACAAGCACTTATGACGCAAAATATCTGACTCTTCGTTTAGTAATGTTGTAATATCACGTCGATAACATGCCCGGAATTGGGCGGCGTCCTGCAGGCCTTGCCGTTTCTGCACTACAATACGGGATTCTCCAAATACCAATATCCACTGTGTCCAACCTCGTCGAAATTCGCGATCTGCATTTTTCGTATGGCGATCGCCCGATCCTGCAGAACCTGAGCATGGACTTCCCGCGCGGCAAGCTGATTGCCGTGATGGGCGGCTCGGGCTCGGGCAAGACGACGGTCCTGCGCCTGATCGGCGGCCAGATCAAGCCGCAGCGCGGCACCGTCGCCGTGAATGGCGAGGTGGTGAACCAGCTCGACACCGAAGGCCTGTACAGGTTGCGGCGCAAGATGGGCATGCTGTTCCAGTTCGGCGCGCTGTTCACCGACCTGACCGTGTTCGAGAACGTGGCCTTCCCGCTGCGCGAGCACACGGAGCTGCCGGAAGAACTGATCCGCGACCTGGTGCTGATGCGCCTGAACGCCGTCGGCCTGCGCAATGCGGCCGACCTGAAGCCGAACGAGATCTCGGGCGGCATGGCGCGCCGCGTGGCGCTCGCCCGTGCCGTCGCGCTCGACCCGGCGCTGATCATGTACGACGAACCGTTCGCCGGCCTCGACCCGATCTCGATGGGCGTGACCGCCAACCTGATCCGCAACCTGAACGACGCGCTCGGCTCGACGTCCATCCTCGTCTCGCACGACGTGAACGAAACCTTCATGATCGCCGATTACGTTTATTTCCTGTCCGGCGGCAAGATCGTCGCCGCGGGCACGCCGGACGAGATGCGCCGCTCGACCGATCCGTACGTCAAACAGTTCGTGAACGCGGAGCCGGACGGTCCCGTGCCGTTCCACTATCCCGGCAAATCGCTGGCCGAGGACCTGGGCCTGGGAGGCAAGCGATGACCAATCCACTCGCACTCCTTGGCGGCTTCGTCCTCGACACCTTTGCGCGCGTCGGCTTCGTCACGCGTTCGTTCGGCGGCCTGCTCGGCAAGGCGCCGGGCGCGCTGCGCCGTCCCGCCCTGATCTCGGAACAGGTCCACTTCATCGGCAATTACTCCCTGCTGATCATCACCGTGTCCGGGCTGTTCGTCGGCATGGTGCTGGGCCTGCAGGGGTATTACACGCTGAGCCAGTTCGGCGCCGAGGAAAAACTCGGCCAGCTGGTGGCGCTGTCGCTGCTGCGCGAACTCGGTCCGGTCGTGACGGCGCTGCTGTTCGCGGGCCGCGCCGGCACGTCCCTCACGGCGGAAATCGGCCTCATGAAGGCCGGCGAACAATTGACCGCGATGGAAATGATGGCCGTCAACCCGATCCAGCGCGTGCTGGCGCCCCGGTTCTGGGCGGGCGTGATCGCCATGCCGGTGCTGGCCGCCGTGTTCTCCGCCATCGGCGTGATCGGCGGCTACCTCGTCGGCGTGCAGCTGATCGGCGTGGACGAGGGCGCGTTCTGGTCGCAGATGCAGGCGAACATCGACGTGCGCCGCGACATCATGAATGGCGTCATCAAGAGCTTTGTATTTGGCATGGCCGTGACCTTCACGGCCCTGTTCCAGGGCTATGAAGCGCAGCCGACGCCGGAAGGCGTGTCGCGCGCCACCACGCGCACCGTCGTGATCGCGTCGCTGATGGTGCTGGGGCTGGACTTCGTCATGACCGCCTTGATGTTCAACAAGTAATCTGAAGAGTTGGGAAAAACTTATGCATCGTAAATCCATTGACGTCTGGGTCGGCCTTTTTGTCCTGTTGGGTGCGTTATCGCTCCTTTTCCTGGCCCTCAAGGCCGGTAACATGAGCACGATCTCGTTCAGCAAGACCTATTCGATCACGGGCAAGTTCGACAACATCGGCGGGCTGAAGCCGCAGTCGCCCGTCAAGAGCGCGGGCGTGGTCGTGGGTCGCGTGGGCGACATCTCGTTCGACGATAAAAGCTTCCAGGCCATCGTGCGCCTCGATCTGAATCCTGCTTACAAGTTTCCGAAGGACAGCTCCCTGAAGATCCTGACCTCGGGCCTGCTGGGTGAGCAATACATCGGCATCGAGGCCGGTGGCGACACGAACAATCTCGTCGAAGGCGACCGCATCACCCGTACGCAATCGGCCGCAGTGCTCGAAGACTTGATTAATCAATTTATCTATAGCAAGGCAGCCGAAGGAAAGGACAGTAGCAAATGACGAACCGCAATGACTCCGCCATGCCGCGCACGCGCACTGGCCTGGCGCTGGCACTCGGTGCAGCCGTATTGCTGAGTGGCTGTGCGACGACCGCCAACCCGAAAGACCCGTTCGAGAAGTTCAACCGGGCCATGTTCAGCTTCAACGACACGGTCGACCGCGTCGCCCTGAAGCCGGCCGCCACCGCCTACAAGAACGCCACGCCGACCTTCGTGCAAACGGGCGTGAACAATTTCTTCGGTAACTTGACCGATTTGTGGAGCTCGCTGAACAACTTTGCCCAGCTGAAAGGGCAAGACGGCTTGAACGATTTCATGCGTTTTGCCGTGAACTCCACCCTGGGTCTCGTCGGCGTGCTGGACATCGCCACCCCGGCCGGCATGCGCAAGCATAACGAAGACTTCGGCCAGACCCTGGGGTATTGGGGCGTGCCGAGCGGTCCCTACTTGATGTTGCCGCTGCTGGGCCCATCTACGGTCCGTGACACCGCGACCTTGCCGGCCGACTGGTGGGGCGACGCGTGGACCCACGTGAACGACGTGCCGTGGCGCACGAGCGGCATCGTCCTCCGTGCGGTCGACCAGCGCGCCAGCGTGCTGGACGCGTCGAACCTGCTGGAAGACGCCGCCCTCGACCGTTACGAATTCATCCGTGACGGCTACATGCAGCGCCGCAACAGCAAGGTGCTCGACACGGACAAGGCGCAGGAACGCGCCGACAAGGTCCACGAAAAACTGGAAAAGGTCCAGGAGAAGGTCGAATCGAAGCTGGGCGTGAAGCTGGGCCCGAAACCGGTGCCCGAAGATGGTGCGGAAGAGCCCGCAGCGGCGCCCGTGTCATCCGAACCGGCCAGTAAATAGTTAACTACGGTACAGCCAGGCCGTCCGCGCAGCACGCGGGACCGCCCGGCCAGACCCAACCAAGATAAAGGAAGCGTATGAAGCCCATCGCAAAACTGATCGTGACCGCCGCCGCCGTGGCGATGTCCACCGCCGTTCTCGTCGCGCCGGCCCGTGCCGCCGTCGAGGCACCGGATGCCCTCGTCAAGCGCGTCTCCACCGACGTCATCGAGAGCGTCAAGGCCGACAAGGACATCCAGGCCGGCAACAACAAGAAAATCATGGATCTGGTCAACAGCAAGATCCTGCCATACGTCGATTCGGACAAGATGACCGCCCAGGCGGCAGGCCGCTTCTGGCGCCAGGCGACGCCGGAGCAGCAGAAGCAGCTGGCGGCGGAGTTCCGCACGCTGCTCGTGTACACCTACGCCGGTGCGCTGTCGCAGATCAAGAACGAAACCATCGAATTCAAGCCGTTCCGCGCCGACCCGGCCGACACGGAAGTCGAGGTGAAATCGCAGGTCAACCTGACCCGCGGCGAGCCGATTACCCTGAACTACCGCCTGGCCAAGGGCCCGCAGGGCTGGAAGATCTTCGACCTGAACGTGCTGGGCGCGTGGCTGGTGGAAACCTACAAGAGCACTTTCGCCTCGGAAATCGGCAAGAACGGCATCGATGGCCTGATCAAGAAACTGCACGATCGCAACGAGCAGCTGGCCAACAAACCGCTGGCCAAGTCCGCGCAGAAATAAGCATGGCGGAAGCGAACCCCATGCTCTCGCTGGAAGCCCTGACGTTCGACAACGCGCAAGCGGCGTTGGCGCAGGGCTGTGCGGCCGTGTCCGCCGGCGAAACCGAGTTCGACCTCGGCGGCGTCAAGGCTGCCGACTCCTCGGCCCTGGCCCTGATGCTGGCCTGGCAGCGCCGCGCGCAGGGGCAGGGGCGCAGCCTGAAGTTCATCAATGTGCCGGCCAACGTCGATGCGTTGGCAAAGTTATACGGCGTCGACGGCCTGCTCGGCCGCGCCTGACTGCCTCCCCCGAAAACGCCACGGCCCGGAACGCCGTGGCGTTTTCTTCTATAATGGCTCGTTTCCCCCGCACGGTTCCGGTCCTTCGGATCCCCAACGCATGACAGCAGCCATCCAGATCGACAGCGTCGAGAAAAGCTACAAGGGCTTCAAGGCCCTCAAGGGCGTTTCACTGAACATCGAACAAGGCGAATTCTTCGGCCTCCTCGGTCCGAACGGCGCCGGCAAGACGACCCTGATTTCGACCATCGCCGGCCTCATTCGCCCGGACGTGGGCAGCGTGCGCATCCACGGCCACGACGTCGTGAAGGATTTTCGCGACGCGCGCATGAAGCTGGGCGTCGTGCCGCAGGAACTCGTGTTCGACCCGTTCTTCACCGTGCGCGAGACCCTGCGCCTGCAATCGGGCTACTTCGGCCTGAAGAACAACGACAAATGGATCGACGAGGTCATGGAAAACCTCGACCTCACGCCCAAGGCGGACGTCAACATGCGCGCGCTGTCCGGCGGCATGAAGCGCCGCGTGCTCGTCGCCCAGGCCCTCGTCCATAAACCGCCCGTGATCGTGCTGGACGAACCGACGGCCGGCGTCGACGTCGAACTGCGCCAGACGCTGTGGAAGTTCATCGCGCGCCTGAACCGCGAAGGCCACACGGTCGTCCTGACGACGCACTACCTGGAAGAAGCGCAGGCCATGTGCCAGCGCGTGGCCATGCTCAAGACCGGCAACGTCGTCGCGCTGGACACCATGTCGCAGCTGCTGCGCCGCGTGTCCGGCTCGTCGCTCGTCGTGCACCTGAAGCAGGGCGGGCTGCCGGAAGGCCTGCGCCACCTCGTCGCGCACGATGAACACAACGGCGGCAACAAATACACCCTGCGCGTGAACGAGTACAGCGAGGTGGAAGGCATCCTCGCGCGCCTGCGCGAATCCGGTGCCGAGATCGACGAGATGCAGTTGCAGCAGGCCGACCTGGAAGACATTTTTATCCAGATCATGGAAGGGAGCCCAGTACGATGAACGCGTTTTCCGTAGGCTTCCGCACCCTGTTTTATAAAGAAATCCTGCGCTTCTGGAAGGTCGCGACGCAGACGATCGCGGCGCCCGTCGTCAGCGCGATGCTGTATTTGCTGATCTTCGGCCACGTGCTCGATGGCCGCGTCGAGATGCTGGACGGCGTCAGCTACACGTCCTTCCTCGTGCCGGGCCTCGTGATGATGAGCGTGCTGCAGAATGCGTTCGCCAACTCGTCGTCGTCGCTGATCCAGTCGAAAATCACGGGCAACCTCGTGTTCATCCTGCTGCCGCCGCTGTCGCACTTCGAGATCCTGTCGGCGTACGTGACGGCGTCCGTCGTGCGCGGGCTGGCCGTCGGCCTGGGCGTATTCCTCATCACGGCGTGGTTTGCGCACCTGTCGTTCGTCGCGCCGCTGTGGATCATCGTGTTCGCGCTGCTGGGCGCCGGCATCCTGGGTACGCTGGGCGTCATCGCCGGCATCTGGGCGGAAAAATTCGACCAGCTGGCCGCATTCCAGAACTTTTTGATCACGCCTGCAACATTTTTGGCCGGTGTGTTCTATTCCATTAAGAAACTTCCGCCGTTCTGGCTTGCAGTCTCGCATTTCAACCCGTTCTTTTATATGATTGACGGGTTCCGCTATGGTTTCTTTGGCCAGTCCGACGTGTCGCCCTGGACCAGCCTGGCCATCGTCGCCGTCTTCTTCGTGGCCTTGGCCGCTATCGCAATCAATCTGCTTCGCCGCGGCTACAAGCTGCGTCACTGAAAAAACATGGTTACTACACCCGAACTGATCCACGGCTACATCCAAAAGGGCCTGGAATGCACCCACCTGGAAGTGGAGGGCGACGGCCAGCATTTCAGCGCCGTCATCGTCTCGCCCGCATTCGCCGGCAAGAGCCGCATCCAGCGCCACCAGATCGTCTACGCCGCCCTGGGCGACCGCATGCGTGAAGAAATCCACGCGCTGTCGATGAAGACGCTGACCCCGGACGAGTATCAAGGATAATCAATGGACAAGCTCCAGATCGTCGGCGGCAAGCGCCTGAACGGTGACATCCCCATCTCGGGCGCCAAGAACGCGGCGCTCCCGATCCTGTGCGCGGGCCTGCTGACGGCCGGCGACCTCGCCCTGTCGAACGTGCCGCGCCTGCACGACGTGCGCACGATGCTGCGCCTGCTCGAA
>CAMLMV010000033.1 GCA_946481275.1 uncultured Massilia sp.
GCAGCAGGAGAAAGCCAACATGGCTGCCGAGCTGCAGGCGATGGAAGACCAGCAGAATGCTGCGGCTTCGGTCGAGCAGCATCATGGCGACGGCGAGTGATCTTCGCTTCTGCCTAACTTAAACGGCTGATGAAAACGGCACCTCGAGGGGTGCCGTTTTTTTTTGATCAGAGCGGTGGACGCGGCAGATCGACCCATGCCTGGACCGACGCCCGCTCCCATTGTCTCTTCGCGTAGTCGGCAAATCGCGCCGGCACGTCATCGCCATTCAGGACGAGGCGGTTCAGCATCACGGCGAGATCCACGTCCGCGATACACCACGTCTCGAACAGATGCTCACGGTCATGTGCCAGCAGCGTATCCGCGGCCTTGAACAGTTTTTGCGCGGCCTGCTCCGCAGCGGTCGATAAAGGCGCATTGGACGGGCCATAAAACAGCACTTCCGTCGTACGCTCCTGGCGGATGGGCAGCAGGTCGCTTCTCAACCACGCCTGGATTTGCCGGGCTCGCGCTTTTGCCTTCGGGTCGGCGGGATACAGGGCGGTGCCGGAATACACCTCATCGAGGTATTCCGTGATTGCCGAAGACTCGGACAAGCGAAAGTCGACGTCGACCAGCGTCGGCACGCGTTGTGTCAGCGAGGTGGCGGCATAGTCGGCCGAGCGGTTCGCACCCGCCCCCAGATCGAGCGTTTGCATATCGAACGGAATGCCTTTTTCCTTGAGCCCGACAAAAACGGACATCGCATAGGGACTGGCGTACTGGGCGTCGACGTAGAGAAGCATAATGATCCTTTGGCACTGTGGTGAATGTTGTTGGACAGGAAACAATAACACCAGATCGCAGCTTCCGCACGACGCCCTTCGGATATCAATGTTCGATTACCAGCTTGCCAAAATGCCGTGACCCCGCCGCCAGCTCGGCATACGCCGCCGCCGTCTCACCGATCACGAACCGCTGGTCGACCACCGGCACGATGCGATTGACCTCGATGGCGCGCACCGCCTCCGCCAGGTCCGCCACCGATCCCGTGCTGTTGCCCACCACGCGCAAGGCCTTGCCGATAATGGAGAACAGGTTGACTGACGTCGTCGCGCCCGACAGGAACCCGACCGTGAATACGGTGCCGCCCATCGCGGCCGCGTTCAGCGAGCGCGCGAAGGTTGCGTCGCCGACCGTCTCGACGACGAGGTCGGCGCCGCGGCCGTGCGTGATCTCCAGTACGGCCTTGTCCCAGTCCGGCACCGCACGATAATTCACCAGGTGGTCCGCCCCGAGCGCACGTCCGCGTTCCAGCTTTTCGTCCGATGACGACACGAGGATGACGGTCGCGCCGCTCGCCTTCGCGAACTGCAGCGCGAACAGGCTCACGCCGCCCGTGCCCAAAATCACGACCGTGGAACCGGGCCGTACCGACGCCGATCGCACCGCATTCCATGCCGTCGTCGCCGCGATCGGCAACGTCGCGCCCTGGACGAAATCGAGCTGGTCCGGCAGCCGCACGACGCTGCGCGCCGGCACGGCCACGTATTCCGACAGCGACCCCGGCAGCGTAATGCCGCGCATGGCCGCGATTCGCTCCGGGCGCATCGGCCCGTCGAGCCAGTCCGGCATGAAGTGCGGGATGACCCGGTCGCCGATCGCGACATCCGTCACGTCCGCGCCCAGCGCGACAACTTCTCCGGCGCCATCGGCAACCGGCACAATCGGCAGCGTCGCGCCCGGGAAGCTCCCCATTGCGACGGCGACGTCGATGTAGTTCAGCGCGGCCGCGCGCAGGCGGATGAGGACGTCGCCCGGGCCCGCCTCCGGATCGGGCAACGACGTCCGGCGGAAGGCGGTCAACGACGGTTCGACAAGCTGGATGGCGTACATGGGTTGGCTCCTGTGAAATGAGGTGCCCAGTGTGATTGCCAACCGAAAAACGATAAACTCGGCATTTCTTGCAACATTTCCAACCAGGACTTGCGAATGGATCTGCTGGACAGCATGAAGGTCTACGTGTGCACCGTCGAGAAGGGCAGCCTGAGCGCGGCCGCGGACGCGTGCGGCATGTCGGCGACGATGGCCGGCAACCACGTGCGTGCGCTCGAGCAGCGGCTCGGCATGCAGCTGATGCACCGCACGACGCGGCGCCAGCACGTGACGGCGTTCGGCGAGGAATACTATGCGCGCTGCAAGGAGATCCTGCGGCTCGTGGCCGAGACGGACGCCCAGGCGCACACGATGCGTCTCGCGCCCGCGGGCACGTTGCGCGTCAGCGCGCCCGTCACGTTCGGCACGGAGGCGCTGGCGCCGGTGCTGTCCGATTATCTGGCGCGCTATCCGCAAGTGGACGTCGAACTGGATATATCCGATCGCTTCGTCGACCTGATGGAAGACGGCTACGAGGCCATCATCCGCGTCGGCCAATTGCCGCCGGATGCGAACGTCGTCGCCCGGCCGCTGGCGCCGTACCGGCTGATGCTGTGCGCGTCGCCCGATTACCTCGCGCGGCGCGGCGTGCCGGAAACCCCGGCCGACCTGGCCAGTCACGACTGCCTCGCGTTCGGCGCCGCCAGCATCAACCAGTGGCGGTTCCAGCACGACCACGACGTCTGCCAGGTGCCCGTCAACGGCCGCGTCAGGATCAACAACGGACAGGCCTTGCGCACCGCGGCGCTGCAGGGACTGGGCATCGTGCTGCAGCCGACGATCCTGCTCGAGGCCGACGTGCGGGCAGGGCGGCTCGTCCAGCTGTTTCCCGAGTACGGCCTGCCGGAGCGGCCGATGCACATCGTCTACCTGCCGGACCGGTATCGCTCGCCCAAGCTGCGCAGTTTTATTGATTTCATCGTTGAACGTTTTGGAGCGCCAACCCAATGACCGCACTGCTCATCATCGACATGCAAAAAGGCATGCTCAGTCCCACGCTGCCGCCCCGGAACAATCCGCAGGCGGAAGCGAACATCGCCCGCCTGCTGGCCGCGTGGCGCGAACGGGGAGCGCCCGTCGTCCTCGTCCGCCACATCAGCCGCTCGCCGACGTCGGTGTTCGCGCCCGGCCAGGGCGGCGCCGAGTTCCAGGAAGCGTTCCTGCCGCTGGCGCACGAGCACGTCGTGGAAAAGAACGTGCCGGACGCCTTCATCAATACGGGGCTCGAGCGGTGGCTGCATGCGCGCGGCATCCGCGACGTCGTCATCGCCGGCGTAAGCACGAATAATTCGGTCGAGGCGACGGCGCGGACGGCCGGCAATCTCGGTTTCTCGACGGTCGTCGTGGCGGATGCCTGCTTCACGTTCGACAAGACGGATTTCGGCGGCACGTTGCGCAGTGCCGAGGAGGTTCACCTGATGGCGCTGGCGAACCTGCATGGCGAGTATGCCGAGGTGCGCACGACCGCCGAGGTCCTCACTCCCGCCTGAACCCAGACTTCACCCGCATGAGCACATCCGCGAACCGCTGCTCGACCGGCTGTCCTGGCCGCCGGAGCCAGGCGTCGATCGCGGGCTGATGGTAGAAATTTGGCGCCGTCGCTTCGTAGCGGAGGAAGCGGGCGATGGCGTCGGCATCCGTGAATCCCAGGACCACGGCATGCGCATACGCGCGCTCGAGGCGGTCCGGCAGGCTGGCGTCGAGGGCCAGTTCCGGGTGGAGGTCGATGATGTGCTGGCGGATTTCTGAGAGCAGGTTAGCGGACATGATGTCTCCTCGGTCGACTCGCCATTGTTCCTGCCGCGCTCACCGTATCCGTTGCGTCAACTCAGCTAGTTATCGAATACACTATTCCCGCGACACATTCCCAACCTGAAAGGAGACGGTATGACCATCAAATCGCTCATCGCGCTTGCATGCGCGCTGACCGCAGCCGCCGGCGCCCAAGCCGCCAATCAACTGCAAGCTTCGATGACGCTCGTCGGACCCGACGGCACCGGCAAACCGATCGGCGTCGTGACGATCACCGAATCGAAGAGCGGGCTCGTGTTCACGCCGAACCTGACGAACCTGCCGCCGGGATCCCACGGCTATCACGTGCATGAAATGGCGAGCTGCGGCACGAGCGAGAAGGATGGCAAGAAGGTCCCGGCCGGCGCGGCCGGCGGTCACTACGATCCGACCGGCGCCAAGCACCATGCCGGCCCGTCCGGCGACGGCCACCTGGGCGACCTGCCGCCGCTCGTCGTCACGGACAATGGCGGGGCCAGCACGGCCGTGACGGCGCCACGCCTGACGAAGCTGTCCGAAGTGAAGGGCAAGGCGCTGATGATCCACGCCGGCGGCGACAATTTCTCTGATCAGCCGAAGCCGCTGGGCGGCGGGGGCGACCGCATCGCCTGCGGCGTCATCCAGTAAGGGATTACAACCCCAGCTCCGACAAGCCGGGGTGATCGTCCGGCCGCCGACCCAGCGGCCAGTGAAACTTGCGCTCGGCTGCCTGGATCGGCATGTCGTTCAGGCACGCATAGCGCCGCTGCATGAGGCCGTTCTCGTCGAATTCCCAGTTCTCGTTGCCGAACGTGCGGAACCAGTTGCCGGAATCGTCGTGCCACTCGTAGGCATAGCGCACGGCGATGCGGTTCCCTTCGAAGGCCCACAACTCCTTGATCAGGCGGTAGTCCAGTTCCTTCTTCCATTTGCGGTCCAGGAACGGGACGATCTGCTCGCGGCCGGTGACGAATTCCGCGCGGTTGCGCCAATAGCTGTCCGGCGTGTAGGCCAGTGCGATTTTTTCCGGATTGCGGCTGTTCCAACCGTCTTCCGCCAGGCGGACTTTCTCGATGGCGGTTTCACGCGTGAACGGCGGGAGTGGCGGACGGGGTTCGATCGTGGACATGTAGGCTCCTTGTAGAAGTGAGGTAGACAGGTCTGTATCGTAAGCTAAACGCGCCTGATGTGGCCCATCCATCCAGCTAGTTGATGTAGACAGGTCTGTATCATATAATGGAGTCCCGCACTCCGACCCGACCTGATGACCATGGCTCAACCCTCCGCCCGCGACCGCATCCTCGACACGGCAAAACGCCTGTTCTACCGCGACGGTTTCCGCGCCACCGGCATCGACCGGATTGTCGCGGAATCCGGCGTGGCGAAGATGTCGCTGTATCGCCATTTCCCATCGAAAGACGACCTGATCGCCGCCTTCCTCGACTGGCGCCACGACCACTGGACGTCGTGGTTCACGGCCGCCGTCGATGCCAGGCTCGCACGCGGGGAGGGGCTCGCTGCCGTGGCCGATGCGCTGGGCGAGTGGTTCGCCCAGGAGGATTTCCGCGGCTGTGCCTTCATCAACGCCGTCGCGGAGACGGGCGCGGCGGACGATCCCCGCCACCGGGAGCAGGCCGTCCGGCACAAGCGCGACCTGGCGCGCTATCTCGGCGACGTCGCCACACGGCTGGGGCTGGGGGCGCCGGACCAGGTGGCGGAAGAGGCGTTGCTGTGCGTGGAAGGCATGATCGTGCGCGCGCAGATGGACCCGGGGCCCGGGATCGTCGATGCGGGCCGGCGCCTGCTCGCACGGATCGAACGGGATGCGTAACATTTTCCCATCTCTTTGTTACAATATTTCAACATATGCACACGTCGGGTTCGTGCCGCCTGTTATGATGGGTAGCTGAGCCGCTCCGGCTTGCCTCCGACTACCACGATATGCCCTGGCCGTTCGATCCTGCGTCCCTGGATGACACATCCGCCCGCAAGCCGGGCGACATGGAATTGCAGATGCGGCACCACCCGTGGGAGACGACGCCCGTCGGGCCCGTCGCGCACTGGCCCTTCAGCCTGAAACTCGCCGTCCGTACGCTGCTCGATTGCCAGCTGCCGATGTACCTCGCCTGGGGCGACGCGTACACGCAATTCTTCAACGATGCCTACGTGCCGATCCTCGGCGCCAAGAAGGACGAGGCGCTGGGCGGCGACGTCCGCGCGACGTGGCCGGAAATCTGGCCGACCATCGGCCCGATGTGGGCGCGCGTGCTGCAGGGGGAGCCCGTCGGCTCGAGCGATCTCGCATTGACGATCAACCGCTACGGCTATTTCGAGACCTGCCACTTCGCTTATTCGTACAGTCCCGTCTACGGCGACGACGGCCGGCCCGAAGGCGTGCTGGTGACCTTCGTCGAAACGACGGAGACGGTGCTGGCCGAACGCCGCCGCGCCTTCCAGCTCGAACTGGCCGACATCCTGCGCCGCGAGACGTCGTCCGGGCCGCTGCTGCGGGCCGCGCTGCGCCAGGTCGGCGCCTACGTCGACGACGCCACCGTGACGTATGCCGAGACGCGGCCGGGCATGGATGCGGCCGTGATCCTGGAACAGTGGGACGGCGGCGCGCGCACGCCGCAGTCCGGGCGCACCGTGCCGCTGGCGGAGCTGGCTCTCGGCGTGCCGGAACGCCTGTGCGCCGGCGAGACCGTGTGGTCGGCGGATGGCGCGGAAGGCAGCAGGGCGGGCATCGCGGTGCCGCTGATGGACGGCGACCGCCTGGCGGCCGTGCTGGCGCTGCATGCGCCGCTCGACGCGGGCCGCATCGCGGACGAGGTCCGCCTGCTCGAAGACGCCGCGCGCCGCACCTGGGAAGCGCTGCGCCGCATCCGCGCCGAGGAAGCGCTGCGCGAAGAGACGCGCGTGCTGGAACTCATGAAGGGCGCGACCGAGACGCTGGCATCGACCATCGCCCTCGAACCGCTGATGCAGGCCATCACGGATGCCGCCACGCAGCTCGTCGGCGCGGAATTCGGCGCGTTCTTTTACAACAACAAGGACGACGACGGCGATGCGTATTCGCTGTACGCGCTATCCGGCGCGCCGCGCGCCGCGTTCGAGCGCATCGGCAAGCCCCGTCCCACGCCCATGCTCGTACCCACGTTCGACGGCAGCGCGCCGATTCGCAGCGACGACATCCGCAACGATCCGCGCTACGGCACCATGCTGCCGCACCGTGGCATGCCGGCCGGGCACCTGCCCGTCGTAAGTTATCTTGCCGCACCCGTCGTGTCGCGCTCGGGCGAAGTGATCGGCGGCCTGTTCTTCGGCCATCCGCAGCCCGCGATGTTCAGCGAACGCAGCGAAGAGCTGATCGGCGCGTTCGCCGTGCAGGCCGCGATCGCGATCGACAACGCGCGCCTGTACGACATGGCCCAGCGCGCGGCCGAGGAGCGCGAGCACCTGCTGGCCAGCGAGCGCGCGGCGCGCGCCGAGGCCGAGCGGCACAACAAGATGAAGGACGAGTTCCTCGCGATGCTGGCGCACGAACTCCGGAATCCGCTGGCGCCGATCACGAGCGCGGCCCAGCTCCTGCGCCTGCCCGAAGTGAACGAAGGGCTGCGCCTGAAGGCCAGCAACATCATCTCGCGCCAGGTGCGCCACATGACGGAGCTCGTCGACGATCTGCTGGACGTCTCGCGCGTTACCCGCGGTCTCGTAAAACTGGAGAACGAGATCCTCGACCTGAACAAGGTCGCGATGGCGGCGGTGGAGCAGGCGCGCCCGCACATCGAGGAGCGCCAGCACGGCCTCACGGTGGAGCTGCCGGATGCGCCGGTGCCGGTCGCAGGCGACCGCACGCGCCTGATCCAGGTGCTCGTCAACCTGCTCAACAACTCGGCCAAGTACACGCCGCCGGGTGGACGCATCGCCCTCGTCGTCACCGCCTGCGACGGCGCGGCGCGGGTTGCGGTGCGCGACAACGGCACCGGCATCGACGCGCAACTGCTGCCGCACGTGTTCGACCTGTTCACGCAGGCCGACCGCGCGCCCGACCGCTCGCAGGGCGGCCTCGGGATCGGCCTCGCGCTCGTGAAGAGCATCGTCCGCATGCACAACGGCCAGGTGGCCGCGCACAGCGCCGGACCGCAGCAGGGCACGACGATGACCGTTACCCTGCCGCTCGCGCAGGCCGAGGTGGGGCAGGTCGTGCGGTCGGGCGAGGGCAGCGGGGCGGCACGTCCGCTCACGGTCACCATCGTCGACGACAACGGTGACGCCGGCCATTCGCTCGCGGTGCTGCTGCGCGCGCACGGCCACACGGTGCACGTGCACGAGGACGCGGCCGGCACGCTGGAGCATGCCGATCCCGCCACCGAAGTCTTCATCCTCGACATCGGCCTGCCCGACATGACGGGCTACGAACTGGCGCGCCGCCTGCGCCGCGACGCGCGCCACGCGCAGGCCGTCTACGTCGCGCTGACGGGCTACGGCCAGCAGCGCGACCGCGAGCTGTCGCGCCAGGCGGGTTTTGATCACCACCTCGTCAAGCCGGTCGAAATCGGCAAGCTGGCGCAGATCCTGGCAGCAAAGGCATCGAACCAGCCTGCCATGGAAGGTTGACATCCATTGTCATAACGATCAGTATTAGCCTCCCAACTTCATCCAGCCGACCGTGTCCCGCAAAAAGAACAGCCGTCAATGGGCCCGCCTGCGCATCCTGTGCTACGCGGGACTGGACCTGATGACGATCGTCCAGGATGCGTTTACCCTGGTGCGCGAACTCGTGCCGAATTCCTGCGCCGAGCTGGCGCTGCGCGTCGATCCGGCCGAGGCGTCGCCGCTGGCCGGGAACGACCCCGCCTACGTGTCGGTGCTGCCGCCGCCGAGCGGCTATGCGTACCGCGACCACGCCGGCTTCACGGCGAACGGCACGCCCGCATTGCATACGCTGCAGGTGCCGCTCATGAACGCCGGCCGCCGGTTGGGCGAGATCACGCTGTGGCGCCACGAAGGGCCCGCGTTCGACCGCCACGACGAGGAAGACCTGCAGCGCGTGGCGACGTATTTCGAGCACGTGCTGCGCAACGCGCCCGAACTGGCGGCCGGCAGCGCCGGCGTCATCGAGGACGAGGCCATGCTGCTGGCCACCGTCGACGGCCAGATCCTGTACCTGAGCGATTCGGCCGGCGCGCTGCTCGACCAGCTCGCGGCGCAGGAGCGCCAGGTCTTCAACCGCCGCACCTTGCCCCCGTTCTGCCTGCGCCTCGTGGAATCCGTCGCGCACGGCGACCGCTATCCATGGCTGCTGCCGCTCGGGACCCTCGCCATGGCCGGCGGCGTGCTGGAGGCGCGCGCGCAGTGGATGAGCGCCGGCGGCGCGGCCGCGCTGCATGCCGAGGACCCGGCGTACATCCGCACGGTCGGCATCTTCATGAAATTCGTCGTGCCGCTGCCGCTGCGCATCTGGCGCGCGCTCGGCTCCGTCGAACTGTCGCCGCAACAGGCCGAGGTGGCGTTCTGGATGGGCGTCGGCGGCGGCCGCGAATCCGCGCGCGCCAACATGGAAGTCAGCGACGCCGTGCTGCGCGATTGCGTGAAGGCCGTCTACGAAAAATTCGGCTGCTCGTCCGAGGCCGGGCTGCTGGAACAGCTGCGTCCCACCGTCTCGCGGATGTAACCCCACCGGTGGGGCTGGGACCGCGCGGTCCCGTTCCTTATCATGTCTTCAAGCTCGAAGCAGGGGCGCGGCACGGGCCGTGCCCCTTGCCCGCTTTCTCATCACAACATCAATAAACGGGAAACACGACATGACCTTCCGCAGTATCCTCACGACGCTGGCCCTGTGCCTGGCCTTCGACGCACACGCCGCGCTGATCCACCAATACGAGTTCAACGGCAACCTGGCGGACACGCTGGGCGGCCCGGCCCTCGTCGCCAACGGCGGCACAGTCGCCACGGGCCGCTACGGCTTCGCCGCCAACCAGGGCCTGCGCCTGCACGAGAACCTCGGCGCCTCGTACACGATCGACATGCGCTTCCGCTTCGACACGCTGGGCACCTGGCAGAAAGTGGTCGACTTCAGCGGCCTGCTGCAGGACTACGGCTTCTATACGTCCGGCAGCGGCTACGACCTGTACAACTACGGCGGCGTCTACGGCCACCTGACGGCGAAGCAGGACACGCGCCTGACGCTGACCCGCGGCGCCGACGCCGCCGTCCGCATCTACCAGGACGGCCTGCTCGTGGGGACGGTGGCGGACACGCAAGGCCATGCCGACTTCGCCGGCCGCGACGCCAACTTCTTCCGCGACGACCGCGGGCTGAACGAGGCGGCGGCGGGATCGGTGGACTTCATCCGCATCTACGACAACGTGCTGACGCAGGCGCAGGTCTACGCGCTGATGGACCCGTCGAAGGTGCCGGAGCCGGCCAGCGGCGCGCTGATGGTCATGGGGTTGTCGCTGCTCGGGCTGTCGGTAGGTAAAGGACGGCGACAGCGTCGATAACGGTACGCTCAGCGGAACCGCAGCACGTCGGCCGTCACCGTGGTCCCCGACAGCGGCAGCAGCGGCGTCAGGTCGACAGGGCGGGGCGGCAGGTCGCGGCGGGGCAGGCCGGGGATGCGCTCCTGCACGTACACGAGGAACGGCGGATCGCCCTGGAAGTCGAACGCGAAGCGCAGCGCCTCGTCTTCCATGCCGTGCAGGGCGAGGTTCCAGCTGAAGCACGACTTTTCCGTGAGCACGCGGCCGTTGACGCTCGTGCGCCACGGGCAGGCGCCCTGCACGCGCACGAGGATGTCGGGCGCGCGGTTCTTCGAGCGCAGTGTGAATTCCACGTGCCGCCGCGTCTTGCTGCGCTCGTCCTTGTCGATGACGAGGTCGGGCCACGCGATGCTGTCGTCCTTCTGCGCGGCCGCGTACCACACCGGGTCGGCATCGGGGCCGAACAGATAGGGCAGCGGATACGGGTGCAGGGTGTTGGGAAAGACCTGCCGCGTCCACGCATCGAGCGGCCCGGCCGGATGCAGCCAGAACGCCTGCCAGCTCGGGGTGTCCTTGTAGTACACGAGCCGGTTCGGCGCGGGCAGGTCCGCGACCGGCGGCACGGCCGCATACGCCATGCCGAACGAGACGCCGGCCCCAAGCAGCAGCGGCCGCACGAGCCAGCGCCGCGCGAGCGCATCGAGCGCCATGCCGCACAGTCCCGCCAGCAGGCACACGAGGGCGCACGGCAGCACGAGCCAGGCCGGCGTGCAGAACGCGAAGCTCGCATGTGCCGCGGGCAGTAGCAGGACGAGTGCCGGCAGCGTGCCGGCAACCGCGACGGCCGCGCGCCGGGCCGGCGTCCACGCCCGTTTTTCCATGAGCACGAGCCATGCCGCGTGCGCGGCCAGCAGCGGCCAGGCCAGCGCGTAGCTGGCGCCGGGCGCGCGCACGCTGGTCGCGACGAGGGCGGCGTCGGCGGCGAGCAGCACGCCCAGCGCCGCCGCCGCGACGCCGAGCCGCCGCTGCAGGCGCCGCTGCAGCGCGATGAAGACGGCGGCCGGCACCAGCATGAAGGCCGCCAGCTGCCAGCGCACGCCCTCGTCGTTGGCGAGGACGGCGGCCGGATAACGGGCCTGCAGCACGGGCAGCGCCTCGCGGCACAGGTAGGTGGCGAAGGTCGCGGCGATGGCGATGAACACGACGCTGAACATCGCGTCGACGACGTCGGTGCCGGAGATGCGGTTGCGCAGGGCCGAGCGGCAGGCGCCAGCGCCCAGCGCGCAGCAGAGCAGCGTCAGCGGCCAGATCATCCGGTAGTCGTAGTGGACCATGCCGGCGAATGGCAGCGCGAAAAAGACCTGGCCATGCGGGGAGGACGCGAGCGCCAGGTCGGCGTTGCCGAGGCGGCGCAGCAGCGCGAGCATCGTGTCGCCTTCGTGTTGCAGGCTGGCGCTGGACAGGCGCTGCGGCAGGTCGTGCATGCCTTCCCAGCCCAGTGGCCCCTGCGTCGTCGCGAAGTGCAGCACGGGAAAGGTGCCCGCGGCCAGCGGCGCTGCGCCCCCGCTTTGCGGCAGCCGCTCGTACAGCTCGGCCATGAAGGATGAGCCTTGCGGTGCCGGCGCGCCGCGTGCCCAGGCGCCGGTCGCAAAGCCGTCCGCATGCGCGGCACCGATCAATTCCAGCGGGCCGCGGTTGCCGGCGTTGTCGAAGCGCAGGGCGACGCGCACCTGCTTCGCCCACGGGTGCGATTGCATGAAGGCGCGCGCACCCATCGCCTGCACCGTGTCGGCGTCCGTGAAGACGAACAGCAGGTCGTTGTCGAGCGGTGGCCCGGCCTGGAGGACGCGCAGGGTTTCCAGCAGCGCGGCGGCGGAGGCGCCGCCGTCGGCCGCGCCCGGCGTCGTCGCGGCGGAATCGTAATGGACCATGGCCAGCACGGCGCCGCCGCGCGCGATGCCCGGCTTGCGCACGACGATGTTGCGCGCGGTCGCCATCGTGCTCTGCCCATGCGACATCCAGTCCCACGACGTCGCGGACACGGTGCCGACCTGCACTTCCGGTTCGAGGCCGAGGGCGCGGATGCGCGCCAGCAGGTACTCGCGCGTGCGTGCGTTGGTGCCGCTGCCGGCCGGACGGGGCGCCTGCGCGAGCACCTGCACGTGCGCCTGCGCGCGCGCCGCGCTGAACCCGGGGACGAACGGGCCAGCCGGCACCGGTGCCGCATGCGGCTGCAGCATGAGCCAGGCGAGGAGGAAGGCCAGGCCGCAGGCCGCCCAGGCAGCCAGTCGAGGTACGTGACGCATCGTGCGTCTCCCTTTGTTCTTGTCAGTCGAGCGTCCAGACGAAGGCGAGCCTGGCCCAGCCGGCTTCCGGCACGCCGTTGTTGGTGGCGGGTTTGAATGTGCACTGGCTCAGCGCGTTGAGGGCGGCACTGTCGAGCACGCGCGAGCCGCTCGAGTGCTCGATGCGCGCCGAGCTCACGCGGCCGTCCGTGCCCACCAGCAGGGCCAGCGTCGACGTGCCCGTGATGCCCTCGCGCGCGGCGGCCGGCGGATACGCGGGCAGGGTGCAGCCGCTGGCGTCCGCGAAGACCGCCGTGCGCATCTGGCCGGGGTTGGCGCTGGGCTTGGCCGGCGCTTCCGGCACGGGGTCGGACGGCATGGCGGGGAACGGCGACGGGTCGGACGACGTGGCGGCCTGGATGGGGCTCGGCACCGGCGGCGGAGCGACGTCCACGTCCGTCTTCGGCACGAACAGGTCCGGCGGCGCCAGCTGCTGCGCCGGTTTCGGCGGCTCGGGCTGTGGCGGCGGCGTCGGGCGCTCGGGCTCGATCATGACGAGCACCTGTTCCGGCAGTTTAGAAAGCGAAATTGTCTTCGTGTTGATGCTGTGGACGAACACGGCACCCACGGCCACGTGCACGGCGGCGATGAGGGCAAATTTCGCGGCTTTCGCATCGGGGCGGTTGCCGCCTGGGAGACTCGTGAATTGCATGGCCATCCTCCTTGTTGTTGTACCGGCATTGCCGGAAGTAAATCGGAGTGAAGCGGGATATCCAACGAACGGAACCAATATATGCTATCTCCTAGCAATCGGTAAAGCGATTTTGTAGCAAAGTTGAATGCCATTTAATTGCCGAGGCCGTCTTGACATGTGGGAAAATGGATGCATGCCGCCTCGCGCCCGGTGCTGTTGTGTGGAATAATCGTCTCTGTGCTTTCGCCTGAAAGCAGAAGTAGCCTGGAGAATCGAACGTGCAGAAAGAGCAAAAGCCGATCCGCGTGATGCTGGCGGACGACCACCCGATCGTGATGACCGGGTTCGCGATGTCGTTGTCGGCGCAGGGAATGGAAGTGGTGGGCCAGGCCAAGAGCCCGAGCGAGGCGGCCGCGATGTATGCGGAATTCAAGCCGGACGTGGCGGTGCTCGACATCCGCTTCGGCACCGAACTGACGGGGATGGACGCGGCGCAGAACATCCTCAGGACCGACCCGAAGGCCAAGATCGTGTTCCTCAGCCAGTTCGACCAGGACAGCCTGATCAAGGAAACCTACCGCCTGGGCGCACACGCGTTCGTGACCAAGGATTGCGACCCGGCCGACCTGGCCGACGCCGTGCGCCACGCGCATGCGGGCAAGCTGTACTTCCTGCCGCAGATCGCGGAGCGCCTGGCCAGCCTGGCCGTGCGCGGCGACGTCTCGCCGCAGTCGCAGCTGGACGAGCGCAGCCTGGAGATCTTCAAGCTGATGGCCGAGGGCCTGACCAACATGGAGATCGCCGAGCGCCTCAACCTGTCGACCAAGACCATCAGCAACATCAGCCAGTCCGTGAAGGAGAAGCTCGGCGTGCACCGGCAGGCGTACATCACCAAGCTCGCCGTCAAGCATGGCTTGATCGAGCCCTGAACCGTTTCGTTGCCGTGCCGTCGTTCGTGTTCCGGTTGATGAGAACAGGCCTGCTGGCCGCGCTGGCGCTGGCGAACTCCGCCCACGCGTTGGCCACCCGCGACATCAAGCCGGAACCCGTGCAGGGCTACCGCTTCCAGATCGTCACGACGGACGACAGCGCCATCACGCGCCGCATCGTGGACGACATCACGCGCCGCCTCGTGCCCGTGTTCGCCGTGTTCCGCACCGAACTGGCCCAGCACCGGCGCATGCTGTACGTGACCGTCGGACCGGCCGCGCTGCGCGACGTGGCGCAGCGCCGCTGCGACTGCGTCGTCGTCTCCACGTTCACGTCGAGCCAGGTCGTGCGCTCCATCCTCGGCACCCTGCCGCCCGCGCGCGCGGCCATGTTCACGGCCGTGTACGCGGAGCCGGCGCCGGCCGACCAGCTGAGCCTCGTGGCCCTGCTGTACCGGCGCATCCCGCGCGTGGCCGCCATCCTGGGGCCCGACACCGCGTTCCTCAGGCCCATGCTGGAAAACGAGCGCGTGAACGTGCTCCAGGCCGAGCCCGACGAGGACATCAACCGCCTGCTGGGCCAGATCGGCCAGACCGACGTGCTGCTGGCGCTGCCCGACAGCGCCGTCTACAACACGGAAAACTTCCGCAACATCCTGCTCTCGACCTATCGCCACAAGCAGGGCGTGATCGGCTTCTCGGCCGACATGGTCAAGGCGGGCGCGCTGGCGACGACGTATTCCGAGGTCGAGGACATCAATGCCCAGGTGGCCGAGATCGTGGCCAGCTACGTGGCCGGCGGCGAGCTGCCGGCGCCCCAGTTCCCGCGCTATTTCCACACCATCGTCAACGAGGGCGTCGCGCGCTCGCTCGACGTCGAGGTGCCGGACACCGCGCGCAATTTTGCCCGGCCCGCGCCGGCACGCCATCCATGAAGCGACCCGCCGCCCTCCGTGACGCCTCGCTGCGCGCCGCCAAACTGCGCTCGGCGAAACTGCGGCCCGCCCGGCTGCGCCCCGGCGCGCTGCAGTTCTGGCGCGGCTGGAGCATCGGCCTGCGCATGGCCTTCATCACCATGCTGCCCGTGACCCTGCTGTTCACGTCGTTCGTCTGGTATTCCTGGTACGCGCACCGTGCCCAGGTCGACGAGGAACTGGCGGAACGCGGCCGCATCCTCGCGCGCGCGCTGGCGGAAACCAGCGAATACAACGTCATCTCGGGCAACCTGTCGGACCTGCGCCTGACCATGAACGGCCTCGTGCAGTCGGACAGCAGCGTGTACCGCATCGACGTCATCGACATGAACGGCCAGAACGTGGTGCCCGTCATTTCCGAACACCCGATCGAGGCGGAGAGCCGTTCGTTCGAGGCGCCGATCCGCAAGCAGGTCGTGTGGATCAACCTGTTCTCGGACAACGGCACGCCGCACGTCTCCGCCTCCAGCGACACGCGCCCGCCGACCCTGACGACGGAGGTCGTGGGCCTCGTGCGCGTGACGATGTCGCCCACGAACATGCTGGCCAAGCAGCTGCACCGTTTCCGCGTCGAGCTGGCGATGGCCGCGCTGGCGCTGGCCGCGAGCGGCGCGCTCGCGTACATCCTCGCGCGCAGCCTGACGGTGCCGCTGCGCGAGGCGATCTCGGTGCTGCGGCGCATCCGCGGCGGCAACTACCGCGTGCAGCTGCCCGTCACGACGGGCGGCGAGGTGGGAGAACTGCAGGCGTCGATCGGCGACATGTCCGTCGCCCTGGACCAGTCGAAGCAGGACCTGGAAAACAAGGTGGCCGAGCGCACGCGCGACCTGCTCGCATCGCGCAACGAGGCACTGCGCGCCGACGCCGACAAGCGCAAGCTGATCCAGAAGGTCAACAGCATCATCGAGGACGAGCGAAAATCCATCGCGGTCGAGATCCACGACGAGTTGAACGCGTCGCTGATCGCCGTGCGCCTGGAATCGCAGACGATCCAGCAGCTGGCCGCCAAGGTCACGCCGGGCGAGGAAATCGACCAGATCCGCGCCAAGGCGCAGGCCATCACGAAGCTGGCGCTGGACCTGTACGCGAACGGCCGCCGCCTCGTGCGCCGCCTGCGTCCGGAAGTGCTGGACATGCTCGGGCTGCACGGCGCCGTCGAGGAGATGGTGAGCCACTACCGCAGCAGCTCCGGCGTGCACTTCGAATTCGAATCGCAGGGCGATTTTTCCAGGATCGGCAACGAGCTCGCGATCTCCGCCTACCGCATCGTGCAGGAAGCGCTGTCGAACATCATGAAGCACTCGCAGGCCGGCTTCGCGCGCGTGAGCCTCGCGCTGTCCGACGAGGACGGCGCCCTGCACATCGAAGTGCAGGACGACGGCGAAGGCTTCGATCCGGCCGTCGCGTCGGAAGGCATCGGCATCATCGGCATGCGCGAGCGCGTGTTCGCCCTCGGCGGCAGCATCCACGTGCAGTCGCGCCCCGGCGAGGGCACCCTCGTCGCCATCACCCTCCCGCTGTCCGACGTGGCGACTGCCTGAAAGCAGTCTTCTGGGGTACAGTAGCGACCTCAGTCTTTCCACAAGATAGCAAACCACATCATGCTCAACGCATTGCAGACGCCTTTCGAGAAGGGCAACCAGAATCAGACCACGACCTGGTCCGATTGCATCGCCTGGTACGACAACCTCGCACACCAATACCCCCAGGTGCTGCGCTTTTCCGTGGTCGGGACATCCGACGCGGGCGTGCCGATCCACGCCGGCGTGATCTCGGCCGACGGCGTGTTCGACCGCGCGCGGATCAAGGCCGCGGGCCGTCCCGTCTTCTTCAACAACAACGGCATCCATCCGGGCGAACCGGAAGGCGTCGATGCATGCATGGCGCTCGTGCGCGACTTGTGCCAGCAGCCGGACCGCCTCGCCGCGCTGGGCAAGACCGTGTTCCTGTTCGTCCCGCTGTACAACGTGGACGGCGCGTTCAACCGCGCCAATACGTCGCGCGTGAACCAGGACGGCCCGGAGTCGTTCGGCTTCCGCGGCAACAGCCGCCACCTCGACCTGAACCGCGACTTCGTCAAGTGCGACACCCTGACGGCGCAGACGTTCAACAAGCTGTTCACGGAGTGGGACCCGGACGTGATGGTGGACACGCACACGTCCAACGGCGCCGACTACAGCTACACGATGACCCTGATCCCGACCCAGGCCGACAAGCTGGGCGGAGAACTCGGCACATTCCTGCGCGATACCATGCTACCCGCGCTGTACGCGGAGATGGACAAGCGCGGCTGGCCTACGTGCCCGTACGTGAATCCGCTCAAGGACAGCCCGGATGACGGGATCGCCGACTTCCTCGAGACGGCGCGCTTCTCGACGGGTTACGCGGCGCTGCACGACACGATCGGCTTCATGCCCGAGACGCACATGCTGAAACCGTTCGCCGACCGCTATCACTCGATGCGCGCACTCGTCGAGACGGCGCTGGACTTCACGATCGCCAACGGCGACAGGATCGTGCAGATGCGCCGTGCCACGCGCGCGGCCGGCCGCACGCGCCGCGAATGGCCCGTGCACTGGGCGATGGACGAGGCGAATCCGTCCACGTTCCGTTTCAAAGGCTATGCGGCCAAGTACAAGGCCAGCGTCCTCGGCGACTACCAGCGTCTCTACTACGACCGCAACGAGCCGTTCGAACGCGACATCGCGCACTACAACCGCTTCCCGGCCGACGTCGTCGTGCCGGCGCCGACAGCCTACGTCGTGCCGCAGCAATGGCGCGAAGCGATCGAGCGCCTGCGCTGGAACGGCGTCAGGCTGGAGCGCGTGGAAGCCGAGCGCACGCAGGAAGTGTCGGTGTACCGCATCGCGGCCCTGACGACGCGTCCGCATGCGTATGAAGGCCACATGTTCCACGACGACGTGCAACTGGAGCGCGTGCGCGAGACCGTCACGATCCGCGCCGGCGACTACCTCGTCCCGCTGGACCAGGACCAGGCCCGCTACGCCGTCGAGACGCTGGAACCGCAGGCCCACGACAGCTTCTTCCGCTGGGGCTTCTTCAACAGCGTGCTGGAAAAGAAGGAAGCGTATTCGGACTATGTGTTCGAGGACGAGGCCGAGCGCCTGTTGGCCGCCGAGCCGGAGCTGGCCGCGAAGTTCGGCGCCTGGAAGGCCGCGAATCCGGACCTGCTGCAGGACCAGGGCGCGGTGCTCGACTTCATCTTCGCCAACTGCGCGCGCTGGCGCGAGCCGGAGTGGCGCCGTTATCCGGTCTTCATGATCGACTGATTTACTGGGGGAGAAAAAATGAACTACAAGATCGCCGCCGCACTGGCGCTGATGGGCGCTGCCTCGACGGCATCGGCCGCACCATCCGCGGGCCAGACCTATTTCGAACAGAACTGCGCCAGCTGCCACACGGCCGATGCCGGCATGGCGTCGCGCGCGGGGCCGCCGCTGTTCAACCTCGTGGGCCGCAAGGCCGGTTCGGCGCCGGGCTACAACTACACGGATGCGCTGTCGAAGGCCGGCGCCGTCGGCAAGACGTGGACGCGCGCGGAGCTCGACGTCTTCCTGCGCGACCCGGCGAAGGACGTGCCGGGCACCGCGATGCCGATCGGGATCGCGGATGCGAAAGCACGCGCCGCCGTGATCGATTACCTGGCCGCGCAAAGTGGCACGACTGCTGCACCGAAAGCCGCCGCGGCGACGGGCGCACGCGCGGGCGCGTGGACCGACGACAAGCCGGGCGACGTGCATCACATCACGGTCGACCAGCTGGTCGCACCGTTTGCCAGCGAGAGCGCGGGGAATGGGCCCAAGCTCCAGAAGCGTCCGGACGGCGCGCTGCCGGCCGTGCCGAAAGGCTTCAAGGTCGGCATGCTGGCCGAAACGGGCAAGGCGCGCCATGCGCTGCGCGCGCCGAACGGCGACATCATCCTGGCCGATTCCGGCAAGGGCGAAGTCCGCATCCTGCGCCTGTCCGCCGATGGCGCCAAGGTGGGCACGGACAGCGTGTTCGCAACGGACCTGTCGCGCCCCTACGGCCTCGCGCTGTGGCCGGCCGCGAATCCGAAATACCTGTACGTGGCCAACGCGAATTCCGTCGTGCGCTTCCCGTACGCCGCGGGCGACCTGAAAGCGAAGGGCAAGCCCGAGACGATCGTCGACAAGATCGTCGACGGCCTGGGCAACCACATCACGCGCTCGCTCGCGTTTTCGCAGGATGGCAAGACCCTGTTCGTCTCGGTCGGCTCGGCCACCAACGTCGGCGAAGGCATCGGCGCCAAGCCGCCGCAGCCGCTCGCGCAATGGGAAGCGGCGCACGGCCTCGGCGGCACGTGGAACCAGGAGACCGACCGCGCCACCGTGCTCGCGTTCGACCCGGACGGCAAGAACCGCCGCAACTACGCGAACGGCCTGCGCAACTGCGTGGGCATGTTCGTGCATCCGGACACGGGCGACCTGTATTGCAGCGTCAACGAGCGCGACGAACTGGGCGACAACCTGCCGCCCGACTACGTCACGCGCGTGAAGCGCGGCGGCTTCTACGGCTGGCCGTGGTACTACCTGGGCGCGCACGAAGACCCGCGCCTGAAGGGCGTCCGCCCGGACCTGAAGGACAAGGTCATCGTGCCCGACACGCTGATCCAGGCGCACTCCGCGCCGCTGGGCATGACCGTGTACCACGCCCCGGCGGGCGCGAAGCACGCGTTCCCGAAAGAGTACGACGGCGACATCTTCCTGGCGCTGCACGGCTCGTGGAACCGCGGCATCCGCACCGGCTACAAGGTCGTGCGCGTGATGATGAAGAACGGCGTGCCGACGGGCCAGTACCAGGACTTCATGACCGGCATGGTGCTGTCCGACCGCGACGTGTGGGGCCGTCCGGCCGCCGTGACGGTGGCGGCCGATGGCGCGCTGCTCGTGGTCGATGACGGCGGCGGCGTCGTGTGGCGGATCGTCCCGGCGGACAAGCCTTGAGGGCCGCGGTCGCGGCGCTCGTCCTGGCCGGCGTCTCCCACGCGCACGCGCATGTGATCACCTCGGTGCCGCAGACGCCGGATGCATGGCGCCAGGCCGCCGTCCAGGATATCGAGGAAGCGGTCCGGATCACGCTCGCCAACCATCCCGGCGCGCATGACCCGGCCAATCCGCGCTTCCGCGCGAATCTCGAGAACGCGCGGCGGCAGGGCCTGGCGCTGGCCGCGCGGGTGGACAGCGCGGCCGGCTACCGTGCCGCGCTCCAGCGCTTCAACGTGACGATCGGCGACGGGCATGCGGGCCTGTACGCGAACCTCGACGCCTCCACGCTGCCGGTCGCGCGCTGGCCCGGATTCGTCACTGCGTGGCGCGGCACGGGCTTGTACGTGGTGGCGGCGGAAGACGGCGGTCCGCCCGCCGGCGCGCGGGTGGAATCCTGCGACGGCAAGCCGGTGGAAGACCTGATCCGGCAGAACGTGTTTGCGTTCGATGGCCACGTGAACGAGCCTGGCCACTGGTGGTCGCGGGCGCGCAAGGTCTTCGTCGACTACGGCAATCCGTTCGTCACGGTGCCCCGGCGCTGCCGCTTCACGGTGGACGGCAAGACCGTCGAACTGGACCTGGCATGGCAGTCGAAGAGCGAGCGGATGGACCGGGCGCTGGCCGAGAGCTACAACGGCAAGACGCTGGACGTCGGCCTGACGGAGCCGCGCAAGGGCCTGTTCTGGGCCGCGATGCCCACGTTCATGCCGGACGATAAACAGCGCGGGGCCTACCGCGCCATGGTGCGCGCCGTCGAGACGGGGCGCCAGCGCTTCCTCGATGCCGATGCCGTCGTCATCGACCTGCGCCAGAACCAGGGCGGCTCGTCGGTCTGGAGCCGCACGTTCGCGGAGGCACTGTGGGGCAAGGAGCGCGTGCAGCGGCGCCTGGCGGCCCGGTCCGCGCGGACCGAGGTATGGTGGCGCGCGTCGCAGGGCAATGCGGACCATTTCGCCGGCCTTGTCGAGCAGCTCACGCGCGAGGGGCAGGTGGAAAGCCTGGAATGGGCAAAGGAGAAAAGCGCCGGCCTGCATGCGGCGCTGGCGCGTGGCGACACCTGGTATGTCGAGAAGGACGGCACGCCAGGGACGCCGGATGCCGACCTGCCGACGGACCCGCCGGCGTTCACGCGGCCCGTGTACGTGATCGTGCCCGGCCAGTGCGCCAGCGCATG
Organism: uncultured Massilia sp.; assembly: GCA_946481275.1. The sequence goes on from CAMLMV010000033.1 coordinate 21,250, forward strand.
CCTCGACGCGCTCGATGCGTTCACGCGCTTTCCGAACACGAAGCTGATCGGCGCGCCGAGCAGCTCCGACTCCACCTACATGGAAGTGCGGTGGCAAAAGGTCGCATCCGGCCTGGCCCTGGTCGTCATCCCGAACAAGATGTACGTGAACCGGCCGCGCGCGAACGGGCAGGGCTACCCGCCGGCGATCTACGTGAACGATCCGGTGTGGTCCGTCGACGTGTTCCGGAAGGTCGTGGAGGACGACCTGGCGCTCTGAGCGAAAAAAACCGGGGCACGCCCCGGTTTTTCGTTATTTGCTCTCGGCGATCCAGCGATCGACCTTCTTTTCCAGCAGCGCCAGCGGCAGCGTGCCTTCGCCGAGCACGATCTCGTGGAACTTGGGCAGGCTGAATTTCGGGCCGAGCTCTTTTTCCGCGCGGGCACGCAGTTCCTGGATCTTCAGCGCGCCGATCTTGTAGCCCAGCGCCTGCGCCGGCCACGCCATATAGCGTTCGGTCGCATTGCGCGCGTCCGCTTCCGTGTAGCCCAGCGTCTCGCGCATGTACTGGATCGACTGCTCGCGCGTCCAGCCCTTCGCATGCATGCCCGTGTCGACGACGAGACGCACGGCGCGCAGCATCTCGTCGTTCAGGTGGCCGAAGTAATCCTCGGGCTTGTCGAACAGGCCCATCTCCTTGCCCAGCGTCTCGGCGTACAGCGCCCAGCCTTCCGTGAACGCGTTGTTGCCGCCGAACTTGCGGAAGTTCGGCAGGCCCAGCTCCTGCATCAGCGCGATGTGGAAGTGGTGGCCCGGCTGGCCCTCGTGCAGGAACAGCGTGACCATGCCCGTGCTGCCGTACTGCTTCGGGTCGTTCACGACGGACCAGAACACGCCCGGACGCGATCCATCGACCGCCGGCGGCGTGTAGTGGTCGGACGCGGTCGCACGCGACAGTTCCGGTTCCAGGCGCAGGTCGAGCGGCGTCTTCGGACGCAGCGAGAACAGCGCCGGCAGTTTCGCCTGCAGCACCGTGTTCAGGTGGCGGTAGACGTCGATGATCTCGCCCTCGGTCTTGAACGGCTTGTACTTCGCCTGTTCCGACACCCACACCGGCAGGCCGGCGGCGGGGCCGTTGTAGCCCATCTTGGGACCGATGCGCGCGAACTCGCCCTGGATGCGCGCGACTTCCCGCAAGCCGATCTGGTGGATCTGTTCCGGCTGCAGGTCGGTCGTCGTCTGGCTTGCGACGCGCGCGAGGTACCAGTCCATCCCCTGCGGCAGCGCGCTCCAGCCCGTGCTCGTGCGGCAGGCCGGCAGGTAATCGTGTTCGATGAAGTCGGCCAGGCGCTTCAACGCCGGATTCAGCTTGGCGTCGATGGTGCTGCGATACGCGGCCGTCAGCTTCTTTTTATCCGCATCCGAAAACGCGGCCGGGAAGTTCTTCACGGGCGAGTAGTAGATGCTGTCCTCGGCCTTGGCGGCCACCAGCTGCTTGAACTGGGGCAGGGCGGCCTCCATGATCGCCTTCGGCTGCACGATCCCGCGCTTCATCCCTTCGCGCATGTTGGCGATGGCCTGGTCGATCCACGGGCCGAGCTGGTCCAGGCGGCTCAGGTAAGCCTGGTAATCCTTCACGGTGGCCAGCGATTGCGCCTGCTGGCCGCTGCTGTAGTTCGCGAGCGTGACGGGCAGGGCGTCCATCTGGTTCAGCGGCAGCAGGTGCTCGGGGAACGGCTCGAAGCGCAGCGCGGTCTTCAGTTCGTAGTCGAGGATGTCGTAGCTCGTCTGGTCGCGCTGGGCGAGGCCGTCGCGGCGGATCGCGTGCAGGCGTTTCAGGTAGCCCTTGTACAGCGCGAACTGGTGCGCGCGGTTCTTCGGTGCGATCGACATGCCGATCTGGTCGGGGAAGCGGTTGTCGCCGCTTTCGCCGGCGGAGACGGGGTCGAAGCGCGCCTGCGCGTCCCAGTATTCGTCGGCCAGTTGATTCAGCTGTTTCGATGCGGCGCTGGCGTTCGTGGCGCCGGCGGTGGGCTTGGCCGCGGTGTCGGCGGCGATGGCCGGCGCGCAGGCGATGAGGCAGGCGGCGGCGAGGGTGCCCAGGGTAAGGGTCTGTTTCATGATGTTTGAACGATGTGAAAGAAGCGGCGCCAAGGATACTCCCGGCACCGCCCGAGGCCCAGTCTTTACGGGCGATCTTTAATAATTGGCCAGCGGCGCCAGCTGCCCGCCCTTGAAGGTGTAGACCGTGACGGCCGTCTTCTTCAGGTTGCCGCTCGCATCGTAGCCGTACGTGCCGGCCACGCCCTGGTAGGTCATCGTGTGCAGCTGCTTGCCGACGGCCGCGGCGTCCGTCGTGTTCGCGGCCTGCATGGCCTTCGCGATGAACATCGTCTGGTCGTAGAACGCGGGCGCGTACACGTCCGGGGCGCGCTGGTAGCGCTGTTTGTAGCGTGCCTTGAACGCGGGGCCGCCCGCCTGCTTGTCGAGCGTGGCGCCGGCCTGCGCGCACATCACGTTCTCGCCGACGGCGTCGCCGCCCAGCTTGGCCATCTCGGGGCTGCACAGCGTATCGCCGCCCAGCAGGCGCACGTTCGCCATGCCCAGCTGCTTCATCTGGCGCGCCATCGGGGCGCCCTGCGGCGCATAGCCGCCAAAGAAGATGGCGTCCACTTTCTTCGCGCGGAACGCGGTGAGGATGGCGGAAAAGTCGCTGGCCTTGTCGTTGGTGAATTCGCGGCCGACGACGGTCACGCCGGAGGCGCGCGCCTGCTTCGCGAATTCGTCGGCGATGCCCTGGCCGAACGCGGTGCGGTCGTCGATCACGCCGACGGTTTTGATCTTGAGTTCCTTCGCGGCGTACGACGCCATCGAGCTGCCTACCTGCGAATCGCTGGCGACGATGCGGAACACGTTCGGGTAGCGCGCCTGGGTGATCTTGGGGCTCGTGCCCACGGTCGACATCAGGATGCCGGCGTCGTTGTAGACGCGCGACGCGGGGATCGCCACGCCCGAGTTGTACGGGCCGAGCACGAACTTGACGCCGGCGTCGGCGAACTTCTGCGCGACGCTCACGCCGGCTTTCGGGTCGCCCTGGTCGTCTTCGGACAGCAGTTCGAATTTCAGCGTCTTGCCGCCCACCTTGAGCTTTTGCGCGTTGAGTTCTTCGACCGCGAGGCGCACGCCGTTCTCGTCGTCCTTGCCGGCAAAGGCGTTGGAACCCGACAGCGGGCCGCTCACGCCGATACGCACGACCTGGTCCTGGGCGAGCGCGGTGGTCCCGGTCGCGAGCAGGATCGCCGCCAGCGCCACGGTTTTCAATGTTGATGCCATTCGTTTGTCTCCGTTGTAGTCAACGGGCGCCATCATCGCACGATCGCGCGGGCGTGCAAACAGCTTACGCGGGCAGCCCGTGCGAGATCAGTTCCAGCGGCAGCGCGGTGGTGCACTTGATCTGCTCCATCGAGAACGCGGAGGAGACGCCGGACAGTTGCGCGGTGCGGATCAGTTTTTTGTAGAAGCGGTCGTAGCCGTCGATGTCGGTCGTGACGACCTTCAGCAGGTAGTCGACGTCGCCGCTCATGCGGTGGAATTCCAGGACTTCCGGCAGCGCGACGACGGCGGAGGCGAAGCGCTCCAGCCATTTTTCGTCGTGCTCGTTGGTGCGCACGCTGACGAACACCGTCACGGGCAGGCCGACCTTGTGCCGGTTGACGATGCTCACCCGGCTCTCGATGTATCCCTCTTCCTCCAGGCGTTTGACGCGTTTCCAGCAGGGGGTGCTGGAGAGCCCGACCTTTTCGCTCAGGCCGGAAATCGACAGCGTGGCGTCGGCCTGCAGGGCCGCCAGGATCGCGCAGTCGTATTTGTCGAGTGAATTCATCTTGTCCATCGCACGGTCTCTAGAATGTTCGTTCTTCAGCCTAGGAAAAATCAAAGATTCTTTAGTACGTCATTTTCGGCACCAAACCGTAACATATTACTCAACAATCGCGCTGCTGGCGCATTTATTTTTGGACTTTTAGCAATTATTTTATGGCCCCCGACCTCTACCTCGACGCAAACGCCACTTCGCCAGTGCTGGCTTCCGCAATCGCCGCCGCGGTCGAGGCGATGGAGGCCTCGTTCGGCAATCCGAGCAGCAGCCACGCCACCGGCCTGCGCGCCAAATGCATCCTCGACACGACCCGTGCGCGCGCCCGCCGCGTGCTCGGCGCCGGGCCGGGCCGGGTGCTGTTCACCAGCGGCGCCACGGAAGGCATCCAGACCGCGGTGCTGTCGGCTTTATGCGCCGTGCGCGAACGCCGCGCCGCCGGGGAGGACTGCGGCGACCTGCTGGTCTATGGCGCCACCGAACACAAGGCCGTGTCGGAAAGCCTCGCGCACTGGAACCGCCTGCTCGGCACCGGACTCACCTTGCAGGCGCTGCCCGTCGATGCCGCCGGACGCCATCGCCTGGACGTCCTGCGCGACCTGGCGCCGCGCGCCGCGCTGGTCTGCACGATGGCGGCCAACAACGAGACGGGCGTCATCTCCGACCTGGACGGCATCGCCCGCGTGCTGCGCGCGAGCGGATCGAAAGCCTACTGGATGGTCGACTGCGTGCAGGCGCTGGGCAAGCTGCCGCTCGACCTGGCGAACACGCGCATCGACTACGCGCCGTTCTCCGGTCATAAGCTGCATGCGCCGAAAGGCATCGGCATCCTGTACGTGCGCGACGGCGCGCCGTACACGCCGCTGATGATCGGCGGCGGCCAGGAAGGCGGGCAGCGCTCCGGCACGGAAAACATGGCCGGCATCGCCGCCCTCGGGGCCGTGCTGGCCGCACTGGAAGACGGCACGACGTTCCGCACGCACGCCGAGCTGGCCGCCATGCGCGACCGTCTCGCGGCCGCGCTGCGCGACGCGTTTCCCGGCATCGTCTTCAACGCCCCGTTCGAACACACGTTGCCGACCACCCTGAATTTTGCCGTGCCCGGCGTCTCCAGCAAGGACCTGCTCGACCTGTTCGATGCGGCCGGCGTGCGCGTCAGCGCGGGGTCGGCCTGTTCCGCCGCCAAATCAACTCCCAGTTATGTGCTGGAGGCGATGGGACTGCCAACGTGGCGCAGCGGCGGTGCCGTGCGCCTGTCGATCGGGCCGCTCGCGGACGACGCGTTCATCGACGCCGCCTGCGCGCGCATCCGCCGCTGCGGCGACGCGTTGCGCGCGTCGCCGCTCAAGGGCGATCAACTTCGCGGCAACCCGGGCGTGATGCAGGTCAGCGGCGACGGGCGGCATGGCTGGATCGTGTTCGATGCCGAAACCTGCGTCGCGATCGATCCGCCGCCCGGGCAGCTTGAGCGCATCGCCGCGCTCGCGCGCGACGCGGGCCTGCGTATGGAGGAATTCGACGCTGCGGAGCGCGCCGCCGTCGCGCTGGACGACGGCAGTCATGCGCCCTGCATGACCATCGGCGGCGCCGTGCTGGCCCGTTTGCCGGATGGCTGGCTGCTGGGCGACGCGCAAGACGGCCGCTTGCCGCGCACGGCCGTGCGCCATGTCTTCGGCGCCGTCGACGCCGCGCGCCTGGCGCAGGTCGCGCACGATACGGCCGTCGTCTGCCACGGCACCGACGTCGACGGCCTGGCCTGCGCCACGCTGGGAGCCGTCCGCGACGCCGGTGCGCCCGGCCAGCTGCACCCGGACACGCTGGACGTGTTCCTGCGCCGCCACGCGGACGCGCTGCTCGTCGACGTGCGCGAAGCCGGCGAAGCTGCAGCGGGTGCGATGACCTTGCACGGCCGCGCGGCGCAGCACGTGCCGCTGTCGCGCCTCGCGGAGCATCTGCCGGGGTGGTTGTCCGATCCGCCCCGGCCGATCGTGTTCGTCTGCCGCAGTGGGAACCGTAGCGCGAAGGCCGCCCAGTGCCTGCGCCGCGCGGGACATGCGCAGGCGTGGACCCTCGTGGGCGGGCTCGCGCTGGCGTAAGACATACCGATCGTCAACGAGCGTTCGCTAACGCACAGTTTCCAGACACCTGATTGCTTAGCATGGCGGCAGCCGTGCGCCCTCGTCTTCACGCTGTATCCGAATGGTCGCGTCCCGCGTCAGCCGGCGGTCGGTTGCGCACGCCACCATGAGGTCTCTGTTGAAAGAAGAAAAAGCGCTGCCGCCCGCAGCCGCCGGCGTCGCCGACGATGACGCCCCGCTGCGCGCCGAACTGTTTACTGCCGCCCAGATGGCCGTCCACGGCCGCCGCCTCGCCGCGCGCCATCAACTGGCCGACCAGGCGGGCAGCGACCGCCTGCTGGATCGCCTGGACGACAATGCCGCCGTCATCGCCGACGCCTGCGCCGGCCTCGCCCGCGCGGCCCGTGCCGGCGTGCGCCTGCCGCCGGCGGCCGAAGCGCTGCTCGACCACGCCTGGCTGATCGACGACCACGTCCGCCTCGCGCGCCGCCACCTCCCCGACGACGATTGCCGCGCGCTGCCCTGTTTGCAGGACGCTGAAGCGCGGGGCAATCCGCGCGTGTACCAGCTGGCGCTGGACGTGATCGCGCATGGCGACGGCCGGCTGGACGCGGAAAGCCTGGCACGCTTCGTCGCCGCCTACCAGGAAGGCGCGCCGCTGGCGCTGGCGGAACTGTCGGCACTGCCGGTCATGCTGCGCCTCGCGCTGATCGAGAACCTGCGCCGCCTCGCCGTGCGCCAGGCCGACACCCGCCGCCAGCGCGTGCAGGCCAACCGCTGGGCCGACCGCATGACGGCCAGGGCCGAGGAGCGCCCCGGCGACCTGATCCTCGTCGTGGCCGACATGGTGCGCGACGTGCAGCCGATGAGTTCCGGCTTCGTGGCCGAACTCGCGCGCCGGCTGCAGGGCCGCGGCGGTCCGCTCACGCAGGCCTTGCAATGGATCGCCACGCGCCTCGCGGACGAAGGCCGCACGATCGACCAGGCCATGCAGGCCGACGTCACGCAGCAGGCCGCCGACGACGTCTCGGTCGCGCATTCCATCGCCAGCCTGCGCCTGCTGGGCAGCATGGACTGGCGTGAATTCGTCGAGACGATGAGCGCCGTCGAGCAGGCGCTGCGCGGCGACCCGGCCGGCGTCTACGGCCGCATGGACGGCGCCACGCGCGACCATTACCGCCACGTGGTCGGGCGCCTCGCGCGCCAGGGCGGAAGGCGCGAGATCGAAGTGGCGACGGAGGCGCTGGCGCTGGCGGCGGAAGGGCATGACGCGCGCCGGCGCCACGTGGGCCACTACCTGGCCGGCGAAGGGCTGTCCTTGCTGAAGCAGCGCCTGAACATGCGTCCCGGCCGCGTACGGGCGCTGCCGGCCTGGCTGGGCGCCGCCGGCGCGTGCACCGCGGCGTTCGCGGGGGCGGCCGTCGTCCATGCGGCACAGGATGGCGCCGGCCCCGCGCTGCTCGTCGCGATCGGCCTGCTGGGTGCGCTCGGTGCGAGCCGGCTCGCGCTGGCCCTCGTCGACCTGATGGCCGCGCGGCTCGTCGCGCCGGCGCCGCTGCCGCGCATGGATTTCGGCGCCGGCATCCCGCCCGACGCCCGCGCCATCGTCGTCGTGCCCGCGCTGCTGTACAGCCGCGACAACGTGACGGCCCTCGTCGAGGCACTGGAGGTGCACTATCTCGCCAACCGCGACCCGCATGTGCGCTTCTGCCTCCTGACCGACCTGCCCGACGCGCCGCAGCAAGAGGTGTTCGGCGATGCCGACCTGGTCGAGCAGGCGCGCGCCGCCATCGCCGCGCTGAATGCGAAACACGGAGAACACCGGCCATTCCTGCTGCTGCACCGCCAGCGCACGTGGAGCGACGGCGAGGGCGCATGGATCGGCCGCGAGCGCAAGCGCGGCAAGCTGGAAGACCTGAACGCGTTCCTGCTGCGCGGCGAGCGCGCGCCGTTCGCCGTGATCGAAGGCCCCGTCGACGGCCTGGACGAGATCCGCTACGTGATCACGGTGGACGCCGAGACCCGGCTGCCGCGCGACGCCGCCCGCGCCCTCGTCGCGACGATGGCGCATCCGCTGAACCACCCCGTGCTCGACGACGCGGGCCGGCGCGTGGTGGCCGGCCACGGCGCGCTGCAGCCGCGCGTGACGGCCGCGCTGCCGCCGGAACATGCGTCGCGCTACGAACGCCTGTGCGGCGGCGCCGCACCCGGCATCGACCAGGACCTGTTCGGCGAAAGCACGTTCGCGGGCCAGGGCATCTACGACCTGGCCGCGTACGACCGTGTGCTGCGCGGACGCCTGCCGGAGGACCGCGTGCTGTCGCACGACCTGCTGGAAGGCTGCTACCTGCGTGCCGGCCGGCCCGCCGACACCCACCTCGTGGCGCCGTGCCCGGCGCGCTACAGCGACGACGTCGCCCGCCGCCACCGCGCGATCCGCGGCGACTGGCAACTGGCCGGCTGGCTGCGCGACCGCGTGCCGCGGGCGGACGGCAGCCGCGAAGCGAATCCGTTGCCGCCGCTGGCGCGCTGGACCCTGTTCGACAGCCTGCGCCGCAGCCTCGTCGCGCCCGCGCTGTGCATCCTGCTGGTGCTGTGCTGGGCGCTGCTGCCGGCGCCCCCGTTCTGGAGCGCGGCCGTGCTGGCCGTGTTCTTCGTGCCGTTCGCGCTGCGCACGCTCGTCGCCCTGGCCGACAAGCCGCACGACGCCGCGCCCGGCGCGCACCTGCTGCATTGCGCGCACGACGCGCGCATCGGCCTGTATCACGCGCTGCTGGATACGGCCTTCCTGCCGCACGAGGCCAGCTACAGCGTGGACGCGATCGCGCGCGGCGCGTGGCGCATGCTCGTGTCGAAACGGCACCGCCTGGAATGGCGCGCGCCCAGCCTGTCGCGCTCCAGCACGGACATGGAGTCGAACTGGCAGAACATGTGGTTCGCGCCCGCGTTCGCGGTGGGCGTCGCCGTGCTGCTCAGCTTTGCGAATCCGCTGGCGCTGTTCGCGGCCGCGCCCCTGCTGCTGCTGTGGTTCCTGTCGCCCGTGGTGGCGTGGTGGGTCAGCCTGCCGGCCGCGCGTCACGCACCGCACCTGGCGGACGCGCAACGCCGCTTCCTGCGCACGACGGCGCGCCGCACGTGGGCATTCTTCGAGGACCACGTCACGGCGGAGGAGAACTGGCTGCCGCCGGACCATGTGCAGGAACATCCGGCCCCCGTCGTGGCGCACCGCACGTCGCCCTCGAGCATGGGCCTTGCGCTGCTGGCCAACGTGACGGCCTGGGATTTCGGCTATGCCGCCACGGGCGACCTGCTGGCGCGCACGCGCGCGACACTCCAGACGATGGGCCGGCTGGAGCGCCGGCGCGGCCATTTCCACGACGGGTACGATACGCGCACGCTGGAGCCGCTGTCCGCGTCGATCAGCGGCAGCGGCAATCTGGCGGCGCACCTGCTCACGCTCGCCGCCGGCCTGGAACGGCTGGCCGACGAGCCCATCGCCTCCAGCCGCGCGCTGGACGGCATCCGCGACACGCTGGACGTCGTCGAAGACCACGCGGTATCGTCCGCGCCCGCCGTGCGCGCGGCGATCGCCGCGCTGCGCCTGCACCTGACGCCGGAGCGTTGCCGCACCGCGGGCACGTTGCCGGGCCTCGCCGATTGCCTGCAGGCGCTGGCGCGCCACGCCGAGGCGCTGTGTGCCGCCGTGCCGGACGACGCCGATGCGCACGTACGCGACTGGGCCGGCAGGCTGGCGCGGCAGGCGGCGGCCGCGCACGCGGACCTGCTGGCGATGGCGCCGTGGATGCGCGTCGTGCAGGAATACGTGATCGATTCGAGCCTCACGCGCATCCCGACCGTGCGCGAGCTGGCCGGCTTCGGCATGAAGGCGCCCGGCGACGGCCTGGAGCCGGACGAGCGCACGCGCCAGCTGCTGCTCGCCGGCCTCGTCGAGGAAGGCAGCGCCAACGCGCGCGCGCGCCTGCAGGAGATCGAACAGCTGGCCCACGCCGCGCGCGCGTGCGCCGACATGGACCTTGGCCTGCTGGCCGACGAAGATCCGGGATGGCTCGCATCGGATGCGCGCCTGGCCACCTTCACCGGCATCGCGCGCGGCCAGCTCACGCAGGAACGCTGGTACGCGCTGGGCCGCCAGTTGTGCCGCGCGTACGGCCAGCAAATGCTGCTGTCGTCGAACGGCGCGCTGGACGAGTACCTGGCGCCGCTGCTGGTGATGCCGACGTACCGCGACACGCTGCTGGACCGGACGTACCGCGGCATCGTCCTCGCGCAGGCCGAATACGGCCGCCGCCGCGATGTGCCGTGGGGCTTTGCGGCGTCCGGCTGCAACGCGATGGACGCCGCGCTGCACTACCAGGTCCGCGCCTTCGGCATATCCGGGGCGGCCACGCAGCGGACGGCGGGCGAGGACCTCGTCGTCGCGCCGTACGCCGCAATGCTGGCCTTGATGGTCGAGCCGGAGCGTGCCTGCGCCAACCTGGAACGCATGGCGCAGCTGGGCTTCGCGGGCCGCTACGGTTTTTATGAAGCCGTCGACTACACGCCGGCGCGGCGGCCCGCGGGCCAGGCGTATGCCGTCGTGCGCGCGTTCATGGCGCACCATCAGGGCATGGGTTTCCTTGCGCTGTCTTATTTGCTGCACGACCGGCCCATGCAGCGCCGCTTCGCCGCCGAACCGCAGTTCCAGGCCGCGTTGCCGCTGCTGCAGGAGCCGGCGCCGCCGGCGGGCACGGGGCGGCACGTGGAGACCGGTGATGTGCGCCAGCCGGCAACGGCGACCGATACGACCGCGCGCACGGTGACGCGGCCGGATACCGCGCCGCAGGACGTGCAACTGCTGTCCAACGGCCGCTACCACGTGATGGTGACGGCGGGCGGCGCCGGCTACAGTGCCTGGCGCGACCAGGCCGTCACGCGCTGGCGCGGGGATCCGACCGCCGACGACAGCGGCCATGTCTGCTACGTGCGCGACGTGGACAGCGGCGACGTGTGGTCGAACGCGTGGCGGCCCACGCTGGCGCGTCCCGAGCATTACGAAGCCCGGTTCTCCGAAGGCCGCGCGGCATTCCGCCGGCGCGACCACGGCATCGAACTGCACACGGAAATCACCGTCGCGCCCGACGACGACGTCGAACTGCGCCGCCTGCGTATCGCCAACCGGACGGGCGCAACGCGCACCATCGAGCTGGCGAGTCATGCGGAGGTGGTGCCGGCAGCCGTGCAGGTGGAGATCCTGGCGGAGCTGGGCGCGATCCTGTGCACGCGCGATCGGCAATGGCTGCTGAACGTGATGACGGTGCACGGCGCGGACGCACCCGCGGCGCAGTTCGGGACGGACCGCGCCATGCCCGATCCGGCGCTGGCGATCCGCCGCATCGTCACGCTGGCGCCGCACCAGGAAGCGACGGTCGACGTCGTGCTGGGCGTGGCGGAGACGCGCGACCACGCGCTGCGCCTGATCGACAAATACAGCGACCGCCACGTGGCCGACCGCGTGCCCGAACTCGCCTGGACCCATGGCCAGGTCATGCTGCGCCAGTTGAACGCGAACGAGGCGGACGCCCAGCTGTACGCGCGCCTGGCCGGCAGCGTGCTGTATCCGCAGCCCGCGCTGCGCGCCGATCCGGCCGTCATCGCGCGCAACCAGCGTGGCCGCGCCGACCTGGAAGCGCTCGGCATTCCGGGCGACCGTCCCCTCGTGCTGCTGCACCTGCGCGACGCCGCGAACCTCGACCTCGCGCGCCAGCTGGTCCAGGCGTACACGTGGTGGCGGGCGAAAGGGCTCGCCGCGAACCTCGTGATCTGGTGCGACGGCCCGGCGGCGCTGCACGACGAGGTTGCGCACCTGCCCGGCGCGGGCGGCGTGTTCTTGTGCGCGTCCGAGCAACTGACGATGGAAGACCGCATGCTGATGCAGGCCGTGGCGCGCGTGGTCCTGGCGGACGGGCAGGGCAGCCTCGCCGAACAACTGCGCCGTGCGGCCGCGCGCAAGGTGGAGCTGCCGCCGGCGCTCGTGCCGGCGGCACAGCCGGCGCAGTACGAACCGGACGCGCCGGCCGTGCCGGAACTCGTGTTCGGCAACGGCATCGGCGGCTTTACGGCCGACGGGCGCGAATATGTCATCCGCACGGGGGCGGGCCGGCACACACCCGCACCCTGGGTCAACGTGCTGGCGAGCCCGATGTTCGGCACGGTGATCTCGGAGAGCGGCCAGGCGTACAGCTGGAACCAGAACGCCCATGAATTCCGCCTGACGCCGTGGGGCGGCGGCGAAGTGTTTTATCTGCGCGACGAACAGACGGGGGTATTCTGGTCGCCCACGGCGCTGCCGGCGCCGTCCGGCGGCGACCACGTCACGCGCCACGGCTTCGGCTACAGCGTGTTCGAGCACGCGGCGCACGGCATCCGCAGCGAGCTGCTGACGTATGTGGCGCTGGACGCCCCGCTGAAGCACATCGTGCTCAAGCTGCGCAACGACGGGACCACGGCACGACGCCTGTCCGTCACGGGCTACGTGGAATGGGTGCTGGGCGAGCTGCGCGCGGAATCCGCGCCGCACGTGGTGACGGAACAGGATCCCGTCAGCGGCGCGCTGTTCGCCCGCAATGCGTGGAACGGGGATTTCGCCGGCCGCGTCGCGTTCTTCCACCTCGATGCCGAGCACGTGGCGTTTACCTGCGACCGCGCCGAATTCATCGGCCGCGACGGCAGTCTGGCCCATCCCGCCGCGCTCGGGCGCACGACGCTGTCGGGCCGCAGCGGCGCCGCGCTGGATCCGTGCGCGGCGCTGCAGACCTTCGTTGACCTGGCGCCGGGCGAGGAGCAGGAACTCGTGTTCATGCTGGGTGTGGGCGGACGCCGCAACCTGGACGCCACCGGCATGGTCCAGCGCCACAGCGGGCTGGCAGCGGCCGCCGCCGACCTGGCGCGCGCGCGCGACTTCTGGGACGACACGCTGGGCGCCGTCCGCATCGAGACGCCGGAGCCGGCGCTCGACGTGCTCGTCAACGGCTGGTTGATGTATCAGGCGATCGCGTGCCGCATGTGGGCGCGCACGAGCCATGACCAGCCGGTCGGCGCGTACCGTTTCCGCGACCAGCTGCAGGATGCGATGGCCGCCGTGCACGTGCGTCCGGAACTGCTGCGCGACCACATCCTGCTGTTTGCCGGCCACCAGTTCGTCGAAGGCGACGTGCAGCGCTGGTGGCATCCGCCGACCGGACGCGGCGAGCGCACGTCCAGCCCCGACGACGCCCTGTGGCTGCCGCTCGCCGTGCACCGCTATGTCGGCGTCACGGGCGACTACGCGCTGCTGGACGAGATCGCGCCGTTCATCGAAGGCCGCGTGCTCAAGCAGGACGAGGCGGCGTATTGCGACCTGCCGGTCCGTTCGCAGGAGCAGGCCAGCATCTACGAACACTGCGTGCGCGCGCTGCGCCGCGCCCTCGTGTTCGGCCCGCACGGCCTGCCGCCCGGCGGCGGCGGCGAGAGCGTCAGGCTCGGGTTCTTCCTGTACGACGCGCTGTGCCGCTTCGCCGAACTCGCCGAGCGCCGCGGCGACTACGGCTTCTGCACGACGTGCCGCAGCGCGGCCCAGGTCCTCGCGCACAACATCGACGGCAACGCGTGGGACGACGGCCGCATCGATGCGGCCACGCAAAGCTGGGCCGTGCTGTCCGGCGCGGCCGACCGGGACCGCGCGCGCAGCGCGATGGACGCGGTGGACGCGGATCTCGTGCGCGACGGCGGCGGCGACCAGGACACGCAGGCGGCGATCTGGGCGGCGATGGCGTTCGCGCACCTGGGCGACACGGAGCGCGCGTGGGCACTGGCGCGCCTGCTCGTTCCGGTCGGGCACGCACGCACGGCGCCGTATGTGATGACGGCAAGCTGGTACGCGGGCTCGGCCGGCTGGATGTACCGGTTGATCGCCGAATCGTTGCTCGGTGTGACGCGAGCCGGCGAAACCCTGACCTTGATGCCACGCCTGCCTGCCGCCTGGGAAGGCTTCCGTCTACACTACCGCTACCGCGGCAGCCAGTACACGATCGCTGTGCGGCGCGCGGACGAGCCGCTGCTCCGTGTGGACGGGGTGGCGCAGCAGGGCAATACGATCGCGCTGGTGGACGACGGCCGGACGCACGAGGTGGAGCTGCACGTGGCCAGCCGCCACGACATGGCCGCCCCGGCGCCGCACATGAACTGGACGACCTGCGAAAAGATGCGACCATGAACACGCGACGAGCGCATGCGGTGGCTTTCCTGATCGGGATGGTGAGCACGTCGGCGCACGCCGCCGACTGGAGCGACACGGCGCTCAGCTGGCGCTATGGCCAGCGCTTCCGCGAACCGTTCAATCCGTCCGACATTAAAAAACACATCTTCGCGCTGACGCATGCGAGCGGCTACAAGTACGGTTCCAATTACTTCAACGTCGACCTGCTGCAGTCCGACCGCAACGATCCCGCGTCGCTGACGCAGGACGAGGGCGCGCAGGAGGCCTACGTCGTCTACCGCCACACACTCGATATCGGCGCGTTGCGCGGCGCGCCGCTGGCCTACGGCGCCGTCAAGGGCGTGGGCCTCGTGCTGGGCTTCGACTGGAACACGAAGAACGACGTCGGCTATAACTCGCGCAAGCGCATGCTCGTGGCCGGGCCGGCCCTGATGTGGAACGTCCCGGGCTTTCTCAGCACGGGGCTGCTGCTCGTCCACGAAAGCAATGCGCCGAGCGGCGCCTTTCCGCCGATTTCCGGGGTGCGCGGGCGCACCACATACGACATCCACCCGATGTTCTCGGCGAGCTGGGGCATCCCGATCCCCGAAGACTGGGCGCCGGGCTGGGCGTTCGAAGGTTACCTGAACTTCATCGGCGCCAAGGGGCGCGACGAGGTCGGCAACGGCACCGGCGCCGAGACGAACCTCGACATGCAGCTGATGTACGACGTCGGGCCCCACTTCGGCCAGCCGAAAAAACGCTTCCGGATCGGCCTCGAATACCAGTTCTGGAACAATAAATTCGGCAACACGGCCGCCACGACCGGCAGCCGGGGCCAGCGCGCCAGCACGCCGATGGTGCGGGCGGAGTATCACTTTTGAAGCCTTTAAAATTTGTCAATAAATTAATATCTAATTGACAATTTTATGAGTCGTGGATCAAGGTCGACGTGCATGCAATTGCAAAAATTGCATCATGAAAACCTCAATTCCCACTCTCTCCCTGGTGCTGGCCGCGGCCGGCGTGTTCAACCCTGCCGTGGCGGCCACGCTCGAACACCGCGAGTTCGAAGCGACCCTGCTCGCGCCGTACCATGGCGAAGCCCGCGACGCGCGCACGTTCACACTCTCGTTCGAGTATCCCGGCCTGCGCGCGCGCCGTCCCGTGACATGGCGCCTGGAGCTTGTCGCGCCGTCCGGCCGCCGCGTCGCGCTGTGGCAGGGGCGGCTGGCGCTGGGCGGCACGCCGCGTGACGTGGCGGTGCGCTGGCCGGGCCTTCTCGCCGGCCGCAAGCCCGCGCCCGGCATCTACCGCGTGCGCCTGCATGCCGTCAGCGGCAGCGAGACGGCCGACCAGGCCTGGGACATCGCCGTCGGCAGCGTGCCGGCGCCCGCGCTGCCCGCCTTTTCTCCATTGCCGACGGGCCGCACACGCACGATGGCCACGCCGGCGCCGGGCGCGCTGCCGTACACGGTCTATTACGGCAACCTGCACAGCCAGACGCGCGACAGCGACGGCGGCGCCCCCGTCGACAACTGCCACGGCGCGCAAGACCCGCAGACGGCGCCCTACGGCCCGGACGCCGCCTACCCGTATGCGCGCAAACATGGCCTGGACATCCTGATGGTCTCGGAGCACAACCACATGTACGACGGCTCGGACGGCACGAACGCGGACGCCGATCCTGCGCAAGCCCGGGCCAGGTACCAGGCCGGCCTGAAGACGGCGCGCGATTACTCCGATGCGAATCCGGGCTTCCTGGCGTTGTACGGCATGGAATGGGGCGTGATCGGCAACGGCGGCCACCTGAACATCTTCGACAGCGACGAGCTGCTCGGCTGGGAGAAGAACGCGAAGGGCGAGCTGCTTGCGGATACCGCGACGGCCAAGAGCGACTATGCGGCGCTCTATTCTCTGATGCGCCAGCGCGGCCTGACCGGCCAGTTCAACCATCCGGCGCTCACCGGCCAGTTCACCGTGAACGGCACGCCGCTCGCGTACACGCCGGACGGCGACGCCGCCATGGCCTTGTGCGAAGTGGTGAACAGCTCCGCGTTCTCCATCAGCGAGAACGAGGGCGAGACGCGGCGCAGCAATTTCGAGCTGGCCTGCAACAAGCTGCTGGAAGCGGGGTATCACGTGGCGTTCAGCAGCAACCAGGACAACCACTGCGCCAACTGGGGCGCGTCGTACAGCAACCGCACCGCCGTGCTGGTCCCGAACGGCGTGCCGCTCACGCGCGCCAGCTTCGTCGAGGCCCTGCGCGCGCGCCGCGTGTTCGCGACGATGGACAAGGATGCGCAGGTGGTCCTCACCGCGAACGGCCACCTGATGGGCGAGCGGTTCGACAACACGGGCGCGGTGCGGCTGCAGGTGGCCTACGCCAGCGCGGCGGGCCGGCAGGCCGCGACGGTGGCGATCATCGAGGGTGTCCCGGGGCGCAACGGCGACGTGAGCCAGCTCGCCGACAAGGCCGACGTCACGACGACGCCGTCGCCGGGCGCGCATTTCTATTATGCGAAGGTGACGCAGGACGACGGCAGGATCCTGTGGTCGGCCCCGGTGTGGGTGACGCAGCAGCCTTAGAAGCCCAGGCTGCGTCCGGCGCCGAACAGGGTGGCGATGCCCAGCACGGCGAAGACCAGCGCGGCCAGGCCGTGCACGAGCTTTAACAAGGAAGAGCTGGTACTGAGGCGGCCCGCGATCCGATCGCCGAAATACACGGCCGGCACGTTCGCGAGCATCATGCCGAGTGTCGTGCCGGCGACCACCGCCACGGCGGACGAGTAGCGCGCGGCCAGGGCGACGGTCGCGACCTGCGTCTTGTCGCCCATCTCGGCGACGAAGAACGCGAGCACGGTGGTCAGAAAAACGCCGAAGCGCGCGAGCGGCGTCTCGTCCTCGTCCACCTCGTCCGGCACCATGATCCAGGCGGCCATGCCGAGAAAGGCGATGCCCAGCACCCAGCGCATGACGTCGGGACCAAGCAGGCGGCTCACGAGCGCGCCGACGGCGGCGGCGAAGGCGTGGTTGGCGATGGTCGCGACGAAGATGCCGGTCACGATCGGCAGCGGACGGCGAAAACGTGCGGCGAGCAGGAAGGCCAGCAACTGCGTCTTGTCGCCGATTTCGGCGAGGGCGACGATGCCGGTGGAAACGAGGAAGGCATCCATTGAATGGGGGATCATAGCAGAGGTGTGCGGCCGACGCGAACATGCTATCCTCCCCGCGCTTCCACCATCCGAGGAACCCAAGCCATGACCCGTATCGCAGCAGCGATCCTGCTCGCTTTCTCCAGCGCCGCACTGGCGCAGGCACCCGCCACCGCCCCCGCCGCAACCGTCATTACACAGGATGCCTCAGCCCTGGATGCCTGGCTGGCCACCGACGTCGAACGCACGATGAAGCTGTTCGACGTGCCCGGCATCGCTATCGCCATCGTCAAGGACGGCAAGGTCGTCGCCACGCAAGGCTTCGGCGTGCGCAAGCTGGGTGCACCGGACAAGGTCGATGCGAAGACGCTGTTCGAGGTCGCGTCGAACTCGAAGGCGTTCACCGCGGCCGCGCTGGCGATGCTCGTCGACGAAGGCAAGCTCGCGTGGGACGATCCGGTCACGAAGCACCTGCCGGATTTCCAGATGTACGACGCATACGTGACGCACGAGATGACGGTGCGCGACCTGCTCACGCACCGCAGCGGCCTGGGTCTCGGCGCGGGCGATCTGCTGTGGTGGCCGACGACGAATTTCTCGACCGACGAGATCATCCACAAACTGCGCTACATCCGCCCCGCCACGAGCTTCCGCAGCAGCTATGCGTACGACAACCTGCTGTACATCGTGGCCGGCAAGATCATCGCGGCCAAGTCAGGTAAAACGTGGGGCGAGACGATCCGCGAACGCATCCTGGCGCCGGTGGGCATGTCGGCGACGACGACGAGCCTCGCGGAGAGCGCGGGCAATCCGGACGTGGCGAACGCCCACAGCAAGATCAACGACAGGATCGCGGCCGTGAAGGCGATGCCCGTGGCGAATGCGGTGGGCGCCGTCGGCATCAATACGAATGCCGAGGACATCGCGCGCTGGATGAACGTGCTGCTGGCCGGCGGCAAGGTGGGCACGGACGCGAACGGGAAGGAGATCCGCCTGTACAGCGCGAAGCAGGCGCGCGAGATGTGGACGGCGCAGACGCCCATGCGCATCAGCGAGCCCGATCCGAAGCTGGCCGCCACGCGCCCGAACTTCCTCGCGTACGGCCTCGGCTTCCAGCTGCGCGACTGGCAGGGCAGGATGCTCGCGATGCACAGCGGCGCGCTGCAGGGCTTTTATTCGAAGGTCGTGCTGGTGCCGGAAGCGAAGCTGGGCATCGCCATCCTGACCAATGCGGAAAGCGGCGGTTCGCTCAACGCGCTGCAGTACCAGCTGCTCGACCGCATGCTGAATCCGGCGGCGGCGGCGACCGACTGGATCGGCATCGTGAAAGCCGTCGAGGACGAGAATCATGCAAAGGAACTGGCGCGCATTGGTAAAGCGAACGCCGCGCGCGCGGCGAAGTCGCAACCGTCGCTCGCACGCGCGGCGTACGACGGCGAATACCAGGATCCGTGGTACGGCATCGCGACGATCCGGCATGAGGGCAACCGCCAGATCCTGACGATGTCGCGCACGCCCGACCTGACGGGCGAACTGGAACACTACCAGCACGACACGTTCATCGTGCGCTGGAAGGAGCGCAACTTCAACGCGGATGCGTATGTCACGTTCGCGCTGAATCCGGACGGGAGCATCGAGCGCATGCGGATGCAGCCCATCTCCACGGAGACGGATTTCAGCTATGACTTCCAGGATCTGAACTTCACGCCGGTCAAGAAGACCGCGCCATGATTCAGATCGCCGGCACCGGCGAGAACCCCGACACCGCCCGGTACTTGCCGTTCCCGTACCGGAGCACCTGCTTCTGGTCGATCGCCGCCGGCGGCCCCGCATACGATTCGGCGCGGCTGATCGCCCCCTGGTAGCGGATGGTCAGGTCGCCCGGCTGTTCATGCGTCGCATCGATGCTCCAGCTGCTGTCGATCGCATAGCAGTCGTGCGCGTCCGGTGCGCCGCCGTCGTCGCGTGCGACGGGGCCCAGCTGGTGCGGCTTCACGAGCGGGGCCAGGCGGCGCTGGCAGTCGGCCGCGCTGTCGACGTTGATGCCGGACAGCGCCAGCTCCACGGCCGGCTCGCGCCGGACGGCGTCGCGGCCGACTTCGTACACCGCGAGCCAGGTACCGCAGTAACCCTCCCAGCAACTGCCGTATTCCACCGCGACGGCCGAGCGGCGCGCGGCCAGCGCGACTTCGCGCACGGCGGCGGCGCCGGAAAAGCCGCGCAGCGCGAAGATGCCCTGGCGTCCGCTCACGCCCCACGTGCCGCGACGCTGTTCGAACTGGTAGGCCGCCAGCGCCAGCGGCGTCGCGTGGACGGCGGCGGTGCGGCCGTCGTCCCCGGCCGGCGCGAGGCCCGCGATCAGGGTCAGGTGCGTGGGGTCCGTGCGCAGCACCAGTTTCGGTTCGACGAGTACGCGGTTCGTGCCCACGTTCCAGCCGGCGTAGAGGCCGTGCCCGGTGCCGGGAAGCGGCGGCAAGGTCGCGCTGTGCACGCGGCCGGCCGCGCTCTCGCTCCAGCCGGGAAAGGCCAGCGCAGCCAACTGGGCCGGCGTGGGCAACGGCTGTGCGCCCGCGCTGACGCCAGGCACGCACGCCGACAGCACGGCCACGCCCAATGCGGCGTGGCGTAACGAAAACGCAGCCGCCATCAGTTCTTCTTGCCGTTCCAGACGTCCAGCATGTCTTGCGAACCTTGCGAGCGGATGCCGTTGTCCTGCAGGACGCCCTCGGTCGCGTCGACCATCGCCTGGCGCGGCAGGACCATCGTCTCGCCCAGGCGCTGGTCGAAGCGCAGAACGACGAGATCGTCCTTCAGGTCGCGCAGCAGCGCCACCAGGTGGCGCAGGCTGGCTACCTTCACGCCGTTGATGGAGTCGACGACGGAGCCGAAGCGGTTGCTGTAGCCCGTCACGAGCTTGTGCGGGAAGAACGGCGAACTGACGACGACGAGTTCTTCGCGCTGCGCGTCCGGCTCGTCGCCGCGGCGCGTCACGAGCGGGCTCGCGTTGAAACCGTAGGCGTTCAGCAGTTGCGCGTTGTTGCTGATGAAGGACAGGTATTCGGCCGTGGCGCGCGAGAACACGATCGGACCGTACACGAAGTACGACGGGTAGTCGCCGTCCAGCGCCGGGATCAGGAGGGGACGCGGACCGTTCACCGGCACCTGCACCTGCATGGTCTTGCCGTCGCGGACGATGGTGAGCGGCACCTTGCCGTTCTTCGCGACCTGCTGCACGCGGTACTGGAAGCGTACGCGCAGGTTGGGGCCCAGCCTGACCATGCCCTGGTTGTCGATGGGGTAGTCGCCGATGCGCGTGATGACGTCCCATTCCTTCAGCGGATACGCGGCATCGCTCCGGTACGGGCGGTGCACGATGACGCCGTCGACCGACTTGTCCAGCTTGAGGTACTGGCGCAGGACCGGATTCTCCAGCGTCTGGATGTCGTCCAGCAGCAGCGGCTTGCCGTCGTAGCGGCCGTCGGCCACGTCGCGCAGGAACAGCTCCACTTCCTCGTTCGGGATCACGTAGCCGATGTTCTGGGCGTTCGCCGCCACCGAGAACGCGAGGCCGACCATCTTGTCGCCGTCGATCACGGGGCCGCCGCTGTTGCCGGGGTTGATGGGCGCGTCGATCTGCACGCGCAGGCCCGCGCTGCCGTAGCCGTAGGGGACGAATTCGACGCGCGAGACGATGCCCTTGGTGACGGACAGCGACGTGCCGCCCATCGGATAGCCGTACGCCATCACGGCTTCGCGCACGTCCGGCAGGACGCTCGTGCGCTTGACCGGGCGGTGCTTGTCGAAGAACGATTCGTCGTCCAGCTTCAGCAGGGCCAGGTCCATGCCGCGCGCGATGGCGACGACGGTGGCGCCGACCTTGTCGCCGTCCTGGCTCGCCTGCACCTGCACCTGGCTCGCGTAGCCGACGACATGGGCGTTGGTGAGGATCCGCTTGCCTTCGATGACGACGCCCGATCCCGTGATGTCCTGCGGCGTGGCCTTGGTCCAGGGCTTGAACGGGTCCGGCCGGCGCACGGTGCTGAAGATCTTGACGACCGAGTTCTCGACGGCGGGCGACACGGGTGGAGCGGCAGTCGGCGGGGCGGTGGCCTGGCTGGCTTCCTGGGCCTGGAGCGTGCAGCTGGCCAGCGCGATCGCGGCGGCCGCCGCAAGGCGAACGATCTTCATGAATTCCCTGTTTTGATGTGCAAATGTGACATGCAAGCGTTGCCGTCGCAATATACACGGTGCTTAAGTGTAAAAATGCACGAATTCTCACGCGTAACCATTCAGTAATGTCGTGTTGCATCCAGGTGTAATGACGCGTGCATATGCGAGGTGTCCGGCACCCGCCCGGCGGACACCGGGCGGACAGTCGCGGACACCGCGAAACGCCGGAACCCGTGCAAATCCGCCGCCTGCCACGTGGCACGAAGATTGCCTATTCAAAACGTCAACTTGCTGCTAAGGTGCATCGGCTTCATCACCCCGCAGTAAAAAAAGGAGCGGCCCGCCACCCGGGCCGCTGACCAAAAAGAAGTGTGTGATTTCAGGAGAACCCATGGAACGCCGTACCTTCCTTAAAATCGGTGCCGGGACCGCCGGTGCCATGCTGGTGCCCGTCTTCGGCAACGCCATCGCCGCCGAGGAGCTGCTGACCGCGATGCCCATCGCGGCCAAGAAGGCGTTGGCCGACACCGCGCTGAACGCCGCCACCAAGGCCGGCGCGAGCTATTGCGACGTGCGCATCGGCCGCTATCTCAACCAGTACATCATCACCCGCGACCTGAACGTCGAGAACGTGACGAACACGGAATCGGCCGGCGTCGGCGTGCGCGTGGTGGTCAACGGCGCGTACGGCTTCGCCGCCACCAACGACATGACCCCGGACGGCATTGCGGGCGCGGCGCGCCAGGCGGTGGCGATCGCCAAGGCGAACGCCAAGCTGCAGTCCGAGCCGGTTCGTCTCGCACCGGTCAAGGGCGTGGGCGAGGTGTCGTGGGCGACCCCGATCGTCAAGGACTGGCGCGCGGTGCCCATCAAGGAGAAGGCCGAACTGCTGATCGCGGCGAACAAGGCAGGCATGGATGCCGGCGCGAGCTTCATGCAGTCGATGCTGTTCCAGGTGAACCAGCAGAAGTACTTCGCATCGACCGACGGCTCGTACATCGACCAGGACCTGCAGCGCCTGTGGGCGCCGTTCTCCGCGACCGCGGTGGACAAGGCCAGCGGCAAGTTCCGCTCGCGGAACGGCCTGTCGACGCCGGTCGGCATGGGCTACGAATACCTGGAGGCCCGCAAGGAAGACAAGATCAAGGCGGCGGGCGGCGTCGCCACGCTGTACACGAAATCGTACGACATCGTCGAGGACGCGCGCGCCGCGGGCCGCGACGCCAAGCGCAAGCTGACCGCGAAGTCGGTCACGCCGGGTAAATACGACCTGGTGCTATCGCCCGAACACCTGTACCTGACGATCCACGAATCCGTCGGCCACCCCACCGAGCTCGATCGCGTGCTGGGCTACGAGGCGAACTACGCCGGCACCAGCTTCGCCACGCTGGATAAATGGGAGTCGAAGTCGTTCAAGTACGGCTCGCCGCTGGTGAACATCGTCGCCGACAAGACGACCCCGGGCTCGCTGGGCAACGTGGGCTACGACGACGAAGGCGTCAAGACCAAGCGCTGGGACATCATCAAGGACGGCATCCTCGTCAGCTACCAGGCCACGCGCGACCAGGCGCACATCATCGGCAAGGAAGAGTCGGACGGCTGCTCGTACGCGGACAGCTGGAGCAACGTGCAGTTCCAGCGCATGCCGAACGTCTCCCTGCAGTCCGGGAAGAAGAAGCTGACGCCGGACGAGATGGTCAAGGACATCAAGAAGGGCATCTACATCGTGGGCGAGGGTTCGTTCTCGATCGACCAGCAGCGCTACAACTTCCAGTTCGGCGGCCAGCTGTTCTACGAGATCAACAACGGCAAGATCGGCCAGATGCTGGAAGACGTGGCGTACCAGTCGAACACGCAGGACTTCTGGAATGCGTGCACGGCGATCTGCGACGAACGCGACTGGCGCATGGGCGGCTCCTTCTTCGACGGCAAGGGCCAGCCTCCGCAAATCAGCATCGTGTCGCACGGGTCGTCGACCGCGCGCTTCAACGGCATCAACGTCATCAACACCGCCCGCAAGATCGGCTAAGGCAGGGGACCCCACATCATGACCATCCTGACCCAGGAACAGACCAAACATATCACCGACCGCGTCCTCTCGTTCTCGAAGGCGGACGAATGCATCGTCACCGTGAGCGGCAGCCGCAACGGCAATATCCGCTTCGCGCGCAACCAGGTCTCCACCGCCGGCCTCGCGGACGACACCAACATCGCCGTGACGGTCGCTTTCGGCAAGCGCCAGGGCACCGCCACCATCAACGAATTCGACGACAAGTCGCTGGAAAAAGTCGTGCGCCGCGCCGAGGACCTGGCGCGCCTGGCGCCGGAGAATCCGGAGTTCATGCCGGCCGTCTCGAAGCAGGAGTACAAGGCGTCGCAGACGTTCAGCGCGAAGACGGCCGCCATCGATCCGGAATTCCGCGCCCAGACCGCGGCGTACGCGATCGAAGCCTGCAAGAAGAACAAGCTCGTGGCCGCCGGCTTCTTCACGGACGGTAACCAGTTCTCCAGCGTGGCCAACTCGAACGGCGTGTACGGCCACCAGCAGCAGACGAGCCTCGACTTCACCTGCACCGTGCGCACGGAAGACGGCCGCGGCTCCGGCTGGGTCAAGCGCTCGGCCACCGACGCGAACAGGTTCGACGCGCGCGAAGCGGCCGACGTCGCGATCGAGAAGGCGCTGCGCTCCGTCGACGCGAAGGCGCTGGAACCGGGCCGCTACACCGTGATCCTGGAACCGGCCGCCACGTCCGAGCTGCTGGGCTACATGCTGTTCGGCTTCGACGCGCGCCAGACCGACGAAGGCCGCAGCTTCCTGTCGAAGAAGGGCGGCGCCTCGCGCCTGGGCGACAAGCTGTTCGACCAGCAGGTCAACATCTGGGCCGACCCGTGGAATCCGGACGTGCCCGTGCTGCCGTGGGACACCGAGAACCTCATCGCCCGCAAGCGCATGGACCTGATCAAGGACGGCAAGGTCAATGCACTGAACTACTCGCAGTACTGGGCCAAGAAGAAGGGCGTGCCGGCGACGGCCACGCCGGGCAACATCATCATGGCCGGCACGGACAAGTCGACGGCGGAGCTGATCGCCAACACGAAGAAGGGCGTGCTCGTGACCCGCACGTGGTACATCCGCATGGTTGACCCGCAATCCGTGCTGCTGACGGGCCTGACCCGCGACGGCACGTTCTACATCGAGAACGGCAAGATCAAGTACCCGATCAAGAACTTCCGCTTCAACGAGAGCCCCGTCACGATGCTCAACAACATCGAGGAGATCGGCAAGCCGGTCGTCATCGGTGGCGACGAGGTGCCGTTCCAGATGCTGATTCCGCCGATGAAGGTACGCGACTTCAACTTCACGTCGCTGTCGGACGCGGTTTGATGTGAACGGGTGGGCACGGCGTGCCCACCCTGCCACGATGGAGACACAATGGAACGTCGTACCTTCCTCAAAATCGGTGCCGGCACGGCCGGCGCCATGCTGGTTCCCGTGTTCGGCAACGCGATCGCCGCCGAGGAACTGCTCAATCCCCTCGCGTTGAGCTTCAAGAAATCGCTGGCCGACACCGCGATGGACGCCGCGAAAAAAGCGGGCGCCTCGTACTGCGACGTGCGCATCGGCCGCTACCTGAACCAGTACATCACCACGCGCGACCTGAACGTCGAGAGCGTGACGAATACCGAATCGACGGGCATCGGCGTGCGCGTGATCGCCGCCGGCGCCTACGGCTTCGCCGCCACGAATTCACTGACGCCGGATGCCGTCGCCGGCGCCGCGCGGCAAGCCGTCGCCATCGCGAAGGCCAACGCGAAGCTGCAGACGGAGCCCGTGCAGCTCGCGCCGGTGAAGGGCGTGGGCGAAGTCGCGTGGGCGACGCCGATCAGGAAAGACTGGCGCAGCGTGCCCGTGAAGGACAAGGCCGACATGCTGATCGCCGCGAACAAGGCGGGCCTCGCGGCCGGCGCCAGCTTCATGACGGCGAACCTGTTCCAGGTGAACCAGCAGAAGTATTTTGCATCGACCGACGGCTCGTACATCGACCAGGACATCCACCGCCTGTGGGCGCCGATCAACGCGACGGCGGTCGACAAGGCGACGGGCAAATTCCGTTCGCGGGCGGGCCTGGCGCCGCCGGTCGGCATGGGCTACGAGTATTTCGACGTGAAGCCGGAGCACAAGGTGCGCGCGGCCGGCGGCGTGGCCACGCTGTACAACGGCGGCTACGACATCGTCGAGGAAGCGAAGAACGCGGGCCGCCAGGCGCGCGAAAAGCTCACGGCGAAGAGCGTGGACCCGGGCAAGTATGACCTCGTGCTGGCGCCGGAAAACCTGTTCCTGACGATCCACGAATCCGTCGGCCACCCCACGGAACTGGACCGCGTGCTGGGCTACGAAGCCAACTACGCCGGCACGAGCTTCTGCACGCTGGATAAATGGGAATCTCGTAAGTTCAACTTCGGCTCGAAGATCGTCAACTTCACGGGCGACAAGACGGCGCCGGGATCGCTGGGCGCCGTCGCCTACGACGACGAAGGCGTGCCGGCGAAGCGCTGGGACATCATCAGGGACGGCATCCTCGTCAACTACCAGGCCACGCGCGACCAGGCGCACATCATCGGCGAAAAGGAATCGCACGGCTGCTCGTACGCGGACAGCTGGAGCAAGGTGCAGTTCCAGCGCATGCCAAACGTGTCGCTCGTCCCCGGCAAGCAAAGGCTCACGCCGGACGAGATGGTCAAGGACGTCAAGAAGGGCATCTACATCCTCGGCCGCGGTTCCTACTCCATCGACCAGCAGCGCTACAACTTCCAGTTCGGCGGCCAGCTGTACTTCGAGATCAAGGACGGCAAGATCGGCCAGATGCTGGAAGACGTGGCCTACCAGTCGAACACGCAGGACTTCTGGAATGCGTGCACGGCGATCTGCGACGAGCGCGACTGGCGCATGAGCGGCTCCTTCTTCGACGGCAAGGGCCAGCCGAGCCAGGTCAGCGCCGTGTCGCACGGCACGTCGACGACGCGCTTCAACGGCATCAACGTGATCAACACGGGCCGCAAGATCGGCTGAAGAGAATGGCGACGTACGACTTCTACTTCACGCGGCTGACGTACGAGTCGGGCGACTGGGACGTGGACCAGCGCATGCCCAGCAACGTCCTGAACTCGCTCGTCGAGTACACGACGTTGCGGGTGGATACCGCCGAGCGCATCGTCGCATTGGCGGACCCGAAGATTCTGGAAGCGCCGTTCTGCTACCTGGCCGGGCACAAGCTCGTGCAATTCACGCCGGCCGAGCGGCGCAACTTCGAGCGCTACGTGAAGGGCGGCGGCTTCGTGTTCGTGGACGACTGCAACCACGACATCGACGGCCTGTTCGCCAAATCCTTCGAGGCCGAGATGGCGCGCATCTTCGGCCCGAAGGCGCTGCACAAGATCCCCAACAACCACCGGCTGTATTCCAGCTTCTTCCACTTCGACGGGCCGCCCAACACGGCGGTGGAACTGAACGGCTGGGGCGACGATCTCGTGCACGAATACCTGCGCGCCATCGAGGTGGGTGGCCGCATCGGCGTGCTGTACTCGAACAAGGACTACGGCTGCGAGTGGGACTACGACTTCCGCAACAAGCGCTGGCTCGCGGTCGACAACACGCGCTTTGCAGTCAACATCATTCAATACGCGTTAGGAGCATAGAAGTGGCAGAAGCGGCATGGACTGAGAACGAGATCGCCGACCTCGCGGCGAAGGT
Source organism: uncultured Massilia sp. (assembly GCA_946481275.1). The sequence continues at coordinate 48,492 of CAMLMV010000033.1, forward strand.
GGACGCGCTCAAGGCGAGCATGGGCCGCGTGATCATCGGCCAGCGCGACGTGATCGACCTGCTGGTGACGTGCCTGCTGGGCGGCGGCCATGCGCTCGTCGAGGGCGTGCCGGGCCTCGGCAAGACGCTGCTCGTGAAATCGCTGGCGCAGGCGACCGACATGCAGTTCCGGCGCGTGCAGTTCACGCCGGACCTGATGCCGTCCGATATCGTCGGCACCGAGATCCTGGAAGAAGACCAGGCCACGCGCCAGCGCGTGTTCCGCTTCCAGCCGGGCCCCGTGTTCACGCAGGTGCTGCTCGCGGACGAGATCAACCGCGCGCCGCCGAAGACGCAGTCCGCGCTGCTGGAAGCGATGCAGGAACGCAGCGTGACCTTCGCCGGCCAGACGCACAAGCTGCCCAAGCCGTTCTTCGTGCTCGCGACGCAGAACCCGATCGAGCAGGCCGGCACGTATCCGCTGCCGGAAGCGCAGCTCGACCGCTTCCTGCTGCGCATCGACGTCGGCTACCCGACCGAGGATGAAGAGATGATGATGGTCGGCGCGACGACGCATGCCGGCCTGCGCGATGCCGATCCCGCGATGGACCTCGAGACGCTGCTGCGCCTGCAGCAGCTCGTGCGCGACATCGAGATCTCGGATGCGATGCTGCGCTACGCGACGCGCCTCGTGCGCGCGACGCGCCCGGCCGATTCGCCCGTCGAAGCGATCCGCAAGCACATCGGCTGGGGTGCCGGCCCGCGCGCCGGCCAGGCCCTCGTGCTGGCGTCGAAGGCGCGCGCGCTGATGCATGGGCGCCTCGCCGTCACGCGCGACGACATTGGCGCGATGCTGCTGCCCGTGCTGGCGCACCGCGTGCTGCGCAATTTCGAGGCCGAGGCGGACGGCGTCGCCATCGCGGACATCCTCGCCGCGCTGCATGCCGGCATCCGTGCCGAGTAACACGTGCTTGATAGTTCGGCGCTGATCGCGCACACGACCAACCTCGACCTCGTGGTGCGCCACGTGCTGGCGGGGCTCGGCCACGGCATCCACGCCGGGCGCGAGCGGGGCGCCGGCGTCGAGTTCTCGGAATACCGGGCCTATGCACCCGGCGACGAGTGGCGCCGCGTCGACTGGAAACTCCTCGCGCGCGCCGATCGATATTATGTGCGCGAGGCCGAGCGCGACAGCCACGTCGCCGTCTGGCTCGTGCTGGACGCGACCGCGTCGATGGCGGAACCCAGCCGCAGCGTGGAAGGGCTCACGAAGCTGCAGTACGCACGCGTGCTGCTCGCGTGCGTAGCCGCCATCGCGCAGCGCCAGGGTGACGCGTTCGGGCTCGTCGTGTGCCGCGGCGAGCGCGCCGATTTCACGCCGGCCGCGCGCGGGCCGCGCCAGCTGCAGCGCGTGCTGGCGCGCCTGAACGGGGTGGACGCGGGCGGCGTGCTGCCCGGCGCCGACACCCTGCGCGCCAGCCTGCATTTCAGTCGTGCGCCCGGCGTCGTCTGCGTGGCGAGCGACTTCCTCGACTGGCCGTCGCCGCTGTCCGACGCACTGCTGCGCCTGCGCCGCATGCGCCACGACGTGCGCGCGCTGTGCCTGCACACGCAGGCCGAGGTGGATGCCGCGTTCGACACCGCGCCGGCTTATCGCGACCCCGAGCACGGCGGCGCCGTCTACCGCTTCGGCCGCGACGTCAAGGACGCGTACGTCCGCAACCGCGCGGTGCACTTCGACGAGGTCGTGCGTGCCTGCCGCAAGAACGACGTGCCGCTGGTCCAGGCGCGTATCGAGCAGGCGCCGGGAGAGGTCCTGCGCGCCTGGTTACGGGGAGCGCGGGCCGCATGAACGGAATGAGCTTGTGGTGGTGGGCGCTGCCTGTCGTGGTGCTGCCCATCCTGTGGCACCGCCAGAAGCGCGAGCAGACGAAGACGTCGCTGCTCGCCTCCGCGCGCTTCCTGCCGGCGGCGGAACCGAAGCTGCGGCGCGTGTGGCGCTGGCACGACGTGATCCTGCTGGCGCTGCGCTGCCTGTTGCTCGTGACCCTGATCGCGCTGCTGGCCGACCTCGTGCTGGCGTGGCGCGGGGACACGGTGCTGGTCGTGCCGGGGACGCCGCCGGCCGTCGTTGAAAAAGAAGCTGGGCAGCGCATCGCGCTGCCCGATCGCGACGCGGTGACGTGGCTGCACGCGCATGAGCGCGAATTCGAACCGGGCGCGCGCGTGGTCGTCGTCGGCGACGCCGTCATGCCGGCCGTGCGGCCGCGCTTCCGGCATGCCGTCGAGCTGCGCACGGTGGCGGCACCTGCCGTACCGGCCGAGCGCCATGTCGCCGTCTTCAGCGACCGCGCCGAAGACTGGCGCCGGCTGTTCGCGGCGGCCGAGGGCGCGTGGCATATCGTCGTCGATGCGGCGCCCGGACCGCGCACGGACCTCGTCGTGTGGGACCGGCCCGACGCGCCGCCGGCCGGCCTGCGCGCACCGCTGTGGCGCGCAGAGCCGCCGCACGATACCGACGGCGCACGCGCCCTGTTCGCCGCGTGGCAGCGCCAGTATTTCGGCGTACAACCCTACACGGCGCCCGCACAGGCACTCGCGCCGGACGCCGCCGCGCCGGCCGGACCGGCTTCCGGCGCGCTGCGCCACTGGCTGGGTCTCGCGCTCGTCGTGCTGTTCGCACTCGAAAGGATTGTCACCCATGTCCGGCGCCGCTGATCTTGCGCGCTCATTGCATATCACCTTGTGGCGCGCCGCATTGCTGCGCCGGGCCGGCTTGTGGTTCGTTGGTGCGCTGCCCTGGCTGCTGCTGCGTTCCGGCCCCGGCCTGCTGGCCTGGTCCGCGTTCTGCGCGTGGGATGGCCTGCACCTGCAACGCCGCGTGGCGCACGGCTGGACACACTGGATCGACGGCGCCGTGCCCGAGATGGAAGACAGCGCCGCGTTGCTGGCGCAGGAACCGGAGACGCCCGTCGCGCGCCTGCAGCGCGAGCGCCTGCTGAAGCGTATCGATGCCGCGCTGCCGCCGCGCCGCGTGCGCGCGATCGTGGCTGCGCACGTGCCGTTCGGCTGGACCTGGCTGCTCGCGAATCTCGCGCTCGCGGGCCTGGCGTGGGGTTCGTCCCTGCTGCCGCACGCGGCGGGCACGCCGCCCACCAAGGCGCCCGGCCGTCAGGCAGCCGCACCCGTCGCGCACGCGGGGCTGGTCGTAAAACTGGCGCCGCCGTCGTACACGGGCGTCGCGCCGTCGTCGTCCGCACCGAAGGATGCGCAGGTGCCGGAGCAGACGGCCGTCGAATGGTGCCTGGACGACCCGCACAAGGCGGATGAAACCATCGAGCTGAGCGACGGCCAGACCCTGCACGCGGGCCCGCAATGCGCGCGCTGGACGGCGACGGAATCCATCTTCTGGCGTTGGCGCGGCACGCGCTACACGCTGAAGGTGGTCCCGGACCAGCCGCCGGAGATCGCGATCACGCAGCCGAACGAGATGACGAAGGACCTGCCGCGCGATGCGAGGAACGCTGTCATTGCCGTCACCGTCACGGATGACTACCGCGTCCAGCAGGCCACGCTGCACCTGACATTGGCGCGCGGCAGCGGCGAGAACATCCGCTTCAGCGACCGCGAACTGCCGGTGCCCGCATCGTCGGACCCGCGCCGGCGCAACTGGAGCCGCGATTGGCTGCTGGCGGACCTCGGCATGGAGCCGGGCGACGAGCTGTACTTTTTCGTGCGTGCGAGCGACAACGCGGCGCGGCCGCACACGGTGCAATCGCCCACGGTCACGCTGCGCCTGCCCGCGCCGCCGTCGGAACAGGATGAAGAGACGACGGCGCTGCCTACGCTCGTCAAGCCGGAAAGCCTGCGCAGCCAGCGCCAGGTGATCATCGACACGGAGCAGCTGGTCGCCGATATGCGGGTCAAGAAGATGCGCGAGGACGAGGTGCGCGAACGAAGTGAAAGCATCGCCGCCGACCAGACCGCGCTGCGCCGCCGCTACGGCCAGTTCCTCGGCGAGGAATCCACGCTGTTCGGCAAGGACGACGACCATGACGAGCATCCCGGCCAAAAGCTCGACGTGCTGCACGAATTCGGCCACGCGCACGACTCGGTCGAGAACGCGACCCTGTTCGACGACGCGACGAAAAAGCTGTTGCGCCGCGCGCTGTCCGCGATGTGGGATGCGGAAAAGGCACTGCGCGCCATCACGCCGAAGACGGCGCTGCCGCCTGAGTACAAGGCGCTGGAAGCAATCAAGGAATTGCAGCAGTCGGAACGCATCTACCTGCACAAGACGGCGTTCGCCCCGCCGGCCATCAAGGAGGACAAGCGCATGAGCGGCGACATGGCCGGCGCGGCCAGCTACAAGCGCGCGCAGGCGGACGCCGCGGAGATCGTGCCGGCGAACCTGCGCGACCTCGTGCAGGCGCTCGGCGGCGAGGGTCCGCTGCCCGCGCTGTGGACGCGCACGGCGCACGACTGGGTGCGCGAGCGCATCGCGGACGATGAGCAGCGGCTCGCGGCGCAGCGGGCGATCCAGGACGTTGCCGACGGCAAGCCCGCCGCGCGTGCGCAACTGGCCGCGTGGCTGCGCGGCGGCGTGCTTGACGCGCCCGTGCTGCTGCAGGCGCGGCCCGTCGTCGAGACGCCGTTCGCGAAAGCGCTGCGGGGAGGCGGGCGATGATCGCCGTCGCCGCTGTCGCCATCGGCGTGCTGGCCGCGCTGGCGTATGCCGTGGGCCGGCGCTGGATCGATGCTGTGCTGGCGCTCGTCGCGGGTGTCGCGTTGGCCGGCGCGGTCGGTGAATTCGCGTTGCCGGGCGAGGCGGGGACCACGCTGACGGTCGATGCGGCCGATCCGCCGCGCACGCTGGCCGGCATACGGACGTTGCGCCTGTCCGGCGACGGCCTGCGCGCGGCCGAGTGGGACGACCTGCCGGCCCGTCCGCTCGACTGGAAGCAACCGGATACGCCCGCCATCGATCTCGACTTCCCGCGCACGATCGCGCTGGGCCGCGTGTTCCCGCTGAGGGTGCACCGCTCGTGGTCCGCGTCCGGCCGTCTGCAACTGCTGGCGGAGAACGGTCAGATATTGGCCGAAGCGAAGGGAGACACCGACCTCGCCGTGCAATGGCTGCCGCCCGTCGCGGAGCGGCTGGTCTTGAGGGCGCGCCTGCTTGATGCTGCCGGCAAGGTCGTCGATGAGGGCCCGGTACCGTTCACGGTGACGGAGCCCGCGCCGCTGCAGGTGCGCGGCCGGTTCGGCGCGCCTTCGTTTGACCTGCGCGTGCTGGACGACCTGCTGGCGGCCAGCGGCGCCGTCATCGACTGGCAGGTCGAACTGGGCAAGGGACTGGAGCGTGCCGAGACGGCGCGTGCGGAGATGGACAAGCCGGACATCGAGATCGTCGACGCGGCGTGGTTCGAGCGGGCCGGTGCGGGCACCCGCGACGCGCTGCTGTCCCGCGTGGCCGGCGGCACGCGGCTGCTCGTGCTGGGCGCGAACGCGCGCGATGCCGGTACGTGGGCGCGCAGCGTGCAGTTGCCGCTGGCGCCGCAGCCGGCCAACAAGACCGCCGGCACGGTGCTGCCGATGGCGTCCGGCGGCCTGAATCCGAACGGCGACCGCGCCGGCGAGTGGACAGGTAAAGACGGCTTGTGGACGCGCGACTGGAAAGACGGCCGCATCGCCTGGCTGGGCGTGGGCGACTGGCATCGCCACGCGATCGCGCAGCCGCGCCAGCTGGCGCTGTGGTGGCAGGACATTCTCGACCGCCTGCACGTGCAACGCCGCGCTGACGTCGCATGGCTCGACCCGGAGGAGATGCCGCTGCCGCACCGGCGCCTCGCGATCTGCGCGCGCGGCGTGAGCGGGAACGTGACCGTGGCGGAACTGAAGCAGACGCTCGCCTGGCAGCGCCGCCCGGAACACGTGGACGCCGCCTGCGTGGCCGTGTGGCCCGCGGCCAGCGGCTGGCTGCATCTGCAAGCTGACAAGAACGAGGGCCAGGTGTACGTGTACGCGCCGGGCGACTGGCCATTGTGGCAACGCAGCGAACGCCGCGCGGCGACGGTGCAGTATGCGGCGCGCACACCGGCGCCGGTCGCGCCGGGTACGCGGCTGCTCCCTGTGTGGCCGTTCGGCGTCGCGTTCGCGCTGGCGATGCTCTGTCTCTGGTGGCGCGAACGGCGCTGAATTTGCAACCCTTCGGCACGATGTTCGGGAACGTGCGATGATCGCCCATCGTCCGCACGCTCCGTTATCGCCATGTCTGAAACCAACGCCCCACGTCTCCCCGACGGCCGTTTCCGCAACGTCGTCCCGCGTCGCCGCCAGGGCATCCTGGAGATGCTGGCGCTGTTCTGGAAAGTGTCGACGACGAAGCCGAAGACAGCCATGCCCGACCAGCCGCTGCCCGTGCAGCCGGTGACAAGGGCCGACATCGAATCCGCACCCGACGCGAGCCTATGGCGCCTGGGCCATTCGACCATGCTGTTCAAGCTCGCCGGCCGCTACTGGCTCACGGACCCCGTGTTTTCCGAGCGCGCCGCGCCGGTGCAGTGGGCCGGTCCGAAGCGTTTTCACGCAGCGCCGATCGATATCGAGGCGCTGCCGCGGCTTGCCGGCGTGATCCTGTCGCACGACCATTACGACCACCTGGATCACGCCAGCATCAAGCGCCTGATCCCGAAGACCGACCAGTTCATCGCGCCGCTGGGTGTGGGCGACCGCATCGTCCGCTGGGGCGTCGATGCCGCGAAGGTGCGCCAGCTCGACTGGTGGCAATCGACGGACGTCGAGGGCCTGCGCCTGACGGCCGCGCCGTCGCGGCATTTTTCGGGCAGGAGTCTCAGCGACGGCGACCGCACCTTGTGGGTGTCGTGGGTGATCGAGGCGGCCGGCCTGAAGCTGTTCTTCAGCGGCGACACGGGTTACCACGATGATTTCAAGACCATCGGCGAGCGTTTCGGCCCGTTCGACGTGACGTTCCTCGAAAACGGCGCGTACAACGAGATGTGGCCCGAGGTGCACATGCTGCCCGAGGAGACGCTGCAGGCGCACCTGGATTTGCGCGGACGCTGGCTGGTGCCGGTCCACAACGGCACGTTCGATCTGGCGCTGCATCCGTGGTACGAGCCGTTCGAGCGTATCGCCGACCTCGCGCGCGCGGCCGGCGTGAAGCTGGCGACGCCGATGATGGGCGAGCGCCTGGCGCTGGCGCAGCCGCAGGAAGGCGCCAGCTGGTGGCGCGAGGCGATGCCGGCGCCGGCCTTGCCGCTCACGCCCGCAGCGCGCTGACCACCAGCTTGCGCTTGCCGTTCGGCGCCAGCGGGATGTCGCTTTCTTCCTGCAACGCGATGTCGAACCGGTCACCCCAGCGGCGGCGCTGGGCGTCCAGCAGGAAGGCGCGTTGGGTAGCGTCGAGCGGGCCGTGGCGTCCCACCACCGCGAGGACGATTTCGCCGGGACGCCGCTGGCGCACCTGGTACAGGCGCACGACGTCCCAGGTGGCTTCGTCGATGACGATGGAAAGACCCGGGATGCGGTTGCCCGCGCGGTCGATCAGGAATTCCTGCGCGCGGCCGTCGATGGCGGCGCAGTGGCCGCCCGCGTCGATCACGCCGTAGTCGCCCGTGCGGTAGCGGATCAGCGGCATCACGTCGTTCCACAGCGATGTCCCGACGATTTCAGCGCGCGTGCCGTCCCAGCGGTTTTCCGACCAGCCGTACAGGGGCTGGAAGCGGTAGGCCGGGTTCTCCGTGCCGGTACACGTGGCGAAGGCCAGGTTCGTGCGTTCCGACAGGCCGTAATTGAGCGAGACGGGGCAGTCGAACAGCCGGCGCAGCGCCGCCAGTTGCGCGGGCGTGACGGGCTCGGACGCCAGCAGCACGGCGCGCACGCGGAAATCGAGGTCGCCGGGATCGAGCAGTTCGGCCAGCGCGGCCGCGGAGCTTGGATACGCGTGCACGTAGTCCGGGCGGAAGCGGTTGAGGGCCGCGAGGATGGCGGCGCGGTGCGCGGGCCCGACGTGGTAGGGCGACAGCATCAGGCGGTTGCCCGCCTCGCGCACCGGCGGCTCGTGCGCGAGGCGGCGCGCGTCGGCGCCGATACGCAGGATGCGCGATTTGTCGAACGAGAAGTCGAAGCGTCCCCACTCGTGTGCGAAGAAGGCTTTTTCGATGTCGGCCAGGCGCTTGCTGCGCCACATGCCGATGCCCTGGCCGGACGAGCCGCCGCTCGTCGCGTACAGCAGCCGGCGCGGGTCGAGGCGGCTGTCGAGAAAGTCGCGCTGCCGCGCCATCACGTCGTCCTTGGTCAGGTAAGGAAAGGCAGCGAGCACCTCGGCGAGCGGTTCATGCGCCGCCTCGGCGACGCTGAGCCGCACGGTGCGGCGGTAGTGCGGCACGTCCGCGAGCGCGTGCACGAGGATGCGGCGCAGGCGCCATCGCGCCAGCGCATCGACGGCCGCGGCGTCGCCGGCGAGCAGCGCGCGCAGGCGGAAATAGTCCTGGTGGTACAGCAGGCGGGCCGGAAGATACGGGCGCCACGCGTAATAGCGGCGCGCCAGCCAGCCGTACAGGGCGGCGCGCTCAAGCATCGAGCAGGCGGCGGAAGTCGGCCGGCGACGCGTCGCCCAGCCCGAGGCTGGCCAAGGTGCGCGCCTCGGGCTCGCTGTGGAAATCGCGGTCGAGCAGGCCTTCGGCGATCACGATCAGCGCGTCCGCCACCGGCGTCGGCACGTCCATCAGGCGGCCGATCGAGGACAGCAGGGCAAGGCCCATCGGCACGTCTTCCGTGATGAAGCGCGTCTCCATGCTGGCCGGTCCTTTCGGACCGCCTTCCCGTGCGTAGCGGCGGAACACGGCCAGCGCGGGTTCGTCCAGGTCGTCGGCGTTGCGGAAGCGGCACTCGTCGAAGTAAGGCGACGGCTGGCCGCCCGTGGCCGCGATGACGGCGTTCTTTTCCGCGTCGAGCCGTGCCAGCAGGCGCAGGACCGACGGCGTGAACGCTTCGCGGTACATCCAGAATTCGCCGTCGGCGTACTCGATGCGGCTGGCCGAGAGCAGCGTGCCGATCGTGTGCACGACGAGGTTCGGGTTGTGCAGCGCGGATTCGACGACGTTGGTGCGGATCGCGACATAGGTCGGGAACAAACGGGCTGCGCGCGCCAGTCCCTCGGCTGCGCGGGCCCGCGGCACGAAGGCCAGCGCGTTGCGCACGTTGCGGAACAGGATGTCGACGGTGCCCGGCGCGACGAGGCGCGCATCGTACGGCAGGCTTTCGCCTTCCGCCAGCAGGAACCCGGCGCGGGCCTGCCAGGGCAGGAAGTGAAATGAACCCAGGTAGCCGGGCGCCAGCAGCACGAGCGGGCGGCCGTCGAGCCGCGGACCGATCAGCGCCGCGACGTGCGGATGGCATTGCGTCTGCGTGGTGACGACGACGGCGTCCGGCGCGATGTCGAAGGCTTCGTCGGGATCGCGCGTGGCGAGCGCCAGTGCGGCCGTGCGCGGTGCGCCGTCGCCGGTCTTGCCGTTCACCGTGATCGTGTGCGTTGCGGCGACCGCGTCGAAATTCTCGTCGTGCAGCGCGCGCGACGTCTTGAGCAGGGCGACACGGTGACCGTCCAGCGCCAGCAGGGCCCCGAGCGCGCAGCCGGCATTGCCGGCGCCAACCATTAACACATTCATACTTGAGCTCCGTCAGAATCGTCGATGACGTTTCATGACAATGCCCATTACACTTTTGGTTGAGTTGCGCTGGCTCAGTCGTATGCGTTGCGCATGAGGGAACTATTTACGGTAGCGGTAGGTCTGCAGGGGGCCGTCCGGGAAGCTGACGGTTTCGGCGGCGATGGCGCCGGCTTTGAGTGCGACACGGCGCGACGCTTCGTTGCCGGGCTTGATCAGGCTGATCAACGACGTCATGCCCAGCGTGCCGAATGCGACGTCGCGCACGGCCCGCGCCGCTTCCGTGGCGAGACCGCGTCCGCGCAGCGCGGGCACGATCATCCAGCTCAGTTCCGCTTCATCCCACCCGGCCGGCTGGAACAGGCCGACGCGGCCGACGAAGCTGCCGTCGGCGGGATCTTCGAGCATCCACGCGCCGTAGCCGCGCATCTGCCAGTGCCCGATCAGCATGGCGAGATGCAGCCAGGCGTCCGTCCGGTCCAGCGGGCGGCCCTGGCCGATGTAGCGCATCGTGTACGGGTCCGCATGCAGGGCGGCGAATGCCGTCGCGTGGCGGGCTGCCGGGACTACCAGTTGCAGGCGCGCGGTGTGCAGGAGCGTGATGTCGGTGGCCATGCCCCATGCTAGCCCGAGCGGGGCCGGGGCCGGCGCACGATCAGCCGGCGTGGTCGCGCATCCACTCCTTCAACCCGTTGACCCAGCTCTTGGCCGGCAGGTTGTAGCGCCGCTTGATGTCGGCCGCGCGCTCGTACAGCACGGCGAAATCGATCTGCGGCGCGTCCTTGAACGCGATGACGACGATGTTGGCGTCGTGGACCTCGGGCAGCCAGACGACGGCGTCGAATGCGTCGCGCATCGCATCGAGGTTCTTGTCGTAGTTGGAAAAATCGCCGAACACGTTGGCCGTCATGACGCCGCCATCCTTCAGGCAGGCGGCGCAGGCCGCGTAGAACTCGGGCGTGTCGAGCACGGGGCCGCGCGCTTCCTCGTCGTACAGGTCGACCTGCAGCACGTCCACCGTGCCGTGGTTCGCGTCATCCATCACGAAGTCCAGCGCATCCATCTCGCGCACGTCCAGGCGCTCGCCGTCGGACGGCAGGCCGAAGTGTTCGCGGCAGATGGCGATCACGTTCGGATTCAGCTCGACGGCCGTCACGCGCGCCTGCGGAAAACGCTGGTGGCAGAACTTGGTCAGCGCGGCGCTGCCGAGTCCCAGCTGCACGATGCGGCGCGGGTCCGGCAGGAACAGCATCCACATCATCATCATCTGGACGTATTCCAGCTCGATCGCATCGGGCCGCGCCAGCCGCATCGCGCCCTGCACCCACGAGGTGCCGAGGTGCAGCGAGCGCACGCCTTCGAATTCGGTGATCGTGGCCGGCGGGTGGCCGGGCCGGGCAAAGCGGGGATCCCTGGCGTTGGTCATTACGGCAGCGACCACGCGTACTGGACGGGTTGCCAGGCGGCGACCGTGTGGCCGTTCTTCAGCGCGGGCTTGAAGCGGCACAGCCGCAGCGCGGCCTCCGCGGCGTGATCGAGGATCGCGTAGCCGCTCGACTTGAGCAGGCGCGATTCACGCACGGTGCCGTCGCTGCCGACCAGGAAGGCCATCATCGACACGCCGCTCATGCGCGCCTGCAGCGCTTCCTGCGGGTAGACAGGCGGCGCGCAATGCTGGTCCGGCACCTGCTGCTGCGGCGGTTGCTGCGGCTGCGCGGGCGCGGCGGCCGTGCGGGTGGCAGGGGACTGGACGCAGCCGGCCAACAGCGCCAGCGCGGTCATGCAAAACAGGGGTAGTCGGATCATTCTTCGCGTACTCCAACGTCGACGAAACCGGGAGTATCGCACGATCGTGCGCTTTCGCGGCAAATTCGGGGTCAGAGCACATTATAAATGGTCGTTGCGCCCAACGTCGTCTATTGTGCGGGTAAGTACGAAGAACGGCGTTCAATGCGCGAGACGGCGCTGGAAAAACGGGACCTGACCCCGAATCTGAGCAATTTCCTAAAACCGGGCTCTGACCCCGAAGTGTCGAGTTCAGGCTGGGAGGATCAGGGTGACGGCCAGGCCGCCGCCCTCGCGGTTGCCGAGGGTGATGCGGCCGCCGTGGGCTTCGGCGATTTCCCGCGCCAGCGCCAGGCCGAGGCCCGTGCCGCTGCGCTTCGTCGAGTAGAAGGGGACGAGGGCGTTCGTCAGCACGGCGTCGTTCATGCCCGTGCCGCGGTCGAATACGTCGATGCGCACGACGTCCTGCACGCGCCGTACGTGCAGTTCGACGTCTTCCGGGCGCGAGCCGGATTCGTGGGCGTTCTTCAGTAGATTCAAAAGAGCCTGTTCCATCTGCGCGCGGTCGATGTGGGCCGGCGTCTCCGGCAGTTCGCCGCCCACGCGGAACGCCACCTGGTCCGCCAGGCCGGCCACGAAGTCGGTCCAGGCGATCGTCTCGAGGCGCGGTGCCGGCAGCTTGGCGAAGCGCGCGTAGCCGAGGATGAAGCTCTCCAGGTGGCGCGTGCGCTCGCCGATGGTCTGCAGGATCTGCGGCAGGCGTTCCGTCTGGCCGCGCCGCACGAGTTCCGTGCCGGAGTGGGCGAGCGATGCGAGCGGGGCGAGGGAGTTGTTCAGTTCATGACTGATGACGCGGATGACTTTTTTCCACGTCTGCACTTCCTGGCGCCGCAGTTCGGCCGTCAGCTGGCGCAGCAGCAGCAGCTCGTGGCGCCGGCCGTTCAGGCTGAAGTTGCGGCGGGCGAGGTGGTAGACTTCTTCCTCTTCGCCGTCGCCGGCCGTGAACAGGCCATCGCCGCCGCGCGCCAGCGCTTCCACGAGGGCCGGTGTCTTTTGCAGCACGTCGTGCAGCGCATGGCCTTCCAGTTTATGCCCCTCGAACAGCAGCTGGCGCGCGGCCACGTTCGCGTAGACGATCACGCGATCCGACGCGCCCGGCGGCTCCGTCACGAGCAGCATGGCGACGGGCGTGTTCTGCACCATCGTGTCGAGCAGCAGTTCGCGCTGCACGAGGTCGAGTCTCTGCTCGCGCAGCACTTCGCCCAGCGCGTTGTGGGCGGCGATGAGATCCGACAGTTCGTCGTTCTGCGGCCAGTGCAGGCTGAACGAAAAGTCGCCGTCGCGGTAACTGGTGACCGTGCCCTCCAACGCGCGGAACAGCGACAGGATCGGCTGCACCTGCGAGCGCAGCGTGATGATGGAAATCGGCACGACGCACAGCAGACAGATGCCCAACACGGCCAGCGGGCGGCCCGGCAGCAGATGGTCGAGCGCCAGCGCGATGATGATCCCGACGGCCAGCAGGGTGCCGACGAGGGCCGACCAGCGCGTGACGAGCGACAGCCGGAATTTCATGCGGCGCGTGCGATGCCCAACCGCTCCATGCGGCGATAGAGGGCCTGGCGCGACAGCCCGAGTTCCGCGGCCGCCTGCGCAATCACGCCGCCCGCGCGCGCCAGCGCCTGGGTGATCGCTTCGCGGTCCGGCTCCGCATCGAGCGCGGCATGGGCCGGCAGCGGCAGGCCGAGGTCGGGCGCCTTGATCACGTCGCCCTGGGCCAGCAGGTTCGCGCGCGCCATCACGTTTTTCAGCTCACGCACGTTGCCCGGCCAGTTGTGCGCGAGCAGGGCGGCTTCCGCGCCCGGGTGCAGGGTCTTGCCGCGCGGGAGAAAGCCGTGCGCCAGCGGCAGGATGTCGCCGGGACGCGCGGCCAGCGCCGGCAGCTTCAGTTCGATCACGTTCAGGCGGTAGTACAGGTCTTCGCGGAAGGTGCCGGCGCGGATCATCGCCGCGAGGTCCGCGTTCGTCGCGCTGATCACGCGTACCTTCACCTGGCGCTCGCGGTTGGAGCCGAGACGTTCGAACCGCCCCGTCTCCAGCACGCGCAGGAGTTTCATCTGCCCGGCCAGCGGCAGGTTGCCGATCTCGTCGAGGAACAGCGTGCCGCCGTCGGCCGCCTCGAACTTGCCCTCGCGCGCCTTCGATGCGCCCGTGTACGCGCCCGCGTCGGCGCCGAACAGCTCCGCCTCGATCAGTTCCGACGGCAGCGCGCCGCAGTTCAGCACGACGAACGGGCCGTCGCGGACCATCGAATTCGCCTGGATGATTTCGGCGATGCGTTCCTTGCCGGTGCCGTTCGGCCCCGTGATCAGGATCGGCACGTCGGCGCGCGCCACCTGGCAGGCGAGGCTCAGCACGCGCTCCGTCGCCGGGTCGGCCCACACGAGGCCGCGCAAATCGAAATTCTGTTCCAGTTCGCGCCGCGCGCGGCGTTCGCGCTGCAGGCGCTGGCCCAGGGCGCGGTTGGCTTGCCCCAGCTCGATCAGGTTCGTCACCGTCGCGAGCAGGCGGTCGTCGTTCCACGGTTTCGACAGGTAGTCGGCGGCGCCGGCCTTGATCAGGTCGACGGCCGCATCCAGGTGCGTCCACGCCGTCAGCAGGATCACCGGCAGGTCGGGATACAGCTTGCGGATCTCGCGGAACAGCGCCACGCCTTCCTCGCCCGACGTGGTGTCGGCCGTGAAGTTCATGTCCTGGATGACGAGATCGACGGGTTCGCGCGCGAGGAGGGCGAGCCCTTCCTCGGGCGAGGCGGCGCGCAGCGAGGCGATGTCGTGCAGCGAAAACAGGACGTCGAGCGCGATGCCGACGGCGGCGTTGTCATCGATGATCAATACGGTAGGCATGCCCGCTAGCATATCACTGCCGGGTCACACGCTGCGCGTCGCGGTGGCCGGCGAAATGCTGGCCGCGCGCCATGCCGGACCGTACGCCGCCGCCACGCCCAGCAGCCAGAAGCCGAGGGCGCCGAACACGAGATACCCGGCCGGCAGGCGGGCCATTTCCAGCTTGCTGACGAGGAGCTGGTTCAGCGCGAGGCCCAGCGCCACGCCGCCGAACACGCCGGCGCTCGTGATCATGAAGTTCTCCGTGATGAAGTAGCGCAGGATGTCGGTCTTCTTCGCGCCCAGCGCGCGGCGCACGCCGATCTGCTTGCGGCGCTGCGTGACCCACAGGCTGGCCATGCCGACGATGCCGCTCGCGGTGATCAGGAGGAGCAGCACGCTCACCGTGATCAGCATCCACTGCAGCGCGACGTCGGCGCGGTAGCGGTCCTTGCGGTCTTCGTCGACGGTCTTCAGCTTCGTGATCATCGGCGTGGCGGACGACTTGTGCAGCGCTTCCTCCGCTTCCTTCATCACGCGGTCGCGCTGGCCCGGCTCGGTGCGGATCGCGTACAGCACGACCGGTTCGCTGCCGTACAGGCGCGCCGGCATGATCACGGACTGGTTGCCGCGTTCGCCGACTTCGCCGTGGGCGCTCATCAGGCCTTCGACGACGCCGACCACCTGCACGCCGCGCGCATCCTTGCCGGTGCCGAAGTACATGGTCTTGCCGACGGCCGCCTGGTCCGGCCACAGTTTATCCGCCAGCGGTTTCGTCAGGATGACCTGGGGCGGCGGCTCGGCCGTCGTGTCCTCGTTGACGTCGAGGAGCTCGCCCGGCAGGAAGTCGCGGCCCTCGACCAGTTTCAGGCCGAAGGTCTGTACGAGCGAGTCGCCCGAGACGAACTGGGAGGCGACGGCGCTGGGCTTGTCCTGGCGCGGATCGACGGCCACGCTCGTGTTGCTGCCGCTGCGCGACAGCGGCATCTGGCTGACCTGGGCGACGGACGCCACGCCGCCCACGGCGCGCAGCAGCGCGGTCTGGCGCTTGATGTTGGCGAGGCGCTGTTCCGGGGTGTCGTTCGACAGGCTGCGCACGGTGACGTAAAAGGTCGAATGTTCGTCGGACAGGCCGGACGGCCGCGCGGCGACGGCGCGCCGCTCGTTGACGATGTGGGCCGCGTTGGCCAGGATCGCCAGGCTCAGGGCGACCTGCAGCGCGACGAGGATCGGACCGGTCTTGTTGCGCAGCAGCGCGGACAGGATGGGACGGATTTCCATGGCGTTCTCCTTACTGCGATTTCAGCTGGATGGCGGGCGTGACCTGGCAGGCGCGCCAGGTCGGCAACAGGCCGGCGAGGATGGCGGCGCCGACCGACATCACGAAGGTCACGATCAGCATCTGCCAGTCCATCTGGGCCACGGCCGCCGTCTGCTTGCCCTGCATGGAGATCAGGGCCAGCGCGCCGAACGCGAGGACGAGCCCCAGCACGCCCCCGACGAGGCCCACGACGCTGGTCTCGATGAGGAACTGGCGGAAGATGTCGCCGCGCGAGGCGCCGAGCGCGCGGCGCACGCCGATCTCGGAGGCGCGCACCGAGAACTTCGCCAGCAGCAGGCCGATGGTGTTCACGAGGCACAACACGAGGAAGCCGAACGCGAGCCAGGTCTGCAGCTTGCTGTCCTTGCCGACGACCTTCGTGAACACGAGCCACTCCGGCACGTCGTACAGGCGGTTTACGGCGTTGCGCTTCAGGCGGCCCAGCTTGCGCTGGTCGGCCGCGTAGTTGTCGAGCCAGGCCTGCAGGTCGGCGCGGTCGCCGGCGGATGCCGTTTCGAACCACACCGTGATCCACGTGCACTCGGACGCCAGGCGCGCGGCGAAGCCGGGACCGGAATTCGACGTGCAGCTCATGCTGCCGTTGTGCGTGACTTCGTGGCGGATCGACGTCGTGAACGGCATGAAGAATTCCTCGCCGGCGCCGTAGCGCACGCCGCCGTTCAGGCGGTAGAAGCGCGGCAGCGGCATCCAGTTGTCGATCACGCCCACGATGGTGAACGGGAAGCCCATCAGCATGACGCGCTGGCCGACGGGATTGGCGTCGCCGTACAGTTTTTCGGCGATCTCGCGGCTGAGGACCACGACGTCGGCGCCGCGCGCCTCGTCCTGTTCCGTCCAAGCCTGGCCGTGGAGGAAGGGCACGTCGAACATGGCGAAGAAGTCGCGCGTGGGCGCGAGGCCGGACAGGTTGAACGGCTGGATGTCCGTGCGCGGCGGCTGGATCGGCGCGGAGACGCCGTACAGCGCCGTGCGGCGCACGCCCTGGCCGCCCTTGATCAGGTTGACGGCGTCCTTGTAGCTGATCTGGATGTCGTCCGGATCCTCGCCCGGCGTGTAGCCCTCGACCGGGCCGTTGTCGATCAGCGGCACGAACAGCCGGCTGCTCTTCTGCGGGATCGGGTCGCTCGACATCATGTGCAGGATCGTCAGCGTCGACACGCTGGCGGCCACGCCGACGGCCAGCGTCAGCACCATCAGCGCGGTGAGGGCGGGGTTGCGGCGCAGGCTGCGCACGCCGAGTTTGAAGTAGTAACCGAACATGGCGCCTCCTCAGACCGTGGCGCTGGCCTTGGTGTCCACGAGCGTCGGCCCGCGGCGCACGAGGTCCGACACCTGGCCGTCGATGATGTGCACGTTGCGCGTGGTGCGCACGGCCAGTTCCGGGTCGTGCGTGACCATCAGGATCGTCGTGCCGGCCGCGTTGATCTCTTCCAGCAGTTCCATCACGCCGCGCGCCATCTGCGTATCGAGGTTGCCGGTCGGTTCGTCCGCCAGCAGCAGTTTCGGCGAGCCCGCGAGTGCGCGTGCGATCGCCACGCGCTGCTGCTGGCCGCCGGACAGCTCGGCCGGATAATGCTTCATGCGCGACGCCAGGCCCACCTTGGCCAGCGCGTCCTCGATGCGCTTCTTGCGCTCGGCCGCGTTGAAGCCGCGGTAGCGCAGCGGGACGTCGACGTTGTCGTACAGGTTCAGGTCGGGGATCAGGTTGAAACCCTGGAAGATGAAGCCCAGCTTTTCGTTGCGCAGGCGCGAGCGGGCGTTGTCGTCCAGGCCCTTCACGTTGACGCCGTCGAGGATGTACTCGCCGGACGTGAATTCCTCCAGCAGGCCGGCGATGTTGAGGAAGCTCGTCTTGCCCGAGCCGGACGGACCGGTCACGGTAACGAACTCGCCTTCGCGGACTTCGATCTCGAAGCCGCGCAGCGCGTGCGTCTCGATCATGTGGGTGCGGTATACCTTGGAGAGATTGGTCATGCGCAGCATGGCTTGTCCTTTGGGTTGGTTACTGATTGATCGAGATGCGTTGTGCGTTATTGAAAGCGTCGGTGCCGGCGACGACGACCTTGTCGCCCTGTTTCAGGCCCGAGACGATTTCGACGGCCGACATGCTCGTGGCGCCCATGCGGATCGGCGTGCGCGTGGCGATCCCGTCGCGCACGACGTACGCATAGCGTCCACCCTCGCTCTCGACGAACGGGCCGCGCGCCACCATCAGCACGTTCGGTTTTTCTTCGATGAGCAGGCGCGCCATTACGCGCTGGCTCTGGCGCAGGCCCTTCGGCTGTTCGCCGTCGAAGCGCACGCGCGCCAGCACCATGCTCTTGACGACTTCCGGCGACAGCGCCGACAGCTTGCCCGTTGCCGTGCCCGAGGGCAGCGTGACCTCGGCGTTCATGCCCAGGCCCAGGTCGGCCGCATAGGTTTCCGGCACCTCGATCTCGACTTCGAGCTTCGACAGGTCGACGAGCGTCATCAGCGGCGCGTTCGCGGCGACGACCATGCGGTCCTGCACGTTCAGGGTGCCGATGAAGCCGTCCACGGGCGCGCGCACGGTCAGCTCGTCGACGCGGCGCTGCGCTTCTTCCATCGACAGGCGCGCGCGTTCCAGGTCGTTCAGCTTCGTCTTGATCGCGAGCGCGACGTCCTCGCCTTCCAGCAGCGCGGCCTGCGAGGCGTGCTTCGCGCGGATCTGCGCGGACTGCACGGCGTCCTTCGCCTTCTGGTAATCGATCTTGGCGATGACGCCCAGCTGGCCCACGCTGTCGTAGCGCTCCAGCGTGCGTTGGGCCGACAGGCGGTCGATCTCGGCGGTGTCGGCCTCCTTCTGCGCCAGCAGCTTCTGCTTGCGCGACAGGATCTGCTGGCGCGCCACCTCGGCCTTCAGGCCTTCGTACGCGGACGTCTCGCGTTTCAGCACGTCCGTCAGGTCGGGCGATTCCAGCACGGCCAGCACCTGGCCCTTTTTCACGGTGTCGCCGGCGGCGACCTTCAGGTTCACGGTGGCGGGCGCCTTGGCATACAGGGTC
Organism: uncultured Massilia sp.; assembly: GCA_946481275.1. The sequence goes on from CAMLMV010000033.1 coordinate 67,201, forward strand.
GGGCTGACGGCGGCGACGACGCGGCCGTTGACGGAGGCGTCGCGCACGAGCGTGCCGCGCGTGACCTCGGCGATGCGCAGGCGCGACGCGCTGACGGACGCCTCGCTGCCGCGCCACGTCGACACGAGGCCGGCGCACAGGGCGGCCACCAGGACGGCGCTGCCGATCCAGAGCGCGCGGCGCTTCAGCTTGTGGCCCGGGGGCGGGGCGATGACGGCGTCTTGTTGTGATGTATCGCGGATCATGATGTGGACACGAATGATGGACAGTGCCGATGTTTGCACGATCCGTGCCAGTATCTAACCCCTTGATTTCATTGACGCGGACAGCGGACACGGCCGCGTCCGCGACTGTCCGGGGCCCGTATGGACGGACAGTCGCGGACGGTCTTGATATTCCGGAAACCGGCCATAATTTCTTGGCAACAATAATCCGGCGCCGCCGAGGAAAGTCCTGCATGACCTCATTCAAACCCGAACCGGACGCCGATGACCGGCTCGACGACGCCACCTGGCGCGACCTGCTGCTGCCCCGTTACACGGACATGCTCGCCCCCGGCACCAGCATCTTTGGACGGCAGGTGCTGGAGCGCGACCTGCGCGGCGGCCTGGATGATGCGGCCGTGGCATCGAGACGAGCCCGCGTGCAGGCACTGCTCGACGATCCCGCGCAGCTGGACGCCCTCGAGCGCAAGCTGGCCTGCCTGCGCGAAGCGGACACCGACGTGGCCGCGCTGCTGTTCGCGGACACGCAGCCGCCGCGGCCCGCCTGGGTCGGCCGGCTGCTCTGGCTGCCCGTGCTGCTGGCGGCATCGATCGCGGCCGCGCTGCTCGTCTCGCCGTGGGGCTGGGTCGGCACCGGCGTCGCCATGTATTTCCTCGTGATGGTGCACATGCGCTACCAGGACCGCGTCGGCCTCTGGACGCGCTCCGTGCGCGCGCTGCAGATGCTGCTGCGTGCGTGTTCGCTGCTGGACGGCAGCGGCCTCGCGCTGGCGTCCTCGTTCACGGGACGGGGCGCGCGGGCAGGGCGGTTGAGCCGCTCGCTGGACCGCTCGCTGCTGGCCGCATCCGGCGTGCCCGGCGCGCGCGAATACGCGGACTGGTTCGCGGCGGCCGACGTACGCCACTATTACCGCACGCTGGCTCGAGTCTTCGGCGCGCGCGACTTTCTGCGCGAGTGCTACTGGCTGTGCGCGGAATTGGAAGCGGACGTCGCGCTGGCCCGTCACCTGCGCACCCGCCCGACGTGGTGCTGGGCCACGCGCACCGGCGCGCGCACGCTGGCGGTGGAGGGCGGCGTGCATCCGCTGCTGGACGAGGCGCGCGGACTGTCCGTGGCGCTGGACGGCAAGGGCGCGTTCCTGTCGGGCCAGAACGGCGTCGGCAAAAGCACGTTCCTGCGCATGCTGGGCCTGAACCTCGTGGTCGCGCGTGCGTTCGGCTTCTGCTACGCGCAAGCGGCCAGCCTGCCGGCGCTGCCGGTCGTGGCCAGCATGCAGAACGAGGATTCGCTGCTCGGCGGCCAGAGTTTATATGTCGCCGAGCTGGCGCGTGCACGGGCGCTGCTGGCGCGCGCCCGCGGTCCGCGACCCGTCGTGTGCCTCGTCGACGAAATCTTCCGCGGCACGAATCACGAGGAATCCGTGTCGGCCGCGACGGCCGTCGCCGACGCACTGGCGCGGCACGCGCTGGTGGTCGTCTCGTCGCACAACCTCGTGCTGGGTTCCCTGCTGGCGGAGTCGCTGGCGCCGTGGCGCATCGTGCGCCGCGGCGACGGCCTGCAACTGGAGCCCGGCGTGCTGGGACGCACGAACGGCGTGGCGCTGCTGGCGGAGCATGGCTTCGATGCCGCCATCCAACGCAAGGCCGAGCAGGTGGCGGGATGGCTGGCCCGCGAACGCCAACCAGCACCGGGGTCAGAGCCCGATTTTGGGCAATTGCTCCAAAACGGGCTCTGACCCCGGTTTGAGGTGGCGCATCAGTCGCGCGGCAATGGCTTGCCTTTGGCGATCACTTCGTGGCAGTCGCCCTTGATGGTGGCGTTGTCGTAGTCGGTCCAGCCGTAGCTGTCGACGTAGCGCTTGTGCTGCTTGAAGGCGGCGTTGACGAAGCTCCACTCCAGGCGCTCGTCCGGGTAGCGCACGTCGCCCAGGTCGAGCAGGGTGTGGAACATGTTTTCGGTCGCCAGCTTCGCCTTGCGGTGGCGGCGCAGTTGCGTGACCTTGTCCGGGAAGCGCTCCGCATACGAGTCCGAATACCAGGCGAACGCGGGGACGTGGAATTCGTATTGCGTGTTGTGGCCGTGGAAGGCGAGGCGGCAGCTGTTGTCGTACAGCGTCTGGCCGTGGTCGGCCACGTACATCATCGCGGCCGGCTTGTCGGCTTCCTTCAGCGTGCCGATCACGTGGTCGAGGAACCAGTCCGTGTACAGGATCGAGCTGTCGTAGCTGTTGTTCAGCTTGTCCTTGATCCTGATGTCCGTGTAGACGGGCTTGTCGATGCCGTACAGCGACGGCAACCATTTGTCGAACTGCTTCGGGTAGCGGTGGCTGTAGTTCCAGTGGCTGCCCAGCGTGTGCAGCACGATCAGCTTCTTCGGCGCCGGGTCCGCGACGGCATGCTTCAGCGGGCCGAACAGGATTTCGTCGTAATTGGAATTGTCCGTGAAGCCGCCCAGGTTCAGGAAGTCGACGACGTCCGCTTCCTTCGCGAACACGGACACGGGCGTGTCGAACTTGCCGAACGAGATCTGGTTCGACAGCCAGAATGTTTTATAGCCCGCTTCCTTGAACGCGGTCAGGAAGGATTTTTCCGAGAAGCCGTCCTTGAGGCTTTGCGTGGCCGGCTTGCGCGAGATGATGACGGGGACGCTCAGGCGCGTGGCGGACACGGACGTGATCACGTCGCGCAGTACCACGAGATTGGTTTCCTGGGACAGCAGCGGGTTCGTGTCGCGGTCGTAGCCGTTCAGGCTCCAGCGGTCGTAGCGCGACGATTCGCCGATCACCATCACGATCACTTGCGGGTCGTCGTTCGGCTCGGTCAGGTGCGCGTGGAAGCGGAAGGCCGCGCTTCTCCGGTTCAGGTCGGCGAGATAGACCCGCTCCTTGTAAAAATCGACGCCGCGCGCGGCCAGGCCGAACGGCCAGGAATGGGCGAAAGAGTCCAGGTCGAACGGCAGCTTCATCCAGTGCGCCAGCGGCGGCAGCGAGGCCGGGTGCGGGATGCTGGACGGGCGCGGCGCCGCGGTCTCTTCGCTGGCGGCTTCGACGCTGTCGGAGGCTTTCACGAGCCGCACGGTGGCCGCCGCCGGGCCGGCACTCGCCAGCGGCGGCGGGGCGACGCCGTATTTCAGGCCGTAGGCGAAGACGACGGCCACGACCGCCAGCACGCCCAGCACGACGGGGCGCGACACGTCGGCCCAGTCGAGGTCGCGCGTGCGCCAGGCCGCGATCCAGCTCGTGACGAACCACGCGAGCACGCCGACGAAGACGCCGATCAGCAGCCAGACTTTGCTGCCGAGGAATTCCATCGCCTCGGCCGGGCTCGTCTCCGCGATGATGCCGAGGTGGTGCGTGGAAATGCCCTGGCCGTAGAACGCATATAAATAGAGCTCGACGGGCAGCGCGAGGAAGGCGGGCAGCAGCAGCCAGTGGAAGTACGCCGGGCGCTTGAACACGCCCCACACGCCCAGCCAGGCCAGCAGTTCGATGCCGGCCACCTGGCCGGGGTGCGACAGCGGCTGGCCGAACAGCGGCGCCACGTACGGCACGCAGGACAGCAGCAGATAGGTGAGCGCGACGTACAGGTTGCGCGGGCGTAGCAAAAATGACATCGAGACTGGCGTTGTGCGGCAATGCGTAGGCGAAGTCGGCTATTATCCGTTTTTTGCCACAGGTAACGCCATTCCCTCTGCACAACAGATGAAATCCGGCGTACACTGGTTGTGTCGTTATCACGACATCTACTGCGCATTTACACAATCTTCCGCCGCTGTCGCGGTGCCCGGTCAGCAAGTTTGTTGACCCGGCTCCGCTTCAGGTCTATACTCGCGAGTTCTCGAATTATTCTGCGCATGGTTTACGCATAACAGCCGCTCCCGCTGGTGAGTGGCTTTCGTCGCCTGTACGGAAAGTAGCGGGACAAGGTTTCAGCCCCCGGGAAGCAAGAACCCCGGGTCATCAACTAGTAGTCATTTTGTTGGATTTTTGAACGATGCCAACCATCAATCAACTGATTCGCAAGCCGCGTGAAGCCGCGGTTGTGAAGAGCAAGTCGCCGGCACTGGAAAACTGCCCGCAAAAGCGTGGTGTCTGCACCCGTGTCTACACGACGACCCCGAAGAAGCCGAACTCGGCACTGCGTAAAGTCGCCAAAGTTCGCCTGACCAACGGTTTCGAAGTCATTTCGTACATCGGCGGTGAAGGCCACAACCTGC
>CAMLMV010000034.1 GCA_946481275.1 uncultured Massilia sp.
ATACTGCATAAGACTGCGCAGATTTGGCTAAGTTCCCGGCGAACTGATTAAACCCTCGCCGACGTGTTCATTTCCTTCACGCTGCTGGCCCTGCAAGGCTTCGGCGGCGTGCTGGCCATCGTCCAGCGCGAAATCGTCGACCGCAAGCGCTGGCTGACCCAGGAAGAATTCATCGAAGACTGGGCCGTCGCGCAAATCATGCCCGGTCCGAACGTCGTCAACCTGTCCCTGATGATCGGCGGCCGCCATTTCGGCATCGCCGGCGCCCTCGCCGCACTGGCCGGCCTGCTGGCCGTGCCGCTGATCCTCGTCATCGGGCTGGCAGTGCTGCACGACCGCTTCGCCGACAGCCCCGTCGTGGCCGGCGCACTGCACGGCATGGCCGCCGTCTGTGCCGGCCTGATCGGCGCAGCCGGCCTGCGTCTGACAAGCGCGCTGAAAAAGAGCCCGATGCCCCTGTCCTGGTGCCTGGCCATCGCCGCGGCCGGCTTCGTCCTCGTCGCGTTCCTCAAATGCCCGCTCCCCTGGGTGCTGTTCGGACTCGGCGGCCTGGGCTGCGTCCTCACGTACCGCCGCCTCGCCTCATGAACGCGCCCCTGCACCTCATGCTGGACGGCGCCGACTGGCTCAGCCTGTTCGGCCATTTCCTCCTGATGTCGCTGATGTCCGTCGGCGGGGCCATCTCGACGTCGTCCGAGATGCACCGCTTCCTCGTCGAGCAGCACCACTGGCTGACCCAGGACCAGTTCAACCAGTCCATCGCGCTGGCCCAGGCCGCACCGGGGCCGAACGTCCTGTTCGTCGCCCTGATGGGGTGGCACGTCGGCATGAACGCCGGCAGCACGGCGGCCGCGCTGTTCGGCGTGCTCGTGACGATGGTCGGCATCATGACGCCCTCAACCATCATCACGTACACGGCCGCCCGCTGGGGCCACCGCAACCGCGGCCTGCGCGCCGTCCGGGCCTTCAAGCAGGGCATGGCGCCCGTCGTGATCGCGCTGCTGCTGTCCACTGCCTGGATCATGGCCAGTTCCGCCGGCGCCAGTGCCGGCGCAGGTGCCCCGATCGCGTCCGCCGTCCTGGCGAACTGGCCCCTGTGGCTCACGGCGATCGTCAGCGGCCTGGTCATCTGGCGCACGCGCATCCACCTGCTGTGGCTGCTCGCGGCCGGTGCCGTGCTGGGGGCGCTCGGGCTGATCTGAAGCGCAGTAGCGGCCTGCCACCGGACCGGGCATACTTGCGCTTTCGATCAGCCAACCATACCGATGGACCGAGCCATGCCCGAACTCCTCAGCGAACACGTTTGTTTCGACGGCGTCCAGCGCTTCTACAAATACGATTCCGCCGCCATCGGCCTGCCGATGCGATTTTCCGTGTACCTCCCTCCCGGCGCGCAAGGCAAGCGCCTGCCCGTCCTGTTCTACCTCGCCGGCCTGACCTGCACCGAAGAGACCTTCATGATCAAGGCCGGCGCCCAGCGCGTGGCGGCGCAGGAAGGCCTGATCCTCGTCGCCCCCGACACGAGCCCGCGCGGCGCCGGCGTGCCGGGCGAGACCGACGACTGGGACTTCGGCGCGGGCGCCGGCTTCTACGTGGACGCCACCCGCGAACCGTGGTCGACCCACTACCGCATGTACAGCCACATCCTCGAACTGCGCGAGCTGGTGCTGGCCACCCTGCCCGCCGACCCGGCGCGCGTGGGCATCTTCGGCCACTCCATGGGCGGCCACGGCGCGCTGATGCTGGCGCTGCGCAACCCCGACCTGTTCCGCTCCGTGTCGGCCTTCGCCCCCATCGCCGCGCCGTCGCGCTGCCCGTGGGGCGAGAAGGCGTTCGGCGGTTATCTCGGCCCCGACCGCGACGCGTGGCGCGTCTACGATGCGACCGATCTGATGGCCTGCGCCGACGCCCCGCGCTTCCCCAAGGGTATCCTGATCGACCAGGGCCTGGCCGACAAATTCCTGGCCGAGCAACTGTACCCGGACGCGTTCGAGGAAGCGTGCCGCGCCGTCGGCCAGCCGCTCGAACTGCGCCGCCATCCCGGTTACGACCACGGCTACTACTTCATCTCGACCTTCGTCGAAGACCACTTGCGCTTCCACCGGCGCAACCTCGGCTGACACGCGTATCCACCCCGATCCGCACACTGACATGGACCGGGGCGATCCGCAAAAATTCCCCGCTTTCGTTCGCCTGATGTCCTGCATCAAAGGTCCATCCGGGCCCCCGCGCACGGTTCGAGACGACCCTTGCAAACACGATTCGACCGCCCTATAAATGGTGTTGCGGCGCCCCGCGCGCCGCGCACATCATTCTTAAAAGGGAGGTCTATCATGAACCTGATCAGAAGAGGCACGACGCCGCTTTCCACATTCCGTCCCGGCGCCATGGAAGACCAGTTCGGACGCATGGTCGAAAACATGTTCCAGGACTTCTTCGCGCCGCTCGCCCAGGGCCGCTGGGCCGGCGAGGACGTCGGCATGCCGCGCCTGGACGTCAGCGAGACGGAAAAAACCTTCGAGGTGAAGGCCGAGCTGCCGGGCGTCAAGAAGGAGGACGTGCACGTGTCGATCGACGGCCAGCGCGTCACCATCGAGGGCGAGTGTCAGCAGGCAAACGAACAGCGCCAGGGCGAACAGGTGGTGTATTCTGAGCGCTCGACGCGCAAGTACCAGCGCAGCTTCACGCTGCCCTCCGAGGTCGACGATGCCAGCGCCCAGGCGCGGCTCGAGGACGGCGTCCTGATGCTCTCGCTGCCCAAGAAGGCGGGCGGCACCGCGCGCCAGCTGACGATCCAGTAAGGATCGGACGAGCCGCACGGCGCGGCACGCGAGCGGACGGCCTGAGGGCCGCCCGCGTCCGCGCTCATGCTGCGCCTGTGCCGCGACTGCGGAGATCCTGAAGAAAAGTGCGCATCATGGCCGACATCCGTCATTTCAAGAATCGCACCGAAGCGGGCCGGCTGCTGGCGCAGCGGCTCGCCGTCTATGCCCGGCACCCCGACGCCATCGTGCTGGCACTCCCGCGCGGCGGCGTACCGGTCGGGTTCGCCATCGCGCAGCGGCTCGGCATCGCCCTCGACGTCCTGCTCGTGCGCAAGCTCGGCATGCCGCGCCACGAGGAATTCGCGATGGGCGCAGTGGGCAGCGGCGGCGTCCGCGTGCTCCAGCCCGGCGTACCCGGCCTGATGGGCGTCACCGCGCAGGACGTGGAAGCGGTGACGGCGCGCGAGCTGGCCGAGTTGCAGCGGCGCGAGCGCGCCTACCGCGGCGGCAGGCCGCCGCTCGACCTCGCCGGACGCAGCGCGATCCTCGTCGACGACGGCGTCGCTACCGGTTCAACGATGCTGGCCGCCATCGAGGTGGCGCGCCGGCTCGGCCCCCGCGAGCTGGTGCTGGCGATCCCCGTCGCGCCGCCCGACACGGCGGCCGCGCTCGAGACACGCGTCGACGAACTCGTCTGCCTGTCGACCCCGCCCCACTTCCGCGCGGTGGGCCAGTGGTACGACGCTTTTGAACAGACCAGCGACGAGGAAGTGCAGGACTTGCTGGCCACCGCCTGGCATGACGAGGTGGCGGCCGGGGGTAGACCAACCGGAGGAGCCAATCATGAAAAACACGACGGACACAGGCTATGAACTCGCGAAGTGGATCGGCGGCGCCGCCGCCGGCGCCCTGCTGATGTACATGCTCGACCCGGACCGCGGCGGCGCGCGGCGCGCGCAATCGGCCGCGGCCGTGCGCAATGCGGGCGCGCGCACGTCCAGCGCGCTGGGGAACGTCTGGCGCGGCGCGGGCGAACGCATCGGCGCCGCCGGCGACGAACTGCGCGACCGCGCGGCGGACATGGCCGAGGGTGCCGGGGCCAGGTCGGGCTCGGCGCTGGAGCGCATGGGCCACGCTGCCGGCGAGGCGCTCGACACCGGTCTCGACAAGGCCAGGGACACCCTGGCGCGCGCGAGCGACGCCGTCGGCAGCGGCATGGACAAGGCGCGGCACGCATTGAGCCGGACGGCCGACGAGGGCGGCAGCACGGTCGGCGACGGCATGGACAGGACGCGCGAACTGGCACGCGACATGCGCACGCGCATGCGTGACACCCTGCAGGCGGGCCCAAGTGGGGAGTGGACGCCGACCGTCCGCAATTCCGCCCTCGCCGGCGGCGGCCTGCTGGCCCTGTATGCCCTGAGCCGGCGCTCGCCGCTGGCGTGGATGCTGGGCCTGGCCGGCGCCGCGCTGCTGGCTCGCGGCGCCACCAACCAGCCCCTGCTGGGCATGCTGCGCGGCCGCGGCATCGGCATGGACCAGACGATCGACTTCAGCAAGTCCATCCACATCGACGCCGCGCCGGACGACGTGTACGACCTGTGGACCCATTACGAGAATTTCCCCCATTTCATGTCCCACGTCGTCGAGGTGCGCGACCTCGGCCGCGGCCGTTCGCACTGGGTCGTGCGCGGCCCCGGCGGCAGCGAGTTCGAATGGAATGCCGTGCTCACCGAGCAGAGCCGGCCGCACCGCCTGGCCTGGCGCAGCGAAGCCGGCGCCGAGATCCCGCAGAGCGGCTCGATCCAGTTCGAACCGCATCGCGGCGGCACGCGCGTCACCGTGCACATGTCGTACACGCCGCCGGCGGGTGCCATCGGCCACGGTCTCGCGACCTTGCTCGGGTCCGATCCGAAGTCGCAGATGGACGACGACCTGGCGCGCATGAAGGCGTTCATCGAACGGGGCGCGGTGCCGCGCGACGCCGCGCGCCCGCGCACCAGCAGCCGCTGGCTGCACTGAGGCGGTCATGGCGACGCCGCAGAACCCGCAGCACACCATCTCTGCGCTGCGCAACGCCGCTCGTCCTTTGACGGGCGGCGGCCGCGACTACGACGCCCTGCTCGACCTCGTGGGCGATGCCCGCTTCGTACTGCTGGGCGAGGCGACGCACGGCACGCACGAGTTCTACGAGGAACGCGCGCGGATCACGCGGCGCCTCATCGAGGACAAGGGTTTCCACGCCGTGGCCGTCGAAGCCGACTGGCCGGACGCCTACCGCGTCAACCGCTACGTGCGCGGCCGCGGCGGCGACCGCAATGCCGACGAGGCCCTGTCCGGCTTCCAGCGCTTTCCGAACTGGATGTGGCGGAACACGGACGTGGCCGCGTTCGTCCAATGGCTGCGGCACCACAACGAAAACACCGCCGGACCGCAGGTCGGCTTCTACGGCCTCGACCTGTACAGCCTGTTCACGTCGATGGAGGAAGTGCTGCGCTACCTCGACCAGGTCGATCCGAACGCGGCGCGCCAGGCGCGCGAACGCTATGCCTGCTTCGACCATTACCACGAGGACAGCCAGCACTACGGCTACACCGCGAGCCTCGACCTGTCCGCATCGTGCGAGCAAGGCGTCCTCGAACAATTGCGCCAGCTACAGCAGCGGGCCAGCGACTACATGCACCGCGACGGCGATGAGGAAGCGTTTTTCTATGCGCAGCAGAACGCGCGCCTCGTCAAGAATGCGGAAGAATACTACCGGACCATGTTCCGGGGCCGTGTGTCGTCGTGGAACCTGCGCGACAGCCATATGGCGGAGACGCTGGACGCGCTTGCCCGCCACCTGTCGAAGGATGGCGAGCCGTCCAGAATCGTCGTCTGGGAACACAACTCCCACATCGGCGACGCGCGCGCGACGGAAATGGGAGAAATGGGCGAGTGGAACGTCGGCGAGCTGGCACGCAAGGAATACGATGGGCAGACCCGGCTGATCGGGTTTTCCACGTACGACGGCTTCGTCACGGCCGCGTCGGAATGGGACGCGCCGGCCGAACACAAGCGCGTGCGGCCGGGCATGCCGGGCAGCTACGAGGAATTGCTGCACGAGGTCGGCATCCCCCGCTTCCTGCTGCCGCTGCAGGAGGGCGTCGATAAGAGCGTCGACAAGGCCGTGCGCGCCACGATGGAAGAACGGCGGCTGGAACGTGCCATCGGCGTCATCTACCTGCCCCGCACGGAGCGCCACAGCCATTATTTTGCCGCCCGCATGGCGCGCCAGTTCGATGCCGTGATCCACATCGACCACACGACAGCCGTGCATCCGCTCGACCGGGGCGGTGGCTGGCATGCGGAGGAACCGCCGGAGACCTATCCCACCGGTATTTGAAGCTACGCCTGCGGCGTCTGAAAAGTCGGGAAGTGTGAATATTGGCGAGATTGCAACCCAGTGCATACTTGTAAAATGAACAAATTATCATTTGTTCACATACAAGGGTCATGAAGCCAATCCGGATATCGATCATTGCCGCCCTGCTTGCGGGCAGCGCAAGCCTGCACGCCCAGGAAACCACCTCCAAAGTCGAACGTTGCGAGCGCCCGCTCGGCACCATCGCCGTCACCGAAGCCCAGAGCGAGAGCGCGCACGCGCTGCAAAGCTACGGGCTCGGTTCGCCGGTGGCGCTGCTGCGCATCATGATCCAGCAATCGAACTGCTTCCAGGTCGTCGAACGGGGCGCGGCGATGGCCAACCTGCAGCAGGAACGCGCACTGGCCGCGAATGGCGAGACGCTGTCCGGCAGCAACGTCGGCAAGGGCCAGCTGCAGGCGGCCGACTTCGTGATGACGCCGAACGTGCAGTTCGCCGCCGCCAACACGGGCGGCATCGGCGGTGCGATCTCGGATTACGGCGGACGCCTGCTGGGCGGCCTGGGCCGGATCGCGGGCGGCATCGCGGGCAATCTCAAGTTCAAGGAAGCGCAGACGAGCCTGCTGATCGCGGACGTCCGCTCCGGCATCCAGGTGGCGGCCGAAGAAGGCGTCGCCACGAAGACCGACTTCGGCATTTCCGGCTGGAGCTGGGGCGGCGGCGACTATTCCCGTCTGGGCGGCTACACGAACACGCCGGAAGGCAAGATGGTCGCGGCCAGCCTGCTCGACAACTACAACCGCATCGTGGCGCGCATCCGCAACGAGCCGAGCCTCGTGCGCACGAGCAGCGCGGCCAGCAAGGTGAATGCCCAGGCGTCCACCCGCGAGGGCGTGCCCGTGACGGCCGGCGCCAGCGTGTACGCGCGCCTCGCGACCGTCAAGGTGTACACCGAACCGCGCTCGGGCAGCAAGGTGATGGGGACGCTGAAGCGGTCGGAAGAAGCGATCGCCACCGGAGAAGAGCGCGACGGGTTCGTCAAGATCGACGGCGAGAACGTCTCGGGCGGCTGGGTGCAGCGCACCCTGGTGGCCACGCAGCCCGCACCGCAGTAATCACTGGTACGGCACACCGGGGGCCGGCACGCCGGGGGCCGGCACTCCGGTGGCCGGCACGCCGGCGGCCTCCTCCGCCATGCGCACCACGCAGCGGTTGCGGCCGCCGTGCTTGGCGGCATACAGCGCCGTGTCGGCCCAGCCCAGCACCTGGTCCTGCGTGGGCAGCGGGCCGTCCGCGCCGTGGACGAGCGCGATGCCCACGCTGGCCGTGACGTCCAGCGGGCCGGCGCTCGTCGCGAACGGCGTCCGGATCGCCTCCACGATCTTGGCGCCGATCCGTTCCGCTTCTTCGACGCCCTTCACGTCTTCCAGCAGGACGACGAATTCGTCGCCCGCCAGCCGCGCCGGCGTGTCCGTGACGCGCACGCAGCCGGCCAGGCGCTGGGCAAATTCCTTCAGCACCTCGTCGCCGACGCCGTGGCCCCAGGTGTCGTTGATGGCCTTGAAGTGGTCGATGTCCAGGTAGGCGAGGCCCATCACCTGGCGCTGGCGGCGCACGCGTTCCAGCGCCTGGCCCAGCAGTTCGCCGAACAGGCGGCGGTTGGCGATGCCGGTCAGGCTGTCGAAGCGGGCCATCTGCACGAGCCGGCTTTCCGCCTCCTTCACCCGCGTCATGTCGTGCGCGAGCGCATACACGCCCGCGACGGCGACGTTCACCCGGCCCTGCGCCTGCACGTCCGGCACGAACGTCCATTCCAGGATGCGGTGCCGGCCCTGCGCCTGCAGCGGCATCTCGAACGTGGCGCCGACGCCTTCGAAGGCCTGCTTCAGGCGCGGCCGCGCCGCGTCGTAGGCCGGCTTGCCCAGCACGTCCTGCAAGTGCATGCCGGGCAGGCGGACCGGTTCCAGGCCCAGCCACGCCTGGAACGTCGCGTTGCCGAAGCCCATGCGGTGGTTGCGGTCGATGTAGCAGATCAGCACCGGCAGGTTGTCGGCGATCAGGCGCAGGCGCTGCTCGCTCGCGGCCTGCGCCAGCTCCGCTTCCTTGCGCTCGCTGATGTCCATCGCCATCACGAAGAATCCGACGACGCGGCCGTCGGCATCGATGTCGGGAATCGTGTCGATCATCTGGTGGCGCGTGGCATCGTCGCTCCGCACGTCTTCCACGTGGCCATGCTCGCCGCGCAGCGCGGCGCGGATCAGCGGTTCCAGGCGGGCGTAGCCGGCCTCGCCCAGCGCTTCGCGCACCGTGCGCCCGATGAACGCGTCCGGCCCTGAACCGATCATGCGGTCGAAGCCGGCGTTGGTGAATTCGAAGCGCTCGTCGCGGTCGACGTAGGCGATCACGGCCGGGACATTATCCGCGATCGCGCGCATGCGGGCGGCCGCGCGCCCGCGCGCCTGCACGAGATCGTGGAAGGCGCGGCCCAGTTCACCGACCTCGTCGTTCCGTGCGAGCGCCAGCACCTCGCTGCCGGCGCCTTCGTGGCGCACGGCGGCCACGTTGCGGCGCAGCACGTCCAGCGGGCGCAGGCCGCGGCGCACGAGCCACCACGACAGCAGGCCCGCGACCAGCGCGAGGATGCCGGCAACGACCAGCACCGTCCGCCGCACGCGCGCGAGCGGGGCGAACGCCTCCGCCTCGGGATAGCGCGCACCGAGGATCCAGCCGGTCGTCGCCAGCCGTTTATAGGTGACGATGGCGGACCCCTCGCGGTCGCCGCCGATCAGCCAGCCCTCGAAACCGTGCAGGGCGCGCGCCAGGCCGGGCTGGCTGGCGGGCGGCACGGGGTGACGCTCCTTCACGGGCGAATCGATCGGCACGCCGTCGGCCGTCAGCAGGAACAGATATCCGGTGCTGCCCGGCCGCAAGGCGTCGACCTGGCGCAGGAAGCGCGCATGCTGCAGGTCGATGCGGCCCGTGAGCACGTAGACGATCTCGCCGTGGTCGTCGAACACGGGCGCCGTCACCAGCACCATGTTCGCGCCGGACAGGCGGCTCTGGAACGGGTCGGACACGATGCCGCGGCCGCGCAGCAGGGTTTCTTCGAAGTACGGGCGGCCCGTGGCCGTCAGCGGTTGTGCTGCCGGCATGGAAGCGCCCGAGGCCACCAGTTCGCCGTTGCGGGCGAAAGCCGCGATGTTGACGAAGTCGTCGCCCACGTCGGACGTGCGGCTCGCGAGCCAGGCCTGCAGGCGCCGCGGGTCGTGGCGGGTGTCGGGCGGCATGGCCGCGGCCAGCGCGGCCATCTGGCGCAGGCGCGCCTCCAGCAGGTCGTCAAGGAAGGCGGCCGCCCCCGACAGCGACGCATACTGCTGTGCGCCCAGCACGGCGCGCAGGTCGTGCTCGGCCACGTCGATGGCCAGCGGGCCGGCCAGCACGGTGGCGCCCAGCACGAGCACGCCGACGGCACCGGCCAGGCGGCTGCGCAGGTTGGTCGGAAAAGTGATCGGTCGTCGCATGTAAGTCGGGCGTGCGATGCTGCGCATCGGGCCGCTCCAGTATGTCATACCCCCCGCGTTTCTACTAATGCCGCGTAAAACATCAAATCCCTTGGTCTTGATGGGGCAGTTTGGTTTAGCATTGCACAGTTCAGCAACGGCAATCCCAACACATCCCACGAGGACATGAGTAAATACACACTGAACGTCAACGGCAAGGCCCAGGCCGTCGACGTCGAAGCGGATACCCCGCTGCTGTGGGCGCTGCGCGATACCCTGGGCCTGGTCGGCACGAAATACGGCTGCGGCATCGGCGCCTGCGGCGCCTGCACCGTCCACGTGGACGGCCAGCCGGCCCGCGCCTGCCAGTTGCCGGTGAGCAGCATCGGCAAGCGCCGCATCACCACGATCGAAGGCCTCGACGCGCGCGCCATGCATCCGCTGCAACAGGCCTGGACCGAACTGGACGTGCCGCAGTGCGGCTATTGCCAGGCCGGCCAGATCATGACGGCATGCGCCCTGCTGAAACAGCATCCGAAGCCGACCGACGCCCAGATCGACGACGCGATGGCCGGCAACCTGTGCCGCTGCGCGACGTATGTCCGGATCCGCGCCGGCATCCACCGGGCCGCGGAAATTGCCGGCGACAAGGGGAAAGCATGAGCCGCCCCGCCTCCTCCTCGCGCCGCCGCTTCCTCGGCCAGTCGGCCGGCGCCGGCGCCGGTGCCGGCTTATTCCTGCTGCTGGGCGTGCGGGCGAGCGGCGCCATCGCCGCGCTGGCCGACAACGGTGCGGCGGAACCCGCCGCCGGCGACTTCGTCCCGAACGCGTTCATCCGCATCGGCACGGACGGCCGCGTGACGCTCGTCTCCAAGCAGCCGGAAATCGGCCAGGGCATCAAGACGTCGCTGCCGATGGTGCTCGCCGAAGAACTCGAGGTCGACTGGAAAACGGTGCGCGTCGTGCAGGGCGACCTGAACCCGATCTACGGTTCGCAGGGCGCCGGGGGATCGACGTCGACGCCGACCAACTACGACAACTTCCACCGCCTCGGCGCCACCGCGCGCACGATGCTCGTACGCGCCGCCGCGCAGACGTGGAACGTGCCGGCGGCCGAATGCCGGGCCGAAAACGGCGCCGTCGTGCACGCCGCCAGCGGCCGCAAGCTGGGCTACGGCGCGCTCGTGCGCACGGCGTCCGCGCTGCCCGTGCCGGATGCGAAGGAAGTCGTGCTGAAGGATCCGGCCGCGTACCGCCTGCTCGGCACGCGCGTGGGCGGCGTGGACAACGCGCTCGTCGTCAGCGGCCAGCCGCTGTTCGGCATCGACACGCGCCTGCCCGGCATGCTGTACGCCACGTACGTAAAATGTCCGGTGCTGGGCGGCCGTCCCGTCGACGCGAACCTGGACGCCATCAAGCGCATGCCCGGCGTGAAGGCCGCGTTCCTCGTCGAAGGCACGGAAAACCTGAACGGCCTGCGGCCCGGCGTCGCGATCGTCGCCGACTCGACGTGGAACGCCTTCCGCGCCCGCAAGAACCTGAAGGTGACGTGGGACGAAGGCGAAGGCGCGCGCCACAGCTGGGCCGGCTTCCTCGCCGCCGCGCAGGCCGCGAGCGGCCAGCCCGGCGCCGCCGTCATGCGCAAGGATGGCGACGTGGATGCGGCGCTGGCCGGCGCCGCGCGCACGGTGGAAGCGAACTACGTCTACCCGTTCATCTCGCACGCGAGCATGGAACCGCAGAACTGCACGGCGTGGTTCAAGCCGGCGGACGGCACGCTCGAACTGTGGGCGCCCACGCAGAATCCGGGCGCGGGCCAGGCCCTCGTGGCCACGACCCTCAACATCCCGAAAGACAGGATCACGCTCCATATCACGCGCAGCGGCGGCGGCTTCGGGCGGCGGCTGTCGTCCGACTTCATCGTCGAAGCGGCCGCGATCGCGCAGAAAGTGAAGGCACCTGTCAAGCTGACGTGGATGCGCGAGGACGACCTGCAGCACGACCACTTCCGCGCCGGCGGCTTCCACTTCCTGCGCGGCGGCGTGGATGACCATGGCAAGGTCGTCGCCTGGCACGACCACTTCGTCACGTTCGCCAACCGCATCGAGAAGAAGGAAAGCGACGGCGGCACCGGGAGCGTGCTGCAGCCGGGCAGCGGCGGCAACCTGTCGGGCGACGAATTCCCGGCCCGCTGGCTGGCCAACTGCCTGATCGAGCAGACGCCGCTCGAATGCCGCATCCCGATGGGACCGTGGCGCGCGCCGGGCAGCAACGTGTTCGCGTGGGTGTTCCACAGCTTCATCGACGAACTGGCTCATGCGGCCGGACGCGATCCGGTCGCGTTCCGCCTCGACCTGCTGGGCGACAGGGACCTCGTGGCCGGCACGGGCGAGCGCGGCGTGCCGTACAACGTGGGCCGCATGCGCAACGTGCTGAAGGCCGTCGCCGAGAAATCCGGCTGGGGCCGGCGCAAGTTCGCGCGCGGCCAGGGCGCCGGCATCGCATTCCACTTCAGCCACCGCGGCTACGTGGCCGAAGTGGCCGAGGTGACGGTGTCGAGGGACGGCCACCTGCACGTGGACCGCGTCGTCGTCGTCGCCGACATCGGCGCGCAGATCGTCAACCTGTCCGGCGCCGAGAACCAGGTGCAGGGCTCCGTGATCGACGGCCTGTCCACGCTGATGTACCCGGCGCTCGACATCGACAAGGGCCGCATCGTGCAAAGCAACTTCCACGACTACGCCCTGCTGCGCATGCCGGACACGCCAACGAAGATCGAGACGCACTTCCTCAAGACGGACTACCCCGTCACGGGCCTGGGCGAACCCGTGTTCCCGCCGCTGGCGCCGGCCGTCTGCAACGCGATCTTCGCCGCTACGGCCAAGCGCGTGCGCGAGCTGCCGCTGTCGAAGGCCGACCTGTCCTGGAGCTGACCGGGTGTCGGTGGAAGACGCATCCGACCTGCTGGGCCAGGCCGTCAGGCTGCACCAGCAGGGCCGGTTCGAGCAGGCGCAGGCCATGTACCGGCGCGTACTGGACCTCAACCCGCGCCAGTTCGACGCGCTGCACCTGCTGGGCGTGATCGAACGCCAGCGCGGGGCGCCCCTCCGTGCGGTCGAACTGATCGAGGAAGCGCTGCGCGTCGACCCGCTGCAGGCGCGCGCCCATTGCAACCTGGGCGCCGCGCTGCAGGACCTCGGCCGCACGGATGACGCGCTGGCCAGCTACGAAGCGGCGCTGCGGCTCGACCCGGCGTATGCGCTCGCCTGGGACAACCGCGGCAACACGCTGCGCCGGCTCGGCCGCCTGGCGGAAGCGCTGGACAGCTACGAACGCGCCCTCGGCATCAACCCGGCGCTGGCCGACGCGTGGTGCCACCGCGCCATCGCGCTGCACGACCTGGGGCGCCACGCGGATGCCGTCGCCAGCGCCGAACAGGCCCTCGCCACGCGGCCCGCGTACGCGGACGCCTTCGTCGCGCTGGGCCACGCGCTGCAGGCGCTGGACCGTCACGCGGACGGCATCGACGCCTACGACCGCGCGCTCGCGCTGGCCCCGCTGGCCGGCACCTGGTGCGCGCGCGGTACGGCGCTGAAGAAATCGGGCGACCTCGCGGGCGCCCTGCACAGCTACGACAGGGCGCTGGCCCTGCGGCCCGACTACGCGCTGGCCGAACACTATCGCGCGAACGCGCTGCGCGCACTGGGGCAGCGCGACGCGGCCGTGGCGGCGTACCGGCGCGCGCTCGAACTGGGCGCCGATGCGGACGAGATCCACTTCGCGCTCGCGGCGCTGGGCGAGGCGGACCAGCCGGCGACGGCCCCGGCAGATTACGTGAAACACCTGTTCGACCAGTACGCGGGCCGTTTCGACCGCCACCTCGTCGACGTCCTCGGCTACCGCACGCCGACACTCCTGGACGCGCTGCTCCGTCCGCACCTGGCCGCGGCGCCGGTGGCGGCGGCATTGGACCTCGGCTGCGGCACGGGGCTGTGCGCGCCCTTCCTGCGGCCGCTGGCACGGCACGTCACCGGCGTGGACCTGTCGCAGAAGATGCTGGACAAGGCGGCAGAACTCGGCCTGTACGATGACCTCGTATGCGCGGACATCGTGGCGTGGCTGGCGGAACGTCCCGCGTCGTGCGATCTCGCCGTCGCCGCCGACGTGCTCGTGTACATCGGGGACCTGTCTCCACTGTTCGCGCGGGTGCGGCGCGCGCTGCGTGCGGGCGGACTGTTCGCGTTCTCGTGCGAAGCGCTCGACGCCGCCGATCCTGGCTTTGCGATCCAGCCGTCGAACCGGTTCGCGCATACGCTCGGCTACGTGCAACAGACCGCGCAGGCGGCCGGCTTCGACGTCGTCGCAACGGAGCATGCGGTACTGCGCCAGGATCACGGCCGCGACATCGCCGGCCACCTCGTGCTCCTGCGCGCCGCGTAATCAGGCAGCCGGCAGGCTCGCGCAGATCAGGCAACCGCCGCCCGGCGCGGCGCGGATGCCGATGTCGCCGCCATGCGCATCGGCCACCGCGCGCGCGATCGCGAGGCCCAGCCCACTCCCCTGCTGGACCTGGTCGGGCGCGCGGAAGAAACGTTCGAACACGCGCTCGCGCAAGGCCTCCGGCACGCCCGGGCCGCTGTCGCTCACGCACAGCCGCACCACGCCGTCGGCGCGCGCCAACGTCACGCTCACCGTGCCGCCCGGCGGGCTGTATTTGATGGCGTTGTCGATGACGTTATCGACCAGCGACACCAGCGCGCCCTCCTGTCCCCGCACGACCGCCCCGCCCTCGGCCTCCAGCGCCAGCTCCACGCCGCGCACGTCGGCGAGGCGCGACAGCGCGGCCAGGCGGTCCTGCACCAGGACGTCCAGCGCGATCGGCCGCGCGGCCTCGGCGCCCGCCGCGTCGCTGCGCATCAGCAGCAGCAACTGGCCGACCAGCCGGGTCGCGCGTTCGGACGCGCGCACGATCCCCGCCAGCAGTTCACCCTGCGCGGGCGCCGCGCCCTGCCGCTGCAGCGCTTCCACGTTGACGCGCAGCGCCGCCAGCGGCGTGCGCAGCTCGTGCGCCGCATCGGCGATGAAGCGGCGCTCGCGCGAGGCACTGTCCGCCACGCGCCGCAGCAAGGCATTGACGCTGTCGATCACTGCCATCGCCTCGCGCTGCGGCAGGGGCGCGATCGGACTCATGTCGTGCGGACCGCGCGCGGCGATCTCCTCGGCCGCGCGCCGCCAGGGCCGCAGTGCGAGCCGGATCGACAGCCAGGCCGGCACCACGAGGAACGGCAGGCTGACCAGCAAGGGCAGCAGGTAGAAGCCGCCCGCATTAAACGACAGGAACAGGTCCATGTCGTGTCCCAGTTTCATGCGCGAGACCTCGATGCCGGCCGCGCGGTCGCGCACCGTGCGCACGGCCCACTTCTGGCCGCCCGCCGTGTGGTATTCCACGGCGCCGTCGCGCGCGCCGGACACGTCGAGCCGTGCACCGGGCGTCGCGTAGACCACCCGTCCATGCGCGCGCACGACGGTGAACACGCCGAGCGCCGGCGGATCGGCCCTGCCGCCGTTCTGGCGCATCGCGCGGTCGGCCAGGCGCAGCGCCTCAAGCCGGCGCGCCGGCTGGCCGTCGAGCGCCGACGTCACGTACAGCAGCGCGTCGTACAGCTGGTCGGTGCGCAGCTCACCCTCGTCGCGGGCGCCTTCGTGCACGAGGAAGGCGACGGCCAGGCTCCACACCACCGCCAGCAGCGCCATCTGCGCAACGAGCAGACGCCGTGTCAAGGAAGGCGTCCGTATCCACCGCCACATGCGCTTCATGCCTGGTCGATCACGTAGCCGACGCCGCGCACCGTGCGGACGACGCCCTCGCCCACCTTGCGGCGCAGGTTCGCCATGTGCACGTCGAGCGCGTTGCTGCCGTTCGCCTGGGAGCGCGGCAGGGCCGCGTCCTCGAGCGCGCGCCGCGTGACGACCTTCGGCGAGCGCATCATCAGCACCTTCAGCAGCTGGAATTCGCTGGCGGTCAGCTCCAGCGGCTGCCCGTGCAGGCTGGCCCGGTGTCCCGCCGCATCGAGCGCCAGGCCACGCAATGCCAGCGTGCCGCCGTCGAACCCGTAGCTGCGCCGCGCCAGCGCGCGCACGCGCGACAGCAGCTCGGCCAGCGCGAACGGCTTGACGAGGTAATCGTCCGCGCCGGAGTCCAGGCCGAGCAGCCGGTCTTCGAGCGCGTCGCGCGCGGTCAGGACCAGCACCGGCAGCGCGCGGCGGTCGCGGCGCAGGCGCTGGAGGAGCTGGAGACCGTCGCCGTCCGGCAGGCCGAGATCGAGCAGCACCAGGTCGTGCGCGGCCTGGCCGAGCTGGCGCTGGGCGTCCTGCAGGCGGCGCACCCAGGTGACGTCCATGCCGCTGTCCAGCAGGGCGATGCGGATGCCGTTGCCGAGATCGAGGTCGTCTTCAATGAGCAGAATGTCCATGGGCGGTATTAGACCACCGCTGGATGAAGAATGGATGAAGAGACAACGTCTTCATCGAATCTTCATCCTTCCCTCATGTGCCGCTCATGCATTCCTTTCGATAATTGCGGCCGACCGGTCGCCACTGGGAGCGATCGCCAATGAAAGGAATGTGATGAAAAAAGCGTTGTGGTTGTCCACCCTGATGATCGCTGCCGCCGCCCATGCGCAGGACAGCACCTTCACCCTCGGCGCCGGCATCGGCGCCGGCACCCGCTATTCCGGTTCGGACGAATATCTCGTCTCGCCCGTCATCGTGGCCGACTACCAGGCCGCCAACGGTTTTTACGCGAGCACCCTGCGCGGCATCGGGTTCGCGGCCGGCAGCGGGCAGCTCGGCGCCAGCATCGGCCTCGGGTACCGCGGCGAGCGGACGGAAAAGGACACCAACGGTTTCGTCGGCCGCACCGGCAGCAAGGCGCTCAAGGGCATGGGCGACATCAAGGGCAGCGCCACCCTCAACGTCGGCGCCGAGGCGCAGTTGACGGACGTCTTCAGCGTGGCCGCGCATGCCGAGATCCCGATCTCGCGCCGCGAGAACGGCAAGCAGTTCGCACTGGGAGTCAATGCGAAGCTGCTGGACAGCCAGGCCGACAAGGTCGCCGTCGGCGTCGCGCTGCAGTTCGGCGAAGCGAAATACCTGCAGACGTATTACGGCGTCGACGCGCGCCAGGCCGCCCGCTCCGGCTATCGCGCATTCAAGCCGGAAGGCGGGATGGTCGGGACGGATGTGAGCTTGAGCTGGGAGCATCGCATCGACGCGCATTGGGCGGTGACGTCGCTGCTGGGCGCGCAGCGGCTCACCGGCGACGCCGCGAAAAGCCCGCTCGTGCGCAGGAAGACGGCGCCGACGGCCGCCGTGTACGCGGCCTACACGTTCTGAGTCGGGCGACGATCAGGCGACCGACAGCGCGACCATCCCGAACTCGCCCAGCCGCACCGGCACGGCCCCGCGCGCAACCATGCGGTCGAGCGCGCGGCGGCCGTCGCCCGGATTTACGTCGACGGCGCGCATCGCTTCCGGCACGATGAGTGTGTCGAATCCCTCTTCCAGCGCATCCGTGACGGTGTTCAGCACGCAGTAATCGGTGGCGAGACCCACCACCGTCACGCGCTCCACGTCCCGCGCGCGCAGCTGCGCCGCGAAGTCCGTGCCGCCGAACGCGGAATAGGCGTCGACCGCCGCCGTGTCGGCCTTCGAGATGACGATGGCGTCGTCGGGCAGCGCCAGCTCGGCCGCGAATGCGGCGCCCGCCGTGTCGGCCACGCAGTGCGGCGGCCACGGCCCGCCCTGCGCCGCGAACGAGCAGTGGTCCTGCGGGTGCCAGTCGCGCGACGCGAAGATGGGCAGGCCCTGTGCCTGGTACAGCTCGATCAGGTGGTTGATCGGTGCGACCACTTCATGGCCGCCCGCCACGCCGAGCGCCCCGCCGGGCAGGAAGTCGACCTGCATGTCGATGATCAGCAGGGCATCCTGCTGGTCGAGGTGGATGGCACTCATTGAACTCTCCTGGAAGCGGTCGCCGACCGCGATGCCCCATTGTCGCGCAAACTCAATGGCGCGTCTCGCGGGCGGCGATGGCGGCCGCGTGGGCCGGATCCGGATCGTGCCCGCCGTGCCGGTCGAGGATCGCGGCGGCCCGCTCGGCCAGCCCGGCGTCCGCGGCGTTCACGGTGACCTGGCAGTCGCGCACGTCGTCCTGCGCCACCGGCGCGTACGTGTGCGAATACGCCGTCTTGCCCGTCACCGCGGGCGAATCGCCGACGGTGAAATTGCCCTGCACGGGGCCGGTCTCGTCGATGCGGACGTCGATCGCGACGTCGTCGGCCGCGATGCCCGCGGCCAGCAGTTCGGCACGCGCCTGTTCTGCGGCCGTCACGTGCTTGAAGGTGCGTACGATGGGTTGCTGCATGGTGTCCTCCCGCATGGTTCACTTGCAAACACCGTACCAGAATCCCGCGCCGCGCGGCGCCCGTCCTCAGCGCATTTCCGGCGCGACATTTTCCTCTCGTGCGGCATCGTTCTCCCGATTTAGTACAATCAGGCAACACCCAGCCGTTGCACCGTGCGTTGTAACTTTTCAATAACACCATCCCAAGAGAAAAAATGAAAATTTCTGCCCGGATCGCTTCTTCCCGTCCCCTCGCCACCACCGCCATGCACGGACGCGTGGAAACGCTGCGCAGCGAGGGCGAGTCCGTCATCGATTTTTCGATCGCCATTTCGCACTTCCCCGCGCCCCGGCCCGTGCTGGACGCGGTGGCGGCGGCCATCGAGCGCGAGCGGATCATGCCCTACACGAGCGTGGTCGGCGCCCTGGACGTGCGGACGCGGCTGGCGGCCAAGCTGAAGAAGGAAAACGGCATCGACGCGAGCACCGACGAGATCATCGTCACCAACGGCGCCAAGCAGGGCTTGTACGAAGCACTCTATGCCTTGAGCGACCCGTACGACACCGTCCTCATCTTCAAGCCGCACTGGCCGGCATATGTTGCTACGTCACAACTATTGGGACTGCGCCCGATCCTGGTCGATCTCCCTGAGGAAATCACGCCGGAACTGCTGGACGGCCTCGGCAAACCGGACATCGTCATCATCAATAACCCGCACAATCCCACCGGCAAGGTGTACACTCGCCGGGAACTGGAACACCTTCGTGCATGGGTGGAGCGCATCGGGGCCCGGGTGATCGTCGACGAAAGCTACGAACACCTGATCTTCGATGGCGGACACACCAGCCTGGCGGCTTTGTGCGACTGGCGGGACATCGGCGTCGTGACGCTGTTTTCGGCCTCGCAGAGCTACGCCATGATGGGCTGGCGGGTCGGCTTCGCGCTGGCGCCCGCCGAAGTGGTCAACGCGATGCAGACGCTGCAAGGCCCCATCACGGCAGCCGCGCCGCATTTGTCGCAGGTGGCCGCCGACGTCGCTTTCGCGACCGGTGCGCCCCGCGCGATGATGGCGGACTACCGTGAACGGCGCGACCTGGCGGTGCGGCTGTTTGCCGAGGTCCCCTGGATCGTCATGCACGCGCCGGCCTCCGGTCCGTACCTGTGGGGAGACGTGCGCAGCCTGACGCTGGACACGGTCGGCTTTGCCGAAGCGCTGCTCGAGGAAAAGAGAGTAGCGGTCATGCCGGGCGACGCCCTGGGTGTGCCCGGTTACATCCGACTCGGCTATATTTCGGACGACGTGGCGACCTTGCGCGAAGGCATCCGCAGGATCATCGAATTTGGTAATGCGTTTGCTGCCCACAAGGCGGCAGATAGAAAATAGACAAATGACTTCTGGCTTGAGCCGCTTCCGGCTGAACAGCCTGCGCAGCCGGCTCATGTTGCTGGTGGCGCTGGCGATCACGCCGCTGGCGGTGATGACGATCCTGTCCGGGATCCGCGAACGCGAACATGCCATCAAGGCATCGGAAGAAAACCTGCGCCGCCTGACGGGCATGGCGGCCGCGAACGAAGCCCAGTCGATCGAGGGTGCGCGCCAGATCCTCGTCGACCTGGCCAGCGTTCCGGACCTGATGGGCGACACGGCGAAATGCACGTCGCTGCTGTCCGACGTCCTCGACCGCAACGAGGGCTTCGTCAACTTCGGCCTCATCCAGCTCAACGGCGACGTCACGTGCAGCGCCGTGCCCCTGCTCCACCCCGTCAACCTGGGCGACCGCACCCACTTCCGCCGCGCCATCTCGGAACGCAGGTTCATCGCCGGCGACTACGTGTTCGGCCGCGTCATCAAGAAGCACACGATCAACCTCACCTATCCCGTCATCGACCGCGGCGGAAAAGTCCTCGCCGTCGTGTTCGCGGCGATGGACCTGGAGGGGCTCGACACCTTCATCAACGACATCAACCTGCCGCCCGGCTCCGTGCTGGCGACGGCGGATGCGCGCGGCACCGTCATCTCGCGCCGCCCCGATCCGGAACGCTTCTTCGGCACCAGGCTGTCGGCGGCGATGCAGGAAGCGATGAACACGGCCGGCCAGCGCGCCGTGACGGTGCGCGGCGAGGACGGCGTCGAACGCCTGCACACGTTCGCGCGCGTGGGCGCGCCCGCGCTGACCGACTACACGGTCACCATCGGCATCCCCACCGAAACCATCCTGTCGGCCGCGCGCCACGACCAGATCATGTCCCTGCTGGGCCTCGCGGCGACGACCCTGCTGGCCATGCTGGCCGCGTGGCTCGTGGGCGACGTGTTGATCGTCCAGCGCGTGCGCAAGCTGATGGGCACCGCCGAGCGCATCGCCGCCGGCGACCTCGAAGCCCGCTCCGGCATCGCCTACGGCCACGAGGAGATCGGCAACCTGGCCCAGGCGCTGGACCGCATGGCGGCCGCGCTGCAGAAAAAAGAGACGGCCCGCTCGCTGGCCGAGCGCGAGCTGCGCGCCGCCGACCAGCGCAAGGACGAATTCCTCGCGATGCTCGCGCACGAGCTGCGCAACCCGCTGGCCCCGATCAGCACGGGCGCGCACCTGCTCAAGCTGCTGCACTCCGATAACGCCCAGATCACCCAGACCTGTTCCATCATCGTGCGCCAAGTCGACCACATGACGAGCCTCGTCGACGACCTGCTCGACGTGTCGCGCGTGACGCGCGGCCTCGTGTCGCTGTCGACGCAGGTGCTGGACTTCAAGCGCGTCGTCGACGACGCGGCCGAGCAGATCCGCCCGCTGATCGCGGCGCGGCGCCACCGCGTCGTGATCGAGCTGCCGCCCGCGCCGGCCTACGTCAAGGGCGACCACAAGCGCCTCGTGCAGGTGTGCGCGAACCTGCTCAACAACGCGACCAAGTACACGCCGGAAGGCGGCACCCTCCACCTGCGCGTGGACGCGGACGGCAACGACTACGTGCTGACCGTGGCCGACGACGGCATCGGCATGGAACCCGCCCTCGTCGAGCGCGTGTTCGACCTGTTCACCCAGGCCGAGCGCACGCCGGACCGCTCGCAGGGCGGCCTCGGTCTCGGCCTGGCGCTCGTGAAGAGCCTCGTCGAGCTGCACGGCGGCGAAGTCAGGGCCCACAGCCCGGGCCTCGGCAAGGGCTCGACGTTCACCGTGCGCCTGCCCCGCTACTCGCAGGACGTCGTGCTGGCACCGGCGCCCATCGTCGGCGAGGAGCACCACGACGGCGGCGTCCCGCTGCGCATCCTGCTCGTCGACGACAACGTCGACGCCGTCCACACGCTGCAGCTGTTCCTGCGCTCGGGCGGGCACCGGGT
This sequence comes from uncultured Massilia sp., assembly GCA_946481275.1. The sequence goes on from CAMLMV010000034.1 coordinate 21,369, forward strand.
CGAAGTAGCGTATTCCGCCACGGACGCGCTGGAACTGGCGAAATCGTTCGTGCCGGAAGTCTGCCTGCTCGACATCGGCCTGCCCGACTTCGACGGCAACGAACTGGCGCGGCGCCTGCGCATGCTGCCGCAGGCGGCCGGCGCCACGCTGATCGCGATGACGGGTTATGGCCGCCAGCAGGACCGCGAGGCGTCGATGGCGGCCGGATTCGACCATTACCTCGTCAAGCCGGTGAACACCACGCAGCTGGCGGACATCCTGGCCGCCGCGGCGGAAGCCAACATCCGGCGCTGACGCATCTACGTATCGCGTTGATGGACCGGGCAGTCCATCTTCCGATGCTGCAAAACCTTCGGCGCCTAGTTTTCTCTCAACGCCTGCGGATACTGATCTCGCATAAATGTCCTCGTGCCTTCCGGTCGAAAATCACGGATGGGCAACCGAGGAGAGGAACATGGCAGCTGATGTCTATTTGCAAATTGATGGCGTCAACGGGGAATCGAACGACGACAGGCACAAGGGATGGATCGAGATCGTGGCCGTTGACTGGGGCGTCACCCAGCCGACTGCCGGCACCGTATCGACCGCTGGTGGCCACACAGTCGGGCGCGCTGTCTTCGATGCCATCCGGATTACGAAGGCGGTTGACCTTGCTTCTCCAAAGCTGATGGAACTGGCGGCGCAGGGCAAAACAATCCCGAAAGCCAGGCTCGAATTCTTCCGTGCGGACGGCTCCGGGGCGCTCAAGTATTACGAGGTCATGCTGGAAAACGTGCTGGTGTCCAGCAGTAAGAAATCCTGGGGCGGATCCGGCTTGGTGCTCGACCAGTTCACGCTGCACTACGCCAAGATTACCGAGAAATACACGCAGCAGAAAATAGGCGGCGGAGCCGGCGGCAACACGTCCGGCGGATGGGATCTGGCAACGAACAAGACCGCGGCCTGACAGGGTAAGGAGACCTCATGTTCCATCTGGACACGGACGGCTACGTCCTCAATGCACGTGTACAGCGGGCACCGCGTCCACTGATCGAGCGCGGCGTTTTACAGCGGATCAATGGGATCATTGTTCACCAGACCGGCGGCGGGTCCGGCGCCTCGAGCTTGAATAGCTACACGATGCAAAACGCAAACGGCGCCCATTTTTTGATCGACAAGGATGGAACGATCTATCAGACCGCGTCGTTATTCCGGCAGACCTGGCATGTGGGTAGACTTCGCGCGCGATGTCTCGCCGAGCATCGTTGTAGCCCGACCGAGCTCAATACACTGAAACACTTCAGCCCAAAGACCGAACACCGGATGGAAATGGCGAAACCCGTGCCTCAGCGTTATCCCTCGAACGAGGACAGCATCGGGATCGAGATTGTTGGTGCCGTGGCAGCCGGCAAAGGTCAGAACGCGGCAGAGCAGGGAGTCTACGAAACGGTGAATGAACAGCAAAACGCGTCACTTCAGTGGCTGATTGCCGAACTCACCTCGACTTTCGGCGTGCCGATGAGTGAAATCTTCCGGCACCCGGTCGTCTCCCGCAAGAACCCGACCGAAGCCGGAAGCGCATTATGGTAGTCGCCGCACTCCTCTTTGCCATGACGGCAAGCGCGCCGGTAGCGATGGACGATGGCTCTGGTACTGAACCGGAGATGCGCAAGACACATCTTCCGGCGATCAGCACAATCACTCGTCAGAACAACGGCGCCGCGTCTCCAGCTTCAGGTGAACCTGTGGCGCAATGCGCTGGTTTCAAGCTCAGCGAACAGGAAATCCGCGAGTACATCGGCAAAGCCGCCGAAGTCACCGAACACGACTACTTTCATATGCTCGACTGGTCCCCCTGCCATGCGAGCGGAGAGGTCACCTTCAAAAATGGCGTCACGGGCATCTGGGCGATCCAGCAGTACCGCGCCGGCTCGCTTAAGCTGAGCGACGGCCAAACCTTATATCTGTACTGCCCGCGATGCCAGGCCAAGGCGTTCCCGCGTCCGGATGAATAGTCAGGCGACGGCCGGCTGGTTGAACGTGCAGGCACGCGCAACCGTACCGTGCTCGTCCGCCCCATCCCTTATCATCGACCGTGAAAGGAGATGATATGGAGACCGTCGAAGTCATCCTGGCGATGCTGCTCGCCGTGATCGCCAGCGGCTACGTGGCACGGGTGCTGCCCATCGCCCTGCCCCTGCCGCTGATCCAGATCGCGGCGGGCGCCGTCATCTCGGGCGTCTTCCGCCACGGCATCGCACTGGACCCGGACATCTTTTTCCTGCTGTTCCTGCCCCCGCTGCTGTTCGTGGACGGCTGGCGCATCCCCAAGATCGGCCTGTTCCGCGACAAGGCGACGATCCTCGAACTCGCGCTGGGACTCGTCCTGTTCACCGTCGTCGGCGCGGGCTGGCTGCTGCACTGGATGATCCCCGCGATGCCGCTGGCGGTCGCCTTCGCGCTGGCCGCCATCGTGGCGCCGACGGACCCGGTCGCCGTGTCGTCGATCACCGCGCGCGTGCCGATGCCCCCGCGCCTCATGCACATCGTCGAAGGCGAGAGCCTGCTCAACGATGCGAGTGGCCTCGTGTGCTTCCGCTTCGCCGTCGCCGCGGCCGTGACCGGGCATTTCTCGCTGGCGCAGGCAAGCCTGACGTTCTTATGGGTCGCGCTGGCGGGCATCGCGGCCGGCGTCGCGATCACGTTCGCCATCACCCGCGCGCACGGCATCCTGCAACGGCGTTTCGGCGAAGAGGATGGCGTGCCGGTGCTGATCAACCTCCTGACCCCGTTCGGCGCCTACCTCGTGGCCGAGCGCCTGGACGCGTCGGGCATCCTGGCGGCGGTGGCGGCCGGCATCACGATGAGCTACCTGGAATTGTCGGGCGGCGCGACGCCGGGCACGCGCATTCGCCGCAACGTCATCTGGGACGCGCTGCAATTCACCCTGAACGGCACGATGTTCGTGCTGCTGGGCGAACAGCTGCCGGACATCGTCCGCCGGGCCCTGCACCCGGACGGCGGCACGCCGTTCGACCCGTGGTGGCTCGCCAGCCGCGCCCTCGCGTTCAGCCTGGCCCTCGTGCTGCTGCGTTTCGTGTGGGTGTGGATCTCGCTGCAGCTGACGATCCTGAACCGCAAGCGCCTCGGGCGCCAGGTCTTCAAGCCCAGGCTGCGCGTGATGCTGGCCACGTCGGTGGCGGGCGTGCGCGGCGCGCTGACGATGGCCGGCGTGATGACCCTGCCGCTCGCGCTGCCGAACGGCGCGCCGTTCCCCGCGCGCCACCTCGCGATCTTCCTGGCCAGCAGCGTGATCGTCGTGTCGCTGCTGCTCGCCAGCGCCGCGCTGCCCGCCCTGCTGCGCGGCCTGGAAATGCCGCCCGAGCCGGACGCGAAGTGCAACGAGGACGATGCGCGCCACGCGGCGACGCTGGCCGCCATCGCCGCGCTGGAACGGGCGCGGAAGGCGGACGGCCAGGACGACGACAGGGCCGTGGCCCACGTGCTGCGGCTGTACCGGCACCGCCTGGATGCGACCGACGCGGCGGGCGGCAACGGCGACGCGCAGGCGCTCAAGGACAAGGAGCGCGGCTACCGGCTGCTCGCGCTGAACGCGGAGCGGGACACGGTGCTGCGTCTCGCGCGGCGCATGGACATCTCGGACGAGACGGCGCGCCGGCTGCTGCGCCAGATCGACCTGCTGGAAGCCAGGTATCAACTCGACTGAGCAGCAGGACTAGCTGCCGCGGCTGCTCTTCAGCCAGTCGCGGCCCCGTTCGTCGAGCGCCCTGGCGATGACCTCGGGCGGCAGGCTGTACACGGTGGCCCACGTCGCGCGGCCGTCCGGCGCGTTCGATGGAAAACTCGTCGTCTCGATGGGCCAGTGGTACTTGCGCTTGAGCGCGCGGACGATGGCGGCCAGGGTCACGCGGCCGCGCAGCGGTTCGGCACCCGCCTGGTCGGCGTTGGACAGGAGGACGGCGAGGACCATGCCGCGCGCGGTGCGCGGGCCGGGGAAGATGGGGGATTTGCTGGGCATGGCGCCATTCTAGCGGGCCTGCACTACGTTAGTTCGCGAACGGTGCGCGATGGCGGCCGGCGTAGACTGGCACGGGCAACCCCTCCATGCGAACGACGAGTCCCCGATGAAGAGCGAAGACCACGCCTTGCACGACCCGGTGCCGAACACCGATCCGCCCGCCGCCGCGAAGGCTGCGGGCCTGCGCTACGTCCACGACGACCGTCCCGGCATCTTGCGCGAACCGGTCAAGGACGGCTTTCGCTACCTCGACGCGAAGGGCGAGCCGGTCGAGGACGAGGCCACCCTCAAGCGCATCAAGTCGCTGGCGATTCCGCCCGCGTGGACGGACGTGTGGATCTGCCCCCAGGCCAGCGGCCACCTGCAGGCGACGGGCCGCGACGCGCGCGGGCGCAAGCAGTACCGCTACCACCCGAAATGGCGCGAGGTGCGCGACGAGGTGAAGTACGAACGCATGATCAAGTTCGGCAAGGCGCTGCCGCTGATCCGCAAGGAAGTCGACCGCGCATTGAGCCTCCCCGGCCTGCCGCGCGAAAAAGTCCTCGCGACGATCGTCTACCTGCTGGAAGCGACGATGATGCGCATCGGTAACGACGAGTACGCCCGCGAGAACAAGTCGTATGGCCTGACGACCCTGCGCAACCGCCACGTGAAGATCGACGGCAGCGAGGTCGAGTTCCGCTTCCGCGGCAAGAGCGGCGTGGTCCACGACGTCAAGGTGCACGACCGGCGCCTCGCCCGCATCATCCAGCGCACGCGCGACCTGCCCGGCCAGGACCTGTTCCAGTACCTCGACGAGGACGGCGAAACGCACACGGTGGGATCGAGCGACGTGAACGACTACCTGCGCACGATCACGGGCGAGGATTACACGGCGAAGGATTTCCGCACGTGGTCCGGGACCGTCCTTGCCGCGATGGCGCTGCAGGAATTCGAGGCCGTCGATTCCGACACGCAGGCGAAGAAGAACGTCGTGCGCGCCATCGAATCCGTCGCGGAACGGCTGGGCAATACCCCGTCCGTCTGCCGCAAGTGCTATGTGCACCCTGCCGTGCTGGACGCCTACCTGGACGGCACGATGCTGGAAGGCCTGCGCGCGCGCGCGGAGGAAAGCCTCGTCGAAGACCTGAAGGATTTGCAGCCCGAAGAGGCGGCCGTGCTTGCGATGCTGGAACGGCGCCTCGCGCAGGAAACTGCCGCCAACGACCTGGCCGTGAAGCGGCGCGCCGCCTGAACCCCTCCAACGAAAGGAACCCCATGAGCAGCATCGAACTCGTCGCGGAATTCGGCCACCAGGTGACGGGCGTCACCGTCGCCGAAGACGGTCGCATCTTCGTCAACTTTCCCCGCTGGACCGAGGACAACGAGGTGTCCGTCGCCGAATGGAAGGACGGCCAGCTGCGGCCGTATCCGGACGAAGGCTGGAACGGCTGGCGCAACGCCAGGAAGGACGAGGTCACGCCGCACGACCACTGGGTGTGCGTGCAGAGCGTCGTCGCCGACCAGCGCGGCAGCCTGTGGGTGCTGGACCCGGCCGCGCCGGCGCAGGCGCACCTCGTGGCCGGCGGCGCGAAGCTCGTGCGCATCGACCTCGCAACCGACAGGGTGACGCAGACGATCGCGTTCGACGAGGACGCGGCGCCGCAAGGCTCGTATCTCAACGACGTGCGCTTCTCGAACGACGGCAGGTACGCCTACATCACCGATTCCGGCGTGCAGGGCGCGCTGCTCGTCGTCGACATCGCATCCGGCAAGGCGGCGCGCGTGCTGGACGGCCACCCGTCCACGCAGATGAAGAAGGGCCTCGATGTCACGGCCGACGGCAAGGTCCTGCGCCGCCCCGACGGCCGCGGCGTGGAATTCTCGGCCGACGGCATCGAGCTGTCCGGCGACGGCAAGTATTTGTACTGGCAGGCGATCAAGGGGGACGAGCTGTATCGCATCCCCACGGCCGCCCTCCATGGCGAAGACATCGTCGGGCAGGTCGAACCGTACGGGACGAACGGCGTCAACGACGGCCTGCTGATCGCGCGCGGCACGGACCTCATGTACCTGACGTCCGTGCAGGACGATGCGATCAAGGTGCGCGACCTGTCCGAGGGCCCGTCCGCACCGGTGCGCATCGTCGTGCAGGACGAGCGGCTGCGCTGGCCGGACACCTTCAGCCAGGGACCGGACGGCACGATCTACGTGACCACGTCGCACATCCAGGACTCGGCGTTCTTCAAGCCGGAGGCGCCGGCGGCATTGCCGACGCAGTTGTGGAAGGTCGTGGTTTAACCAGCCAGTCCGAACGCCCCGGGGCGCAACCATCCGCGCACGATCCGGAAGCGCCACGTGCGCTCCACCGGCGGCACGCGCTCCGGCCCGGCCGCCTCCCAGTCGACGTCCACGACGCCCTGCAGCTGCAGCACGTCGCCGGTCGCGAAGTCGGCCACCACGATCGCGGCGCGCGGCTCCACCAGAAAATTCCCGAGCGTGTTGAAGTACCGGTTGCCCGCGTAATCCGGCACGACGAGCACGTCCCCCTCCAGCCGCGCGAAGCCGGCCGGGCCGCCCCGGTGCGAGACGTCCAGGCCCGCCGCACCGTCGTGCGCGTCCGCGCCGCTGGCGCTGGCCACGAACAGCGTGGGCGTCTCCGCCAGCATGGTCCGCGCCCGCGCCGGCAGGTCGGCATCGAACGTGCTCACCGGGCCCGGCGTGCGCTGGGCCGACTGGAGCGAGCGCACGTGGATGTAGCGCGGGCAGTTGCCGAAGGATTGCACGACGTCGACGGCGAAGCCGGTCTCTCCGAGTGCGGAGACGACGCCGTTCAGGCGGTTGCGCCGGCGCGTACCGAGGTCGATGCCGAGCATCCCGACCGGTGCGCCGGCCGCGAGCCGCGCCCGCACCGGATCGTCGGGCGACGGCAGCGCGGCCACGTCGAGGCGCACCGGATCGGGCGAGATGGCGAAGCCGGGAGAACCCTCCACGAGGGTCGCCAGCGGCCAGCCCTCCGCATCCGCGACGGCCACGGCCACGAACGGCAGCAGCGGGAAGAAGGTGCGGTGCTGGTCCGGCATGCGGTTGCGGATCGGCGCGTTGAACGGGTCGACGCCGGCCAGCGCCTGTGCAATCAACTCGCCTTTGTGGAACGGCATCGGAATGCGGTCGCCATCCATGATCGTCTCCTCACTCGGCCGGCATCGGCACGAAACCCGGCAGCGCCTGCACGCGGCCGATCCAGGCGCGCACCTGCGGGTATGGATCGAGCGCGATGCCGCCTTCCGGCGCGTGCGCGATATAGCTGTAGCACGCGACGTCCGCGATGGTCGGCGCGGCGCCCACGAGCCAGTCGCGCGCGGCCAGCTCGCCTTCCATCAGCCCCAGCACGCGGGCGGCCAGCGCCTGCGACAGGGGGGCCGGCACGCCCGTGTCGTAGAACCGGGCCGACACGCGCGCCGCGGCCGGGCCGAACATGATCTCGCCCGCCGCCTGCGACAGCCAGCGTTGCACGCGGGCCGCGCCGGCAGGGTCTTCCGGCAGCCAGGCGCCGCCCGGCGCGTAGCGCTTCGCGAGGTAGACGAGGATGGCATTGCTGTCGGCCAGCACCACGTCGCCATCCTGCAGCACGGGGATCTGGCCGAGCGGGTTCATGGCGCGGAACGCGGGCGAGTTGCGCACGTCGGCCGGGCTGTCGGCGAATTCATAGGTCAGGTCGAGCAGGTGCAGGAACAGCCGGGCGCGGTGCGTGTGGCCGGACAGGCGGGTGCCGTGGAGGATGCGGGTCATGGTCGTCTCTCAATTCGTTGTCGGTCCCAGCATCGTAGTGCCGAATCATTCACACCGGAATCCGGCATAATGACAATTCAGCATTCCGATTTTCGCAATAATCATGGACCGACTCGACGAGCTGCACGTGTTCATCGCCATCCTCGACGCGGGCAGCATGGCGTCCGCCGCGCGCAAGCTGGGCCGTTCGCCGGCGGCCGTCACGCGCATCCTGGGCACATTGGAAAGCCGCGCCGGCGCGCGCCTGTTCGAACGCAGCACGCGCCGCCTGACGCCGACGGAAACCGGCTTGCGCCTCGCGGAACAGGCACGGCGCCTGCTGGCCGACTACGATGCCGCGCTGCAGCCGCCGGGCGCCGGCACGCCGCGCGGCCTGTTGCGGCTGACGGCGCCGACCGTGTTCGGCCGCCGCCACGTGGCGCCCGTCGTCACGCGCTTCCTCGCGCTGCATCCGGACATCCAGGTCGACCTGACGCTGTCCGACCGCAACGTCGACCTGATCGAGGAAAGTCTCGACGCCGCCCTGCGCATCGGCGCGTTATCGCACCTGAGCCTCGTCGCGCGCCGGCTGGGCGAAGTGCGCCGCGTCACGGTCGCGAGCCCCGCCTACCTCGACCGGCGCGGCACGCCGCTGGTCCCGGCCGACCTCGCGGGCCACGAGCTGATCATGTCGACGGCCGTGCGCACGCTGGCCGAATGGCGCTTCCGCGCGGAGGGCCGCGAGCACGTCGTGCGCTACAGCCCGCGCCTGCGCATGAACGACACGGAAGCCATGCTGGCGGCCGCGCGCGACGGCTTCGGCATCGCGCGGGCGCTGTCGTACCAGGTCGAGCCGGACCTGCGGACCGGCGCACTGCGCCGCCTGCTCGTGGACTACGAACCGGAGCCGGCGCCCGTGCACCTCGTGATGCCCAGCAGCCGCCACATGGCGCCGCGGCTGCGCGCGTTCGTCGACTTCGCGGTGCGGGAGTTCGCGGAGCTGGATGTGATCCGCTGACGCCGCCTCAGAACATCAACCGCCCTTCGATCGAATCGTCGAGCGTCTTGCCGACGAGCGCCCCGACCGCGACCTTGGCGCCCGCGACGAGGTTGCCGTGCTTGTTGTCCCAGTAGTAGCCCGACTGCGGCGTGAACTTGATGACGCTGATGCGCGGGTCGTCCTCGCCTTCCGTGAACCACGTCTTCAGCATCGGATTCCACAGGTCGTGGATGCGCGCGCGGTCTTGCAGGATCTCGGCGCGGCCTTCCAGTTCCAGGAAGCCCGCGTGCGCGTCGCGCTGGAAGTACAGCTTGACGGCCGCGTTGGCCGCGAGCTCGTGGTTCTTGTGGCTGTCGTTCGCGCTCAGGAACCACAGGTTGCCGGCGTCGTCGGCCTTGCGCACGCTCATCGGGCGCACGCCGTTCGTCGAACCCGTGCTGCTCGCCGTGCAGAAGAAGCAGGTGTCCGCATCGTGGGTCATGTCCTTCACGCGCCTGATCGCTTCGATGCCGCTCAGGTCGCGGCGGTTCGTTTCGGGCTGGTTGCGGTTGATCGAGTCCATGATTCCTCCGTCGGCCGGGATGGCCGTGTCGTCGCGCATGATCCGGCCCGCCGGTGGCGCCGTCTGTGCGCGGGCGCACAACCGCATATACTGGACGGCTCGACATCGACTAGGGGATATCCATGACACAGAAGATCATCGGTATGCTGGGCGGGATGAGCTGGAAAAGCTCGGCCGAATACTATCGCCTCATCAACGAGGGCGTGCGCGACCGGCTCGGCGGCCTGCATTCGGCGCGCTGCCTCATGTGGTCGTTCGACTTCGACGACATCGCCGTCCTGCAGCGCGCAGACCGCTGGGAAGAGGCGGCGCAGCTGATGGTCGAGGCGGCGCAGCGGCTCGAGCGCGGCGGCGCCGACTTCCTCGTCATCTGCACGAACACCATGCACAAGGCGTATCCCCGGATCCGCGCCGCGGTCGACCTGCCGCTCCTGCACATCGCCGACCCCACGGCCGAGCGCATCAAGGCCGCCGGTTTCAAACGCGTGGGCCTGCTGGGCACCGCCTTCACGATGGAGCAGGATTTTTATAAAGGCCGGCTCGTCGACCAGCACGGCCTGGACGTGCTCGTACCCGATGCGGACGACCGCGCCACGGTCCACCGCATCATCTACGAGGAACTCGTGCAGGGGCGGATCGAAGCGGCGTCGCGCGAGGCCTACCGCGGCGTGATCCGCCGCCTCGTCGCCGCCGGCGCCGAGGCGATCATCCTCGGCTGCACGGAGATCATGCTGCTCGTCGGGCCCGAGGACAGCCCCGTGCCCCTGTACGACACGACGGGGCTGCATGCGGAGGCGGCGGTCGAACTGGCGCTGGGGTGACGCTCACCCGCTTGGCGCGATGTTGTGGTTGAAGCGGAACAGGTTGTCCGGGTCATAGCGCCGCTTCACCTGCACCAGCCGGTCCCAGTTCGTGCCGTACGCCTCGTGGATGCGCGATCCCTCGTCCTGGGTAAGAAAATTGATGTACACGCTGCCCGCCGCGTACGGCGCCACGGCCGCGAAGAATTCGCGCGCCCAGGCCACGCAGCGTGTGTCGTCGGCGGCGTCAAGCCAGCGTCCGTGCACGTTCATCGCGTACATCACGTTGCGGTGCGGGTACGCGGTGGCATCGACGGCCGGCTCGTTCGCCCGGCCGCCGATGAGGCCCAGGAAGATCTCGCACTGCGGCGTGGGCACGGCGGCGGCGTAGCGCAGCACGAGGTCGACCGCGTCGTCGGACAAGGTCGTGAAATTGTGCGACTTCCAGTAATTGCGCGCGCCCGGCGCCAGCAGCGGGTCGAACGTCTTCTGCCACGCCGCGTAGGGCACGGCGCCCACGTGCTCGCCCAGCACGTCGCCGAACGACCGCACCGGCGCAAGCACGGGCTCCGCTTCCTCCGGCGGGCGCGGCGAGAACACGGCCAGCGCGACGATGTCCTGGCCGTGCACGGCCTCCGGCAGGAACGGCAGCGGCGGCGCCTTGCGTAGTACGGCCCAGATCGAGACGTCGTTCGGCAGCGTGTCCACGTAGTCGCGGTAGCGGCGCAGCACGGCCTGCCCCTGCGCGGCCGGGAACACGACCAGCCCGGCCGTCACGTGCGGCCCCACGGCATGCAGCGCGAACTCGAAGCGCGTGACGACGCCGAAGTTCCCGCCGCCGCCGCGGATCGCCCAGAACAGGTCCGGCTCCTGGCGCGGCCCGATGTGGCGCCGGCGCGCATCCGCCGTCACGATCTCCGCGCCCACGAGGCTGTCCACCGTCAGCCCCAGCATGCGCGACAGCCAGCCGAAGCCGCCGCCCAGCGTCAGGCCCGCCGCGCCCGTCGTGGAATTGATGCCGAGGGGGACGGCGAGGCCGCAGGCCTGCGTTTCATGGTCGACGTCGGACAGCAGCGCACCGCCGTCGACGTAGGCGAGGCAGGCGTCCGGGTCGACGTGGACGCTCCGCATGCTGGACAGGTCGATCACGAGCCCGTCGTCGCAGATGGCGTTGCCGGCGATGTTGTGGCCGCCGCCGCGCACGGCCAGCGGCAGGCCGTGGTCGCGCGCGAACGCGACGGCCGTGCACACGTCGGCCGTGCCGGCGCAGCGCGCGATCAGCGCCGGGCGGCGGTCGATCATCGCGTTCCAGATCTGCCGCGCGCCATCGTAGTCGGGGTCGCCCGGCTGCAGCAGCGGCCCCCGCAAGGCGGCCCGCAGGCCGTCGACTGTTTCCTCTTTCAACGCAGTCATCATGTCGCCTCCGCATTCGCCGTCCTTGCAGCATAGGCGACCGTCCGGACGTTGCAAGCAGGCGGGACTTTCGTCCTGGTCGTTTTGTACTGGATTCGTCGCGCATAAACAGGAGGTTTGCCTAGCGATTCCGTGACACTCGACTGATGTCTGGATCTTTCCGGGCCGATAGACTTTTCTCCAAGCATTGACACTGAACAAACAAACAACTGATCTGAGTCAAGCAGGGAGTAAGAAAATGAACAATGAGCTCAACGCCTTTGTTGCACTTGCCATCATGCTCGTCACGGACCCGCGCACCGTCGTGCTGTTCGTCCTGCTCGTGGCCGCCGCCGTCGACGACGTGCGGCACCAGCGGATCCCGAACCGGCTGACGCTGGGCGGCCTCGCGTTCGGCCTCGCGTACAGCACCATCGAGCCGTTCTGGGGCGGACACGGCTTCCTGTGGGCGCTGGCCGGGGCCGGCGTCGGCTTTGCCGTACTCTTCCCGCTGTGGCTGCTGCGCCTGACGGGCGCCGGCGACGTCAAGCTGATGGCGATGGCCGGCTCCCTGCTGGGCCTGCACGCGATCCCGCTGGCCCTGGCCGGCGCGTTCGCCGCCGGCGGCGTGTGCGCCATCCTCTACGCCCTCCGCCACGGCAACCTGCGCACCATGCTGGGCAACGTCGTGCGGATACTGCACCTGGGCGGCATCGCCGTCGCGGCCGGCGTCCCCGTCCGCACCGCAACCACGGGCTGGGGGTCGGTGGGCAGGCTGCCGTACGCCGTTCCCATCGCGCTGGGCACCATCACGACCACCGTCGCCGCGCACTTCGGTTTCCTCTGATTCTTTCCTCGGGTGACATCATGAAGAACGTCAAGGCATTTGCCATGCTATTGCTCGCGGCCGTCCTCGGCCTGGCCGCGGCCGTCTACGCCAACAACTGGGTCGGACAGCGCAGCAGCGTCGCGGCCAACAAGGTCGTCGTGGCCACCGTCGACATCCCCGCCGGCAGCCGGCTCGAACCCGAGATGCTGACGACGATCGACTGGCCCGCCACGGCCCTGCCGACCGGTGCCGTCTCCGATCCCGCCGCGCTGAAGGCCCGCGTCGTCAAGCTGGACGTGGTGCGCGGCGAAGCCATCATCGACGGCAAGCTGGCCCCGGTCGGGACGATGGGCGGCCTGTCCGCCGTCATCGCCGAGGGCAAGCGGGCGATGACCGTGCGCGTCAACGACGTCGTCGGCGTGGCCGGCTTCGCCCTGCCCGGCAACTATGTCGACATCCTCGTCCACGCCCAGCGCGAGGAAGGCAAGGGCGAGACGAAGCCGATCAGCAAGACCGTGCTGGAGCACGTGCTGGTGCTCGCCGTGGCCCAGGAGGCGAGCCGCGACGACACGAAACCGAAAGTCGTCAACGCCGTCACGCTCGAGCTGTCGCTGGCGGACTCGGAAAAGCTCGACCTGGCACGCAGCATCGGCACCCTGTCGCTCGCCCTGCGCAACCAGTCGGACGAGGCGACCGTCAGCACCGCCGGCATCACCCGCACCGAGCTGCTGGGCGAGCCCAAGGTCTTCAAGGCGGCGGTGCGCACGGCGCCGGCCCGGAAGCGGGCGGCCGCGCCCGGCCATTGCGTCGAAGTCATCGAGATGCCGGACGGTTCGAGCAGGCTGAGCTGCTTCAACTAGACCGCCCCCATGCCAACAGGAGTCTATCGTGCGCCATACCGTCCTCACCACGTTCGCCGCCGCCGCGCTGTGCTGCGCCCATGCCGCCGCCGCGCCGGGCGCCCGGCCCGCCGCCCCCGCCGCGCTGCGCCAGTGCACCGCCACGCAGGTCGAACAGCCGTCGTACGTCACGCTCGGCAAGTCGACCGTCGTGATGCTGCCCTACGCCGTCATCCGCATGGCCGTCGGCGGCGCCCAGCCCGGCCAGCGCGCCGCCGTGGCGCAGCCGGCCGCGCCCACGGTGCCCGGCATGCCGCAGGCCGCCATGCCCGCCCCGGCGCCGGAACAGGATGGCGTATCGGAAGTGCGCATCACGCTGCTCGCCCCGACGGAGCTGTTCGTCCTCGGCCGCAAGACGGGCGCCATGAACGTGATCCTGCAGGATGCCGAAGGCCGCTGCCACCTGAAGGACATCGTCGTGACCGTCGATCCGGAAGCGCTGCAGTCGCTGCTGGCCGACCTGGTGCCGGACGAACGCGGCATCCGCGTCAGGGCCGCCGAAAACAGCCTCGTGCTGACGGGCGAAGTCAGCGACGCCATGGTCCTCGACCAGGTGCTGTCCCTGGCCGCGTCCTACGGCGACGGCAAGAAGGTCGTGAACCTGCTGCGCGTCGCGGGTGCCCAGCAGGTCATGCTCGAGGTGAAGATCGCGGAAGTCAGCAAGACGCTGCTCGACAGACTGGGGTCCAGCGCCGGCCTCGCCCGCAGCCGCAACGGCGGCACGGACACGTTCTCGCTGCTGTCGAACTTCCTCAGCGAAGGCGGCGGCTTCGCCCAGGCGATGCGCCTCGGCCGTACGACGCTGCAGGTCGACGGCCAGAAGGACGACGGCCTCGTGCGCGTGCTCGCGGAGCCGAACATCATGGCCGTCAGCGGCCAGCAGGCCAGCTTCCTGTCGGGCGGCAAGATCTTCATCCCCGTCGCGCGCGATCCGGCCGCCGGCGGCTTCACGACGATCACGCTGGAAGAAAAGGAATTCGGCATCGGCATCAAGTTCACGCCGACGGTGCTGGGCGGCTCGCGCGTCAACCTCAAGATGGTGTCCGAGGTGTCCGACCTGGCGCAGGCGGGCAACCCGTTCGTGTCGGTCAACGGCGTCACCTCGGTGCTGCCCTCGTTCACCGTGCGGCGCGCCGACACGACGGTGCAGCTGAACGACGGCCAGAGCTTCGTGATCGCGGGGCTCATCAAGAACAACACGACGGAGACGGTCAAGCGCTTCCCCGGCCTGGGCGAGATTCCCGTGCTCGGCGCGCTGTTCCGCAGCAGCGAATTCCAGAAAGACCAGACGGAGCTGATGTTCGTCGTCACGCCCCGCCTCGTCAAGCCGCTGGCCGGCGCGCCGCGCCTGCCCACCGACAACCACGTGCCGCCGGCACGGACCGACGTGTACCTCGACGGCAGCCTCGAAAGGAGCGACAAATGAAGACGATCACCGTATGCGCGCTGGCGCTGCTGGCCGCCGGTTGCGCTCAGACCCCGACCCCGCGCTACGACATGCAGCTGGGCGCGGCCGTGCGCGAAGCCAGGCTGGCGATGACGATCGATCCCGCCGCGGGCAGCCGCCCCGACGACGTCAAGGGCATCGACGGGCGCGCCGCGAAGGAAGCGGTCAGGCGCTACCAGGATTCGTTCAGGGAACCGCCGCCCGTCGTGAACGTGATCAACATCGGCGGCGCGATCGGCGGAGGCAACGGCGGCTCCGGCGGCCGGTGAGCCGGCCCAACATGTTCCACTGACCATCAGCCTGAAAGGACACACCCTGGTCGAATGCGGAGCGCGGTCGGCTCCGATATGAAGTAGCAGCAGAGGCAGCACGGGGCCGGCATCGGTCGACCCATGATTTTCCACTAACCAGTCATTGAAAGGACTTCAAAATGGACATCCTGAACACCATGAAAACCCTGGCCGCCGGCTTTGCACGCGAAGAAGAAGGTTCGCAAGTCGTCGAATACGGACTCATCATCGCCCTGGTGTCGATCGCGCTGGCCATCGGCCTCGCCAAGATCGCCGGCGCCTCCCCGTTCTCGGCACTGGCAACGCGGATTGCCACCTGCCTGAGCGGCAGCGGCACCTGCACCTGAACCGGGCCGCCGCGGGCGGCTCCGCTGTCAGGAGCCGTCCACGGCATCGTTTGTCACGAGCACGAAAGGACGATCATGCGGTTCCTGATCAAACAGAGGAGAAACGAAGCGGGCGCGGTCATCGTCACCGTCGCGCTCCTGCTGTTCCTGCTGCTCGGCTTCATGGGACTGGCGCTCGATCTCGGCCACCTCTTCATCGTCCGGACCGAACTGCAAACGTCGATGGACGCGTGCGCCCTCGCCGCCGCGCAGGAATTGAACGGCCAGCCCGATGCGCTGGCACGGGCCACCAATGCCGGCATCGCGGCCGGCAACGCGAACCGGGTCGACCTGCAGTCGGCCACGTGGAACGGCAAGGGCCAGGTGACGGCCGCCGACATCACGTTCCGCGACCAGAACCACAACGTGGGCGCCACCAGTGCGACGGCGCGCTACGTGCGTTGCAACCACACCCAGCACGACACGACGACGAATCTCGTCCACATGGCCGGCCTGCTGGCCGGCTCCCCGGCGTTCGCCGCGACGATGGACGTCGCCGCCCTGGCGGAAGCGACGACCACGCCGGCGCAGTCGACCTGCCCCCTGCCCCTCGCACTGAAACCGAAGGCGGGCGGGGCCAGGCCGAATTACGGATTCGTCAAGGGCGAATGGGTCACGCTGTTGAGCAAGTCGACCGCCTCGGCCGGGCAGATCGGCTGGGCGAACCTGGACGGCAGTACCAGCGCCTCGGAAACCGAAGCGGAGTTGAAAGGTTTTTGTGGCACCAGGGTGGGCAGCAAGCTGGGCACGCCCGGTGTGCAGGGAACGATCGCGGATACCTGGAACACACGCTTCGGCATCTACAAGAACAACAGCGGACCGGACGTCGCGAGCCCCGATTTTACCGGCTACGTGTATACCAGGGCCGGCACCTGGCAGGCTGGCAGCAACGCCTACAACGATTTCGTCAATCAGCGCCAGAATTTCACCAACTGCGCCGCATCGGTTAGTGCCTGTGAGAACCTAACCGGACTCAAACTCAATCAGTTCAAGACGGTCGCCACGGGCGGACCGAACGGCGACCTCAAAAAGTACGGCAGCAACCGGCGCCTCGTCGTGGTGCCGGTCGTCGACGGCGGCAGCAACGTGATCGATTTCGCCTGCATGCTCATGCTGCAGCCGATTCCCTCGCCGTTCGACGACGTGCAGCTGGAATTCCTGGGCAACGCATCGGATGCGGCCAGCCCCTGCACCGCCAACGGTCTCCCGGGCGGGCTCGCGGGGCCGCTCGTTCCCGTCCTCGTACGTTAAGGAGTTCGCCATGAAGAACCAGAAAGGCCTTGCGCTCGTCGAGTTTGCCCTGGTCCTGCCGATGCTCGTCATGCTGCTGTTCCTGACGACGGAATTCGGCCGCGCCTACTACCAGTACGACACGATCACGAAAGCCGTACGGCAGTCGGCGCGCTACCTGTCGGTGCGCGCCCAGGGCACGGGCATCGCCGGCGCCAGGAACATCATCGTCTACGGCAACCCGGACGGCACCGGCGCGCCGCTCATCGCCGGGCTGGCCCTGTCCAACGTGCCCGATCCCGTCTGGAGCACGACCGGCAGCTACCCCGTGATGAACACGGTCACCGTCAGCGTCACCGGATTCACGTTCGTGCCGCTGGCCGGAAACGTCGTCGGCATGAGTCTCAACAACATCGTCTTCGGGACGATCCAGGCCACGATGCGGAGCCCGTCATGAACACCCGGCAAAGAGGTTCGACCAGCGTCGAATTCGCCCTCGTCTTCGTCCTGCTCCTCGGCTTCCTGCTGGGCATCCTCGACTTTGCGCGCCTGCTCTACACGTGGAACGCCGCCAGCGAGACCGCCCGCGCCGGCGCACGGTACGCCGTCGTGTGCGCGGATCCGACCGACAAGGCGCGGATCCTCGCGACGATGCAGGGCCTGATGCCGCAGATCTCCGACATCGACGTCGCCTGGCAGCCGGCAAACTGCGATGCGGCCAGCTGCGAATCCGTCACCGTCGCGATCACGGGCCTGCAATTCCGCTGGATCGCTCCCATCCCGAGCCTGCTGGCCCATCCCCTCGTCATGCTCCCCGGTTTCTCGACGTATCTGCCGCGCGAGATGATGACCTACAACCCCCTGCTCTGCTAGCCCATCGAGAGGACACCATGAAAATCGTAATCGTTTCCGAGGACAAGGCCTTCCTCAAGCTGGCGGCCTCGATCCTGGCCGTGACGGGCCACGACGTCATGAGCACGGCCGGCAACGCGGCCGAACTGCGCACGCTCGCCAAGGCGCTGGCGCCGGACGTGCTGCTGCTGGACGGCCGCGACGAAGAGGCGCTGGACTTCGCCCAGATCGAGCGCACGACCCTGCAATGCCCCGGCGTGGCGGTGCTGCTGCTGGCCACCGCGCGCGCGCCCGGCATCCTGATCGACGCCATGCGGGCCGGCGTGCGCGAGGTGCTGCCGTCCGTGCATCCCGGCGAGCTGCTGGCGGCCGTCGAACGCGCGGCCGTGAAGCTGACGGCCGCGCGCACGGCCAGCCACGGCAAGATCCACGCCTTCATCGGCACGAGCGGCGGCAGCGGCACGACGTTCCTCGCGACGAACTTCGGCTACCAGCTGGCACAGGCGCACAAGGTGCTGCTGATCGACCTGAACCTGCAGTTCGGCGACGCGCTCAGCTTCCTGCAGGACACCCGCGCGGCGAGCACGATCACGGACCTGGCGCGCGACATCAACCGTCTCGACGCGCCCCTGCTGCACGCCAGCACCATCAAGGTCACGCCCACCTACAGCATCCTCGCGGCGCCGGAGGAGCCGGGCCAGGCCGCGGACATCCGCCCGGAGCACATCGACGCCATCCTCAAGCTGGCCGTCACGCAGTACGACTTCGTGCTGCTCGACCTGCCGCGCGTCGTCGACGCCATGCTGATGACGGCGCTGGACCAGGCCGCGTCGATCTTCCTCGTGCTGCAGGCCAGCGTGCCGCACCTGCGCAATGCCGACAGGCTGCTGTCCGTGTTCCGCTCGCTCGACTACCCGAAGGACAAGATCGAACTGCTGCTGAACCGCTACGACAAGCGCGACGACATCACGCTCGACAAGATCCGGCGCACCTTGGGCGCGCACGAGATCCACATGATCACGAACGGCTGGCGCCAGGTGCGCACGGCGATCAACCACGGCGTGCCGCTCGTGCAGGTGGAGCGCAAGCACGGCGTGATCCGCGGCCTGTCGGAACTGGGCGGCGCGATGGCGCCGGCCGCCGACGCGCCCGCTGCGGGATTGTTCGACCGCCTGTTCCGCCGCGCCTGACCCGACGACGGAGGATGCCATGTCCCTGCGCGATAAACTCAGCATGCCCGCCGCCGCCGATGCCGGCAGGACCGGTGCCCAGCAGGCCATCCTGCGCGACGCCTACAAGCAACTGAAGGAGCAGATGCACCTGAAGCTGCTCGACCGGTTCGACCTCACGGTGCTGGAAAGCCTGCCGGCCGACCGCCTGCGCCAGGAGATCGCCACCGCGATCGACGGCATGCTGCTGGACGAGGACACGCCCATCAGCGGCCTCGAACGTCGCATGCTCGTGCGCGACATCCAGAACGAGATGGTGGGCTTCGGCCCGCTCGAACTGCTGATGGCCGATCCGGCCGTCTCCGACATCCTCGTCAATGCGTGGGACAAGGTCTACGTCGAACGGCACGGCAAGCTCGAACTGTCCGACGTCACGTTCACGGACGACCGCCACCTGATGCGCATCATCGACAAGATCGTGTCGCTCGTCGGCCGCCGCATCGACGAATCGAGCCCCATGGTCGACGCGCGCCTGCCCGACGGCTCGCGCGTGAACGCGGTGATCCCGCCCGTCGCGCTGGACGGTCCGATGATGTCGATCCGCCGTTTCGCGCACATCCCGCTCAGGATGACGAACCTCGTGGACGAGATGCGCAGCCTCACGCCGGAGATGGCCGACATGCTCGAGGGCCTGAGCCGCGCGAAGGTCAACATGATGATCTCGGGCGGCACGGGCGCCGGCAAGACGACCCTGCTGAACATCCTGTCCGGCTACATTCCCGAAGCCGAGCGCCTCGTGACGATCGAGGACGCGGCCGAGCTGCAGCTGCAGCAGCCGCACGTCGTGCGCCTGGAAACGCGGCCGCCGAACATCGAAGGCAGGGGCGAGGTCACGGCGCGGGCCCTCGTCAAGAACGCCCTGCGGATGCGGCCGGACCGCATCATCATCGGCGAGGTGCGCGGCGCCGAGGCGGTCGACATGCTGCAGGCCATGAACACGGGCCACGAAGGCTCGCTGACGACGATCCACGCGAACTCGCCGCGCGACGCCCTGTCGCGGCTGGAGAACATGATCGGCATGGCCAACCTGAACCTGCCGCACAAGGCGGCGCGCCAGCAGATCGCGTCCGCCATCACGGTCGTCATCCAGGCGCTGCGCCTGACGGACGGCCGGCGCAAGGTCACGAGCATCCAGGAGATCACGGGCATGGAAGGCGACGTGGTCACGATGCAGGAAATCTTCGCCTACCACCAGACGGGCATCGACGGCGACGGCCGCATCATCGGCCATTTCCAGGCGACGGGCGTGCGTCCCCGCTTCGCGGAGCGGCTGCGCGCGTTCGGCGTGCACCTGCCCGACCACATGTTCGATCCGTCCCGCCGCCTTGCCTGAGGAGCGCGCCATGTCAGAGAACCCGTCCGGCCATGCCTTGCTCGTGGTCCTGCTGCTGGTGTTCGTGTCCGTCATCCTGCTCATCGAGGGCACGTGGCTGCTGTACCGCGCGCGCCGCGGCCCGGAGGCGATGCGGCTGCAGCGGCGCCTCGACCAGCTCGTGCACACGGCCGCCGGCCCGGCCTGCCGCCCGCTGCTGAAGCGGGGTCGCCTGTCGGAGCTGTCGTTCGTGGCGCGCATCCTGAGCGGCGTCGTCGTATCGTCGACCCTGCACAACCTGCTCGGCCAGGCCGGCCTGCACTGGACCGTCGCGCGCCTGCTGCTGCTCAGCGCCGCGGCCGGCGCCGCCGGGCTGGCGCTGGGCACGATGGGCGCGCAGCCGCCGTACTTCTGCCTCGTCCTCGCGGGCCTGCTGGCCGCCCTGCCCTGGGGCTACGTGGCGGCGACACGCCGGCGCCGCCTGCGCCGGCTCGGGCAGCAGCTGCCGGAAGCGCTGGACCTCATCACGCGCGCCGTGCGCGCCGGCCACTCGCTGCCGCTGGGCATCCAGATGCTGGCCGATGAAATGCCGGCGCCGATTGCCGCCGAGTTCCGGCTCGTGCACGAGCAGGTCAGCTTCGGCGTCTCGCTGCAGCAGGCACTGGCGAACCTGTGCGAGCGTGTGCCGCTGACGGATTACCGGTATTTCGCGGTGGCCGTCCTGATCCAGCGGCAGTCGGGCGGCAACCTGGCGGAAGTGATCGGCAACCTGGGCAAGCTCATTCGCGAACGCCTGAAACTGCTCGCGCGCGTGCGCGTCCTGTCGGCGGAAGGGCGGATGTCCGCCTGGACGCTGGCCCTGCTGCCCTTCCTGCTCGGCGCCCTGCTGTACTGGGTCAATCCCGACTTCATGCGGCCGCTATGGGTCGACCCCATCGGCGTCGGCATCCTGCGTGCCCTGCTGTGCATGATGTTGCTCGGCATCGTCGTCCTGAGCCGCATCACCCGTATCCGTGTCTGAAGGAGATCGCCATGTTGCTGCCCATCGTCGTGTTCCTCGCCGTCAGCTTCGGCTGTGTCGGCCTGTACCTGTGGCTGGTCCCCGACCGCACCGACCAGCGCCTGCACGCGCTGGCGCCCGGCGCCCCGGCCGCGCCGGCCTGGCGCGAGCGGATCGCCGACGCCGTGACGCCGTTCGCCAGGTTGTCGACGCCCTCCGGCGACTGGGACACGTCGCCGGTCCGCATCAGGTTCATGAATGCCGGCATCCGCCATCCGAAGGCGCCGCACCTGTTTTTCGGCCTGAAGACGCTGCTGCCGGCGCTGGCCGGCGTGCCCGCGTACCTGGCCCTGCGCGTGTCGCACGAGGCGACGGGCATGACCCTGCTGCTGTGGGTCGTCGCCGCGGCAACGGCCGGCTGCTACCTGCCGAACATCGCGCTGGCGCTGGCGGCGCGGGCGCGCAGGCGCGACATCTTCGAAGGCTTCCCCGACGCGGCCGACCTGCTGCTCGTGTGCGTCGAGGCCGGGCTGGGCATCGACACGGCGCTGACGCGCGTGGCCGAGGAAATACAGGCCAGGAGCCCGGCCCTCGCCGAAGAGCTCCAGTTGACGAACCTCGAGATGCGCGCCGGCGGCACGCGCGAGACGTCCCTGCGCAACCTGGCGCTGCGCACGGGCGTCGAGGAGTTGACGTCGTTTGCGACGATGCTGACCCAGGCCGACCGGTTCGGCGTCAGCATCGGCGATTCGCTGCGGGTGTTTTCCGACGATTTGCGCCACAAACGCCAGACCAGGGCGGAAGAAAAAGCCGCGAAAATCCCGACCAAGGTGCTATTCCCGCTGGTCCTGTTCATTTTCCCGTCGATTATCATGGTCGTGCTCGGACCGGCCATCATCCAGATTATCCGGACAATCGCCCCCCTGCTCCTCCATTAATCGGCGAAACGCGCTTCAGGCCATTTCGGCGGTATTTGTTACCAAATGGCTTTGCGCGTATACATATAAGTCCAGCCGATTACTCACACCGAGTTTCTGATAAATCGACGATAAGTGATTCCGCAATGTCGATTCGGAAATGAACAGGATTTTCGCCAGATCCCGATTCGTCCGGACCTTGTTCGCCACCACGGTCTGCAGGACGCGGCGCTCGCGGGGCGTCAGCGCATCGAGGCCGTCGTGGTGCGGATGCGGCCGCACCGCCTCGCCGCCGCGCAAGGCGTTGAGCGCGAGACAGGTCGCTTCGCGCCCGAACCACAGCTCGCCCTGGTGCGTCTTCTCGATGGCCTTGACGATCTCGTCGGCGCTGGAACTGCGGCTCAGCAGGCCGTGCGCTCCGCAGCGCAGCGTCGACGCCAGCGTGTCCGTCCCCAACTCTTCCGCGAACAGCAGCGTGTGGCGCCCGCACGTCAGCGCCTCGGGGAGGTCGGCCTGGCAGGCCGTGACCGCGAGCTCGTACTTCATCAGCACGAGGTCGGGCGCCGCCGTGGGCAACTGGAACAACGCATCGGATTGCGTGCCGGCGACGGCCACCACTTCCATGCCCGGTCGATGGCTGTTGATCAATTTGGTCAACGCCCACAGGATCAACTGGTGCGTTTCCACCACCATGACGCGAATGGGCGTCTCCGATATCGACAGGCATTGTGGCGTCATATTTCATTCCTGAAATATATAGAAACCTGCACTCTCAAGAAGAGTACTGCCGCTCTTGTTGCAATGACAGCCCACATTCCGCGTGTCATTTATAGATGAGCTCAGTAAATATAATATCGCCAGTTTTTGCGATTCGAGCGCTTCCCGAGACCTTGCCGTGAAATATTTTGTGAGAATCTACGGTTGTTGCGGCTTCCAGACATTTAGTTTCCCACAAATAGTTAATTGCCGAGTCACCCAATTTCACGAATGCATGCGCAAATGTCCGCCGCGTCGGTTTGGACTTATAATCGGCCTTTTCTCGAATCCGGATTCCATGCGCGCCCAACGCGGCCCCTCGCTGTCCCTGCGTCACCTCCTGGTCCTGCTGACGGCGGTCGGTGTGCTCCCCCTGGCCGCGCTGGGCGCCTGGAGCGTGCATCTCGCCGCCGAATACCACCAGAGCGAACAGGAACGGGCGCTGCTGGACCTGGCGCGGGCCTTGTCGAGCGCCGTCGACGCGGAACTGGACGGCACCGTCGCCACCCTCGCCAGCATGGCGCGCACGCCCGCACTCGGCGCCGGCAACGTGGGCGCCTTCTACCCCATCGCGCGCGACCAGGCCCGGGCGCAGCCGGAATGGCTGGGCGTGATCCTGGCCGATGGCGATGGCAATATGCTCTTCCGCACGACGGCCCCGCTCGACGCGCCGCCGCAACCCGTCGCCGATCCATCCAGCCTGCACCTGGCGCTGCTGCTGCGCCGTCCCATCATCGGCCACGTCGCGCGCGGCAACGGCGGGCGGGCCGCCGTCCCCGTGCGCTTTCCCGTCAGCGACGCCGCCGGCCATCCGTACGTGCTGACGGCCATCCTCCAGCCCGACCGCATCATGCGCACGGTCGCGCGCCAGCAGGTACCGCGCGGCTCCGTGATCACGGTGCTGGACCGCGACGGCGCGATCGTCGCCCGCTCCAGCGGGCAGCACGACCAGGTGGGCAAGCCGCCCAGTCCGACCCTGGCGCGGCTGATCCGGCTGAACGGCCCGGAAGGCGCCGGTCCCACCGTCACGCTCGAAGGCAGCGCCGTGACGTCGGCCTATACGCGGCTGTCGCGCTACGGCTGGACGGTCGCCGTCGGTGCGCCGCCCGCGGGCTGGGCCGGCGGTCCGGGCTTCATGTGGTACGGCGCCGGCATCGTGCTGTCGCTCGCGCTCAGCATCGGCCTCGCGTCGCTGCTGGCGCGGCGCATCGTGCGCCGGATCGCGACGCTCGCGGCGGGCGCCGCGGCCCTCGGCGCCGGCACCGACCCGGTCGTGCCCTCGTCGCGCATCCAGGAAATCGACGCGATGGGCGCGGCGCTGCGGGCCGCGGGCGCACGCCGCGCGGCGCACGAGCGCGAACGCGAGGACGCGCTGGAACAGGCGCGCCAGGCCGGCCGCGCCAAGGACGAATTCCTCGCCGTGCTGGGCCACGAACTGCGCAACCCGCTCGCGCCCATCGTCGGCGCGCTCGACCTGATGGACCTGCGCGCCGACGAAGGCTCGCGCCGCGAGCGCGGCATCATGCGGCGCCAGGTCGCGCACCTGAAGCATCTCGTCGACGACCTGCTCGACGTGTCGCGCATCGCGTCCGGCAAGCTGCGCATCGACGTGGCGCCCGTGGACCTCGCGGCCGTCGCGCGCCACGCCGCCGCCGCCCTGCCCGACCAGCCCATCCGCCTGGAGGCTCCCGGCACGCTGTGGGTGGCCGGCGACGAGCACCGCCTCACGCAGGTACTGGGCAACCTGCTGTCGAATGCGGCCCGCTTCGGCAGCACCGACACGCACGTCGTCCTTGAACGCGTGGGCGGCGCAGCCCGCCTCGCCGTCGCCGACAACGGCGTCGGCATGGAGCCGGATCTGGCCCAGCGCGTGTTCGAACCCTTCTACCAGGCGCCGCAACCGCTCGTGCGCCACAGCGGCCTGGGACTCGGCCTGGCCATCGTGCGCCGCATCGTGGAGCTGCACGGCGGCCGCGTGAGCGCGCACAGCGGCGGTCCCGGCCTGGGCAGCCGCTTCGAGATCGTGCTGCCGCTCGGCGCGCCCCCGCCCGCCACGGCCCCCGCACCCGTCCACGCGGAGAGCCGGCCGCTGCGCGTCCTGGTCGTGGACGACAACGAGGACGCGGCCGACCTCACGGCCGCCGTCCTGCGCCAGATGGGCCACGAGGTCAGGACGGCGCACACGGCGGCGGGCGCGCTGGACGTGCAGGCGGAATGGCCGCCGGACGCCGCGATCCTGGACATCGGCCTGCCCGACATGGACGGCTACGCCCTCGCCGCCGCCATGCGCCGCGCGGCCGCCGCACCGCTGCGGCTGACGGCGCTTACCGGCTACGGCCGCCAGGCCGGCGTGGCCGCGCACACGCCGCCGGATGCGGCCTCGTTCGACCTGCACCTGACCAAGCCGGCCAGCCTGGACGATCTGCGGCGGGCGCTGGATGTGGAGGACGTCGGCGCATCCAGCGGCCCGGCGCCGGCCTGAAACGGTGCCGCCGGCCGCGCGCCGCGCGGTGGCGGCGTCGTGCCGGTCAGATGTGCTGGTCGAACACCTGGCGCAGGTAGGCGATGAACGTCTCGTCCGTGCTGAATCCCTTGCCGGGGCTGTCCGACAGCTTGGCCACGGGCTGGCCGTTGCAGCGCGTGAGCTTCATGACGATGTTCAGCGGCTCGTACTGCGTATCGTTGGTGAGCTTGGTGCCGATGCCGAAACCCGTCATCACGCGGTCGGCGAAGTGGCGATACAGGCTCAGCGCCTTGGGCACGGTGAGCGCGTCCGAGAACACGAGGCGCTTCGTGCGCGCGTCGATGCGCAGTTTGGCGTAGTGCGCGATGGCCTTTTCGCCCCACTCCACCGGGTCGCCCGAGTCGTGGCGCAGGCCGTCGAACAGCTTGGCGAAATACAGGTCGAAGTCGCGCAGGAAGGCGTCCATGCCGACGACGTCCGTCAGCGCCGTGCCCAGGTCGCCGCGGTATTCCTGTACCCAGTCCTCCAGCGCCTTCTTCTGGAAATCGCGCAGGCGCACATCGAACGACTGGAACGCCTGCATGTACTCGTGCGCCATCGTACCGATCGGGACGAGGTTGAATTTCTTCGCCAGGTAGACGTTCGACGTGCCCTTGAAGAACTGCGGCAGGTCGCGCGCCAGCGTGGCGACGACTTCCTCGTGCCAGTCGCCGGAGAAGCGGCGGCGCACGCCGAAATCGAAGAACTCGAACGGGTTTGTCTTTTTCGGTTCCTGGTCGAAGGCGCGGAATTCGGCGATCTTCTGGTCGAGCCGCTTGCGCGCCTCCTCGATGGCGGCCTGCTGGTCGAAGCGGCGGAAATACAGTTCGTTGACGATGTACAGCACGAAGATCTCGAATCCCATCACGTGCACGATGGGACCGCAGGCGCGGATGCGCAGGTGCGGCCCGTCGGTTTCCACGTGGATGAACTTGCGCTGGAAGCGGAACAGCGTGAGGAAGTCGGCGAAGTCGCTTTTGATGAAGCGCAGGGACCTCATGTAACTGACCTCGTCCTCGGTGAACATCAGCGTGCACAGATGGTCCAACTCCCGTTCGACTTCCTCTTTCAGTTCCGCCAGCGGATAGGCGGGCGTGTTGCGGCACTTGAACTCGTATTCGCCGATGGCGTTCGGGTGCATGTGCAGCAGGGCCTGCCACATGGTGAATTTGTAGAGATCGGTTTCGAGCAGGCTGCGGACGACGGGTTTCATGGGCAGTTGGGTGATTCCTGTTGTTGTGATATCGGTGCTGTCTACGGGGACTGTTGCTTCAGGTCGAGGCGCCGGCGGCCGTGCGCGTGCTGCGGGTGCGTTTTTTGGGCGCCAGCATCGTCCCGGTGCAGGCCGGCGTGCCGCAGCGGCAGGCGAACAGGCGCTTCAGCGCCGGCGTATGACGCTCGTCGTAGATCAGCGCGTAGTTGTAGTTCAGTTCCTCGCCCGCGTCGATGTCGCGCAGCGCGTGAATGTACACGCGGCCGTCTTCCTCGTAGGCTTCGCAATTGGGTTCGCACGCGTGGTTGATCCAGCGGGCGTCGTTGCCGCGCCGGCCGCCGTCGATCACGTTGCCGTCGGCGAGGCTGAAGTAGAACGTGTGGTTGACCGGACCGCCCCGCTCCGCGGCACGGCGCGTCGCTTCGTCCCACGTGATGCGCTCGCCGCGGTATTCGATGATGCGCTCGCCGGCCGGGATGTCGCGCAGCGCGAACACGCCGTTGCCGTGCACAGGCGATTTCCGAACCTCGTACGAGGCCGGGCGGGCCGGCGTGCCGGCGCCCTTGCTTGCGGTCTGCTTCGATGTGGACGGGTTGACGGACGGGTTCATGGATCGGCGTTCGGTTGGATGGACACGATCTATTATTGATCGGATCGCGGCAATCCTGCCGCACGCCTTTATCTTACCGTGTCGGCCGCGCAGCCGCTTCGCGTTGACTCCCCCGGACTCAACGCTCCTCCTCTTTAAACTCAAGCACCGCGTGCTCCCCCGCCGCCTCCGCCCTGCGCAGCTCGACGCGGCGGATCTTGCCGGAGATCGTCTTCGGCAAGTCCGTGAACGCGATGCGGCGGATGCGCTGGTACGGCGCCAGCCGGTCGCGCGTGAACGCGAAGATGGCGGCGGCCAGTTCGCGCGTCGGTTCCACGCCCGGACGCAGCGCGATGAAGGCCTTCGGCACCGCGAGGCGCACCGGGTCGGGGCTCGGGACGATTGCCGCTTCCAGCACGTCCGGATGCTCGATCAATACGCTCTCCAGTTCGAACGGGCTGATGCGGTAGTCGGACGACTTGAACACGTCGTCGTTACGGCCCACGTAGAAGTAATAGCCGTCGGAGTCCATGCGCGCCGTGTCGCCCGTATGATAGTGACCGCCGCGCATCACGTCCGCCGTCTTCGCTTCGTCGTTCTCGTAGCACAGCATCAGGCCCAGCGGGGCCGGGTCGAGGTGCAACGCGATCTCGCCCTCCTGCGCCGGCTGGTCGTCGATGTCGAGCAGCGCGACACGGTAGCCCGGCAGCGGCCGCCCCATCGATCCCGGCTTGACGGGCTGGCCCGGCGGATTGCCGATCTGGCAGGTGGTCTCGGACTGGCCGAAGCCATCGCGGATGCGGATACCCCATGCCCGCTCGACCTGCTCGATGACTTCGGGATTCAGCGGCTCGCCCGCGCCGACCAGTTCGCGCAGCGGCGGCTGCCATTGCGCGAGGTCTTCCTTGATCATCATGCGCCACACGGTCGGCGGCGCGCACAGCGACGTCACGCCGCAGCGCACGATCGTGTCCAGGCAGGCGCGCGCGGAAAAGCGTTCGTAGTTGTAGACGAACACGGTGGCCCCCGCATTCCACGGCGCGAAGAAACAGCTCCACGCGTGCTTGGCCCAGCCGGGCGAGCTGATGTTCCAGTGGACGTCGCCCGGGCGCAGCCCGATCCAGTACATCGTCGACAGATGGCCGACCGGATAGCTCTGGTGGCTGTGCAGCACGAGCTTCGGCTTCGCCGTCGTGCCCGACGTGAAGTACAGCAGCAGCGGATCGGTGGCGCGCGTGACGCCGTCCGGTACGAAGTGTTGTGCCGCCGTCGCGCTGTCCGCATATTCACGCCATCCGGCGACACCGCCGCCCACCGCGATGCGCGTGAAGTCCCCGGTGAGCTCCGCGAATTTGTGCGTCTCGGACGCCAGCGCGATCACGTGCCGCACGCGGCCCCGCTCCAGACGATCCTGCAAGTCGTTGCTGGACACGAGCATGGTCGTCGGCACGAGCACGGCGCCCAGCTTGATCCCCGCCAGCATGATCTCCCACAGCTCGATGCGGTTCGGCAGCATCAGCAGGACACGGTCGCCGCGCCGCACGCCGCCATCGCGCAGCCAGTTCGCGACCTGGCTTGAGCGTGCCGCCATGTCGGCGAAGCTGATCTTGCGTTCGCTGCCGTCTTGTTCCACGACCCACAGCGCGGGCGTGGCGTTGCCCTGCGCCTGCGTGTCGAAATAGTCGAGCGCCCAGTTGAATTCGTCGAGCTCGGGCGGCCGGTAATCGCGGTAGGCGGTCGCGTAGTCGGTGCGGTGCTGGTGCAGGAAGTCGCGCGCGCGGATGAAGCGCTCGTACGGGGATGCCATTCGTTCGTCTCCTTGTTTTATGCGACACGGGCACCTCGTGGGCGCCCGTGTCGATGTCGTGTTGCGGCCCGTGGCCATTGTGCCACGGACGCTAGCGCCGGCGCAGCTCCTGTGCCTGGTGGACGGTCTGCTCGTCGGCCGGCGTCATCATGTCGATCACGCGGCAGTCGCCGCACATGCGCATGCGGTCGAGGTGCCCCGCGAACGCGGGATGGCCGGCGAGGCGCGCCAGCATGCTCTCGACCATGCGCAGCGTGCCGAACGCCTTGTTGCAGCGGATGCAGTGGAACGGCTGCGTCTCGTTCAGCACGACGGGCTGCTTGCGCGTGTCGCGGAACGACAGCCGCGGCACCAGCCGGATCGCATCTTCCGGACACGTATCCGCGCACAGCCCGCACTGCACGCAGTTCTTTTCGATGAAACGCAGCTGCGGCGCATTCTGCCCATCCTGCAGCGCCGACGCCGGGCACGCGCCCACGCACGCCATGCACAGGCTGCACTTGCCCGCGTCGACATCGAGCATCCCGAACGGACTCCCCACGGGCAGCGCGATCTCCTCGACCTGCTGCGGCGCCTCGCGCAGCAGATGGTCGAGCGCGTAGTCGAGCGTGTTGCGTTTATCGGCCGCCACGTTGAAGCCGGCCCGCCGCGCCGGCACGTCGCCGCGCGGCGCGCGCGGCAGGGCCCGCGCCAGGTCGTCCGGCCCGGTCACACGCAGCAGCTGCATGTGCGCGCCCGCGTAGCCGAGGCCCGTCATGATGGTCTGCGCGACCGTCATCTGCTCGTCCAGCGCGGCCGCGTACTGCGGCGCCTCCGCGTCCGTCATCAGCACGGTGACGCCGGCCGCGCCCCATGCCAGCGCCGCGAGCCAGATGTCGATCCCGGTCGATGCCGTATGGTGCACGCCGAGCGGCAACACGCGACCGGGGACGTCGACCGCATCCAGCAGCGCCGCGCCCTCCAGGCCGTGGACGAGCAGCACGGGCTCGCGCCCGCCCGCCTGCGCATAGGCGTTCAGCGCGGCCTTGATGCGCATGCCCGTGTGCGCCGCGCTCGGGTAGACATAGCCCAGCGCCCCCGTCGGACAGACGGTCGTGCACGCGCCGCAGCCCGCGCACAGATAAGGGTTCACGGCGACCAGGTCGCCCGCGCCCGAGATCGCGCCCGCCGAGCAGATCTCGATGCACGCATTGCAGCCGCTCCGGCGGTTGCGGCCGTGGGCGCACAGGCGTTCCTTGTACGCGAAGTATTTCGGTTTCTCGAATTCGCCGACCATGTCGACGAGCGCGTCGACGGCGGCCTGGCGCGCGCCCGGCTCCAGCCCCGGCGCGTAATAGCCGTGCGGGCGCTGGTGCGTGGCGATCTGCGGTGCCGCACCCAGGTCGAGCACGAGGTCGAAGCGCGCGTGTTCGGGTGCCGCCCCGGGCGTTTGCCACGTCGCGTCGAACGCGCCGAGCCAGCCCGTCACGACGAGTGCACGGGCAGGGAACACGGGAAACAGGCGCAGCGCCTTGTCGGCGCCGTCGTCGTCCAGCAGCAGCACGGTGACGGGCAGCGCGGCGGCCAGGCGCTCGGCCCAGGGCAGCGCGTCGGCGCGGGTGCCGATGACGAGCGTGTGGCCGGCGGATTTGTAGCCGACCGTGTCGAGCGCGTCGGGTGCGGGTAACTCCGCCAGCGCAGCCAGCGCGGCGCGGCGGGCGACGCGGTCGCGGTCGTCCTGGGCGGGGTCGAGGGGGATGCCCTGCCCTTCGATCAAACGGATATTCATGCTGTCTCGGTTTCAGGTGGTTTTATCGGTATCTTCCGGCACATCTTCTGCGGCCGGCGGCTCGTCGAGCGTCTCGACGGCGCGCCGTAACGCGTTCTTTGCATGCTCCAGCGACGCAAGCATCGCCTCGGACACGGGGCTCGGTTTCGTGTAGTCGTCGATGTAGACGTCGAGCCGGTCCATCGTGTTGAAGTGCGGGTCGGCGAACAGTTTTTTCAGCGCCGTCCGGCGCACGGCCGCGTCGACGCCGCGCGCGACGAAGCCGGAGAAATCGGAATCGCTCGTGAGCCGGGCGACGTCGTCCATCGTCGGCAGCGGCGCCCCGGCCGGCGCCGCCACGGGCGCTTCCGCGACGGGAACCGGCAGGTCCGCCACCGGCGCAACCGTCTCCGGCAGCGGCTCGGTCCCCGATCGCGCTTCCGTCTTGCGGCGCGCCCAGCGGCGCAGGAAGCCTTCGTCTGTCATCCGTGCTGGCGCCCGCGGCGCGGCTTCGGTTGATAGTGCTCGCGCAGGTAGCCCGCGAGCCACGCATAGATCTCGGCCGGCATCGTCACGCCATCGGCGTTCTCGCCCGAGTCGAACATGCGCGTGCCCTCGACGTAGCTGACCGACGCGCGCACGGGCATCGCGCGGCCGTTCTCCATGCGCCACAGCACGAAGACCTTCGATTCGGGCGCCACGCAGTTCTCGTAATAGCCTTCGTTCTCGTCCGGGTAGAGCTCCAGTTCGAGGCCGGAGACGAGGTAGTAGTCGCGCTCGGGCGTCTGGCTCAGCACCTGCAGCGGCGCCAGGTCGCCACGGTCGGGCACGACGCCGACGGCTTCCCAGGCCTCGTCGGCCCAGCGGTGCCGGAGCGTGCGCCGCTGCATCAGCACGGCGATCGGCATGGATCCCATCTTCATCGGTTGTCCACCTTCGGCGTACCTTTCTGGACGGTCGGCTTCGTGCCCGCCGGCTCGGCCTTCGTGGGGCCGGCTTTCACGTCCGCGCTGGGCGGCGCCGTGCCCAGTTTTTCGCTCTTGATGGGCGCGGCGGCGCCGGCCGGCGTCAGCTTGCCTTCCGGTTGTCCGGCAGGCGCGGCTGCCTGTGCCGGCGCGGCCGCGGCGATCGCGACCGGCGCATGCGTCTTCCAGCCCTGGGCCGATGCGCGGCTGCGCCAGCGGGCCGAAATCGCATCCATCGATGCCGCGAGCAACGCCTTGTCCTTGGCCGCCTGCGCATCCGCCGCGGCCTTCTTCGCGGCGGCGGCTTCCTGCTGGGCGGGGGTCGGCGGCGGCAGCGCGGCCTGGGCCGTCGCCGCGGCCAGCGCCAGCGCGAGCGCCGCGAGCCTGGTCATGTGCTTCATCGGGAGTCCTTTCATCGTCCCGGCGCCGCCGAATGGCCCGGGTCGCGGTTGACGGCCCCCGGCAGCGGCCCCTGTTCGGCCGGCGGCGGCGCGGCCGGCTTGCCGTGGTCGCCGGGCTGCGCCTCCGTGGTGTCGAGCGTGCCGGGACCGCTGGGCCGCGTGACGCCCTGGCTGGGGCCCTGGCCCGTCTCGCGCACCGTGCCGCCCGTCGCGGCGCCGGCCGTATTGCCGCCGCTGCCGCCCGCGATGCCCGGCGTGCCGCCCGCATAAACGGCGTCCGTCTTCGACCCGCCGTTCGCGGCCATCACCTGGCCGCTCGTGCCGCCGCCGGCCGTCACCATGCCGGGGAATTTCGTCTGGCGCTGGGCTTCGTCGCCATGCTGCTTGCAGCCGGCCAGCAGCGCCAGCGCTGCCATGAATGTGATCGCCGCTTTCATCAACCGCTCCTCAATGCGCGGGCCGCGGCGGCGGGCCGCCGGCCGGCGGCCGCTGGTCGGGCGGCACGCGGTCGTCGAACGTGCCCGGTTCCACGCCCGCCTTCACTTCGTCGTACCACACGGCGTGGTGCGCCTTGGCCCACGATTCGTCCACGGTCCCGTGGCGCATCGCCTCGTACGCGCCCGGCGTGCCCCACGTGCCGATGTAGATGTGGCCCATCGCGGCCGCGATGTAGAACGTGGCGCCGGCGATGTGCAGGTAGTTCGCGACCTGCATCACGTAGCGCGTCTGGCCGAACGTGACGAAGTCGAGGATCAGGCCGCTGACCGACATCACGAGGCCCAGCAGGGTCACGCCCAGCCAGAACCACGACTTTTCGCCGGCGTTGAAGAACCCCGCCGGCACGTGCTTGTGCGAGACGAGGCCGCCGCCCTGCTTGATCCACTGCCAGTCGATGCGGCGGAAGAAGTTCCGGCGCAGGAAAGTAAAGAACATCAGCACGGAGCACACGATGAACAGCGGGCCCACGAAGTTGTGCAGGTACTTGAAGATGTAGGCCAGTCCCGCGAACACGTCGTGACCGACGAGCGGGATCAGGAGCTTCTTGCCGAACATGATGACGAGGCCCGTCACGGCGAGGATGATGAAGCTGATCGCCGTCGCCCAGTGCACGTTGCGCTCCCAGCTCGTGAAGCGGCGGATGCGCCGGCCCGTATCGGCCTCCTCGACGCGCGCGGGACCGATGGCGCGGTAGAAGAAGAAAATCGCGACGAGCACGACGACGAGGATGGTGCCCATTGCGGTCGCGATCGGCCCGTTGCGCCAGATACGCCACTGGTTGCCGCCCCGCTGCACGATGACGGTGCCTTCCGTGCTGCCGTACTGGCCCAGGTAGTGACGGTCCATGTGCACGCGGCCGGACGCCTTCGAGCCCAGTCCCGGCTCGGGCGAGCGCGAATCCTTTTCGGCCTGCAGGATCGTCTGTTCCTCGGCATACGCCGGCTCGGCGCGGTTGCTCGGCACGCCCGCGTGTACCACGCCGGCCAGCCACAGCGACAGGAACAACGACAACAATGATCGTAGAGTGATTGACATGGTCGGCTCCTGTTACGGGTTGGCCCGGTTGTACTCGTTCTGGTGCATGTTGCGGTTGCTGATCGTGCCCCACCACGACAGCTTGTCGTTGTGGAAGTGGCGCAAGAACGGCCGGTCGTCCTTCTTCCCGGCGTACATGCCGTGCACCCAGTTCGGATGCTGGTCGACTTCGAGGCACCCCGCGAGCAGGGTCAAGGGCAGGCAGAGGATGAGAATGCGCTTCATGTCGGCAGCCTCCCCTCGTCGTTCTGCGAATCCTTGAGGTTCTGGTTTTCGCGCGGACCGTCGCCCTTCGCCTTGATCTCGCCGCCGCGTTTCGGCTTGCCGTACGCGATCTTCCAGCCCCACAGTTCCGGACCATAGCCGCGCGTCTCCACGCGCTGGCGGTAGATGTCGGCGATGACGGTCGCGTCGCCGCCGATCAGCGCCTTCGTGCCGCACATTTCCGCGCATGCGGGCAGCTTGCCCTCGGCGATGCGGTTGCGGCCATACTTCTTGAACTCGGCCTCGGACGTATCGGGCTCCGGACCGCCGGAGCAGAACGTGCACTTGTCCATCTTGCCGCGGTGGTTGAACAGGCCCGTCGCGGGGAACTGCGGCGCACCGAACGGGCACGCGTAATAGCAGTAGCCGCAGCCGATGCACTGGTCCTTGTCGTGCAGGACGATGCCGTCTTCCGTGTGATAGATGCAGTTGACGGGGCAGACGGCCAGGCACGGCGCGTCGCTGCAGTGCATGCACGCGACGGAGATCGAGCGCTCGCCCGGCACGCCGTCGTTGATGGTGACGACGCGGCGGCGGTTCACGCCCCACGGGGTCTCGTTTTCGTTCTTGCAGGCGGTCACGCAGCCGTTGCAGTCGATGCAGCGCTCCGTGTCGCAGATGAACTTCATTCTGGCCATATCGATCTCCTCACGCCCGCACCAGCCGGCACAGCGACACTTTCGTTTCCTGCATCATCGTCACGGCGTCGTAACCGTACGTCCACCCGGTGTTCACGGCCTCGCCGCGCACCGCGGGCGCGCCGCCGTCCGGATAATGTTTTTCGAGGTCCTCGCCCATCCACCAGCCGCCGAAGTGGAACGGCATCCACACGAGGCCCACGGGCACGCGCGGCGTCACCATCGCCATCAGCTTCAGGCGCGCGCCGGTCGGCGTCTCGACCCACATGAATTCGCCCAGCTTCACGCCGATCTGCGCCGCGTCTTCCGGATTCACTTCGCAGAACATGTTCTGCTGCAGTTCGGCCAGCCACGGATTCGAGCGCGTCTCCTCGCCGCCGCCCTCGTACTCGACGAGGCGGCCCGACGTCATGATCAGCGGGTAGTCCTTCGAGAAGTCGACCGCCTGCACGGATTTATAGAGCGTCGGCAGGCGCCAGAACGCGGCCTTGTCGTCGTACGTCGGGTACTTCGCGACGAGGTCGCGGCGCGGCGTGACGAGCGGTTCGCGGTGCGTCGGCACCGGGTCCGGGAAGTTCCACACGTTGCAGCGGGCGCGCGCGTTGCCGTACGGCGCGCAGCCGTGGGCGATGGCGACGCGGATGATCCCGCCCGACAGGTCCGTCTTCCAATTCTTGCCCTCGGCCTGCACCTGTTCTTCCGGCGTCAGCTCGGCCCACCAGCCCAGCTTTTTCAGGAACACATGGTCGAACTCGGGGTAGCCGGTGTCGATCTCGCTGTCCTTCGAGAACGAGCCATCCGCCGCCAGCAGGGGCTCGCCGTTGTGCTCCACGCCCCAGTTGGCGCGGAACGGCAGGCCGCCCTCGGCCACGCTCTTGTGCAGGTCGTACAGGATCGGCGTGCCCGGGTGCTTCATCTCCGGCGTGCCCCAGCACGGCCACGGCAAGCCGTAGTAATCGCCCTTGCACGGGCCGGACTCGGCGCGCATCGTGGTCGGATTGAAGTCGCGCTTGTGCTCCATGTGCAGCTTCAGGCGCTCCGGCGAACAGCCCGTGTAGCCGATAGTCCAGCACGAACGGTTGATCTCGCGGAGGATGTCCTCGATGACCGGCTCGTTGTTGACGACCTTGATGTTCTTGACGAGCTGTTCGCCGAAGCCCAGCTTGCGCGCGAACAGGTACATGATCTCGTGGTCCGTCTTGCACTCGAACAGCGGCTGGATCACGCGCTCGCGCCATTGAATGGACCGGTTCGACGCCGTGACGGAACCCTGCGTCTCGAACTGCGACGCGGCCGGCAGCAGGTAGACGCCGTCGGTCCGGCCATGCATCGCTGCCGTCATGCTGGGATACGGGTCGATGACGACCATGAAGTCCAGCTTCTGCATCGCGGCCTTCATGTCCGGCAGGCGCGTCTGGCTGTTCGGTGCGTGGCCCCAGTAGAACACGGCGCGCAGGTTGGTCGGCTGGTCGACATACTGGTTATCCTCGAGGACCGCGTCGAACCAGCGCGACACCGTGATGCCCGGCTTTTCCATCAGCTCCTTCGAGCCGAAGCGCGACTTGATCCAGTCGTAATCGACGCCCCACACGGTGGCGAAGTGCTTCCACGCGCCTTCCGCGATGCCGTAATAGCCGGGCAGCGAATCGCCGTTCGGGCCGACGTCCGTCGCACCCTGCACGTTGTCGTGGCCGCGGTAGATGTTGGCGCCGCCGCCCTGCACGCCGATGTTCCCCAGCGCGAGCTGCAGGATCGACAGCGCGCGCACGTTCGCCGTCCCCACGTGGTGCTGCGTGATGCCCATGCACCAGACGACGGACGACGGCCGGTTCGTCGCCAGCATCTCGGCCGCCATGCGCACCGACGCTTCCGGCACGCCCGTCACGTCGCTGACTTTATCGGGCGTCCACTTGGCCACTTCCTTGCGCACGTCGTCCATGCCGTACGTGCGCGCGGCGATGAATGCCTTGTCTTCCCAGCCGTTGTTAAAGATGTGCCACAGCATGCCCCACACGAACGCGATGTCCGTGCCGGGACGGATGCGCACGTAGTGGTGGGCGAAGCGCGCCGTGCGGGTGAAGCGCGGGTCGACGACGATCATCTTCGCGCCCAGCTCCTTCGCATGCAGGAAGTGCAGCATCGAGATCGGGTGCGCCTCGGCCGGGTTCGAACCGATGAACAGCACGGCCTTGCTGTAGTGGAGGTCGTTGAACGAGTTCGTCATCGCGCCATACCCGTAGGTCTGGGCGACGCCCGCCACCGTGGTCGAGTGGCAGATCCGGGCCTGGTGGTCGCAATTGTTGGAACCCCACATGGACACCCATTTGCGCAGCAAATACGACTGTTCGTTGTTGTGCTTCGAGCTCCCGATGACCATCAGCGCATCCGGCCCGGACTGCTCGCGCAGTTTCAGCAGGCGGTCGCCGATCTCGCCCACGGCCTGGTCCCACGAGATGCGCTCGTACTTGCCGTTCACGAGCTTCATCGGATAGCGCAGGCGGTGCTCGCCGAAGCCGTGCTCGCGCACCGAGGCGCCCTTCGCGCAGTGCGCCCCCATGTTGATCGGGGAATCGAACGCCGCTTCCTGGCGGACCCACACGCCATTGCTGACGACGGCCTCCACCGAGCAGCCCACCGAGCAGTGGCTGCACACGGTGTGCTTGACCTCCGTGTTCGGCTTTGCCGGGACGGGGTCCGCCGCGGTCGCGGGCTGGATCACGTTCAGCGGCAGGTGGCGCGCAAGGGCGCCCGCGCCGGCCGTCACGCCCGCGCCGACGAGGAAGCGGCGCCGTTTCAGTCCGCTGTCGCGTGATGTCTTCACCAGGGTCATGGTCGCGATCTCCTTCTACCAGTATGCCGCAGTGCGGTAGTAACGCCGGATGTGTTCCGTCTCGTGATAGCCCTGCGCCTTTTGCGGTGCGGCCGGAGCGGGCTCGGGCTGCGGTTCCGGCGCACGCGCACGCGCGGCCGCGGCGACGGCCAGTGCGCCCAGCGGCGCGGCCTTCAACAGGCTGCGGCGGGTCGGATCGGGTTGCTTGTCTTTGTCCATGGTGGTCCCCTCAGGCTGCAATCGGGTCGGTGGCATCGAGCACGGCGAACGCCTGCGCTTCGATCGACAGGAAGGCGTCGACGACGCCCGCCACGACCCGGTAGAAATTCGCGTCCGGGCTGTTCGCGATGTCGGCCAGGCAGGCCGCGTACCAGGGCCGGACATGCGTTTCGAAAAAGGCTTTTTGCACGGCGAGCCCGCGCGGCGGCATGCCGGGTCCGCCCTGGATCAGCACGCGCATCGTCTCGCACAACGTGCCCAGGTGGTCCTCGAATTCGCCCACGCCGGGCGCGCGGGAAAGGCGCAGGCGCGCGAGGTCGTGGCGCAGGTCGGCCAGCGGCGCATCGTTCAGGTGGCCCGTGATGTAGAAGGATCCGTAAGGATTGAGCGGCGGCGTGCCGGTGCTGATGAACATGGCCGAAAATTCATCGGCCGCGGCGGACGCATCGACGACGGTCGCGGCCTGGGTCAGCTTCAGCCACGCGTCCTCGAGGGCGAATTCGCCGACGGCCGCGATCGGTTCGGCCGCGGCCAGTGCGGCGAGCAGTGCGGCATCGGGCGGGGCCAGCAGCAGGCGTGCGAACAGCGCGTAGAAATCGGCCCGGGCCTGGTCTTCGCCGGCCAATGACGGGGCCTCGACGTCATGCAAATTGGGTGAAGC
Source organism: uncultured Massilia sp. (assembly GCA_946481275.1). The sequence continues at coordinate 59,409 of CAMLMV010000034.1, forward strand.
GGAACGCTGTTCGGCCGACATGGTTCTCCCGTTGGCAAATATTCATGGGAAGTGTAATCCTTGACAATGCGAAGGCGCGCACGCTTGACGTGGACGCGACATTTCGTCGGCCAGGACATCAACAAGGACAATTTCCCTACTTGCCGTAGGGGCTTACGTCTATAATCGGAACATCACCTGAAGGTCCATGCCATGATTGCCGCTGATACCATACCGCCAACTCCCGTCAACGTTAACGCACTCAAGATCAGTTGTTCGGCTTGCAGCATGCACCAGCTGTGCCTGCCGATGGGCCTGGAGGATGCGGACATCGACCGCCTGGACCAGATCATCGGCAAGCGCCGCCGCCTGGAGCGCGACGAGCCGCTGTACAAGATGGGCGAGCCGTTCCGCAACCTGTACGCCGTGCGCTTCGGCCACTTCAAGACGTACCAGATCAACGCGGCCGGCGAGGCGCAGATCACGGGCTTCCAGATGGCCGGCGAGCTGCTCGGCATGGACGCCATCAGCGCGGACCGCCACCACTGCGACGCCGTCGCGCTGGAAGACAGCGAAGTGTGCGAGATCCCGTTCGCGCACCTGCAGGACCTGTTCGGCCAGGTGCCGGCGCTGCTGCGCCACTTCCACCGCATCATGAGCCAGGAAATCACGCGCGAGCAGAACGTCATGCTCCTGCTGGGGAACATGCGCGCAGAGCAGCGTTTCGCCGTCTTCCTGATCAACCTGTCCGCACGCTACGCGGCGCGCGGCTATTCGTCCACGCGCTTCCAGCTGCGCATGTCGCGCGAAGACATCGGCAACTACCTGGGCCTGACCATCGAAAGCATCAGCCGCCTGCTGTCCCGTTTTAAAAAGCTGGGGCTCGTGCAGGTCGACAAGCGCGAGGTCGTGCTTCTCGAACCGGCGCGGCTGAAGGCGATGGCGGCCGGGACGGAGCAGTGCAGCCCGATGGCCTGACCTTTCGATAGTTCACGGTCTCCGGTCCCGCGCCGACAATGCGGGCGAAGGAGATCGTCCATGCATTCCAGATTCATTCCCCTCGCCGGCCTGCTGCTGGCCACCGCCGCCCACGCCCAGGACGGCGCCGTACAGATCTACGGCCGCCTCAACGTCGCCCTCGAACACGCGGCGCCGTCCTCCGGCCCCGGCCTCACGCGCCTCGCGAACAACCGCTCCGTGCTGGGCTTCCGCGGCGGCGAAGACCTGGGCGGCGGCCTGAAAGCCATCTTCCAGGTCGAAGGCACGCTGTCGCCCGACACGGGCGCCGGCGCCCTCGCCGCGCGCGACACCCGCGTGGGCCTCGCCGGCACCTGGGGCACGCTGTTCGCGGGCCACTGGACGACGGCCTACAACAGCGCCACGTCCGGCCTCGACCCGTTCTATCCGACGACGGCCGGCTACATGAGCATCATGGGCAACGGTTCCGCCGCGGACGCGAGCAACGTCAGCGACACCTCGTCGTTCGACCGGCGCCAGTCCAACTCGGTCCATTACTGGAGCCCGTCCTGGCACGGCCTGTCGCTGCGGGTCACGCACGGCCTGAACGAAGAAAAGCCGGCGAACGGCGCGAAGCCGTCGCTCACGTCGGCCGCCGCGATCTATGAACGGGGCCCATGGTATGCCGTGCTGGCCGGCGAGCGCCACCACGACTACCAGGGACCGGGGCTGAACGACACGGGCGCGAAGGCCGCCCTCGCCTACCAGTTCACGCAGACGCGCATCGCCGTCGTCGCCGAACGGTTGAAATACGGGACGGGGGCCGGCGAACTGGCGCGCAATGCCGTGTACCTGTCCGTGTCGCACCAGATGGGACCGCACGGCATCCGCATCGGCATCGCGCGCGCGGGCGACGCGAGCGGGCCGGCCGGCACGCGCATCGGCTTCGTGCGCGCCGGCGCGGGCACGGGCGCCACGCACGCGACGCTTGGCTACGACTACACGCTGAGCAAGCGCAGCAGCCTGTACGCGTTCACCACCCGTCTCGACAACCGTGCGAACGGTGTCTACGACTTTGCCATCAACGGCCTGGGCGCGGCGCCGGGCGCGACGCTCGAGGCGTACGTGCTCGGCATGCGCCACAACTTCTGATCACGCGACCAGTTTCTGCGCCTTGATCCAGCGCTCGACGACCTCGCCCAGCACGTCCAGCGGCACGGAGCCGTTGCGCAGCACGACGCCGTGGAATGCGGGCAGCGAGAACTTTGATCCAAGTGACTTCTGCGCGTGCTCGCGCAGGTCGATGATGCGCAGCATGCCGATCATGTACGCGCACGCCTGGCCCGGCCAGGCGACGTAGCGCTCCACTTCCTGCGCGCCGATGCCGTAGGCGATGGCCTGCTCCCGCGTCCAGCCCTTCGTGTGCAGGCCCGTGTCGACGACGAGCCGGCGCGCGCGGAACAGTTCCGAGCCGAGGGCGCCCAGCAGGCCCGGGACGTCGCCCTCGTACCAGCCCTGCTCCACCGCGAGACGCTCCGCGTACAGCGCCCACCCTTCGCTGTGCGCGCTGCCGCCGCCGAAGATGCGCTGGGCGCGGAACTTCGGCAGGTCCGTGCGCTCCTGCTGGATCGCGAGCTGGAAGTGGTGGCCCGGGACGGCCTCGTGGTACGACAGGCTGCGCATGCGGATCACGTCGAACGTGGGACCGCGCATGGGCACCCAGAAGATCCCGGGACGGCTGCCGTCCGGTGCCGGCAGCGAGTAATGCGCCGCGGCCGACGGTTCCGTCAGCGGCGGTTCGCGGCGCACCTCCACGGGCGCGCGCGGCTTCAGGTTGAACAGCGCGTCGCTGCGCTTTTCCGCATCCGCCACGATGGTCGCGTAGCGCTGCAGCAGTTCCTGGCGCGGGTCGCCTTCCGTCTTCGGCTGGAACGTCGCATCCAGCTGCTTCATGCGGTCTTCGATGCCGCCTTCCGCGTAGCCGAGGGCGCGCAGGTGCCTGTCCATTTCGGCCTCGATACGCGCCACTTCGCGCAAGCCGATCGCGTGGATCTCTTCCGCCGTCAGGTTCGTGCTCGTGTACGTCCTGAGCGCCTGCTGGTAGGCGGCCGCGCCGTTCGGCAGGCGCGAGATGCCGGCCGTGTCGTTCGTCTTCGGATGCAGCTCGGCCATGTACGCCTGCACGCGCAGGTACGCGGGACGGATCTTCGCATCGACGATGCGGGTGGCGTCGGCGATCGCTTGCGTGCGTGCGTCCGGCTTGAGGTCCGCGAGCTTTTCCGTGCGCTGGGCGAACGTCGTCACGAGGACGTTCTGGTCCGCCGCCGGTTTCAGGAACAGGTCGACCTGGTATTGCGCGCGCTCGAGGATGAAGCGCGGTGGAATCAGGCCGCGCGCCGTGGCGGCGCGGGCGCGCGCGAGGGCTTCGTCCATGCGCGTGGCCACCTGGTCCAGGCGCGCGAGGTAGCTGGCCACGTCGGACGCGCGGCGCAGCGGGTGTGTCGTCGTCATGAAGTTGACGAGGCCGACCTGCGTGCCCCCGAACTGGTTGAAGACGAACTGGTAATCCTCGTACGGCTCGCTGGCGACCGTGTTGGCCAGGCTCCAGCGCATCACGGACGCGGACGTGCGCTGCTCTTCGCTCAGCGGTCCAGCCAGGAATTGATCGAGGCGCGCGACGCCGGCCTTCGCCAGCGCGATCATCTTCTTGCGGTGCGCTGCCGTCAACGGCGTGAGCTGGCGGTCCAGCGCGTCCTGTTCGGCGCCATTGAAGTATTGCGTGGACGTGGCCAGCTGCGGGTTGGCGCGCACCCAGTCCGCGGCGAAACGGTCGGACCAGGTGTCGAAGACGGCGTTGGACTTGACAGCCTGGGTGGCCGTGGCAGCCGCCGCGGCTTGTGGCGCGGCGGTGCCGAGGACGAGGGGAACGAACAGGGTGGCGATCGCCGCGGCCGTGCGGGCGGGTGCGTAAAGACGGGGTTGTCGCATCTCTCTCTTTTCCATGGATAGTGGGGGGCGCCGGCTCGGTAAGCCGGCGCTGGCAATCTATCATGGATGAGTCTGCAAGAGAGCCCGGGTTACGCGTTTACCTCAGCCACCGCGGCAGGCGCGTGAACCGCCCCCGCATACTTCCTGGTCAGCCACGCACGCACCGGCCGGTCGAACCAGCGCAGCAGCGCATACGCCAGCAGCACGATGCCGATCTGCGATCCGGCCGCCACCAGCGCGAGCCGCATGGGCGCCGGATGCGTGCTCCAGTTCCAGTGCGCGAACAGGTAGACGAACGCATAGTGGACGACGTAGACGGGGTACGACAATTCGCCCATGAACCGGCATAGCGCGCCGGTCGCGCCGAAGGTTTGGGTCACGCCCGCTCCCGCGGCCAGGACCAGCGGGAACACGACGATCACGCAGGCCGCTTCGAACAGGCCGTTGTATCTGCCCATCTGGGGCGCCACGAAAATCGCGACCAGGACGAGCGACAGGACGACGAACGGTTGCGGCACCGACAGCCGGAACCCCGTGCGGTACACCAGCAGCCCCGCCAGGAACGGACAGGCAAGACGCACCGGGGCGGCCCAGAAGTCGGCCCATCCCCAGCCGTGGCTCAGGTCATTGAAATGGTGCGCGGTCCACAGCAGCACGGCCGCGCTCAGCACGCACAGGCCCACGTGCAGGCGGCGCGTCAACCTGTACCCGAAGACGCCGTACAGGACGTTGGCGATGTATTCCTGGAACAGCGTCCAGCACGGGCCGTTCAGCGAATGCGTTTCGCCGAAGCTGTTCGGCACGTTTGGCGTCGGCAGCAGCAGCACGCTGAGCGCGATCGTGCCGGCGAATGCCGCGAGGGAGATTTTTTCGCCGATGCGCTGGGTGTCGCCGACGAACGGATCGAGCAGGTACACCGTCACGCTGATCGCCAGCGCCGCCAGCGTCATCGGGTGCAAACGGATCAGGCGGCGCTTGAAGAAGCCCGCGAGCGTCAGCGCCTCGCGGGGGCCGGCATGCGGCGCCAGGCGCGCGTCATAGGCGTGGCCGAGGACGAATCCGGACAGCGCGAAAAAGAAATCGACGGCCAGGAAAGCATGGCCCATCGGGTTGTGGGCGATGTCGGGCACCATCATTTCCCAGAAATGGAACATGAGGACGCAGAGCGCGGCCGTACCGCGCAGGCCGTCGAGGGCTTCGTAATGGGATTTCACAGGGGGCATAGGATCAGGTCTCCGTTTTTTTGTCGTAGAATGCCAAAGTGCAATACATATTTACAATGCCTTTGTCACAGTCCGGATTCCGCTGTTACAGGACGGTTGCGGCGCCCATCGAACGGGCGCCGGCCGTCGCCGGCGTACGGACGCCCACCAGCCGATGATCAACCCGTGAAACGTCGCCGCGCACGCACCCTCGTCACTTTCCTGGCCTGGACGGCCGCCGGCGGCGTATTCGCGCTGCCGTACATCCTGCGCGGGGGCGGCTTCAGCGCCCTGCTGTCCGTCACCATCAATTGCTGGCTGTGGGGTGCACTGACGCCGCTGATCAGGCGCGTGCACGACCGCCTGGCCGCCGCGTTCGAACGTCCCCTGCCCCTGCTGGCGGCCCATGCCGCGTGCGGCCTGGCACTGACGGCCCTGTACGTCGTGACGGCGGCGACCGTGGAAGGCCAGCTTGGCCTGCTCGACTGGGATCCCTGGAGCCAGCCCCTGGGCCTGCTCGACTGGTTTTATTGGGCGATGCTCGTGTACTGCATCATCATCGGTGCGTTGACCGGCCTGAAATACTACAAGCGGGTGCTCGTCGACGCGCTGCGGATCGAGCGCCTGGAGCGCGGCTTTCTCGAAGCCCAGTTGAACACGCTGCGCACCCAGCTCGATCCCCACTTCCTGTTCAACGCGCTGAACGGCATTTCCGCCTGCGTCGAGCACGAACCCAGGGTGGCGCGCCGGATGATCGAGCACCTGGGCGACCTGCTGCGCTTCACGCTCGACACCCGGAACCGGCGCGAAGTCAGCCTGGCCGACGAAGTCGAGTTCCTCGAGCATTACTTCGCGCTGCACCGGATGCGCTTTGCCGAACGCCTGGCGGTCACGGTGTCCATCATGCCGGACGTGGCGCACACGCGCATCCCGTCACTGCTGCTGCAGCCGCTGGTGGAAAACGCGATCCGCCACGGCATCGCGGTCCGCGCGTCCGGCGGCAAGGTCGACGTGTCGGCGCGGCGCGTCGGCGACCAGGTCGAGATCCGCGTGGTCGACGACGGCGTCGGCCTGCCGCCCGGCTGGAAAATGGAAGCCGCACGGGGACTGGGCATCAGCGTGACGCGCGAGCGGCTGGCGGCCATGTACCCCGCCGGCGCCAGCGTGTTCGCCATCGCGCCGCATGCCGCCGGCGGCACCGAAGCGACGATCGTCCTGCCCCTGACTTGAACATGGAGATGCCGCGCATGCCGCCCGCCAGTCCGTTGAAGATACTCGTCGTCGATGATGAACCGCCGGCGCGGCGGCGTCTCGTCGACCTGCTGGCCAGGGTGGACGGGGTCGGCGAGGTGCTCGAGGCCGGGGACGGCGCGACGGCCGTGCGGATGATTGCCGACCATCGTCCCGACGCCGTTTTCCTGGACATGCAGATGCCCGGACCGTCCGGCCTGGACGTGGTCGCGGCCGTCGGTGCCGGCAGCATGCCCGTCACCGTCTTCGTCACCGCCTACGACCGGTATGCGCTCCGCGCCTTCGAGGCCGACGCCCTCGATTACCTGCTGAAGCCTTTCAGCGACGAACGTTTCGAGGCCGCCATGCGGCGCATCCTCGCGCGGCTGGAACAGCGCCGTCCGGTGGAAGAACCGGCGCGCTGGGACCGGCTGGTCGTGAAAACCGCGGGCGCCACGCACATCGTCAAGACGACCGACATCGACTGGATCGAAGCCGTCGGCGTGTACGTCAACCTGTACGTCGGCGGGAAGGCGCTGCTGTACCGGTCGCCGATCCATGCGCTGGCCGACAAGCTGGATCCCGCCCACTTCGTGCGCATCCATCGCTCGGCCATCGTCAACATCGAAAGCATCGTGCGCCTGGAACCGCTGTCGCACGGCGAATTCGACGTCGTGCTGAAGCACGGCGGGCGGACGAAGGTCAGCCGGACCTACCGCGGCCAGCTGGAACAGCGTCTCGGCCAGGCGCTGTGACGGCTCAGGGCTTGTCCGCCACGATCTCCAGCGCCCGCAGGCCATCCCACCCCTTCGCCAGCCGCCAGTCGCGCAACGCCCCCTCCACGACGACCTGCCAGTGCGTCCGTTCCAGATCCGGCAGCGCGACGCTGAACGAGCCGTCCGCAGCGGGCCGCACGAACAGCCGCAAGTCGCGCTGCGGCAGGGTCGGATGCGCGAGGTAGATCGTGAACGGTGCCGCCTGTCCCGCGAGCCGCCCGGCGAGCGTGCCCGCGCGCGGGTCGTACGCCGCCCGCAACGACAGCCCGAGTGCCGTGGCCGCGCGGTCGCGGCGCAAGTCCTGGTTGATGGCCTTGCCCTGCTTGTAGTAGTCGTCGACGACGAGGGCGTCCGGGTGACCTGCGGCCAGCCACGCCACGTAGCCGCCGGCCACCAGCACGGTGGCGGGGCCGAACATCAGGAGCCACGGCCAGCGGTGGGTGTACCAGGGAGTCGGAGTCGCGTGCATGTTCTATCCTTGTCGACGTTCAGCGCGGTACGATGAAGACAGCCTTCTCGGTCACGCGCAGTTCAGGGTCGTCCCGCGCCGTCACGGTGAACGTGAGCGCGTTCGATCCCATGCGGGCAGCGCCGTGGTCGATGCGCACGCGCACGGGCACGGCGCGCGCGGAGGCGCCGTCCAGTTCGACGAGGTCTTCGTCGGCGATGGCGGCGGACGGGATGCCGGACACGCCGATGTGGAACAGGTGCGGGCGCTCGCCCGTGTTCATCAGCTGCAGGCGGTACACGTTCTCGATCTTGCCGTCTTCGACTTCGCGCCCCATGGAGCCGCGGTCGCGGATCACGTCCAGCTTCAGCGGCGTGCGCAACGCCAGCGCCGTGCTCATGCCGGCCGCCATCAGGACGAACACGAGGCCGTAGCCGATCGTGCGCGGGCGCAGCAGGCGGTCGCGGATCTGCTTCGCATTCCAGCCGCCGGCCAGTGCATTCTCGGTCGAATAGCGGATCAGGCCACGCGGCCGCCCGACCTTGTCCATCACGCCGGAACAGGCGTCGATGCAGGCGGCGCAGCCGATGCATTCGTACTGCAGGCCGTCGCGGATGTCGATGCCGACCGGGCAGACCTGCACGCACAGCGAGCAGTCGATGCAGTCACCTTTAGCGCTGTTGCGCGCCATGCCACGCGGTTCGCCGCGGGCCGTATCGTAGCTGACGATCAGCGTGTCGCGGTCGAACATCGCGCCCTGGAAGCGGGCGTACGGGCACATGTACTTGCACACCTGCTCGCGCAGCCAGCCCGCGTTGCCGTACGTGGCGAAGCCGTAGAACAGGATCCAGAAAGCTTCCCATGCACCGGGGCCCAGGTGCGCCACCGCGTCGCCGAGCGCGCGGATCGGCGTGAAGTAGCCGACGAAGGTAAAACCCGTCCACAGGGCGACGACGCCCCAGGCCAGGTGCTTGGCGCCCCGCTTGCCCAGCTTTTCCGGGGTCCACGGCTGGCGGTCGAGGCGGATGCGCGCGCTGCGGTCGCCTTCGATGCGGCGCTCGATCCACAGGAAGATCTCCGTGTAGACCGTCTGCGGGCAGGCATAGCCGCACCACACGCGTCCCGCCACCGCGGTCACGAGGAACAGGCCGTAGGCGCAGATGATCAGCAGGCCGGCGAGATAGATGAAATCCTGCGGCCACAGCACGAGGCCGAACAGGTGGAATTTACGGGCGCCCAGGTCGAACAGCACGGCCTGGCGGCCATGCATGGACAGCCACGGCAGGCCGTAGAACAGCGCCTGCGTGAGCCAGACGCACGCCCGGCGCAGGGTGGCGAACGGTCCGTTCACCACGCGCGGATGGATGTCCTCGCGCCTGGCGTACATCTTGATGACCGCCTCCTTCGGCGCGCGCGCGTTCATTTTGCCGCCACCTCGTGGGGAGTGTCCGGCGTGTTGGACAGCGACCAGACGTAGGCGGCCAGCACGTGCGCCTTGCCTTCGCCGAGGAATTCGCCCCACGCGGGCATCGTGTTGTTGCGGCCCTTGCGGATCGTTTCCATGATCGTCTCCGGGCTGCCGCCGTACAGCCACACCTTGTCCGCCAGGTTCGGCGCGCCGAGCATCGGGTTGCCGTGCGCGTTCGTGCCGTGGCACGCGGCGCAGGCGGCGAACTTCGGTTTGCCGAAGGCGACCTTGATCGGGTCGGCCGGCGCGCCGGAGAGACTCATCACGTAGTGCGCGACGTTCTCCACGTCCTTGTCGGAGCCCAGCGCCGCGCCCATCGGCGGCATCTGGCCGTTGCGGCCCTTCATGATCGTTTCCTTGATCACGGAGGGCTCTCCCCCGTACAGCCAGTCGCTGTCCGTCAGGTTCGGGTAACCCTTGTTGCCGCGGGCGTCGGACCCGTGGCATTGCGCGCAATACGTGAGGAACAGGCGCTCGCCGATGGCGTGGGCCTGCGGGTCGCTCGCCACGTCCTTGAGGTCGCGCTTGAGGTATTGCGCGAACAGCGGGCCGTAGTCGGCATCCGCCTTCGCCAGTTCCTGCCTGTACGCGCCGGACGATTGCCAGCCCAGGCGGCCCGCATGGCTGCCGAGGCCCGGATACAGCACCAGGTAGCCGATGCCGAACAGGATCGTCAGGTAGAACATGAACATCCACCAGCGCGGCATTGGCGTGTTCAGTTCCGTCAGGTCCCCGTCCCACACGTGGCCCGTCGTCTTTTCGGGCTGGCCGTGTTCGTCCAGGCGCACCTTGTGGCGCGACTGCGACCAGAGGAGGATCGCGCAACCGGCAATGCCCAGCACCGTGATCAGGGCGATGTACCAGTTCCAGAAGCCGCTCGTGAAGTCAGACATGGTCGTCCTCCACCTCTTCGTCGGCAAAGGGCAGCGCGGCCGTGGCGGCGAAGTCCCGCTCGTTACGCAGCAGGAAGGTCCAGGCAACGATGCCCAGGAAAGTGGTGAAACTCACGACCGTCATCACGCGGCTCGCGTCGTCGAATACATGTTGGATGGCCATCTCAATTCCTCGATTTGATTTGCGTGCCCAGACCCTGCAGGTAGGCGACCAGCGCGTCCTGCTCCGTCTTGTCCGCCAGCTGCGCGGGCGCGTCCTCGATGTCCTGTTCCGTGTACGGGACGTTCAGGCGCTGCATCGCACGCATCTTCGGCACGATGGATTGCGGGTCCAGCTTCGCTTGTGCGAGCCACGGATAGCCGGGCATGTTCGATTCCGGCACGACGTCGCGCGGGTTGTCGAGGTGGGTGCGGTGCCACTCGTCCGAGTAGCGGCCGCCCACGCGCGCCAGGTCCGGGCCGGTGCGCTTGGAGCCCCACTGGAACGGGTGGTCGTAGACGAATTCGCCCGCGACCGAATAATGCCCGTAGCGCTCCGTCTCGGCGCGGAACGGGCGGATCATCTGCGAGTGGCAGTTGTAGCAGCCTTCGCGGATATAGACGTCGCGGCCGGCCAGGCGCAGCGGCGAATACGGCTTCAGGCCGGCGACGGGTTCGGTGGTCGAATGCTGGAAGAACAACGGCACGATCTCGACGAGGCCACCGAACGAGATCACGACCAGCACGAGGCCGATCAGCAGCCAGGGGTTCTTCTCGATCCACTCATGGGTGAATTTCATGGTTTGCTCCTGTCGATTCGTGTCAGGCGTGTTCCGGGACCGCATGCGTCTTGCGATGCGAAACCAGCGCGGGGATACGTGAGTCGACGGATTTCGTGCCGCGCATCGTCAGCCACGTGTTGTACGCCATCAGGCACATGCCGGTCAGGTACATCAGGCCGCCGCCGAAGCGGATCACGTAGTACGGGTAGGTCGCCTTGACGCCTTCGACGAAGGTGTAGGTCAGGGTGCCGTCCGGGTTCACGGCGCGCCACATCAGGCCCTGCATCACGCCGGCGATCCACATCGCGGCGATGTACAGCACGATGCCGATGGTGCCGAGCCAGAAGTGGGCGTCGACGAGGGCCATGCTGGCCATCTGCTTCCTGCCGGCGAGGCGCGGGATCAGGTAGTACAGGGAACCCATCGTGATGAAACCGACCCAGCCCAGCGCGCCGCCGTGCACGTGGGCGATGCCCCAGTCCGTGTAGTGCGACAGCGAGTTGATCGTCTTAATGGACATCATCGGCCCCTCGAACGTGGCCATGCCGTAGAACGACAGCGACACGATCATGAATTTCAGGATGGGGTCCGAGCGCAGCTTGTGCCACGCGCCGGACAGGGTCATGATCCCGTTGATCATGCCGCCCCACGACGGTGCCAGCAGGATCAGCGAGAACACCATGCCGATCGACTGCGTCCAGTCAGGAAGCGCCGTGTAGTGCAGGTGGTGCGGGCCGGCCCACATGTAGGTGAAGATCAGGGCCCAGAAGTGCAC
>CAMLMV010000035.1 GCA_946481275.1 uncultured Massilia sp.
TACGGGGTAACGAAAAAGGCCGTTATCCTGTCAACCTATCTTAGGACGTGACACGCGGCGGCCGCATCGGTTCTCGAATACAGGCGACGCAGGCGTTGCCGCCTGTCGTCATCGAGGCCCGCGGCGATCCAGCGTCCTGACATCGAATCGGATGTCAGGACGTGCTCATGCGCGATACGTTTACAACGTCGCGCGCAGGGTCAGGCGCACCGTGCGCGGTTCGACCGGGTGGTAGTGGATAGCGTCGACCCCCTGCGCCTGCTCGCCCGGCAGGCGCGAGGGGTAGTAATAGTCCACGTCGCTCGCCCGCCGGTCGAACACGTTGAACACGTCGGCCGTCAATTGCCAGCGGCGCCCCATCCGGTATCCCACGCGCAGGTAGCCCACCGCCGTGGCGGCCGAGCGGACGCTGTCGTCTTCGACCAGCGGGCGCGGGCCGAAGTAGCGCAGCTGGAACGCGCCCGACCACGGTCCCACGTCGTTCACGGCGGCGCCGAACGAGGCTACCTTCCCGAGCGCGCCGGGCACGTGGAGGCCGGCCGGATCGAACGTCGTGTAACGGGCGCGCGATGCTGCCAGGTCGAGGTCCAGCAGCAGCCACCGGTTGACGATGTAGTGGTTGTTCCACTCGATGCCGGAACGCTTGCTGGCGCGGCTGGGGGCCGTGTCGCCGGCGTCACCGGAGAACACGAGTTCGGAGCCGGACCGCATCGTCCACAGCGCGGCCGATGTTTGTAGCCCCGGGACGATCTCGCTGCGCACGCCGATCTCGGCGCCGCGCGTCTTGACGAGCGGTGTCACCGGGTCGACGGGCACGCGCTCCTTTGCCGCCACCTTTGCCGTCGTGCCGCGCGCGTCATTGCTGTGGAAGCCCTCGCCGTAGTTCGCGAACCATTCCGTCCTGGCCCACGGGCCGAACACCAGCGACACCTTCGGCGACACGACATGGTCGCCGGCCGTCCCGGCGTTCTCCCGGATCGAACTGCCGACGCTGAAGCGATACCGGTCGTAGCGCGCGCCGACGATCGACCGCAGCCACGGGGTCCATTGCAAGGTGTTCTGGTACCACAGTGCGATGCTGCCTTCGGAGACGGCGGATTCGGCAATCGTGCGCAGCAGCTGCTGGCGTTCGGTCGCATACAGGCCGAGCGGGGCGATGCGGTCGAACCGGCCCTGCACGCCAACCGCGTTGGCCATTCGCCGGCCGGCCAGTTCGCCGAACCGGGTGCCGGTCAGGTCGAAGCCCGTCATCGTACGGCGCTCCGTCTGCAGGAACTGGTCGCCGTGGACCGGGTCGTCGAGGAAGTAGGTAAAGTCGTTGTACAGCGCGAGATCCGAGCGCATCACGTACGCATGGCCTTCCCACAGCGTGTCCGCGGCGCGTCGGCGCCATTCGGCGGATACGCTGTAGCGGGACGCGTGGCCGCCGTCCGTCGGGTCGACGGCGCCGAACGCGCCGAGGGCGCCCGCAGCGACCGCGCGCAGCGGGATCTGGCTCGTCGCATGCCAGGCGCCCCGGTAGGCGAGGGCCGTGACGCTGAAGCGCCCGGCGCGCGTGCCTGCGCTGTAGCGCAACAGCGCGGACGATTTGTGGAATGCCTCGGGCGTGCCCCAGGGGCCGTTGTTGTGCGCGAGTTCCAGCGCATACAGCAGGTTGCCGTCCGCGGCGGCCGTCGAATCGGCGAGCAGGGTGCGGACATACGCGTGCTCGCCCACGGTGGCCGATGCGCGCCCCCCATCGAGCCGGTCGACGAACGCCATGTGGGCGGCGCCGGCCGATGCGAAATCGCCTTCGTCCGCGTAATACGGACCCTTGCGGTAATGGACCTTGCCGACCAGTTCGGGAATCAGGAAGTTCAGGTCCGTATAGCCCTGGCCGTGCGTGTGCGTGCGCATGTTGATGGGCATGCCGTCGACGAACGTGGCGAAATCGGTGCCGTGGTCCAGGTTGAAGCCGCGCAGGAAGTACTGGTTCGCCTTGCCGTCGCCGCTATGCTGCGTCACGATCACGCCGGGCACGAATTCGAGGATCTCGCCCGGCCGCAGCGCGGGACGATTGGCGATGAGTTCTGCGGTGACATTGCCTTCGCTGGCGGCGTCCGACGTGCCGACGCCGTTGTCGTAGTGGCCGGTGACGCGTACGGTGGCGGGCGAGTCAGCCTGCGCCAGGGCATGCGCGGAAGCGCACACCGCTCCGGCGATGCCGAAGATCAGTTTATTTTTCATTGTGGAGTTTGAAGCTGCAATCGCGCCCACTTCCCCGTGAGCGCGACCGAACGACGCGCGCGTTTGACTGCGTGCGCCACCTGTCTGGCCGGTATCCGGGCTGGCAAGGCTGGCCGTCTCGCCTTCCCATGCCGGCGGCACAGTGGCGCGTGGAGACAGTCTGTCGTCGGGGACGACGCTTGCTTACCGTTGCGGGGGCAGCACACCCTGGTTTGCCGGCTGAACCGGCGCAACCACGTGTTTCCCGTTTAACCGTCCGTGTGAACACACGTGCGGCACCAGACGCAGACATTATACTTGCTCGATTGTCACCTGATAGAACCTTCGGCGGATGCCGATGCCAACATAACGGAGGAAAGCGAAGCATGAGCAAGTACGATGAGCCGGTCGTCGGCAAGCCGCACATCGGCGCGTATCGCCGGCACTTGCTGGTTTGCACGGGGCCGCGGTGCGCGGCCGATGGCCAGGCCCAGGCATTGTTCGACAGCCTCGGCGACAAGCTCAAACAGGCGGGACTGACCGCGGGCGATCTGCGCGTCAAGCGCAGCCGGGTAAGCTGTTTCGCCGCGTGCAAAGGCGGCCCGATCATGTGCGTCCAGCCCGACGGTACCTGGTACTACAACGTCACACCGGAAAACATGGACCGGATCATCGAGGAGCACCTGTGCCATGGGCGGCGCGTGCAGGAACTCGTCTTTCATCAACATGGCGACGAAGGATGCAATGCATGAACGCGAACGCTTTCCCGCCCGCTGAAGTCGACGGCGTGTACCGGGCCATCCGCGAGCGGCGCGACATGCGCCATTTCCTGGACATGCCGCTCGATCCGGAGCAACTCGAACGGTTTGTCGCGGCGGCCCACAATGCGCCCAGCGTCGGACTGATGCAACCGTGGCGCTTCATCCGGATCGCCGACCGGGAGCGCCGCGCCAGGATCCACGCGCATGTCGAAGACGAGCGCATGCTTACCGCACGCGCGCTCGGTCAGCGCGCGGACGAATTCATGCGGTTGAAAGTGGAGGGAATTCTGCAGTGCGCCGAAGTGCTGGTGGTCGGACTGATGGACAAGCGTGAACCCTATATCTTCGGCCGGCGTACCATGCCGCAAATGGACCTGGCCTCGGCTGCGTGTGCGATTCAGAATTTCTGGCTTGCGGCACGCGCCGAAGGGATCGGCGTCGGCTGGGTCTCCCTGTTCGATCCGCAGACCATGCGTGAACTGTGCGGCATGCCGCCGGACAGCATGCCGATCGCCGTGCTGTGCGTCGGTCACGTGGAAGCGTTTTATCCGGCACCCATGCTCGAAATGGAAGGCTGGGATGAGCGACGTCGGCTCTCCGATCTGATGTATGAAGACGCTTGGGGAAGACGTTCGTCATCGATCTGTCCCTAGGGTTGTCACCGTATGCGCTTGTCTATGCAACCCGGCTTGCGTCCTGAATTACTTTAGGCTTAAAGTATCTCCCGGTTCCAGACCGATCTTTTCTCCGGGGGCGCTTCATGACGAGCTTGTCCGCTGCAGAGTCAAGTCCTTCGGCCCATGTCGACACGTTCGCGCGGGATCACCTCCCGCCCGTCGACCTGTGGCCGGACCTCGTGTTCGACCTGCCCGCGCTCCAGTATCCCGCGCGGCTGAACTGCGTGGCGGAGCTGCTCGACCGCCACGTCGACGCCGGGCGCGGCGACCGCACCGCCATCCTGGCCGACACCATCACCTGGACGTACGCCAACCTCAAACAGCACGTCGACCGCATCGCCCACGTGCTGCGCACGGACCTGGGCCTCGTCCCCGGCAACCGCGTGCTGCTGCGCGGCGCCAACTGTCCCATGATGGCGGCCGCGATCCTCGCCGTGTTCAAGGCGGGCCTCGTCGCCGTGCCCACCATGCCTCTGCTGAGGGCGCGCGAGCTCGGCATCATCCTCGACAAGGGGAAGGTGAACGCCGTGCTGTGTGCCCGGACGCTGGCGGACGAACTCGATCAGGTCCCGGATCGTCCGCCCGTCGTGTATTTCCAGGACCCGGACGGCCTGGAAGCGCGCATGGCCCGCCACGACGCGCCGTTTGCACCGGTGGACACGGCGGCGGACGACGTGTGCCTGATCGCCTTCACGTCCGGCACGACCGGCGTCCCGAAGGGCACCATGCACTTCCACCGCGACATCCTGGCGATCTGCGACTGCTTCCCGCCGCACACGCTGGGCGCGCACGCGGACGACGTCTTCATCGGCACGCCGCCGCTGGCCTTCACGTTCGGCCTGGGCGGGCTGCTGCTGTTCCCGCTGCGCGCGGGTGCGGCGGGCGTCCTGCTCGACAAGCCGACGCCCGAAGGGCTGCTCGCCGCGATCGAGCGGTACAACGCCACCGTCTGCTTCACGGCGCCCACCTTCTACCGCCAGATGACATCCCTCGTCGCGCGCTACGACCTGCGTTCGCTGCACAAATGCGTGTCCGCGGGCGAGGCGCTGCCGCTGGCGACGCGCGCAGGCTGGAAGACGGCGACCGGCATCGACCTGGTCGACGGGATCGGCGCGACGGAGCTGCTGCACATCTTCATCTCGGCGAGCGGCGCGGACATCCGGCCCGGCGCGACCGGCAGGCCCGTCCCCGGCTACCGCGCCTGCATCCTCGACGATGACGGCGCGCCGGTCGGCCCGGGCGTGGTCGGCCGGCTGGCCGTCAAGGGCCCGACGGGCTGCCGCTACCTGGCCGACGAGCGCCAGCGCGACTACGTGCTGAACGGCTGGAACCTGACGGGCGACAGCTACGAGACGGACGCCGACGGCTATTTTTACTACCGTTCGCGCACGGACGACATGATCATCTCGGCCGGCTACAACATCGCCGGTGCGGAGGTGGAAGAGGTGCTGCTGCGGCATCCGGCCGTCGCCGAGTGCGGCGTCGTGGGCCGGGCGGACGAGGAGCGCGGCCAGATCGTGGAGGCGCACGTCGTGCTCAAGCCCGGGTTCGACCCGACGCCGGACACGGCGCGCCTGCTGCAGGACTTCGTCAAGGCGCAGATCGCGCCGTACAAATACCCGCGCGCCGTGCGCTTCACCGACAAGCTGCCGCGCACGGAGACGGGCAAGCTGCAGCGCTACAAACTCCGGCTATCATGAACATCGTCTGCATCGGCGGCGGACCCGCCGGCCTGTACTTCGCCCTGCTGATGAAGCAGCAGGACCCGGCGCACCGTATCGTCGTCGTCGAGCGCAACCGCCCGTACGACACGTTCGGATGGGGCGTCGTGTTCTCCGACCAGACGCTCGGCAACCTCGTCGCGGCCGACGAACCGACGGCCCGCAGCATCCTGCAGGCGTTCAACCACTGGGACGACATCGACGTCTTCTTCAAGGGCGAGCGGATCACGTCCGGCGGTCATGGGTTCTGCGGCATCGGCCGCAAGCGGCTCCTCAATATTCTGCAGCAGCGCTGCGAGGAACTGGGCGTGGAACTCGTGTTCGAGACGGACGTGCGCGACGACCAGGCCGCCGCCGCGCGCTACGGGGCCGACCTCGTCGTCGCGGCCGACGGGATCAACAGCCGCATCCGGACGCGCTATGCGGATACGTTCCAGCCGTCCGTCGAGACGCGCCGCTGCCGCTTCGTGTGGCTTGGGACGAAAAAGAAATTCGATGCGTTCACGTTCGTGTTCAAGGAGACGGTGTTCGGCTGGTTCCAGGCCCACATCTACCAGTTCGACGGCGACACGTCGACGTTCATCGTCGAGACCCCCGAGGACGTATGGCGCCGGGCGGGCCTCGCGGACATGCCGCAGGAAGAGGGCATCGCCTTCTGTGAGCGGCTGTTCGCCGAACACCTGGACGGGCATCCGCTGCTGTCGAACGCGAGCCACTTGCGCGGGGTCGCCATCTGGATCGCGTTTCCCCGCATCGTGTGCGAGCGGTGGGTCCACTGGAACGGGAACATCCCCGTGGTCCTGATGGGCGACGCGGCGCACACGGCGCACTTCTCGATCGGCTCCGGGACCAAGCTGGCGCTGGAAGATGCGATCGAGCTTGCCCGCTGTGTGCGGGAACACGGCAGCGACGTGCGCGCCGCGCTGGACGCGTACCAGGCGAGCCGCGCCGTCGAAGTGCTGAAGCTGCAGTCGGCCGCGCGCAATTCGATGGAATGGTTCGAGAACGTGGCGCGCTACGGTGCGCTGGACGCCGAGCAGTTCGCGTACTCGATGCTCACGCGCAGCCAGCGCATCTCGCACGAGAACCTGCGCCTGCGCGACCCCGGCTACGTCGCGCATGTCGAGGACTGGTTCGCGCGGCGCGCGTGCGCGCGGGCGGGCGTGGCGATGCCGGAGAATACCCGCATGCCGCCGATGTTCACGCCGTTGCGCGTGCGCGACGTCTTCCTGAAGAACCGGATCGTCGTGTCGCCGATGGCCCAGTATTCGGCCGTCGACGGCGTCCCCGGCGACTACCACCTCGTGCATCTGGGCGCGCGGGCGCTGGGCGGGGCGGCGCTCGTGATGGCGGAAATGACGTGCGTGTCGGCCGACGCCCGCATCACGCCGGCGTGTCCGGGCATGTACGCGCCGGAACACACGGCCGCATGGAAGCGCATCGTGGACTTCGTGCATGGGCAGACCGACGCGCGCATCGGCATCCAGCTGGGCCACGCCGGCCCGAAAGGTTCCACGCGGCCGATGTGGGACGGCATCGACCAGCCGCTCCCTGACCATAACTGGCCCCTGATCGCGGCATCGGAACAGCAGTACCTGCCGGGGATCTCGCAGGTGGCGCGCGCCGCCACGGAAGACGATCTCGCGCGCGTGGAAAGCGACTTCGTACGTGCCACGCTGGCGGCCGACGCGGCCGGATTCGACTGGCTCGAACTGCATTGCGCGCACGGCTACCTGCTGTCGTCGTTCATCTCGCCGCTGACGAACCGCCGGACGGACGACTACGGCGGCAGCCTGGAACACCGCTGCCGCTATCCGCTGCGCGTGTTCCGGGCGATGCGGGCCGTATGGCCGGCCGGGAAGCCGATGAGCGTGCGCATCTCCGCGCACGACTGGGTCGACGGTGGCATCACGCCCGCCGACGCCGTGCACATCGCGCGCCTGTTCAAGGACGCGGGTGCCGACATGATCGACTGCTCGTCGGGCCAGGTGAGCAAGCAGGAACGGCCCCTGTTCGGCCGCATGTATCAGACGCCGTTCGCGGACCGCATCCGCAACGAGGCGGGCATCCCGACGATCGCCGTCGGGTCGATCCACGAGGCCGATCACGCGAACAGCATCATCGCGGCCGGACGCGCGGACCTGTGCGCGGTGGGCCGGCCGCATCTGGCGAATCCCGCGTGGACGCTGGCGGAGGCGGCGAAGATCGGCTACACGGCGGTTGCGTGGCCGAAGCAGTACCTGGCCGGGAAGGCGCAGCTGGAGCGCAACCTGGAACGCGAACGCAAGCAGGAGGGTTGATGGAGACGCTGCAAGGAAAACATGCCGTCGTGACGGGCGCCAGCCGGGGCATCGGCTTTGCGGTCGCGCGCGCGTTGCGGGCGCAGGGCGCACGCGTGACGTTGATGGCGCGCGACGCCAGCGCGCTGGAAGCCGCGGCGGCGGAATTGGGTGGCGACACGGCCTGGCAGATGGTGGACGTGACGGATGCGGACGGCGTGGCGGCCGCGTTCGCGCGGGCGGGTGCCGTGGACATCCTCGTCAACAACGCGGGCCAGGCCGCATCGGCGCCGTTCGGCCGCACGGACGCAGCGCTGTGGCAGCGCATGCTGGACGTGAACCTGACCGGCGCATACCACTGCATCCAGGCCGCGCTGCCCGCCATGCTGGACGGCGGATGGGGCCGCGTCGTGAATGTGGCGTCGACAGCCGGCCTGACGGGTTACCGTTACGTGGCCGCGTACTGCGCGGCGAAGCATGGCCTCGTCGGCCTCACGCGCGCGCTGGCGCTGGAAGTGGCCAATAAAGGCGTCACCGTGAACGCCGTGTGCCCGGGCTTTACCGACACGGATATCGTCGCGGACGCCGTCGCCAACATCGTACGCAAGACGGGGCGGACCGCGGACCAGGCGCGCGCGGAACTGGCATCCGCCAATCCGCAGGGCCGGCTCGTGCAGCCGGACGAAGTGGCGCACGCCGTCGCGTGGCTGTGCATGCCCGGTGCCGCGGCGATGAACGGCCAGGCCATCGCCGTGGCCGGCGGGGAGGTGATGTGACGCCGTCCGACGACGCCCCGCTCGACCTTAAGCTGTGGGTGCGCCTGCTGTCCTGCACCGTGCGCGTGGAAAACACGATCCGCAGCCGGCTGCGGTCCACGTTCGGCATCACGTTGCCGCGCTTCGACCTGATGGCGCAGCTGGAGCGCCATCCGGAGGGCTTGCGGATGGGCGAGCTGTCGAAGCGGATGATGGTCACCGGCGGCAACGTCACCGGCATCGCCGACCAGCTCGAGCGCGAGGAACTGGTCGTGCGCGTGCCCGACCCGCAGGACGGGCGCGCGTTCATGCTGAAGCTGACGCCGCGCGGGCGCACGGTATTCGTGGAGATGGCGGCCGTGCACGAAGGCTGGGTGGCGGACCTGTTCCGCGACGTGGCGGGCGCGGACAAGGCCACCCTGATCGCGCTGCTGGACACGATGAAGAAGCACCTGAACGACCAGGATTAGGAGACGACGATGCACCGCACGAAGCTGGCCGGCTACCGCGCCGAACATTTCCTCTACGAGGCGGACGGCGGCGTGGCCACCATCACGCTGAGCCGCCCCGAGCGCAAGAACCCGCTGACGTTCGAGTCGTATGCGGAGCTGCGCGACCTGTTCCGCGCGCTCGCGTACGCGGACGACGTGAAGGCCGTCGTGCTCACCGGCGCGGGCGGGAATTTCTGCTCCGGCGGCGACGTCCACGAGATCATCGGGCCGCTCACGCAACTCGACATGCCCGGCCTGCTCGCGTTTACGCGCATGACGGGCGACCTTGTCAAAGCGATGCTGGCGTGCCCGCAACCCATCGTGGCGGCCGTCGACGGCGTATGCGCGGGGGCCGGCGCGATCCTCGCCATGGCGTCCGACCTGCGGCTCGCCAGCACCCGCGCGCGCACTGCGTTCCTGTTTACCAAGGTCGGCCTGGCCGGCTGCGACATGGGCGCCTGTTCGATCCTGCCGCGCCTCATCGGCCAGGGACGGGCGGCGGAACTGCTGTACACGGGCCGGGCGATGTCGGCCGAGGAGGGCGAGCGCTGGGGCTTTTATAGCCGCCTGTGCGCGCCGGACGACGTGCCGGGCGAGGCGCGGGCACTGGCGCGGAGCCTCGCCGAAGGGCCGACGTTCGCGCATGCGATGACCAAGAAGATGCTGCAGCAGGAGTGGTCGATGGGGCTCGCGGAAGCGCTCGAGGCCGAGGCGCAGGCGCAGGCGATCTGCATGGCGACCAACGACTTTCAACGGGCGTATCACGCATTCGTGGCGAAGACGGCGCCCCGCTTCGAAGGGGATTGACATGGCCGACAAACGTTATCTCGAGTGGCCGTTCTTCGACGGGCGCCACGTCGACCTGGAAGCGGCGCTTGACGAGTGGGCCGCCGCGCACGTGCGCGACCTGCACGGCGGCGACGTGGACGCCGACTGCCGGCGCCTCGTGCGCCTGCTGGGCGACGGCGGGTGGCTGCGGCACGCGATCGGCGCAGGCGGTTCTCCCATCGACACGCGGGCCATCTGCCTGATCCGCGAGACGCTGGCGCGCCACAACGGCCTCGCCGACTTCGCGTTCGCGATGCAAGGCCTGGGCTCGGGCGCGATCAGCCTGTTCGGGACCGAGGCCCAGCGCGAGCGCTATCTGCCGCGCGTGGCCCGCGGTGCGGCGATCGCGGCGTTCGCGCTGTCCGAGCCGGACGCCGGTTCCGACGTCGCCGCCATGCGTTGCGCGGCGCGGGCGGACGGCGACGCGTATGTCCTCGACGGCGACAAGACGTGGATCTCCAACGGCGGCATCGCGGACTTCTACGTCGTGTTCGCGCGCACGGGCGAGGGGCCGGGGGCGCGCGGCATCAGCGCGTTCATCGTCGACGCCGATACGCCGGGCTTTACGATCGCGGAACGCATCGCCGTCATCGCACCGCACCCGCTGGCACGACTGCGATTCGAGGGGTGCCGGGTGCCCGCGGCGCAGCGCATCGGTGCGGCGGGGCAGGGGTTCAAGGTCGCGATGGCGACGCTGGACGTGTTCCGCACGTCCGTCGCGGCGGCCGCCCTCGGGTTCGCGCGGCGCGCGTTCGACGAGGCGCTGGCCCATGCGACGCAGCGGCCGATGTTCGGCCAGACGCTCGCCGATTTCCAGCTGACGCAGGCGAAACTCGCGCAGATGGCATTGAGCATCGACGCGGGCGCGCTGCTGACCTACCGCGCGGCGTGGGAACGCGACCGCGGCGGCAAGGTGACGAAGGAAGCGGCGATGGCGAAGATGGCGGCGACCGAGTCGGCGCAGCAGGTGATCGACGCGGCGGTGCAGATGTTCGGCGGCCTCGGCGTCACGAGCGGCCATCCGGCGGAGCGGCTGTACCGCGAGATCCGGGCGTTGCGCATCTACGAGGGCGCCACCGAAGTGCAGCAACTGATCATCGCGCGCGAACTGCTGCGCGAGTCGAAGGAAGCGTGAACATGGAGATACTCCAACCACCCGGCTGGCCGCGCCCGCGCGGGTACGCGAACGGCATCGCGGCGCGCGGCCGCCTCGTGTTCGTGAGCGGGATGATCGGCTGGAACGCGGACGGGCAGTTCGACAGCGACGATTTCACGGCGCAGGCCGGCCAGGCCCTGCGCAACGTCGTGGACGTCCTGCGCGAGGCGGGCGCGCGGCCGGAGCACATCGTGCGCATGACGTGGTACGTGGTCGACAAGCGCGAATACCTGGCCGCCGGCAGCGCCCTCGGCGGCGTGTATCGCGAGGTCATCGGCGCCCATTATCCCGCTATGACGGCCGTCGAAGTGCGCGCGCTGATCGAGGACCGCGCGCGGGTGGAAATCGAGGCGACGGCCGTCGTGCCGGACTGATACCGATTCTGGTATCGATCACAAATATTTCGGAATGGCAGGTCTGCTGACGGTTTACGCATGCTAGACTCGGTTAGGGGTATCGATAACAAAAACGTCGTCGAGGATCCCGCAAAAACAATACCGAACAGGAGACTACAATGTGTAAATTCCGTACCCGCACGCCCGCGTTGCGGGCAGCGGCGCTGGCGGTGTCGCTCGCCGTCGCGACCCTGCTGCCTGCCGCGCACGACGCCGTCGCGGCCGACACGATCCAGACGATCGTCACGAACTACCAGCCCACCATCAACGAATTCGTCGACGCGAACGGGTTCAAGCATCCCGGCGTGGGCGTCACCAGGGACGTTCTGGAGAACATGCGTGCCGCGGTGCAGGCGCAGAAGGAGCCCTGGAACACGTACTTCAACATGATGCTGCTGTCCGGCGCCGCGTCGAAGACGGTGGCGTCGAAGAACCAGAGCGGCGCCGACCCGACCCGGCCGGCGGTGGTCGCGTTCAACAGCCAGGGCGTGGAATCCAAGTTCATCGCGGACTCCCTGAGTGCCTATACGCAGGCCATCCTGTACTACGTGACGGGCGACGAAACCTACCGCGCCAACGCGATGCGCCTGATCCGCATCTGGGCGCAGATGGACCCCGCCCAGTATGTCTATTACACGGACGCGCACATCCACACGGGCATTCCCATGAGCCGGATGATGGCCGCGGCCGACATCATGCGCACCACGAGCTGCCAGACGGCGGCGCTGGCCTGGACCGACCAGGATACGGTGAACCTGACGAACAACCTGATCGTGCCCGTCACCGAGACGTTCAACCACAGTCCCGACCACTTCATGAACCAGCACCTGTACGCGCTGCTGGGGTCCATGTCCGGTTACGCCTTCACCGGCAACCGGGCCCGCTGGAACGAGGGGGTCGAATGGTTCACCATCAACCGGACGGCCGTCGACCAGGGCCAGAACGGCTCGATCAAGCAGCTGTTCCGCCTGGTGACGAAGAACGACCTGACCGGCGAGGCGGTGACCCCGATGGTGGAGCACGTGGAGATGGGCCGCGACCAGGCGCACGGCGCGGGCGACGTCACCAACATGAGCATCCTCGCACGTCTCCTGATGGCGCAGGACCAGAAGGTCGACCCCGTGAACGGCACGGCGTCGACGGCGCCGGATGCCGTGGGGCCGTACGAATTCCTGAACGACCGCATCCTCGACGCGACGGAGTATTTCGCCGGCTTCATGCTGGGCTACGACACGCCCTGGGTGCCGACCGCCGCGCACACGGACGCCCACGGCGTGCCCACCGTGATCTACAAGACGCTGCAGGGCGGCTACCGGGGCCGCATGACGCAGAACACGTGGGAGCCGTACTACTATTTCAAATACAAGCGCGGACTGGACATGAGCCAGCGCGCGCCCAATTTCACGCGCATGTTCGCCGAACGGACGAACTACAACTGGGACGGCGTGGACGGCGGCGGCGACTTCTGGATGTTCATTCCTCCCGAGGCGGAAAGCGAGGGCACGCAATTCCTCGTGAAGCCCATCGTCGATCCGCTGCGCGAAGTGGAAGACCGCTTCACGTCGCTGGATGGCTTCGCGACCGCGATGCAGGACGACGCGGCGGCCTTCGTGCGCGTCACGGCGACGCAGGCGGGCAGCCGGCTCGCGGTGTTCGGCTACGGCAACGGCACCCGCACCGTCGCCTTCCGCATCCGCACGAACGGCGAGGCGACGATGGACGCGTTCGGCGACACGATCCTGCTGCCGGACACGCAGGGCCAGTGGCGCTACGTGAGCTATGCGTTCGGCCAGTACCAGGGCCTGGGCGACTACCTGCCCCTCACGGTCAAGGGCGCCGGCACGACGGTCGACATCGACCACATCAACGTGAACCCGGGCGCCACGATCACGCCGCCCGTGTTCACGAACGGCGACGCGGACCTGAACCTGTACACGAACGCCGGCTCCACGGCGGCCGTCTCGTACAGCTTCGCCGCGACGGATGCAACGGCCACCGACGTCCTCGCGTACCAGATCGACAACCTGCCGCCCGGCGCCCAGTTCGACCCGAAGACGGGCGCGTTCTCGTGGGTGCCGGCGCAGGCCGGCACGTTCAACTTCATCGTCACGACGACCGACGGCACCGTGGTCACGTCGAAGGCCGTGCAGGTCGTCGTCAGCGCCGACCGCCAGTCCGCCATCGCCGCCGTGACGGCCGCGTACAAGCCCGACACGCTCTACACGACCCCGAGCCTGGCCGTCTACAACGCGGCCTACGCCGACGCGGCGAACGCGGTGGCGGCGGCCACCGACGACCAGTTCTATCAGAAGCTCGGCGCGCTGCAGACCGCATTGAAAGGGCTCTCCGAGCTGACCCCGCTGCTGGCCGACGGCAGCATGAACTACTCGAACATGTTCGTCTCGTCCACGTTCGGCACACAGGTGCCGAATGCGCTGGACGGCACGCCCGATTCGTTCGTCGGCTACTACCTGGCCCAGAACCTCACCTATTACTTCGATTTCGGCCCCGGCTACAAGGTCAACGCCACCGCCTTCGGCATCCAGGCGCGCACCTCCTTCCCCGAGCGGGGCGGCGGCGTGGTCGCCTTCGGTTCGAACGACAACGAGAACTGGGTCCGCCTGACGCCGGGCATGACGGTCGTGACGGAGGACATGCAGACCCTGGCCGTCGGCGACGACCTCAAGGACCGGCAGTTCCGCTTCCTGAAGGTGCAGATGATCCAGCCGTCGAGCAGCATGTTCGAGATGGGCGAATTCCGGATCTTCGGTACGCGCCACGAGACGGTCAACCTGCTGTCCTCCGTGTCGATCGCCTCCGACCAGGCGCTCAGGAAGCGCATCGTGCCGGGCAATACCGTCAAGCTGAACTTCCAGGCCACGGCGCCGATCAACGCGGTGGCCGCGACGATCCAGGGCATCCCGGCCCAGGTGACGACCGCCGACAACGTGAACTACACGGCCACCGCGGTCATGCCGGGCGACGTCAAGGCCGGCGCCGTCAAGTTCACCCTGAACTACAAGACGGCGGCGGGCGTGGACGCGGAACCCGTGCTGTTCACGACGGACAGCTCGTCGCTGTTCATCGCGGACCAGACGAACTACCTGGGCAACCTGCTGGCCATCACGAGCCTGAAGGACTCGAGCGGCCGCAACGCGACCGACCTGCTGGCGACGGTGAACACGCTGTTCGACAGCAACCTGGGTACCGGAACCGATTTCCGCGTGAACGGCGCGGGCTGGGGCGCCTGGGTGACGTTCGACTTCAAGGAAGGCGGCAAGGCCACGATCCAGCGCGCGGAAGTGATCGGCCGCCAGGACCAGTACGCGTCGCGCATCAACGGCACCGTGGTGCAGGGCTCGAACGACAACACGTCGTGGACGACGCTCTCCAACGCGGCCGGGAACTCGGCCGACTGGCAGACCTTGACCGTGGCGAACCCGCAGCCTTACCGCTACATCCGCGTCACGAACGGCGGTAACTGGTACGGGAACATGAACGAACTGCGCCTGTACGGCATCGCCGAGTCGTCGAACAAGATCGCGACCGTGTCGATGAGCTCCGCGCAGGCGCTGCGCACCCGCATCGTGCCCGGCAACGCCGTCAAGCTGGCGTTCACGGCGAAGGAGGCGATCAGCGGCGTGGGCGTCACGATCCAGGGCGTGCCGGCCGCCGTGACGACGACCGACAACATCAACTTCACGGCGACGGCGACCCTGCCGCAGGGCGTGGCGCCCGGAGCGGTGAAATTCGCCATCGGCTACACGCAGGCCAACGGCCAGCCGGGCTTCACGAGCACGGCCACGACGGACAACACGGGCCTGACGCTGGTGGACGAGGCGGACACGATCCGTAACGTGCCGACCGTCGCCACCTTGATCGATTCCACGGTCAACCGGCCGGCCGCCACCACGCAGGCCGTCGTCACGAGCCTGTTCGACGCGAACCTGGGCTCGATCTCGGACTTCCGCACCGGTAGCAACAACTCGGGCGTGGGCGCGTACGTCATCTTCGACTTCAAGTCCGGCAACCAGGTCAACCTGACGGGCGTGGAACTGGCGCCGCGCCAGGACAACAATTACGCGCGCATCAAGGGCACCGTGGTCCAGGGGTCGAACGACAACACGACGTGGACGACCTTGACCACGCCGGCCGGATCGACGCTGGACTGGCAATCGTTCCCCGTCACCGATCCGACGCCGTACCGCTACATCCGGATCTATAACGGCGGCACGTGGTACGGCAACCTGTCCGAAGTACGCCTGCACGGCGCGCTGCACGGCGCCGACACGACCCCGCCCGTGACGACGGCGAGCACCAGCGCGCAACCGGCGGCGAACGTGACGGTGACGCTGTCCGCGACCGATACGGGCAGCAGCGTGAAGGCGACGTACTACACGGTGGACGGCGGCGCGCGCCAGGCCGGAACGACGGTGGCATTGAACACGACGGGCAGCCACACGGTGGCCTACTGGAGCGTCGACGCCGCCGGCAACACCGAGGCGCAGCACACGCTGGCCGTGGACGTCGCCCCCGTCGACGTCGGCGCGAGCGTGAAGATGACCCAGCAGGGCGCGACCCTGAACCGCGCGACCGGCAAGTACGTGGGCGGCGTGACGGTCACGAACACGGGTGCGACCGCGCTTGCCGGTCCGCTGTGGCTCGCGCTGAACGGCCTGACGGCCGGCGTCACGCTGGACAACGGGGGCGGCACGACGGGCGGCGCGCCGTACGTCGTCGTCGCCGGTCCGCTGAACCCGGGCGCGACGCTTACCGTGCCGCTGACGTTCACCAATCCGAACCGCGTCGCGATCGGCTATGTGCCGGCGCTCTACCAACCCCGTTTCTGAGGACAGCCATGACCATTCGATTCAAATCCCTTGTTTCCGCCCTGGCCCTGATGCTGGCGGCGGGCGCCGGCGCCGGCGCCGCCTCGGCCGGCACCATCCACGTCGCCATCGACACCGCCACGTTCGGCGCCGCCACCGGCTACGTCGACATGCAGCTCTCCGCTAGCAGCGGCGTGCCGCTGGCCACGGCGCTGGTCAGCAACATGGTCGGCTTCGACAGCGCGGCCTTCATCGATTCGTGGGGCGTGACGCCCGTCGCGGGCGGCTACCTGTTCCGCAACGATACGTCGAACGACCTGTTCCACGCGGTGGATTTCGGCGGCACGCTGTCGTTCGACCTGACGTTCGACGGCGAACCGGACCCGCTGACCAGCTATGTGTCGCATTTCGTCGTGTCCGCGTACGACGACGCGTTCGCGCCCCTGGGCCACCCTGATCCGTTCACGGGGGCGCTGGCGGACTTCACGTGGACGCCGGCGCTGGACGCGCAGGGGCAGGGGACCATCGCCGGCACGGTGTCGGATCCGGCCGTGACGGCGGTGCCGGAACCGGCGGGCATGCTGCTCGCCGGGATCGGGTTGACGGCGCTGGCGCTCGCGCGCCGGCGCCGGGCGTAAGGCGTTACGGGGTCAGCCGGCGGCGACCAGCGCGGCGATGTCGGCCGCCGTCAGCGCCCCGCGGTAGATGCGGAAGTCGTCGATGCGGCCGTTGAAGTAGGGGTCGGCCGCGTACTGCGAGCGGCCGATCCAGTTCCGGGTCGTGCCGCCCAGCTGCCACGGCGGCAGGAATTCCGCGCTGTTGGAGCCCACGGCGGTGCCGTTCACGTACAGCGTGGCGAGTCGCCCCGACAGGGTGACGGCCACGTGGACCCATTGCGCGGTCGGCAGCGCGGCCGTCCCCGTCACGGCCTGTTCGCCCTTGCCGCCGTCGACGGTGATGGCGAAGCGCACGACGCCGCTGCCCGAGCGGGGCGTCAGGAACATGTAGCGGCCGGTGCCCGAGCCAAAGTCGAAGATCCGCTCCCAATTCCGTGATGCGTTCCAATATACCCAGCACGCCACCGTGAAGTCCGTCAGGTCCGTGACGAGATTGGCCGGCAGGTTCACGTAATCCGTGCTGCCGTTCAGCGCCGGCGCGCTGCCCGACTTGCCGGTTCCCCATGTGCCGCTGCCCGCCAGCGTGCCGGCGTGGCCCTGGCCGCTGGCGTCGGCCAGGGCCGTGCCGGTGCCTTCGTTACAGGCCAGGTAAGTGTGCAGCGTCTTGCCGACCTTGGCGGTGGCGCGGTTCGAGTCGGCCGTCGCGCCGGTCGGCGTGATGGCGGAGACGACGTAGTACCAGGTGCCGGCGCCCGGGTTGTCGGTGTACGTCAGCAGGTCCGTGATGCCGCTCGCGATGGTGGTCCAGGGGCCGCTCGTCGACGCGGACCGCTTGACGTTGTAGCTCGTGGCGTAGGCGCTGCCCCACCACGACAGCTCCACCTGGCCGGCCGGCGTGCGCGCTTTCAGTCCGCTCGGCGGCACGCCGGCGGCGATCGGGTCGCGCGTGCAGGTGAGGGTGCCGTAGCCCAGCTGGTCGTAGCCGCCGCTCGTCGAGCCGTAGTTGCCGCCGCCGCCTTCCGGCTGGACCTGCAGCGCGAACATCTTCGAATAGGGCGCCGCGAGGCCCTTGCGGTTCACGTAGTGGTTGTAGACCAGGGCCCAGCAGGGCCGGATGTTGCCCTGGCTGTTCGTCGAGAAGACCGCCTGGTTCACGTTGTCGACGTTGTTGTAGGGGACGTAGGGCACCGTGTAATACGTCGTGCCGGACTGGATCAGGTTCCCCTTCGCCACGTATTCGGCGCCCATCAGGAAACGGTTGTTGTCGTAGCCGTACAGGTCCGTGCCCTGGTTCCAGGCCATTTCGCAGATGGCGCCCATCAGGGCGATGCCGAGCGTGTTGTGGCCCTGGTCGCGCCCCGATTCCTGCCACTGGCCGAGGAAGCCCGGATGGACGTAGTACACGGCCTGCGCGATGGCGCCGTTGCCCGCACCTGCCTTGAAGTACGTGACGGCTTCGTCGAACAGGGCCTGGTCGTCGCACAGCACGCCGATGGCAAGGATCGAGGCCATCTGGCACAGGTCCCAGTTCGCCCAGTAGTGCGTGACGTCCGTGTTGTTGTGGCGGATGAGGAAGTCGTGGTTGATCGAATAGAAGACGTTCCGCATCATGGCCTCGAAGCGCGCGACATCCGCCGCGGCCCAGCCGCCGTAGGTGCGCATGATCTCGCCCGCGTTGGCGAACTCGTAGCCGTAGATGCCGGCGGCGAGGGCGGCGTCCGTCGTGCCCTGGATCGAGGTGAGTGTCGACGACCACGCGTTCATGATCTGCACGGCCTTGTCGGCATACGCGGTGTCGCCCGAGATCTTCCAGCGCAGCGCGCACGCGTACGCGGCGGCCACGTCGTTGAACAGCGTGCCGTAGTTCTCGCTGTGCGTGCCGTCGTACCCGCGGTAGACGATGGCTTGCGGGCGCGGCGTGTACGCCAGGCTGGCGTGCGAGTTATTGATCAGGAGGTTCCAGCTGGCGGACCAGGGCGACGTCGTGTACTTCGCCTTCATGCGGTCGAAGTCCGCCTGGGTGTGCAGCAGGCCCGGATGGACGAAGGCGGTGGCGGCGCCCGTACCGCTCATCGTGCCGGTGGCGAGTGTGCGCGTGGCCGGCGCGTCGGCGCCGCCGCCCGCGCCGCAGCCGGCGAGCGCGAGGGCGCCGAGGCCCATCAGGAAGTCGCGGCGGCCCAGCAGGGTGCGCGACACGCCGTCGGGGGCCTCGGCGGCGGTCAGGGCGGGGGCGTTGCAGTCGTTCGGTTCCATTTTTTTCATGTGTAGTCTCCATGCCGTGCAGGCGAATGTTGAACTGCGATCGAAGGTGCTGCCGTACTGCCGCGCCGATGCTAGCATGTATGCACGTAGTTTTGTTATCGTTAACCCAGATCGTGATCAAACGGCTGCCATGTCCAAAACATATCCGTTTCGATAAAAAAGGCATGCCTGCGCAGTCCTCCCGGCCGTTATGATGTGCCGGTATCGTAGGTTGAGATCCGGGTCAGTCCGGAGAGCCCTTGACACCTTTTCCAGTTGTGATATAACTGGCCAAGTTATCGATACCAAAATCATGCAAACGACAAGCCCGGCCGCGGCACGACACGCACCCACGGGCAAAGGAGACGATCTGTTGTTAACGCTACATGCGTTCGCGCGCCGCTGCGTCGCGCCGCTTGCCGTCCTGCTGGGCTGCCTCGCCTTTGACGCCGCCCACGCCGTCCCGGCTCCCGATAGCCGGGTGCAGGTGCACCCGTTCCCGAATCCGATCCGCTACACCCACCATAACGACGACTACACGGTGCGCGTGCGCGTGCCCGGCGGGCAGTGGCAGGACCTGTACGAATACAACGTGAAGGTCGACCTCGACAAGCCGCAGGACGCCTCGATGGTCTACTTCAATTTCGACGGCACGGTGGAAGTGGCGGTCCAGAAGAACAACGGCACGTTTTCGAAAGTGGCCGTGCGGCCGGATGCGAAGGGCGTCAAGCCGGTCGTCCGCGACGGCATCGCGTATTTCACCATGCGCCGTCCGGAGAACCTGAGCGTGGAATTCGACGACGACCGCCTGCACAACCTGCACGTGTTCACGCACGCGATCCGCGCCGACATGCCGGCCGTGCCGGCAAACCTGGCGTCGAACGACATCGGCACGGGCACGACGCCCGACTTCACGCAGCCCGTCGTGTTCTTCGGTCCGGGCATCCACAAGGGCGACTTCCGCCTGCGCTCGCACACGAAGGTGTACATCCACGGCGCCGCGATCCTGAAAAGCCCGCTCGTGATCGACGGCGTCGAGGACGTGCAGGTGTTCAGCGACGGCCTGTTCGACGGCACCGACGTGACGACCATCCGGAATTCGCGCAACATCGGGATCGACGGGCCGATCGCCATCAACCAGCCGCACGGCACGATGCGCTGCATCACGTCGCAGGACCTCGTCGAGACGAACATCCGCACGATCGGCGCCGGGCAATGGTCGGACGGCCTGGGCCACTTCGCGTGCGAGCGCGTGACCATCGCGGACAGCTTCGTGCGTACGTCGGACGACTGCCTGACGTTCTACAACCACCGCTGGGACATCTGGGGCAATACCCGCGACGTGCAGGTCAGGGACACGACCCTGTGGGCCGACATCGCGCACGCCGTCATGATCGGCATCCACGGCAATACGCCGACGCCCGCGCACCCGCAGAGCGAGGTGCTGGAGCGCCTGCGCTTTTCCAACCTCGACATCCTCGATCACGACGAGGACGACCCGGAATACGAGGGCGCCCTGGGCATCATGGCGGGCGACGACAACCTGGTGCGCGACGTCGTGTTCGAGGACATCCGCGTCGACCGCATCGAGGAAGGGAAGCTCTTCAACCTGAAGATCGCGTACACGGCCAAGTACAACACGAGCCCGGGCCTGGGCATCGAGAACGTCACGCTGAAGAACATCCATTACACGGGCAAGGGCGCACCGAGCGCCTCCGCCATCACGGGCCGCGACGCCACGCGCAAGGTGAAGAACGTGACGATCGAGAACGTGACCGTGGGCGGCAAGCGCCTCACGGCGCCCGAGGCGGGGCTGCTCGAAGTGAACGGCTTCGTCGACGGCCTGCGCTTCCGCTGACATAACAACAACGAGAGAGGAGACACATGGAATCAAGGAACATCATCGCGGCGGTCCTGCTGGCGACGGCGACGCTGCCGGCGCTGGCCGCCCAGCCGAAACCGGCCGAGTGGGAACAGCCGGAAGTGGTCGCGGTCAACCGCGAACCCATGAAGGCGACGTTCTTCAATTTCGAAACGCGCGACAAGGCGCTGGCCGGCGACAAGGCCGCTTCGCAGTACTTCCTGTCGCTGGACGGCACGTGGAAATTCGCGTATTCGAAGACCCCGGAAACGCGCCCGAAGGATTTCTACAAGCTGTCGTACGACGTGAGCAAGTGGGGCCAGATCCAGGTCCCGGGCATGCTGCAGACGCAGGGCTACGGCAAGCCGATCTTCACCAACATCAAGTATCCGTTCCCGCAGAACGAGCCGTTCATTCCGCATGACATGAACGAGGTGGGTTCGTATCGCCGCGACTTCGACGTGCCGGCCGCGTGGAACGGCCGCGACGTGTTCCTGCAGATCGGCGCGGCCGGCGCGGCCTATTACGTGTGGGTGAACGGCCAGCGGGTCGGCTATTCCGAGGATTCCAAGCTGCCGTCCGAATTCGACCTGACCCGTTACGTGCACGCCGGCCGCAACACGATCGCCATCGAGCTGTATCGCTGGGCGGACGGTTCGTACCTGGAAGACCAGGACTTCTGGCGCGTCAACGGCATCGAACGCAGCGTGTACGTGTACGCCGAACCGAAGACGCGGCTGCGCGACTACCGCGTGACGGCGGGGCTGGACAAGTCCAATTACCGCGACGGCCGCTTCGAACTCGTCGCCGAGATGGCGGGCGCGCCGGCGCAGGTCGAGGTCGAGGCGCGGGTGCTGGACGGCACGCGCGAAGTACTGCGCGTGAAGGGTACACCGGGCGCGGACCGCAAGGCCGTGCTGGCCGGCGCGATTCCCGCCGTGAAGCCGTGGTCGGCCGAGACGCCGAACCTGTACACGCTGCTCGTGGAGGTGACGGATGCGCAGGGCCGCCTCGTCTCGGCGACGTCGCGCCGCATCGGCTTCCGCACCGTCGAGATCGCGGACGGCGAAGTGCGGGTGAACGGCAGGCGGGTGATGATCAAGGGCGTCAACCGGCACGAGCACGACCCGCACACGTACCGCGTGATGTCGATGGCGTCGATGCGCAAGGATATCGAGTTGATGAAGCGCGCCAACGTCAACGCCGTGCGCGCGTCGCACTATCCGAACGATCCGCGCTGGTACGACCTGGCCGACGAATACGGCCTGTACATCATGGACGAGGCGGACCTCGAGTCGCACGGCTACATGGAGAAGGGCGACCAGGCGGGCGATCCGCAGAAGCGGGCCGCCATCCAGCTGGGCTACAAGCCGCACTGGCGCATCGGCCACCTGGACCGCATCTCGCGCATGGTCGAACGCGACAAGAATTCGCCGTCGATCATCTTCTGGTCGCTGGGTAACGAGGCCGGTACGGGACCGAACTTCGAGAACGCGGCCGCGTGGATCCGCAAGAACGATCCGACGCGCCTGATCAGCTACCTGGGCCACGGCACCATCGGCGAGGAGCACCTGCCGAACGCCTACGTCGACATCTACGCGCCCATGTACGACGACATCGAGAAGATGGCGGACTACGCGCTCGACCCGAACTTCCGCCAGCCGATGATCCAGTGCGAGTACGCCCACGCGATGGGCAATTCGCTGGGCAACCTGGAGGATTACTGGCAGGTCATCCGCGCGCACCGCAAGCTGCAGGGCGGCTTCGTGTGGGACTGGGTCGACCAGAGCGTCATCGCGAAGGACGACAAGGGCCGCACCTATTGGGCGTCCGGCTTCGACCTGAATCCGGAGCGGGGCGACAACAGCGTCGTCGGCGACGGCGTCGTGCGCTCCGACCGCACGCCCGATCCGGAATACTACGAGCTGCAGAAAGTCTATTCGCCCGTCGTGTTCGAAGGCGATCCGGCCGCAGGCAACGTCGAGGTCGTGAACCGCTACGATTTCCGCGACCTGTCGCACCTGTCGTTCGACTGGGAGCTGGCGCGCGACGGCGTCGTCGTCGCCCGCGGCACCCTGGCCGATGCGGCCACGCCGGCCGGCGCCCGCCAGAAACTGGCGATCGCGCTGCCGGAGGTCGCAGCGGGCGGCGAACGCGTGCTGACCGTGCGGGCGAAGAGCCGCGCCGCGCTGCCGGGCGTGGAGCAGGGCGGGGTGGTCGGCTGGTCGCAGTTCGTGCTGGCGTCGTCACGCGCTCCGCAAAAGCAGACGGCCGCCGTGGCGCCCGTGCGCACGGACGGCGCGGTGGAACTGCGTGGCGGCGACGCCGTGCTGCGCGTGGCGCCCGACACGGGTCTCGTGACCTACACGGTGGCCGGCCGCACGGTCCTCAAGGGCGGCGCGCCGAACTTCTGGCGCGGCCTGACGGACAATGACGAAGGTTCCGGCGTGGACAAGAGCCACTGGGTCTGGAAGACGTTCACCGAGCAGCGCAAGGTGCGCGGCGTGACCGTGACCGGCGACGGCGTGCGCGTGCTGTTCAGCTTCGGCGCCGGCGCGGCGCACTGGGAAAACGTCTACCGCATGCGCGCCGACGGCAGCGTCGACGTGCAGGCCAGCTTCACGCCGCTGCGCGACGACCTGCCGGATCCGCTGCGCCTGGGCCTGCGCTTCGACAGCCTGCCCGCGCTCGACGCACTGTCCTGGTACGGCCGCGGCCCGTACGAATCGTACGCGGACCGCAAGACGGGATCGGCGCTGGGCCTGTACGCGGGCAATGTGGCGGACCAGTACCACGGCTATATCCGGCCGCAGGAAAGCGGCAACAAGACGGACGTGCGCTGGTTCCAGCTGCAGGGCAGCGACGGCACCGGCATCCGCGTGGACGCCGACACGCCGATCGCGTTCAATGCGCTCGCGTTCCCGTACGAAGACCTGTACCTGCGGCCGCGCGGCACGTGGAAGAGTTCCGAGATCGCGCCGCATGGCGACGGCTCGGTCCTCATCGACCTGGCCCAGGCCGGCGTCGGCGGCGACACGGGCTGGAGCCTGGATGGCCGGCCGCACGTGAAGTACCGCATCCCGCTGGCACCCGCCAGCTACCGCTTCGTGCTCGCCCCCGTGCGTGCGCAGCGGGTGGCGGCGCAGTGATCGATAACCCGGGACGTCCGCGTCCCGGCCGACGCGCCGGTCGCTTGTCAAGCGGCCGGCGTGGCGTAAATACCACAAGGCACATGATATTTCGCAAAGGCACTAAGACAAAGGAAGGATGGCCCATATAATTTAATCAGGTTTGTTATCGATACCTAAAACGCCGGCCGTACAGAGCCGGGAAAAACCATGCCAAATCGGTCTAAAGAGGAGAAGCACATGAAGCAGAATCGCAACATCGGCCCGAGGATGTCGGTCGTCGCCGTCGCCCTCACGCAAGCCTTCGCGGGCAGCGCCTACGCCCAGAAAGTCGACCCCGTCGACGCCAACACCGTCGTCGTGACGGGCATCCGCGCCAGCGCGCAGTCGTCCGTCTCGATCAAGCGCAACACGATGGAAGTCGTCGACTCGATCACGGCGGAAGACATCGGCAAGCTGCCGGACACGAACGTCGGCGAGACGCTGAGCCGGGTCCCCGGCGTGCAGGCTTACCGCTTCGGCGGCGAGGCGGCCGCGCCATGGGGCGGCTTCGGCTCCGGCATGACCATCCGCGGCCTGGGCTACACCGCGTTCCAGACCAATGGCCGCCAGTATTTCAGCGCCGGCGGCCGCGAATTCAACGTCGAGGCGGCGGTTCCCGGCATGGTTGCCGGCATCGACGTCTACAAGAACCCGTCGGCCGAACACATCGAAGGCGGTATCGGCGGCCTGGTCAATGTGCGGACCCGCAAGCCGAGCGACTTCAGGAAGCTGACGGCTTCGCTGTCCGTGAACTATCGCCAGAACGACCTGGCGAAGAAGGCCGATCCGGAAGTGTTCGGCCTGCTCGCCAACAGTTTCGACCTGGGCGGCGGCAGCCGCATCGGCGTGATGGCGGCGGCGACCTACCAGAAGAGCACGGTCCGCAACGACAACGACCCGGCCAACCGCGGTCCCAACTTCAAGCGCGCGATCCGCGGCGACAGCGCCGAATACGCCACGCTGGCCGCGAAGAACACCACGAACGCGAACAACGCCCCGATGGCGGGCTACGTCGGCCGCAGCGACGTCACCTTCCTGCAGAATGTGAATGCCACCGGTGCGCAGACCCCGGACATGACGGGCCTGACGCCCGAACAGCAAAGCAATGTGATGCTGGGCACCTCGATGTACAACAACGTCTTCGAGGAAGTGATCATGCGTACGCGTAAGGGCCTGAACCTGGCGGCCGATTACCGCGTCGACAATACCTTGCGTTTCTACGCGGAAGCGAACTACTACTACTTCATCTACCACCAGAACTACCGCGGCCTGAACGCGAACGACGGCGCCAACTACCAGAACCTGAAGACGACGCCGTTCAACTACACCGAAGCCCTGGCCAACCGCAACAGCAATGGCGGTTCGAACGACACGATCCTCAGCAACCGCTTCCTGAGCGGCACCGCGCTCAATTCGACCGTGACGACGGTCGGCGGCGACGAGCACACGCCATGGTGGACGGCGATCGGCGCGTTCGGCGCCGAGTGGACCCCGACCCCGGGCCTGTCGCTGAAGGGCGACTTCAACTACATCAAGTCGGACAAGCGCAGCGACAACCGTTCGATCCGCCTGGATTCGGCGGCCGGCCTGGGATGGGACGTCAGCCGTGTGGCCGATGGCGCGCCGCAATACCTGAATTTCAGCGGCCCGAGCCTGAGCGATCCGAAGAACTTCGTGTTCAAGGACTATGGCAATGGCCAGCACTACCACAACACCGACAGTGGCTTCGCGATGGCCCTGTCCGGTACGTACGACCTGGACGGCTTCTTCAACAAGCTGCGCTTCGGCGGCCGTTACGCGTACCAGCGTGACATGTACCAGAATTATGGCGTCAGCACGTGGTTGACGACCGATAAGAAGGACGTGAACGCGACCCGTTCGAACGCGACGTCCGCCACGACGCTGGCCGGCAACCTGGAAACGGCGCCGGCGAACTTCATGCGCGGCGAAGCCGGCTACAGCGGCGGCTACCTGGTGTATTCGCCGGATGCCCTGCTGGGCGATAAGGTCCGCACGGCGTTCCCGGGCTTCGGCCTCCCGGCCGAGGCCACCATGCCCGAGATCCAGGCGAATCGCACCGTGTTCGGCGAACACGACTCGGCCCTCTACCTGGTCGGCGATTTCAGCGCCTTCGACGAGCGGCTGAAGGGTAACGTCGGCGTGCGCTATGTGCAGACCCGGACCAAGGCGATGTCCCGCGCCACCGACCTGCGCCCGGGCGCCATCGCAGGCAACTGGGTGGATGTGGCCAAGACCAACAACTACAACAACGTGCTGCCGACGTTTAACATGACGTACGATCTGACGCCCGATACCCTCGTGCGCCTGGGTTACGGCCGCGGCATGACGCGTCCTGGGCTGGGCGACCTGAACCCGTCGATCAGTGTGAATACCACCAACGGCACCGCGAGCATCGGCAACACCAGGCTGCGCCCGCTGGTGGCGGACAGCTACGACATCTCGCTGGAACACTATTTCAACAAGACGAACTACGCGTCGCTGGCCCTGTTCGACAAGGAAATCAAGGACTTCCCGAACTCGATCCTGTCCTGCGAAGCGCTCGACAACGTGGGCCCGTATTCGGGCGTGTTCGACAACGGTTGCACGGGCGGGCTGTACTCGGTGAGCAAGAAGGTCAACTCGGAGAAGGGCTACGCGCGCGGCTTTGAAGTGGCAGGCCAGTACTTCTTCGATTCCAGCTTCGGCATCCTGAAGAACTTCGGCGTGTCCGGTTCGTACAGCTACGTCAAGACGGACAACCCGCTCAACTTCGGTACGGCCGCGGCGCCGGTCATCGTGCATACGCTCCAGCCGTTCGTCTCGAAGAACAACTTCAGCCTGTCCGCGATGTACGAGGACAACAAGCTGTCGGGCCGCCTGGTGTATACCTGGCGTTCGCCGTCGGTGCTGTTCGGCGTGGACCCGTATCCGATCTGGTCCCGCTACATCAAAGCCTACGGGATGCTCGACGCTTCGCTCAACTACAAGCTGACCGACGACTTGTCCCTGCGCTTCAATGCCCAGAACCTCACGAACCAGGCGGGTAACCGCGGCGTGGGCGTGCCTGGCGGGACCGAGACGCAGATGGAGTTCCAGCACTTCTACAATGGCCGTATCTACAGCGTGGGACTGAACTACACCTTCGGCAAGCTCTGAGATCCGTTCTCTCTCGTCGCGGGACGTCGTCCCGCTTTCGACCCCGCCGCCGGCGCTTGCCGACGGCGGGTTTTTTCATGGCTGTGCGCGCGTTGGTTGTATCATGTGAAATCGATTGCATCGCACGCTCCGTCGAACAAACCCGAGCAGGGCGACGATGCGATGACACTATTCATTTCATGTGACGAAAGGCCTTCTCATGTCCTTCACCCGACGTTCGATGCTCAAAGCCACCCTCGCGGCGCTGCCGGCCCATTGTGCCGCGCGCGACCATGGCGACGTTGGTCGAACGCCGCCTCCCGTGCCGGGCACCGTCCGGGTCGATGCGGCGCGTGCCTTCCCGGCAACTCAGGTGCGTTTGCTACCCGGAAGTCCGTTCTACGTACGGCAGGAACTGCATCGCAAAGGGGTGCTTGCGTCGTATGATCCGGACAAATTGTTGTACCACTACCGCGTTCTGGCCAAACTTCCCCAAAAAGCAGGCGTCGAAAGCGGCTACGACGGCTGGGACAGTGAATTTATCCGTGGGCACATGACTGGGCACTATTTGTCCGCCGCTTCGCGCATGGCGGCGGCGACGGGAAGCCTCCTGTTTCGCGACCGGGTCAACTATCTCGTGGGGGAACTCGCCAAATGTCAGCAGAGCCTGAATCTTGATGGCTACCTGGCCGCCTTTTCCACGGCCGCCTTCGACCAGCTCGAAGGCAAGCCCGGGGCCGACGCGGGCGGCATAGGCGTGCCTTATTACACGATCCAGAAGATCATGTCGGGCCTCCTCGACGCGCATGCCTATGTCGGCAACAGGCAGGCGCTCGACGTGGCCACCGGGATGGCCGACTATTTCGGCAAACGGCTCGCGCAGCTCGATGCCGCACAGGTCGACAGGATCTTCCGCACGGACGGCAGCCGCAATCCGCAAAACGAATTTGGTGCGATGAGTGATGTCCTGACGGAACTCTACAAAATCGACAGGAATCCCCGGCACCTCGACACCGCCCGCATGTTCAATCGTGCGTGGTTCGTCGGCCCGCTTGCCGAGGGCGAGGACCGGCTGGGCGGCCTGCACGCCAATACGCATATCTCGCAGGTGGTAGGCCTGGCCAACTCCGCGAACATCGATGGCGACCCCGTTGAACTGAAGGCGTCCGAGAACTTCTGGCGGCTCGTCGTGCACAGGCATTCGTTTGCCAACGGCGGCAACGCCTTCAACGAATGGTTCGACAAACCCGGCGCGGAGGCCGGCCCGTCAATCGATAGTCAGAAGATATTGCCGCCGACCACGGCCGAAACATGCAACACCCACAACATGCTCAAGCTGACCGCGAGGCTGTTCGAGCGCAACCCGCGTGGGGAGCTGGCCGACTACTACGAGCGTGCGTTGTACAACCACGTGCTGGCGTCGGTGGCGCCCGATTCGGGCGCAGTGACCTATTTCACGCCATTACACGGGGACTTTCGCACCTATCTCAACGGCAGCTTTTGCTGCACGGGCTCCGGTATCGAAAACACCGCGCGCTACAACGAAGGCATCTATTTTCACAAGGACGATGCGCTCTGGGTGAACCTGTACATCCCATCCGAGCTCAGCTGGCGGGAAACCGGGGTGTCGTTGCGGCAGCAAGGGGATATCACGCGGGGCGACCCGGTGCGCTTCACGGTCGTCAAGGCTGGCGCGAGAGCCGTCACGCTCAATCTGCGCATACCCGCGTGGGTCGCCAGACCGGCGACGGTCAGGATCAACGGGAAGCCGCAACGTGTGGACGCAACATCCTCGGGCTATATCGCGTTGAGGCGGCAGTGGAAAGCCGGTGACGTGATCGACCTCACGCTTCCGGCGGGCCTGCGGTTGGAGCACGCCAGGGACGACGCCTCGATGGTCTCCCTGTTCCATGGCCCCGTGTTGCTGGCCGGCGAACTTGGCAGGGACAACATGCCAGCCAGCGACGTGGGCAACAAGGATGCGTTCCTGAAGATCCCGTCGGCGCCGGTTCCCGATATCGTCGGCAAGTCCGGCAATCCCGCAGACTGGCTCGCCCCAGTTCCGGGCGACCCGTCCGCGTTCAAGTTCACAGGCGCAGGTCCGGCGAACGGCATCGTCGTCCGGCCGTTATTCGACCTGCACCATCAACGCTATTCCGTTTATTGGCGCCTGAACACCGCCAGTCAGTACGGCCCGGGGGCCGGCGCCGTCACATTGAAATAATCGGCTTCGAGGAACGACGGCTGCGTGCGCGTCCGCGTACCGACGCTGAACAGGCCCACCTGCGCCCCCACCCACGTGCCGCGCGTGACGGGGAACGGGGCGCCGGCCGGCTTGAACTCGCGCCCGTCCAGGCTGTACGACATGCCGACGAACGCGGTTTCGTACATCGACATGCGCAGGTACACGTCGTCCGGTGCGCCCGCCAGCACGACGGTGGACTCCTCGCGGCAGCGCGGTCCGAACGGGCCGCACACGGTGCGCACCAGTTCCGTCTTGCCGCCGTTGCGGCGCAGGCCGATCCAGGCGTACTGCATGGCGTTGATGATCAGGCCCGCCCGGTCGCCGTCGACGGCGCCCGCCAGCCGCACGTGCGTGTCGACGACGAAGCGCGACGCGGGCACCTTCTGCGTGAGGATCGCGCCCGCCGCCCGCACGAAGCCTTCGGCCTCCGGCACCACCTGGGTGGCCAGGCGCAGGTGGCCGGGGTTGTCCGTCAGCGAATACCAGCCGGGCGCCGGATTCGCCCCCCATTGCCATTGCAGGCCGAGCGTCGGGCCGTCGAACACGTCGCTCGTCGCCGGCACGGCCGGGCCGAAGCCCTGCACCGGCTTCGTGTACGTGTTCACGGGCTCGCCGATGCCCGGCGTGCGGCCCGGCGCGCCGATGACGGGCCAGCCGTCCTGCCAGCGCATCGGCTGCAGGTGGACGATGCGGCCATACGCGCCCTTGTCCTGGAAGTGCACGAACCAGTCCTTGCCGTCCGGGGAGTCCACCCAGGCGCCCTGGTGCGGACCGTTGACGGGCGTGTCGCCCTGGTCCATCACGCGGCGCGCCTCGTACGGGCCGTCGATCGAACGCGAACGGAACACGGCCTGCCAGCCCATCTCCACGCCGCCGGCCGGCGCGAACACG
This sequence comes from uncultured Massilia sp., assembly GCA_946481275.1. The sequence goes on from CAMLMV010000035.1 coordinate 30,258, forward strand.
TAGTAATAGCCGTTCGCCTTGTACAGCTTCGGCCCTTCGACCGTGTGGTAGCCGGGGTAGCGGCCGCCGTCGATGATGATCTTGCCGCCGTCGTCCAGCAGGCGCGTCGCCTGCGCATCCATCCGGCGCAGCGTCAGCACGTTGTTGATGCCGGCGCGGCTCTTCGCCCACGCGTGGAGCAGGTAGGCGTTGCCGTCGTCGTCCCACAGCGGCGCCGGGTCGATGATGCCGCGCCCGGCCAGCAGGAGCCGCGGCGGCGTCCACGGGCCGGCGAAATGCTCGGCCGTCGTGACGTACACACCGTAGTCCGGGTCGGGATAAAAGATCCAGAAGCGGCCGTCGTGCCAGCGCAGCGTGGGCGCCCAGACGCCCTTGCCGTATTGCGGGCGGTCGAACACGTTGGCCGGCTCCAGGCGGGGCAGGGCGTGGCCGACGAGCGTCCAGTTCACCAGGTCGGGCGACTCCAGCAGGGGCAGACCGGGCGCGTTGTTGAAGCTGGACGCCGTCATGTAGAACTTGTTGCCGACGCGGATGACGTCCGGATCGGAATAATCCGCGTGCAGGATCGGGTTGCGGTAGCGGCCGTCGCCGAGATCGGCGATCCAGGGGGCGGCGGCGAGGCCCGCGGCGGCGGCCGCCGGCTGGGCAGGCGCGGCCACGGTGCGGCAACCCGCGACGGCGGCCGCGGCGACGAGCATTGCGACGGCGATGCGCGTGCGCGCGGGCGGGTGGGTGAGGCGAGAGGCAGGCACGAAAGTCTCCTTCTTCATTCGGTGGTGCTTGGGGTTGTTATCGATCTCATGGTAGCATTGTTGAATTGATGCAATCAAGGCAAACCAGGCTGCATAGACGGTTGCCATGCCGTGTTGTCAAAAGTGGCAATTCCCCCGGCCCGGCGGTATCATGTTACATCGCGTGCCGAGGATGAAATCGATAACAAAGCCAGGCCGTCAGACTACAGGACAAAAATTACATGGGTAGTGAAACCAAGCAGGGCGACCGCCCGGCCGGCGGTGCGACCGTCTGGGACGTGGCGCAGAAGGCCGGCGTCTCCGCGATGACCGTGTCGCGCGTCATCAACGGTAACGCCAGCGTCAGCGACAAGACGCGGGAAAAGGTCAACCACGCCATCCAGGAACTGAATTACCAGGTTAACGTGGCGGCGCGCGCGGCGCGCATCGGTACGCTGCGCGTCGGCCTGTTGTACAGCAACCCCAGCGCCGCGTTCCTCAGCGCCTTCCTCGTCGGCGCCCTCGGCGAATGCAGCCAGACGGGCGCCCACCTGATCCTCGAGAACTGCGACAACCTGCGCAGCCAGCGCAAGGCGATCGACCGCCTGATCGCCGACGGCGCCGACGGCATCCTCGTGCCGCCGCCGCTGTGCGACTCGAAGGCCGCGCTCAAGCAGCTGGCCGAGATGGGTATCCCGTCCGTGGCGGTCGCGACCGCGAAACCGTCGCCGCAGATGTCGGCCGTGCGCATCGACGACTACGAGGGCGCGCTCACGATGACGAAGCACCTGCTGGCGCTCGGCCACACGGACATCGGCTTCATCAAGGGCGACCCGGAGCACACGCCGGCCCAGCTGCGCTACCAGGCGTTCATCGACGCGATGCGCGAAGCGGGCCACCACGTCCCCGCCGAGCGGGTGGCGCAGGGCATGTTCACATACCGTTCGGGCCTGCTGGCGGCGCGCGAACTGCTGGCCCAGCCGACGCGCCCGACCGCGATCTTCGCCAGTAACGACGACATGGCGGCCGCCGTTATCGCCGTCGCGCACGGATTGCACATGCAGGTGCCGGACGACATCGCCGTCTGCGGCTTCGACGACACGCCCGTCGCGACGACCGTGTGGCCGGAACTGACGACGATCCACCAGCCGATCACGGAGATGGCGCGCAGCGCCGTCGCCCTGCTGGTGGAACACATCCGCGCGCGCCGCGCCGGCCAGTCGTACATGCCGCAGCACCGGCTGATGCCGTTTACGCTCGTCGAGCGCGAATCGACGGAAGCCCACGAGTAACGGCTACCAGTATGGACGCCACGTGCGGGTGAGCCGCACGAGGGCCTCCAGGTAGAAATAATCGCCCCAGATGCAGGCCTCGTCCACGCCGACGCCGTTCGGCTTGTGGTACACGCCGTGCTTCAGCAGGCCGCTGCCGGGCGTGCCGCTCGTGTCGGCGTAGTCGCCCGCGAGCGTCAGTACCGTGCCGGCCGCCGCGCGTTCGTAGGCCGTGCGCAGCGGGTCGGCCAGCGGCAGGTTGCGCGCCAGTTCCAGCAGCCCGCACGCGGCGATGGCGGCGCCCGAGCTGTCGCGCGGCTCCGGTCCGGATGTAAACACCAGGTCCCAATAGCAGATGCCGTCCGCCGGCAGGCGGTTCAGGTAGTAGTTGGCCAGCACCTTCGCCAGGTCGACGAGGCGGCCGTCGCCGTTGTGGCGGTAGACGAGCGGGAAGCCCGAGATGCCCCATGCCTGCCCGCGCGCCCAGCACGAATCGTCCGCATGGCCCTGGTGCGTCTTGCCGTGCAGCGGCGCGCCGCTGGCCGGGTCGAAGAAGAAGGTGTGGAACGTGGAACCGTCCGGGCGCACGATGTGGCGCGCGGCCGCCTCGATGTGGCGGTCGGCCGCCGCGCGGAACGCCGGGTCGCCGGTAAAATCGCTCGCCCAGTACAGCAGCGGCAGGTTCAGGTTGCAGTCGATGATCATGCGGCCGCGCTGGGCCGGGTCGGACAATTCTCCCCACGCCTGGATGATCCCGGCGCCGGGCAGGTAGCGCTCCAGCAGCAGGCGCGCGGCGCCGAGGGCCGCTTCGGCCGCCAGCGGTTCGCCCGTGAGCTGGTAACCGGCCACGCACGAGAGGCTGTACAGGAACCCCAGGTCGTGGTGGTTGACGTTGATGCGGTCGCGCTGGCGCGCGTGGAAGCTGGCCACCTGGCGCAAGCCGGCGTCGCGGTAGCGCGCGGCGCCCGTCAGTTCGTACGCCAGCCACAGCATGCCGGTCCAGAAACCGTTCGTCCATTCCGTGTTGTCCATCGCCTGGTAGACGCCGCCCTGCGACGACGGCATCGGGAACGCGTCGCCGAAGTGATCCAGGTTGCGGTCGACGGTGGCCAGCGCGCGGGCGATCGCACGGTCGATGGCGGCCCTGTCGATACCGCGGTTCCAGTGGGCCGGCAGCGCGCCGGTGTTCAGCGGCTCGAGCGCGGCCGCGTTCAGGGGTGGGGTCATGCTTGCTCCTTGTGGATCATTTTGCGGGTTCTGCGAGCGGTGCCGTTTCCAATGCCGCGGTTTCCGGCGGCGTCGGCAGCAGGAACACGGCGGACAGGATGAGGAAGACGAGGCCCAGGCCCGCCAGGATCAGGTAGGTCGCGGAAAAACCGATCCGGTCGTAGCCGATGCCCGCCAGCGACGACAGCGCGAAGATGCCGATCGAGTGGCCGAAGCTCACGCCGACCATGTAGACGGTCGACGCGAGACGATTGTCGAAGTGGCGCGCGATGTAGCGGAACAGCGAGACGGCGAGGATCGGCAGTTCCACCGAGTGCAGCAGCTTCATCGCGGAAATCGAGAGGGGACCGACGGCGAGGCCGGATCCGGCGATCCGCACGAGCATGATGGAGCCGGCCAGCAGCAGGCCGTTCTTCGCGCCGATGCGGCGGACGAGCAGGGGCGCGAGGAACAGGCCGCCCGCTTCCAGGAAGATCTGCGCCGAGTTCAGGTAGCCGAACATCGCGACGCCCGTCTTCGGGTCGGGGAACAGCGACGCGAAATAGCGCGAGAACTGCTGGTCGAACACGAGGTACAGATTCGTCACGCCCAGCACGAACACCATGAAGCGCCAGAAGCCGGGCATGGCCAGCAGCGCGAACGCGTCGGCGAGCTTGACGCCTTCCTTGCCGCGTACGCCCGCGTCGACCGGGCCCGCGCGGGTCACGGCGAGCAGCGCGAGCATCACGCCGCCCGCCAGCGACGCCAGCGCGAAATTGATGCCCGGGTCGACGTTGTAGATGCGGCCGCTGAATGCGGCGGCGCTGGCGAAACCCAGCGATCCCCACAGCCTCACACGGCTGTACTCGAAGCCGTCGCGCCGGCCGATGCGGTCGACGTACGATTCGATCGCGTAGCTGCCGGCATTGAACGTGATGCCGAGGTACAGCCCGCCCACGGCGGCGCCCAGCAGGATGTTCGTCTTCAGCAGCGGGGCGTACAGGAACGGGAAGAACAGGCCGGACAGGGCGACGAGCGCCGCGACCGTCCACAGGATGTTGCGGCGGGTGCCCACGCGGTCCGACACGAAGCCGTAGATCGGCTGCGAGCACATCGCGGCGAAGGCGTTGGCCGCGAAGACGATGCCCGCCTCGGTGCCCGACAGCTTGAGCGTCTGCCCCAGCCAGACGGCGAGCAGGGAGATGCTCATCGCCTGGGCGAAGAAATAGATGTAGACGAAGCCGCACAGGAAGCGGAATTGCGATGTGCGCGTTGCCATGGTGTCTCCTGGTTATCGTTGTAATGCCGTGCCGAAATACTGTTGGCCGGACGCCGGGAAGTCAAGGGCATCGTCCCGGCGGACGGGGATGGTGTCCGCCAGCGCGAGCACGGCATCCAGTGCCGGCGGCTGCGCGCCCGCTGCCTGGCAGGCCGCGGTACCGGCGGCGACGGCGAAACGCACATGGCTGCCGCCGGCCCGCTCCGGCCACGTCATGAGGCTGTACAGCAGGCCGCCGATGCTCGCATCGCCCGCGCCCACCGTGTCGACGACGTCCACGGCGGGTGCGGCCGCGTGCCAGGTGCCGTCGGGCCGCACGAGGCGGGCGCCGTCGCCGCCGCGCGTGAACAAATACGTCGCGGCCGGGTTCATGGCGCGCAGCGCCGCGAAGGCCGCGTCGGTGTCATCGTGGCGGAACAGGCCGCGCACGTCTTCGTCGGACACCTTGACGACGTCCGCCAGGCCGACCATCGTGCGCAGCGTGTCGTCATAGCGCCCGTCCATCAGCGCGCGGAAGTTCGGGTCGTAGCTGATCTTCGTGCCGCGCAGTTTCAGGTCGCAGGCCAGCGCCACCAGCGTGGCCGCCAGCGGTTCGCGCGCGAGGCTGATGCCGCCGAAGTGGACCCACGCGGCGCTGTCCTGCCATCCGGCCGGCAGGCGGTCCGGATCGAAGTGCAGGTCGGCGCTGTCGGTGCCGATGAAGAAGTAGCTCGGCGGATGGCGTTCGTGCACGACGGCCAGCAATGGCGGGCGGTCGACCTGCTGCAGGAAGCCGGGATGGAGTCCCGCGGCCGCGTTGGCGGCGGCGAGTTCCAGGCCGAACACGTCGCGGCTGACGGCGCCCGCGAACGCGCTCGGAATGCCGAGGCGGGCGACGACGCGGGCCACGTTCCACGTCGAGCCGCCGGTCTGGCTCGTCCACGTGCCGGGGCCCGTCGCGAGCAGGTCCGTCAGGGCCTCGCCGGCCGCGACGAAACGGGGCAGCGCGCTCATAAGGCCGCCGCCAGCGCGTGCAGCACGTCGTAGCAGGCGCCCATCGTGTGGTAATCGGTCTTGCCGGCCGGGCTTTTTTCGTCGGTCAGCTTGCGGTTGTCCTGGCTGAGGATGCGGTACCAGGCGCCGTGGTCGTGGTCGACGAAGTGCGCCCAGCTGTATGCCCAGATGCGGTCGTACCAGTCCCAGTAGGCCGGATTCCCGGTGCGCACGGCCAGCAGCGCGGCGGCCGCGAAGCTTTCGGCCTGCACCCAGAAATACTTGTCGCCGTCGCAGATGCTGCCGTCCGGGGCATAGCCGTAGCAGATGCCGCCGTGCTCCGCGTCCCACGCGCGCAGCAGCGCCGCGTCGAACAGCTGGACCGCGCGGGGCGCGAGCCATTCGGCGTCGCCCGCCAGGTGCGCGCGGTGGCGTTCCAGCAGCAGCAGGAGCTTCGCCCATTCCGTCAGGTGGCCGGGCTGGTAGCCCCAGGGCCGGAAGATGTTCGTTTTGTCGTCGCGGTTGTAGTCCCAGTCAACCGACCAGTCGGCGCGGTAGTGCTCCCACACGAAGCCTTCCGCCAGCGCGGCCTGGCGCAGCGTGATGTTGCGGGCCAGCGTCTCGGCGCGGTGCAGGTAGCGGACCTCTCCCGTCGCCTCGTACGCCGCCAGCATCGCTTCGCACGAATGCATGTTGGCGTTCTGGCCGCGGTACGCGTCCAGCACCGACCAGTCGGCGCTGGCCTGGTCCGCGTACAGGCCGTGCGCGGGCTCCCAGAAGCGCGCCTCCATCAGGTCGTACGTTTCGGCGAGGTAGGCGCGCGCTTCCGGCACGCCCGCGCGCAGCGCGTGCGCATACGCCAGCATGACGAAGGCGAGGCCGTAGCAGTGGTTGTCGCCGTCGAGGAGTTCCTTGCGGCCCCCGTTCCACGCGAGTTGCCAGGCGTAGCCGCCCGTGCCGGGGTCGCGATGGACGTCGCGCAGGAAGGCGACGCCGTGGCGCACGGCCGCGAGGTAATCCTGGTTGCCAAAGCGCCGGTACGCCATCGCGTAGTTGAAGACGAAGCGCGTACTGCTGACGAGGTGGCGCGTCGTGCGGTCGTACACCGTGCCGTCGTCGCGGAAGAAGTGGTAAAAGCCGCCGCTGGGGTCGATCGAGCGCGGATGATAAAACCGCATCGTGTGGGCGATGTGGTCGAGCAGGAAGCCGGGAGAACGGAAATCGGGTGCCATGGCGCGGTTCTCTATCGTTGGGTTGGAAGGGACGGTTGGGGCCAGGCCGCGATGCGGTAACGGGTTTCCCACGGCGCGTCCGGGGCGATGGCGATCCCGAGCCGGTCCGCCAGCGGATGGTCCGCGGGCGCCGTCGCGACGCGGCCCAGGTCGAACAGGCTGTTCACGGGTTCGGCGCCCAGTGCGAGATGGCTGCTCATCCACGGAAAGTGGATGCGGCCGCCGTTGCTCACCCACAGCAGCAGGTCGGGCAGCTGCGCCGTGTCCCACCACAGGCCGACGCAGGCGTCGTAATCGAGGTAGTGCAGGGCGATCGGCGCGGCGCCGTCCTTGCCGCCGATCGCGCGCACCTGCAGCAGTTCCTCGGCCGGCGCGGAGAACGGCAGGTGCGCGAGATCGATGGGACCGTCGACGCCGGCCAGGCTGTCCAGCGACGCCGAGCGCGTGTCGGACAGCAGCCGCGACACCGCGCCGGCCGGCTGGGCCGGATAGCTGTGGATGCCGTCGTGCGGCCCGAGCACGACCCGCACGCGTCCCGGCGCCGGCGGCAGGCGGAACGTCGGATGCAGGCCGGCGGGCACGCGCGCCGGACGGCGGGCCCATACGCGCAACGTGATGTCGACGGCGGGGCCATGTGGATCGGCCGCGATCTCGCGTTCGATGTGCTCGATCGGCGAGTCGGACGGATAGTCGATGGCCAGGTGGATGCGCGTGTCGCTTGCGGATACGCAGCGCCAGTGATGGTTCGCCGCGTAGCCGTGGTTCCACGCATCCTCGGGTGCGTGCGTGCGCCACGTGGCGGGCAGGCCGTGCGGCGGTTCCGTGCAGCCGAAGGGCAGGCAGGGCCATTCGCCGCGCAGGCGCCGCATGATGCCGGGCAGGCTCCCGGCGCGCGTCATGCCGGCCCAGGGCGCGACGTGCATGATCTCCAGTTCGCGCTCGTCGCCGATGCGCAGGCTCAGGGGACCGAGCATCGCGCCGAGCGATTGCACGTCCGCGCTGCCGTGGTCCCAGGCGAGACGCCAGCTATCGGTCATGCGGACCTCCCCGCCTCAAATCCGGCCATCGAATGCTCCGGTGGGCACAGGGTCGGCGTCGCGCGTGATCGCATGCTTCATGGCGGCGGCGGCCAGCGCGAATCCGGCCACGTCCGCGGGCGCCATGCCGGTCTGCAGTCCGTGCAGGACGCCGGCCGCGAAGGCGTCCCCCGTACCGATGCGGTCGACGATGCCGGACAGCCGGTAGCTCCCGCCCGTCACGGACGCCGCGCGGGTGTGCAGGACGGCCGACAGCTCGTGCTCGTTCGCGCCGTGGTGCACGCGGCGCGTCCACGCCAGCAGTTCCAAGTGGGGGAACGCGGCGAACGCGACCCGCGCCGCCTCCTGTTCGCGCGTGGTGTCCATCAGTTCGGGACGGTCGAGCACGAGGGCGATGTCGCGCGGTGCGGCGCACAGGACGTCGGCCATGCGCATCGCTTCCAGCAGCAGCGGCACGCCGTCCTGGCCGCGTTCGGCCCCCGGCATGCCCGCCGTGCCGTCGAACGCAACGCGCACGCCGGCGGCGCGGGCGGCCCGCATCGCCGCGAGCACGGCCTGGGCGGGACCGTCGCCGACGGCCGGCGCGATGCCCGACACGTGCAGCCAGCCGGCGCCGTCCAGCAGCGCGGGCCAGTCGTACAGGCCGGGATCGGCCAGGGCGTACGCGGAGCCGGCGCGGTCGTAGATCGTCTCGGAGGGGCGCGCGGCGGTGCCCGGCGTGATGAAGTACAGTCCCATGCGGCCGGGGCGCAGGCGGATGCCGGACGTGTCCACGCCGTGTGCGCGCAGGCTGTCGAGCGCGGCGCGGCCGAGGGAGTTGTCGGGCAGGACGCTGACCATCGCGGTACGGTGTCCGAGCAGCGCGAGCGCGACGGCAACGTTCGCTTCCGCACCGCCCGCGCAGGCGTCCAGCGCGGGCGTCTGCAGCAGCATGCGGCCCGGCGGGGCGGCGAGGCGCAGCAGGATCTCGCCGAAGCAGACGATGCGGCCGGCCATGTCGGGACGGGCGCTCATCGGGCCAGCCAGCCGCCGTCCACGGGCAGCACGATGCCGTGGACGTAATCGCTGGCGCGGCTGGCCAGGAACACGGCGGCGCCGGCCAGGTCGCCCGGTTGGCCCCAGCGGCCGGCGGGAATGCGCGCGAGGATGGCCGGCTCGCGCACGGGATCGGCGCGCAGTGCCGCCGTGTTGTTCGTGTCGAAGTAGCCGGGCGCGATGGCGTTGACATTGATGCCCTGCGCGGCCCATTCGTTGGCCAGCGCGCGCGTGAGGCCCGCGACGGCGCTCTTGCTCGCCGCGTAGGCCGGCACGCGGATGCCGCCCTGGAACGACAGCAGCGAGGCGATGTTGACGATCTTGCCGCCGCCGTGCGCCGCCATGTGGCGCGCCGCGGCCTGCGCCAGGAAGAACACGGATTTCAGGTTGGTGTCGATGACGGCGTCCCAGTCCGCCTCCTCGACGTCGAGGCTGTCGGCGCGGCGGATGATGCCGGCATTGTTGACGACGATGTCGAGCCGGCCGTTCAGGGCGATGGCGGCGTCGACGACGTCGCGCACGGGCGCCGTGGACGTCAGGTCCGCGCGCACGTCGAGAAAGCGGCGGCCGAGCGCACGGACTTGCGCGGCCGTGTCGTCGGCGGGACTGCGCCCGGTCGCGACGACGTCGGCACCGGCCGCGGCCAGCGCGATGGCGATGCCCTGGCCGAGGCCCGTGTTGGCGCCCGTGACGAGCGCCGTGCGGCCGGCGAGGTTGAACAGGTCGAGCATGGGATATCCCTTATTTCAGCTGGCAGATGTCGAGGACCTGCATGTCCGTGTAGTCCAGGTTCTCGCCGCCCATCGCCCAGATGAAGGCATAGTTGGCCGTGCCGGAGCCCATGTGGATCGACCACGGCGGCGACACGACGGCCTGTTCGTTGGCCACGACGATGTGGCGCGCCGAATCGGGGGCGCCCATGAAGTGGAACACGCGCTGGTCGTCCTGCAGGTCGAAATAGAAATACACCTCGGACCGGCGCTCGTGCACGTGCGGCGGCATCGTGTTCCACACGCTGCCCGTCTTCAGCACCGTCAGGCCGAGCAGCAGCTGGGCGGACCTGCACACGCCCGGGATGACGTACTGGTAGATCGTGCGTTCGTTCGACGTCGCGGCGCTGCCGCGCTCGAGCGGGATCGCCTGGGCGTGGGTGATCTTGACGAGTTCGCAGCGGACGTGGGCTGGTGTCGATGCGAGGTAGAAGCGGGCCGGGTTGCCTGTATCCAGCGATTCGAAGACGACGTCGGTGCTGCCCATCGGGACGTACAGGCCGTCGCGCGGGGCCAGTTCGAACGCCTGGCCGTCGACGGTGACACGGCCCGTGCCGCCCGCCACGTTGATGATGCCCAGCTCGCGCCGTGCCAGGAAAGGCTGGCCGGCCGCGGACGCGGGTTCCGTGTGCGTGGGCAGGGCCAGCGGGCCGGCGACGGGCGCGGCGCCGCCGATGACGAAGCGCTCGTCGTGGCAATAGTTCAGCGTGACGGCGTCGGGGGCGAACATCCGGTCGATCAGGTAGCGCTGGCGCAGCTGCTCGTTGCTGGCGCCCGCCATCATGTCGGGGTGGGTGGCGTAGTAGGTCTTTTCGAACACGGGTGTCTCCTCGTTCTCCGTGATGAGTCATCGGTTAGCGGTTATCGATAACAATCATATCAGGGTATTTCGAAAAGTAAAACCCCGCCGCGGGCGCGTCGGCACAAAAAGGCTGCGTTCGCGGTAACGCGGTATTTGGGCCATTCGCCGCGCCAGGCCGTCGCAAAAAAAAATGACCCGCCCCGACGAGGTCGAAGCGGGCCGAATACGGGTCTGGAACGTACCCGCAAGGAGATCGCCATACCGGCATGAACCGGCTATGCCCGAGCGTACAGCGCAAGTTAACGATAACAAAACTTATCGCCCGGATCAACAGATTTCGACATGGTCCCGTTTTCGGCCGCCAACCGGGCGTCGGCGCGCGCGCAACACGTGGAGGTAACGATAACAAATTTGCCTCCGTTTTGTTGTACTCGTGTTACGATCGCCAGCGCTATCGATAACACAACTGGTAAAGGAGGAGGCGGTGTCATCGGTGGCATCCAATGAACTGGTTAGCAAACATATAAGGACAATCATGTATAACCATTCGCTTCAAAGGTGGAACGCGTTGCGCGGCAACGCAAAAGGAAAGATGGTGGCATTGGCACTGGCGTCCGCGCTGGTGCTCGTGGGGAGCGGCGCCAGGGCCGTGACCTTCGTCGCCACGCCGATGGCCCAGCCGGTCGTGAGCGGTACCGGCTTCCGCCATCCGGGTCTCGGCTTCACACCGGAACAGCTGGAGTACGTCCGCCAGCAGATCCGCGCCGACGTCGAGCCCTACAAGTCGTACTACAACGTGCTCGCGAACGTTTGTTGCAACTACGCGAACATCAACCTGCAGCCCACGAACCGCGACGCCACGAAGGTCGATACGCCGAACACGCCGAACTACAACGGTTCGACGGCGCAGACGCGCATGATCAACGATTCGCAGGGCGCGCTGACGCAGGCGATCCTGTACTACGTGACGGGCCGCAACGAGTACCGGCGCAACGCGATGCGCATCCTGCGCACGTGGAGCAACATGAACCCGAACGGGTACGCGTATTTCCCGGATGCGCACATCCACAACGGCGTGCCGCTGTCGCGCATGCTGATGGCTGCCGAGATCATGCGCTATACGCCGGCCGATCCGACCTATACGGATTACCCGCTCGCGTGGACCGACACCGACACGCAAAAGCTCAAGGACAACCTGATCGATCCGATGGAGCGCACCTTCTTCTCCAGTAACGAGCGGTTCAGGAACCAGCAGCAGTATTCGCTCGTCGGCCGGATCGCCGGCGCGATCTTCACCGACAACCGCGCGCGCTACGACGAATCGGTCGAATGGCTCACCGTGAACGCGACGTCGACGCGCCAGGACATCAACGGCGCGATCATGTCGGCAATCGCGCGCATCGACGCGGACGACCCGATCAACAAGACGGGCAAGACGTTCTACGAAGTGCAGGAGATGTCGCGCGACGGTGCGCACGCGGGCGACAACGTCGACATCCTCGGCGGCCTGCTGCGTCTCGTGAACGCGCAGGGCACGAAGGTCGACCCGTTCACGGGCAAGCCGTCGGGCAGCGGCGACGCCGTGAGCGTCTACCGGTTCGGCGACGACCGCCTGCTGCGGGGCGCGAACGCCTACGCGGAGTACATGCTCGGCTACGACACGCCGTGGGCCGACACGACGGGCGGCACGTCGGGCATTTCGCCTGCCTATCGCGGCCGCCTGTACGAGGTCGACGCGATCGCGGAGATCTACAACACGTACAAATACGTCGAAGGGGTGGACGTCGACGCCGAAGCGCCTTACCTGGCGACGGCGGCGGCGCATGCGAACGGTCCGGCCATCCCGTGGGGGCCGGCGACGCCGAACAACAAGGACATGGGCCCGACCGCGATCTTCACGCTGCCGCAGGCGCTGGCGGGGGTGCCGCTGCCGGCCGGTACGGCCGGCATCCTGGAAGCGGAGCGCAAATCGGTCTTCCTCGACGGCGGCTGGACGATGCAGACCGAGGGCGACCGCACGTTCGGCCATGGCAGCGTGACGCCGGCCGGCGCCACGATCGTCTTCCATGACGTGCAGTACGCGGACCGCTCGAAGTTCGCGCCGGTCGGCATCATGGTCCGCACCAACGCGCCGGTCACGCTGGCCGCGAGCGCCAGCCGCGACGCCAGTCCGTGGGCGCTGATGACGGTGCCCGACACGCACGGCCAGTGGCGCTACATCGTGCCCGACACGTCGGCCGCCGCCATCGGCGGCCGCTGGCTCGGCGACAACATCATGTTCTTCAAATTCTCCGGCCCCGAGGGAGCGACGGTGGACGTGGATTACGTGAACATGGCCGCGCCGGCCCAGTTGACGCCGCCGCGCTTCTCCATGCCCGTGTTCCCCGTCACGGAAATCGTCGTGCAGGGCATTCCCTACCGCGCGAGCTATGCGGCGACGGACGCCAATACGGCCGACAGTGTCGCCTACGAGGCCGTCCGCCTGCCGGCCGGGGCGACGGTGAACACGTCGAGCGGCGCGTTCGACTGGACCCCCGCGCCGGACCAGGTCGGGGTGCACGACATCGTCGTGGCCGCGTCCGACGGCGTCGCCGTCAGCACAATGACGGCACGCCTGAACGTGCAGCCGGACCGCGCCTCCGCTTTCCAGGCGGCGCTCGAAGGCTACGATCCGTCGGCAGCCTACACGACGCCGTCGCTGGCGACGTTCAAGACGGAACTGGCGCCGCTGCAGCAGCAGATGGGCACCGTGTCCGACGCCGATTTCCCGGCCCTGCCGAAGGCCGTGCAGGCGGCCGTGCGCAAGCTGGAGCTGGTCAATCCGCGCGTCGCATCTGACGGCAGCCTCGACTGGAGCAAGAACATGGTGACGACCATCGGCTTCGGCGCGGACCGTCCGGCGCTGCTCGTCGACAATAACTACAACAGTTATTCCGGCGACCTGCGCGCGCCGATCACCATCGACTTCGGCGAGAACTATCGCGTGGCCGTCAGCGCCTTCGGCATCCAGGCCCGCTACATGTTCGCCAACCGCTCGCAGGGGGCCAACGTGTACGGCTCGAACGACAACGTGAACTGGACCCTGCTCACGAGCCGCGAGACGACGGACACGAGCGGCCGTAACTTCGAGATGGAGACCATCCCCGTGCTGCCTGGCCTCGAGACGCAGCAGTACCGTTACTTCATGGCGCGCGTCGACCACGCGGGACCGCCGACGGATCCGGCATATCCGGGCATTTCATCGTACGGCGAGTTCCGTTTCTACGGCACCCGCTACGACCTGCTGGCGCCCGTTGACCTGACGGGCAGTGTCCGGATCGCGCGTTCCGGCCTGACGGCGAACCGCTTCACCCAGAAGTACACGGGGACGGTGACGTTCACGAACACGAGCGGTGCGGCGCTCAAGGGACCGCTGCAGTTCCGCCTGGCCGGCCTGACGAACGGCGTCACGCTCGACAACGCGACGGGCGTGAAGGATGGCGTGCCGTACGTCACGCTGGGCGAAGCGGAGCTGGCGCCGGGCCAGACGGCGACCGTGACCACGACGTTCTCGAACCCGTCCAAGGCCGTCATCGCCTACACCCCACAATTGTTCAAAGCAAAATACTAGGAGACGAATGATGCATTCCATCACACACCGTGCGGCCCGGTTCCTGGCCGCCACCTGGATGTGCCTGTGCGCCGGCGCGGCGCTGGCCGTGCCGGTCCACCACGTCGACATCGACACGTCCGCGCTGGGTACCGGCACCGCGTATCTCGGCTTGTCTTTCCTCAGCGTCGGCGGTGCGACGCCGGCCAGTGCGTCCGTGACGAACCTGGCCGGCGACCTGCTCGGCGTGCCCGTCGCGACCGGTTCGGTGGAGGGGGGCCCGCCGGCCGCACTGACGTTCACGAGCGACGCGGGCGGCGGCGACTGGTTCCAGGCGATCCAGCTGGGCGGCCACGTCGGCTTCGATGTCAGCTTCCTGTTCGGCGACGGCACCGACGGCAGCACGTTCAGCTGGTCGCTGTTCGACGACACGCACTACCTCGGCGTCGACGGCTTCCTGGGCAGCATCGCTCTTCACCCCGACGCGGCAGCGGACGCCCGTCTGACCGTCTCGCCGGACAATGCGTTCAGTGCGGTGCGTGCCGTGCCGGAGCCGTCCACGCTGCTGCTGGTGGCGCTGTCCGGCTCGGTGCTGATAGCAGTGCGGCGCCGGCCGGCCTGATCGCCCGCGGTGGCACGCCGCCGGGCGCCGCCACCGTTTTTACGCCTGGAGTCGTATCCGGGCCCGGCGCGCCGCTAGCGTCCGCCTGCCTTGCCGCTGCTCCCGGCCGGTGTCGGCGGACTGCCGAGCACCTTGCGCAGCGCGTCGGCCTGGGCGTTGGTCTCCGTGCTGTCGATCGCCTGCAGCGCCGTCATCGGTTTGCCGTAATAGGCCTCGGTGAGGCGCTGGTTGTAGCGGACGTCGTTGATGCCCACCGTGGCCGCGTTGCCAAACAGGCCCTTGCTGCCCGACCACGCGACGACGTCGCCCGCCGTCGAGCCCTGTGCCATGCGCGCGAAGTTGACGACGGTGAGGCCGGCGTCGGCGCTGAGCGAGAAGTTGTTGCGGTTGCGGAAGCTGTCCACGGCCTTCTGGTTCAGCAGCAGGAGGGCGATCGGCCCGCCTTCCACGCCGGCCTGGAGTCCGATGCTGAGTCCGCCGGTGTCGAAGAATACCGGGTTGCCCCAGGACCCGTCCGCGCGCCTGACCATCAGCACGCCTGCACCGCCGGCACCGCCCACGCCGAGCGCGGCGCGGCCGTACGTGGGTACGATGAACACACCGCGGGCGCGGCCCAGCAGCGCCGTCATGCCGGTGTCGTTGCTCATCGTATGCACGACGCCGACGGCGTCGCTGACGTGCTTGACCGCGGTCTGCTGGCGCCGCGTGGCGGCGTCGCTGTCGGCGCCGCGCGCCGCCTGGCCCGCCGCTGCCGTGGCGGCGGGCAATGCGAAGGCGAGCATGAGCAGGGCGGCGATACCGAGCAGGGCTTGCCTCAGGACGGACCGGCGCGGGCTCGCGCGGGATGGTGTTCTCGTGCATGGCATCACGTGCGACATGATGTTCTCCTCGGTTCGGCCGAACGGATCGGCGATGAAGGTGGAGATTAGGAGCGCACCCGGATGCGGGTTTGACATGTATCAGTCGTGCGCCGGTGGGTATCATGGAGCCATGGTCTATCAGACACTCGCGGCCTTGGTGCTGGTCGTGCACCTGGGCTTCATCCTGTTCGTCGTGGCCGGCGCGGCGCTCGTCGCGCGCCGGCGCCGCCTGCTGCCGCTGCACGTGGCGGCCGTCGCCTGGGGCGTCGCGATCGAGGCCGCGGGCGCGGCCTGTCCCCTGACTGGCCTCGAGAACCATCTGCGCATGCTGGCCGGGACGGCCGGCTATGCGGGGGGCTTCGTCGACCATTACCTTGTCGCGCTCATCTATCCGGCGGGTCTCACGCGGACCATGCAATGGGGGCTGGCGGCGGCCGTGCTGGCACTGAACGCCGTGCTGTACGTGCGCATCTTGCGCGGCGGCCGGAACGCCCGCGATTGATCCAGATCTGCGGCGTGCGCGGAACCCGGCGGCGCCACGGCCGCTCCAAATACCGGACGACCGTTTCCGGGAGAGCGTCATGGAAAACATTTTTTTGCGTGCATGGTGGGTGCCGGCCCTGCGCGGCGTGGTCGGCATCGCGTTCGCGGTACTGGCCATCGCCTGGCCCGGGCTGACGCTGCTGTCCCTCGTCGCCCTGTTCGCCGCCTACGCGATCCTGGCGGGCATCGCGTCGCTCGCGGGGGCGCTGCGCCACCGCTCGGGCGCCGACCTCCGGTGGGACGCCGTGATCCTCGGCCTGGTCAGCATCGGCGCGGGTCTCGTGGCGGCCTACCACCCGGCGGCGACGGCGCTCCTGCTCGTCCTGATCATGGGGGCAAATGCGCTGGTGGTGGGCGTGCTCGACATCCTGGCGGCGATCCGCCTGCGCCGGACGATCGCGGGCGAATGGCTGCTGGCCCTAGCCGGGCTGGCGTCGATCGTCTTCGGTGCGCTCGTCTTCGCCAGGCCGGGGGCGGGCGCGCTGGCCCTCGTCTGGCTCGTGAGCCTGTATGCCTTCGTTACCGGTGCGCTGCTGCTGGGGCTCGGCCTGCGCATGCGTACGCTCGGGCGCGCGCGCGTGACCGGGCACGACCGTCGCGTCCTGCCCGACCGGCGGATGGCGCCGGCGCGCTAGCAGACTGCGCGGGCTTGCACCGGGCCGGCCGGCATGAGATCGTATGTAAGCCACGACAGGAGACGACATGCCCCCAGCCATGAAGACACCCGGTCCCGACCACCCGATCAGCATCGCGCCGGCCCCGGGCCGCGTGACGGTGCGCGCCGGCGGTGCCGTGATCGCCAGCAGCGACCGCGCGCTCGCGCTGCGCGAAGCGGATTACCCGCCCGTGCTGTACATCCCGCGCGAGGACGTGGCCATGGACCGCCTGCGGCGCACCGAACGCCACACCCATTGCCCGTACAAAGGGGATTGTTCGTATTTCTCGATCGCGGACGCGGGGCCGCGGGGGGAGAACGCGGTGTGGAGCTACGAGGCGCCTTATCCGGCGGTGGCCGCGATCCGCGAACACGTGGCGTTCTATCCCGACCGCGTCGATGCGATCGACATCCGTTGAGCCCGGCGACGCGGCGCGATGAGCGGGGGGCCGTTCGACGAGTTCACGCTGACGGGACGTGCCCGCACGCATGTACGGCAGTATGGGCAGGCGCCGGGCCAGCCGCCGGGGCAGCCCCGTTTTGCGGCCCGGCCGGAGGTCGCGGCCGCCTTTCTCGCGCTGCGCGCCGCGGCCGCGCAGGACGGCATCGACATGCTGCCGATCGCGTCGTGGCGGCCGTTCGAGGCCCAGGCCCGCAATTGGAACCGCAAGTTTTCCGGGCAGGCGACGCTGTACGACTGCCAGGGCAGGCCGCGCGACCACGGGGCGCTGGCGCCGCCGGACATCGTCCTTGCGATCCTTGACTGGACAGGGTTGCCGGGCGCGACGCGGCGCCACTGGGGCACGGACATCGACGTGTTCGACCGCGCCGCGCACCCGCCCGGCTACCGCACGGCGCTGTTGCCGGACGAGGCTGCGCCGGATGGCGTGTACGCGCGCCTGCACGCCTGGCTCGACGCGCATGGGGAACGCTTCGGCTTCTTCCGCCCTTTTCGCACCCGCCGCCGCGGCATGTGCCCGGCACCCTGGCACCTGAGCCATGTGCCGTCTGCGCAGGCGGCGCTGGCGGCCATCGATATCGACATGGTCGCGCGCGCCGTGCGCGGCTCGGACCTGCTCGGCCGCGAGCTGGTGCTGGAGATGCTGCCGGACATCTTCCGCGACCACGTGCTGGACGTGGACGGCCCGATGCCCGAGCGTTAGTCGGCGTCCTGGCCGACCGTGCGGCCGAGGCGGTGCACACCGCCCGCATCGGCGCGGTCCGCGCGCACGGCCGGCGGCGTCAGGTGCAGGGTGGTGCGGGCCAGCGCGTCCATGCGCACGCCCAGCGGACGCCGCATCGGGCCGGGCTCCAGGCGGGTGGCGAACATCCACAGGATGGGATAGTCCAGCGTCGTGGGCACGACCACGTTCAGGATCATCGCGAGTTGCCAGTCGACGCATTGCAGGTCGTCGATCGCGATGAGCAAAGGCTGGTTCGCCGCGCGGTGCTGGACCAGCGCGCACAACGCGGCCGTCTGCAGCAACTGGGTGGCCGGCAGCGGCCACTCCGGCGCGGCGTCGATGAGGTCGACGCAGGCGTCGATATGGACCGGCGACACGCCCAGCGCGGCGCAGCGTTCCCGTACGAGGCCGGCCAGCGGGGCGTCCACGGTGCCGGCGTCGGCCTGCAGGCCGAGCAGGGCGAGCATCAGGCTGGTGGCCGTGTGGGTGGTGCCGCCGTCGAGCACGGCGCACGTGTAGCCGCGCGCCCGTGCATCGCGGGCGCCGAAGGACAGCAGGTGCGACTTGCCGGCGCCGGCCGCGCCCTGCACGTCGATGATCCGGCCGCGGCCGCCCACGTGGACCGCGTCGATGACGGCCCGGCATTGCAGGCGTTCGACGTCCGACATGTCCGGCACGGGGCGCGGGGGCGGGGCCTGGCGGGCCGGCTCCGCGTCGATCAGGGTCTCGACGCCGATGCCATAGTAGGCGGCGAGATGGCGCACGGTGCGGTACGGCACGGGCTTGCCGGATTCGGCGCGCTTGATGGCGGCTCGGGTGAGGCATAGTCTGCGTTCCTGGAATTGTTCGGACAACGCCTCGCGTCCGCCGCGCCGCTGGCGCAGGGCTTTCAGGCTGTGCACGTCGAGCATGACGCGGGCGTCAAAGGGCTGGATGGGCGAGGAAGCGAGGTTGAATGTCATGGCACGTCCGGGAAATGGCACCGCCCCGATGGCGGCGATACTCCTATTGCAAGCGGCGTGCCATGTCGATATCCGGGGGTGGCGGGCGCGATTTCGGCCCACCAAGGGTTTCTGCGTGTAAAATTGCCATGTTTTTTACATGTAAAGCGACAACGTTGACGTGCCGCGCATGCTTGACTCCACTGAATATACCCAGACTTTGCAGCTGTCCACGCAGGGGATGCCGGGACGGCCGCTGCTGGCGCTGACGATCCTCTGGCATCCCGATCCGGCGCGCATCGGCGAACAATTCGTCGGCGATCCGGGCACGCTGGAAGTGAACCGCTACGCGCCGCTGTTCTATCGTCCGGGCCAGGCGGGCCTGCCGCTGGGCCACGGCACGATCTCGCGCGATCCCGTGCGGATCGTGCGCGAGGCCGACGGCGACGGCGTCGTCGTGCACTTCCCCGCGACCCGCATGCCGGTCGAACTGAACGGCCGGGCGGCGCCGGGACAGGTGCGGTTCGACGCGGCCGACGTCGCGCGCGGCCAGGTGCTGACCCTCGGCCGCGCCGTCGTGCTGTGCCTGCACTGGATGGACTGCCTGCCCAAGCACAACCCGGTGCCGGGGCTCGTGGGCGTGGGCGCGGCGGCGATCGCGCTGCGCGACCAGATCCGCATGGTGGCGCCGACGGACATCCCCGTGCTGCTGCTGGGCGAGACGGGCACCGGCAAGGAAATCGCGGCGCGCGCCATCCACGCGCTCGGCCAGCGCGCCGGGACGCGGCTGGTGGCGGTCAACATGGCGGCACTGAACGAATCGCTGGCGGCCGCCGAGCTGTTCGGCGCGGCGCGCGGCGCCTACACGGGTGCGCAGGAGCGCGGCGGCCTGTTCGCGGAAGCGGACGGCGGCACCTTGTTCCTCGACGAGATCGGCAACGCGCCGGCGAGCGTGCAGCCGATGCTGCTGCGCGTGCTGGAGGGCGGCGATTACCGTCCGCTGGGCGCGAGCCAGGACCGCAAGACGACGGCGCGCCTGATCGCGGCGACCGACCAGGACCTGGACACGGCCGCGTTCAACCAGGCCCTGCTGCGCCGCCTGGAAGGATTCGCACTCCAGTTGCCGCCGCTGCGCGCGCGGCGCGAGGACATCGGCGTCCTGATCGTGCACCTGCTGCAGGCGCATGGCGCGCAGCCGGTGCTGCCGCTGGAACTGGTGGTGGAAATCGCGTGCTACGACTGGCCGGGCAACATCCGCCAGCTGGGCCACACGCTGCGCCGCGCGGCGCTGCTCGTGCAGCACGGCGGCACGCCGCAGCTCGAACAACTGGTGCGCCTGACGCCGGCGCCGGCCGGCAGCGCGGCGCGTTCGATGTCGTTCGCGGAAGCCGCGCCGGCGCCCGTTGCGCCGGCACCCGAACCGCCGCGCCGCAAGCCGTCCGACATCAGCGACGCCGAGGTCTTGCAGGCGATGATCGGCAACGAGTGGAATATCCAGGCTGCGGCGCGCGATCTCGGCATCTCGCGGCCGACAATGTACAAGCTGCTCGATGCCCATCGCGAGATCCGCTGGGCGGAGCGGATTCCCGCCGACGAGATCGAGCGCGCGCTGGCCGCGTGCGCGGGCGACGTGGGGCGCTGCGCGGTACTGCTCAAGACGCCGACGGAGTCGTTGCGGCGGGAAGTGCGGCGCCTGGCACTGGATCGCGTGGCGCCGACGTAGGACTGCGGATCAGTCGCCGACCGGAGGCACCGAGCCGACGTCCATTTCCGGGTCCGGCAGGTAATAGAACGAGCTGGTCCCGTCGCCATCGTGGGTGGAGAACGAGATGGTGAAACCCCACAGGCCCACATGCTGTCCGACATTCAGGGTCGAGTGCGACTTGAGGTTGACGCGGTTGCCTTCGGTGAACGGGGAGCTGCCGCGGCAGCGGCTGTTCATCTGGCCGCTGATCAACACACATTCCGCGATGTCGCCCGGACCGTCGAACTGGAAGGCGACCTTGTCGCCCGGCTGGACCTTGAACTCGTCCCCGTCCTCCTGGGGCACGCCGTTCAGGCTCCAGGTGGCCAGTGTCTGGCCTTCGACGTAGCTGACGAGGAGTTGGTGGGTTTGTTGCGGCATGATCTTCCTTTCAGTTGAACAGCGATCGGTTGGGTGAGACGGTATCAATCCGCGTGATAGCCGGGGTCGCGGCGCAGCGCGACGAGGTCCGGTTCGGCTTCCACATACCTGGCCGGATAGCCCAGGCGCAGGGCTGCCGCGATCGCCGCGAGCGCGCGCTTGCGGTCGCCGAGCAGTTCATAGGCGAGGCCGGCGCGGAACTGGACGTCGGCCGACGTCGGCGCCAGTGCCAGGGCGCGCGCCAACAGGGCCGGTGCTTCATCCTTGTGGCCGGACCGTACGGCATACAACCCCATGCGCGAGACGAGCACGACGTCGTTGGGCGCACCTTCGAGCCGCGTGGCGAGCAGGCGTCGTGCCTTTTCGTACGCCTGACGGGCCTCTTCGCCACGGCCGGGGATCCACAGCAATGTATCGGCCAGATTCGCCCAGTTCTGGTATGAGCCCGGCGAGCCGCGGGTGGGCGAGACGGCGTTCTCGAACGCGTCAGCCGCGCCCACGTAGTCGCCGCGGAGGAAAAGGACGTTGCCGAGATTGGTGTACAGCATCCCGCTCGGACGGACCTGCAAGCCCTGTTGCAGTACGCGTAATGCCTCGTCGGCGCGGTTCTGGCGCATCAGGGCGGCGCTCAGGTTGGCGTACGACCGTACCGCGTCCGGCTGCAGGGCAATGCTGTGGCGGAACGCCTGTTCGGCGGCCTTCAGGTCGGATTGCTCGTAATACACTGCGCCGAGTTCATCCGAAAAGACGCGCTCGCGGGGAAAGCGGCGCACCGCCTCGGCGATGCAGGCCTGTGCGTCGGCATAACGCCGGGCGTGGCGCAGCGCCTGGGCCTTGCCCCACCAGGCGAAATAGTTGGATGGATCGAGGCGCAGCGCGCGGTCGTAAGCCGCGAGTGCGTCGTCGCGCCGGCCCTGCGTGTCGCGCACCCAACCTTCGGCGATATGGCTCAGCGCCAGCTGATCGTTCAGTTTCAGTGCCTGCTGCGCGCCCGCATCGCCCTTGCGCAGCCACGTGTCGTCCATGCGGTCGCCGATATAACGGAAGGTACTGATGATCGACTTGCCGGCGGCCGCGGAGGCACTTTCGGGGTGATGTGCCAGGATGCGGTCGAAGTGCGCCTCGGCGTTGTCGAGAGCGTTCGGCACGTCGATCTGTTTCAGCCTGGCCAGCCCCTGCTCCATCTCGACCGCCTCGGAATAGGGCACGAAGGCCTGGGTCAGCGCGCCGATCCGGGGCGCCACCTGCCACCACAGCCCGGCGGCGAGCGCGATGCCGAGTGCCGTCGCGGCACCGATGCGCACGGCCCGGCGCGGCAGCACGGGTGCCGGCGCGGCGGCGGATGCGCGTGGCGCGTCGGCGCCGGGCTTGCCGGTCAGTTCCGCAATTCGTCCGGCCACCTCGTCCATGCTTTCCAGGCGTTGCTCTGGCTGCCGCGCCGTCATTGCCCGGATCAGCGCGATGAGCCGCGTGTCGAGATCGTCCGGGTAATCCCACCCGTCCGACGACGTCTGGACGAGGGCCGCGGCCAGCGCCAGCCCGTGCAGCGTGGCGAACGGCCGTTTCCCGCACACGAGTTCGTACAGGATCACGCCGAGCGCGTACACGTCCGCGCGCGGGTCTGGCGTCGCCCCCTGCAGCCGTTCCGGGGCCATGTAGGCGATCGTACCCTGTGGATCGGTCTGGCCCGTGGCCGCGACGTCGCCCAGCGAAACGGTTTCTGTGGCGAGCGCGTCCTGGCGCAGCGCGAGGCCGAAGTCCAGGATGCGCACGCGTCCGTCCTCTTCGACCATCAGGTTCGACGGCTTGATGTCGCCATGCACGAGACCGGACGCGTGCGCATCGCGCATCGCGCCCGCCACCTGGCCGACCCAGTCGAGCGCCGTCGGCAGCGCGACCGCGTCATCCTGCAGGATCTCTTTCAATGTGCGGCCATGCACCAGTTCCATGACGATGAACTGGCCCGCGCCGTGCTCTTCGACGGCGTGCACCTTGACGAACGCGGCGTGGCGCAGCGACGCGGCCAGGCGCGCCTCACGCACGAGATCGGTGCCCGTCGCGCCGCCGTGGCGGATGGCCTTGATCGCGACGCTGCGGTGCAGGCGGGTGTCCCAAGCTTCGTAGACCTCGCCGAAACCGCCTTCGCCGAGGCGGCTGCGCAGTTCGTAATGCCCGGACTGACCGCGCCGCGGCGCCTGGTCGGGTGTCCTGTTCGCTTCAGGGAAAGTGGTTGCCGCCATGACCGTAAATATGTGATGTACGGCAACATTATAGCGATAACGCAACTATATGGCTGGAAAATCGTGGCTAGCCGGATAACAAGTGTGTTCGGCGCAACCTCACCCCCGCGGCGCCCGCTCCGGCGCCACGAACGCCAGCGCTTCCTCGAACGACCGCAGCACGATGTCGACATGCTCCTCGACCGTGGGCTGCGGCACGGTCGACTGGTCGAACGGCAGCTTGACGGTGGCCAGCAGCGCGTCGGGCAGATGGGTGCGCAACTCCGTGACGGCGTTCAGCCAGTCCCCGAGGCGGTCTTCGACGGGGTAGGGCAGGATCACGGTCGAGATCAGCTCCGCCTTCTCGGGACCGGGCCGGTCGGCCGAGCCCAGCAGTGTGCTGCGCGCATCGATGTTCGCGTCCCGCAGCGCCGACACGAGCAGCTCGGCGAGCAGTTCGTCCCGCTCCACCGCGAGGGCGGCGCATAGCACGACGGAGTGCGCGGGCACGTCCAGCGAGCCCTGCCAGCGGCCCTGGCGGGTCTCGCGCATCTGGCGCAGGTAGGCGCCCAGGTTGGCGTCGAGCAGCGAGACGTCGCGCCGGCGCCGCGTGCGCGCGGGCGCGCGGCCTTCCGGGTTCAGGGTTGCGGCCACGCGGCCCATGGCGGCGCGCATGGTTTCCATCTGGCCCGCGTCGATGCGGCCCGCGCGCATGTCGGCGCCGGCCAGGGCGAGGCCCGGGAGCAGCACCTTGTCGCAATAGCGCGCGAAGCTGGCGCGGCGCAGGTAGGCGTGGGCGTCGCGCACGATCGTGTCGCTGTCGGCCGTCAGCAGGCGCTGGTACAGGCGCTGGGCGCCCGAGACGTTGGGGGCGTCGCCGAGCAGGATCGTCACCGGTTCCAGCCCGCGCACGTGGCGGCCGGCCACGACGAAGCACAGGGTCAGCGGCGTCGACAGCAGCAGGCCCACCGGCCCCCACATCGCGCCCCAGAACACGGCCGAGACGATCACGGCGAGCGGAGACAGGCCGGAGCTGTGGCCATAGACCTTCGGTTCGACGACGTTCGCGACGAAGAGTTCCAGCGCGACGAACAACGCGATGCAGGACAGGGCCAGCTGCCAGCCGGGGTCGATGGCGGCGACGAACACCGCGATGACCGCGCCCGCCGCCATCACGCCCAGGTAAGGCACGAAGCGCAGCATGCCGGACAGCGCGCCCCACAGGCCCGCGTGCGGCACGCCCGCCAGCCACAGCAACAGGCCGATCAGGATGCCGAACGTCAGGTTGACGGTGAATTGCGACAGGAAGAAGCGCGACACGCCCTGGGCCGCGTCGCCCAGCGTGCGGATCGTCCGGTTGATTTCCGTCTGGCCGGCAAGGCGGATGAGGCGGTCGCGCAGCGATTCGTGTTCGAGCGAGATGAAGACGAGCAGCACGAGCACGAGGCCCGCTTCGCCCAGCGGGCCCCACGCCATGGCGAACAGGCGCGCGAGGGAGTCGCGCGTCGTCAGGCGCGGCTGGCGGATCTCGACGGGCAGCGGCTGCGTGGGGCTGACGGTGACCGTGCTCATGCCGCGCCGGCTGCTGACGGTGCCGCTCTGCTGCGCCTGCGGCTGCACGGCGCTGATCTCGGCTTCGATGCGGGCGAACGGCCGCTCCGTCAGTTCGCGGACGGCCGCGACCTTGGTGCGGATCGCGGCCCGATATTTCGGCAGGTCGCCCGTCACGGCGACGAGCTGGAACGCGAGGACGATGCCGAGGCCCACCACGCACGTGCCCACCATCAGCACGGACAACATGGTCGCGGGCATCTGGCCCAGGCCGATGCGCCGCAGGGTGCGGATCAGCGGCGCGATGACGAGGCTGAGGATGACCGCCAGCGCGAGCGGTTCGAGGACGTCGCGCCCGAAATACAGCAGACCGAGCACGCAGCAGGCGGTGACGATCGAGCTGGAGGTCAGGTGCTTGAACAGAGTGGATTCGCGCATTCGCGGCCGGTGGCGGGGATGGCGGTCATCCCGTAAAGGTAAAACCGCCAATGTAGCAAAAAACGTGGCCGGCAATCAAATTTCTATGAAGAAATTCTTAAGTCGCGTGCATTGCGCGCTTCCAGGCGGTGCATCACCGCTTGTCCAGCCGGCGCGCGACCCGGGTCCCCGTCAGCTGGATCACCTGCACGAGGGCGACGACAACGGCGACGGTAAACACCATGATGTCCGTCTCTGCACCGCGGCGTACGAGGGAAAACTGATGGCGAGGACCGTGAGCGCCAGCACGAGGCCGGAGCGGGCTTCCACGAGCAGGGCGCGCGTCGCCCCGGCGTCGAGGGAGGGACCGGGACCGCAGGATGTGGTCACATGGTCGATGCGGATGATGCTCATGACGCGCTCCGTCGCGCGCGCGCGGTCGGTTCCGGCAGCGTGCCGTCGAGGGCGTGGCGGCCGATGTCGATGGCGGCCTTGTGCGCGACGGCCTTCGCTTCGGCGACCGCCACGGCTACGTCGCTCCGTTCGCGCCGCGTCAGGTGGGGACCGCGCGCAAAGGCGTCGTCCAGTCCGGAAGCGGCGGCGTGGGCGACGTCGAGGCTGGCCGCGTGCCACGGCTGCGCTTCGCCGCGGAGGTACCCGGGCGCCGCCTCCAGTGCGCCTTCCGCCAGGCCGAGGTACACGTTCGCGAGGAGCAGTTGCGCAACCTGGGCACGCAAGGCCGCCTGGGGCGTGGCCCCCCGCCCGGCCGCTTGCAGCACGTCGTCTTCCCTGAGCCGGACATGCGTGAACGAGACGGTGCCGCTGTGCGCCTGGCGCAGGCCGAACGCGTCCCAGCCGGCATGGACGGACACGCCATCCCGCCGCGTGGGCAGCACGGCGACGAGCGAGCCGCGCGCGAGCGGGTCCCAGGCGCAGACGGTGAGCCAGTCCAGCCCGGCCGAGCCGGACGCGAATCCCTTGACGCCGTCCAGCACGTAGCCGCCGGCCGTCGGCCTGGCGACGAGGCGTTTGTCGAGCGGGTTCAGCGCGTCGCCCCAGAACACGTCGTGCTCGATGGTCTCGAAGAGCAGCCGGCGCTGTTGGCGCGCATTCCCGGCCAGGCGGATCCCGGCGATCTGGAGGTGGTGGAGCCCGAGGAGGTGGGCGAGGGCGCTGTCGGCGCGCGCGACGATGCGCACGACGTCGGCGATCGTCTTCCAGCTGGCGCCCAGGCCGCCGTATTCGCGCGGCACGGACAGGGGCAGCAGGCCGGAGGCGCGGATCCACTGCCGCGCGCGCGCCGCGTGTCCGCCACGGTGGCCGCGCTCGACGGCCGTGGGGGCGAGGCGCGCCGCCAGGAAGTGGGCGGCGGCAATGGGGTCAAACGGGTCGGAGGCCGGGGCCCGGTGGGCGCGGCCGTCCGACGATGCGGGAACTGGGTGCAGTGCAAGATGCATGGTCGATATCCTTCAGCAAAGTCGTCCCAGTATTGCAAACGGGGGACCCGGCGTGAACGAAGATATTCGCCGTTCGATATGTGACGAACGTTAAAACGAAAAGCGACTATGTATCTGAGCGTTCGCGTCAGCGCGACACGATCAGGCGCAGGCCGAGCGCGATGAAGATGGTGCCGGCGACACGGTCGAGCCACTGCCCGGCCTTGGGACGGCGCGCCAGCCACTGGCCGATGGCGCCGGAAAAGAAGCCGAGCAGGCCGAACAGCACGACGGCCTGCAGCGTGAACGTGAGGCCCAGCAGCGCCGTCTGCAGGTTGGCGTCGCCCCGCTGCGCGACGACGAACTGGGGCAGGAACGACAGGAAGAACAGGGCGACCTTCGGATTGATGGCGTTCGCGACGAGGCCCTTGAAGAACAGCGTGCGGGCCGGATCGGCGGCGGCGTGCGCGGTATCGACACGGGCGCCGCCCCGGCTGCGGATGGCGTGCCAGCCCATCCATGCGAGATACAGGCCGCCGCACACCTTGAGCGTCGTGAACGCGAGCGGCGACGCGGCGATGAGGGCGGAGACGCCCACGACGGCCAGCAGCGTGTGCGACAGGCACCCGAACGCGCACCCGAGGCCGAACGCGATGCCGCGCACCCGGCCCTTGGCCACCCCCACGCTCAATACCATCATGTTGTCCGGCCCCGGCGACAGCGTGAGCAGGATCGCGGCGGCGAGGAAGGCGAAGAACTGGTCGGGAGTCAGCATGGGCGGTCCTTTATCGAAATGGGAATGTTACCTTGCAGAAGAGGAATGCACCAGCTTGCCGGTTTCCCGTTCCGAAATAATTGGTGATGATTGCACGGGTTTTATATCGTAAAAATGCGTAATGAAGTCCGGTTTTTATGGAACATGAATGGATTATGTCGGATGCATGATTCCAGGATCGCGAGAATAATCACGATGGCGAATTTCATGATGACTGTTATTCGATTTAACATTGTCGACAGGCGTGCGGCTAATTAGGATGGGCACCGCCAGAATGAATGGAAAGGCTTGTCCCGACGGGTTTCATTTCATTTTTTGGCCATGATGTTTTTCATTGAACGCGCTTCTCGAATCAAATTAACCAACCTTTAGAGATATACGCATATGAAAATTTCTTCCAAGATGTTCAAATATGTCGCCCTCGCCGGTGCAATCCTCATGTCGGCCGCGTACGCCAGCGATCTGGATAATATGTGCAGCGCAAACTGCTCGGCCATCGCGCAGCGCACATCGGACTCGGCCAAACAATCCATTGCCCAGCAGATGAACGAAAGCTGCGCCCAGATCTCTGATCCGGCAGGCAAATCGCAATGCTACGCTGCCGTTCCGACCGTGGTGAACCAACGTGGTATGGAGATCTATACCTCCGTGTACAATTCGTGCATGACTTCCTGCCGTGGATAATCGGTCCCGTTTGGTGGACCAACTCGTGCTCAATACTTCCCTGTAGCGTTGCGCGAGCGATCCGCGATCCAGCGCAATGTATTGCGCATTGAGCGGCGCCGGCTGGTCGTTACCGCGTCCGTACGGCACGCGTGACACGGCTGGCTGGTATTTGCCGTCCTGTTCTTCCGGACCTGTCGAGATACCTGGAATGACACGATTTCTCCCCGGTCGACATCCATTGCCGAGGCTCGCAATGCCTGGTTTTTCCGTAAAGCGGGCCGCCGTGTTCGCCCTGGCTTGCGCCGCCGCGCTGGCGGGCGGCGCCGGCGCGGCGCCGGCGAACGAGCCGCAAAGCATCGTCGTCACCGGCCAGCGCGCCATGTCGTCGTGGGTACGGGCCGAGAGCGCCCATGTCGCCGTCCTGTCGGATGCGCCGCGCGAAGACGTCGCCCGGCTCGTCGAACACCTCGAGCGCCTCGACGCCCTGCTGCGTGCTTACACGGCGGGCTACCGCGTCACGGCCACCGGTCCGGCGGCGCGGACGAACGTCGTCTACCTGGACAGTTTCAACGCGCTTCGGCGGCTGCGGCCGGAGCTCTCGCCGTTTCTCGTCTCGCGGACCACCGACTGCCGGGGCACCACCCAAAGCTTCTTCATGCACACGCAGCCGTTGCCTGTGGTGGAAGACGACAGGCTCGCGGTGGCGCCGCTGCACAGGGGGCTCGCCTGGCTGTCGAAGGCATACGCGCGCGACTTCCTGTTACGGCATACGGACGTGCGCGCCCCCCTGGGCTGGGTCGAAGGTTTCTCGACGTATTTCTCGAGCGTGATGTTCGGCACGCGGCAGATGGTGGTCGGGCGCATGCCGGCCGAAGTCGCCGACTTTTTCCAGATCAGCGACGGGGGCGCCGAGTACCGGCTCGAGTACAGCGACGTCCTGGCCAGCGATCCTTTCAGGAATGTCCTCTACTGGGAGAACCAGAGGACTGCCGCCAGCGAATTCCAGGCCAAGGCGTGGGCCCTGGCGCACTACATTCTCGGCGAGGCGGGGCGGCGCCAGCGCCTCGGTGTGTTCCTCAACGCGGTCCACCGGGGCGGCGATGGGGCCGCCGCACTGCGCGACGCGTTCGGGCTGGACGTGGACGATGCCGGGATGGCGCTGTGGCGCTATCGCCTGCGGGCGGCCAGGGTGCTGCGCGTCGAGATGCCGGCCCAGATGCGGGTGCCGCCGGAGATCGCGTGGACGACGGTATCGGCCGCGGCGGGCGGCTTCGTGCTGGCCGATGCCGTGCTCAAGGGCTGTCTGCCGCGGGCACGCGGCGAAAGCCTGCTGCGCACGCTGGACGAGGACGCGGCCAGGGTGCCGAACGTCGATGCCGGCCAGCTGGCGCTGAGCCGCGCGCGCGTCGGCTATGGCGATCCCGCGGCGGCGCTGCCCTGGCTGCGGGAGGCCGCGCACCGGCCCGACGCCGGTGCCGACGTGCTGGTGCTGCTGGCGCGGGCCGACCTCAAGCTGGCCGCGCGGGCGGACGCGGCGGCGCGCGCCGCCTATCTCGACGATGCCCGCGCCAGTCTCGCGCGGGCGCGGGAACGCGAACCCGCCTCGGGCGCCGTCGCGCTGGCCGGGCTCGAATTGTCCCTGCTGGCGGACGGCGTTCCGAGCCGCGAGGCGCTGGACGGCGTGCTCGCGGCCTGGAACGCGTCCCACGATTCGCCGTCGCTGGCGTGGGCCGCCGCGCTGGCCTGGTGCTACCTCGGCGATGCGGCGAAGGCCGGACACGTGCTGCGCATGCTGGCGAACGACGGCCTCGCGCCGCGGTTCGCGGCATGGGCCGTCGCGTTCCAGCGCCGCCTCGACGCCGGCCTCGCGCCGGCCGCCATCGCGGACGAAATGCGTCGGAACCCCGACGACGACGAGGCCGGGTAGGCGCGTGCCGCGGCCTTGGTGTAAAGTGCGGTTCCTATGTCCAGTCACAAGCATCAGCAACCCCTGCGCAATGCGTTCGAACGCGTCCTCAACGCGGCCCTGATGAAGGGCCTGCTGGCCGGGATCAGCTACCGGCTCGGCGGGCTGGGTCGCGTACGGGTGACGCGCCGGGACGTCGACGTGGGGCCGGGGCGGCTGGCGCAGCCGCTGCGCATCGGTTTCGCGTCCGATTTCCACGCGGGTCCGACGACGCATCCCGCGCTGTTCGACGACCTGCTGGCGGCGATCCGCGCGGAAGCGCCGGACGTGCTGCTGCTGGGCGGCGACTACGTGTGCTTCGATGCGGAGAACGTGGCCGCGCTGGCGGACTTTTTCGCGGGCGCGCGGGCGCCGCTCGGCACCTATGCCGTCGTCGGCAACCACGACACGTGGAACGGCCGCGCCGTGATCGAGGACGCGCTGCGCGCGGGCGGCGTCGAGGTGCTCGTGAACAGGAGTGTCGCGTTGCCGGCGCCGTACGCCGACGTCAGCGTGTGCGGCATCGACGATCCGTGGACGGGCGCGCCGTCCGCCAGCGCCACGTTCGCCGGGGCGGGTGCGATCCGGATCTACCTGACGCATTCCCCCGACGGGCTGTACCGCCTGGAAGGCCAGCGCTTCGACGTCGCCTTCGCAGGGCATACCCACGGCGGCCAGATCGCGCTGCCGGACGGTGCGCCGCTGTTCCGTCCGAGCGGCCCATGTTCGCGCGATTTCTGCTACGGCCGCTACGACCAGCCCGGCAACGGCCCGCTCATCGTCAGCCGCGGCATCGGCTGTTCCGGCATCCCGGTGCGGCTGAATGCCGATCCGGAACTCCTCGTTTGCACGCTGCGCTAGGCATTCCCGACCGATTTTTGCGGTTTCCCAGCTTCGCCACCTTGAAATATTGAGTATTTCCTTTGATTCTGGATAACAGAATGGCGATAATGTGACGCCGCCAGACTGGCGACCGGCATTGTTCTTGCATGCCAGTCCGGGCGGTCCGAGCCCAGGAGGAGACCCCCTTCGGCGTATGTATGTGCAGGTTATCGCCTGCCCGCCGCGCATAACAATCAGGGACCGGGATCTATCTACTATCGATTGGAGAAAGCAGTGAGTCTTTTCAGAACCAAGAATCTCGACAACATGGTCGCAGCCTCCCGTACCCCGGGCGGGCTGAAGAAAGTGCTGGGGCCAACCGACCTCATCCTCATGGGCATCGGGGCGATCGTCGGCACCGGTATCTTCGTGCTGACCGGTACCGGCGCTTTGACGGCCGGTCCGGCGCTGACGGTGTCGTTCATCGTCGCCGCCATCGCATGCGGCTTCGCGGCCATGTGTTACGCGGAGTTCGCGTCGACCGTGCCGATCGCCGGTTCGATCTACACCTACAGCTACGTCGTCCTCGGCGAACTCGTCGCCTGGATGATCGGCTGGGACCTTCTGCTCGAATACGGGCTGGCGACGTCGGCGGTGGCCGTCGGCTGGTCCGGCTATTTCCAGTCGCTGATGAGCGGCTTCGGCATCACCATTCCGGAAATCCTGTCCGCCGCGCCGGGCGCGGTGCCGGGCGTGCACAGCGTGATGAACCTGCCGGCGCTGGTCATCATGCTGGTACTGACCGCGATGCTGTCGTACGGCGTGCGCGAATCGGCCCGCGTCAACAACGTCATGGTCGTCATCAAGATGGTCGTCGTGCTGCTGTTCATCGCCGTCGGCTTCAAGCACGTCACGCCGGCCAACTGGCATCCGTTCGCACCGTTCGGCGGCACGGGCATCATGAGCGCCGCCGCCGTCGTGTTCTTCGCGTTCATCGGCTTCGACGCCGTCACGTCGGCCGCCGAGGAAGTCAAGCGTCCGGAACGCGACCTCCCGATCGGCATCATCGGTTCGCTGACCATCTGCACGATCCTGTACGTGATCGTCGCCGCCATCATGACCGGCATCGTCCCGTTCCAGATGTTCAAGGGCATCGACCACCCGGTGTCGCTGGCCCTGCAGCACGCGGGCGAAAACTGGTTCGCCGGCTGGATCGACCTGGGCGCGATCCTGGGCATGACCACCGTGATCCTCGTCATGGCCTATGGCCAGACCCGCATCATCTACGCCATGTCGCGCGACGGCCTGCTGCCGGCCAGGCTGTCGACCGTGCACCCGAAATTCGGCACCCCGTTCTTCGCGACGTGGGTGGTCGGCATCCTGTTCGGCCTGATCGCCGCCTTCGTCCCGCTGAACGTGCTGGCCGAACTCGTCAACATCGGCACGCTGGCTGCCTTCTGCCTCGTCTCCGTCGCCGTGATCGTCCTGCGCAAGAAGCGCCCGGACCTGAAGCGCGCGTTCCGCTGCCCGGGTGTGCCCATCGTGCCGGGCATCGCCGTCGTGTTCTGCCTGGCGCTGATGTCGTTCCTGTCCGCGATCACGTGGGTGGCGTTCATCATCTGGCTGGCGCTGGGCCTGCTGGTGTATTTCGGCTATGCCCGTTCGCGTTCGCTGCTGAACGGCGCGACGCAGTCGTAATCCGCTGTCTGCGTTCTGAAAGCGGCGCTGCGGCGCCGCTTTTCTTTTGGGCAACGATACAATTTTTGTAATCCTCGTCCGACATTCTGGAGGGAAGCGTACCGATTACGCCAACAGGGCAGGGTCCGCATAATCTTGGTAGAACATTTACCAAAAGATTTGTTATGACCTCCACTTTTGTCGTCGACAGCCCGGCACGCGCAGCAGACCGGGACACCCGCCCGGTCCAGGTAGCGTCCGCGAAAGACCTGTACTTTGCGCTGATGGACAACCCGGCCGCGGCCCTCGAGGCGTCCCGTGCGTTCCTGGCGGCGCAGATCGAAGTCGCGCGCGCGGAACCGTGCGAGCTGCCGGACGCCGTCTGGCAGCTGCAGGGCTGGATCCAGGGGCGCGCCGAATCGGTCGGCATCGCCTACCGCGAATACCTGGCCGCGCGCAAGAACGGCGCGCCGCGCCGCTATTTCACGAGCAAGTCGCATGCGCTGTATTTCCTGAAGGGCGTCGCGCCCACGAAGCTCGTCGACGGCGCCTGGCTGTACGGCACGCTGTCGCGCTGGGAGAATCCGGACTTCCACCCCCTGATCAAGACGTATCTCGAAGAGCTGGGCGACGGCGTGCCGGACAAGAACCACGTGACCCTGTACCGCCGCCTGCTCGCGGCGCACGGCTGCGAACACTGGGAGACGCTGCCGGAAGACCACTTCGTGCAGGGCGCGATCCAGCTGGCGCTCGCGTACAACGCCGACGCGTTCCTGCCCGAGGTGGTGGGCTACAACCTCGGCTACGAACAACTGCCGCTGCATCTGCTGATCACGTCCTACGAGCTGAACGAACTCGGGATCGACCCGTACTACTTCACGTTGCACGTCACCGTCGACAACGCCGGCAGCGGCCACGCGCACAAGGCCGTGCAGGCGCTGCGCCACCTGATGGCGCAGTCGGGCGATCCGGCCGCGTTCTTCCGGCGCGTGCTGGACGGCTACCGCCTCAACGACCTGGGCGCGTGCACGACGTCCGTCATCGGCGCGTTCGACCTGGAAGCGGAACTGGTCGAGATCTTCAGCGCGAAGGCGGCCATCGGCAAGAACATGCACTCGGATTACTGCCGCGTGGCCGGCCGTTCCGTCAACGACTGGCTCGCCGACCCGAAGCAGATCCCCGATTTCCTCGCGAAGCTGGAGGAGTCCGGCTGGATCCAGCGCGGCGAAGACGTGGAGCAGAGCCGCTTCTGGCGCCTGATCCAGGGCGAGCGGGCGGAGATGTTCGGCGTGTTTTCCAGCTACGAGCAGCAGGTGCTGCGCGACTGGATCACGACGCCCCGCGACGCCACGGCCACCGCGCGCACGACCCGCGTGCTGAGCCACCGCGCGCGCCAGCGCACGCTCGACAGCCTCACGCAGCACGCCCAGCGCAGCGGGTATCCGGAGCGGGGCCTGATCCGCCGCCGGCCGACGGGCAGCGGGGGCGACTCCGAACTGCACCAGCTGGAAGAGCGCGTGGCGGCGGCCGCCGGCAAGCCGGAGGCGATGGCGATGCTGGCGGCATTGATGTCGCCGTCGATCCACCACACGGCCATCGGGCTGATGGCCACCCGGATGTATTCGCAGCTGCTCGACGCTTGAAACATAATAGGGATTCCTGTGCACATACTCGAACAACGCTTTTTGCGTGGACCGAACATCCACGCGGCCACCCCCTGCCTGTTGTCCGTGCTCGACCTGGACGACCTGTACGGCGTCTCGACCCGCGACCTCCCGCAGTTCAACGAGGCGTTGCTGGCGCTGCTGCCGTCGCTCGCGGACTATCTCGTGCCGACGGGCCAGCCGGGCGGCTTCGCGCAGCGCCTGCGCGAAGGGACGTATCTCGCGCGCGTGATCGAGCATGTGACCCTGGGCCTGCAATGCCTCGCGGGCGCGCCGGTCGCTTTCGGGCGCACGCGACCCGTGACGGGCAAGCCGGGCCAGTACCGCATCGTCTGCGCGTATCAACTGGAAAAGGTCGCGCAGCCGGCGTTCGCGCTGGCGGTGGACATCGTCGACGCGCTCGCGCGCGGCCGCCCGTTCGATCTGGCGCCGCGCCTGGACGAGCTGCGCGAGATCGCGGCCCACTACGCCATCGGCACGAGCACCGCCGCCGTGCTGGCCGCCGCACAGGAGCGGGGCATCCCGGTCACGCGCATCACGGAAGACGCGAACCTGTTCCAGCTGGGCTGGGGCGTGAAGCAGAAGCGCATCCAGGCGACGATCACGGGCGACACGGGCACCATCGCCGTGCGCATCGCTAGCGACAAGCAGCTCACCAAGCAGCTGTTGCATGAAGCGGGCGTGCCCGTGCCGCAAGGCGAGACGGTGACGACGATCGAGGACGCGCTGCGCGTTGCCGGCAAGTTGAAGGCGCCGGTGACCGTAAAACCGCTGGACGCCAACCAGGGCAAGGGCGTCACCGTCGCGTGCCGCACGGATGCGGAGATCGAGCAGGCGTACGCGTACGCGCGCAAGTTCGGCCGCCACATGATCGTCGAGCGCTTCATCGAAGGGGCGGATTACCGCGTGCTCGTCGCGGGAGGCAAGGTCGCGGCGGCGTCGCTGCGGCGGCCCGCGCACGTCGTGGGCGACGGCACGCACACGGTGCGCGAACTCGTCGACCTCGAGAACCGCAATCCGGCGCGCGGGGCGGGCCACACGAACATCCTCACGCAGATCGCGCTCGACGCCCATGCGGAAGACCTGCTGCGGCGCCAGGACCTCGTGCCGGATGCCGTCCCCGCGGCCGGCACGACCGTGTACCTGCGCGGGAACGCGAACCTGTCGACGGGCGGCACGGCGGAAGACGTCACGGATCTGCTGCCGGAATCCACGCGCCGCCAGTGCGTGCGCGCGGCCGCGAAGATCGGCCTGGACGTGGCGGGCATCGACATCGTCTGCCGCGACATCGCCCAGCCGCTGGCGGAGCAGGGCGGCGCCGTCATCGAAGTCAATGCGGCGCCCGGCATCCGCATGCACGAGCATCCCAGCAGCGGCGCGCCGCGCGACGCGGGCGACGCCATCGTGCAGGGCCTGATGGGCGAGTCGGACGGGCGCATCCCGATCATCGCGTGCACGGGCACGAACGGCAAGACGACGACGACCCTGCTGATGGCGCACACGGTGCGCCTCGCCGGCCGCGTCACGGGCGTGACGACGACGCACGGCGTCTACATCGCCGGCAAGGAAGTCACGAAGGGCGATTGCACGGGCTACTGGTCGGCGCGCACGGTCCTCGCGTCGCCGGACGTGGAGTTCGCGGTGCTGGAGACGGCGCGCGGCGGCATCCTGAAACGCGGCCTTGCGTTCGATCGCTGCGACATCGGCATGGTGCTGAACGTGTCGCCCGACCACCTGGGCCTGGACGGCGTCGACACGATCGAGGACCTCGCGCAGGTAAAAGCCGTGGTGCCGCTGGCGGCCAGCCGCGCCGTCGTGCTGAACGCCGAGGACCCGCTGTGCGTGGCGATGGCGCGGCGCGTGCATCCGGACGTGGAGATCGTGTATTTTTCCATGGAGGCCGACAACCCCGTGCTGCTGCGCCACCTGGAGGAGGGCGGCCGCGCCGTCTACTTCCAGGACAATTCGATCGTCGTGGCCGACGCCACGTACCACCAGGAGCTGCTGCGCGTGGAAGCGATGCCGATCGCGCTGGGCGGCCGCGCGCGCTACAACATCGCCAACGGTCTCGCGGCGGCGGCGGGCCTGATGGCGGCGGGTTTCAACAACCTGCAGATCGCGACGGGCCTGTCGACGTTCGTCAGCGACGGCAAGACGAACCCGCTGCGCACGAACGTGTTCGACGTGCGCGGCGTCACGGTCATCGTCGACTATGCGCACAATCCGGCCGCGTATTCTGCGCTGGCGGAGATGGCGCGCTCGCTGCTGCCCGGCCAGCTGGTGGGCATCGTGACGGCGCCGGGCGACCGTCGCGACGCCGACCTGCTGGAAGTGGGCCGCGTGTGCGCCGGGCGCTTCGACGAACTGGTCGTGTACGAATCGTCCAGCCGGGGCCGCGCTTACGGCGGCGCCGTCGACCTGATCCTGCAGGGTGCCGAGGAGGTCGTCGGCAAGACGGATACGCTGCACCGCGAACTGGACGTGGGCGAGGCGATCCGCCTGGGCCTGTCGCTGTGCCGGCGCGGGGACGTGCTCGTGTTCGCGTGCGGATCGTCGCTGGACGTGTTCGTGGAAGCGATCCGGCAGACGGACCCGGAAAGCGCGGCGCGGATCGCGGCGCAGGTGGGGTGAGCCTTCACCCGTGCGGCAGCGCGGCCGGTGCCGCCGCCGCCAGCGCCCGGTGCAGCGCGCTCATGTCGATCGGCTTCACGAAGTAATGATCGAAGCCCGCCGCCTTGGCGAGCACGCGGTCGTGCGCCTGTCCATAGCCCGTCAGCGCGATGTACGCCGCATGGCCGGTCTCCGGCAGCCCATGCAGGCGCCGCGACAGCTCGTAGCCGTCCATGTCGGGCAGGCCGATGTCGAGGATCAGGGCGTCCGGATGCGACGTCCGGGCCGCGTCGAGCGCGCCGTGCGCGTCGTGCCGGATCGTGACCGTGTGGCCTTCGGTTTGCAGGAGCGCCGCCAGCGACGTCGCCGCGTCCGCATTGTCGTCGGCGATCAGGATATGCAGTGGATGGGATTCCGGCGCGATCGCGAGGGATCCGTCGCGCGCGTCGTCCCTGCGGTCGAGCAGCGGAAGCGACAGGGTAAACGTGCTGCCCTTGCCGGGGCCGTCGCTGCGGGCCGTCACGTTGCCGCCATGCTGGGTGGCGATGCTTCGGACCAGCGCCAGGCCGAGCCCGAGGCCGCCCTGGGACCGGTCCGGCGTCTGCTCGGCCTGGGAGAACAGGTCGAATACATGGGGCAGGAAGTGCGCATCCATGCCGACGCCGTCGTCGGTCACATGAACATGGACGTTGGATGCGACGACTTCGAGCTCGAGCCGGATGCGCCCGCCCATCGGCGTGTATTTCGCCGCATTGCTCAACAGGTTCGCGAGCGCCTGGACGAGGCGCGTGCGGTCGCCAAGGACGAGCACGTGCTCCGGCACGAGACGCACCGACAGCCGGTGGTGCCGGGCATCGATCAGGGGCCTGGACTGTTCGATCGCGCCGTCGATGGCGTCCCGGATATCGAGTACGGCCCTGTCGATGGACACCAGGCCCCGCGTCACGCGGGACACGTCGAGCAGGTCGTCGACGAGCTCCGTCATGTGCCTGACCTGGCGCGCGATGATCCCGCTGTATTTCCTGACCGTGTCCGGGTCGGTTCCTGCCTTGCCGAGCAACTGCGCGGCGGTGCCGATCGGCGCCAGCGGGTTGCGCAGTTCGTGCGCGACCAGCGCGAGGAATTCGTCCTTGCGCCGGTTGGCCTGTTCCAGCGCGATTTCCGCCTCGCGCTGCAGCGTGATGTCGGTATTCGTGCCGAACCAGCGCACGATCTTCCCGTTCCTGTCGCGGATCGGCACCGCCCGCGACAGGAACCAGCGATATTCGCCGTCCGCGCCGCGCAGCGGGAACAGGTCCTCCCACGCGACCTGCTGTCGGACTATCTGCTCGTAGTACTTCGCCTTGACCGCGTCCGCGAAGTCGGGGTGGTGGACTTTTTCCCATCCCCACCCCTGCATGTCCGCGAGCGTCGTGCCGGTGTATTCGAACCAGCGGTTGTTGAACCAGAAGATCGCGCCGTCGCCGTGCGCCATCCACGCCAGTTGCGGGATGTTTTCCGCCAGCGTGCGGAACTGGTTTTCGCTTTCCCTGAGTGCCGACTGGGCCTTCTTCGCCTCGCTGATGTCGAGCGCGACCCCCAGCATCCGGGCCGGCTTGCCGTCGCGGTCGACTTCGATCCTGCCGCGCGCCTGGAGGTGGCGGATGCCGCCGTCCGGGTAACGCAGGCGGTACTGGTATTCGAACGGCTTGCCGGTGGCGAGCGATTCGGCGGTGCAGGCGTCCACGGCCGGGCGGTCGTCCGGATGGATCATGGCGAGATACGCGGCTGACGGACCGCCGTCGGCATCCGCGTCGGAGACCTGGAACATGCGCGCGAAGTTGCGGTCCGCGTGCACCCGGTCGGCCTGGATGTCCCAGGTCCACGTGCCGACTTCCGCCGCGGCGAGCGTGCCTTCCAGGCGCGCCTGGGCATCCTGCAGCGCCACCTGCAGGGTCTTCTGGTCGTCGATGTCGGTGCAGGTGCCCATCCACCGTTCGATGTCGCCGGCCTCGTTCCGGATCGGCAGGGCGCGCGCCAGCATCCAGTGGTAGTTGCCGGAGCGGTGGCGCAGCCGGTATTCGATTTCGTACGGCTCGCCCGTGCGCAGGCTGTGCTTCCAGGCCCGCTCCGTGCGCGGCAGGTCGTCCGGATGGAGGATGGCCCCCCAGTTGTCGCCGATGGTGGCGCTCGCCGGCACGCCGGCGAATTCGTAATGGCGCCGGTTGTAGTAATCGTGATAGCCGCTCGGCCGCGCCGACCACACCATCTGCGGAATGGCGTCGGCAATCTGGCGAAACCTGGCTTCGCCTGCCTCGGCCGCCTGCTGTTTCAAGACCTGTTCCGTGACGTCTTCCACGCAGTGGATGATGTAGATGACCTCGCCCGCGGCATCCAGTACCGGGGCGTTGACGGGTTTCCAGTAGCGCACCTCGAATCCGCTCCCGGCCGGCCCACGCTTCGGGATATCGTATTTCTGGATCGGCATGGCGTCGGTTTCCCGGGTCCGAAGCACGCGGTCGAGCGAGGCGCGCAGGTTCGTGGCGCCGGTCGCGGTGGCATCCTCCGGGTTGTCCGGAAAGACGTCGAACACGTTGCGCCCCAGGATCTGCTCGCGCGTGGTCATCGTCGCGGACAGGCGC
Source organism: uncultured Massilia sp. (assembly GCA_946481275.1). The sequence continues at coordinate 69,515 of CAMLMV010000035.1, forward strand.
GCTTCGTTGGCGGCGACCATGGTGAAATCGGGTGTCAGGACGAGCAACGGAATGGGTGTCGCGTCGAATAACAGCCGGAAATCGGGTGCAAGACCAGCGGGCAGCGGTGTAGCCATGTCGCAACTCCTTCGGGTATGGCCATACTAAGCCGAAGTCCGGAATGGTGTCGCGCTGAAAGACATGCGTGTCACATTAATGCGCCTGCCGTGCGAGCTCCAGGAAATTGCCCACCTTGGTCGACGAATTCCCTTCGAGCGACGCCAGCGCCAGTTTCGAGCGGACTTTCGCATCCGCGATGTCCACGTACGTGACGCCCTCGGCGTGAAACTGGCTGACGGAGGCCGGCACGATCGACACGCCGAACTCCGCCGCGACGAGGCTGACGACGGTCGACAGCTGCGGCGCCTGCTGGCCGGGCATCGGCTCGAAGCCCGCATGGCGACATGCCGAGACGATCTCGTCGTGCAGCATCGGACTGGCCGCGCGGGGGATCAGCACGAACGGCTCCTGCGCCAGCGCGGACAGGGGAATGCGCGCCCGCCGCGCGAGCGGATGCGTGACCGGCAGCACGGCCTTCATCGGCTCGCTCGCGATGTCCTGCAGCACGACGCCAACGAAGGAGTGCACGCCCGGGCGCAGGAACGCGAGGTCGATCCGGCCTTCGTCCAGTTGCGCCAGGAGGTGCGCCGTCGTGCCTTCCGTCAGCGTGAGGCCGACGCCGGGATAGGCGTTACGGAATTCGCGCACCAGCGCCCGCACGATCGGGTGGAAGGCTGCGGAGGCCGTGAAGCCGAGGTGCAAATGGCCGGTCTCGCCGCGGCCGGCCCGCTGTGCGTTCAGCGTGGCATGGTCAACGTCGTCCAGCAGGCGCTTGGCGTCGACGAGCAGCGCCTTGCCGGCGTCGGTCGCCACCACGCCGTGGCCCGTGCGGTGGAACAGCTTCACGTCGAGCTCCCGTTCCAGCGCGTGGATCTGCTGGCTCAGCGGCGGCTGCCCGATGCCGAGCCGTTCCGCCGCGCGGGTGATATTGCCTTCCTCGGCGACGGCGACGAAGTAGCGTAAATGTCTGAGTTCCATGCGGTATCTGTGAAAAGTATGGATCCTAGATTATCCATATATTGGACAGCATAGTGAGATTTCGAGATAATACAGGTATCCCACGGACAAGTTTTTTTGCGGCGAGAGCCGCATGGACGCGTTTCGACGGGCCCATAAATTCATTTTGGAAGAGTGCTGGAATGTCAGAAGCAATAAAAAAAGTGCAGGAGCGAAGGCAGCCGATCCGTAACGTGAACATTACGGACATCACGATGAACTACAAGCAGCCGCCGTCGGCCATCGTGTCGATC
>CAMLMV010000036.1 GCA_946481275.1 uncultured Massilia sp.
GTGGCGCTGGAATGGCTGCTGCGCCTGCCGCAGCAGCGCTGCCGCCAGAGCGAGGTGCGCGACCTGCTCGACGTGCCGGCGCTGGCCGCCCGCATCGGCCTGGAGGAAGCCGATCTGCCCATCCTCGGGCACTGGATCGAGGGCGCCAGCGTGCGCTGGGGGCTGGACCAGCGTCACCGCGCGGGTCTCGGCCTCGGCTCGGCCGGCGAGCAGAATTCCTGGCTGTTCGGCGTGCGCCGCATGCTGCTCGGCTATGCGACGGGCCACGGCGCCAGCTTCCGCGACATCGAGCCGTATCCGGAAGTGGGCGGCCTCGATGCCGCGCTCGCGGGTTCGCTGGCGGAACTGGTCGAGGCGCTGCTCGCGTGGCGCGAAGACCTGGATCGCGTGCAGACGCCGATGCAGTGGGGCGATTGCGCCCGCGCGCTGCTGGCCCGCTTCTTCCGCGCGACGAACGAGGAAGACCGCCTGATGCTGCACCAGCTGGAAGAAGCGCTGCAATGCTGGCTGGAGATCTGCGAGAACGCGCTGTTCGACGAACCCGTGTCGCTCGCCGTGATGCGCGAGGCGTGGCTCGGCCAGCTGGACCAGCCGGCGCTGTCGCACCAGTTCGTGTCCGGCGGCGTCACGTTCTGCACCCTGATGCCGATGCGCGCCGTGCCGTTTCGCGTCGTCTGCCTGCTCGGCATGAACGACGGCGACTTCCCGCGCCGCGGCCACCAGTCCGACTTCGACCTGCTCGCGCTGCCGGGCCTCTCCCGCCCCGGCGACCGCTCGCGCCGCGACGACGACCGCTACCTGATGCTGGAAGCCGTCCTGGCCGCGCGCGACAAGCTGTACGTGAGCTGGGTGGGCCGCAACGTGCGCGACAACACGGAGCAGCCGGCGTCCGTGCTCGTGTCGCAGCTGCGCGATTATCTCGCCGCCGGCTGGGACCTCGACCTGGCCGAACGCACGACGGTGCACGCCCTGCAGCCGTTCTCGCGCCGCTACTTCGAGCGCGGCGGCCTGCTCACCTATGCGGGCGAGTGGCGGTCGGCGCACGGTACCGAGACCGCAGGCGTCGGCGACGACGTGCTGCCTCCGTTCGAACTGGACGCCGACTACCGGCTCACGCTCGGCGAACTGGCGAACTTCCTGCGCCAGCCCGCGCGCTTCTTCTTCCGGCGCCGCCTCGGCGTGACGTTCACGGACCTGGAAGTCGTCGGCGAGGACGAGGAACCGTTCTCGCTCGACGCGCTCGACCGCTACTTCCTGGAGGACACGCTGCTGGACGACAGCGGCACGCCGGAAGCCCCGCACGAGGTGCGCCAGGTGCTGGAGACGCGCGCGGCGCGGCTCGCGCGCGAAGGCGTGCTGCCCATCGGCCTCGTGGGCCGCCAGTGGCAGCAGCAGCTCGTCGACGACCTCGTGCCGGTGCGCCACGCATGGCTCGCGGCCGGCGCGCGTTATCCGAAGCCGGCGCCGAAGCTCGTCGTCAGCGCCGACGTGGGCGGCGTGCGCATCGAGGACTGGATCGACCGCCTGCGCAGCAACGACGAGGACACCGTGTGGCTGTTGCAGATGTCGTCCAAGGTGCTGGACCGCAAGGGCGAGCCGCGCGGCGACAAGGTGATCGGCCCGTGGCTGCGCCAGCTGGCCGCTGCCGCGATGGGCGAGCGCGTGGGCGGGGTGCTCGTCGCGCGCGACGCGAGCCTCGCGATGGCGCCGCTGGAACGTGGTCAGGCGCTCGCGCAACTGGAGACGCTGGTGGCGTTGTGGCGCTCGAACCTCGACCGCCCGCTGCCCGTCGCGTGCAAGACGGCGCTGGCCCACTTCTCCGGCGGCGACGCGCGCGAGACGTACGACGGCGGCTTCGAGATCGACGGCGAAGTGATGGACCCGTGCCTCGCGCGTCTGTGGCCGGAATTCGCGCTGCTGCGCGCGGCCGGCGGCTGGCCGCTCGTGGCGGAAGCGCTGTACGGTCCCCTGGTCGCCTGGCTGAAGGACAGCGTGACGGTGACCCGCTTCGAAGGAGGCGAGCAATGAGCCAACTCCTCGACGCACTGGGCTTCCCGCTGCACGGCTCGCGCCTCATCGAGGCCAGCGCGGGCACCGGCAAAACGTGGACGATCGCCGCGCTGTACCTGCGGCTCGTGCTGGGCCACGGTGGCGACAGCGGTTTTACGCGCCCCTTGATGCCGCCCGAGATCCTCGTGATGACCTTTACACGCGCCGCCACGCGCGAGCTGTCGAACCGCGTGCGCGAGCGCCTCGTGCAGGCGGCGGCGTGCTTCCGCGGCGAGATGGAGCCGGACGATCCGTATCTGGAAGCGCTGGCCGATGCGTACGACGACGAGGCGTCCCGGCTCGTCGCCGCGCACCGGCTGGTCCTCGCGGCCGAGACGATGGACGAGGCGGCGATCTTCACCATCGATGCCTGGTGCCAGCGCATGCTGCGCGAGCACGCGTTCGACAGCGGCAGCCTGTTCGACGAAGAACTCGTCAGCGACGAGCGTGCGCTGTTCGAGGATGCGGCGCACGATTACTGGCGGCAGCACGTGTACCCGCTGTCCGGCGCGGCGCTGACGAGCCTCCTGTCCTGCTGGAGCGACGTCGAAGCGCTGAAACGGACCGTGCGCGAGCTGGTGCAGCGCGCGGGCCGCATCGACGACCGCATCGGCAACCTGAGTGAGCGGCCGCTGGGCGCGATCATCGCCGAGGCGGAACGCGAGCAGCGCGATGCGCTGAAGCGGCTGAAGGACGGCTGGCAGGCGCGTGCCGATGCGATGGCGTCGTGGATCGCGGCGCAGCGCAGCGTGAATCCGAAGGCGTTCAACGGCAACAAGATGCGCCCGGATTCGCTGGCGAAAGCGTTCGATGCGCTGCGCCGCTGGGCGGACGACCCGCAAGCACACTATCCGCAACTAACCGACGCGCTGTGGGCCCGACTGACGCCCGACGGCATCCTCGATGCGTTCAGCAAGGATTACAGCGCGCCGATCCCGGAGTGCTTCGAGCATACCAAGGCATTGAAAGAGGGGCTGGACGCCATCGCCCCCGTGGCGCACGCGCTGCTGCGCCATGCCGCCTGCGCCATCGCGCACCGCATGGCGGAGCTGAAGCGCCGCAACCGCCAGTTCGGTTTCGCCGACATGCTGGCGCGCCTGAAGGACGCGCTGGAGGGGCCGAACGGCGAGGCGCTGCGCCGGCGCATCCTCGACCAGTATCCGGTGGCGATGGTCGACGAATTCCAGGACACGTCGCCCGACCAGTACCGCATCTTCGACCTGCTGTACCGCGTGGCCGACAACGATCCGGCGCGCGGCCTGTTCCTCATCGGCGATCCGAAGCAGTCGATCTACGGCTTCCGCGGCGCGGACATCCACAGCTATCTGTCGGCGCGGCGGGCCACGCACGGCCGCCACTACCAGCTCGGGACGAACTACCGCTCGACGCGCCAGCTCGTCGCCGCCGTCAACCAGCTGTTCCGCCACGCGGAAGGGAATTACGCTGCGGGCGCCTTCCGCTTCCGCAAGGGCGAGGAGAATCCGTTGCCGTTCGATGCCGTCGACGCGGCGGGCCGCAAGCAGCAGCTGGTCGGCGTCGAGGGGCCGTTCCAGGCGCTGGCCGTCGGCGTGGCGGAGGTCGAGGACCTGCGCGCGGACGACTATCGCGAATTCTTCGCGCAGCACTGCGCGGAACACATCGTCCGGCTGCTGAACGATCCACGCGTGGGCTTCGCGGACGATGCCGGAAAGTTGACCCGCCTGATGCCCGCCGATATCGCGATCCTCGTGCGCGACCGGCGCGAGGCGGCGGCGGTCCGGCGCGCGCTCGTGCAAAGGAAGGTCGCGAGCGTGTATCTCTCCGACCAGGACTCGGTGGTGGAGAGCGACGAGGCGCGCGACGTGCTGCGCTGGCTGCAGGCGGTGGCGAATCCGCTCGACGTCACGCTTGCGCGCGCCGCGTTCGCGACCGCCACGTGCGCGCTGCCGCTGGCGGAACTGGCGCAGCTCGCGAGCGACGAACTGGCGTGGGAAGTCCGCGTCGAGCAACTGAAATCGCTGCACCAGGCATGGCAGCGGCAGGGCGTGCTGGCGATGCTGCGCCGCTTCATCCACGAACTGGGCCTGCCCGCCAAGCTGCTGGCGGCGCCGGGCGGCGAGCGGCGCCTGACGAACCTGCTGCACCTGGCGGAGCTTCTGCAGGAAGCGAGCCGCGAACTGGATGGCGAGCAGGCGCTGATCCGCTGGTTCGCCGAACAGGTCGAGGGCGTGGGCGAGGGTGGCGACGAACGGGTGCTGCGGCTGGAATCGGACGCGGAACTGGTGAAGGTCGTCACGGTGCACAAGTCGAAGGGCCTGGAATATCCGCTCGTGTACCTGCCGTTCGCCGTCACCGCGCGCAAGACGGACCGCCGCAACCGCGCGTTCTTCGAATACGTGGAAGAGGATGGCGAGCGCCGCATCGATCTCGCGCTGTCCGACGCCGCAATGGAAGCCGTCGACCGCGCGCGCCTGGAGGAGGACCTGCGCCTGCTGTACGTGGCGCTGACGCGGGCGCGCCATTTCCTGTGGCTCGGCGTCGCCGCCGTCGCCGCGCGTAAAAAGGGCGAGAACCAGCTGCACGAATCGGCGCTGGGCTATCTGCTGACGGGCGGCGCACCCGTGCCCGCGGCCGCCGTGCGCGAGCGCTGGGAACACCTGCGGGGCGACGTGGACGGGATCGAACTGCATGCGCTGGCCAGCCCGGACGGCTGTACGCGGCTGGCAAGGCAGGACGTGCGGCCGGATCTCGTCGAGCCGCCCCGTTTCGAGGCGCGCTTCGAACGCAACTGGGCCGTGGGTTCGTTCACGTCGCTGACGAAGAACACGGTGGCGGTGGCGCCGCCCACGCGGCCGCAGGAAGAGAATTTGCTGGAGGAAGAGGACCCGGGCGTCGTCCCCGTCACGCACAGCGAGGACGCGCCGTGGCACCGCTTCCCGCGCGGCGCCGGTCCCGGCAACTTCCTGCACGAGCAGCTCGAATGGATGGCCAGGGAAGGCTTCGGCCAGGTCGACAATGACGAGTTCCGCGTCCGCCTCGCACAGCGCATCCAGCGCGCCGGCTGGGGCAATCGTCTCGACGATGCGTTGGCCTGGCTGCGGATGATCGCCGTCACGCCGCTACCTCCGGTCGGCTGCGCGCTGGCGGACATCGACGCGCCGCTGGCCGAGATGGAATTCTGGTTCCCCAGCCGCCAGCTGGACGTGGCCGCGCTCGACCGCCTGTGCCGCCAGCGCATGCTGGGAAACACGCCGCGTCCGATCCTGCCGGAGCGCCAGCTGCACGGCATGCTGAAGGGTTTTACGGACCTCGTGTTCGAATGCCACGGCCGCTACTGGGTGCTGGACTACAAATCGAATGCGCTCGGGCCGGGCGACACCGCGTACACGCAGGCCGCGATGGCGGCCGGCATGGCCGGGCACCGCTACGACATCCAGGGCGCCATCTACATGCTGGCGGTGCACCGCCTGCTGCGCGCGCGGTTGGGCGCCGAGTATTCCCCGCACGAGCACCTGGGCGGCGCGGTGTTCCTGTTCCTGCGCGGGATCGGCAACCCGGCCACGCACGGCTGCTACCTGATCGAGCCGGACGTGGAACTGCTGGACGGCCTCGATCGCCTGCTGGGAAAGGAGACGCATGAAGCCTGACGTCATCGACACCGGCGCGTTCTGGGCTGAAGTGGAACGCCTGACGGAGGCGGGCGAGCTACGCCGCCTGTCCGGCGTGTTCGCGCGCTTCGTGGCGAGCCTCGGCGATGGCGCCTGCGCCAAATCGACGCCGTTGCTGCTCGCGTCCCTCGTGCTGTCCGAACTGGAAGGGCGAGGCCACAGCTGCCTGCTGCTGGACGACCTGGTGGGCGATCCGGCCGCGCTGCTCGGCTGGGCGGACGAGGACTGGAAGGCCCTGGCGAAAGCGGCAAAGCCGCTGCCGCGCGGCGTGAAGGGGTGGGTCGCGCAGCTGGCCGGGTGCGAGCAGGTGTGGCGCGTGGGCGACCTCGATTGCGACCAGCCGCTCGTGCTGGACGACACGCGCCTGTACCTGCGCCGCTACTGGCGCGACGAGACGCTGGTGGCCGCGTGCGTGCGCACGCGCGCGCAGGAACGCCGCGACGTCGACCTCGACCAGGCGCATACGTGGCTGGAAGCCCTGTTCGGCGCCCAGCGCGCGGGCGAGACGCCCGACTGGCAGCGCATTGCCTGCGCCGTCGCGCTGCGCGGCGCGTTCGCCATCATCACGGGCGGTCCGGGTACGGGTAAAACGTACACCGTGGCGCGGCTGCTGGCGCTGCTGTTCGCGACGGCGCCGGACGCCGCGCGCCAGCGCATCGCGCTCGCTGCCCCGACGGGCAAGGCCGCGGCGCGGCTGAAGCAGTCGATCGACAAGGCGCTGACCGAGCTGGCCGACCGCGTGGGCGGCGCATTGCCGCTGCGCGAACTGACCACGCGCATGGGCGCCGCGCGCACCCTGCACAGCCTCCTGGGCGCGCGCCCGGACACGCGCAGCTTCGCGCACCACCGCGGCAATCCGCTCGACGTCGACGTGCTGATCGTCGACGAAGCGTCGATGGTCCATCTGGAAATGATGGCGTCGCTGCTGGACGCGCTGCCCGCGGGCGCCACCCTGATCCTGCTCGGCGACAAGGATCAACTGGCGTCGGTGGAAGCGGGCGCCGTGCTGGGCGACCTGTGCCACGACGCGCAGGCCGGCCGCTACGACGCGGACACGCTCGCGTATGTGCGCGCCGCCAGCGGCGAGACGATTCCCGCCGGGTATGAAGGTCATGGCGGCCCGCTCGCCCAGCAGACCGTCATGCTGCGCCACAGCCGCCGCTTCGGCGGCCCGATCGGCAAGCTGGCGCTGGCCGTCAATGCGGGCGACGTCGACGGCGCGGCCGCCGCGCTGCGTGCGCCCGATGCGGCCGGCGTGCTGCGCTGGATCGACCACGCGCACCAGCACCACGTGATCCAGCTGGCGAACGAGGGTTATCGCCCCTATCTCGAACTGCTGCGTGCCGGCAGTGCGGGACACGGGAGCCACGAGGACTGGGTGCGCGCGGTGCTGCAGCGCTTCGAAGCGTTTCGCGTGCTGTGCGCCGTGCGCGAAGGCGAGTGGGGCGTCGAAGGCCTGAACGAGGCCATCGAACTGCGTCTCGCGCACGCGGGCCTGATCGTGCGCGGCGACTGGTACGTGGGCCGCCCCGTCATGGTCACCCGTAACGACTACCCGACAGGGACGTTCAACGGCGACATCGGCCTCGCGCTGCCGGATCCGGCCCGTCCCGGTTCGCTGCGCGTGTGGTTCCTGGAAGGCGACAACGTGCGCAGCGTGCTGGCCACGCGCCTGCGCCACGTGGAGACGGCGTACGCGATGACGGTCCATAAATCGCAGGGCTCGGAATTCGCGCACACGGTGCTGGCCCTGCCGAAAGAGGGGGGCGCCGTGCTGGCGCGCGAGCTAGTCTATACGGGCATCACGCGCGCGAGCCGCCAGTTCACCCTGACGACGCCGGCGCCGGCCGTGCTGGGCGACGCCATCCTGCGCCGTACGCACCGGGCCAGCGGGTTGCGGGGGATGGTCGAACAATAGAACCGGGAGGGCATATGAGCAACGACTGCACGCACTTTCATCACATCGTGACCCGCGCGGGCAACACGGACGGTTGCGAGGAATGCCTTCAGATGGGCGACACGTGGGTGCACCTGCGCGTCTGCCTGACGTGCGGCCATGTCGGGTGCTGCGACCAGTCGAAGAACAAACACGCCACCAGGCATTTTCATGCGACCGGACACCCCGTGATCCGCTCGAAAGAGCATGGGGAAACGTGGGGCTGGTGCTACGTCGACCGGGTCGTCAAGGACCCGGTGTAGCGGCGTGCTTGCGGACGAGCCGCACGAACGCGTTCGGACTGACCGGGCTGGTCCCGAGCTTGTAGGTCAGCGACAGCAGCATCTATTGACCAACACTCACGCACAACCTTTGCTTTCCCAGTGGCAACAATGTTAAAGTTGCGTTCTGGGAATAGTTATCGGGGCATTATCGTGTTGATCGTGGTGGGTTTCATCATCGTGCTGCTGGCGGTATTCGGCGGCTTCGTGCTGCAGGACGGCCACCTGGCCGCGCTGTTCCAGCCCTACGAACTTCTGATGATCTTCGGCGGCGCGCTGGGCGCGTTCGTCATCGCCAACGACCGCAAGGCGATCGGCCTCACGTGGCAAAGCCTGCCGATGCTGTTCCACGGCTCGCGCTATACCCGCGAACTGTACATGGCGCTGATGGCCCTGATGTTCGACCTGTTGACGAAAGTGCGCCGGGAAGGGCTGATGGCGCTCGAGAACGAGATCGACGCGCCGTACGAAAGCGCCGTCTTCACGAAGTACCGCATCATCCTGCTCGACGATCACCTGATGGATTTCATCACGGACTACCTGCGCCTGATGGTGTCCGGCACGATGAACAGCTACCAGCTGGAAAACCTGATGGACAACGAGATCGCGACCTACCAGGAAGACGCCGACATCCCCGTGCAGGCGATCCATAAACTGGCCGACGGCATGCCGGCGTTCGGCATCGTCGCGGCCGTGATGGGGGTGGTGCACACGATGGGTTCCATCGGCCGGCCGCCGGCGGAGCTGGGCGGCCTGATCGCGGCCGCGCTCGTGGGGACGTTCCTCGGCATCCTGCTGTCGTACGGCCTCGTCGCGCCGCTCGGGAGCCTGCTGCACCGGCGTCACCAGGAAGTCGTCAAGGCGCTGCAATGCGTGAAGGTGACGCTGCTGGCGTCCATGAACGGCTATGCGCCGACGATCGCCGTGGAGTTCGGCCGCAAGGTCATCTCGGCGACGGAGCGCCCGACCTTCGCCGAGCTGGAAGGCCACGTGCGCCAGCTCAAGTCGCGCTAACCGCGCGGCAGTTCGATCCCCGCCAGCTTCCAGCTCCACAGGCCGTCGCGCCGGAACACGAAGCTGCCGCCTTCCTCCGCCGTGACGGCGAAGTGACTCCAGCCGCGGTAGTGCAGCGCATAGTGCGGCCTGTCCCGCGGCGGCTCCGCGTCGGACGTTTGCGCTTCCCGTGCGGGCTTGCCGATCGATACCTTGCCGTGTTCGACCATCGCCGCGACGCCGGCCGGCGACACGATCGCGTCCACGAGCGGATCCGTGACGACCCGTGCGAAGGCCTGGCCGATCGCGGCGAACGGATTGCCGCCCGCGTCACGGTCGAGCGACCCGAGCAGCTGGCTTTTCACGCTGTCGCGCAGGGCAGGGAAGTCGACCTGGGCGGAGACGCCCTCGGCATCATGGCGCTCCGCGGCCGCGCGCAGGCGGTTCAGTGTCCACCAGGGGCTGGCGAAGCTCGTGGCGGCCACGACGAGGAGGGCGCCCACGGCGCCGGCGGTGAGGATTCGGGTACGGTTCATAGACATTTGAAACGACAAGGCCGGAACAGTCGCCCGTCCCGGCCTTCGGTATTGATATCAATCGCCCACTCAGCGATGGCGGCGGTGACGCGTGACGGTCACGTGCTTGTGGCTGCGGCGCGTGGTGCCGCCGGCGGTTGCGCGGATGCGCGGACCACCCGCCGTGGCGCGGATGCGCGGGCCGCGTGCGGAAGCGCGCACGCGCGGGGCGCCGCCGGCCGTCGCCACGGCGCGCGTCGCCACGGGGCCGGCGTCGCCCAGCACGTGGCGGCGAATGTTCAGGGCGTCCAGGATGCGGACCGACGAGGCGCCCGCGTTCAGCAGCACCATCGTCGCGTTCTTGCCGGCCGCCTTTACGCGCATGATCAGGCAGCGGCCCGCTTCCTGCGTGTAGCCCGTTTTCGACAGGCCGATGTCCCAGCCCTTGGCGCCGACGAGGCGGTTCGTGTTGTGGTATTCGACTTCGCGGCCCTTGATGTTGATCAGGTCCTTCGACGACGTCGTGATGCGGGTGATCTCCGCGTAGTTCGATGCCGCGGTCGCCATCTTGACGAGGTCGGCGGCGGTCGAGCGGTTGTTCGGGGAGAGGCCCGTCGGTTCCTCGATGACGGTCTGGGTCATGCCCAGCGCGGCGATCTTGCGCTTGACGGCGGCGCGGAACCCGTCGATGCCGCCCGGATAGGTGCGGGCCAGCGCGGCGGCTGCGCGGTTGTCGGACGACATCAGGGCCAGCTGCAGCACGTCACGGCGCGGGATGGTGGCGCCGACGGGCACGCGCGACGTGCTGTGCTTGAGCATGTCGACGTCCTGCTTTTCGATCTCGATCGGCTCGTTCATGTCCTGGTGGGCATCGAGCACGACCATGGCGGTCATGAGCTTGGTCAGCGAAGCGATCGGCGCGACGGTGCTGGCGTTCTTTTCGAACAGCACCTTGCCGGTGTCGTCTTCGACCACCAGCACCGATTGCGATCCGAACGGCACGGCGAAGGCCGCTGCACTGGAGATCGTCATCACTACGGCAGCGAGGAATTTTTTGATCATGGATGGTTGTCTGGGTACGGTTAATGGTCGGGCGCCGGACGGCGGCGGAGCATCAAAACGTCGGGTTGGCAGATAGCGACATGCTATACAGCAACAAAATTGAACGATAGCACCAAAGATTGACATATGTCCATGTCTCTCAGTGAAATATCGAGTCCAACGGCAAGATTCTACAAGAAAAAAAAGCCCCGCGTTGCCGCAGGGCCTTCTTTTTGAACGGACTATCCGATCTGTCTCATTTAGAGGTATAAATTTTGTCGAATTCTCCACCGTCATCGAAATGGCGTTTCTGCGCGGCACGCCATCCGCCGAACACATCATCCACCGTGAACAGCTGGATCGGCTTGTAGTTGGCGGCGAACTGCTTCATGACTTTCTCGTTGCGCACGCGCATGTAGTGCTTGGCGCCGATCGTCTGGCCCGTTTCCGTGTACAGGAAGTTCAGGTAGCCGGTCGCCTGCTTGCGGATGCCCTTGCGGTCGACGACCTTGTCCACGACGGCCACCGGCGACTCGGCCAGCACGGAGATCGACGGGTACACGACTTCGAAGTCGTTGCCGAATTCTGCGCGCACGAGGTTCACTTCGTTCTCGAACGTGACGAGGGCGTCGCCGATCTGGCGCTGCGTGAACGTGGTGGTGGCGGCGCGGCCGCCGGCGTCCAGCACGGGCACGTTCTTGAAGATCTTGCCGACGAGGTCGCGCGCCTGCGCTTCGTTGCCGCCTTTCTTGATCACCGAGCCCCAGGCGGCCAGGTACGTGTAGCGGCCGTTGCCGGCGGTCTTCGGATTCGGGATGACGACCTTCACGCCCGGCTTGGCCAGGTCGGCCCAATCCTTGATGCCTTTCGGATTGCCCTTGCGGACGAGGAACACCATGGTCGAGTAGTAGGGCGCCGCATTGGCCGGGAATTTCTTGGCCCAGTCCTTCGCGACGAGGCCGCGGTCGGCCAGCATGTCGATGTCGTTGGCCTGGTTCATCGTCACGACGGACGCTTCCAGGCCGTCCGCGACGGCGCGGGCCTGCTTGCTGGAACCGCCGTGCGATTGCTTGATCGTGACGGTCTCGCCCGTCGATTTCTTCCATTCGGCGACGAAGGCCGGGTTGATGTCCTTGTACAGCTCGCGTGCCACGTCGTAGGACACGTTCAGCAATTCCACGTCGGCAGCCTGTGCGGCAAACGGGACGACGGCACTGCCGAGCGCCAGCGCCAGCAGCGCGCGACGCAGCGAGGAAACGGATGGGATCGCCATATTGTTTTTCCTTGTAAGACTCTCTAGGGATGGTCGATGATCCGTTAAAAAATAGCAAAACAAAAGTACAGTTTTGTCATATGCTTAGACGCCCTATGAGGCATGCATACGCTTCGGGCCGCCACAAAGCAGGCAAGTTCTGTTTGGGGTATAGTCCGGCCTTCGCTGAAACATCGTTCTAGGTTGATGCTGAAAACAATGGGTATCGAAATTCGCCAGGCAACACCGAATGACGCGCCGGCCGCATGCGGGCTGCTGCGCCGCTCGATCGAAGAGGGCTGCGTGCGCGACCACGGCGACCGTCCCGAGATCCTGCAGGCCTGGCTCGGCAACAAGACGACCCAGAACGTGCTGGGCTGGTTGTCGTCGCCCAGCAACTTTGCCGTCGTGGCGGAGCGTGACAGGGAAGTGGTTGGCTTCGCCCTGCTGAACCAGGCAGGTAAGGTGCCCCTGTGTTATGTCCGGCCGGACCTGTTGCGCCAGGGTGTCGGACGCGCGCTGCTGCGGGCACTGGAAACCCAGGCGCGCGCGTGGAACATCACCAAGGTGCACATGCAGAGCCCGGAGTCCGCCAGCGGCTTTTTCGAGCGCCAGGGCTATGTCAACGCGGGCAAGGACAAGGCCTGTTTCGGCCTCGAATGCGACTTCCTGTGGAAGCAGCTGGACGCCGAAACCGTGCCAGCACGCAAGAGATTTTGCAATTGCAGTCAGTGAGCGGACGCCTGCTTTGATCGTTGTGTAACATTACGCAACGTGAACTCATCTTTTTTCCTGTTGGCGCTTGCGCTATAGTAGTCGGGTTTCAATGATGAGTTCGTTATGGCTTCCCGTAGAGATTTTCTTCACCACGGCTTGCGCCTGACCGCGCTGGGGCTCGTCGCCGTCCCGTTGATGGACGCGCAGGCAGCCCGCGCCTACGCCGGCCGCTCCCAGTCCGACGCCCCAGGCACGGACCTGGAACCGCCTCCCGATCTGTTCGATGCCCAGGTCGTCGACATCGACTTCTGGGTCAAGCCGCGCACGTTGTCCGTGATCCGTCCGCAAAGCGGCGAACGCGCCAATGTCATGTACTGGAAAGACGGCGAGGTGATCGACGCCGCTTACCAGGAACTGTGCCATCTGCTGCGCGACGTGAACGGCAAGGCGTCGATCGCCATCGACCCGAAGCTGATCGAGACGCTGTGGGCGTCGCAGGCATTCGTCGCCCGTTACGGCCTCGACCGGCCGCTGGAAATCCTGTCCGGCTACCGCACCCCCGCCTCCAACAACCGCCTGATCGAGCAGGGCGTGCCGGCCGCGCGCCAGTCGCTGCACATGTCGGGCAAGGCGGCGGACGTGCGCATCGCCGGCCTCACCGAGGAAGTGCTGGGCGGGCTCGTGAAGAGCTTCCGCAAGGGCGGCGTCGGCTTCTACTACCGTTCCGGCCCGAAAGGCGGCTGGATCCACACCGACACGGGCCTCAACCGTACCTGGAAGGGCTGAGCGGGACGCGCCGCCGCCGGATTCCCGGCCGGATAGGCGGCGCACGCATTCCACCGTTTTTGCTATCGTGGTCGTACCAACCGTTCCCCAAGGAGGACATGATGGCAACCATGAATGCACCGACAATGGAACGCCGGCACCTGCCCGAACGACGCGCTGCCGTGCGCGAAGGCACGACCGCGATGTCCGGGATCGACTACGCCGCAATGGCGCTCCTGATCATCGGCGGCCTGAACTGGGCGATGGTGGGCCTGTTCGACGTCGACGTCGTCGCCACGCTGTTCGGTCCGGGCAGCCCGGCCAGCCGCGTCGTGTATGTCGTCGTCGGCCTCGCGGCCCTGTACTCGATCTATACGGCGATCAAGATGAGCCGCCACCATCCCCACTGAACCGATGCGGGTCGGCCTGATTTCCGACACGCATGGCCTGCTGCGGCCCGAGGCGCTCGACTTTCTTGCCGGGTCCGACCACATCGTCCACGGCGGCGACATCGGCGGCCCGGAGATCCTCGAGCGCCTCGCGGCCATTGCCCCGCTGACTGTGGTCCGCGGCAACAACGACACGGCGCCGTGGGCGCGGGCGATCCCGGAAACGGCCCGCGTCGACTTCGGGCCGGTGGCGCTGTACGCGATCCACGACCTGAAGCAGCTCGACATCGACCCGCGCGCGGCCGGTATGCGTGTCGTCGTGTCCGGCCACTCGCACAAGCCCGCATGCAGCGAGCGCGGTGGCGTGCTCTACGTGAATCCGGGCAGTGCGGGCCGGCGCAGGTTCAGCCTGCCAATCGCGGCCGCCGAGTTGATCATCGAGGGCGATGCCGTCGCAGTAAAGCTGGTGACGCTCCGCGAAATGCCGTAGCATACGCGCCGTCCTCCAGCCTGATCGATCGCCAACATGACGCCTGACACCAACGACACTGAACGCCCCCGTTTCCGCCCCGTCCCGTGGACGTCGCTGGAAACCCCGCAGGACGTCGAACTGTGGATCGAGGAGCACAACCGCACGATGCAGGAGCTCGTCAAGCCGCAGGAGACGGGCGTTGGCGTGCGCTTCCGCCTCGCGCCCGGCGGCGACGTTTACATGCAGACGGCGGCGGATGCCGTCATCCTCGACGTCGAACCGGACGCCAGCTGGATCGCGCCGCTCATCATGGCCGCGACGGGTGCCGGGCAGCCGGCCGGGTCGATCTGGGTGCTGCCGGACGACAAACTCGTCCAATTGCTGCTGGGTCTGTCGACCCTCGTGGAGAGCTCGCTGATCGTCACGGGCCACAACTTCGGCAAGCACGGCCGGCGACAGTTTTAGCATATATTTACGACAATATTTCCTTTGCGCATAGTCAGGATTCGGTGTTAAATCAGCTCTGTCTCGTACGATGAGCTGAGCCGATGCCTACACGATTCCCGACCGCCACGCGGCGCGCGCTGCTGTTGTCTCTCGTTCTCGCAGCTGTCGCGCTGCCGGCCCGCGCGGCCGACCTGCTCGACGCCGTCAGGACGCGCGGAACCCTGCGCATCGCGCTGGAAGGCACCTATCCTCCATTCAATTTCAAGGATGCGAAGACGGGGCAACTGGCCGGGTACGACGTCGACGTCGCGAAGCTCGTCTGCGCGAAGCTTGGTGTGAGGCCGGAATTCGTGACGACGGAATGGTCGGCGATCCTCGCCGGCCTGGGGGCGGGCAAGTACGATGTGATCGTCAGCCAGGTGGGCATCACGCCGCGGCGCCGGCAGGCATTCGATTTTTCCCAGCCTTACACCTATTCGGCGCCGCAATTGATCGTGCGCCGCAACGAGGCCTCCACTTATAAAAGTCTCGCCGACCTCAAGGGCCGGACGATCGGCGTGGGGCAGGGCAGCGTGTTCGAGCAGCAGGTGCGCGCCGTGCCCGGCATCGAGGTCAAGCGTTATCCGGCCGCGCCGGAAAACCTGCAGGACCTCGCGTTCGGCCGCATCGACGCGGCCCTCAACGACAGCCTGATGGTGGCCTATCTCCTCAAGAATTCGCAGCTGCCGATCCGCGCCGGCGCACGCGTGGGCGACGTCGAGCGCATGGGCATTGCGTTCCGCAAGGGCAATCCGACATTCCATGCGGCCGTCGACAAAGCCCTCGATGACGTGCGTGCCGACGGCAGCCTGAAGCAGGTATCGCTCAAATGGTTCGGTACTGACGCCACACGCGCCCCGTGACGGAACTGATCGACCTGCTGCGCGAAGCCGCGATCCTTCGCCTGGCGCCGTGGGCATCCTCGCGCTGTCGCTGAACGCGGGCGCGTACCTGCCCGAGAGCCTGCGCGGGGCCATCCTCGGCATCGGCAAGGGGCAGTGGAACGCGGGCTTCAGCCTCGGCCTCACGTATCCGCAGACGCCGGGCCTCGTGATCCTGCCGCAGGCGCCGCGCACGGCCGTGCCCGCGATGAGCAACACGTTGATCAGCCTGATCAAGGACACGGCCCTCGTGTCCGTCATCACCGTGACGGAATTGATGCTCGTGACGAAGGAACTGATCGCAGTGACGTTCCGGCCTTTGCCGCTGTACGTGGCGGCGGCCGTCGTGTACTGGCTGCTGAGCCTGTTTTTCGAAGCCGTGCACCGCCGCGCGGAGCGGCATTTCAACCGCGCGCACAGATGAAAAACGGCGCCGCAGCGCCGTTCGGTCTTACATGTTCGGGTAGTTCGGCCCGCCGCCGCCTTCCGGCGTGACCCACACGATGTTCTGCGTCGGATCCTTGATGTCGCAGGTCTTGCAGTGGACGCAGTTCTGCGCGTTGATCTGCAGGCGATCCTTGCCTTCATCCGTTTTCACGAATTCGTAGACGCCGGCCGGGCAATATCTCTGTTCCGGACCGGCGAACTTGGCCAGGTTGATCTCGACCGGCACGTTCGGGTTCTTCAGCGTGAGGTGCACGGGCTGGTCTTCCGCGTGGTTCGTGTTCGAGATGAACACGGACGACAGGCGGTCGAACGTCAGCTTGCCGTCCGGCTTCGGATAGACGATGGGCTTGAAGTCGGATGCGGGGCGCAGGCATTCGTGGTCCGCGTGGTTGTGGTGCAGCGTCCACGGCGCCTTGCCCTTGAACAGGATCTGGTCGATGCCGGTCATGATCGTGCCGACGACGAGGCCCTTGCTCATCCACGGCTTGAAGTTGCGCGCGACATGCAGTTCCTCATGCAGCCACGACTGTTCGAACGCGACCGGATAGCTCAGCAGCTCGTCGTGGTGACGGCCGGCGCCCAGTGCGGCGTAGGCGGCGTCGGCCGCGAGCATGCCCGTCTTGATGGCTGCGTGGCTGCCCTTGATGCGGCTCGTGTTGAGGAAGCCCGCGTCGCAGCCGATCAGCGCGCCGCCCGGGAACACGGTCTTCGGCAGCGACTGCAGGCCGCCCGCCGTGATCGCGCGCGCGCCATACGAGATGCGCTTGCCGCCTTCGAAGAAGTGGCGGATCGCCGGGTGCGTTTTATAACGCTGGAATTCTTCGTACGGCGACAGGTACGGGTTCTGGTACGACAGGCCGACGATGAAGCCGACGGCGACCTGGTTGTTTTCCAGGTGGTACAGGAAGGAGCCGCCATAGGTATCGTTGTCCAGCGGCCAGCCGGCCGTGTGGATCACGAGGCCAGGCTGGTGCTTGGCCGGATCGATTTCCCACAGTTCCTTGATACCGATGCCGTACGTCTGCGGATCCTTGCCCTTGTTCAGGTCGTATTTCGCCATCAGCTGCTTGCCGAGATGGCCGCGCGAACCTTCCGCGAACAGCGTGTACTTCGCGTGCAGCTCCATGCCCAGCTGGAACGCGTCGGTCGGCTGGCCGTGGCGGTTGACGCCCATGTTGCCAGTGGCGACACCCTTCACGGAGCCGTCGTCGTTGTACAGGATTTCGGCGGCCGGGAAGCCAGGGAAGATCTCGACGCCCAGCGCTTCCGCCTGCTGGCCCAGCCAGCGCACGACGTTGGCCAGCGAGATCACGTAGTTGCCGTGATTCGTCAGCATCTTCGGCATCATGAACGACGGCGTCTGGTAAGCCTTCGTCTCCGAGAGGAACAGCATGCGGTCTTCCGTCACGGGCGTGTTCAGCGGTGCGCCCAGTTCCTTCCAGTTCGGGAACAGTTCGTCCAGTGCGCGCGGATCCATCACGGCGCCCGACAGGATGTGCGCGCCCAGCTCGCCGCCTTTTTCCAGCACGCAGACCGACACGTCCTGGCCCTTTTCGGCCGCCAGCTGCTTCAGGCGGATCGCGGCCGACAGGCCTGCGGGGCCGCCGCCGACGATGACCACGTCGTATTCCATTGCTTCGCGGGGGCCGTATTCTTCGAGGAGGGAGTTGGTCTGAGTCATGTCTTATGGGAGTTATAAAAATTTAAGCACGAGTGTGCACTTTTTTGCGCTCGTTGGCAACGCCGAGCGCCATTGTAGGGCAACTATTAGACGCGGCAATCTAATCGGTGTGAAATAGGTGAAGTGTGTAATCATTATGACTTCGCAACAGAATTTAGTTCGGAGACAGGGGGCGTAACGTGGGGATTGAAGTCAATTTCGAAGGAAAGATCGCGATGGTCACGGGCGCATCCAGCGGGTTGGGTGCGCGGTTCGCCAAGGCGCTGGCCGGCGCCGGGGCGCAGGTCGTGCTCGCGTCGCGCCGCATCGAGCGCCTGAAGGAATTGCGTGCCGAGATCGAGGCGGACGGCGGTGCGGCCCACGTCGTGGCGCTGGACGTGACGGACCTGGCCAGCATCAAGGCCGCGATCGCCCACGCGGAGACGGAAGCGGGGCCGATCGACATCCTCGTCAACAACTCCGGCGTCTCGACGACGCAGCGCCTGCTCGACGTGAGCGAGGAAGACTACGGCTACGTGATGGACACGAACCTGCGCGGCGCCTTCTTCATGGCCCAGCAGACTGCGAAGCGGATGATCCAGCGCGCGAAGGGCGACCCGAAGAAGCAACACCGCATCGTCAACATCGCGTCCGTCGCGGGCCTGCGCGTGCTGCCGCAGATCGGCGTGTACTGCATGAGCAAGGCGGGCGTCGTGCAGATGACGAAGGCGATGGCCGTCGAGTGGGGCCGCTACGGCATCAACGTGAACGCCATCTGCCCGGGCTATATCGCGACCGAGATGAACGAGGATTATTTCGACACGGAGCAGGGCAAGAAGCTGATCGAGATGCTGCCGCGCCGCCGCACGGGCAAGCCGGAAGATCTCGACGGTTTGCTGCTGCTGCTCGCGGCCGAGGAAGCCCATTTCATCAATGGCGCCATCATCACGGCCGACGACGGCATGACGGCGCAATGAGCGCGTCCCGGCCGCGGCTCCTGCTGATCCACGGCCTGCTCGGCTCACTGGATTATTTCGAGCCGCGGCGCTACCTGCCCGGCGTCGACATTTTTACGCCCGATCTCATCGGCTACGGCCAGCGCCGCAGCGAGGACGCCCACATCACGCTGCCCGACCAGGCCGCCATGCTGGCCCGCTTCCTGCACGACGAGATCGGCAGCCCGGCCTGGGTGCTGGGCCACAGCGTGGGCGGCGCCGTCGCGATGCTGCTGGCCGACCTCGTGCCGGAGCTCGTGCGCGGCGTCATCAATGTCGAGGGCAACTTCACGTTGAAGGACGCCTTCTGGACGGGCCGCATCGCCGCCTTGCCCGACGCCGATTGGGCCGCGGAATACGGCGCGATGGAAGCGAACCCGGCCGCGTGGCTGGAAAAAAGCGGCGTCGAGGCGAGCGACGAGCGCATCGCGTGGGCGACGGAGATCCTCGCGAATCAGCCGTACACGACCGTGCAAAAGATGGCGCAATCCGTGCTCGACACGACCGGCGCGCCCGATTACCTGGGCTGCGTCGGCCGCGTCCTGGCGCGCGCGACGCCGCTGTACCTCGTGGGCGGCGAACAGTCCAGCGCCGGGTGGGACGTGCCCGACTGGGTGCTGGCGCAGGCGCGCCGCGTGTGCATACAGCCGAAGACGGGGCACATGATGATGCTGGAAGATCCGGGGAATTTTTGCCGGATCGTCGAGTCCACCCTCTACGAAGAGAACTGCCGTTCCGGCGCTTGACGCCGTATCATGCCGGCTTTTGGCAACGACGTAGAGCAACGATGACTCAAAAGAAGCAGGTCCACACCATGCGCCAGGCCATCCGCTGGGGCGACATGGATGCATTCGGCCACGTGAACAACACGGTGTATTTCCGGTACATGGAGAGCGGGCGCATCGCCTTCCTCGAACAGGCGGCGGGCGACCTCGACATCCAGGGCGAAGGCCCCGTGATCGTCACGGCCTATTGCAGCTTCATCAGGCAACTGAAGTATCCGGGCGAGATCGAGATCCGCACGTTCGCCGGTCCGGCGGGACGCTCCAGTTTCGAAGTGACGCACGAGATCCGCATGGTCGACGAGCACGGCAATGCCGACGTCGTGGCCGCGGAGGGCGGGGGCAAGGTCGTCTGGATCGATTTCGCGGCCGAGAAGTCCGTGCCGTTGCCGGCGCGGGTGCGGGAGATGCTGCCGGCGGGATGAATCCCCCCACGCGGGAGGGCATCGTCCCGCGTGTGACATTCCGTGAATCTTTTGCCCGTGTTTACGTGGCAATATCCCCCCTTCGCCCGCGACCGTGGGCGATGTCCTGAGCATGCCCGCATGTTGCGAAACGGTGCAATTACGGCATGAAATTATTCCTGTAGGCAAACCTTGGGATTATAATAATTACCGTTTGTCCATGTCGCACGATTGCGGCGCTTTCCCCTGGCTTGTGATTTATGTCTGAGAACGAGGTCGTCTTTTCCATTGCCCGCCACGCGGCATGGGCACCCGGCGTCACCTCGCCCGAGCGGTGGGAGGCGTGGACGCGCGAGCCCTGGCGGCTCGCCGGCGCCGACGAGCCGAAGGTGGCCGCCATGCCCGCCATGCTGCGCCGGCGTGCCGGCCAGCTGGGTCGGATGGCGCTCGAAGTCGCGTACGAATGCCTGGGGCAGCGTACGGACGTGCCGACCGTGTTCTGTTCGCGTCACGGCGAGGTGGGGCGCGCCGTCGACCTCCTCGACGACCTGGCGCGTGGCGAACCGCTGTCGCCCACGGCGTTCGGCCTGGCCGTGCACAATGCCAGCGCGGGCCTGTTCTCGATCGCGCGCGCGGACCGCGCGAACCACGTGGCGCTGGCGGCCGGTTCCGCCACGCTCGAACACGCCGTAATCGAAGCCTGCGGCCTGCTGGCCGACGGCGCCGACATGGTCCTGCTGGTGGCCTGCGATGCGCCGCTGCCGGACGTGCTGGCCGGCTTCGAGGATTGCGACGAGCAGCCGTATGCATTCGCCTGGGCGATGGTGCCCGCCGCCGCGCAGCCCGTGCGGCTGTCGTGGCGCGCAGGACAGGCGAGCGCCGCGGCGCCGCGCCAGCCCGGCGCGCTGGATGTCCTGCGCTTCCATCTCGCGCAGGCGCCCACGCTCGTGCGCCATGCCGCCGGGCGCCGCTGGACCTGGTGCCGCGATGCTTGACAGGATCGGTCTCGGCTGGCGTGTGTTCGCGACCGGCCTGAGTTTTGCGCTGTTCGGACTGGGCGGCCTGCTGCTGCGGGTGCTCGTCTTTCCCCTGCTGGCGCTGTGTGTGACCGATACGGCGGCCCGCGTGCGCGCCGCGCGCGCCACCGTGCGCCTGAGCTTTCGCGCGTTCGTCGGCATCATGCGCGGGCTCGGCGTGCTGCGCTACGAACTGCACGGGATCGACAAGCTCGATCGCGAAGGCCAGCTGATCCTGGCCAACCACCCCACCTTGATCGACACGGTCTTCCTGATGGCCTTCGTGCGCAACGCCGACTGCATCGTCAAGGGCGGCCTGTGGACCAACCCGTTCACGCGGGGACCGGTGCGCGCGGCCGGCTATATCTGCAACGACCGCGGTCCGGAACTGATCGAGGATTGCATCGCCTCGCTGCGCGCGGGCGGGAACCTGATCATTTTTCCCGAGGGGACGCGCACGCCGCGCGGCGAGCCGCCCGCGCTCAAGCGGGGCGCCGCCAACATCGCCGTGCGCGGTGCGCGGCCGGTGACGCCGGTGCGTATCTCGTGCGAACCGCTCACGCTGGGCAAGGGCGACAAATGGTGGCATGTGCCGCCGCGCCGGGCCAGCTTTCGCATCGACGTCATGGACGATATCGGCACCGAGCGTTTTCTCGCGCCCGGCGTGGCGGACGTCGTGGCCGCGCGGCGCCTGACGGACTACCTGCAACACTATTTTATGGAAGAAGACCAGCAACATGCTTGAACAGGAAGTGAAGGAACTGATCGTCGACGTGCTCCAGCTCGAAGACATCGAAGCGGCGGACATTGACAGCGAGGCGCCGCTGTTCGTCGAAGGTCTGGGGCTGGACTCGATCGACGCCCTGGAAATCGGCGTGGCGCTGCAGAAGCGCTACGGCATCACGCTGTCGCCCGAAGCGCAGGAAACCCGGCGGCATTTTGCATCGGTGCGCGCGCTCGCAGCGATGATCGAAACCCACCGCAAGAAATAGGAGCAGGCCATGGTAGCCCTGAACGAAATGAGCCGCGACGAACTGTTCGCGTGGGTCGCGGACCTCCTGGCCGAGATGTTCGAACTCGATCGCGCGGCGCTGACCCCCGCGTCGAACCTGTACGCGGACCTCGACATCGACAGCATCGATGCCGTCGACCTGGCCGTGAAGCTCAAGCAGATGACCGGCAAGCGCCTGCAGCCGGAAGTCTTCAAGACCATCCGCACGATCGGCGACGTGGTCGATGCGCTGGCCGGTCTGGCCCAGGCCGAGCCCGAACCGCAATCCGAAGCGCAGGCCGTCTGATCCGATGGCGTGGAACGTCCTGGCGGGTGCGCTGACGCTCGTCTATCCGCTGGCGATCTGGTTCGGCCATGGCACCATCGAGCCGCGCTGGCTCGCCGGCCTGCTGTTGCTGGCGGCGGCCACGCGCCTGCCGGCGCTGAGGCTGAGCGCGGCCGCGCGCTGGTCGGCCGCGGCCGCGCTGGGACTGGCCGCGCTCGCGATCGGCGCGAATGCCGTGCTGCCCCTGAAGCTGTATCCGGTGCTCGTCAATGCTGCGTTCCTGGCCGCTTTCGGCTGGAGCCTCGTGCACGGCCCGTCGATGGTCGAACGCTTCGCGCGCCTGCGCGAGCCCGACCTGCCGCCGGCCGCGGTCGGCTACACGCGGCGCGTGACGCAGGCATGGTGCGTATTCTTCGCCGCCAACGGCACGGTCGCGCTGCTCACGGCCGTGTTCGCGCCGGAAGCCGTGTGGTCGCTGTACACGGGCGTCGTCTCGTATGTGTTGATGGGCCTGATGTTCGGCGGCGAATACCTGCTGCGCATGCGTTTCCGGCGGCTGCACCATGCGTGACCTGTTCACCGCTCTCGCCGCGCGTTCCCCGGATGCGCCGGCCGGCTGGCGCCCCGGTGAATCGGTCAGCCACGGGGCGCTGCTGGCGCGCGTGCGTGCGTGGGCCGCGCTGGGCCGCCGCACCGGTCCCGGGCCGGTCGCGCTGTACCACGAGGACAGCCTGGAATTCGCGGCCGCCCTCATCGGCGCCTGGCTCGCGGAGAAGACGGTCTGGCTGCCGGCCGACGTCCTGCCCGCGACCTGCGCCGCGCTGGCCGGCAATGTCGACGCGTTCTGGGGCGACTTCCCCGCAACCCACGCGCCGCAGGCGCCCGACAACACCGACGACGCCGGCATCGACTGGCGCACGCGGTCGCCCGACTTTCCCGCGCTCGTGGTGTTCACGTCCGGGACGACGGGCACGCCGGTCCCGATCCCAAAACTCTTCTCCCAGCTGACGAGCGAGCTCGATGCGCTGGAGACGCAGTTCGGCGCCGCGCTGGGCCCTGCGGACGTCGTCGCCACCGTATCGCACCAGCATATCTACGGCCTGCTGTTCCGCGTCCTGTGGCCGCTTGCCGCGGGCCGTCCGGTGCATGCGGCACGCCACGAATATCCCGAAACGCTGGCGCCGGCGCTGGCCGCGCGTCCCTGCGTGCTGCTGGCCAGTCCGGCCCACCTGAAGCGCCTGCCGGACCACCTCGACTGGCGCGGCGCGGCCGCCAACCTGCGCGCTGTGTTCTCGTCCGGCGGCATGCTGGACGCCGCGGCGGCACGGCACGCGGGCGCGCTGCTCGGCCGGACGCCCATCGAAGTGTACGGCAGTTCCGAGACCGGAGGCATCGCCTGGCGCCAGCGCGCGGACACCGCCGACGAAGGCTGGGCGGCGCTGCCGGGCGTAGCCTGGCGGTGCGATGCCGACGGCCTGCTCGCCGTGCGTTCCGCCCAGGCGGGCACGGATGACTGGCTGGTTCTCGCCGACCGCGTCGACGACCTGGGCGACGGCCGCTTCGCGCTGCGCGGCCGCGCCGACCGTATCGTCAAGGTCGAGGAAAAACGCATCTCGCTCGACGCCATCGAGGCGGCCCTGATGGCGGGCGGCCTGGCGCGCGAGGCGCGCGTGCTCGCGTGCCCGCACGACGGCCAGGGACGCCAGGTGCTCGCGGCGTTCGTGGTGCCGTCGGAGGCCGGCCGCACCGTACTGGACGAGGGCGGCAAGACGGCACTGAACAACCGCCTGCGCGCGCAGCTGGCGCCTGGCCTGGATGCCGTGGCGTTGCCGCGCCGCTGGCGCTACCTGGACGCGCTGCCCGTCGATGCGCGCGGCAAGACGACGGCGGCGCAACTCCTTGCGCTGCTCGATCCGGCACCGGCGCGCCCGCGCCACCCGGCCGTGCGCGTGCTTGAGCAGGGCGACGCGCGCGTGCTGCTGGAGCTGACGGTGCCGGCCGACCTGCTGTACTTCGACGGCCATTTCGACGTCGCGCCCGTGCTGCCGGGCGTCGTGCAGGTCGACTGGGCCATCCACTATGGTGCGCACTACCTGGGCCGCGGCGGCAGCTTCGCCGGCATCCAGGCCCTGAAATTCCAGCAGATGATCCGTCCGGAACAGCCGGTGCGGCTCGAACTCTCGCGCGATGCCGCCAAAGGCAGCCTCGCATTCCGTTACTTTTCCGAGGCCGGCGCCCACGCCAGCGGACGTATCCTGTTCGGGCCCGACCAAGCATGCTGAACAAAAAATTCTCGCCAGCGCGCCAGAGCGCATTCGACGCCCGTTTCGACGCCCAGAAGATCGCCTTCGGCCCCGTCGTATTCCAGTGCGTGCGCTACGCATGGAAGCGCGGCATCCTGCAGGCGGTGGCCGATGCGGGCGACGCGGGCCGGTCCACCGCCGAGCTCAATGCCGCAGGCGGCTGGAGCGAGTACGTGCTGAAGGTCGTGCTGGAGACGTGCCTGTCCGCCGGCGTCGTGTACCTGGAGGAGGGCCGCTGGGTGCTCGACAAGGCCGGCTTCGTCGTCCTCACCGATCCGATCACCCAGGTCAACATCGACTTCAACCACGACGTCTGCTACCAGGCCCTGTTCGACCTCGAGCGTACGCTCGACGCCGAGCGGCCGCTCGGCCTGAAGGTGTTCGGCGACTGGTCCACGGTGTACGAGGGTCTGGCTCAGCTGCCGGAACCGGCGCGCACCAGCTGGTTTGCGTTCGACCATCATTATTCCGACGTGTCGTTCCCCGCGATCCTGCCCGACGTGTTCGCCACCAGACCGCGCAAGCTGATGGACATCGGCGCCAACACGGGCAAGTTCGCGCTCGCCGCACTGGGGTTTGACGCGCACGTCGAGCTGCATGCCGTCGACCTGCCGGGCCAGCTGGCGGTCCTCGACGGCAACCTCGCCGCGGCCGGCCTGCGCGAACGCGCCGTGCTGCATCCGACCGACATGCTGGACGACGCGGCGTCGCTCCCGGGCGGCATGGACATCGTCTGGATGAGCCAATTCCTCAGCTGCTTTTCCGAGGACGCGATCGCCAGCATCTTCCGCCGCGTGGCCGCGGCGCTGGCCCCACGCGGCCAGGTGCTCGTGATGGACACGTTCTGGGACCGCCAGCGCTTCGACATCGCGTCCTACTGCCTGATCAACACGTCGCCGTACTTCAACAACCTCGCGAGCGGCAACAGCAAGGTGTACGAGAGCGGCGACTACATCCGTCTCGCGCGCGCCGCCGGGCTGGAACTGCAGACGGCGCGCGACGGCATCGGCTACTGTCATTCGCTGTTGCGCTTCGTCCGGGCGGAGAACGGCTGATGTTCCAGCCCTGCGTCGTCATCCCCGTCTACAACCACGAGCACGCGATCGGCGGGGTGCTCGCGCAGGTGCTCGCGCACGGCCTGCCCGTGATCGTCGTCGACGACGGCTGCTCGGCCGCGTGCGCCGCGGTGCTCGACGGCCTGGCCGCCGCCCATCCGGCGCGCGTCGTGCTGGAGCGCCACGCCGTCAACCAGGGCAAGGGCGGGGCCGTGCTGACGGGCTTTGCGCGCGCCGCGCGCGACGGGTACACGCACGTGTTGCAGGTCGACGCGGACGGCCAGCACAGCGTGTCCGACGTGCCCCGCTTCCTCGCCGCCGCGCGCAAGGATCCGCACGCCGTCATCGCGGGCTGCCCGGTGTACGACGAATCGGTGCCGGCGCTGCGCCTGTACGCGCGCTACCTGACGCACATCTGGGTATGGATCAACACGCTGTCGCTCGCGATCCGCGATTCGATGTGCGGCTTCCGCGTCTATCCGGTCGCGCCAGTGCTGGCGCTGGCGCGCCGCCGCCGGCTCGGCCTGCGCATGAACTTCGACATCGAGATCCTCGTGCGCCTGTACTGGGAGGGTCTCGCCATCGTCAACCTGCCCACGCACGTGGGCTATCCGGAAGACGGCGTGTCGCACTTCAAGGCCTGGACCGACAACGTCCTGATCTCGCGCCTGCACATGACGCTGTTCTTCGGCATGCTGCCGCGCATTCCTTCGCTGCTGGTGCGGGCATGGCGCAGCTAGGCACGTCCACCGGCGACGCGCGCCACTGGGCCGCCATCAACGAGGCGACCTGCGTGGCCGGCATGCGCCTGCTGTTCTGGGTCTGCCGCACGTTCGGCCGCTGGCCGTTCCGGGTCGTGCTGTACCCGGTCCTGCTGTGGTACGTGGCGACCCAGCCGCGCGCCCGGCGCGCCTCCGCCGCGTACCTGGCGCGCGTGGACATGCCTGCCGGCGTGACGGGCGTGCTGCGCCACTTCGGCGCGTTCGCCGAAGCGATCCTCGACAAGATGCTGCTGTGGGGCGGCGGGTTCGACTTCGACCGCGTGCGCCTGCACGGCGCCGAGCCGCTGATCGAGACGTCGCGCCGGGGCCGCGGCGCGCTGCTCGTGTGCGCGCACCTGGGCAACCTCGACCTGTGCCGCGCGCTGTCGCTGCGCACGCCCGGCCTGCGCGTGACGGTGCTCGTGCACACGAAGCACGCGCAGGCGTTCAACGACGTGCTGGCGCAGCTCGACCCGAAGAGCCGCCTGAACCTGATGCAGGTGACGGACATGGACGCTGCGATGGCGATGCAGCTGTCCGAGCGCATAGGACGGGGCGAATTCGTCGTGATCGCCGGCGACCGCGTGCCGGTGTCGGCCAACCCGCGCGTGGCGCTGGCGCCTTTCCTCGGCCGCACGGCCGCGTTCCCGATCGGCCCGTACGTGATGGCCGCGGTGCTGGGCTGCCCGCTCGTCGCGATGTTCGCCGCGCGCTCCGGCGGGCGCTATGACGTGCATTTCGAGCTGCTGCGCGACAAGGTCGTGCTGCCGCGGGGCGCCCGTGCGCAGGCGCTGGCGGAACTGGCCGGCGCCTACGCGGCCCGCCTCGAGCACCATGCGCGCCGTGCGCCGCTCGAGTGGTTCAATTTCTATGACTTTTGGCATTTACCCGAAACGGATTCTCCCGATGCTGCTCAGTGACATCAACACGCCCCGGCGCACCGTGCGCTTCGACCGCTCGCGCCTGACGCTGGACGACATCGTCGACATCGCGCGCGGCACCGCCCGCCCGGCGCTGTCGGACGATCCCGCGTTCCGCGCCGCGATCGCGCGCGGCGCCGACTTCCTCGACCGCCTGCTGCGCGAGGATGGCGTCGTGTACGGCGTCACGACCGGCTACGGCGATTCGTGTACGGTCGAAGTGCCGCTCGCCCTGGTGCCGGAGCTGCCGCATCACCTGTATACGTACCACGGCTGCGGTCTCGGTGCCCCCCTGGCGCCGCCGCAGGCGCGTGCCGTCATGGGCGCGCGCCTCGCGTCGCTGTCCAAAGGGTATTCCGGCGTCAGCGTCGAGCTGCTCGACCAGATCGTGCGCCTGTTCGACGCCGGGCTCGTGCCCGTGATCCCGAGCGAAGGCTCGGTCGGCGCCAGCGGCGACCTGACGCCGCTGTCGTATCTCGCGGCCGTGCTGTGCGGCGAGCGCGAGGTGCTGCGCGGCGGCGAGGTCGTGCCGGCGGCGCAGGCGCTGCGCGACGCGGGCATCGAGCCGCTGCGCCTGCGGCCGAAGGAGGGTCTCGCGATCATGAACGGGACTGCCGTCATGACCGGCCTGGCCTGCCTCGCGTGGGACCGCGCCGCGTACCTGACGCGTCTCGTCACGCGCATCACGGCGCTGGCCTCGTTCGCGCTCGACGGCAACGACCACCATTTCGACGAGACGCTGTTCGCGGTGAAGCCGCACGCCGGCATGCAGGGCGTGGCCGCATGGCTGCGCCAGGACCTGGAGTACGGCGGCCAGCTGGAACGCAACGGCAAGCGCCTGCAGGACCGCTACTCGATCCGCTGCGCGCCGCACGTGATCGGCGTGCTGGCCGACGCGCTGCCGTTCTTCCGCACCGCCATCGAGAATGAACTCAACAGCGCGAACGACAACCCGATCATCGATGCGGAAGGCGAGCGCGTACTGCACGGCGGCCACTTCTACGGCGGCCACATCGCCTTCGCCATGGACGGCATGAAGAATGCCGTCGCCAACCTGGCCGACCTGCTGGACCGCCAGATGGCGCTGCTCGTCGACGCGCGCTACAACGCCGGGCTGCCGGCGAACCTGTCGGGCATGCAGGGCGAACGGGCGCCGATCAACCACGGCCTGAAGGCGCTGCAGATCAGCGCCTCGGCATGGACGGCGGAAGCGCTCAAGCTGACGATGCCGGCGTCCGTGTTTTCGCGCTCGACCGAATGCCATAACCAGGACAAGGTCAGCATGGGCACGATCGCCGCGCGCGACTGCCTGCGCGTGCTGGAACTGACAGAGCAGGTCGCGGCCGCGCTGCTGATCACGGTGCGCCAGGGCGTCTGGCTGCGCCGGCGCGTCGATCCGGAGAAGGTCCTGCCGGCGCCGCTGGCGCGCATGGTCGACCTGCTGGGCCAGGACATCGTCCCCGTCACCGAGGACCGCCGCCTCGATCCGGAGCTGCACCTCCTGCTGGGCCGCATCCGCGACCAGGCGTGGAGCCTGTATGCGTAAGGCGAAAGCGCCGTCGCGCTGGAGTGCCGACGTCGAGATCCAGGTGCAGTTCTACGACCTCGATCCGATGGAAGTGGTCTGGCACGGCAACTACGTGAAATACCTCGAGGTGGCGCGCTGCGCGCTGCTCGACGCCATCGGCTACAACTATGCCGAGATGAAGGCGTCCGGCTACATGTGGCCGGTCGTCGACATGAACCTGCGCTACGCGGCGCCCGCCACGTTCGGCCAGCGCCTCTCCGTGCGCGCCGAGATCGTCGAGTGGGAAAACCGCCTGCGCATCGACTACCTGGTCAGCGACGCCGCCTCCGGCCGGCGCCTGAACCGCGCGTCGACGACGCAGGTGGCCGTCGACATCGCCAGCGGCGAGATGTGCTTCGTCTCGCCGCCCGTCCTGTTCCAGAAACTGGGAGTGCAAGCACCATGAAATATCTTTCCGTCGCCGGCCTGCTGCTGGCAGCGCTGCTGGGTGCGTCCGCGCAGGCCGCCGCGCCCGTCGCGAAGATCCAGGCCATGCTGGCCAAACCGGAGCAGCTGTGCGGCCGCTTCGAGCAGAGCAAGCAGCTGGCCGGCATGAAGAAGCCGCTGGCGTCGAGCGGGCGTTTTTGCGTCGTCGCCGGCAAGGGTGTCCTGTGGCGCACGCTGAAACCGTTCCCGAACACGCTGCGCCTGTCGCGCGACGAGATCGTGCAGCTGCAGGGCGACCGCGTGGCGATGCGCATGGAGGCGAGCCGCGAACCGACCGTCCGCATGATCAACGGCGTGCTGTTCTCGCTGCTGTCCGGCGACCTGGGCCAGCTCGACACGCTGTTCGAGGTCGACGGCACGGCGGGCGACGGCGCGTGGAAGGTGGCGCTGAAGGCCCGCAATCCGGCGCTGGCACGCGCGATCGGCGCGATCTCGCTGGAAGGCGGCGCGTACGTGCGCACCATCCACATGGTGGAGGACAGCGGCGACCGCACCGACATCGTGTTCTCCGACATCAGGACCGGCCCCGGCGCCTTCCTGCCCGAAGAGGCGGGCCAGCTTTGATCACGCACCGCCGCCTGGCGCTCGCCTGGGCCCTCGTCGCGTGCCTGCTGGCCGGGCACAATGCCTGGCTGTGGCTGGGCAAGCGCATCGTGCCCGACACCGACATCCTCGCGCTGCTGCCGGCCGGCGAGCGCGATCCGGTGCTGCAGCGCTCCTTCACGCACATGGTCGACAGCGCCCAGCAGCGCGTCGTCGTGCTGGTCGGCGCCGCGCAATGGAACGACGCCGTGCGTGCCGCGGCGGCGTTCCAGGCCGTGCTGCGGCCCCACGCGGACCTGCTGAAGGCGGACGCGGGCGCCAACGCGCAGGCCGCGTGGCTGGACGGTTTCACGCCGCATGCGACCCTGCTGGTCGGCGCGGCGGACGAACGGGCGCTGCGTACCCAGCCCGCGGCATACTGGACGGAGAACGCGCTGGCCCGCGCGTACGGCGCGTTCGGCGGGCCGAAGCTGGGCAGCTTCCGCGACGATCCGTTCGGCCTGTTCGCGAGCTGGATGCAGGAACGGGCCGGCGAGACGCCCGTGCGTCCCCGCGACGGCCATTTGTACGTGGGCGGCGAAGGGCGCGAATACGTGCTGCTGACGTACACGCTGGCGCCGTCCGCGTTCGCGCTGTCCGCGCAGCGCCGTGCGGTGCCCCTGCTGGACGCCGCCGCCGCCGCCGCGCGCCGCGCCGTGCCGGCGGCCGAGGTGATCGAGGCCGGCGTCGTGCTGCATGCGGCCGCCGCGGGCAGCCAGGCCAGCAGCGAAGTCGAGACGATCGGCGCCGGCTCGCTCGTGGGCATCGTCGTGCTGACGTGGCTGACGTTCCGTTCCGTGCGGCCAATCGGCGTGATCGTGCTGGCCATCGGCATCGGCTTCCTCGGCGCGCTGTCCGTGTGCTGGCTCCTGTTCGGCCGCATCCATTTGCTTACGCTGGTGTTCGGCGCGAGCCTGATCGGTGTCGCCCAGGACTACGGCCTGTATTTCCTCTGCCACCGGCTCGGCGCGGGGCCGCATGAGGATTCGGTGCGCCTGCTGCGCCGCCTGCTGCCCGGCCTCGGCCTGACCTTGCTGGCCGCCGTGATCGGCTACATGGGGCTCGCGCTGACGCCGTTCCCGGGCCTGCGCCACATGGCCGTCTTTTCCGCGTTCGGCCTCGTGTTCGCGTGGCTCACCGTCGTGTGCTGGTTCCCTGCACTGGTCAAGCCGGGCACCTTGCAGCGCGGCTGGCTCGCGCGCCGCTACCGGGGCCTCGTCGTGCGCTGGCCCCGCGTGTCGGCGCGGCCGAAGGTGCTGGCCGCGCTCGCGCTTCTGGCCGTGTTCGCCGCAGTCGGTTGCGCGCGTCTCGGCACGGACGACGACATCCGCTCGCTGCAATCGTCGCCGCAGCACCTTGTGCGCGACCAGATCAAGCTGGGCCGCCTGCTGGACGCGCCCACGCCCGTCCAGTACTACCTCGTGCGCGGCGCATCGGACGAACAGGTGCTGCAGCGCGAGGAAGCGCTCAAGCGCCGCCTCGAGCCGCTCGTCGCAAGGGGCGACATCACGGGCTGGCAGGCGCTGTCGAACTGGGTGCCCTCGGCGCGCACGCAGGCCGAGCGGCTGGCGCTGCTGGATGCGACCGTGCTCGCACCCAGCGGCCCGCTGGCCGCGCTGGCGCAGGCGCTCGGGGAGGACCGCGACTGGGTCGCGGCCACGCGCACTCACCTGCGCGACCGCGCGGCGCCCCTGAGCGCGGAGGCCTTCCTGCGCACGCCGGCCAGCGAACCGTGGCACCACCTGTGGCTGGGCGAGGTGGACGGCGTCCACGCCAGCATCGTCGCGCTGCGGGGCATGCGTTATGCGGCTATCCCCGCGCTGAGCCGCGCGGCCGATGGGCTGGAAGGCGTGCAATGGGTCGACAAGGTCGGCGGCATCTCGGCCGTGCTGGGCCGCTACCGCGCCGTCATGGGCGCCGTCGTGCTCGGGGCCTACGCGCTCGTGTTCGTGGCGCTGCTGCCGCGCTACCGGGGCCGTACCTGGCGCGTGCTGGCGCCGACGGCCGCCGCCAGCGTGCTCACGCTGGCCATCCTCGGCGTGACCGGCCAGCACCTGCAGCTGTTCCACGTGCTGGCGCTGATGCTGCTGCTGGGCGTGGGCGTCGACTATGGCATCTTCATGCAGGAAGATCCGCAGCGCGGCGACGACGCGCCGTGGCTCGCCGTCGGCCTGTCCGCCGCCAGCACGCTGCTGTCGTTCGGCCTGCTGGCGCTGTCCGGTACGCCGGCGCTGCGCGCGTTCGGGCTCACCATGCTGCTCGGGACCGCGCTCGTCTGGTTCATTGCCCCCTGTTTCACCGTCACCGCGAAGGAGCGCCATGAAGCGACCGTTACCGCTTGAACTGGGCGCCGGCCTCGTCGCCGCGCTGCTGCTGGCCGGTTGCGCCAGGACGCCGGAAGCCCCGGCGCGCCTGGGCCTGCGCCTGCCGCCGGCCGCGCTGGGTACCGCGATCAGCGTGCAGCAGCACCTGACCGTCGAACGGCCCGGCGGCACGAACGACCTCGACGTCGCGCTCGAAGTGGATGCCGCGCACGTGGGCCTCGTCGGCCTCGCGTTCGGCCAGCGCGTGCTGAGCCTCGACTACGACGGCCACGCGCTGAAGGAATGGCGCCACGCGATGCTGCCGGCCCAGGTGCGCGCGGCCGACGTGCTGGAAGACCTGCAACTGACGTTGTGGCCGGTCGAGGCGATCGCGCAGGCGCTGCCCGCCGGCTGGCGTATCGAAGAGCAGGGACTGACGCGCACCCTGCGCCGCGACGGCGAGGTGATCGCGACGATCACGTATGGCGGCATGCCGCGCTGGCAGGGCCGGGCGGTGCTCGACAACGTGCGCTACCACTACCGGCTGACCATCGAGTCGGCTTCCGAATGAGGTCCACCATGCTGTACCTGAACGATTGCGCGCTGCTGTGCGCACTGGGCGACGAGCGCGGCACGATCGCGCGGCGCCTGCTCGACGACGCCGAGGGCGGCCTCACGGTGTCCGACGCGTGCTCGCCCGGCCGGCTGCTGCCGCTGGGCCGCGTGGCCGCCGCGCTGCCCGCCGTGGAGCACCTGCCGCTGGTGCTGCGCAGCCGGAACAACCAGTTGGCGCTGGCCGCGCTGGCGCAAATCCGGCCGGCCGTCGACGCGGCCATCGCCCGCTACGGCGCGGACCGCGTCGGCGTCATTGTCGGCACCAGCACGTCCGGCGTGGCCGCCACCGAGGCCGCGCTGGCGGCGCGGGCCCGCACGGGCGCGCTGCCGGGCGGTTTTCATTACGGCCAGCAGGAGATGGGATCGCCGGCCGCGCTGCTGGCGCACGAGCTGGGCGTCGGCGGACCGGCCTACGTCCATTCGAGCGCGTGCTCGTCGAGCGCCAAGGCGCTGGCCAGCGCGGCGCGCCTGATCCGCATGGGCTTGTGCGACGCGGTCGTCACGGGCGGCGTCGACACGCTGTGCGGCTTCACGGTCGCCGGCTTTTCCGCCCTCGAATCCGTCAGCGCCGCGCGCTGCAATCCGCTTTCCGCCGCGCGCAACGGCATCAACCTGGGCGAGGGCGCGGCGCTGTTCCTCATGTCGCGCGAGCCGGCCGCCGTGGCGCTGTGCGGCTGGGGCGAATCGTCCGACGGCCACCACATGTCGGCCCCGGATCCGGCCGGCGGCGGCGCGCGCCTGGCGATGCGCGAGGCGCTGCGGCGCGCGGGCATCGAACCGTCCGACGTCGACTACATCAACCTGCACGGCACCGCGACCGTCCAGAACGACGCGATGGAGTCGCACGCCGTCGCCGACCTGTTCGGCGCCGGCGTTGCCGTCAGTTCGACGAAACCGTTCACCGGCCACACGCTGGGCGCGGCGGGCGCCGTCGAGGCGGCGTTCTGCTGGCTGGCGATGCAGGACGATAACCCGGCAGGCAAGCTGCCGCCGCACCTGTGGGACGGCGCGCAGGATCCGGCACTGCCCGCGTTGAACGTCGTGCGCCCCGGCGCGCGCCTGGGCCGTCCGCTGCGCTGGGCGCTCAGCAATTCGTTCGCGTTCGGCGGCTCGAACGCGACCCTCGTATTCGGGAGGACGGATTGAGCCTGCCCGACATCCGCACGCTCGTGCCGCACAGCGGCGCCATGTCGCTGCTCGGGCGCCTGCTCGCGGCCGATGACGAGACCCTGTGCGCCGAGGTGGCGATCGGCCCCGGCACGCTGTTCCTGGACGGCGGCGGCGTGGGCGCATGGGTCGGCGTCGAATACATGGCGCAGGCCGTGGCCGCGCATGCTGGCCATGGCGCGCGCCTGCGCGGCGAGCCGGTGCGGGTGGGCTTTTTGCTCGGCACCCGGCGTTATGCGTGCACCGTCCCGGCGTTCCCGGCCGGGAGCGTACTGCACGTGCATGCGCAGCGCGTCATACAGGGCGAGAACGGCCTGGGCGCCTACGACTGCCGCATCGTCGACGCCGCCGGCGGCGCCGAATGGGCGAGCGCAACGATCACCGTCTTCCAGCCCGACAATGTAGAAGAGTTTTTGCAACGGAGTTCCGAATGAGTAGTATCGACAAGAGTGTGCTGGTGACCGGTTCGTCGCGCGGCATCGGCAGGGCGATCGCGCTGCGCCTGGCGCGCGACGGCTACCGTGTGGTGGTGCATTGCCGCAGCCGCCGCGCGGAGGCCGATGCAGTGGCGGCCGAGATCGAAGCCGCTGGCGGCAGTGCGCGCGTGCTGCAGTTCGACATCGCCGAGCGCGACGCCACGGCTGCCGCGCTGCTGGCCGACATCGAGGCGCATGGCTGCTACTACGGCGTGGTGTGCAACGCCGGCGTCGCGCGCGACACGGCCTTTCCCGCCATGACGGGCGAGGAGTGGGACCAGGTGTTGGGCACGAACCTGGACGGCTTCTTCAACGTCCTGAACCCGGTCGTGATGCCGATGGTCCAGCGCCGCAAGCCGGGCCGCATCGTGACGATGGCGTCGGTGTCGGGCCTGATCGGCAACCGCGGCCAGGTCAACTACAGCGCCGCCAAGGCCGGCGTCATCGGCGCCACCAAGGCGCTCGCGCTGGAACTGGCCAAGCGTGCCATCACCGTCAACTGCGTGGCGCCGGGCCTGATCGAGACCGACATGATCGGCGACGTACCGCTGGACGAAGCGCTGAAGCTGATCCCCGCGCGGCGCGTCGGCCGGCCGGAGGAGGTGGCGGCTGCCGTCAGCTACCTGATGTCGGAGGATGCCGGCTACGTCACGCGCCAGGTCATTTCCGTCAACGGGGGGCTGGCATGAGTACGGGAATGAAACGCGTCGTCGTCACCGGCATGGCCGGCATCAGCCCGCTGGGCAACGACTGGGAGTCGATCCGCGCGCGCCTCGTCGAGGGCCGCAACGCCATCGTGCGGATGGCCGCATGGGACGATTACGAAGGCCTGAACACCCGCCTCGGCGCGCCTGCCGCGCCGTTCGAGCTGTCCGACCGCTACCACCGCAAGGCGATCCGCAGCATGGGCCGCGTCGCGCTGATGGCCACGCGCGCGAGCGAACTCGCGCTGGCCGACGCCGGACTGCTCGACCATCCGCTGCTTACGAGCGGCCGGATGGGCATCTCGTTCGGCTCGTCGGCCGGTACGCCCAGCGCCATCGGCGACTTCGGCCGCATGATGGAGGAGCGCACGACGAAGGGCATCAATGCGACCACCTACATCAAGATGATGGCGCACACGGCGCCCGTCAACATCGGCGTGTTCTTCGGCGTCACGGGCCGCGTGTTCACGACGTCGTCCGCCTGCACGTCGGGCAGCCAGGGCATCGGCTACGCCTACGAGGCGATCAAGACGGGCAAGCAGACGGCGATGATCGCCGGCGGTGCCGAGGAGCTGTGCGCGACGGAGGCTGCCGTGTTCGACACGCTGTTCGCGACCAGCGTGCGCAACGACGCGCCGCACACGACGCCGCGCCCGTTCGACCGCGCCCGCGACGGCCTGGTGATCGGCGAAGGCGCCGGCTGCCTGATCCTGGAAGAGCGCGACCATGCGCTGGCGCGCGGCGCCACGGTGTACGCGGAAATCGTCGGCTTCGGCACCAACAGCGACGGCTGCCACGTCACCCAGCCCAACGCGGACACGATGCGCATCGCGATGGAACTGGCGCTGGAGGATGCCGGCCTGGCGCCGGCGGCGATCGGCTACGTCAACGCCCACGGCACGGGCACGCAGCACGGCGACGTGGCGGAGACGGCGGCGACGAACGCCGTGTTCGGCGCGCGCATGCCCATCAGCTCCCTGAAGAGCTACATGGGGCACACGCTGGGCGCGTGCGGCGCGCTCGAAGCCTTGATCAGCATCCGGATGATGCGCGAGGGCTGGTTCGCGCCGACCATCAACCTCGACGAGATCGACCCGGAGTGCGGGGAGCTCGACTATATTCGGGGCGACGGCCGGCGCCTCGAGTGCGAATACGTCATGTCGAACAATTTTGCGTTCGGCGGCATCAACACGTCGCTGATCTTCAAGCGGTAGTTCCACCCCAACCTAGAAACGGAGAGAAAAATGAACAACAAGCACCGGACCGTCCTGCTGGCATCGGCAATCGCGAGCGTCGTACTGCTGCAAGGCTGCGCGACGAGCATCAAGGCCTCGTCGACGGCCAACCCGCCGCCTGCGAAACCGTTCTCGGCCTACAGCCGCATCGAGGTCAAGCCCGTCGTGTTCAAGGACGGCTACAAGGGCGATGCCGCCGGCCTGGCCAAGATCGACGAAAACTTCAAGAAAGACCTGGCGCCGCGCCTGGCGCAGTGGAATAGCCGCGCGGCCGACGGCAATACGCTCGTGGTCGAGCCGGTGGTGGAAGAACTGTCCTTCAAGCACGGCGCCAAGCGCGTGCTGCTGGGCCCCCTGGCCGGCAGCTCGGGCGTGCTGATGCGCGTGACCTTCCGCGACAACACGGGCAAGGTCATCGCGACGCCGGAATTCTTCCAGCGCACGGCCGCGTTCAGCGGCGGCTATTCGTTCGGCGTCAACGACAACATGATGCTGACGCGGGTGGCGAACCTGGCCAGCGGCTATATCGTCGCCAACTACGACAAGGCTGTCGGCGGCCCGACGGGTGCCGACGACCAGGCCGTCAAAGCCAACTGATCGGGGGAACGCATGACTATCACGAAAACGAAGACGGTACTGGCCTGTGCACTGCTGGCGCTGGGGGCGACGACCGCACAAGCGCGCGACACCAAACTCCTGCTGCCGTTGTCGGCCGCGATGAGCGCGAACGATGCCCAGACCCGCCTGGGCGACTCGGTGAAATTCTATTTCGGCAATCAACCGACGCCGAAGGTGCTGGAACGCCTCGGTTCCGACAAGACCAGCCAGAAGACCAATTCGTTCGGCAAATCGCCAGAACAGGCATGCAACTGGGCTTTCTTGTCGGCCATGCTGCGCCTGCAACAGCGCGCCCGCGAGCTGGGCGCCGACGCCGTGATCAACATCGTCAGCAATTACAAGAACGAGGAAATGTCCAGCGACACCCAGTTCGAATGCCATGACGGGGCGATCATGTCGGGCGTGGCCCTGAAGGGCGAGTTCGTCAAGCTGGCCAAATGACGGATCGGGCGGCAATTGTCCGCCTGCTCGACGCCCGTACCCTGGACGACCGGGTGCTGTCGGGCTATACAATGTGGCTGGACGATTCGGAGCGCCGGCGCCTGGCCCGCTTCGTCCGGCGCCAGCGTCGCAACCAGTTCATCGCGGGCCGGGTGCTGGCACGGCGGATGCTCGGCGCCGTGCTGGGCGTGGCGCCGGAGACGGTGCGCCTGGTCGAGCGTCCGGGCGCCGCGCCGGCCCTGGCCATGCCCGATGCCGGCACGGCCGGCTTCAGCATTTCTCACAGCGGTTCGTGGATCGCGTGCGCGGCCAGCGCGACGGGCCGGGTCGGGTTGGATGTCGAGGTCGTCGATCCGGCGCGCGACATCGACGCACTCGCGGCCCACGCATTCGACGCGTCGCAGCAAGCATGGCTCGCCGCACGCCCCACGGAAACGCGCTTGTCCGATTTCTATCGGACCTGGAGCACGCTGGAGGCGCGCTTCAAGCTGGGCACGGCGGCCGCGGCGACGTTCGACCTGTCCCGTCCCGGGCTGGCGATCGTCGTATGTTGCGAGCATGAACCGGCGGCGCCGCCGGTCGTGGAGTCCGATCGCCTGT
Organism: uncultured Massilia sp.; assembly: GCA_946481275.1. The sequence goes on from CAMLMV010000036.1 coordinate 37,800, forward strand.
GACGCGCGGATTGCTCAGCGCGACATGCCGACCAGCTTGTGCACGAGTTCCGACGACGTCGACGCCGAGAACTTGCGCATGAGCTTGGCGCGGTGCATCTCCACCGTGCGCGGCGACAGATCCGTCTCGCGCGCGATCACCTTGCTGGTCTTGCCTTCGACGAGCAGCGCCGCGATCTCGCGTTCGCGGGGCGTCAGCTCGGCCGTCACGGGGCGCTTTTCGCTGACGTCCTCGAACGTCCAGACGCCGGCGCCCAGCGGCTCGGCCGGGTCGAGTGCGCGGCCCGTCACGTGGCACCAGAACAATTCCCCATTTCCCCGGCGCATGATGCGCTCGTCCGAGTAGCGGCCCTTCGCATTCATGATCGGGATGATGCGGTCGCCCGTGCGCAGGAACTCGTCGATGCTGGGGTAGAGTACCGAGAACGACTGGCCGTCCAGCTGCGTCCGCTGGTAGCCGAACATCGCCGCCAGCGCATGGTTGCAGGACTGGATCACGCGGTTTACCGAAATGCACATCCCGACGGGCGCGTGCTGGAAAATCATCTCGTAATCGATGGCGTATGATGCGTTCATTTGATGGTAGTCGACTGTCCCCGCAGGAAGCCCTTGCCGGTATTTCTACGGTATTGTGCTTAGCAGGGCGCTATTTTATTCTGCAATTCTACTCTGCTGTATAGAACCTCATTATTAAAGGGACGGGTATGAACAAAGTGTATCCTGATGCGCGCTCGGCGCTCGAAGGGGTGGTTGCGGACGGCCAGACGATCGCCGTGGGCGGTTTCGGCCTGTGCGGGATTCCGGAAGCGCTGATCCTGGCGCTGCGCGATTCCGGCGTGAAAAACCTGACTGCCATCTCGAACAATGCCGGCGTCGACGACTTCGGCCTGGGCCAGCTGCTCACGACGCGCCAGATCAGGAAGATGATCGCCTCGTACGTGGGCGAGAACAAGGAATTCGCGCGCCAGTACCTGGCCGGCGAGCTGGAACTGGAATTCACGCCGCAGGGCACGCTGGCCGAGAAGCTGCGCGCCGGCGGCGCCGGCATCCCCGCCTTCTTCACCAAGACCGGCTACGGCACGATCGTGGCGGAAGGCAAGGAGACCCGCGAATTCGATGGCGAGATGTACGTGATGGAGCGCTCGCTCGTCCCGGACGTCTCGCTGGTGAAAGCCTGGAAGGCCGACCGCGCCGGCAACCTCGTGTTCCGCAAGACGGCACGCAACTTCAACCCGAACGTGGCCACCGCAGGCAAGGTCTGCATCGTGGAAGTCGAGCAGCTGGTCGAGATCGGCGAGATCGATCCGGACCAGGTGCATACCCCGAGCATCTTCGTGCACCGCATCGTTCACAACCCGACGCCGGAAAAGCGCATCGAACAGCGCACCGTGCGTCAAGCATAAGACCAGGGAGACAGACATGGCATGGACTCGTGATGAAATGGCCGCGCGCGCGGCCAAGGAACTGCAGGACGGTTTCTACGTGAACCTGGGCATCGGCCTGCCCACGCTGGTGGCCAACTACGTCCCGAACGATATCGAAGTGTTCCTGCAGTCGGAAAACGGCTTGCTGGGCATCGGCCCGTTCCCGACCGACGCCGAAGTGGACGCCGACCTGATCAACGCCGGCAAGCAGACCGTCACCGCGCTGCCGGGCGCCGCCTACTTCAGCTCGGCCGACTCGTTCGGCATGATCCGCGGCGGCAAGATCAACCTGGCGATCCTCGGCGCGATGCAGGTGTCGGAAAAGGGCGACCTGGCCAACTGGATGATTCCGGGCAAGATGGTCAAGGGCATGGGCGGTGCGATGGACCTCGTGGCCGGCGTCAAGCGCGTCGTCGTCGTGATGGAACACGTGGCAACGGCCAAGGATGGCTCGACGAGCCACAAGATTCTCAAGAAATGCGACCTGCCGCTGACGGGCGTCGGCGTCGTCGACCGCATCATCACCGACCTGGGCGTCATCGACGTCACGGACACCGGCCTCAAGCTCGTCGAGCTGGCGCCGGGCGTCTCCAGGGATGAAGTCGTGGCTGCCACGTCGGCCGAACTGGACGTCTCAGGCGTTTGATGTCCTTCCGGGCGGCGCCGCGGTGCCGCCCGTCCTCTCCAATGCCTAGCGCAGCGTCCACACGTACAGGACGTTGGTCCATTGCTGCACGGACTTGCCGTTCTTGCGCGCAGGCTGGAAGCTGCATTGCGCCAGCGCCGAGCGCGCAGCCTCGTCCAGCGTCGCGAACCCGCTCGACGTCATCACTTTCGAATCCTTCACCTTGCCTTTCTCGTCGACGAGAAAGGCGAGCTTGACCGTGCCCTCATGCGCGGCCTGTACGTCCGCATGCGGGTACTCCGGCTTGGCGCAGCTGCCGAAGTCGAGCTTGGCGCTGCTGCCGCCTTGCGGTGCCGCCTGGGCGGATGCCGCGCAGGCGAGGGCGATGGACAGGCATTGCAGGGTTGTGCGAATGATGCGGGACATGGTGGTCTCCTTGTGGTGGGAACTGATGACCTTCAGTTCGTCAGGGCGTAAGGGCGCAGTGCGCCCTTACGCGAAACGGGGCGCCGCGCGCCGTCTTGCGCGAATGCTTTATCGATGAATGAGGGCGAGCCGCCCGGCCGCACAGCGCGGCGGCGTCACGTCATCCGAGGGTCCAGACATACAGGACCGGCTGCCACGACGACACGGGTTGGCCGTTGCGCAGTGCCGGCGCGAACCGGCAGCGGTGCAGGGCGCCGCGGGCCGCCTCGTCCATGCTGGCGTAGCCGCTGGAACGCAGGATGGTCGAGTCCGTGACGACGCCGGAGGCGTCAACGCGGAAATTCACCGTGACCGTGCCCTCGTGACCGGCCGCAATGTCAGCCTGCGGGTATTGCGGTTTCCTGCAGGTCGAGAAATCCGCGATGGCGGACCGCGTAATGCCGGCCGTCGGGGCGACCGGCGGGGCGTCGCGGGTCGCCAGCGCATGGGCGCTCGCCGCGCACGCCAGGACGAGGCCGAGCACGGGGATCGCGGCGCGCCAGTCCAGCGCCTGCGGATCCGGACGGACGAGGCGGCGGATGCGCGCCATCAGGTCGCCGCCGGCCGCAGCCTGGGCGAGGTGGTGGTGCGAGAACTGCAGTCGTTCCAGTTCCGACAGCGCCTTGGCCAGGCGGCGCGGTTCGCCCAGCCGGCGCGCGGCGAAATCGTCGGCGATCTGCTCGCGTTCGTGGCGGATGCGGCGCGAGATCCACCACACGGCCGGGTGGTAGAACAGCACGGCCTCGATCACGTTTTGCACGAGGTTGACGAGGTAGTCGTGGCGCCGGACGTGGCCCAGCTCGTGCGCCAGCAGCGCTTCCAGCAATTGCGGCGGCATGCCCGTCACGAGGGCGGCCGGTACGAGCACGACGGGCCGCCAGAAGCCGGCCGTGACCGGGCTGGCCAGGCTGTCGACGATACGCAGGCGCACGGTGCGGTCGATGCCGCAGCGGGCGGCCAGTTGCGCCAGCTTCGCTTGCCAGACGCGTTCGTCGTCACCGGCTTGCCGTGCCGCCGCAGGCCGACCATGCGTCGCACGTCCGACCCACACGAGCCCCAGCGCCATGCGCAGCCCGAGCGCCGCCGCGCAGGCCGCCCACGCGCCGACGATCCAGTGGAGATGCTGCTGCAGCCAGGCGAGCAGGCCCACGGCGTCGCGCAACACGGCCGCCGGAGCCGCTGCCAGCGGTAGCGCACGCGCGGCTGCCATGTTGCGGTCGTCCAGCAGCATCCTCACGAAGTCGGCGGCCGGCCAGGCAACGCACAGCAGCAAGGCGAAGCATGCCACGACATAGCGGCGCTCCGGCCGGGCGTTGCGCAGCGCCACCAGCAGTACCGCGGTCGCACAGCCGATCAACGCGCCTTGCCACACGAAGTGCAGCAACGCCCATCCGAGGCTGGGTACGAAGGACTGCGACAACGGGGACGGCAGTCTCGTCAACACGTCCGGCAGGTGCGAGGGCAGCGGCGCGAGCGGGCTCGTCGGCAGCAATATCGACAACAGCCCAGTGACGAGCCCGGCGCTCATTGTTCGTCTCCATCTTTCAACAATTGTTCGATCTCATCGCGTTCCTTTTTCGAGATGCCGCTCTTGAGCGCCGCCAGCACCAGCGCCTTGGCCGACCCGGCGAAGGCGCGCTGCATCAGGTCCTTCAGCAGATTCGTCTGCAGCGATTCCTGCGCCTGGGCCGGTGCGTACACGTGAGACCGTTCGCTCTCGTCGCGGATCAGCAAACCTTTGCCGTGCATGATCTGCATCAGGCGGAGCACGGTCGCGTACGTCACCTCCGGGCGCTCCTTGACGATTTCCTCATGGACCCGGCGTGCGGTGGCCGAGCCGAGCGGCCACAGGACCTGCAACAGGTCGAGTTCGGCGGGCGTGGGCTTGGGAAGGGCGGGGGATTTGGCCATGGCGGTCTCACGGAACGTGGTCGATAAATCTAGACTAACTCGTCTAGATTGAGTTGTCTACATGTATATTTTATGCGCGACGGCTTGTGTTGGCGTACGGTCCGGGAATAACATAGACATCATTGTCTACATAAAAAAGGGAGTGTCCATGCTGAAAGCCCGTCTGCGCACCGCCGTCCTCGTCCTCCTGCTGGCGTCAAGCGGCGCCGGCGCGTCGTCCGTCCCCGATTACCCGTTCGTGCATGTTACCGGCAGCTCTTTCCTGGCCGTCGTGCCCGACATTGCCAGCCTCGATTTCGAGATCGTCGTTCCCGATGCCGATCCGGCCGCGGCGCGTGCCGTCCTCGAGGCGCGCGTGGGTGAGGTGCGCGATCTCGCGCAGCAGCTGGGCATAGGCGCTGACGACCTCGCGGTGCGCGAGGTGCGCCAGGGCATCCGCAAGGAGGAACGGGCGGCGAACGGCGCGCCGGTGTACGAGCTGCGCTGCGACGTCCGCATCAACGTGCGCAACGTCGCCAACTGGGCCGCGCTGGCCGGCGGCCTGCTCGGCAAGCCGAACCTCGACGGCTTCGCGACCAGCTTCGACCGTACCGACATGGACACGATCCACGACGAACTCGTGACCCAGGCCATCCAGGATGCCCGGCGCCGGGCCGACGTGATGGCGGCCGCGGGCGGGCGGCGCGTCGGCGGCCTGATGGGCGCGACGCCGGACACGCTGAAGAACCTCAGCACGGCGATGGGCCTGGAGCGCGGCGAATTCCGGCGCGACGGCAGCGCGGACCGGGCGCGCGCCCAGGACGTCGACCGCGAGCAATGGCTGGCCGTGCCGGCGCTGAAGCTGCGCCAGCCCGTCGACGTCATCTTCCGCCTGGAAAACCTGCCGCGGCGCACGCGCTGACGGCATGCACGCTTGAGGCAGCGCAGGCGCCGGACGGGAGCCTGACGCCGCCAGGACGGTCAAACCCGGCATGACCGCCGACACCGCCGCCGCCGACCGTGCCGCCCGCCGCCGCTTCACGGCCGAGCTGTGGGGCGTGATGCGCGCCAACCGCTGGCGCGTGGCCGTGTCCATCGTACTGTTGCTGGCCGCGAAAGTGGCCACGGTGGCCGTGCCGCTGCTGCTCAAGCGCATCATCGACGCGTTTTCGCAGGCAACGCTCCCGGCGCTGCTGCCCTGGTACCTGCTGGTGGGCTATGCGCTGCTGCGCTTCGCGAGCACGCTGTTCAACGAGTGGCGCGACCTGCTGTTCGCGCGCGTGACGCTGGGCGCGGTGTCCGCATATGCGGGCAAGACGTTCGCGCACCTGCATGCGCTCGGTCCGCGCTTCCACGCCCGGCGCCAGGTCGGGAGCCTGCTGCCGGACATCGACCGCGGCACCAGCGGCATTGCCTTCCTGCTGGGCGTCGGGTTGTTCACGATCGTCCCGACGCTCGTCGAGATCGGCCTCGTGCTCGCCGTCATGCTGCGCCGTTATCCGGCCGGCTACGCCGCCAACATCGTCGCGACCTTCCTCCTGTACTCGGGGTTCACGCTCGTGTTCACGGCGCGGCGCGTCGTCTACCAGCGGCGCGTGAACAAGCTCGATTCGCGCGCCAAGGGCCAGCTGGCGGACAGCCTGCTGAACTACGACACGGTCAAATACTTCACGAACGAGGCCCACGAGGCGGCGAAGTTCGCGGGCACGATGGACCGGTGGCGGGACGCGGGCATCCAGAACCAGCGCGCGCTGTTCCTGCTGCACGTCGGGCAGAGCGGCGTGATCGCGCTGGGCGTGGCCGCGATCATGCTGCTGGCCGGGCAGGACGTGCTGGCGGGCCGCATGCGCGTGGGCGACCTCGTGCTGATCAATGCGTACGCGCTGCAGGTCTGCCTGCCGCTGAACGCCCTCGGCTTCGTCTACCGCGAATCGCGCGACGCCTGGGTCAACGCGGAGCGCCTGTTCGCCCTGCTGGGCGAGCGGCCCGAGATGCCTGAGCTGCCCGGCTTGCCGGCGCTCGTGCCCGGCGCGGGCGAGGTCGTGTTCGAGCACGTGGGCTTCGACTACGAGCCGGGCCGCACCGCGCTGGACGGCGTCAGCCTGCGCATTCCGCCCGGGACCACGCTGGCCGTCGTCGGGCGCAGCGGTTCGGGCAAGTCGACGCTGGCGCGGCTGCTGTTGCGTTTCTACGACCCCGATCGGGGGCGCATCCTCATCGACGGCCAGGACATCCGCCAGTGCAGCCCCGCCAGCGTGCGCCGCGCGATCGGCGTCGTGCCGCAGGATGCCGCGCTGTTCAACGACACGGTGGCGAGCAACATCGGCTACGCGCGGGCGGGTGCCGGGCGCGACGAGATCGTGGCCGCGGCGCGGGCGGCGCAGTTGCACGATACGATCGCCGCGTTGCCGGACGGTTACGACAGTCCGGTCGGCGAGCGGGGCGTGAATTTTTCCGGCGGCGAGCGCCAGCGCATCGGCATCGCGCGCGCGATCCTCAAGCAGCCGACCATCCTCGTGTTCGACGAAGCGACGTCGGCGCTGGATGCCGTGTCCGAACACGCCATCGTCAAGGAGCTGGAGCGCCTGTCGGCGCAGCGGACGACACTCGTCATCGCGCACCGGCTGTCGACCATCGTGCATGCGCACGCGATCATCGTCATGGACCAGGGCCGCATCGTGGAGCGGGGCACGCACGAGGAACTGTTGAGCAGAAAAGGCGTGTATGCGCGGCTGTGGCTGCTGCAAAAAAAAACGCCGGGCGAACCCGGCGTCTGAACGAGGAATCGTTCCCTGTCCTGGCTTAGGCGGCTTCGCGAACCGGGTGCAGGTCGCCGGTTGCGTCGTCCGGGCTCGGATTCTTCAGTTCGGAGGTCAGGCGCTCTTTGTCCAGCTCGCCTTCCCATTTCGACACGACGACCGTTGCGACGCCGTTGCCGATGATGTTGGTCAGGGCGCGGCATTCGCTCATGAACTTGTCGATGCCGAGGATCAGGGTCATGCCTGCCACCGGGATCGTCGGGACGACGGCCAGCGTGGCGGCCAGCGTGATGAAGCCGGCGCCGGTGATGCCCGAGGCACCTTTCGAGGTCAGCATCGCCACCAGCAGGATCGTCAGCTCTTGCGTCAGCGTCAGGTCGGTGTTCGTGGCCTGGGCGACGAACAGGGCGGCCATCGTCATGTAGATGTTGGTGCCGTCCAGGTTGAACGAGTAGCCGGTCGGCACGACGAGGCCCACGACCGATTTCGGGCAACCCATTTTTTCCAGCTTGCGCATGATGGCCGGCAGGGCGCTTTCCGACGAGCTCGTACCCAGGACGATCAGCAGCTCTTCCTTGATGTAGGCGAGGAAGCGGAAGATCGAGAAGCCGGTCAGGCGGGCAATGGTGCCGAGGACGAGGATGACGAACAGGAAGCAGGTCAGGTAGAACGAGCCGACGAGCGAGGCCAGCGGGATCAGCGACTTGACGCCGTATTTGCCGATGGTGAAGGCCATGGCGCCGAACGCACCGATCGGGGCGGCTTTCATGATGATGTTCACGACGCCGAAGATGGCGTGCGACATGTCGTCGATGAAGCGGGTCAGCGGACGGCCGCGTTCACCCAGCATCGACAGCGAGAAGCCGAACAGGATCGCGATCAGCAGGACCTGCAGGATTTCCCCTTTGGCGAACGCATCCACGAATGTGTTCGGGATGATGTTCATGAGGAAGTCGGTGGTGGTCAGCGCCTTGGTCTTCTCGGTGTACTGGGCGATCGAGTGGGTGTCCAGCGTGGCCGGGTTGACGTTGAAGCCGGCGCCGGGCTTGACCAGGTTGGCGACGAGCAGGCCGATGGCCAGCGCGAAGGTCGAGACGACTTCGAAGTAGAGCAGGGCCTTGCCGCCGACACGGCCGACCTTTTTCATGTCCTGCATGCCGGCGATACCGGCGACGACCGTACAGAAAATCACCGGGGCGATGATCATCTTGATGAGTTTGACGAAGCCGTCTCCCAAAGGCTTCATCGCGGTTGCGATGCCCGGATCGTAGATGCCCAGCAGGACGCCCACGATAATCGCAAACAATACCTGGACATAAAGGACTTTATAGAATGGTTTTTTCATGGCTAGGCTTCATGCGCTATTAGTAACACCGTCATCATCACGCAAAATATCTGCATCGGCTATTGTGGAAAACCGCAACGTCGCGGCCGATATCAGGAATGCGGATTGGTGAATAACGGCCTACTGATTCCGGTACACCGTTCCGCCCTTCATCACGAATCCCACCTTGCGCAGTGCAGCAATATCCGCCGTCGGATCGCCATCGACCGCGACGACATCCGCCAGCATGCCGTTGCGGATCGCGCCCAGGTCCTTGCGGTCGAGGATGTTGGCGGCGACGACCGTCGCGGCGCGCAGCGCCTCCGTCGGGCTCATGCCCAGGCGAACCATCCACTCCAGTTCGCGCTCGTTCGTGCCGTGCGCAAACACGCCGACGTCGCTGCCGTTCCCGATGGTCACGCCCAGCTTGCGGGCGAGGCGGAAGGCGCGCTCCGCCTGCTGCATCGCGGGCGTGGGCGCGCCGCCGCGCACGTGGCGCTGGAAGTATTCGCCGATGGCTTCCGGCGCCGTCAACGTGGGCACATAGGCCACCTTGCGTTCCAGCATCAGCCTGAACGTCGCTTCGCTGGCGCCGTAGCCGTGTTCGATCGTGTCGGCGCCGGCCAGCACGGCCAGGCGGATCGCGTCGTCGCTGCTCGCGTGCGCGGCCACCTTGCGTCCGCTTGCGTGGGCAGCCGCGACGATCGCCTTCATTTCCTCGAGCGCGAACGTGGGCCGCGTGCCGCCGTCCGGACCAGTGCGGTAGTCGGCGTAGAACTTGATCCAGTCGGCGCCGTGGGCGGCCTGTTCGCGCACGGCCTTCGTCGCCTCGTCGACGCCCGTCGCCTGCTGGGCGCCGTACGGGATGTCCATGTCCGGACGATAGCTGCGTTCGGCGGGGCCGTAGCTCGCGGTCGCGACGATGGCGCGCGTGGCGACGAGCAGGCGCGGGCCGGGGATCTGTCCTTCCTCGATGGCGCGCTTGATGCCGACGTCCGCATAGTCCGCGCCTTCCGTGCCGAGGTCGCGCAACGTGGTGAAACCGGCCTGCAGCGTGTCGGCGGCGTGGCGCACGGCCAGCGCGACGCGGTAGGCCGGCGCTTCCTTGATCACCTGGTCGTCCCACGTCGTTTCGTTATAGGGGTGCAGCAGGACGTGCGAGTGCAGGTCGATGAGACCCGGAATCAACGTCTTGCCGGGCAGGGCGATGCGGTCGACGTCGGCGGGGACGGGCAGGGTCGAAGCCGGGCCCACGCCCTGGATGCGGCCCTGCGCGACGAGCACGCTCCAGCCCGCGTGCGGGGCGCCGTCGCCGGTCCAGACTTTATCGGGCGTGAGCAGCACGGGGCGCTGGTCGGCGGCACTTGCCATGCCGGTCATCAGGATGAAAGCGGCAGCAGCGAGTGCCCGGATGCGCATCGGTTTTCCTTTATTCGAGGTCCTGCATCGACTGCGCGATGCCGGTCTCGACATCGTGCAGGAACGCCGCGCCCTTTTGCGACAGCGCGATGCCGGGCACGGCCAGTTCGACGAGGCAGGCGAGCGCCTGCCGGAACCATTCCATGTCGGTGCCCATCAGCGGCAGCGCGTGGGCGTCGACGAGGTAATGCACGGCGCGGGCCAGCAGCGCCGTGTTGCGGCCCGCGTTGGCGACGAGCAGCGCGAAGTCGGCCGCCTCCCGTTCGAAGCGGTCGGCCAGCGTTTCCAGGATGTCGCGCGACACCTGCGGCTGGCTAGAGGCGAGCACGACGTGCGCGAGTTCCAGGCAGGCGTCGTGCAGGCCCGCGATGTCGAAGCCCGACCCTTCGAGAGGTTCGTCGATGGGCATTTACTGCGCGACCCAGCCGCCGTCCATGTTCCACGCGACGCCGCGCACCTGGTTCGCGGCCGGGCTGCAGAAGAACACGGCCAGCGCGCCCAGCTCTTCCGGCGTGACGAATTCGCCCGACGGCTGTTTTTCCAGCAGCAGGTTTTTCTTGGCCTGTTCGTTGCTGATGCCTTCGCGCGTCGCGCGGTCGTCGACCTGCTTCTGCACGAGCGGCGTCAGCACCCAGCCCGGGCAGATCGCGTTGGCGGTGACGCCGGTCGGTGCGGTTTCCAGCGCCGTCGATTTCGTCAGGCCGACGAGTCCGTGCTTGGCGGCGACGTACGCGGACTTCTGCGCGGACGCGACGAGGCCGTGGGCCGACGCGAGGTTGATGATGCGGCCCCAGTTCTTCTGCTTCATGTAGGGCAGGGCGAGGCGCGTGGTATGGAAGGCCGAGCTGAGGTTGATGGCGATGATCGCATCCCATTTCTCGACCGGGAAATCCTCGACGTTCGCGACGTACTGGATGCCGGCGTTGTTGACGAGGATGTCGACGCCGCCGAACTTGTCGGCCGCGAACGCCATCATGGCGGCGATCTGGTCCGGCTTCGACATGTCGGCGTTGTGGTAAGCGGTCTGTACGCCGAATTCCTGGCCGATGTCGGTGTACAGCTTTTCGATCTGCTGCGCGTCGCCGAAGCCGTTGAAGACGATGTTGGCGCCTTGCTCGGCCAGCGCGCGGGCGATGCCGAGACCGATGCCCGAGGTCGAGCCGGTGACGAGTGCAGTCTTGCCGCTTAACATGGTGGATTTCATTCGTTCCTCTTTCTCGTGGACAGTTTCTATGAGAGCCGGGTGGTCCCGGGCCAGACTTGGTAGAATTCTAATCGCTCCACCGGGTAAAATGTTGGCGGCCGCCTGGTCCTTGATGTTTCCGGCGGATGCATGGTGATCGTCGGAACTTTTGAAAATGAGCGAACCGAAGCTGAAATCCGTGCTGTGCAGTTCGCCCGCCGGCCTGCACCGCATGACATACAAGGAGTGGGGCGACCCCGCCAACACGAACGTGCTCGTCTGCGTACACGGCGTGACGCGCGTGGCGGACGATTTCGACGCACTGGCGCGGGCCATGAGCGACCGCTACCGCGTCGTGTGCCCGGACGTCGTGGGCCGCGGCCGTTCCGGGCGGCTGCGCGACCCGGCGCTGTACGTCATTCCGCAATACGTGGCCGACATGGTGACCCTGGTCGCCCGCGTCACCGCCGCGGATGAAGGCGTCCACTGGTTCGGCACGTCGATGGGCGGCCTGATCGGCATCGCCCTCGCGTCGCTGCCGGGCAGCCCGATCCGCCGCATGGTGCTGAACGACATCGGGCCCGTGCTGGACCCGGTGGCGCTGGCGCGCATCGGCGACTACATCGGCCAGGAGATCCGCTTCGCGACCTTCGCAGAAGGGGCCGCGTACGTGCGGATGGTCTCGACGCCGTTCGGGCCGCACAGCGACGCCCAGTGGGACAAGCTGGCGCGCGACGTGCTCGTGCAGCAGCCGGACGGGCAATGGGCGCTGCACTACGACCTCGGGCTCGCGCAGCCGTTCAAGGCCATGACGCCGCAGAAGGTGGCGCAGGACGAGGCGCAGCTGTGGGCCGCGTACGACGCGATCCGCTGCCCGACCCTGCTCGTGCGGGGAGAACGGTCGGACCTGCTGTCGCGCGCGACGGCGGAAGAGATGACGCGGCGCGGTCCGAAGCCGGTCTTGCGGGAGATCGCCGGCGTGGGCCATGCGCCCACGTTCCTGCAGCCGGAGCAGATCGCGATCGCACGGGAATTTTTGACCGGCTGAATCAGGGCCGGAGGTGTTCGGCTCCACGGCCGGGCGAAATGGCCGCAAGGCCTGGTTTTATTACTAGAGAAAAGCATGGAAATCAAACGACTGCACGTAGGCAAACGACTGTCCGAAGTCGCCATCCACAATGGTACGGTGTACCTGGCCGGCCAGGTCGCCAGCGACACGACGCAGGACATCCTCGGCCAGACGCGCGAAGTGCTGGGTCATATCGACCGCCTGCTGGCGGAAGCGGGCAGCGACAAGAGCCGCATCATCTCGACCCAGATCTACATCACCGACATGGCCAACTTCCCGGCCATGAACACCGTGTGGGAAGCGTGGGTCGTGCCGGGCCAGACCCCGCCGCGCGCCACCGTCGAAGCCAAGCTGGCCGATCCGGCCGGCCTGGTCGAAATCGTCGTCGTGGCCGCCCAGGCGTAAGCACACGCGATGGTATCGATTGTCGCGCTCGGCGACGCCACCACCCAGCTGGTCCACGGCCTCGGCCCCGATGACTGCGCGCGCGTAAAAGGCGCGCTCGATTTCGCGGCCGAGCGCTATGTCGAACGCACGGCCGGCACCGGCCAGAGCGCGTTCGAGTTCTCGCTGGGCGTGGCCGGCACGCTCGCGCTGTTGCGCAGCGATGCCGAGACCCGCATCGCCGGCCTGCTGTTCGAGCTGGCGATCGTGGACCCGGGCGTGGCCGAGGCGCTCGAGGAGCGCTTCGGCAAGGAAGTGGCGGACATGGTGCGCGGCGTGCACCAGCTGATCCGCCTGCGCGACCTGACGGCGGCCCAGGCCCCCGTCGGGCGCGGCAAGAATGCGGCCCAGGAGGCCATGGCGCAGGTCGAGACCCTGCGCAAGATGCTGCTGGCGATGGCCAGCGACATGCGCGTCGTGCTGATCCGCCTCGCGTCCTGCGTGACCACGTTGCGCTACTTCGCGGAGCACAAGCGCTTCGACGACGTCACGCGCAACTACGGCCGCGAAGTGCTCGACCTGTACGCGCCGCTCGCCAACCGGCTCGGCATCTTCCAGCTGAAATGGGAACTGGAAGACCTGTCGTTCCGGATGATGGAGCCGGACACGTATAAACGCATCGCCAAGATGCTCGAAGAAAAGCGCATGCTGCGCGAGAGCTTCGTGGCGTCGTCGATCGAGCGCCTGCAGAAGGAACTCGCGGCGGCCGGCATCAAGGCCGAAGTGTTCGGCCGGCCGAAGCACATCTACAGCATCTGGAAGAAGATGCGCGGCAAGGAGCTCGATTTCTCCGAGCTGTACGACGTGCGCGCGTTCCGCGTGATCGTCGGCGACATCAAGACGTGCTACACGGTGCTGGGCGTCGTCCACAACATCTGGACGCCGATCCCGAAGGAATTCGACGACTACATCTCGCGCCCGAAGCCGAACGGCTACCAGTCGCTGCACACGGTCGTGACGGCCGAGGACGGGCGCCCGCTGGAAGTGCAGATCCGCACGCAGGAGATGCACAACTTCGCCGAATACGGCGTCGCCGCGCACTGGCGCTACAAGGAAGAAGGCGGCTCGAATTTCAAGAGCCAGGAGTACGACGAAAAGATCGCGTGGCTGCGCCAGCTGCTGGCGTGGAAGACGGAAGTCGCGAGCGCCGTCACGGGACAGGAAGAGCTGCAGCGCGAGTGGGTCGAGAAGCTGAAATCGACGACCCTCGATGACCGCATCTTCGTGCTGACGCCGCAGGCGCGCGTGCTCGAACTCCCGGTCGGCGCCACGCCGATCGACTTCGCCTACCACCTGCACAGCGAGGTCGGGAACCGCTGCCGCGGCGCCAAGGTCGACAACGTGATGGTGCCGTTGAACACGCCGCTGAAGAACGGCCAGACGTGCGAGATCATCACGGCCAAGGGGCCGGCCGGCAGCCAGGGACCGTCGCGCGACTGGCTCAGCCCCGGCTATACGGTCAGCAGCCGCACGCGCTCGAAGATCCGCGCCTGGTTCCATGCGCTGGAGCTGGCGGAGACGCTGGCCCACGGCCGCGCGCTCGTCGAGAAATCGCTGCAGCGCGAAGGCAAGACCGCGGTCAACCTGGATACGCTGGCCCACAAGCTGGGCTTCGCCAAGGTCGACGACCTGTTCATTGCCGTCGGCAAGGAAAAATTCAGCCTGCGGCATGTGGAAGCCGCGCTGCACGATGGGGCGCCGGCGGCCCCCGTGCCGGACGAAGCCGTCGTCAACAAGAGCCGCGCGTCGAGCGTCGAGCAGGGCGCCAAGTCGGGCGTGCTCGTCGTCGGCACGGAAGGCCTCATGACGCAACTGGCGCGCTGCTGCAAGCCGGCGCCGCCGGACCCGATCGTGGGCTTCGTCACGCGCGGCAAGGGCGTGTCGATCCACCGCGCGAGCTGCAAGAACTTCGCCGAGATGGCGGCGCGCAACCCGGAACGCGTGCTCGAGACGGAGTGGGGCACGACCGGCCTGGAAACCGTGTTCCCGGTCGATATCTTCATCCTCGCGGCGGACCGCCAGGGCCTGCTCCGCGATATCTCGGAAGTGCTCGCGATCTCGAAGATCAACGTGATCGGCGTGAACACGCAGAGCAGCAAGGGTACGGCGAAGATGGTGTTCACGGCGGAGATCAGCTCGACCGGGCAGTTGCAGAAGGCGCTCGCGGCGATCGCGGAAGTGAAAGGCGTACAGGAAGCACGCAGGACGTAACCATGCCGATTACGTCCCTCCTGTACGTCAAACCGCGCCTCTGGGGCCACATGGCCGCGCGCTACGCCGCCAGCTGGTGGGCCATGCTGCACCTGGGCGCCGTGGCGCTCGTGATGGCGCTGACGCCGTCCACGTACCACCGCGGCAACCGCCTCGCCACGTCGCGCTACATTTACGCGAGCACGTGGCAGGTACTGCCCTGGTTCACGGTGCTGACGGCTCTCGTCAGCCTCGTCATTATCCGCATCGTGCTCGTCACGGCGCAGAGCTACGGCCTGTCGCGCTATGCGCTGGAAATGGTCGTGCGCGTGCTCGTGCTGGAACTGCTGCCGCTGTCGGCCGCGATGTTCGCCGCGCTGCGCGCCGGGATGGCGTTCGATGCGAGCGCGATGGGCCTCGCGCGCAGCGGCGTGCCCGCGGGCGAAGCCACGGCCGAGACCCTGCGCCGCCTGCGCCGCGACCTCGTGCCGCAGGTCATCGCCAACGCGTTTTCCGTGCTGAGCCTCGCGATGGTGTCGAGCGTCATCGTGCTCGTGCTCGCGTACCTGAACGTCTACGGCCTGTCGCCGTGGGGCCTGCCGGACTACACGCGCACGGTGGGCCGCGTGTTCGACCCGACGGTGACGCTCGGCTTCGTGTTCAAGACCGTGCTGTTCGGCCTCGCGGTGGCCGTGATCCCGAGCGCCGCCATCCTGGAACTGCTGCGCCGCCCGCGCCGCCTGCGCACGAACGTGCAGCCCGGCGCGCTGCGCCTGCTGTTCGTGCTGCTGCTGATCGAGGCCAGTTCGCTGGCCGTCAAATACATCTAAAACATGATCGACAAAGACACCCCTCCCGACGAACCGAAGCACGTGGAAGCGAAGGCGCTGTTCCTGCTCGTCCTGATCGGCGCGCTGATCGTCGCGTTCTTCCTGTACGTGATGTATGCCCGCGGCGTGTTCGAGAAGACGCAGGAACTGGTGCTCGTCGCCGACGATTCCTCCGGCGTGATCCCGGGCATGGACATGACGTTTGCCGGCTTCCCCATCGGGCGCGTGCGCCAGGTGGGGCTGGGCAAGGACGGCAAGGTGAACATCCTCGTCGACATCGCGCAGAACGATGCGAAATGGCTGCGCACGACCAGCGTATTCACGCTCGAGAGCAGCGTCGTCGGCGAGACCCGGCTGCGTGCCTACAGCGGCGTGCTGACGGATCCGCCGCTGCCCGATCACGCCCAGCGTCCCGTGCTGCGGGGCGACGCGGCGGCCGAGATCCCGCGCCTGATGGCCACGGCGCGCACGCTGCTGGAAAACCTGGAGACGATGACGCGCGCCGATTCCCACATCGGCAACACGCTGGCCAACGTCGATGCGTTGTCGGGCCGCCTGTCCGGCCGCTACGGCGTGCTGGGCACGGCACTGGGCGGCGACGCCGAGGCGGAAAAGCTGCTGCAGACCCTGCACCGCGTGGACGCGCTGCTCGCCAAGACCGACCAGCGCGTGTTCGGCAAGAAGGGCGTGATGGACGATGCGCAGAGTGCGATCCGCGAACTGAACGGCCTGCTGGCCGACGCGCGCGGGACGCTCCAGAAGGCCGATGGCGTGCTGGCCGAGGCGCAGGCCGTCGCCAGGAACGCGCACGCCGCCACGGACGACCTGGGCCGCCTGCGCGGCGAGGTCGATGCGAGCCTGCGCAAGGTAAACCGCCTCGTCGACGAGATCAACCGCAAATGGCCGTTCAAGCAGGACACGGAGATCAAGCTGCCATGATGACCAGAACCCTCATTGCCACCGCGCTGATCGTATTGTCCGGCTGCGCCAGCAAGCCGCAGCCGCCCGCCTGGGAAGGCGATGCGAAGAGTTCTCTCGGCGGTTTCACGGACGACTTCCTGCGGGGCGACTCGGCCGCCGCCGACGCCGAGTTCGCGCGCGCCCGCCGCGCGAGCGCCAGCACGGGACGGTTCGACGTCGTCGCCCAGGCGGAACTGGTACGCTGCGGCGTGAAGGCGGCGGCGCTCGACTACGAGTGCCCCGGCTTCGCGGCGGTCGCGAACGATGCGACGCCGGCCCAGCGCGCGTACGCCGCCTACCTGGACGGCCGCTGGCAGGGGCTGGAAACAAGCCTGCTGCCGGAACAGCATCGCGCCGTCGTGGCGAGCGGCTCGTTGGCCGCCGTCGCCGATCCGCTGTCCCGGCTCGTCGCGGCCGGGGCGCTGCTGAAGGCAGGCCGCATCACGCCGGCCGACATCGGGGCGGCCGTCGACACGGCATCGAGCCAGGGCTGGCGCCGTCCGCTGCTGGCGTGGCTGGGCGTGCAGGAACAGCGCGCCCGTGCGGCCGGCGACACCGCCGCGGTGGAACGCATCCGCCGTCGCATCGAACTGGCCGGGCAGGGATAGTTATTTGACGCGAACGACCCGCGCGGCGCTGTTGTTTGCTTCCAGTTGCAGGTAATAGGCGCCGAGCGCGCCCCGCTCGATGCGCACGGCGGGGTCAAGGAGGTCCGGCAGGGCGGCATCAATGTCGTCGACCACGCGCCACACCTGGCCGTTGGCGAGCGTCAGCTGGGTGCCGTAGCGCCAGCCGTCGAGGCGGCCGAGCACGGTGCTGCGGATCGCCTCCGGCTCGTCGTCGACCTTCTTTTCCAGGCGTTTGCCGCCGAAGCGCTGCTCCGCCGGCGGCGAACAGCAGGAGGAGGGCGAGCGTTCTCATCCCCCCATTATAGCTATGCGCTCGTCCCCGGCGCGGCCTCAAGGTGGCGGCGCGGCGGGCGCAGCGCGGGCGGCAACTGGTTGTGGATGCGGACGGCGGCGCGCGCCGCCTGGCCCGCCGCCACGGCGATCTGGTTCAGGCCCACGACGACGTCGCCGATCGCGTACAGGCCCGGCACGGTCGTCTGTTGGTGGTCGTCGACGACGATCTCGTCGCACTGCGCCGTGCGTGCGCCCAGCTTCGCCGCCAGGCCCGATCTCGCATTCTCGCCCAGCATCGGGTAGAACACGTCCGCCTCGAAGTCCCGACCGTCCTCCGTGTGCAGCACGGGTTTCATCGACGCGTCCAGCGTGACGGACAGCAGCGGCGAATCGATGGTGCGCACGCCCGCCGCATCGAGCCGGCGCCGGTCCTCATCGCCCAGCATCGACGGCGAGCCCCGTTCGAACAGGGTGACGTCCGCGCTGAACGTGCGCATGAACAGCGCGTGGCCGACAGGATTCACTTCGGACGTGGCGACGGCGATGCGCTTGTCGATCACGTCGAAGCCGTCGCACACGGGGCACAGCCGCACGGACCCGAACGCGACGGCTTCGCGCCAGTTCTCGACCGGCAGGCCGGCGTCCGCGACGCCCGTCGCCAGCAGCACCGTGTGGGCGCGGATCTGCACGATGTTCTCTTCGTCTTCGGGCTGGTAGTCGCCGACGAACAGGCCGTCTTCGATGCGCAGGTCGACGATTTCGCCCGGCATCACGCTGCCGCCGTAGCGCTGCAGCTGCGACGCGAGGTTGCCCAGCAGGATGTGGCCGGGCACGCCTTCGGGAAAGCCGGGGTAGTTGTGCGAGACGGGAATCAGGCGCAGGCGGCTGTTGCCCTTGTCGACGAGGGCGACGTTGCGGGTGAAACGGCGCAGGTAGATGGCGGCGGTGAGGCCGCCCGGGCCGCCGCCCACGATCAGCGTGTCGTAAACATGCGCGTCGGCGACGTGGGCGGTGGCGAGTTCGGTGGAGGTAGGCATGTGCCGATTATCCGCAGGGTGCCTGCGGCTGGGATATCGGCGTGCGTCCCGAGGCCGGGTCGGAACCGGCTTACAGAGCGTCGGAGCGCTGGACAGGTTCGGGCTGCAAGGTGACGTGGTCGATGCCGTGCTTGTCGAGCAGCATGGTCTTGACCGCCCGGAGCACGTCGGGCCAGGCGTTCAGGTCGTCGATTTCCAGGTGGCCGATCAGCGCGGGCTCGCCCGGCGACATGTCCCACACGTGCAGGTCGTGCACGGAGCGCACGCCCGGGATCGCCGCCAGGTCGGCGCCGATTTTCAGGTAGTCGATCTGGTGCGGCACGCCTTCCATCAGGAAGTGATAGGACTCGCGCAGCACGCTCACCGTCGACTTCAGGATCAGCAGCGACACGAAGATCGACAGGATCGGGTCGATGCGCACCCAGCCCGTGAAATGGATGACGGCGCCCGCCGCGATGGCGGCGATGGAGCCGAGCAGGTCGCCCAGCACGTTGACGAGGGCGGCGCGCGTGTTGATGCTCTGCTCGTCGCGCGACAGCACCCACGCGACGGCGATGTTGATGCACGCGCCGATGGCCGCGACGATCAGGACGGTCTTGCCGCCCACGTGCTCGGGATGCGCGAGGCGCTGGACGGCCTCGAACACGATCCAGCCGACCAGCAGGAGCATCGCGAGGCTGTTGACGAAGGCAGCGAGCGCCTCCGCGCGCACGAAGCCGAACGAATGGCGCGCGGACGGCGGCCGCCGCGCGATCAGCTGGGCCAGCAGCGCGAGGCCGAGGGCGGCGGCATCGGTGACCATGTGGCCGGCGTCCGAGATCAGCGCGAGCGAGTTCGACAGGAAGCCGCTGACGGCCTCCACCAGCGCATACAGCAGGGTCAGCCCGAGCGCGATGGCCATCGCCCACTGGCTGCGGCCTTCGATCGTGTGGGCGTGGCGGGCGTCGCCGTCGAGGTGGGCGTGGAGGTGGGCGGAAGAGCCGGCTTGGTCGGACATGAACTTGGACGATGTGGAAACAGGCGGGCAGTATACCGGTGTCCTTGCAGGATGGGGGCTATCCCCTTATAATGGCGGCATACGGGCGGTTAGTTCAGCTGGTTAGAATACTTGGTCGACATCCAAGGGGTCGCAGATTCGAATTCTGCACCGCCCACCAGAACACAAAGACAAGCGCGGGGAACTACGGTTTTCCGCTCTTGTCGTCAGTAAGAGCGAGAAAGGCACAAACGGTTATGACACCGCGAACTACAACGACGTTGTGGGGAAATCGCTAGACGCGGTAGGGTGTCATATTGTCTTTCGCAGCAGTTCGACGACACTGAATAAAACGCGCCTGGTGCGCGTTTTTTTTCGTCCAGATTTTTTCATTCCTTTAATTTTAACGGGCGCAACGGCGCCGAGATGGAGCTCACAATGTTGAATGTTCGCCTCCCGGACGGCTCGAGCCGTCAATTCGAAGGTCCGGTGACGGTCGCCCAGGTGGCGTCCAGCATCGCCCCGAGCCTGGCCAAGGCCGCGCTGGCCGGCAAGGTCAACGGCAAGGTCGTCGATACGTCGTTCCTGATCGAGAGCGACGCCGACCTGGCCATCGTCACGGACAAGGACCCGGAAGGCCTGGACGTCATCCGCCACTCGACCGCCCACCTGCTGGCCTATGCCGTCAAGGAATTGTTCCCGGAAGCGCAGGTCACCATCGGCCCCGTGATCGACAACGGTTTCTACTACGACTTCTCGTACAAGCGTCCGTTCACCCCGGACGACCTGCAAGCCATCGAGAAGAAGATGGCGGAACTCGCCAGGAAGGACGAGCCGGTCACCCGCAAGGTGCTGCCGCGCGACGAAGCCGTGGCGTATTTCAAATCGATCGGCGAAGACTACAAGGCCGAGATCATCGCGTCGATCCCGGCGAACGAGGACGTGTCGCTGTACAGCGAAGGCAAGTTCACCGACCTGTGCCGCGGTCCGCACGTGCCGTCGACCGGCAAGCTGAAAGTCTTCAAGCTGATGAAGCTGGCCGGCGCGTACTGGCGCGGCGACTCGAAGAACGAGATGCTGCAGCGCGTCTACGGCACCGCCTGGGCGAAGAAAGAAGACCAGGAGCAATACCTGCACATGCTGGAGGAAGCCGAGAAGCGCGACCACCGCAAGCTGGGCAAGCAGCTGGACTTCTTCCACTTCCAGGACGAAGCGCCGGGCCTGATCTTCTGGCACCCGAAAGGCTGGACCATCTGGCAACAGATCGAGCAATACATGCGCAAGACCTACCAGGTCACCGGCTACAACGAGGTCAAGGCGCCGCAGATCATCGACGTCACCCTGTGGCAGAAGACCGGTCACTGGGACAATTATCGTGAAAACATGTTCACGACCGAGTCGGAAAACCGCACCTATGCGCTGAAGCCGATGAACTGCCCTGGCCACGTGCAGATCTATAACGCGGGCCTGCGTTCGTACCGCGACCTGCCGCTGCGCTACGGCGAGTTCGGCCAGTGCCACCGCAACGAATCGTCGGGCGCGCTGCACGGCCTGATGCGCGTGCGCGGCTTCACCCAGGACGACGGCCACGTCTTTTGTACTGAAGATCAAATTGCGCCGGAAGTCGTCGCGTTCCACGCCCAGGCAATGAAGGTATACGAGGACTTCGGCTTCGAGAACATCGACGTCAAGATCGCGCTGCGTCCGGAAAACCGCATCGGTTCCGACGAAGTGTGGGACCAGGCGGAAGAGGCGCTGCGTTCGGCGCTGCGCGGCTGCGGCGTGACCTGGACGGAGCTGCCGGGCGAGGGCGCGTTCTACGGTCCGAAGATCGAGTACCACCTGAAGGATAGCCTCGGCCGTCCGTGGCAGGTCGGCACGATGCAGGTCGACTTCTCGATGCCGGGCCGTCTCGGCGCGGAATATGTCGCGGAAGACAATTCCCGCAAGGTGCCGGTGATGCTGCACCGCGCGATCGTCGGCTCGATGGAACGCTTCATCGGCATCCTGATCGAGAACTACGCGGGCGCGTTGCCGCTGTGGCTGGCGCCGGTTCAGGTTGCCATCCTGAACATTTCGGATGCACAGGCCGATTACGTCAAACAGGTCGAGGCGAAGCTGAAGGCGGCGGGCCTGCGTGTTCACGCTGATTTGCGGAACGAGAAGATTACCTATAAAATTCGGGAGCACTCCGTCCAAAAACTGCCGTACATCCTAGTTGTCGGCGATAAAGAGCGGGATGCCAACACTGTGGCCGTTCGCGCCCGTGGCAATATCGACCTTGGCGTCATGCCGGTCGATGCGCTGCTGGAACGCCTCCAAGGCGAGGTAGCATCCAAGGCGAAGTAATCAAGCAAGCGCCTTGAGACGGCACTATCCATCTTACTTTCAAAGGAAACAACATAGCTACTGACAAGTCGTCACATCGCATCAATGGCGAAATCAACTATCCCGAAATGCGTCTGAACGGGGTGGACAACGAGCCGCTGGGCATTGTGAGCCTGGCCGAGGCGTTTCGTCTGGCTGAAGAAGCGAACGTGGACCTGGTCGAGATCGCGCCGAACGCGACCCCGCCGGTGTGCCGCCTGATGGACTACGGCAAGTTCAAGTATTCGGAGCAGAAGAAGGCGCACGAAGCGAAGCTGAAGCAGAAGATCATCCAGGTCAAGGAAATCAAGTTCCGTCCGGGTACGGACGAGGGTGACTACAGCATCAAGCTGCGTAACCTGATCAAGTTCCTGGAAGAGGGTGACAAGACCAAGATCACCCTCCGCTTCCGTGGCCGCGAGATGGCTCACCAGGATATCGGCCAGCGCATGCTGGAGCGTCTGCGCGGTGACCTTGAGCCGTATGGCCAGGTCGAGCAGTTTCCGAAGCTGGAAGGCCGCCAGATGATCATGGTTGTCGCGCCGAAAAAGAAGAAGTAATTCTTCGTCGAGTCTAGCCGGGCCAGGCCCGGGCCCCGGGAGGTGTCCCGCGGCCCGGGCTTGGCCTATTCCGTTTTCCGGTTGCTGATGTGCATGGCGCAGATGTGCATTGGCGTAAAACTGTGCTAGAATCTGCGGTTCCCATGTTCGCAAGGACGGGAATGCAAGACTGTAGTGGACCCGCTTCCGCTGCAGAGACAAGTGAAAGTAGGCATCCAAGAGCAGCGTTGCTGCCACCTGCAATCCTGTCACATATGAGGCTGCCTGTAAGAGGGCAGAAGACTATGCCGAAAATGAAAACCAAAAGCTCCGCGAAGAAGCGTTTTCGCGTGCGCCCGGGTGGTACCGTCAAATCGGGTATGGCGTTCAAGCGTCACATCCTGACCAAGAAAACCACCAAGAACAAGCGTCAGCTGCGTGGCACCCGTAACATCAATGCGTCCGACGTCCAAAGCGTCTACCGCATGATGCCGTCGGCCGTTTAATCTCACATCAAACTAAGGAGCTACTATGCCTCGAGTAAAACGTGGGGTTACTGCACGTGCCCGTCACAAGAAGGTTCTTGAGCTTGCCAAAGGCTATCGTGGCCGCCGCAGCAAAGTATTCCGTATTGCCAAGCAAGCAGTCATGCGCGCTGGCCAGTACGCATACCGCGACCGCCGCAACAAGAAGCGCGTTTTCCGCGCCCTGTGGATCACCCGTATCAACGCAGCTTCGCGTTCGCACGGCATGACCTACAGCGCATTCATGAACGGCCTGAAGAAAGCCGCGATTGAACTGGACCGTAAAGTCCTGGCCGACATGGCTGTCAACGACAAGCCGGCTTTTGCCGCTATCGTGAACACCGTCAAGGCAAAGCTGGCTGCTTAATTTCAGACAGCGAACGCAAGATCAGCATCGCGCCGCCGCAGGGTGGCCGATGCGCAAAGGACGGGGCAAAGGTTTCACGACCGATGCCCTGTTTTTGTTTCTGGCGCCTCCCGCCATCAAAACAGGAAAAGAACACGCATGAACTCGCTGGAAGAACTCGTCATCGCGGCCAAGTCTGACTTCTTCGTCGCACAAGACGCTGCCGCGCTGGAAAACGCAAAAGCGAAATACCTGGGCAAGACCGGCCAGGTGACCGAACTGATGAAGGGCCTCGGCAAGCTCGATCCCGAACAGCGCAAGGCGCAGGGCGCCCTGATCAACGCCGCCAAAGAAAAAATCGAACAGGCGTTGACGGCCCGCCGCGAAGATCTCGCCAACGCGCAATTGATGGCGCGCCTGAACGCGGAAGCGATCGACGTCACCCTGCCGGGCCGCGGCCGTGCCAAGGGCGGCATCCACCCCGTCATGCGGACCTGGGAACGGGTCGAACAGATTTTCCGCTCGATCGGTTTCGACGTGGCCGACGGCCCCGAGATCGAGACCGACTGGACCAATTTCACCGCGCTGAACAGCCCGGAAAACCACCCGGCACGCTCGATGCAGGACACGTTCTACATCGAAGGCAACGACAGCACGGGCAAGCCGCTGCTGCTGCGCACCCACACGAGCCCGATGCAGGTGCGCTACGCGCGCGCGCACACGCCGCCGATCAAGGTGATCGCGCCGGGCCGCACGTATCGCGTCGACAGCGACGCCACGCACTCGCCGATGTTCCACCAGGTCGAAGGCCTGTGGATCGGCGAAGACATCAGCTTTGCCGACCTGAAGGGCGTGTACCTGAACTTCGTGAAGGCGTTCTTCGAGACCGACGACCTGCAGGTCCGCTTCCGTCCGTCGTACTTCCCGTTCACGGAACCGTCGGCCGAGATCGACATCGCGTTCGGCTCCGGTCCGCTGAAGGGCCGCTGGCTGGAAGTGTCGGGCGCCGGCCAGGTGCACCCGACGGTCGTCCGCAATTTCGGACTGGATCCGGAAAAATTCATCGGTTTCGCGTTCGGTTCGGGCCTGGAGCGCCTGACCATGCTGCGTTACGGGATCAACGACCTCCGCCTGTTCTACGAAGGCGACCTGCGTTTCCTGAAGCAGTTCAACTAAGAACACGTCCGATAAATACCAAGGCAAACGAATATGCAATTCTCTGAAAACTGGCTCCGTTCCATGGTCGATCCGAAGTTGAATTCGGACGAACTCGCGCACCTGCTCACGATGTCCGGCCTCGAAGTGGAAGAGGTCGAACCGGTCGCGCCGCCGTTCTCGAACGTCGTCGTGGCGGAAGTCAAGGAAGTGGCCAAGCACCCGAACGCGGACCGCCTGAACGTGTGCCAGGTCGACGTCGGCACCGGTACCCTGCTGAACATCGTCTGCGGCGCGCCGAACGTGCGCGCGGGCATGAAGGCCATCTGCGCCAAGGCCGGCGCCGTGCTGCCGCCGGGTCCGGACGGCAAGCCGTTCGAAATCAAGGTCGGCAAGCTGCGCGGCGTGGAATCGCAGGGCATGATGTGCTCGGCCAAAGAACTCAAGATCTCGGAAGAGAGCAACGGCCTGATGGAGTTGCCGGAAGACGCGCCGATCGGCCAGAACATCCGCGACTACCTGGGCCTGAACGACCTGAAATTCACGATCAAGCTCACGCCGAACAAGGCCGACTGCCTGTCCGTGCTGGGCGTGGCGCGCGAAGTGTCGGCGCTGACCGGCGTGCCGCTGGCGCTGCCGGCCTTCCGCCCCGTGCCCGTGAACACGGACGAAGTCGTGCCCGTCAAGGTGTCGGCGCCGGACCTGTGCGGCCGTTTCGCCGGCCGCGTCATCCGCGGCCTGAACGCGAAGGCGGCGACGCCGGAGTGGATGAAGCGCCGCCTCGAGCGCAGCGGCCAGCGTTCCGTGTCGGCCCTCGTCGACATCTCGAACTACGTCATGCTGGAAGTGGGCCGTCCGTCGCACGTGTTTGACCTGGACAAGATCCACGGCGGCATGGACGTGCGCTGGGGCCGCAAGGGCGAGACGCTGAAGCTCTTGAACGGCAACACGGTCGACATCGACGAGTGGGTTGGCGTGATCGCCGACGAGAAGGAACTCGAATCGCTGGCCGGCATCATGGGCGGCGACGCCACGGCCGTGTCGCTCGACACGACGAACATCTACCTGGAAGCCGCATTCTGGTGGCCAAACGCCATCCAGGGCCGCGCCCGCCGTTATAACTTCTCGACGGATGCGGCGCACCGCTTCGAACGCGGCGTCGACTATGCGACGATTCCCGAGCACCTCGAGCGCATCACGTCGCTGATCGTGGAGATCTGCGGCACGGCCGACACGAAGGTCGGCCCGATCGACGACCAGGCGCCGAACCTGCCGCAGCGCAAGCCGGTCACCCTGCGTACCGCGCGCGCCGCGAAAGTCATCGGCGTGCCGGTCACGGACGACATGGTTGCCGACATCTTCACGCGGTTGCACCTGCCGTTCGAGCGCCAGTCGGACAGTACGTCTGGCGGCCTGTTCCACGTGACGGCCCCGTCGTACCGCTTCGACATCGAGATCGAGGAAGACCTGATCGAGGAAGTGGCGCGCGTGTATGGCTTCGAGAACATCCCCGCACTGCCGCCGGTGGCGCCGTCCGCGATGCTGATCGAGCCGGAGAACGCGCGTTCGCTGTTCGCCATCCGCCACGAGCTGGCCGACCTGGGCTACCAGGAAGTCGTGAACATGAGCTTCGTCGAGCAGCAGTGGGAAGCGGACTTCGCGAACAACACGAATCCGATCCGCCTGCAGAACCCGATCGCGAGCCAGATGAGCGTGATGCGTTCGTCGCTGATCGGCAGCCTCGTCGCCAACGTGCGCTACAACCTGAACCGCAAGGCCGGCCGCGTGCGCGTGTTCGAAGTGGGCGGCGTGTTCCTGCGCAATACCGAAGCGCAGGACGGTCCGCTGGCCGTCGCCGGATTCGACCAGCCGAAGCGCGTCGCCGCCATCGCCTACGGCCCGGCCGCGGACGAGCAGTGGGGCCAGCCGACCCGCGCCGTCGATTACTTCGACGTCAAGGGCGACCTGGAAGCGCTGTTCGCACCCCGTGCCGTCCGTTTCAGCAAGACCGAACACCCGGCGCTGCACCCGGGCCGCTCGGCCACGGTGGAAGTCGACGGCAAGGTCGTCGGCGTGATTGGCGAGCTGCATCCGCGCTGGCTGCAGAAGTACGACCTGCCGCAGGCCCCCGTGCTGTTCGAGGTGGATGCGGACGCGCTGCGCGCGCGCGACGTGCCCCGTTACGCGGACATTTCCAAGTTCCCGGGCGCCACGCGCGACCTCGCCCTGGTGGTGAAACAGGACGTGCCGGCCCAGGCATTGCTCGACGCTTTCCAGGCTGAACTGGCGTCGAACGCGCTTGGCAAACTCGTGCAAGCCGTTGTTTTATTTGATGAATACCGCGGCAAAGGCTTGGAGCAAGATGAAAAAAGTCTTGCTTTCCGCTTTGGCTTGCAAGATACTCAATCGACGCTGCAGGACGATGCGGTCGAGGCCATCATGGCCGCGCTGGCATCCTCCGCGCAACAAAAACACGGTGCCAAACTGCGCGCCTGATAAGGGCTGATGCCTAACAGGGGACCCGGGCATTCGGGTCCTCATCCAGAACAAGGTAGGGCTTTAAAATTAACAACAACGACGTTGATTCCGCCGTGCTCCAGGAAGCGCTGGCCGCCGATCTGCATCGTGCGATGCAGGTGGCCCGGGTACGGAAGGAAGCGGAAAAGGAGTTGCCGACCCTGACCAAGGCGGAGCTGGCCGAACTGCTGTTCGAGCAGGTCGGTCTGAACAAGCGCGAGGCCAAGGACATGGTCGAGACGTTCTTCGACGAGATCCGCAATGCGCTCGAGCGCGGCGAGGCCGTCAAGCTGTCCGGCTTCGGCAACTTCCAGTTGCGCGACAAGCCGCAGCGGCCCGGCCGCAATCCGAAAACCGGGGAAGAAATCCCCATCACGGCGCGCCGCGTCGTGACGTTTCACGCCAGCCAGAAGCTGAAGGGTATGGTCGAGGAGGCCAATCCGGGGAGCCCGCGCAATCCGGACAGCCCCGATGGCCCCGATCATCCTTCCCTGGCGCGTGCAGCCTGATAAAGCCGATCCGGCTTGTGAGCGATGAACGACCGACCGAACAAGATGGAACCGACCGTGCTGCCGCCGATCCCGGCCAAGCGCTATTTCACGATTGGCGAAGTCAGCGAATTGTGCGGGGTCAAGCCGCATGTGCTCCGTTACTGGGAGCAGGAATTCACCCAGCTTAAACCGGTCAAACGCCGTGGAAACCGCCGCTATTACCAGCACCACGAAGTGCTGTTGATCCGGCGTATCCGCGAACTGCTGTACGAGCAGGGCTTCACCATCAGCGGTGCACGCAACCGCCTGGATGGACGCGGCCAGCACGAGGTCGAGGCGTTGTCGGAACCGCCACCACCACCGGCCATGCCGACCATCGAGCCGGAAGCATTGCGCGCCGAGCTGCACGCCATCCTCGCGCTGCTGAAGCACGGTTCGCCGGCAGTCTGAAGCCCCGCCGAGGGCGCAACGGCCGACGCAGCCAGCTCAGGCGTGCGCGCCTGTTGTTCTGCACCCCGGAGGTGCTAAAATGTCACTTGCAGTTTGCTGACTCAAACGCATGACCTGACCGGAGGCGTGAGGGGCCAGCCTCGGCTCTTTCCTGTATCGGGAAAACTTAAGGGAAGACAATGATACGCGTTGCCATTTGTGACGATCACCAGATAGTTCGAGCAGGTTTCAAACAGATTTTTTCGTCGTCGGGCGAGTTCGAAGTCGTGGCCGAAGGCGCGACAGGACGCGAAGCCCTCGATATCGCACGCCGCGAGATTTGCGACGTGCTGCTGCTGGATATCGCCATGCCGGACCAGAGCGGCATCGATATCCTGCGCACCATTCGCCAGGGCCAGCCCAATCTGCCGGTCCTGATCCTGTCCGGCTATCCCGCCCAGCAGTATGCGCTGAACCTGTTCAAGATGGGCGCCAACGGTTACCTGAACAAGGAATGCGACGCGGATGAACTCAAGACGGCCGTCCGCACCGTGTATCAGGGGCGCCGCTACGTCAGCTCGCAGGTCGGCGAATTGCTGGCCCAGAGTTTCGATCGCGATCCGAATACCGCGCTGCATACGGAATTGTCGGACCGCGAATTCCAGGTGTTCCTCCGCCTGGCCAAGGGCGCGACCGTGTCCGACATCGGCAATGCCCTGTCGCTGTCGATCAAGACGGTCTCGACTTACCGTACTCGCATCATGGAAAAGATGGGTCTGCAGTCGAACAGCGACCTGACGTACTACGCCATGAAAAACAACCTGCTCGACTGAGTGGGGTAGGCCGGAAGGCAGGGTTCCCTGTCTTTCGGCCTGCAACTGTTATAGCAATTTTCTTATTTGCTATGCAGAATTGTTAATTGCGCGTCGTCACCGCGCTACATTTCCTCGTCCGCACGCCTAATCGAACTCCATGGCAACTTTTCCCGGTCTATAATGACTCGGACAGGCCAAGCTGCGCGAAAGGAACGACAGAGGATGTTTTTCACCACCGACCCCAAGTTCAGGCCGGTTCGCAGCCTTCCGTTGTACCAGACCCTGCTGTGTGTCGTGTGCGTCCTGATCCTGGTCCTCAACGGCGTCAGCCTGGTCCGCAACCTGGACGGGCTCAAGACTGCCAACGCGCGTCAGGCGCAGGCCGATCGTGTGACGGCCAAACTGCAATACCTGAACCTGCTCGTGACCGATGCGGAAAGCGGTCTGCGGGGCTATTACCTGTCCGGTTCCGACACTTACCTGGGCCCGCTGCGCACGGCCGAACGTGAACTGGACGGCCAGTTCAACAGCCTCAAGACGCTGCTGGCCGACAATCCCTCCCAGCTGAAGAACCTCACCCAGCTGCAAAACCTCGTCGTCCGCCGCATCAACCTGATGAACCAGGGCCTGGAAGTCTATCGCCACGGCGGCCTGTCCGACATCGTCGCCATCGCGCAGACGCAGGAAGACAAGACGCACATGGACGAGATCCGCCTGCAGGTGGTGATCATGACGGGCGAGCAGAACGAATTGCTGGCGGCGCGCAGCGCCGTGTTCTACGACCGCTACCGGCTGGCCGCGTTGCGCGGACTCGGCATCAACCTGGCGGCGCTCGTCGTGCTCGTCCTGTTCTACAACCTGATCCGGCGCGGCTTCCGCGCACGCCTGAATGCCGAGCGGGCGCTCCAGCAAACCAATGACCACCTCGAATCGCTCGTGGCGGAACGCACGGAGCAGCTGTCCGTGCTGTCGCGCCACCTGATCCGCGTGTCGGAAGAAGAAAAGGCCAAACTGGCGCGCGAACTGCACGACGAGATGGGCGCCAACCTGACGGCCATCGGCATGCACCTGGCGTCGGTGACCGACCAGATCAAGGCGGCGCATCCCGGCCAGGCGGAGACGCTGGGCCGCGCCCGCGCCGTGCTCGTCGAGACGGTGGAACTGAAGCGCCGCATCGTGGAAGACCTGCGTCCGAGCCTGCTGGACAACCTCGGCCTGTCGGCCGCCCTGCAGAGTTATTGCGAAGACTTCGGCCGCACGACGGGCGTCGATTGCGAGGCGCTCATCGAGGGCGACATCGACAGCGCCGGTTCCGCCCAGTCGATCGCGCTGTTCCGTATCGCGCAGGAATCGCTGAACAATGTCGCGAAGTATGCGCAGGCGCGCCACGTCGTCGTGCACCTGGCCCGCGAAGGCGAGGCGTTCACGCTCGAGGTCAGCGACGATGGTGTCGGGATTCCGCCGGATGCGATGCGCCGTCCGAAGTCGCATGGCCTGCTGGGGATGCGCGAACGGGCGTTGCTGCTGGGAGGGACGCTGCGGGTGGACCGCGGCGTGAACGGGATCGGGACCACGGTTCACGCCATCGTTCCGGTAACGGCGCCGGGAGAAACCGACGCCGACGGGACCGCGTCAGGCGGTGCCCTGGATATCTCGGCGCTGGCCGTGGCGCCCTCGGCAGATCCGGCGGGCGACGCACCACCGGAAGCGGCCGAACTGGCCGAACATCAATTACACAATCACTTACGTGCGGCCCAGACCCAGTCGCCGCTGGCGACGGCAGGCCGGGATGCGGTACCGCTCATGCGCGCGACACGTCCATCAGCAGACGGTCATACTCGCTTTTAGCGACCTTGTAGCACTCGCCCGCATAGTCTTCCAGGCCTTGGCGGTTCAGCACGGTGATATTGCCGCGGCGGTACTGGATCAGGCCTTCGTCCTGCAGCTTGCCGGCAGCGGCCGTGATGCTTTCGCGGCGCACGCCCAGCATGATCGAGATGAGTTCCTGGGTAACCTTCAGTTCATTGCTCGGCGAACGGTCCAGGCGGTCCAGCAGCCAGCGGCACAGTTTCTGTTCGATCGAGCTGTGGCGGCCGCCGACGGCGTTCTGGGCCATCTGGGCGAACAGCGCGTTCGTGTAGCGCATCAGCAGCTGGGGCAGGGCGCCGCCCTTGTTGAAGGCGTCGCGCAGGTATTGGGTCTTCAGGCGGTAGCCGTAGCCGGCGCTCTGGACGACGGCGCTGCAGGTGGCGCGCTCGCCCATGAACAGCGACACGCCGACGGCACCTTCATGGCCGACCACGGCGATTTCCGTCGTGGCGCCGTCTTCCATCACGTACAACAGGGAGACGATGGCGGTGGTGGGGAAATACACGTATTCCAGCTTGCTGCCGTATTCGAACAGTTCCTTGCCGAAGGGCAGCGGAACCAGTTCCAGGTGCTCAAACAGGGTTTCCAGGTCTTGGCGCGGCAGGGCCGCGAGCAACTCGTTTTGTTGGGTGCCGCTGTAGCTGACAACCGGGCGGGCGGCCAGTTTGATTTCTTCGCTGGTCGAGGGGATCTGATTCACCGATTGCGCCTTTTTCTGGGCGGCGTTACCGAGTTGGGCGTTATTCATTTTGTCCTCGTTATCTCTGACATACATCACTGGGGCGATTGCTTGGATGGGTTTCCTCATCGCGATGTGTGTACATTAATGCCATAGTCTCTTGCCGAACATAAGACTAGCTGTCGCCCCCATGTAGGCTCTATGCATGATGTTATGTAAGCCCAGTCCTACTAGAGAGAAACTTTCAGTAGAGGGCTTTTTTTATAACTTCGACAATGGTTTGGCGACATTAAAACGTTTCGATGCGCGGCTGTTTTTGCCTTTCCGGCCACATCCGTATGCCTGTCGAGGCCGCTAAACTTTCCCTTCATCACATCCCGCGCCCGAATGCTCCTACACGAAGGGCTTCCGGTGCGCCAGGAATTGGTTCACACAAGGTACGCTGGACCCGGTAAAATCGAGAGTTTTGCAAGCGCCCCAACGGCGAGACCATGTCCAACGAAATCGACGCAACCACCACCGACATCCAGGAAGCAGCGGTAACCAGCAAGCCCGCTGCCACGATCGCGCGCGAAGTCGCGCGCCGCCGCACCTTCGGCATCATTTCCCACCCCGACGCCGGCAAGACGACGCTGACCGAAAAGCTGCTGCTGTTCTCGGGCGCGATCCAGCTCGCGGGTACCGTCAAGGGCCGCAAGAGCGGCCGCCATGCGACGTCGGACTGGATGGACATCGAGAAGCAGCGCGGCATCTCGGTCGCGTCGTCGGTGATGCAGTTCGAGTTCCGCGACCACGTCATCAACCTGCTCGACACCCCGGGCCACCAGGACTTTTCGGAAGACACGTACCGCGTGCTGACGGCCGTCGACTCCGCGCTGATGGTGATCGACGCGGCCAAGGGCGTGGAAGAACAGACGATCAAGCTGCTGGACGTCTGCCGCATGCGCGACACGCCGATCGTCACCTTCATGAACAAGCTCGACCGCGAAACCCGCGACCCGCTCGAACTGCTCGACGAAGTGGAATCGGTGCTGAAGATCGAATGCGCGCCGGTGACCTGGCCGATCGGCATGGGCAAGAACTTCCGCGGCGTGTACC
>CAMLMV010000037.1 GCA_946481275.1 uncultured Massilia sp.
GCCAAACGTGCTCGCGCGGCGCATGCAATCCGCGCTGGAGGCCGTGCGCGCGCAGGCATGGTGCGCGCGCGCCGACGCATGGCCCGCGCTGCTGGCAAAACGTATCGCCGACGCAGGCGTGCGCCGCGTCCTCGTCGACGCCGCGACGCCGGAAGGCCGCGCGCTGCGCGCCGCGTTGCCGGCCGGCGTCGAACCGGTCGCGTTCGGCCGCCCGCTGGAAGACTGGAAAGAGGAACTGTTCGGCACCATCGATGCCGGCTTCACGGTCGCGCGCTCCGGCATCGCCGCCACCGGCACGCTTGTACTGGCGCCGGACACGACGTCGCCCCGTACGGTGTCGCTCGTGCCGCCGCTGCACATCGCGCTCGTGTACGCAAATACGCTGCACGCCGACCTGCACGAGGCGCTGCACGCGGAGCGCTGGCAGGACGGCATGCCGGCCAACCTCGTGCTGGCGACGGGGCCATCCCGCACGTCGGACATCCAGCAGACCCTGGCCTTCGGCGCGCATGGTCCGCGCTGGACGTGGGTCGTCATCGTCACCGGGGAGCCGGCATGACCACGTCCCCGTTGCAGTTCGTTCCGCCCCAGGATTTCCACGCACGCAGCCGTGCGGCGCTGGACGATTCCCAGCTGCGCCAGAGTTTCAAGGGCGCGATGGCCTTTTTGCAGGACAAGCGCCGCAGCCAGTTCGGCGACGACGACGAGCTCCAGCGCCTGCGCGACCTCGGCGAAGCGGTGCGCAAGAACGCATTGGTGCAACTGCCCGCACTGCTGGAACAACTGGAAGCGAAGCTGACCGCGGCCGGCGCCCACGTCCACTGGGCCGCGACGCCTGAGGAAGCCAACGACATCATCCATGGCATCGCCACCGCGCGGGGTGCGCAAAGCATCGTCAAGGGCAAGTCGATGGCGAGCGAGGAGATCGAGCTGAATCACTACCTCGAAGCGCGCAGCATCAAGTGCCTGGAGTCCGACATGGGCGAATACATCGTCCAGCTGGCGGGCGAAAAGCCGTCGCACATCGTGATGCCGGCGATTCACAAGACCCGCGCCGACATCGGCGCGCTGTTCGCCGAGCACATCCCGGACACGGAATACACGGAAGACGTCGACCGCCTGATCCAGACCGGGCGCCATACGCTGCGCAACGCGTTCGTCGAGGCCGACATCGGCCTGTCGGGCGTGAACTTCGCCGCGGCCGATACGGGCACCCTGTGGCTCGTCGAGAACGAGGGCAACGGCCGCCTGTCGACCACCGTGCCGGACGTGCACATCGCCATCATGGGCATCGAGAAGGTGGTGGAAAAGCTGGAGCACATCGTCCCGCTCGCGAGCCTGCTGACGCGTTCCGCGACGGGGCAGGCCGTCACCACGTACTTCAACCTCATCTCGGGCCCGCGCCGTGCCGGTGAACTGGACGGGCCGCGCGAACTGCACCTCGTCCTGCTCGACAACGGCCGCACCCAGGCCTATGCCGACGAGGAGCTGCGCGCGACACTCCAGTGCATCCGCTGCGGCGCGTGCATGAACCATTGCCCCGTCTACGGCCGCATCGGCGGCCATGCGTACGGCACGACGTATCCCGGGCCGATCGGCGCGATCCTGTCGCCGCACCTGCTGGGCCTCGAGTCGACGGCGGACCTGGCCACGGCGTCGAGCCTGTGCGGCGCGTGCGGCGACGTCTGCCCCGTGCGCATCCCGATCCCGCAACTGCTCGTGCGCCTGCGCACGGAAGCGAACCGCAATCCCGACGCCGAGGTCGAACATCCGCTGCGCGGGCAGGGCGCCAAGTACAGCCGCGGCGAGCGCCTCGTGTGGCGCTTCTGGCGCGGCGCGTTCGCCCGCCCCGGCGTCTATCGGATGTTCCGCTGGGCGGCGACGCGGCTGCGCGTGCTGGCGCCGACGCAGCAACTGGGCTGGACAAAATACAGAACCCCCCTCAAGCCCGCACCGCGCAGCCTGGCCGACCTGCTGCGCGAGAAGAATCAGGCCCAATAAGAATTCAATCAATCAAGGAGACGTAGATGGTATGGCAACAGATTTATGATCCGTTCGGCAGCATGGCCCTATCGACCCTGCTCGCCGCGATCCCTGTGGTGGTGATGATGGCCGCGCTCGGATTCTTCCACATCAAGGCACACATCGCGGCCGCCCTCGGCCTGGTCGCGGCCTTCTGCGTGGCCGTCTTCGCTTACTCGATGCCGGCCGCGATGGCCGGCAAGGCCGCGCTGCTCGGCGGTTTTACCGGCCTGCTGCCCATCGGCTGGATCGTATTGAACATCATCTTCCTGCAGCAGCTGTGCGAACAGAACGGCAGTTTCAAGGTGCTGCAGGCATCGCTGTCCGGCATCACGAACGACCGCCGCCTGCAACTACTGCTGATCGCGTTCTGCTTCGGCGCGTTCTTCGAGGGCGCCGCGGGCTTCGGCACGCCGGTCGCGGTCACGGCCGGCATCCTGATCGGGCTCGGGTTTTCTCCGCTGGCCGCGTCGGGCCTGTCGCTGATCGCGAACACGGCCCCTGTCGCATTCGGCGCGCTCGGTTCGCCCGTGATCACGCTGGCCAAGGTGCACGGTTACGACCTGATGGAAGTAACCGCGATGATTGGCCGCCAGCTGCCGTTCTTTTCGCTGCTGGTGCCGTTCTGGCTGATCTGGGCGTTCGCCGGCCGCAAGGCGATGTGGGACATCTGGCCCGCGATCCTCGTGACGGGCCTGTCGTTCGCGATTCCGCAATACCTCGTGTCGAACTTCATCGGGCCGGAACTGGTGGACATCATCGCGGCCCTCGTGTCGATGGCGTCGCTGATCCTGTTCCTGCGCGTGTGGCAGCCGAAGACCGTGTGGACGTCGGCCAGCCTGAAGGGCCGCGAGGCGGAGACTGCGCCGCGCACGGAGAGCACCGCAAAGTATTCGCGTGCGGAACTCGTGCGCGCCTGGACGCCGTGGCTCATCCTGACCGTGTTCGTCTTCATCTGGGGCCTGCCGCCGGTGAAGGCGTATTTCAACACGCTGTTCGCGCCGAAGTTCCCGATGGACGGCCTGCATAACCTGGTGATGCGCGTGCCGCCGGTCGTGCCGCACGCCGAGCCGGAAGCGGCCGTCTACGTGTTCAACCTGTTGTCGGCGACGGGCACCGGCATCCTGCTGTCGGCCATCGTCGGCGCCCTGTTCATGCACTACAGCCTCGGGGCGATCGTGCGCACGTTCTTCCGCACCCTGTGGCTCGTGCGTTACTCGCTGCTGACCATCGTGCTGATGCTGGCCCTGGGCACGCTCACGCGCTATTCCGGCACCGACACGACCCTGGGCCTCGCCTTCGCCAACACGGGCGCGTTTTATCCGTTCTTCGGCACCCTCATGGGCTGGCTCGGCGTGGCGATGACGGGGTCGGACACCGCGTCGAACGTCCTGTTCGGCGGCATGCAGAAGGTGGCGGCGGAACAGCTCGGCCTGGCGCCGAACCTGATGGGCGCCGCGAACAGCTCCGGCGGCGTCATGGGCAAGATGATCGATGCCCAGTCCATCGTCGTCGCCTCCACGGCCACGCGCTGGGTCAACCACGAAGGCGACATCCTGCGCTTCGTCTTCTTCCACTCTTTCGCACTGGCCGTGCTGGTCGGTGTCATGGTCACGCTGCAGGCGTATGTGTGGCCGTTCACGTTGCTGGTGATCCGATGAATTCTGCTGTCGCCGCGCTGCGCGCCGTGCTGCCCGACCGCTGTATCCTTGCCAACGACGAGGAAACGCGCCCCTACGAATGCGACGGCCTCGCCGCCTACCGCCAGATGCCGATGATCGTCCTGCTGCCGGAGAACGAGGCGCAGATCATGGCCGCCATCGCCGTGTGCCGGCAACTGAACCTGCCGATCGTGCCGCGCGGCGCCGGTACCGGCCTGTCCGGCGGCGCGATGCCGATCGCCGGCGGCGTCGTGCTGTCGACGGCGCGCCTGAACAGGATCGTGAAACTTGATCCGTACGCCCGCACGGCCGTCGTGCAGCCTGGCGTGCGCAACCTCGCGATCTCGGACGCGGCCGCGCCGCACGGGCTGTATTACGCGCCCGATCCGTCGTCGCAGATCGCGTGCACGATCGGCGGCAACGTGGCCGAGAACTCCGGCGGCGTGCACTGCCTGAAATACGGCCTCACCGTGCACAACGTGCTGCGTGTGCGGATGGTGACGACGGATGGCGAGATCGTCGAACTGGGCAGCGAGGCGTTGGACGCGCCGGGGCTCGACCTGCTGGCCGTCGCGATCGGGTCGGAGGGCATGCTCGGCGTCGTGACCGAAGTGACCGTCAAGCTGGTACCGAAGCCGCGCGTGGCGCGCGTCGTGATGGCGTCGTTCGACGATATCGTCAAGGCTGGCGATGCGGTGGCCAACGTGATCGCGGCCGGCATCATCCCGGCCGGCCTGGAAATGATGGACCGGCTGTCGACGCAGGTCGCGGAGGAATTCGTGCACGCGGGCTACGACACGCAGGCCGCCGCGGTGCTGCTGTGCGAATCGGACGGCATCCCCGAGGAAGTCGACGAAGAGATTGCGCGCATGAGCGAAGTGCTGAGCGAGTGCGGCGCGACGGCGCTGGCCGTGTCGCGGGACGAGGCGGAGCGCCTGCGTTTCTGGTCCGGCCGCAAGAACGCGTTCCCGGCCGTCGGCCGTATCTCGCCGGACTATTACTGCATGGACGGCACGATCCCGCGCAAGCACCTCGCGCACGTGCTGCAGCGGATCGAGGCGATGGAACAGAAGTATGGCCTGCGCTGCGCGAACGTGTTCCACGCCGGCGACGGCAACCTGCATCCCCTGATCATGTTCGATGCAAACGTGCCGGGCGAATTTCATCGCGCGGAGCAGTTCGGCGCCGACATCCTCGAGCTGTGCGTCGAGGTGGGCGGCACGATCACGGGGGAACACGGCGTCGGCATCGAGAAGATCAATTCGATGTGCGTGCAGTTCTCGCGCGCCGAGCTGGATGCGTTCCTGGCCGTGAAACGCGCCTTCGATCCGGCCGGCATCCTCAATCCCGACAAGGCGATTCCGACCCTGCACCGCTGCGCCGAATACGGCCGCATGCACGTGCGCCACGGGCGGATGCCGTTTTCCAACCTGCCGCGTTTTTAATGATGGATACGACCTTACAGGATTTCGCCGACAGGATCGGCCACGCCACCGCCACGAAGTCTACGCTGTGCATCCGCGGCGGCGGCAGCAAGGACTGGTACGGCCAGGACGTGCAGGGCGCAGTGCTCGACACGACGACGTATCGTGGCATCACGGACTACGAGCCGACGGAGCTCGTGATCACCGCCCGCTGCGGCACGCCGCTGGCCGAGATCGAGGCACACCTGGCGGAACACGGCCAGATG
Organism: uncultured Massilia sp.; assembly: GCA_946481275.1. Next base: position 5,374 of record CAMLMV010000037.1, read on the forward strand.
CTCGCGTTCGAGCCGCCGCACTTCGGGCCTGGCGCCACGATCGGCGGCACCGTGGCCGCCGGGCTCTCCGGGCCGCGCCGCCAGTCGGCAGGCGCCGTGCGCGACTTCGTGCTCGGTGCCGTGCTGGTGGACGGGAAGGGAGAGACGCTGCACTTCGGCGGCAAGGTGATGAAGAACGTGGCCGGCTACGACGTGTCGCGCCTGCTGGCCGGATCGCTGGGCGTGTTCGGCCTGATCGCCGAAGTGTCGCTGAAGGTGTTGCCCAAGCCCGTCGCCGAATGCACGGTGCAGCTGCACATGAACGACGACGAGGCGCTGCGCCGGCTGAACGAATGGGGCGGGCAGCCGCTGCCCGTGTCGGCCTCCAGCTGGCATGACGGCGTGCTGACGGTGCGCCTGTCCGGCGCGCGCTCGGCCGTCGATGCGGCGCGCAAGCGCATCGGCGGGGAGGCCCTCGACGATGCGGATGACTGGTGGCGCGCGCTGCGCGAGCATGACACCGCGTTCTTCGCGGACGCCGGCAGCTTGTGGCGCCTGTCCCTGCCGACGGTTGCGCCGCCGCTGGCGTTGCCCGGCATCCAACTGATCGAATGGGGCGGCGCGCAGCGCTGGCTCAGGACCGATGCGGATGCCGCCTCGGTCCGCAAGGCCGCCGGCGCGGCCGGTGGCCACGCGACCCTGTTCCGCGGGGGCGACCGTCGAGAGGGCGTATTTCAGCCGCTGGCGCCCGCCGTCCTCGCGATCCACCGCCAACTCAAAACTGTGTTCGACCCGGCCGGGGTGTTCAACCGCGGCCGCATGTACAAGGATTTCTAGCCGTGCAAACCAATCTCGCCGATTTCATCCGGGGCACGCGCGACGGCGACGAGGCCGACGCGATTCTGCGCAAATGCGTGCATTGCGGCTTCTGTACCGCCACGTGCCCGACCTATCAACTGTCCGGCGACGAGCTGGAAGGCCCGCGCGGCCGCATCTACCTGATCAAGCAGGTGCTCGAAGGCCGGCCCGCCACGGATAAAACCCAGGCCCACCTGGACCACTGCCTCACGTGCCGCAACTGCGAGTCGACCTGTCCGTCCGGCGTGCAGTACGGACGCCTCGCCGACATCGGCCGGCGCGTCGTCGAGCAGCAGGTGGCGCGACCCGCGCGCCAGCGCATGCTGCGGACACTCCTGAAGGAAACCCTGCCGCGCCGCTGGCTGTTCACGCCCGCCATGAAGGCGGGGCAGGCGGTGCGGCCGCTGCTGCCCCAGGCACTGAAGGACAAGGTGCCGGCGCGGCAAAGCGCGGGCACCTGGCCGCGCACCGAGCACGCGCACAAGATGCTGTTCCTGGAAGGCTGCGTGCAGCCGGCGATGTCCCCGAACATCAATGCGGCGACGGCGCGCGTGTTCGATGCCGTCGGCGTGCAGATCGTCGCGGCCAGCCGGGCAGGGTGCTGCGGCGCCATCCGCTGGCACATGAACGATGCGGATGGCGGCCGTGCCGACATGCGCCGCAACATCGACGCGTGGTGGCCGTATCTGGAGCAGGGCATCGACACCATCCTGGTCAACGCGTCCGGCTGCGGCGCGATGATCAAGGAATACGGCCATGCGCTGGCCGGCGATCCGGCGTACGCGGCCAAGGCGGCGCGCGTCTCGGCCGCGGCGAAGGACGTCAGCGAGGTGCTGCCGGAGTTCGAGGCGAAGTTGCGGTCGAAGCTTGGGATACGTGGGAAGGGCGAGCGGGTCGCATACCACCCGCCGTGCACCTTGCAGCATGGCCAGAAGATCCGCGGCAAGGTCGAGGACCTGCTGCGCGCGGCCGGCGTCGACGTGCGGCTGTGCGCGGACAGCCATTTGTGCTGCGGCTCGGCCGGCACGTATTCGGTGCTGCACAAGGACGTGTCGCTGCGCCTGCGCGACGACAAGCTGGCGCGGCTGGAAGCGACGGCGCCGGAGCGCATCGTGTCCGCCAACATCGGCTGCATCACGCACCTGCAATCGGGGACGGACGTGCCGGTGGAACACTGGGTCGAACTGCTCGACCGGGCCCTGCGAAGGTAAAAAGTGGCCGGAAATCAAGCCTTGCAATGCTGGACTCGAGGTCTATACTGACAGCCTGCTCTGTTTGCAGGAGGCATTCTATGCAGTGTATCCAGTACGCCGCCGGCCACAAGAACCCGCCATCGGCACCGCCGGCGATTCCACCGATCATCATCAACCCGTTCAAAAGCCAGATCCCTTCGCCGGCGATCGACCCGCGCAACACGCCGCCCGGCCCACCCATCGTGCCGCCCCGCGGCCCCGACCTGCGCATCATCTAGCGGTACGGAAGCGGCGCTTGTCCAGTGCGCCGTGAACGCCTATGATCTTGCTTTTGGGCGTACGCCCGCACCATCGAGAAAGCAAGAATGAACGAAGAAACCCACGACGACGACGCCCCCGTCCAGGAGGCCCGCTTGTGGCAAGGAAATGGCTGGACCGCACGCGTCATCAAGAACGAGGACGACGACGGCTGGGCCGTGGCCATGTACAAGGACGGCGAATCCGAGCCGGCCCTCGTCGGCCCCTGGACCATGGGCCGCGACAAGAAAAACCCGAAGCCGCTCGATACGCCGGCTTTCCACACGCTCGTCAAGACGGCGTCCGAAGTGATTCGCCGCCACGAGCAGCAATTGCACGCGCAATTGCACAAAAGCACCGTCGTCTCGAGCGCCGACGGGGAACTGAAGGTGACGCTGGACATCGTCCCGGACGAGGACAATCCGTATGCGCTGCTGAGCGCGTTCGACGAGATGGGCGAGCGCGTGGCGCAGGTGCGCGTGCGCCCGGATTTCAAGTTGTCGCCGTCGTCCGCGTCCACCTGGGTCGAGAACGAGTTTCGCGCCCCTCGGTAGGGTGGGCACCCCGTGCCCACGCGTGACGTTCGCGGCGTGTTGGCGTTGCGCTGTGGTTTTTGGCGACGCAACGCCCGCAGAACCCTCTCAAGCTGATAAGATTTCCCGAGCGTAACTTTTTGTTCGACAAGGGGAATCGATGGAAGACCGCCTCGCCCGCCTGGAAACGGTCCAGGCCATGCTGCTGGGCATCGGGCACCTGTCCGCCAGCTGTACCGACGTCACCGAGTTCATCGGCGCCGTGCATCGCGCGCTGGGCCGCATCATGTATGCGGAGAACTTCTACGTCACGCTGGCCGAGCGGGAAGACAACACGGTCCGCTTCGTCTATTTCGTCGATTCGCGCGACGAGGGGCCGGGCCCCGGCGAGCGCGTGACGCTGGCGTCGCCCGACGAATCGCCGACGGCCTGGGTCATGCTCAACAAGCAACCCCTCGTGGTGACGGGCGACGAGATGCGCGCGCGAGAGAACGGCGCCGTCTGGGGCACGGGCAGCATCGCCGAGCACTGGATGGGCTGCCCGCTGCTCGACCAGCAGCACGAGGTCGTGGGCGCCATCGTCATCCAGAGCTACCTGCCCGAACACACGTACAGCGCGGAAGACCAGGCGCTGTTCGCGCTGATCGCCAACCACGTGTCGAACGCGCTGCAGGGCCTGCAGAGCATGGACCGCCTGGAACGCGCCGTGCAGGAGCGCACGCGCGCATTGGCGCGCGAGGTGGCCGAACGCCGCCGCGCGGAACAGGTGCAGCACGCGCTGTACCAGATCGCGGACCTGTCGGCGTCCGCCCTCGAAACCGACGTGCTGGCGTCCAGCCTGCACGCCATCATCGGCGAGCTGATGATGGCCAAGAACTTCATCATCGCGCTCACGCACCCGGACACGGGCGAGATCAGCATTCCGTATTTTGCCGACGAAAAGGACGACGTGCCGCCGCAGCAGCGCTTCCCGTTCGGGATGGGCATGGTGTCGTACGTGCTGCGGACGAAGCAGGCGCAACTCCACGACGCCGGCAGCTTCGCGCGCCTGCACGCGGCGGGCAAGGTGAAGCACCCGCTGGGGAACACGGACATCGCCAGCTGGATCGGCGCACCGATGCTCGTCAACGACAAGGCGTACGGCGTGCTGGTCGTGCAGAGCTACGACCCGGCCGTCGTCTACACGAAGGCCGACCTCGACCTGATGGCCTTCATCTCCAGCCACGTCGCGGTGGCCATCGCGCGCATGCAGGCCGACCGCGCCATCCGCAAGGCCAAGGAGCGGCTCGAACAGCAGAACGCCGCGCTCGAACAGGCGCTGCACCAGTTGCAGGAAGCGCAGACGGAACTGGTGCGCAAGGAAAAGCTCGCGTCGCTGGGCCAGATGGTGGCCGGCGTCGCGCACGAGATCAATACGCCGCTGGGCATCTGCGTGACGGCCACGAGCCACCTCGTGCAGGAACTCAAGCTCACGCGCGAGGAGCTGGCGGCGGGAGAAATGACGGAAGAGAGCTTGGATGCGTTCTTCGACATCGTCGACCAGTCCCTGCGCATCATGACGACCAACACGCAGCGCGCCGCGGCCCTCGTGCGCAGCTTCAAGCAGGTGGCGGTGGACCAGTCGTCGGACGACATCCGCACGTTCAACCTGGGCACGTACCTGAACGAGGTGCTGCTGTCGCTGCAGCCGAAGCTGAAGGGCCGGCCGCTGGAAGTCGCCATCGACTGCCCGAAGGACCTGATGCTGGAGAGTTTTCCGGGCGCCGTGTCGCAGATCGTCACCAACATGGTCGTCAACTCGCTGATGCACGGCTTCGAACGCGACCAGCCCGGCCACATCATGATCCATGCGGCGCTCGACGGCGACCACGTCGTGTTCGACTATGGCGACGATGGCGTCGGCATGGATGCGGAGACGCTCGCCAAGCTGTTCGACCCGTTCTTCACGACGAAGCGCGGCAGCGGCGGCAGCGGCCTCGGTGGCCACATCCTGTACAACCTGGCGACGAACGTACTGCAAGGCTCGCTGCGCGTGGAGAGCAGCCCGGGGCAGGGCCTGCGCTACCACCTGCGCTTTCCGCGCAAGGCAGTGCGGCCCGAGGCGAAGGCGGCCTGAGCGGCTTAGAACGCTACGCGCAGCCCCACCGACACGACGCGCGACTTCGCGGTGATCGCCGGCTCATCGACGACCTCGCCGAAATCCTCGTACTCGACGACGCCGGACACCGTTTGCGTGAACGCGTATGACAGGCCGACGCCCGCGAACGCCTGGGTGTTGGTCTTGCTCGATCCGCTGACCTTGGTGCGGTTGTTGGACAGGCCCAGCTTGCCGAACAGCGAGAACTGGTTCCCCAGCGGCAAGGTCACCGTGCCTGCCGCGTAGAACGATTCCGGCTTCAACGTGGCGATCGAGCCGGACAGTGCCAGATCTGAGGAGCCATGGTGGACCCAGCCGGCTTCCACGCCGAACGTCGGGTTGAACTGGTAGCCGGCCAGCAGCTTGAACGCCGTGGTGGTGTCTTTCGTCCGGTCGATATTTGTGCTGGAAAATTCGAAACCTTTCTTTTGCTCGGCACTGCCGACGCTCAATCCGGCATACCCGCCGTCGGCATGTGCAAGCGTCGTGAAAAGGCCCAGGGCCGCGCCCGTTGCGATGATCAGCTTGAGTTTCATGTTGTCCGTTGAGTAGTTGAAGAAAATCGTCGGCAACCTGTGGTTGCCATCCGGACAATGTTAATTGGAACTAAACAAATCGTACACAAAAAACGTGTACATATGTCAGCCTCGCCACAGGCGCTACCCGACGAGGGTCGCGATCACGGAAGGCCGTTTAGTTGGTGCTGTCGAGCTCTCGCCGCCACCGCAGCCTTATCGCCTGACTCAGCTGCCCGCCAAGCCTGCGGCGCTTTCAGCCTGGGCAATGGCGCGCAGTTTCGCCGCCGTGTCGTCACTGCGGAGCTCGTCGAGCAAACGGTCATATACCAACCTGTCAAGCGGCGTCGCGTTAGCGACGTTCAGGGCGTCCAGGAAGTACATGCTCGCACCCGCGACGGCATCCTCGTTCGTTTCCGTCAAGATGAGCTTCTTGAAGAAATCGATCGTGGTTTCGTTCGCCGGAGTCCGGTTGATCGCATCGACGACCAGCGGCTTCTTGCGCTTGTGATAGGCCGGGTAGTCTTCAATCATGTGTTTCTGATAGGTCAGGTCGCCCGTATGGTTGACGATGGCTGCCTGGAGCTTGTAAGTGTCGCCGTAAGGGTCGTCACGGCCTTTCTGTTCCGCTTCCACGACGACAGGCAAAGCTCGTTCCGCGTCCACGAAGAACAGCCACTCGACGGACCACGGAAGTTCCGTTATCAGCAACCGGAATACATCTTCCTTTTCCTGAGGTGCCAATCCTAAGAACGCATCGTGGCTGTAGCCATCGGCTTTCTCGCTGCCGGTGGCATGGTACTGCTTCATGAACTTATCATAGGCAACGGTCATTTTTTCACTCCGAACAGCGTCTTGGCTGCGTCACTTTGTGGGTCAATCTTGATCTGGTCCAGGATTTTTCCGGCTTCGTCCATGCTGTATACGTTCATCGAGGTAACTTTTTTTGCCTTCAATATCACCGGGTATTCCCGCTCCATCCAAGTCTGCCCGCCTTTCGGAAATTTGTCGGGTGATTGAATGATGTCGATGCTGCCTTTCGCGTCCTTCGCGTAGTTCTCGGACACTTCGCCCCACAGGTCCCAGCCGTGCGGCCCGAGGTTTTTGGGATCCCATGAAAAGACGCCATTGATGTCCTTCCATTCATCGATCACCTTGCCGCCCGCGGTTTCTTCCAGAATGGTCTTGTTGGTATCCTTCGCAATTTGCCGTGCCAATTCCTTGCGGCCGGACCAGAACATTTTCTCTTTGTCCGACGTTACGTCGAGCCGCGCAACGATCTCATCGAGTGCTGCCCGTTTTTCCGCGACCGTCTTAGCATTCTTTGCTGCGTCGACATAGGGTTCCAGGATTTTTCGGGCTCCATCAATGTCGCCGGCTTTGGATAATTGCGTGATGCGCTCGCGGTCCGCGAGCGCGGCCGCATCGGCAACCTCCTGCACCTTCGTGTTCGTCCCCGGCTCCGGGGGCTTCACTGGATCGGGTTTAGGTTTCGGCGGCGGAGCAGGCGGCTTCGTCGATTTCGCCGGGTTTGCGGGCTTTCCCTTGGAGGCAGCCTTGGCGCCCGGCTTCGGCGCCGCCTTGCCACCGGCTGCCTTGCCGGTGGTACCCGAGAGGTCGGCGTCGACTTTCGCCAGCAGCTTACCAGGCGTATCCGCCACCGCGTGCTTGGCCGGCACGGTTGCCGCCGTCTTGTCCGCAGCGACGCCGGCGCTCACCGTATGGGCTTCCTTGGGCGCCGTCTGCGCCAGCACCTTCGCCAGTCTGGCGTCGAGTTCGGCCATCGCCCGCGGAATCTGCGTCAACGCCGCATGTTGGACAGCATAGAACCTGTGCTCCCATTCCGCCAGCTTGGCGATCGTGGACTTGAGCGTATTGAAGTAATTCAGGCTTTCCAGGTGAACGCGCAACGACTTGACCATCTGGATGAGCTTGCCGGAAATCTTGTTCAGCGCTTGCACCAGCGCCTTTTCGTATTTCGCAAACTTCACGGCGCGCAGGAATTTCAGGATGTCGCCCTTGATGAACTTTTGCAGGAACCGCACCAGCTCAACCAGCTTGGAGGCTTCCTTAATCAGCATCAGCATCACCGCCCGCAGTGCCGCGCCCAGTTCCGTGCCCGCGATGCCGCCCACCACCGCACCAACCCCCGCTGCAACGGCACCGCCGGCAGCCATGGCGATGGGTAGAGCGATCGTGATCAGGCACGCGCACAGGAGCACCCATTCCATCAGGTCTTCGCGCTTTTCCGGGTGGCTTGCCAAGCGCAGCGTGACGGCGACGGCATCGCGCGCGCTTGTCACGATCACGACGCCAGGCACGAAACTCACCAGCATATCGGCAACAACGGCCGACAGCGGACGGTGATCGGCGAACTCGCCGAACACGACGGATTTGAGCCAGTCCATACCGCCGACGACGCTGTCCCAGGCGTCGTCCAGAATGGATTGATGGTTTGGAGTCGGATGTGTGCCGCTCATGCCTTAGCCCCGCTTCCCGTGCTGCCGGGCGTCCAAGCCAGGAACTCGTGCATGTCTTCATGCATTTCCGTGTCGACCATCGAGGTCGCCTGGAGCGGCTTGTAATCGTATTCGATCTTGGCCGCCGTGCCCGCCGGCAGACCGCTGATGCGGGCGATGCCTTGTGCATCCAGCATACCTTTGCGAATGCTGCCGTCGCTCAGGATCGCTTTATAGGCCGCGCCCGCCATCGGTTCGCCCCAGCTGGTCAGGTGACGGAATTCCATGTCAGATTTCCGGATCTCGGTCTTTGGAATGTGTGGCATCACATAGGGATTCGTGGCCGGACCCGGCATCGAATGCAGCGAGGCGTGTGCAGTCCACTTTCCGGAGGTGGTATTCGTGATGCCCGAGGCATCGATCTTCAGCGACGAGCCGCCTGCGGAAATCATGACCTCATCCTTTGCATGGATTTCGATGCGGGATGTCGTCGATAGCAAGCGCAGCACTTTTTCCGCGATGATGTCGATGTCGTCGCTCTGCGCCTGCACTTCGACTTTTCCCTTTGCCGCAAACAGCTTGGCGCCGGCATTCGCAGCAAACAGGCTGATTTTCTCGGCCACGCTGGCCAGCAAGCTTTTTCCTACGGCGAAATTCGTGTCCTTGCCGGACGACAGCGTGACCTGCTCGCCCGCATGCACGTGCGTGCTGGTCGCGCTGGCCAGCCCGATTCCAGCAGGGGAGCCCGCCAACAGGATTGGTTCCTTGAAGCGGTTGGCGTCTTGTTGCCCGGCGTCCGTATAGCGATCTTGCGAGGCGTCGATGAAATGGTCGAGGGCGTCCTGTCCGCCAAGCGGTTCCGCTCCTGCCTTCGAAGCCGTATCGGACAGGGTCTTGCCGAGTGTTGCGCCGGCCTTGAGTTGGGCTGTGGCTTCGGATGCGTCGAGCTGGGTACCTTGCGCACCCGGCCGGCCGAAGGTGCTGAGGTACAGCCCCTTGTGCGTGACGATGGCGCCGTAATCGTCGGTACTCAGCGCGAAACCCGATCCATAAAAGCGGCTGCGCTCATTGCCTTGCTGCGTGACGAGATAGCCGAGATTCAGTTGCGCGTTCGTGCTCGTGCTGTACAGGTGCGCCCTGTTCTGGCCCGTGGTGTCGTCGAACACCAGCTGGTTGAATCCCGCGCCCTTGTATTCTTTCGATTTGTAGCCGGAGAGCTTGCCGTCGGTATGCCATTGCGGCGCCTGCTCTTCGTTGTAGAGCCGTCCGGTGACAACGGGACGGTCGCCGTCGCCGCCCAGGAACGTGACGATGACTTCCTGCCCCACGCGCGGAACGTGGACGCCACCCCATCCCTGGCCGGCATTCGGATAACTCACGCGGACCCAGCAGGACGCCTTCTCGTCTCCCGGGTTGAGTCGGTCCCAGCGAAACTGGACTTTGATGCGATTCAGCTTGTCCGTGTAGATCTCTTCGCCCGCCGGACCGACGACGACGGCCGTCTGGGCATGCACGTCGGGCTTGGTGTGCTCCGCCGGACTGCGGAAGGCGATCTTGCGCGGCTGGACTTCGAAACGATTGAAGCAATGACCAGTCCGTTCGCTCTCCGTGCGCCCTTTGGATGGTTCGTCGCTACGCCCGATAGCGGCCTTAAATTCATCGACCGCGAAACGCAGGCTGCCCGGGAAGTCCTTGACCTGATGCGACAGCGGCAGATTGTTTTCGATGCACCATTCGGCGGCGATCACGACGAACTGGCGATCCTCCTCGGGATCGCACTGGTGCACGGGATGGTCTTCCAGCGAAAACCAGCGGCCTGCCGGCAATGAACGAACACCGGACACGCCATAAAAGCGCTGCATGCGCGATTCCCATTCCTCGACGCGGACGCGCGACTGCTTGTCTCCATATACCTGCTTCGAATACGCGTAGGCACCGGTGTACTCATACACTTCCAGTTGGACGGGCAGGTCGCCATGTTCTGGCAGGACGGACGTGCTGCTGTGCTTGGGCAATCTTGGTGACTTGTAGTCGTCTGTGCGCGATGTAAACTTGCTCGGAACGAGACTGCGGTTGGCGCTCCAGTGGACGATCCGGTGCAGTTCGTCCCCGGTACCTGCGCCGTGAAAGAGGATCTGGCCTGGCGTGACGGGCTTGAGCAGCCCGGTCGAATCAGTAATCACGAGCACATGGCCGTTGCCGTCTTCGGCTTGCTCGTGATAGCTGTACCAGCCTTCCTCTTCCATCAGGCGCTGGACGAAATGCCAGTCGGTTTCATACTGTGTGCAATAGGAGCGCGGCTCGGCCGGCTCCGAGAGGTCGAACCGGAAATTTCCCTGTGCCTGCGGATGCCCAGCAAATACCTCGGCCAGGATATCGTCGGCGCGCTTGTCCTGCCAGATACGGGCGTCGCGGCGGAATTTCAGGAAATGCTGCCACGGTGCAAAGGCGATCTGGCAGTAGGTCAGTTGTCCATCGCTGCCGAGGCGTTTCGCCGTATGGACGTAGCCATTGACGGGCACATAGCTGCGGTCCTCCTGCTGTATCCAAAGGGTAACCGGCTGCGCGATAAGCTTTTTCAGGTCGACGTCATCGCGCACCGCTACCGCATCGACGGTGTAATCGTAACTCCTGCCCAGTCGCTCGTGGGCAAGTACGCGCTGGGGCAGCAGGATGGCGTCGCCAAGGGGTGTCGTTAGCCTGAGAAGGCGGTCATGTTGCGCGATAAGGGCTTGGTTGAGCGATGAGGAGACGGGCATGTCAACGATCGGAAAGTCGGAGGAGTCTCTGTGCAACCGTCCCGACATGCTGCTCAGAGGGGAAGCAGAAACGGGATGGTAGTTGGCAATTTAATACCGAAAATTCAGCTCGCGATACTGCATCGAACTCCCATGGACTGTCCACTTCGTTGGTTGAGGTCGCTTTACCTGACATTTTAGGTAAAATTATGGCAAGTCTGCACACTCATATATACGTGTCATCACGGGAGCAATCATGGCCTTACCAGTTGTCCGTTTGGGCGATTCGACCTCGCACGGTGGCAAAGTTATCTCGGCTTCGACCACGCATTTGATCGATGGTATCGGTATCGCGCGGGTGGGGGACCGAGTCATCTGTCCGATGCCCGGTCATGGCGTCAACGTGATCGTGGAGGGCGCGCCCACCTACCTGATCGGCGGGCGCATGGTTGCGCTCCAGGGTCATCACAGCGCGTGCGGCTGCACACTGATCTCTAGTTTAATGACGGCGACCTATGGCTGATATTGGCCCAGTTTTCGGTTTTGGCCATCGCTTCGGATAGAGTCGACCATGGTGTAGGCTGGGGCCGCGAAGGCATCCCTGACAGCTAAGGATGAGCGAACATCTGGCGCGCGCACGAATGTCGATTGGGCAGCGGCGCAACGATGTTTTGGTTACTAGAGCTACCCGACAAAGGTTGCGACAGCCGCTTGCCGCACCGGTGCCGGCTTGTCGAACGCGAAGCCGCTGGCTTCGACCACTTCCCACGTCCCGTCGCCCGTCAGCTTCAGCACATGCGTGTGATGGCGCAACACGGCTTCCCGGTGGGCGATGCTGACGAGGGTCGCACCGCTGGCGCGCAGGCGCGCGTACAGGGACGCTTCGTTGGTGCTGTCGAGCGCGCTCGTCGCCTCGTCCAGGATGACGATCCGCGGCGCGTGCACCAGCACACGGCCGAAGGCCAGGCGCTGCTGCTCGCCCACCGACAGCAGCTTGCTCCAGTCATGCACGGCATCCAGGCCGCCCACGCGGTCGGCCAGTGCGGGCAGGTGCACCTGGTCCAGGATGTCGAGCAACTGCTCGTCGCTCAGTTCGCGGTGCACGCTGGGATAGATCAGCTGGCTGCGCAGCGTACCCGATTGCAGATACGGCTGCTGCGGCAGGAAGAACACGTCTTCCAGCGGCGGATGCTGGATCGTGCCGCTGCCCGTGTTCCACAACCCCGCGATCGCGCGCAGCAGCGAGCTCTTGCCGCAGCCGCTGGCGCCCGTGATCAACAGCGCGTCGCCGGGTTTCAGGACCAGGCTCAGTTCCTTGATGAGGACGCGGTCCGATTGCGGCGGATGCAAGGTCACCGCTTCCAGCGCGAAGTGCGTGCCGGGACGCATCGTGATGCGCGGATGTTTCTCGTCGACGGTGGCGGGCTGCGCATTGGGCAGCACGAGGTTGGACAGGGCCTGCAGGCGGCCGATCCCCGCGACGAAACGGCTGAGACTCTCGAAATTGTCCACGATGACGCCCACGGCGCCGAGCACGGCGGTAAAGGCGCCGGCGGCCCGCGTCGCGGCGCCCACTTCCAGTTCGCCCGACAGGACGCCGCCGGCCAGCAGCACGTACGGCAGCACCACGGTGAGCTGGCTGAACGTGCGCTGGAAAAAATTGAGTGCGCGCTGCTTCCTGATCAGCCGGGCAAAGTTGCGGATGACTTTCTCGAACCGGCTGTCGATGTGCGTGCGCTCCTGCGCTTCACCCCGGTAGAACGCGATCGATTCGGCATTCTCGCGCAGGCGCATCAGGCTGAAGCGGAAGTCGGCCTCGCGCCGCAGCTGCCAGAAGTTCAGCTGGATCAGCGGGCTGCCGAAGAAGTACAGGGCGACGATGTTGCCCGTCACCGCGTACGCCACGAGCACGGCGACGAGCAGGTGCGAGATCGACCACAGCACGGTGCTGAAGGCGACCAGTTGCATGAGCGAGCCGAGGAAGATCAGTAAAAAATTGATGGACCGGCCCGTGAACGTGTTGATGTCCTCGCTGATGCGCTGGTCGGGATTGTCGATCTCGTTGCTGGCGCCCAGCGCGTAGTATTTGCGGTCCTGTAAATAGCCGTCGAGGAAGCGGCCGGTGAGCCAGCGCCGCCACTGGTTCGCGAACACGTCGCGCATGTAGTAGTAGAAGGCGTAGGTCGGCACGGCGAACGCGAGGATGAACAGGCACGCGCGCACCGACGTCCAGAAGCGGCCGGCGTCCTTGCCGGCCAGTGCCGATGTCAATTCTCCAGTCTGGTTGTTCAGCATGACCGCGAGCTTGGTGTCGACCAGCATCAGCACGATCAGCAGCAGCAGCAGGGTCCAGGCCCTGCTTTTTTCATTCCCCAGCCAGTAGGGTTTGGCGACGTTGACGAAGTGCTTCCACGCGGCGAGCGACAGGGGCGCAGGCCTGGGCCGGGTCGGGTCTTCGTCGGGAATCGGCGTGGTCATGATCGGTCTCGGCAAGGGTGTTTACCGAAAGACTACGGCCGCGCACCGAACCGTTCAGTGCGGAAACAGACATTAGGCCTTCACGAACAATTCGTCGAAGCCCGTGGCCGGATCGAATTCGCGGCGGAAGCGGTGGCGCGGCAGCAGCGCCACCAGCACCTCGGCCGTCGTGCGCACGATGCACCCGGGGCCCAGGTGGCCGCCGATGACGCGGCCGCCGTCGTCGGCCACGCTCGCGTGCAGGTGCGGACCGTCCGGCGACAGCGACCCGCCCAGCGTGAGGATTTCCAGGTCGCCGCGCAGCTCCGTGAATTCCGGCCGGCCCGCGAAGCGCAACTGGGCGACCGACAGGCTGCCGATGCCTTGCAGGACGAATGCGGCGTCCACGTGGTGCGCCGCGACGAGGGTGTCGAGCACGGCGCGCAGGTCCTGGCCGGCGCCGATCCTGAGGGGCAGGGTCTGCATGGTTGTCTCCTTGATCCTGCCCCATTCTACGCCAGCCACCGTGCAACCAAAAGTTTCTATACAGAAATTGTAATTTGAATCGTGGCGCTGTTTTGCATTGATAAAAAATGCATGGATCTTGCTATTTTTGAATATTCATTTCCACATGAATACGGTTATCATTTCCGGATTTCCTGAAGAGAACCGCGAAGATAAGCGGAGATTACACAAAGATGTCAACGAAGTTCATCATCGCGGCCGCGCTGGCCGTCACAATGTCCGGCTGCGGCGCGCTCGCGCCGGTAACCGGGAATCACTACACGAGCCGCGACGGCAAGCTGGACATCCAGGGCGAGCTGATCGACAGCTCCGACGTCCGCATCTTCGTCAACGGCGACAAGGTCATCGACGACCAGGTGTCGCTGGTGCACGGGGGCGGCAAGTTCGACGGCACCTGGCAGGGCCAGCGGGTCAGCGCCGATTGCGCCACGGTGGCGGGACGCAAGCTGGGCGGCACCACGTGCACGGTCGCCGTGGCCGGCGAGCACGTCACGCTGACGCTGTAAAGGTTCAGCGGCCGCCGGACAGGTTGGCCAGCAGTTCGACCAGCTGGTCGATCTCGTAGGGTTTGGCCAGGACCTGCACGCCCGGAATGACGGCACGCTGGTCGGTATAGCCGGTGGCGAGGACGACCGGCAGGCCCGGGCGGCGCTCGTGCAGGATGCCGGCCAGGTCGACGCCGCTGACCTTGCCGGGCATGACGATGTCGGAAAACACGACGTCGGCGTCGAGCCCGGCGTCGAGCATCGCGAGCGCCTTGTCGCCGTCGGCCGCCACCATCACGTCGAAGCCGCAGTCTTCCAGGCCGCGCACGACCGCTTCGCGCACGAGCGGATCGTCTTCGACGAACAGCACCCGCCCGCTGCCGCGTCCCGGCGCCTGGCCGTCGCCGCGTGCCGCCAGGGCCGACAGCGGCTGCAGCGAGCGCGGCAGGTAGATCTCGATGGTGGTGCCGCCGCCGACCGTGCTCGCCAGCGTCAGCCAGCCGCGCGACTGCGTGGCGAACGCGTAGGCCTGGGGCAGCCCGAGGCCGGACCCTTGGCCCGGCGGTTTCGTCGTGAAGAACGGGTCGAGCGCGCGCGCCAGCACGTCGGGCGGCATGCCGGTGCCCGTGTCCGTCACGCTCACGCGCACGTAGTCGCCGCCCGTGCGTTCCAGCGTCGGTTCGAGGGTGCAGTTGCGCACGTCGACGGCGAGGCGGCCGCCGTCCGGCATGGCGTCGCGCGCATTGATCGCCAGGTTCAACAGGGCCAGGTCGAATTGCACGGGGTCGACGGTGACGGGCCACAGGTCGTCCGCGCACTGCACTTCCATGCGCGTGCCCTGGCGCAGCACGCCGCGCAGCAGCTGGACGGAGCCGCGCACCTGTTCGCCCGGGTCGACCGTCAGCAGGCGCGCGTCCTGCACGCGGCCGAACGACCCCAGGCGGGTCGTCAGCGCGGTGGCGCGGCTGACGGTGCGCTTGCACGTGTCGATCAGGCTCAGCACCTTCGGCTGGCTCGCCGTCAGGGACGCGAGCTGCAGCGCGGTCGTCAGCGTCTGCAGCAGGTTGTTGAATTCGTGCGCGATGCCGCCCGTGAGCCGGCCCAGGGCTTCCAGCTTCTGGCCGCGCACGAGGGCACTCTGGGCGCGCTCGCTGGCCGCCACGGCTTCGGCCACGCGCTGTTCCAGGTCGGCCTGCGCGGTCAGGATCTGGCGGCTCGCTTCGGCCATGCGCTGCGCCACGGCGTCGATCTCGACGATGCCCTGCGGCCGGTAATGCACTTCGCGGCCGGCGCCCAGGTCCTCGGCGCCGCGGCCCAGGTATTCGATCGGGATGGCGGCGTGGCGTGCGAACCAGCGCGCCGCGACGAGCGCCAGCACGAGCATCACGGCCATGATGGCGGCCAGGAACGCCGCCGCATGCAGCGGCACGCGGCGCAGGTCTTCCGTGGGAATGCTGACGAGGACGCGCCAGTTCGACGAGGGCACGGTGCTGAAGAACGCCTGCACGGGGATGCCGGCCAGGTTCCTGTTCGAGAACACGCCTTCGCGGTGGGCGGCGAACTGGCCCAGCGCCACGCTGCTGACCGAGCGGCCCCGGTACTGGTCGGGGTCGACCGAGCGCGCGATCAGCCGGCCGGTGCGGTCGATGATGGCGGCCTGCCAGTCGGGCGGGAAGCGCTGTTCGCCCAGCAGCGACTGCAACTGGGCGGCGCTCATGCTCATGGCGATGAAGTAGCGCAGGCTGCCGTCCACGTGCACCGGCACCTGGATCGCGACCGCATGGCGCTGGGTGATCGAGGAGACGAACAGGTCGGAGACGAGGGTGCGGTCGGCGCCATCGCGCTGCATCAGCGCGTCGAGGTTCGACGCCCGGCCCGGCGGCAGCGGCGCGCCCGGCGCGACCCGTGTGTTGAGCAGCTGGCGGCCGTCCCGGTCGAGCAGCAGGATCGCCGTCTCGCCGCGCGGCGCCACCGAATGGGCGTGGCGGTAAAAGGTATCGAGATCGCCGCGCGCGAGCGCGGGGGAGTTCGCCAGCGTGCGCAGGATGCCTTCCTTGATCTCCAGCTCGTTGTCGACGAGGAGGGTGAAGGCGCGCACGGCTTCCTTGACGCTCGTTTCCTGGGCCCGCCGCTCTTCCTGATAGACATACCAGACGGCCAGTACCGCCGCGAGGAGGGCGGGCACCAGGATCGCGAGGATCAGGATCAGCAGTCGGGTTCGGATACGCATGGGCTGGATGGCGGTCGGGACAAGGTTGTCCTCGAAGCTCAGCATACTACCGGACTCTGCCTGCCTTGTCCCGGCCGTCGTTACACGCCTAGTCCGGCCAGCGCTCGTTGATCCCGGCTGCCTTGTCGAGGTTCTTGATCAGGATGTCGACGTAGTGCGGATCGAGGTGCTGGCCCGCCACCTCGCGCAGGTAGTCGCGCACCTGGTCGATCGGCCACGCCTTCTTGTACACGCGCTCGTGCGTGAGGGCGTCGAACACGTCGGCCACGGCCACGATGCGGGCGTACGGATGGATGTCCTCGCCCTTCAGGCCCTGCGGGTAGCCGCTGCCGTCCCATTTCTCGTGGTGCTGGTGGGCGATCACGGCGGCCGCCTTCAGGATCGGACGCTGCGAGCCGTCCAGGATCTGCAGGCCGATGGTCGGGTGCTGCTTCATGATGTCCCATTCCTCGGGCGTGAGGCGGCCCGGTTTCAGCAGGACCGCGTCCGGCGTGGCGATCTTGCCCACGTCGTGCATCGGCGCCGCATGCATCAAGACGGCCGTCTCGTCGTCGGACATGCCCGATTCCTGGGCCAGCAGGTGGCACACCTGGGCCATGCGGCGCACGTGGTTGCCGGCCTCGTTCGAGCGCGATTCGACGACATCGCCCAGCCGCAGGATCAGCTCGGCCTGGGTGTCGGTGATCTCCTGGTTCAGCAGGATGTTGTCGAAGGCGATGGCGACGCCCGAGCAAAAGACGTCGAGCAATTGAACGTCGATCTCGTTGATTTCTTCCACGCCCTTGAGCACGAGCAGCGACGCCTTGCCGCTGCTGTTCGGGAAGTAGCCGACATAGGTGTCGCCATGCAGTTTGGAGATACGGTTGTGGCGCGCCTCGTCCAGCTGGGCGATCAGTTCCGGGCCGATGTCGTCGTCGCCCACGTCGCCGATGCGCGCGAGGATCTCGTACTGGCTTTCTCCCGTGATCACGCTGGCGCCGGCCACGCGCAGCAGCATGCTCTGCTCCAGGCGCAGCAGGGCGACGACCTGCTGCAGCAGGCCGCTGGCGAAATCCTTCAGGTTGCGCTGCCTGAACAGGTGCGTGGACGCGGAAATCACGCGCTCCAGGCCTTCGCGGTAGTTCTGCTGGACGCGGCGGGCGTCCTCGACCTTCATGATGTCGCGGTAGGCGCGCAGGGCGGCGAACGTCGTCGTGAACAGCTTGGTGCGGTCGAGCTCGGTCTTTTCCTTGTAGTCGTTGATGTCGTAGTCGACGATCACGCGTTCCTCGGGCGCCTGGCCGGGCTGGCCCGTGCGCAGCACGATGCGGGTGAACTGGTTGTCCAGTTCCTGGCGCATCCAGCGCGCCACTTCCAGGCCGCTGTCCTCGCGCTCCATGACCACGTCGAGGAACACCAGCGCGATGTCCTTTTCGCGCGCCAGGATCTCCTTGGCCTCGGCGCCGCTGTAGGCGTGCAGGAAGGAGAGGCTGCGGCCGTCCAGGCGGAACCGGGACAGCGTCAGCTTGGTGATGTCATGGATGTCCGGTTCGTCGTCGACGAGCAGTACTTTCCAGGGTGCAAGCTTCGGCGCGGCTGAGGACAGGAAGGACATTTGACGATCTCACGAGGTTTTGAGGTAAGGCAGAGCCAGTCCGAAATGATTGTAGTATGAGCAGTGACCATTGACAACAAGAAATATTAATGACGCAGTGCAAAAAGTCACAATGTCGCAACGTATTGCTTCCCTGTCATTTGCGCCGCGGCGGCATGGCTCATTCGTACAGTTTCTGGCAGCGCTCGCACCAGAAGCTGCGCCGGTTCGTTTTGCCCAGGTTCGCTTTATGAAAGGGGAGATGGCAGCGGGGACAGGTCTTCTGGTTGTGTGCGAGCCAGTGCTTCTTGAGCGTGAATTCCTTTTTCCACGCGAGGAAATCGAAGCTGTACTGGCGCGCCTCCTGCACGAGGGCGCGCAGCTTGGCCGGCGGCAGCGCGCCGACCCTCGACCGGGGATCGACCCGGATGCGGAACAGCACCTCGTTCTTGATGATGTTGCCGACGCCGGCAAAGATGTCCTGGTCGAGCAGGGCGTCGCAGGCGAGGGTATCGGGCGCTGCCCGGAGTTTCTTGCGCGCCGTCGCGGGGTCCCATGCATCCGACATGACGTCTGCGGCCCAGTCGTAATAGGCGTCGATGTCGCAGTCGATCTCTTTTACCGAACAGGCGTAGAAGTTGAGCTCGCCACCGTCCGCGAAGCCGAGCGACAGGCGCGGCGGCTTGTCGCGCCGTTCGTTCACGCGGTACGTGCCGAACAGCAGGAAGTGAATGCGCACGACCATCGTCGGCATCTGGATGAGGAAATGCTTGCCCCAGGTGCGCAGCGCGACGACGGGCTGGCCGATGAGGCGCGTCGTGTCGATGGCCCAGGTATTGCCCTCGGCGCGCACGATTTCCTGGCCCACGAACGGGGCCGTCTGCTCTTTCAAGATGACCAGCGACGGGCCTTCCGGCATGATGCATCCTTGCTTGCGTTGTCCCGTTCAAATTGTGCCGGGCAAGCGCTCGCGGCCCTGTGCGCGGACTAACATTTCGATACAAACTAAGACGAATCGATAACGGACCCGGCGTGGAAACCGGCGTATAAGAATGAGGTATAAACAGTTGTTGGTTTCGACGACGAAGAAAGGAAGAATCATGAAACCGTTCCTGAAGACGATGGCCCTGGCGGGCCTGCTGGCGCTGGCCGCGGGCAGTGCGTCGGCGGCGGTCAACGTCACGTGGGTGCACCCCGAGACTTTCCACGACCTGCCGTTCCCGGGCTGGGAGCGCAAGGAGATGCTGGACCAGATCACCGATCACTTCGTGAAGCTGGGCGCGAACCTGCCGCCGGGCGAGGACCTGCGCATCGAGATCACGTATTTCGACCCGGCCGGCCGCCTCATCCCGAGTGCCCGGCTGGGCCGCGACCTGCGCGTGATGACCGGTCGCGCGGACTGGCCGCGCATGGAGCTGAACTATGCGATCGAGCAGAACGGCCAGGTGATCAAGAGCGGCCAGTCGGAGTTGCAGGACATGAATTACCAGCAGACGTTCAGCCACTACTTCGATTCGGAGCCGCTGCGCTACGAGAAGCAGATGATCGACGACTGGTTCGGCAAGACCATCGCGCCGATCAAGCAGAAGCGGCGATGATGGTGGGCACGGCGTGCCCACCCTGCGGCTACTATTTGTCCGCGCGGCCGGCCTTGTCGCGCCAGCGGCCGCCCGCTTCGCGTACCGTGTAATCGGCCGGCACGGTGAACAGGGCGGCCGCCGGTTCCTCGCGCTTGATGTTTTCGAGGCGGAACACGACGTCGCCGCTGCGCGGGTCGCTGTGCTTCGTGTAGACCGTCACCTGCAGGTCGGGCGCCGTCCACGTCTCGTCCGACACGACGATCGCGTTGCGGTTGCCGATCGCCCCGGCCGGGATCTCGTAGCTGCGCAGCTTGCCCTCGGCCTTGATGCCGCCGAAATCGCGCGTGCCCAGGTCCTTCGTCGTCGCCTTCGTGGACCATTTGACGTCGGCGAACGCGCCGTTCATCAGCGGCGCCACCTGCATCTGCGCGCTGCGCTGCGCCGTGCCGTTTTCCGCCAGCGCCCGCGAGACCTGGATGCGCACGTCGCGCTGGATGCGCTGCCGTTCGGCGTCGTCGATGCCCTGCACGCGCTTGACGATGATCTCCTCGCTGCCGGCGGGCAGCGTGCCCTCCTTGCGCATCCGGTCGATCTTCGCCTGCGCCGCGTCCGCCGCTGCGCGTGCCGTCGCCGTCAGGTTGATCCTGACGGCCGTGCGGTTTTGCGGATGCAGGACGAGGTTCGTGCCGCTCACCGGA
The DNA here is from genome assembly GCA_946481275.1 of uncultured Massilia sp. The sequence goes on from CAMLMV010000037.1 coordinate 25,631, forward strand.
TCGTTGATCGTGACGGTGACGACGTCGCCCTTGTCGTCGCGGATCTCCTGGCGGGTGCGGCCCGCGCTGTCGCGGTACGTCATCGTGGTGCGGCGCGTGGCGATCTGGTTGCCGTCGGCCAGCGCCTGCGCGAACTCCGTCACCATCTGCGCACTGTAGGGCGCGGTCTTGACGATGTTCGAGCGCATCACGGCGACGCCGCTGCGCGCGTCGAACTCCATCTTATCGAAGTGAAACGTCATGGCGCCGTCGGACGCGCGGCCCTGGGTATCCTCGGCCAGCGCCGGGGCGGACAGGCCGGCCAGCAGCGTGGCGATCACAATATGTCTGGTAGTCATGGCATCCTCTTTCGTTATTGAATGGCACTCAGGCGCAGGGCCAGCGGCTGGCCGTCGGCCGCGACGAGCATCTCGGCACGGACGGAATCGCCCGCGTTTTCCGGCGTGAGCGGCACGCCCAGCGCGGCCAGGCTCGTGCGCGGCACCTCGGTGGCGACCATGCGCGGTGCGGGTTCCGCGGCGATGCGCTCGGCCGAATCCAGTGCGATGAACACGCCGTTGCCGTCGAGCGCGACGAGAGCGCCGGCGCGGCCGTCGTCCGCCGGGTGCGGTGCCCGCACCGCGAACGCCAGCACGAGTGCGCCCGCCACGAGGCTGCCGGCCAGCGCGACCGGACGCACGGCCAGCCTGTGATACCAGCGGCGCTTCGGCGGGTGCAGTTTCGCGAACGCCTGCAGCAATTCCTTCTCGACGCCGCGCGGGGCCTCCAGCCGTCCCACTTCCGCGCGCAGGGCGTCGAACAGGGGATCGCGGTCCGTCGCCGTCGTCTTGTTTGTGTCCATGATGGCTATCCTTTCATGCAAGCCAGGCGCTTCGCGAGCGCCGCCCGTCCGCGCGACAGGCGCGAACGCACGGTGCCGATGTCGACCTGGCAGATGTCGGCGATCTCGGCGTACGACAATTCGTGCATCTCGTACAGGATGACGGCGTCGCGGTAATGCGGCGCCAGGAGCGCCAGCGCGCGCCGTACTTCCTCGGCGGCCTCGTTATTTAGCAGGCGTCCCAGCGGACAGGCCGCGTCGTCGGGCAGGTCGTCCTCGCCGTCGTCGTCGTCGCCCAGGACCACGTGGCGCTGGTGGGCCGTCTCGTTTTTCAGGATCAGGTTGCGCGCCACGCCGAACAGGAAGTGCTGCAACTGTCCGCGCAGCGGATCGAAGCGGAACCGATCCGTCAGCAGGCCCATGAACGTTTCCTGGACCACGTCGGCGGCCGTGTCCGCCGAGCCGCAGCGCAACAGCGCGAAGCGGTACAGCGGACCCTGGTGGCGCCGGTACAGGGCCGCGAAGGCGTCGGCGGCGCCGCTGCGCGTCTGGCGCAGCAGGTCGATGTCGTGAATGGTCGTGGTCATGGGTCGTTTTATTTACCCATATTCCAGCGGGAGGCGGGGAAAGTTCCCGTTTTTTCGAGGATGTCAGTCGATCCAGTTCACGCGGTCGAACTTGCCGCGGAAGTCTTCCGGCATGGCGACGACCTGGCTTGTCTTGTAGTTGAAGAAGACGAAGCCCTGCTTGGCCATCGCGACGAGCGTTTTATCCTTGGGCCGGGTGACCCGGAAAATGATGTCGCCGCCATATTTATTGAAGTCCATGACGCCGACTTCGAACAGCAGCTGGTCGCGCGCATGCGCCTCGGCGCGGTACGTCGTCGCGAGGTCCGTGACGATGATGCCCGTGCCGTCGCCCTCCGTTTCCGAAACGCCGTATTCGAACAGGAAACGGGCCCGTGCCTCGGAGATCATCGAGATCATCGAGTCGTTGCCCAGGTGGTTGCCGGCGTTGATGTCGGTGACGCGCACCGTCAGCAAGGTCGTGTAGTAGTACTGGTCTTCGGGGAAGGTGAGTATCAGTCGTGCCATGTGTGCATATTACCCGGTTCGGGTAGCGTGTCCGGTTGAAGAAATTCGACGAGCGTCAACGCGTCAAACGGTAGATCAGCAATGCCGCGCGCACGGCACCCCGTTCGATCGAGCCCACATCGAGGTCTTCGTTCGGCGAGTGGGCGCCGTTGCCGCTCGCGCCGAGGCCGTCGAGGCTGTCGACGAGCGGCGCCACGAACTGGATGTCGCCCGCGCCGCGCGCTTCCGCCGGCAGCGCGCCGATCGTGCCGAGGCCGGCATCCTGGCTGGCGCGCGAATACAGGTCGAGCAGTTTCAGGTTGCCGGGTGTGACCGCCATCGGCGGATAGGAATCGTGGAATGCGATGGTGGCGCTGGTGCCGGGCAGGTTCTGCGCGACGATGGCGCGCATGCGCGCCTGGGCGCGGTCGCGTTGCGGGTAGTCCAGGTAGCGCAGGTCGGCCTTCACGGTGGCCGTGTTGGCGATCACGTTCGTCTTGCCGAACGCGGTGCCGCGCGACTTGGCGTCGTCGAACGCGACCTCGGTGCCGCCCAGGATCAAGCCCGGGTTGAACGTGAGGCCCGGTTCGATCACCTGCTGGCGGAAGGCGTCCAGGATGCGCGCCGTCTCGTACACGGCGCCGTAGCCGTTGGCGCCGAACACGGCCATCGAATGGCCCTGGCGCGCCTTGACGTCCAGCTCCCACGTCGCCGTCGCGCGCCGGCCCACGGTGGCGGTCGCTTGGCCATTTCTGTCGGGGATGCTGCCCTCGAAGCTGAGGGCGACGTCGCTGCGCTTGGCCAGCTCCGCCATGTCGCCGCGCGACACGCTTTTCGGATTCCCCGCTTCTTCCTCGTCGCCCGTGAACATGACGGCGATGCGCGTGCCGTCGAGGGCGCCCACGCGGTGCAGCGCGCGCAAGGCTTCGATGACGATCACGTCGCCGCCCTTCATGTCGGAGACGCCCTGGCCGCGGACTTTATCGCCGTCGCGCTTCCACATGGGGACGTCGGAACCGGGCTCGAACACGGTGTCGAGATGGCCGAGTAGCAGCAGGCGCTTGCCGCGGTTGCCGTCGCGCGTCGCGACGAGATGGCCCGCGCGGCGCATCTCGGGCGGCAGCTCGATCCAGCGCGTCGTAAAACCGAGCTCGTCGAACTGCTTGCGGAACAGGGCGCCCACGTCGCGCACGCCGCGGGTATTCATCGTGCCGCTGTTGATGAGGACGCTCTGCTCGAGCAGGGCAAGGGCTTGCGGCGCATGCGCCTTGATCTCCGCGACGATCTTCTGCTCGGTCGGATCGAGCCCGTCGGCCCGCGCCGCCTGTACGTACGCCAGTGTTGCCAGCGCCAGCAGCGCCCCGGTCATCTTGCGCATCGTTATCTTTCTCAAAACAATGATGCGCAACTGTACACCTAGGGGGACCGCTTGCGCATCTTTTTCACGATGCCGTCGCGGCCCACCAGCAGTACCAGTTCCGTATGTCCGCTCGCCGCCGGGGCGGTGTAGAGCCATGCTTCCATGCCGGAATCGAAGACGACCGTCTTCGTGGGGCCGAACGCGGCCAGCAGCTCGGCGCGCGTCGTGCTGCCGGGGACGACGAGCTGGTCGAAGCGGGACTCGGCCACGCTCGTGCCGGGCTCGGGTGCGCGGGTGGCGCAGCCGGACAACAAGATCGCCACCACCAGGATTCGCAGTGTCATGGCGCGTCCTCCATGTACTCGAAGGTGACGAGCGTATCGTCCGGCCAGCTGCGGTCCCAGATCGGCGCATAGTACGTGCGGTCGAGCAGCACCTGGCAGTCGCAGAACGGCAGCATGTCGCGCGTCTGCTCGCCGCCCGCGTACAGGAAGCGGAACGGCAGGACTTCCGTGCGGTCGCCCGCGCGCAGGGTCACGGCAAACACGGGACGCTCGTTGAAGAAGAGGAAATTGCCGTCGGGGCTGTTGCACACCTGTTCCGGGCTCGTGAGGGCGTTCGAGATCCAGCCGAACAGCGGCGAGCTGTTCGATACGAGCCCGGCTTCCATGCCGACAAGACATTCCAGACGCAAGTCCCCGAGCCGGCGCGTGCCGGGCGGCAGGCCGGGCGTCATCACTTGCGCACGCCACGTCATGCTCGTCGTCTTGCGGTTGGCGACGACGGCCGCGTCTTCCTTCAGCGCCTGGTCGTTGCGCGGCAGCGTAAAACTGTTGTCCGACGCGACAGGGACCGGCACGGCGATGTGGTCGCCGATGACGCGCAAGGTGATGCCATGCATGTCCACGGTCGGCGAGCGGGGCAGCAGGCGGAAGCGCAGCGTGGCCTGCGGCGCCAGCGCATGCTCGCGCTGGAACCGCTCCATGCCGCGGATCATTTTGCGGTAGGACTTGTCGACGGGATCGCGCGTGTAGGTAACCGTGACCGTCTGAATACCCTGGTCGTCGGGCGCCGCCTGGGCGTGCGCCGGCGCCGCTGCAAGGACGTCCCACAGCGCACCCAGCAGCGCCGACAACACCCACGCGGCGGCCCGGCGCATGGTCACCAGTACCGCACGCGGCCGACGTCCATGTGCACGAACTGCGAGTCGGGGTAATAGCCGACCCCGCCCGCCTTCTGCGCCATCGCGATCTTGTGCAGCTTGGCCAGGTCCTGGCCGGGAATGCGCACGTCGATGGCCTTGCCTTCCATGTGCAGGCTGTGCTTGGCCACGCCGCCCGTCTTTTCGTGCAGCATCTCGTTCGTTTCCGGCGAGCGATAACCCGAGATCACGTGCACCGTCGGGTGACTGCCGTACTGGGCGCTGATGCGGTCCAGCAAGACGAGCAGCTTCGGATCGATGGCCGAGATCTTGTTGTTGCGGTGGTCGCGCAGCAGTTTGTTGATGTCCTGCATGGCCTCGGGGATGAATTCACCCTCGGCCCAGAAAATGGTGCGCAGGCTTTCGCCCGTATGCGTGTTGTACAGGCGCACGATGCGCTCGTTCGGCGCGACAGGGGTGACAGGCGCATCCGGCAGGGTCTTGGCGCTGGTCCGGATGGCGGGTGCACCGAGCACCGATGCGAGGACGGCGGAACTTTTGAGGAAAGAGCGTCGTTGATTCATGAGCTTCTCCTTGCTGATTGCCAGCCTCAATGATACGCCCCATGCATGATTCTTGCAGCGGACCGTGCCCGGACTGTTTGTCAGTCCAGGCCGACAAGCCTGGCAATATTTCTTGGCTTAGAATGAGCGCGGCAGTCCATCCCATCAGGAGACCCGCATGCGTTTCGCCTTCGTTTCGTCGTTCGTCTTGATGTCTGCCCTGGCCGCGCCGGCGCCGGCACGCGATGCCGCCATCGACATCCCCATTCCCGATATTCCGTACACGAAATTTGTTCTGAAGAACGGCCTGACGGTGATCGTGCACGAAGACCACAAGGCGCCCGTCGTGGCCGTCAACACGTGGTACCACGTGGGTTCGAAGAACGAAAAGCCCGGCAAGACGGGTTTCGCGCACCTGTTCGAGCACCTGATGTTTTCCGGCAGCGCCAATTTTAATAAGACATTCCTGTCGGCACTGGAGGGGATCGGCGCCACCGACCTGAACGGCACGACGAACAAGGACCGCACGAATTACTTCGAGACGGTGCCGACCTCGATGCTCGACTACGCGCTGTTCGCCGAGAGCGACCGCATGGGCCATTTGCTGGGTGTACTGGATCAGAAGAAACTCGACCTGCAGCGGGGCGTCGTCCAGAACGAGAAGCGGCAACGCGAGAACCAGCCGTACGGCATCGTCGAGCAGATCGTCACGGAGAACACGTGGCCGGCCAATCACCCGTATTCGTGGACCGTGATCGGGGCGATGGCCGATCTCGACGCGGCGTCGATGACGGACGTCACCGACTGGTTCAAGGGCCACTACGGCCCGAACAATGTCGTGCTCGTGCTGGCCGGCGACATCACGCCGCAGCAGGCGCGCGAAAAAGTCGAAAAATACTACGGAGATATTCCTCCCGGCCCACCGCAAGCCCATCAACAGGCCTGGGTCGCGAAGCGCAGCGGCACGCACCGGAGCCAGGTGCAAGACCGCGTCCCGCAGGCGCGCATCTACCGCCTGTGGAACGTGCCCGGCGCCGACACGCCGGAAGAGCCGCTGCTCGACCTCGCCGCGCAGGTCCTGGGCGGCGGCAAGACGTCGCGGCTGTACCAGCGGCTCGTCGTGAAGGAACAGCTGGCCACGTCGGTCGGCACCGGCAACGATTCGAACGAGATCGCGGGCCAGTTCGGCATCAACCTGACGGCAAGGCCGGGCGCGCCGGCAAGCGACGTCACGCGCATGGAAACGCTGGCCGACGAGGAATTGCGTGCGCTGATGACATCCGGCCCGACAGCGGCCGAGCTGCGTCTCGCGCAGACGACGATCCTTGCGCAGCACGCGCGCGCCGTCGAGCGCGTGGGCGGCTTCGGCGGCAAGAGCGACGTGCTGGCCCGCTGCGCCACGTACACGGGCAATCCGGACTGCTACAAGGTCTACCTGCAGCGCATCAAGGACGCGACGCCGGCCGCGGTGCGCAAGGCCATGCAGGACTGGCTGGCCGACGGCGACTACGTGCTGGAAGTCGATCCCTTCCCGACGGGGCTCGCGGCAGGGGCATCCACGGTGGACCGCAGCAAGGGGCCGCCGGCAGGCCATCCGGAAGCCTTGAGGCTGCCGTCCATGCAGAAGACGACGCTGTCCAATGGCATGCAGGTCGTGCTGGCCGAGCGCCATGGCGCGCCCGTGATCAATCTGTCTCTGATGTTGAATGGCGGGTTCGCGTCGGATTCGCAGGCCTTTCCGGGCTTGGCAAGCCTGACGCTGCGCATGCTGGAAGAGGGAACCACGTCGCGCAGCGCCTTGCAGATCAGCCGCGAACTGGAAGCGCTGGGTGCGTCGTTCGGCACGTCGATCAACCTGGACGGCGCATTCGTCAACATGAACGTGCTCAAGCCGACCCTGGCGCGGGCGCTGGGGCTGTACGCCGACCTCACGCTGCGCCCGGCCTTTCCGCAGCCGGACTTCGAGCGCGTGCGCAAGACGCGGCTCGCTGCGATCCAGCGCGAGCAGACGGTCCCGCGCCTGATGGCCTTGCGCGTGCTGCCGCCGCTGCTGTACGGCCCCGGCCACCCGTATTCCCTGCCGCTGACGGGTACCGGCACGGAAGCCGCGGTCGCGCGCATGACGCGTGCCGATCTCGTGGGCTATCACGCCGCGTGGTTCAAGCCGAACAACGCGACCCTGCTCGTCGTGGGCGACACGACCCTGGCCGAACTGACGCCGCTGCTGGAACGCGCGTTCGGCGCGTGGAAGGCCGGCACCCTGCCTGCGCATGAGGTGACCAAGGTCGACCAGCCGGCCGGCACGACGATCTACCTCATCGACCGGCCCGGCGCGCTGCAGAGCAATATCGTGGGCGCCCAGCTGGCACCGCCGCGCAACACGCCGGATGCCGTGGCGCTGAACCTGCTCAACGACGTGTTCGGCGGCACATTCAGTTCGCGCCTGAACATGGATCTGCGGGAGGACAAACACTGGTCGTACGGCGTCGGCTCGTCGCTCGTCGCGGCGCGCGGGCAGCGCATCTTCTACAGCGATTCGCCCGTCCAGACGGACAAGACGGCCGACGCGCTGCGCGAGCTGGCGCGCCAGTACGCCGAACTGGGCAACGCACGCCCCGTAACGCCGCGCGAACTGCAGGATGCGCAGGCCAACGAGACGCTGGGCCTGCCCGGTTCGTTCGAGACGGTCGGCCAGCTCAGCAACGCCTACGCGACGATCCTGCAATATGGCTTGCCCGAGGATTACTACAACACGTACACGGCGACGGCGCTGGCCGTCACGCCCGCGCAACTGAACGCGCTGGCCGCGCGCGTCGTGCTGCCGCGGCAGCCCGTGTGGATCGTCGTCGGCGACATGAGCAGGATCGAGGCGCCGATCCGCGCGCTGAACCTGGGTGAGGTGCGCCGGATCGACGTCGAGGGCAAGGCCCTGCAATGACATTTGCCGACGAGGTGGCCGATGTGCTGGCCCCGCTGGCCGATCCGGCGCGGGCCGTCGGCATGCGGGCCTACATGCTGGACCAGTTCGCGTTCCTGGGCCTGCCGGCGCCCGTGCGCCGCGCGGCGGTGAAGCCGCTCGTCGCGCGGCCGTGGGCGTCGCCGGACGCCTTGCTGGAGGCGGCCGGCCGGCTGTGGCAGCGGCCCGAGCGCGAATACCGCTACACGGCGATCGACCTGCTCGCGCGGCACCGCCGGCTGCTGTCGCCCGAACACGTGGCGGACCTGCGCGCGCTGCTGGAGACGGACCCGTGGTGGGACACGGTGGATGGCCTCACGAGCGTGCTCGGCGAGGTCCTGTTCGCCACGCAGGGACAGTCCATCATGGACGACTGGATTGCCGACGCCAGCTTCTGGGTGCGCCGCGCCGCGATGCTGCACCAGCTGGGCTGGCGCCTGGAGACGGACCGCGACCGCCTGTTCGGCTACGCGACGGCACTCGCCCCCGAGACGGAATTCTTCATCCGCAAGGCGATCGGCTGGGCGCTGCGCGATTACGCGCGCTGGGATGGCGCCGCGGTGCGCGCGTTCGTGGCGGCGCACGAGGACAAGCTGTCGCCGCTGTCCCGGCGCGAGGCATTGAAGCACATGCAGGCCTAGGGCTTCGTCTGTTTCTGCAACTGCTCCTGGTAGCGCTGGAACACCTCGAACCGCTTCTCGCGCCGCAGGATCTTCGACTGCGGATCGACCGTGACCGTCGCGTGCGGCGGCAGCGCGATGCTGCCGCGGCCGTCCGCCATCGGCAGGGTGACGATGCGCCCGTCCACGCGCACGTCGAGCGGCATCGGGAATGGCGTGTTGGCGGCCGTCTTCCACGCGAGGTCCAGCGTGTCGCCGCGGCGGGTGGCCACGAGCTCGGGCAGGGCGGCCTGGTACATATAGGCCTGGAAGAACCAGCCGAGGTCGCGTCCGCTCGCGCGCTGGGCGATGGCGATGAACTCCGGCGTCGTCGCATAGCGCGGAGAGAACCGACCGGGGCGCGGGTCCGGCGTGCCGTACACGAGCTCGCGCACGGCGCGGAAGAAGGCGGCGTCGCCGATCAGGCCGCGCAAGGTGTGCAGCACGAGCGAGCCCTTCGTGTAGATGTCGCCGCCCGGACCGCCGCGCTTGAGGTCGTAGACGTCTTCCTCGCGCTTGTGCTTGCCCGAGACGAGCGGCGCCTTGTTGCGGATGCTCGCGCGCTGCTGCATCAGCGCGGCGAAATATTCCTGGTCGCCGTGCAGGTATTGCAGGTACAGCGGCTGCATGTACGAGCCGAGGCCCTCGTGCAGCCACATGTCGTCCCAGTCGGCATTCGTGAGCTGGTTGCCGAACCATTCGTGGGCGAATTCGTGCTGCAGCAGGTCGTCGTAGCCGTACGGCGTCTTGACGTATTTGTTGCCGTAGGCGTTGATGGTCTGGTGCTCCATGCCCTTGTGCGGCGTCTCCACGACACCCATCTTTTCGTCGGCGAACGGGTAGGGTCCGATCGTCGATTCGAAGAAGTCCAGCATCTTCGGGAATTCCGAGAACAGGTCTCGCGCATGCGCCTTGTTCTGCGGCAGGTACCAGAACCGCAGCGGGATCGTATTGCCGTAGCGGCTGCGGTATTCGCCGGACAGCACCTCGTACGGGCCCACGTTGATGGCGATGCCGTAGGTGCTCGGGTACTTTGCGCGCCAGTGCCACGTGCGCCAGCCGTTGGCTTCCGTCATGCCGGTGGCCACGCCATTGCCCGCGGCCACGAGCGGCGCGGGCACGGTGATGTGTTCGTCGACGACCTTCGGCTTGCCCATGGGGTGGTCGATGCAGGGCCAGAACAGGTCGCAGCCTTCGCCTTCGACGGCGCTCGCGACCCACGGCTTGCCGTCCGGCGTGCGCGCCCACACGAAGCCGCCGTCCCACGGCGCCCGTTTCGCCACGTGCGGTTCGCCGTGGTACGTCACGCGGATCTTGATCTGCCGGCCCGGTTCCAGGCGCTGCGGCAAATCGATCGTCAGCTTGCCGTCCGGATTGCGCCACCGGTCGGCCGCGAGCGGCTGGCCGTCGACAGCGATGGCGTCGATCGGCAGGTTGCGGTCCAGGTCGAGCTCGATGCTGTCCAGCGGCGCGCTGGTGCTGAAGGTGAGCGTCGCGTCGCCGCGCAGGCTGCGGCTGTCCGGATCGATGCGCAGGCTCAGGTCGGCATGGTCGAACGACAGCGCCTGCTGCGCGCTACTCCGCTGGGCGCCCGAATTGACGGTGTAGTCGGTGAGGGCGGGCTGGCTGGCGCAGCCTGCCAGCAGGGCGCACAAGGCGGCGATGGCGGTTCTTTGCATGATGCTGGAATGTAGCACAGCGGAAACCGGCGCCACCCAAATCACGGCTGACGGATACTGCGCGGCGAGGAGGACCTTACATGAGCGACCTGGACATCGACATCGGCCGCACCGCCCTGGTGCTGATCGATTTGCAGAACAGTAATGTGAAACGCGACCTGGCGCCGTACACGGCCGAGCAGGTGGTGGGCAATTGCGTGCTGCTGTCGGGCGAAATGCGCGACCGCGGCGGCATGGTGATCTTCGTGCGCGTGCTCGTCGACGAGTTGCAGCTGCCGCCTGCCGACGCGCCGCTGCGCAAGCCGGGCACGCCCGCGCCGCCGCCGGACGCATCGCTACTGGCGCCGGACGCGCAGGTGCAGGCGCAGGACATCGTCGTGACGAAGCGCCAGTGGGGCGCCTTCTACGGCACGGAGCTGGACCAGCTGCTGCGCCGGCGCCGCATCAAGACCATCGTCCTCGGCGGCATCGCCACCAACTTCGGCGTCGAGTCGACGGCGCGCGCCGCGTTCGACCGCGGCTACGAGCTCGTCTTCGTCGAGGATGCGATGAGCAGCATGGCGGCGGACGCGCACCGGTTCGCCTGCGGGCACATCTTCCCCGTCATGGGGAAGGTGCGCTCGACGCGCCGTGTGATCGACGCGCTGCAGGCGGGGACGGGGGACGCCTGACGTTACTTGCGCGGCGCCGGCTGCGGGTTGTTTGCAGCCTGCGCCTGCCGTTGCCGCTCCTTCTCCTGCTTCTTGGCCATGTGGTGGCCGATGGCACAGCCGGCAGCCGCGCCCAGCAGGCCATGCTTGCCGGCCACGTGCCCGCCGACGCCGCCGACGATGGCGCCTTTCACGCAGCTGGGTTTTGCATGGGCGATGCCCGTCGAGGCGAGCGAGAGCATCAGGGTTGCGGCGATGAGTTGGATTTTCATAAGTCCTCCATGACAGTTCATGGAGGACAGTGTGGCTAAGGCCGCGCCGGTTGAATGTTCGCCAGGTCACCGTTGCGCCGGATCTCCGCCGCGATCTCGTACGAGCGCAGGCGCGCCGCGTGATCGTGGATCTGCGACGTGATCATCAGCTCGTCCGCGCCCGTACGCGCGATGAAGTCCCTGATCTGCCGTGCGACCGTCTCGGGCGAGCCGATTGCCGAACACGACAGCACGCCGTCGAGCATGCCGCGCTCCGCCGGACCGAGCAGGTCGAGATAGCCTTCGACGGGCGGTTTCAGGCGCGTCGGATGGCCGCTGCGCAGGTTCACGAACGCCTGCTGCATGGACGTCGCGCGCCACTGGGCTTCCGCATCCGTCTCGGCGGCGAACACGTTAAAGCCGAGCATCACATACGGCTTGTCGAGCTGCGCCGAGGGGCGGAAGTTGGTGCGGTAGATCTCGATGGCCTGCATCATCATCTGCGGCGCGAAATGCGACGCGAACGCGTACGGGAGGCCCAGCATCGCGGCCAGCTGCGCGCCGAACAGGCTGGAGCCGAGGATCCACACGGGCACCTTGAGGCCGGCGCCGGGCACGGCGCGCACGTGGCGGCGCGGGGCGTCCGCAAAATAATCCATCAGTTCCACGACGTCCTGCGGGAATTCGTCCGCGTCGGACGCGAGATTGCGGCGCAGGGCCCGTGCCGTCGCGTGGTCGGAACCGGGCGCACGGCCGAGGCCCAGGTCGATGCGGCCCGGGAACAGCGATTCGAGCGTGCCGAACTGTTCGGCGATGACGAGCGGAGAATGGTTCGGCAGCATGATGCCGCCGGCGCCGAGGCGGATGGTGGAGGTGCCGTTGCCCACGTGGGCGATCAGCACCGCCGTCGCCGCGCTGGCGATGCCCGGCATGCCGTGGTGTTCGGCGAGCCAGAAGCGGTGGTAACCCCAGCGTTCGCCGTGCTGCGCGAGGTCGAGCGTGCGGCGGAACGATTCGGCAGCGTCGCTGCCTTCGGTGATCGGGGCGAGGTCGAGTATCGAGAAGGGCATCATCGGTGCATTCATCGCCTCATGATACGCCGATCGAATTTTTCGCGTGCGCCACGGTCCGGATCGGCATATGATGGCCTGTTGAACAATGTCTCCAGGGCATCATCCCTTGTCCAATATGCGTATTTACCCGCTTCTTGCGGCCGCCGGCATCGCCGTGCTTGCCGCCGGCTGCGCCCTGCCGGGCCGTGCACCGCGCGCGCCCGCGGCCGACGTCCCCCGGCTCGACGTGAGCCGCTTCCCGCAGATCGACGCGGCCATCGAGGACGCCATCGATGCACACAAGCTGCCCGGCGCCGTGTTCCACCTGGAGCACGAGGACGCCGTCTACGAACGCGCCTACGGCCGCCTGACCTATGAACCGGATGCGGCGCCGGTCACGACGGCGACGACGTTCGACGCCGCGTCGCTGACGAAGGTGCTGGCCACGGCGCCGTCCGTGCTGATCCTGGCCGAGCAGGGGCGCATCGGCCTGGACGACAAGCTCGTCAAGTACTTTCCCGACTGTGGAAAGGGCGGCAAGGAAACGATCACGATCCGGCAATTGCTCACGCACAGTTCGGGACTGCCCGCCGGGCTGCCGGCCGACCCCGCGTGGAAAGGCGGCGTGGCCGCGCACAAGCTTGCGTGCGACCAGGCCGTCACGCATGCGCCGGGCACGTTCTTCCGTTATTCCGACATCAATTACGTGCTGCTGGGCCAGGTCGTCGAAAAGGTCACGGGCACGCCGCTGGACGACTACGCGCAGTCCCACATCTACGCGCCGCTGGGCATGCGCAACACGGGCTATCTGCCGCTGCGCCGGGTCGACGTCGAGACGATCGCGCCGACCCAGGTGGGCAGCGACGACGGGAAGGGCGCGCACGGCGACCTCGACCCAGGGCAGCTGCTGCGCGGCGTCGTGCACGACCCGACGGTGCGCCGCATGGGTGGCGTGGCGGGCTCGGCCGGCGTGTTCACGACCGTCGGCGACGTGGCCCGCTTCGCCCGCATGCTGCTGGCGGGCGGCGTGCTGGACGGCGTACGCATCCTGAGCCCGGACAGCGTGCGCCTGCTGACGACGGTGCAATCGCCGCAAGGCCTGGCGAAGCGCGGCCTCGGCATGGACATCGACTCGCCGTACGCCAAACGCCCGCGCGGCACCGTGTATCCGGTCGGCAGCTATGGTCATACCGGGTTCACCGGCTGCATCCTGTGGGTGGATCCGCGGTCGAAGTCGTTCTACGTGTTCCTGTCCAACCGCGTTTATCCGGACGACAAGAGCAACATCCTCGACCTGTACACGCGGATGGGTACGCTTGCGGCGCAGGCGGCCGGGGCCGACTGATTTTTGTTTCCGCGCGGCTAACGCGCGCACCCTTCATGGCGATGTCTTTAAACTCCGCCTCCACAGTATCTTCTTGATATTGCAGAGCTTTTTTGCCCCAAATCCATTCTCTGAGGAGAAAGACATGAAAATGAATAAGTTACTGAAGGGCCTGCTGGGTGCTGCCGTCACGGTGGCGATGTTCGGTACGGTGAACGCGCAGGCGCAGACCGGCTCGTCGTCGGGCAGCAGCGCGACCGCGCAGGATCAGTCGGCGTCGGGCAGCTCGACCACCAAGAAACACACCAAGAAGAAACACCATAAGAAGAGCAACGCCGGCAGCTCGAGCACCGGTGCGAGCGGCAGCAGCGGTTCCACCAGCAGCGGTTCGTCGTCGAGCGGCAGCCAGGATACCCAGGGCACCTCGGGCTCGTCGGGTAGCATGGGCACCGGCACCGGCACCAGCGGCGGCAGCGGTACGTCGGGCAGCATGGGTACCGGCACCGGCGGCAGCATGGGCACGGGCACCGGCACGACCACGCCGCCGACCGGCACCGGCACCGGCACCGGTTCGAGCGGCTCGAGCGGCGCGACCGGCACCACCGGTTCCGGCTCGTCGGGCACCAGCGGCATGAGCGGCAGCACCGGCGCCAGCGGCACCGGCCTGTCCGGTTCGAGCGGCATGAGCGGCACGGGTTCCGGCTCGGGCACGGGCACCAGCGCGACCGGCACGGGCGCAGCGGGCACCGGCACCAGCTCCAGCACCACCAGCGGCAGCCAGGGCACCGGCAGCCGCGGCTACTGATCGCTCCGCTCCACAATGAAGCGCCAGCCTGCGGGCTGGCGTTTTTTTGCTGCCTTTGCCTCGCCGTTGGTATAACATCATTTCCTAAGAAAAAATGAAAAGCGCAAACATCTGCGCCAACAACGACGAGGAAAGATGATGGAGACTACGAAGATGGCCGCACGCCTGCTGGCGCTCGCGGCGGCAAGCGCCTGCCTGCCGGGGCAGGCGGCCGAACTGGGCCTGGCCCGTATTTTTGCCGACCACGCGGTCCTGCAGCGCGACCAGCCGATTGCCGTGTGGGGCACGGCCGGCGCCGGCAGCAAGGTGAGCGTCACGCTGGGCGGACGCACCGTGAACGGCACCGCCGATGCGCGCGGCAAGTGGAAGGCACAATTGCCGCCGCAGCCGGCCGGCGGACCGTACACGCTGACGGTCGCCTCGGGCGGCCAGACGGTCAGCCGCACCGACATCCTCGTCGGCGACGTCTACCTGTGCTCGGGCCAGTCGAACATGGAATTCGCCGTGCACAACGCGACCAACGCGTGGTCCACGACCATGACGGCGGCCAATGACCGCATCCGTTTCCTGAACGTGGAAAAGAACAGCACGGCGGCGCCGCAGGATGAACTCAAGGGCCCGGTCGCGTGGAAGGTCGCGGGGCCGGACACCATCGGCGACGCCTCGGCCGTCTGCTATTTCATGGCGCGCTCGCTGCAGGGCAGCTACAAGGTGCCCGTCGGCTTCGTCAACGCGAGCTGGGGCGGCACGACGATCCAGGGCTGGATCGGCGGGGAATCGCTGCGCACTGTGAGCGACTACACGGCCGGCGTCGACGCCGTCAAGCAGTACGGCGCCGACCCGGTGGCCGGCATGCGCGCCGAGGACGCCCGCAACGAGGCCTGGTGGACGGCGCACGACCCGGCGGCCGCCGCGCAGCGTGCGTGGATCGCGCCGGACTTCGACGACAGCGCATGGCCCACCGTCACGCCGACCGGATCGTGGAAGGACAGCGGCGTGGCCGGCTTCAAGGACTTCGATGGTGTCGCGTGGTATCGCACGACGATCACCCTGACGGAAGCGCAGGCAAAGGCCGCGAACGCGGTGCACCTGGGCCCCGTCGACACGTACGACACGACGTGGGTCAACGGCGTGCGCGTGGGCGGCGTCAGCACGGGATGGATGTGGCGCGACTACGACGTGCCGGCGGGCGTGTTCAAGCCGGGCCGCAACGTGATCGCGATGCGCGTGCTGAGCGGCGGCCAGGGCGGCGGCCTGTCGGGACCGGTGGACAAGCGCAGCATCGGACTCGCGGACGGCCAGGCGATCCCGCTGCCGGCCGCGTGGAAGGTCCAGCGCGGCGGCGCCATGAAAGGCCAGTCCGTGCCGCCGGCGCCGTGGTCCGTGCCGACGAGCCTGACCACGCTGTACAACGGCATGATCGCGCCGCTGGTCGGCTATAAATTCAAGCTGGCGGCGTGGTACCAGGGCGAATCGAACGCCGGCGCGGCGCAGGAATACCGCACGCTGCTGCCGCTGCTGATGCGCGACTGGCGCCAGCGCTTCGGCCAGCCGGCACTCCCGTTCTTCGTCGTGCAACTGACGTCGTATGGCTCGCCCGCGAAGACGCCCGGCCAGTCCGGCTGGGCCGAGCTGCGCGACGCGCAGGCGGCCGCGGTGGCGAACGACCCGCACGCGGGCCTGGCCGTCACGATCGACGTGGGCGACCGCTTCGACATCCACCCGACGCAGAAGACGCTCGTCGGCGAACGCCTCGCGCGCGCGGCGCGCGCCGTCGCGTACGGCGAAAAGACGATCCCCGGCAGCCCGACGGCCGTGTCGGCGCAGCGCAAGGGCGGCGACATCGTCGTGACGTTCAAGGATACGGGCGGCGGCCTGGCGACGTATTCGTCCGACCGCGCCAACGCGTTCGAGGTGTGCGCGGGCGCGACGTGCCGCTACGCGGAGGCGCGTGCTGTCGGCGACACCGTTGTCCTGCCGGGCGCCGGCACGCAAGACGTCACGCGCGTGCGCTACGCGTGGGCCGACGCGCCGTTCGTGAACCTGTTCGGCGCGGACGACCTGCCGGCCGCGCCGTTCCAGCTCGACGTCAAGTGAATCAGCTGAGCCGGTAGTTTTCCGGCTGCAGCGGGGGCGGCAGGTCGCGGTCGCCCAGTGCGGTGCGCAGGTCGATCTCGATCGTGCGGCACAGGGCCTCGAGCGGCAGGCCGTTGTCGGACGCGCGGAAGGGTTCCTCGAGCTCGTCGCCGAGGGCGTCCAGGCCGAAGAAGGTGTAGGCCACGATGGCCGAGACGAGGGGCGTCAGGTAGCCGATCGTGTCCACGAGGCCGAACGGCAACAGGAAGCAATACAGGTACGCCGTGCGGTGCAGCAGCAGGGTGTATGAAAACGGGATCGGCGTGCCGCGGATGCGCTCGCACGACGCGGCCACCGCCGTCATCGCCGAGAAGCTCGCGTCGATGGACGGTGCGAGGCAGGCGTCCAGGCGGCCCGTGCGCAGGCAGGTACCAAGGTCGGCGCCCATTTCCAGCATCAGTGCGTACGGCAGGTTCGGCTGCGTGCGCATGCGTTCCCATTCGGCGGGTGCGATCCAGGGCGCGACGTCGGCGTTGCCGTCGGTGTCGCCGCGCAGGCGGTGGCGCAGCGCGTGTGCGTACGCGATGGCGCGGCGGATGATGCGAACATGCGGATCGTCGGCGTCGTGATGACCGGGCGCGACGAGCGACAGGCACTGGCGCGCGAGGCTGCGGCTGCGCAGTATCAGTTCTCCCCACTGCTTGCGGCCTTCCCAGTAGCGGTCGTAGGCGGCGTTGTTGCGGAAGCCGAGGAAGATCGCGAGGGGAAGCCCCATCAGTGTGAACGGCGTCGTCGTGAAATGCAGCTTGTGGTGGCCGAACTGGCCATCGGTCCAGGTGACGACGACTGCCAGCAGCGTACTGACCGCGAGGTGCATCCAGATGCGCGGCAGGATCGACCCGCGCATGATGAAGAACAGGCGCAGGGCCGAGGGGCGGTCGCGAACGATCATGTTTTGGATGTGGAGGATGCTTCGATGCATCATCATAAACCGGCCGCGTCCCGTGTGCCGCGGTGGCCATAAAACGGTTATCGTCACGGCCATCGACTGTCACGGGGGACCGCGATGAAGACTCGCCAGCTGGGCAACCAGGGTTTGCACGTGTCAGCCATCGGTCTCGGCTGCATGGGCATGAGCGATTTCTACGCCAACCGCGACGACGCCGAATCCATCGCGACGATCCACCGCGCCATCGACCTGGGCGTCACGCTGTTCGACACCGCCGATATGTACGGCCCGCACACGAACGAGGAATTGCTGGGCCGCGCGATCCGCGGGCGGCGCGAGGGACTCGTCATCGCGACCAAGTTCGGCGTCAGGAGAACGCCCGAGAATCCGGGCGATTTCGGCGTCTCCGGCCGGCCCGAGTACGTGCGCGCCGCATGCGAGGGGAGCCTCAGGCGGCTCGGCATCGACACGATCGACCTGTATTACCAGCACCGCGTGGACCCGGCCACGCCCATCGAGGACACGATGGGCGCGCTGGCGGACCTCGTGCGCGCGGGGAAGGTGCGTTACGTGGGCCTGTCCGAGGCGTCGGTACGGACGATCGAGCGCGCCGTGAAAGTGCATCCGGTGACTGCGCTGCAAAGCGAATACTCGCTGTGGACGAGAGACCCGGAGGAGGAGGGCGGTGTGCTGGATGCGTGCCGCCGCCACGGCATCGGCTTCGTGCCTTACAGTCCGCTGGGCCGCGGCTTCCTCACGGGCGAGATCCGCACGCCGGACGATTTCGCGCCCGACGACTACCGCCGCAACAGCCCGCGTTTCCAGGGCGCGAACTTCGCGAAGAACATCGTCCTCGTCGACAAGGTGCGCGAACTGGCGCGCGAGGCGGGCTGCACGCCGGGCCAGCTGGCGCTCGCGTGGGTGCTGGCGCAGGGACCGGACATCGTGCCGATTCCCGGGACCAAGCGCCGCACATACCTCGAGGAGAACGTGGAGGCCGTCGACATCGACCTCGGGCCGGCGCAGATGACGGAGCTGGAGGCGATCTTCCCGCGCGGGGCGGCGGCGGGGACGCGGTATCCGGAAGGGGCGATGGGGACGGTCAACCGCTAGCCGCCCAGCTCCTCAATCCATCGATCGCCTCTTCCTTCAGCTTGGCCTCGATCTCGATCCACGGCGCCTCCACATACGCCGCCGGCATCGTCGTGATCAGGTCAGCGTGCTGGCGATCGTTGAATCCATCGCGCCCGTTCGAGATGTGGACGACCTGGTGCTCGGGCACGGGCCACGTCGCGCGCGCCGCGGCGAGCATCGCGGCCACGCTCGGGTCGTCGTAGCTGGCGAGCTTGTCGTGCACGATGTGGTGGTGCGCGTCGAACACCATCGGCACGCCGGCGTGCACGCACACGTCGTGGATCTCGGCCGCGCCGTATGAGTATTCATCGTTCTCCAGGCACAGGCGCAGGCGGATCGCATCGGGGAGTGCGCGGATGCGCTCGACCAGCGCGTCGCTGCGGTTGGCCTTGCCGCCGTGGATCTCGAGCAGCGCCCACGGCGAGCGTGGTTGCTCCAGCAAGTCCATGAGGTCGGCGTGCATCTGCAGGATCTTGACGCTGTTGGCGACGACGTCGGGCGAGTCGGAACTGAGCACGACGAACTGGTCCGGATGCATCACGAGGCGCAGCCCGAGTTCCGTCGCGCGCCGGCCCGTGCGCGCGAGCGCGGGCGCGAGGGGCTGCATCACGGCGCGGCCGATGTCCTCGTCGAAGAACGGAAAGATCGACGACGGGATGCGGTACAGGCGGATGCCGTTGCGGCGGCAGAATTGCAGCGCGCCGTCCAGCGTCTGCAGGTTGTCGCGGTAGATGTCGTCGAGCAGCTTGCGCTGGCCGTCGTCCGACTGCTCCAGCAGGCGCTTGCGCGTCACGGTGCGGTAGCGGATGTCTTTCGAGACGGTGATGCAGACGAGGCCGAGCTGGGGCGGGGACGAGACAGGCATGGACGAAGCGGGCGCGTTGACGTTGGAGCCATGGTCCCCCGATCCACCCATGCCGTCAAACCAATGCGGCGCAGAAACCCAATCACCAGCGGGTCAAATGCGGTTCAGCCGCAATTCGGGGTCAGAGCACATTTTCGGCGCAATTCGGGGTCAGAGCACATTTTTGAGAAATTGTTCTGCAGCAAGAACGGTCCGACGGTCGCCGTGCAGTCGCTCTCGGATAGAACCCTGCCATCGCCATCGGGCGCGTTGACGGTTAAGCCGAAAACATTGATACGAAATGTGCTCTGACCCCGAATTTAAGAAAAAACGTGCTCTGACCCCGAATTTGTCAGGCCGGTTCGGTGATCGGCAGCAGCGGCAGCGTGACGGTGAACGTGCTCCCGCGCCCCGGGCCGGCGCTGGCGGCGTCGACCTGGCCGCCGTGCAGTTCGACGAGCTTGCGCACGAGCGCGAGGCCCAGGCCCAGGCCGCCCTGGGCGCGGTCGAGCGTGCGCGAGCCTTGCGTGAACAGGTCGAACACGACGGGCAGCAGGTCGGGACCGATGCCGTTGCCGTTGTCGCGCACTGCCAGGAAGGCGTGGCCGTCGGCGGCTTCCAGTTCGACCTCGATGTGTCCGCCCTCCGGCGTGTATTTCGCCGCGTTGGTGAGCAGGTTCGCGACCACCTGCACGAGGCGCGTGTGGTCGCCGTCCACCATCACGGGCGCTTCGCCGAGCGCGACGTCGAGCCCGTGGCGGCGCGCGTCGACGAGCGGGCGGACCTGTTCTGCGGCCTCCGCGACGACGCGGCGCAGGTCGATCGGCTGCCTGGCCACGGCGACGAGGCCGCGCGTGACGCGCGAGACGTCCAGCAGGTCGTTCACGATGTGCCGCATGTGCGTGACCTGGCGCGCGATGATGTCGCTGATCTGCTTCACGCGCGGCTCGCCCGCATAGGCCAGGCGCAGCATGTCGGCCGCGCTGGAGATCGGCGCCAGCGGGTTCCTCAGTTCGTGCGCCAGCATGGCGAGGAATTCGTCCTTGCGCCGGTCGGCCAGCTGCAGCGCTTCTTCCGCGCGCTTGCGCTCCGTGATGTCGATCGCGACGACGTGCACGACGGTGCTGCGGCCGTCGGCGCCGAGGCCGAGGCGGCCGCGCAGGTCGATCCACGCGAGGCGGCCGTCGTCGGCGCGGCGGATGCGCGGCGTGGCGCGGTATTCGCCGCCGGCGCGGATGGCTTGCTCGACCGTGTCGCGCAGGGGCTGGCGGTCGTCCGGATGGACGAGCTTCTGCAGCTCGGCGATGTTGCGCCAGTTCTTGCCGAACACGCTGTGCAGGTTGGCCGAGAAGGTGACCTGGCCGCTGTCCGGATCGCGTTCCCACACGGCCATGCGGGCGGCGACGAGGCCTTGCTGCAGGCGCTCCTCGCTGTAGCGCACGGCGCGTTCCGCCCGTTCCAGCGGCGTGACGTCGGTGCACGTGCCGAACCACTGGACGATGTGGCCGGCCTCGTCGCGCAGCGGCGCCACCGACGTGAAGAAGCTGCGGTAGCGGCCGTCCGCGCCGCGCAGCGGGAAGGTCATCTGCGCCATGTTGCCGCTGGCGAGGGCTTCCTTCCAGCGCCGCATCACCTGCGGCAGCACCTCGGGATCGTGGTAGCGGTGCCACTCGTCGGCGCCGGTGCTTCCCGGCGGACTGCCCGTGAACTCGTGCCAGCGCTCGTTGAACCAGACAATGTTGCCGTCCGGGTCGGCCATCCACACGAGCTGCGGGATGTTGTTCGCGAGCTGCAGGAACTTGCGGCGTTCTTCCTCCAGGTGCGCGCGCTGTTCGTACAGGCGGTCGAGCATGCGGTTGAGCGCGCGCGCCAGGCTGGCGACTTCGCGCGAGCCCTCGAGCGGCGCGCGCTGGGTGCCGATGTCGTCGCCCAGGCTGGCGGAGAACGTCTCCAGGCGGCGCAGGTCGCGCGTGAGGCCGTGCGCCAGCCGCGCCGCGAGGATGAACACGATCAGCGCGAGCAGGCAGGCGACGACGAGGATCAGGAGGTACTGCGGGCCCGACGTCTCGAGCGGCAGCGGCAGGCGGCGCTCGTCCTCGCGCAGCACGAGGCCCACGTGGGCCAGGCGCGGCGGCAACGGCACGGGCGCCGCGATCTCGTGCGCGCCGGCCGCCTTGGCCGCCGCCTTGTCCACGGCTCCGGACGCGAGGATGGCCCACGACGTCGGCTTCAGGTCGGCCAGCCGCACCTTGTACATCAGGGCGCCCTCCGGCGTGCGCGTGCGCTGGTAGCGCAGCAGCACGACGCCGAGCAGCTCCCCGCCGTCGGGACCGGTCTGCAGCGTGGCGCGTTCGTCGCCGTTTCCCAGACGCGTGCGCAGCCATGCCATGTCGGCATCCGTGAAGCCGGGGACGCCGTTGTCGGCGATCTCCTTGCCCTCGAAGTCCGTGAACACCAGGCGCAGCGGGATGCCGTTCATGTGGCGCAGGCCGTGCAGGAACGGCGTCAGATAGGTTTCCTTGCCGGCGCTGTCGACGAGCGCCGTGGCCAGGATCGGGCTCGCGCCCACTTCGTGCAGGCGCGTGACCACGGCGTCCAGGTTGTGGGCGACCGTCTCGGCGTGGAACGCGACTTCGCGTTTCTGCAGCAGGGCGTTGGCCTGCGCGCGCTGGTGGTCGATCAGCCAGAACGAGACGCCGGCGATGAGCAGGACGGCGGCCGCCGTCAGGATCGCGGCCGCGTTCGCGAAGCGGCGCGCCAGGCTGGCCGGAGCGGATGCGTCGATCATGTCAGTCGCCCGCCGGCACCAGCACGCCGTCGGCACGGTAGCGCGCCAGCAGCAGGTCGTCCGGGCCGAGCGCTTCGTGGCGGGCCGGCGTGAACGGCGGAGAATAGGTCTTGACGAGGCCGTGGACGGTGCCGAGACGCTCGAGCGCGTCGCGCACGGCCTTGCGGTCGGTGCTGCCGGCGCGGTCGATCGCGAGCGCGAGGATGTGCGTGAGGTCGTAGGCGTGCGCGGCGCCCACGGGACCCTTGATGTCCTCGATGCGGCGGACCTTCGACACCTGCGCCGCGCTGGCGAGGAAGCGTTTGACGCGGGCCGGGTCGGCGCGGAAGAAGCTGAAGGTCTGGATCACGGAAAAGTCGACCTGCTGCAGCGCTTGGCCCGCCTGGGCCGCGAACTCGCCGCCCGTCACGCCCCAGTGGCTCAGGATCGGCAGGCGTTGTGCTTTCGGCAGCGCGGCCACTTCGCGCACGAGGATCGCCGCCTCGTCGTCGTTGGCGACGAGGACGATGGCCTGGGCGCCGGCCGCGCGCAGGTGCTGGTAATTGTCGACGAGGCTCGTGTCGCGCCAGTTGTACCACGACGTGCCGACGAGCTTCAGCGCGGGCAGCTTTTCCGCCGCGCGGGCCGCCGCCTGGGCATTGCTGCGGCCCCAGGACGTGTTGGTCAGCAGCAGGCCGATGCGGTCGAGGCCGCGCCGGTGCGCCGTCTGCAGCAGCTTCGGCATGGCGAGGGAATCGCGCAGCGACAGGCGGTATACATAGTTCGGGCGCATGTCGTTGTCGACGATGACGTCGGCCGACGACCACGGCGCCATGAAGAGCAGGCGCGTGTCGCGCAGCGTCGGCAGTTCCTCGATGATGACGGGGCTGAAGCGGCCGCCGAACACCGCCACGAGATCGGGCATCGCCGCGAATTCCTGGATGTTGCGGATGCCGCGCGCCGGGATCGAACGATGGTCTTTCGTCACGATTTCCAATGGCCGGCCACGCAGCACGCCGCCGGCCGCGTTGATCTCGGCGATGGCCGCGCGCATGCCCAGTTCGACGGCCTGGGCCGATGTCGAATTGTCCAGTCCGAATTCACCGTCGATCCCCAGCAGCACGGGGCCGGGCGCGGCCGCACGTGCCGTCGGCAGCAACAGGCCGGAAAGCGACAGGGCGGCGGCGACGAACCGGCGGCGGGGGGAGAACGTGGTATTCGAGGCGGACATGGCATTCGCTGACAGAGCGGAATCTGGAATTCTAACGTCATACCGGCAGGCTTTACTTCATTCTGCGACGAAATGGCGTTGCGATGCTGCAACTTAGTATTCCATTGAGAAATATGGCGTGTATCATGGAATCGTGACACGGCCCCGCCCACGCAGGCGCGGCACGTGAGGGCCTCATCCTCGCCCTTTCACCGCTCCGGCCCGCCGCCACGACCCGCCGCGCGCATCCGCAGCATTACCGTTTCCGTCGAGGTGCACATGAATATCCAGAATCTCAAAATCGGGGCCCGGCTCGGGCTCGCGTTCGCCGCCGTGCTCGCACTGTCGGCCCTGCTGACCGTCGTCGGCGCGCTGCGGCTGCAGCAGGTGGTCGGCGCGACCGCGGACATGGACGAGTCGATCAGCAAGACCCGCCTGGCCGACCGCAGGCTGGCCAGTACCCGTATCAACCGTGCCCTGACCGAAGCGCGCCTGCGCGCCGTGGACGCGGAGGATCGCGAGCGCATCAACGTCAAGATGAAGGCGAACAGCGAAGAGATCAGCCGCATCGACGGGGAATTGCAGCGTCTCGTCGCGAGCAGCGAAGGGAAGCGGCTGTTCGCGGCCCTCGGCGAGCGGCGCAAGGCGTACACGACGGCGCGCAAGAAGCTGTTTGCCCTCAAGGATGGCGGCACCGTCGACGCAAGCGCCATCGAGCGCGCGGCCGACGCCGAGATGAATCCGGCGCTTGCCGCGTACGAGGCGGCCGCCGCCGACCTGGCCGAGCACCAGAAAACGGGATTCGACGACGCCAAGACGCGCGTCGAGGGCATCGCGGCGAGCGGGCGCCTGCTGCTGGTCGGCGTCGGCATCGCGGCCGTGCTGCTGGGCGCGGCGCTGGCATGGTGGCTCACGCGCAGCATCACCGGCCCGCTGCGCCGGGCGGTGGCGGTGGCCAACGCGGTCGCGCAGGGCGACCTGACGACGCGGATCGAGGTCGAGCGCCGCGACGAGACGGGCGACCTGATGATCGCGCTGCAGACGATGAACGCGAACCTGAACGCGCTGGTGACGCGCGTGCGCAGCGGTGCCGACACCATCGCCACCGCCGCCGTCGAGGTGGCCACCGGCAACCACGACCTGTCGGCGCGCACCGAGCAGCAGGCCGGCGCACTGGAAGAGAGCGCGGCATCGATGGAAGAATTGACGAGCACCGTGCGCCAGAACGCGGAGAATGCCCGGCAGGGCAACCAGATGGCGGCGTCGGCGTCGACCGTGGCCGTGCGCGGCGGCGACGTCGTCGCGCAAGTGGTCGAGACGATGGGCGCGATCGACGCGTCGTCCAAGAAGATCGTCGACATCATCGGCGTCATCGACGGCATCGCGTTCCAGACGAACATCCTGGCGCTCAACGCGGCCGTGGAAGCGGCGCGCGCCGGTGAACAGGGCCGCGGCTTCGCCGTCGTGGCGAACGAAGTGCGCACCCTGGCCCAGCGCTCGGCCGGCGCGGCCAGGGAGATCAAGGAACTCATCGGCGATTCCGTCGAGAAGGTCGCGACCGGTTCGCGTCTCGTCGGCGAGGCCGGCACGACGATCCAGGAAGTCGTCGCCAGCGTGCGCCGCGTGTCGGACATCATGGCCGAGATCTCGGCCGCGTCGGGCGAGCAGAGCGCCGGCATCGAACAGGTCGGCGCCGCGATCCTGCAGATGGACCAGGTGACGCAGCAGAACGCGGCGCTCGTCGAGGAGGCCGCGGCGGCCACGGAATCCATGCAGGAACAGGCGCGCAGCCTGGCCGAGGCGGTCAGCGTGTTCAAGCTGGACCATGCGACCGCACCCGCGCCGGCGCGCACGGCTCTTGCCTCGGCGCACCGTTTTGGGCATGGCGCACCGGCGTGGTGAGTGTGCTGGCTATTTAGGTGCAAATGACTGCGTATTAGCAGGGGATTGCACTATTTTGTAGTCAGATGGCAACAACCGGGGTTTCGGCGCCCGTCAAACTGCTCTACAGTTTGATTGCGTCCATCATCCCGGTTACCCCATGCCCAAACACCTCAGCATCAAGACCCGTCTCATCTTCCTGACCGTACTGTTGAGTGCGGTTTCCATCCTCGTCGGCGCCGTCGGCCTCGTGAACCAGGGTGCGACGAACGCCGCGCTGGGCACCGTCTACCACGACCGGCTGCTGGTGCTCTCCCGGCTCGGCCATATCCTCTCGCTGATGCAGCAGAACCAGAACGCCCTGTCGAGCGCGGCGCTGGCGGCCGAGGCGGACAACGGCCCCGTGATCGCGGACGTCGAAGGGCGCATCCGCGAGATCAGCAGCTTGTGGGACCGCTACAAGGCAACGCCGCTGAGCCCGGAAGAACAGGCGCTCGCCCAGACCTTCATCCACAGCCGCATGGCGTTCGTGCAGGACGGCCTCAAGCCGACCATGGCGGCCCTGCACGGCAACGACGTCGAGCGGATCCGCGCCCTCGTCAAGGGCCCGCTGAAGGAGCGTTTCCTCGTCGCGCAACAGAACATGCAGGCGCTCGTGCAGCTGCAGCAGGACCTCGCCAGGACGCAGTACGACCAGGCCCTGGCGCGCTACGAGCGCGCGCGCAACCTGTCGATCGCCCTGATCGCGGTGGGTGCGCTGGCCGGCGCCCTCGTGGCCGCGCTGCTCATCCGCGGCATCGGCGCGTCGCTGGCCGAAGCCGTGCGCCTGGCGCGCAGCGTGGCCGCCGGCGACCTGACGCAGGACGTGCGCATCGAGCGCCATGACGAGATCGGCCAGTTGCTGGCGGCGCTGCAGGCCATGAACGGGTCGCTGGTCGCCATCGTGGGCGAAGTGCGCCGCGGCACGGATACCATCGCGGCGGCGTCGGACCAGATCGCGGCCGGCAGCCAGGACCTGTCGGCCCGCACCGAGCAGCAGGCGACGTCGCTGGAAGAGACGGCCGCGTCGGTGGAAGAACTGACGTCGGCGGTGAAGCACAATGCGGACAATGCGCGCCAGGCGAATACGCTGGCCGAGGCGGCGTCCGGCGTGGCGGGACGCGGCGGCGCCGTGATCCGCGAAGTGGTGGGCACGATGGGCGAGATCAGCGCATCGTCGCGCCGCATCGCCGAAATCATCAGCGTCATCGACGGCATCGCGTTCCAGACGAACATCCTGGCGCTGAACGCGGCCGTGGAAGCGGCGCGCGCGGGCGAGCAGGGGCGCGGATTCGCCGTCGTGGCGACGGAGGTGCGCAACCTGGCGCAGCGCTCGGCCGCGGCGGCGCGCGAGATCAAGGGGCTGATCGAGCATTCGGTCGAACGCGTGGAGGCGGGCGGCCGGCTCGTCGAGCAGGCGGGCGCGACGATGCAGGAGATCGTCGCGAGCGTGCACCGCGTCACGGACATCATGGGCGAGATCACGTCGGCAAGCAGCGAGCAGACGGCCGGCATCGGCCAGATCAACGTCGCGGTGGCGCAGATGGACCAGGTGACGCAACAGAATGCGGCCCTGGTCGAGGAAGCGGCGGCGGCGGCCGGCGCGATGCGAGACGAGGCCAGGCGCCTGGCCGCGTCGGTCGGCGTGTTCCGCACCCGCGCGCAATCCGCCGCCGTGCCGGTGCCGGCGGCACGGCGTCCGGCACTGGCACGGGCTTGATCAGAACTTGGCTTTCTGCGCCTGCAGCTGTTCGCGCAGCTGGTGCGCGTTGAAGTGGCTGTAGTCCTTGTTCAGTTCAAGATCGACGAGCGGCTTGAGCTGGTTGTCCAGCTGGCCGCGCAGCACGCCCAGGAACTTCGGCTCGGCCACCAGTTCCAGTTTCTGGAAGCGCTGCTCCTGCCAGCCCTTCAGCAGGTAGTTGCAGATGTCCTTGGCAAAGAACTCGGCGTCGTGCTGTTCCGGCGTCTGCGCCGGCTGGTACTGCTTGTTCGGCGTGGCGCCGCCCGTGTTGTGGATGCTCTGGCCGGCGGACGTGGGGCCGAGCCGGTCCGTGTTGATGTCCACGTCGCGCAGGCGCGCGTTGGCGCTGACCATGTTCTCGACTTCGATGTAAGGCTGCTTGGGGTCCGATTCGGCGAAGATGCGGGCGCGGCCCGCGTCGGCGGATACGATCCAGGTGGTAGGCATGCTTTCCCCCTTTTTCCGAAAGTAAATTTGAAGATGTAGGCCCACCGGGGCCATACAGGCTGAGGAGAGTCTAGCGCAACCAGGATTTTCACGAGGTACGCTAGACTGGCGCCATGCAAAAACTCCTCATCGTCCTCGGCCTCGTGCTGCTCGCCGCAGGCCTCCTCTGGCCCTGGCTGCGCCGGTTCCCGTTCGGCCGTCTTCCCGGCGACATCCACATTGTGCGCGAAGGCTTTTCCTTCAATTTCCCCATCGTCACCTGCCTCATCATCTCGATCGTCGTCTCGATCGTGCTGTGGTTCTTCCGCCGCTGATTAGCAAGATTTGACAAACACGGTCGGAATTTCAACGAGACAATGCGCCCCATACGAAGACGAGAGACGCTGCAGCGTCCACGAATTCGAAACTGGCAAGGTTCCTTGATTACCACAGTTTTGGGAGAGCACATGAGACAGTCGATGGGACGGACCACCGCAATCGCGGGCGCGGTGACGATATTGGTAATGGGCATCGCGGCACAGGCGCGCGCGCAGGACGGTGGCACGCCGGACGCGCAGACCGTGATCGTGACGGGCGTGCGCGCGGCACTGGAACAGTCGCTGCGCCAGAAGCGCAACGCGGATGCCGTCGTCGAGGTGGTGACGGCCGAGGATATCGGCAAGATGCCCGACAAGAACGTGGCCGACGCGATCCAGCGCCTGCCCGGCGTGAACACGCAATCGTCCGCGGGCGGCGAGGGCGGCTTCGGCGAGAACGACCGCGTCAGCCTGCGCGGCACGAGCCCCAGCCTGCAGCAGACGCTGTTCAATGGCCACGCGATCAGCACGGGCGACTGGTTCGTGCTGAACCAGTACGGCGGCAACGTGGGCCGCTCGTCGAGCTTCTCCCTGCTGCCGTCGGAGCTCGTCGGTTCCATCGTCGTGCAGAAGAGCGCCACCGCCGATCTCGTCGAAGGCGGCGTGTCGGGCGCCATCAACGTGATCACGCGCCGCCCGCTCGACTTCCGCCAGCCCCTGACGGTGGAAGCGTCCGTGCAGGCCAACTACAACGACCTCGCGAAAAAGACCGAGCCGCAGGTGTCGGCTCTCGTGAGCTGGAAGAACGCGGCCAATACGTTCGGCGTGCTGCTGCAGGGCTTTTCGGAAAAGCAGAGCGTGCGCCGCGACGGCCAGGAGATCCTCGGCTACACCCCGATCAGCGCGACGAGCGCCGCCGCCGTCGCGAACCCGTCGCTGGCCGGCGTGAAGGTCCCGACGTTCATTGGCGCCGCGTTCTTCGAGCAAAAGAAGAAGCGTGAAGGCGGCGCCTTCGACATCGAAGCGAAACCCACGCGCGACATCGGCGTCGACCTGAACGGCTTCTATTCGAAACTGAGCGCGCCGCACCAGAACACGAACTGGCTGGCCGCGCCCGCGAACTCCATCAACAGCGCGAACCTGATCCCGACGGGCCCCGTGGTCCGCAACGGCACGCTCGTCGGCGCGACGTTCTCTAGCAACTCGGGCGAGGTCGACAACATCTACCGTCCGGATGCGGGCGGCGAATCGTGGTACATCGACCTGAACGGCCGCTGGCGCGTCAACGAAGACCTGGGCTTCACGGGCAAGATCGGCCGCACGCACGGCATCGGCTGGGACCACGGCGACGTCTACTACCAGAACAACGTCGACGGCGGCATGATGTACGCGCTGAACGGCATGACGCCGGCCACCGTCAGCTACCCGGGCGGGAACACGACGAAGCCGGGATCGACGGCGTGGGCGGGCGGCGGCGAGGCGCAGTCGGTCGACAAGGAAAAGTATGCGCAGGTCGACGGCACCTGGCGCGTGCGCGACAACCCGTGGCTGCAGGGCGTCCGCTTCGGCGCGCGCTGGACGGACCATAAACGCACCGCCGAGCACCCGCTGGAAACGCGCCCCGGCCCGAACGGCTTCAGCAATCCGGGACCGGTGTGGAACGGCGAGATGTACCCGTCCGACTTCGGCTCGGACCTCGGCGGCAGCGTCTTCAACAACTACTTCAAGTACAGCGGTCCGGCGCTCGGCGCCTGGGGCGCGGTGCCGGGCAACCGCCTGCTCGACTTCACCTTGCGCCACAACTGGCTCGACGAATTCAAGGTGGCCGAGAAGACGGCGGCCGTGTACGGCATGGCCGACATCGGCGGCGACAGCTGGAGCGGCAACGTCGGCCTGCGCGCCGTCGAGACGCGCCAGACGACCGTCGTGAACCTGCCGGGCGGCCAGAATCCGATCACCGGTTCCGCGTTCGGTCCGTACACGCCGACGACCTATGAACGCAAGTACCGCGACTACCTGCCGAGCGCGAACGTGAAGTTCGACGTGCGCCAGGATCTCGTCGTCCGCGCCGGCATCGCCAAGACGATGGCGCGTCCGGACTACAGCGCGCTGGGCGGCTCGGTGTCGCTGAACGACGACGCGCTGTCTGGCAGCGGCGGCAACGTCAAGCTCGATCCGATCCGCTCCGTCAACTACGACCTGTCGGCCGAGTGGTACTACATGCCGAAGGCGATGCTGTCGGCGGGCCTGTTCTACATGGACTTCAGCTCCATCGTCGCGCAGGGCACGAGCACGGGCAGCTATTACAACAACAAGCGCGGCGCGTTCACCGACTACCAGATCACGTCGCCGTACAACACGACCGCCACCAACAAGGGCATCGAGCTGTCCTGGCAGCAGCCGCTCTGGAACAACTTCGGCATGCTCACCAACTACACGTGGGCCGACGGCGAGCTGGATGGCGGCGGCGAGATGCTCAACGCATCGAAGAACACGTACAACGTGACGGGCTACTACGAGAACGACAGGTTCAGCGCGCGCCTCGCCTACAGCTATCGTTCGTCGTACAAGGCCGGCGTCGACCGCGGCGCGAGCCAGCACGTGGACTCGATGCCGTCGCTCGCCGCGTCGGTGAACTTCAAGATCAACGAGCACCTGACGGTCACGTTCGACGCGCTGAACCTCACCAACGAGACGATCAAGATGTACGCCGAGAACAAGGACCAGCCGCGCGCGTTCTACTCGAACGGCCGCACCTTCTACCTCGGCCTGCGCGGCAAGCTCTGATCGTGTCGCAACAAGAGAAAGTCGCCGGTGCGCCGGCCGCCGTGACGTGGGCGTGCGTGTCCAACCTCGTCGCGGACGAGGTGTTCGCGGCGCGCCTGACGCTCACCAACGTGTCGGGCGCGCCGATCGCGGCGGGATGGACCGTGTACTTCAACGCGTGCCGGCGCGTGGTCGCCGGCAGCGTGAGCGCGGGTTTCCACATGGAGCACGTCAACGGCGACCTGTTCGCGCTGCGCCGCACGGGGGGTGAAGCGTGGCAGCCGGGCGAGACGCTGGACGTGCGCTACGAGGCGCAGTTCTGGGCCATCAGCCTGACGGACGCGCCGCTCGGCTTCTACCTCGCCGAAGCGGACGGGCGCACGGTCGACCTGGGCGATGCGGACGTCACGCCGTTCGCGCGGCCGGAACAGCAGCAGCGCCATGCGCGCGACGTGCTGCCGCCGGCCGACGCGGCCTGGCGCTGGCGCGAGAACGGCAGCCTGCGCCTGCTGCCGCCGGAAGAAGTGGGACGCATCACGCCGACGCCGGTCTCGGCCCGGTTCGCGGAGGCGCGCTGCCGCCTGTCGGCGTCCAGCGAGATCATGGCAGGTGCCGCGCTGGCAGGCGAAGCGGCGCTGCTGCGTGCGCTGCTGGCCGATCTGCCGGAGGGCGACGGCGCGCGCATCCTGCTGGAGATCGGCGCCGTGGCGGCCGAAGGGCCGGAGGCTTACCGCCTCGACATCGGCCCCGACACGATCCTTGTGCGCGGCGCCGGCGCGCCCGGCGTGTTCAACGGCATCCAGACGCTGGCCCAGCTGCTGGATGCCGACGGCGGCCTGCCGTGCGGCCGCGTGCTCGACGCGCCGCGCTTCGGCTACCGCGGCATGATGCTCGACGTGGCGCGCCACTTCGCCTCGGTCGCCACGGTGAAGCGCCTGCTCGACTGCATGGCGCGCTATAAACTGAACCGGCTGCACCTGCACCTGACGGACGACGAAGGCTGGCGCTTGCGGATCGACGCGCTGCCGGAACTGACGGACATCGGCAGCAAACGGGGCGTGGCCGGCGATCACACGCTGCCGCCGTCGTTCGGCTCGGGCGCCGACGTGGGCACGTCGTCCGGCACGGGCTACTACGACGCGGACGACTTCATCGACATCCTGCGCTACGCGCATGCGCGCCACATCGAAGTCATCCCGGAATTCAACATGCCGGGCCACGCGCGCGCGGCCGTGCTGGCGATGCGCGCGCGCCACGACCGCCTGCGCGCGCAGGGCGACGTCGAAGGAGCGGAGCGCTACCTGCTGAGCGATCCGTACGACGCCTCCGTCTACGAATCCGTGCAGCTGTGGCGCGACAACGTGATCTGCATCGCGCTGCCGTCGGTCGACCGCTTCATCGACACGGTCGTCGCCCACGTGGCCGCGCTGTACCGCGAGGCCGGCGTGCCGCTCAAGACCATCCACACGGGCGGCGACGAGGTGCCGCTGGGCGCGTGGGAAGGTTCGCCGCGCTGTCGGGCACTGATGCGCGAGCGGGGCTGGACCCGTATCGCGCAGCTGCAGGCGGATTTCGTCGACCGCTGCCGCGCGATCCTTGCACGCCACGGCCTCGCGTTCGCGGGCTGGGAAGAAACGGCCCTCGTGTACGAAGATGGCGGCCCCGGTTTCCAGGTCTATGCGTGGAACAACGCGTGGGGCTCGGGCAAGGAAGACGTCGCATACCGCCTCGCCAATGCCGGTTACGACGTCGTGCTGGCGAATGCCGCCAACCTGTATTTCGACCTCGCGTATGCGAAGGATCCGCAGGAACCGGGCTATTACTGGGCCGGCTTCGTCGAGACGCGCCATGCGTTCGGCTTCTGCCCGCTGGACATGATCGTCAGCGCGGCCACCGACCCGATGGGGAGAAGCGTACCGCCGGAGCGCCTGGCCGCGATGACACGCCTGACGGCCGAAGGCCGGCGCCGCATTGTCGGCCTGCAGGGGCAGCTGTGGGGAGAGAATGCCCGCACGCGCGACCGCGTCGAATACCTGGCCGCCCCGCGCCTCGTGGCGCTGGCGGAGCGGGCGTGGGCGCCGGATCCCGGCTGGTGTGCCATCGCGGATGCCGGGGAGCGTGCGCGTGCGATGGACGACGCGTGGAACGAATTCGCCAACCGCCTCGGCCAGAGAGAGTTGGCACGGCTCGACCGCGCGCCGCTGGCCTACGGGTACCGGTTGCCGCCGCCGGGCGCGGTCGCCAATGGCCGGACGGTCCACGCGAACGTCGCCCTGCCGGGCCTCGCGCTGCATTACACTCTGGACGGCAGCGAGCCCGATGCCGCCAGCCCGCGCTACACGGCACCGGTGGAGGCAGGGCAGGGCGCCGCCGTGTTCAAGGTCGCCACCTTCGACACGCGCGGCCGCAAGAGCGCAACCGTCGTCATCGCACTGGATTCCCATGGATAGCATCCGTCCCGATCACCTGACACCCGTCGCGTCGCGGCATCCGCTCGCGTGGGTGCCCACGCTGTACCTCGCGCAGGGCCTGCCGTTCTTCAGCGTCGCTCTCGTGGCGGGGCTGATGTTCAAGAGCATGGGCGTGCCCAACGAGCAGATCGCGCGCTGGACCGGCGTCCTGGGCCTCGCGTGGGTGTTCAAGGCGTTGTGGAGTCCTTTCCTGGAACTGGCGGCGAGCAAGAAGCGCGTCGTCGTCGCGCTGCAGGTCGCGGGCGGCATCGCGCTCGCGGCGCTGGCCCTCGCGCTGCAACTGCCCGCGTGGTTCGCGCTGGCGATCGGGTTGCTGGCCATCGTGTCGCTGGCGTCCAGCACGCACGACATCGCGGCCGACGGTTTGTACATCGCGAACCTGTCCGCGCGCCAGCAGGCCGCGTACGCCGGCTGGCAGGGCGCGTTCTTCAACGGTGCCAAGTTCCTGTCGCTGGGCGGGCTCGTGATCCTGGCCGGCTTCCTCGAGCAGCGCATCGGTCCCCCGGCCGCGTGGGCCACCGTGTTCGGGCTGCTCGGCGCGTTGCTGGCGGGGCTCGGGCTGTATCACCTGTGGGCATTGCCGGAGACGGTGCGGACCGCCGCCGGCGCGTCGGTGCGAGGCACCGTCGACGTACTGGTGGACGTCGTGCGCGCCTTCTTCGCCAAGCCGGGCATCTGGATGGGCATCGTGTTCATCCTGCTGTTCCGCCTCGCGGAAGGGCAGGTGCAGACGATCGGCCCGCTGTTCCTGCGCGACGCGCGCGAGGCCGGCGGCCTCGGTCTCTCCACGCAGGAAGTGGGTGCCATCTACGGCACGGCCGGCACGGCGGCCTTCCTCGTCGGCAGCATTCTCGGCGGCTGGTTCACGTCGCGCGTGGGCCTCAGGCGCGCGATGCCCATCCTGATCGTCGCCATGAACGTGCCGAACCTCGTGTTCTGGTACCTGGGCGCGCTGCAGCCATCGAACCTGGGCCTCGTCATGGCGGCGCTGTCGCTGGAAATGTTCGGCTACGGCTTCGGTTTCGTCGGCATGATCCTGTTCATCATGCAGGTGATCGCGCCCGGCCGCTACCAGACGGCGCACTATGCGCTGGGGTCCGGCTTCATGCAGCTGGGCCTCGTGCTGTCGAAGGTGGCCAGCGGCGACATCCAGCAACTGCTCGGCTACCGCCACTTCTTTCTCTGGGTGGTGTTGTCGGCGCTGCCCGTGCTCGTGCTGACGCGGTTCGTCAAGATGAAGGCGCTGGAAGAGTGATTCGCCGGCGCCGGTTTGCTATGCTTGGGGTTTTCGCATTCCGGAGCAGGACATGGTTTCCCTACAAGAGCAGCTGATGAAGGCCGGGCTGGTCGACAAGAAGAAGGTCAAGGTCGCCAACCAGGAAAAGGCCAAGCAGCAGAAGATCGAGCGCCGCACGGGCGTCACGAGCGTCAACGAGACGAAGGAGGCGGTGCTTGAGGCCCAGCGCCAGCAGGCCGAGCGCGCCCGCGCGCTGAACGCCCGGCGCGACGCGGCCGCCGCGGCGAAGGCCGTCGAGGCCCAGATCGCGCAGATGATCCAGGTGAACCGCCAGCCCAGGGGCAAGGGCAACCTGGACGTCGCCTACAACTTCACGATCGGCACGAAGATCGAGCGCATCCACGTCTCCGCGGCCGTGCGCGACCACCTGGTGGCGGGCCGCCTGTCCATCGTCGCCCACGCGGGCGGGTTCGAGCTGGTGCCGCGCGTGATCGCCGACAAGATCGCGGAACGGGCGCCGGACCGCGTCGTGCGCGTCAACAAGGCGGCGGAAGCCGTCGCGGAAGGCGAGGACGACCCGTACAAGGACTTCAAGATTCCGGACGATTTCGACTGGTGATCAGCGCTTCTTGATCGGGAGTGCCAGCCAGCCGCGCCAGCGGCTGTCGTCTCCGCGCTCGACCTTCTGGATGTGCGGCCGGGTGCTGTCCAGGCGCCAGACGGCCTGCTTGTCGAGCCAATCCTCGTACATGGAGCGGAAGCGCGGCCATTCGCCGCCGAAGTCGAGGCAGGCGTAGGCGCCGGCGGGCAGGATGCGCAGGCCCAGGCCGGGGTCGAGCACGGTGTCGTCGGTGCAGCCGAAGTCGTAGCAGTATTCGCGCTCGCCGGTAAAACCCGGGTCTTCGTCGAACACGCCATACCACGGAGTGCTGGCGGGCAGGCCGTCCGCCTTCTCGCGTTCCTGGATGAAGTCGTGGCAGGCAAACGACAGCGCCGCGCCGGACTGGCCGAAAAACCGCTGGTAGCGCAGGGTCAGCGCCGGCAGGTTGCGCACGGCGATGCGCGCGGCGATCGTGCCCGGTTCGGGCGGGCAGTAGGGGGCCAGGATCGCTTCCAGGTCGTCCGGCTCGGCCACGAAGAAACTGACGTCGCTCTCGCGTCCCACCTGCTGGTCCATGTACTCCCGCCATCCCCCTTCGCGCCACGCCTTGGCCGACATCGCGAACTGCTGCTTGAAGGCCTTGGCGAACGCCGCGTTCGACGGGAAGCCGCAATCCTGGGCGATGCGCACGACGGGCACGTCCGGCTCGTGGCGCAGCAGGTGGGCGGCGCGGCGCAGGCGGCGCTTGCGCTGGTATTCGACGGCCGAGAATCCTGTCAGCTCGCGGAAGATGCGGTCGAAGTGGAACGACGAATAACTGGCCGACGCCGCCAGCGATTTCAATGCGAGCGGATCGCCGACCGAGTCCAGCATCAGGTCCATCACTTCATACAGGCGCGACACGCGCGCGGCGGTCTTCGACATCAACGGCAGTCATTTGCAAAATTGAAATAACTAGTTTCCGTAAATAATATGCCGTTGGCAAGCGTTTACCGCTGCGGCCACCGCCGAGTGTTGTCAGTACGCCGCCTGGGGCGTCATCTCCAGCCTGCTCAGGTCGAACCCCTGCCGCTCCAGCCGCTCGAGCAGGGCGCCGTACGCCTGGCGCGACACGGTCGGGGTGCGCGACAGGATCCACAGATAATTCCGCCCCGGCTCGCTGACGGCCGCCAGCTGGTAGTTCGGGTCGAGGTCGATCACCCAGTAGTCGCCCCACACCATCGGCAGGAACGACAGCCAGGCGGGCGCGAACCGCACTTTCAGGGTCGCCGACGTGGGGCCGCCCAGCTGGCGTGCCGTACCCACGGCTTCGTCGATGGTGCCGTCCGCGCGGCGGCAGCGGTTGATGACTTGCACGGTCTTGTCCGGCAGCAGGCTGTAATGCGCCGTCGTATTGCTGGCACATTGTTTCTGAAACCGGTTCGGGTATTTTGCAATTTCATACCAGGCGCCCATGTAGCGCGGCACGTCGAGGGCGGGGATCGGCGTCACGGGCGCGGAACGCGCGCCGCGCTCGGCGGCGAGCAGCGTCGCACTGGCGCCGAGCAGGCCGAGCAGCAAGAGGATCAGGCGGGTATTCGGGAGCATGGGACACGTCGTTGAACTGGACTGTGTCTATCGTACGACAACCTGACGTCATGCGTCGCCCGCTGGCACCCAACCTGGGTTGCTAAACATGCAATCAGGTTGAATTGTGGGAAAGATGTCCGGTGGATTTAATGCTGGCCATTCCGCTGTCGCCTTTCCCTTGAGCTGAGAGCACTTTCTTGATGGCAACATGAAAATGTCATGTGCCGCGCGGCTGGAAAAGTCGGTCCGGAAGAATTGTCGAGCGGATAAAAAGAATCATCCTGAAGAGAACGGTTGTGGAGAAAAAACAACCGGAAATCCTCAAGTTGCCGAGTTTGTTGCCGTAAAGCATGCGTAAGCGCACCAATAAAATGTATCCTTAGGGAAATAACTTTTAACTGAACATCGCGCATTGGGCGGCGATCGGACAACTTCAA
Organism: uncultured Massilia sp.; assembly: GCA_946481275.1. The sequence goes on from CAMLMV010000037.1 coordinate 62,429, forward strand.
TATAAAAGGTTCAACCATGGCTTCAATTGTTACCGGAATGAGCACCGCCCAGATCCAGGCGCTGACGACTTCCCAGATCGTCGCGTTGGCGACCGACGACATGACGTCGCTGAGCACGTCGCAGATCTCGGCACTGACGACGACCCAGGTGGCGGTGATCGAAACCCGCGACCTGGCTGTGCTGAGCACGGCCCAGATCTCGGCCGGCTTCACCACGGCGCAGATCGCCGCGTTGACGACGGGCCAGATCTCGGCGCTGACCACGGCCCAGACCACTTCGCTGACCACGCAGCAAGTGGCCGCCATCGAGACGGCCGACCTGGCCGCGATGAAGACGAGCCAGATCGCCGCGCTGACGACGAACCAGGTCGCGAACGGCCTGACGACGAACCAGATCGTCGCCCTGACCACGGCACAAGCCGCTGCCATGGGCACGGCGCAGGTGGCTGCGCTGGGTACGTCGCAAGTGGCCGCGCTGGAAACCCGCGACCTCGCCGCGCTGAAGACGGCCCAGGTGCAGGCGCTGTCGACCACGCAGATCGCCGCCGGCCTGACCACGGCGCAAGTCGCGTCGATGACGACCGCCCAGATCGCCGCGCTGACGACGAACCAGGTTGCCAACGGCCTGACGACGAACCAGATCGTCGCCCTGACCACGAGCCAGGCCGGTGCGCTGACCACCGCGCAGACCGCCTCCCTCGGCACGTCGCAAGTGGCCGCCATCGAGACGAACGACCTGGCCGCGATGAAGACGAGCCAGATCGCCGCCCTGACGACCAGCCAGGTCGCCAACGGCCTGACGACGAACCAGATCGTCGCCCTGACCACGGCCCAGGCCGCTGCCCTGACGACCGCGCAGACCGGCGCGCTGGGTACGTCGCAAGTGGCCGCGCTGGAAACCCGTGATCTGGTGGCGCTGAAGACGAACCAGATCCAGGCGCTGTCGACCACGCAGATCTCGGCCGGCCTCTCCACCCAGCAGGTAGCCGCGCTGACGACGGCCCAAGTGGCCGCGCTGTCGACGAACCAGGTTGCCAACGGCCTGACGACGAACCAGATCGTCGCCCTGACCACGGCACAAGCCGGCGCGCTGACCACTGCGCAAACTGCCTCCCTCGGCACCTCGCAGGTGGCCGCGATCACGACGAACGACCTGGCCGCGATGAAGACGAGCCAGATCGCCGCCCTGACCACGAGCCAGGTCGCGAACGGCCTGACGACGAACCAGATCGTCGCCCTGACGACCGCCCAGGCCGGCGCCCTGACGACCGGCCAGACCGCCGCGCTGACGACCGGCCAGGTCGCCGCGATCGAAACCCGCGATCTCGTCGCACTGAAGACGAACCAGATCCAGGCGCTGTCGACGACGCAGTTGTCGGCCGGCCTGACCACCGCCCAACTGGCCTCGATGACGACGGCCCAGATCGCCGCCCTGACGACGAACCAGGTTGCCAACGGCCTGACGACGAACCACATCGTCGCCCTGACCACGGGCCAGGCCGGCGCCCTGACGACGGCCCAGACTTCGTCCCTGACGACCTCGCAGGCCAGCGCGCTGGAAACGGTCGACCTGTCGTCGATGAAGACGAACCAGATCGCCGCCCTGACGACGAACCAGATCGCCAACGGCCTGTCGACGAACCAGATCGTCGCGCTGACCACCGCCCAGGCTGCCGCCCTGACCACCGCCCAGACCGCCGCGCTGACGACCAGCCAGGTCGCCGCGCTGGAAACCCGCGACCTGGCCGCGATGAAGACGAACCAGATCCAGGCGCTGTCGACCACGCAGATCGCTTCCGGCCTGACTTCGCAGCAACTGGCTGCGATGACCACGGCGCAGATCGCCGCGCTGACGACGAACCAGGTCGCCAATGGCCTGACGACGGCCCAGATCGTCGGCCTGACGACGAGCCAGGTGGTGTCCTTGACCACCGCGCAGGCTGCTTCGCTGGGCACCCAGCAGATCGCCGCGATCAGCACGGCCACCGTCGCCGCACTGCGTACGAACCAGGTTGCCGCGCTGTCGACGACGCAAGTCTCGGCCGGCCTGACCACGGCGCAAGTGGCCGCCATGACGACCGCCCAGATCGCCGCCCTGACGACCAACCAGGTTGCCAACGGCCTGACGACGAACCAGATCGTCGCCCTGACCACGAACCAGGCCGGTGCGCTGACCACCGCGCAGACCGCCGCCCTCGGCACCGCGCAAGTGGCCGCCCTGGAGACGAACGACCTGGCCGCGATGAAGACGAGCCAGATCGCCGCCCTGTCGACCAACCAGGTCGCCAACGGCCTGACGACGAACCAGATCGTCGCGCTGACCACGGCCCAGGCCGCTGCCCTGGGCACGGCGCAGGTGGCTGCGCTGGGCACGTCGCAAGTCGCCGCGTTCCAGACGGCCGACCTGGCCGCCATGAAGACGAACCAGATCGCCGCCCTGACGACGAACCAGGTCGCGAACGGCCTGTCGACGAACCAGATCGTCGCCCTGACCACCGCCCAGGCTGCCGCCCTGACCACCGCCCAGACCGCCGCGTTGACGACCAGCCAGGTCGCCGCGCTGGAAACCCGCGACCTGGCCGCGATGAAGACGAACCAGATCCAGGCGCTGTCGACCACGCAGATCGCTTCCGGCCTGACTTCGCAGCAACTGGCTGCGATGACCACGGCGCAGATCGCCGCGCTGACGACGAACCAGGTCGCCAATGGCCTGACGACGGCCCAGATCGTCGGCCTGACGACGAGCCAGGTGGTGTCCTTGACCACCGCGCAGGCTGCTTCGCTGGGCACCCAGCAGATCGCCGCGATCAGCACGGCCACCGTCGCCGCACTGCGTACGAACCAGGTTGCCGCGCTGTCGACGACGCAAGTCTCGGCCGGCCTGACCACGGCGCAAGTGGCCGCCATGACGACCGCCCAGATCGCCGCCCTGACGACCAACCAGGTTGCCAACGGCCTGACGACGAACCAGATCGTCGCCCTGACCACGAACCAGGCCGGTGCGCTGACCACCGCGCAGACCGCCGCCCTCGGCACCGCGCAAGTGGCCGCCCTGGAGACGAACGACCTGGCCGCGATGAAGACGAGCCAGATCGCCGCCCTGTCGACCAACCAGGTCGCCAACGGCCTGACGACGAACCAGATCGTCGCCCTGACCACGGCACAAGCCGCTGCCCTGACGACCGCGCAGACCGCCGCGCTGGGTACGTCGCAAGTGGCCGCGCTGGAAACCCGTGACCTGGCCGCGCTGAAGACGAACCAGATCCAGGCGCTGTCGACCACGCAGATCTCGGCCGGCCTCTCCACCCAGCAGGTGGCTGCGCTGACGACGGCACAAGTGGCCGCGCTGTCGACGAACCAGGTCGCCAACGGCCTGACGACGAACCAGATCGTGGCCCTGACCACGAGCCAGGTGGTCGCACTGACGAGCGCGCAAGCTGCCGCGCTGAGCACGGGGCAGATCGCCGCGATCAGCACCGGTACGCTGGCCGCGATGAAGACGAACCAGATCGCCGCCCTGACGACGAACCAGGTGGCCAACGGCCTGACGACGAACCAGATCGTCGCCCTGACGACCGCGCAGGCGGCCGCCCTGGGCACGGCGCAGGTGGCTGCGCTGGGCACGGCGCAAGTCGCCGCGTTCCAGACGGCCGACCTGGCCGCGCTGAAGACCAACCAGGTCGCCGCGCTGTCGACCACGCAGATCTCGGCCGGCCTGACCACGGCGCAAGTCGCTTCGATGACGACGGCCCAGATCGCCGCCCTGACGACGAACCAGGTCGCGAACGGCCTGACGACGAACCAGATCGTCGCCCTGACCACGGCCCAGGCAGGTTCGCTGACGACGGCGCAGACCGCGTCGCTCGGCACGTCGCAGGTTGCCGCCATCGAGACGGCCGACCTGGCCGCCATGAAGACGAACCAGATCGCCGCCCTGACGACGAACCAGGTCGCGAACGGCCTGTCGACGAACCAGATCGTCGGCCTGACCTCGGCCCAGGTTGCCGCCCTGACGACGGC
>CAMLMV010000038.1 GCA_946481275.1 uncultured Massilia sp.
TACTTGGCTACGAACCAAGGGGTCGTGGGTTCGATTCCTGCCAGCCGCACCAATTTATACGAAAGGCCAGATCGCAAGATCTGGCCTTTTTCATTGCCGCGTTCCGCTCCCTCCTCCGTCAGCCGTATCCGCCGCGATCTTACCGATCGCTCAATGCCTGTCTGCAAACAAAAAATCTCAGCGGCAGATTTTCTCGCGTCTTTACGTAGGAGTAAACCTACAAATACTATGCAATATGGCTCATTTCTGCCGCTCGCAGAGACCAGACATTCCATCTGCTCTATGAAGAGCGGGTTAAAACCGGATCTAGCGGGAAATAATTTATGTTCAGCATCTTTCCCTGAAGAAGCGCACACTTCGGTGATTTTCCGTGCGTTTTATCGATGATTTGCTACGATGAAGTTCCCCGATTCTTGAAAACCAAGCTGCAGGACGCGGCTGTTTCTTTGCGAGGTAAGAAATGAAAAAATCACTGATTGCTGCTGTTGCGTTGGCCTCTGCGTCGTTCGTTTCCACCGCTGCCATGGCGGCCACCGTCGGCAACACCCCGCAGGTCCTTGACCTGACCGACGGCGCCGGCTTCTTCGGCGATACGTTCGCAATGGGTAACAACGGCAATACCTTTGCCGACCGCTTCACCTTCTCCGTCGAAGGCACCACCGGCTGGAACCTCGACGCCATCATCTCGTCGGTGAGCCGCAGCGCCGACACCGGTCTCGACATCACAGGCGTGTCCCTGTACAGCGCCACCGGCGACGCGCTGGTCTCCTCGGGCAAATCGCTGCAGTCGGGCGACATCGACGTCTGGACGATCTCGAGCGATAACCTGGCTGCCGGCAACTACTACCTGCAAGTGAGCGGCAACCTGGTGTCGGACCAGGCCGCCAGCTTCGGTGGCGCAGTGTCCCTGGCTGCCCCGGTGCCGGAACCTGAAACCTACGGCATGATGCTGGCCGGCCTCGGCGTCCTGGGCTTCCTGGCTCGCCGCCGCAAGGCAGCCAAGCCGGCGTAACAGCCCCTTCGCATGAGTCGGGCGGAAGCGTTCGCGCTTCCGCTTTTTTTATGTGCGCAGCTTCTTGACGATGCTGCGGTTCCCCAGGATTTCCTCGATCTGCTCGAAGCGCACGGGCTTGACCATGTGATGGTCGAAACCGGCTTCGAACGCCAGCTGCCGGTCCTTTTCCTGCCCCCAGCCCGTGACGGCGACCATGACGGTCATCGTGCAGCACGACAGGTCGCGGATGCCCCGCGCGAGGTCGTAGCCGGACATCTGCGGCAGGCCGATGTCGAGGAACGCGTAATCCGGACAGAAGCGCTTGGCCGCGGCCAGCGCATCGGCGCCGTTGTGCGTGATGACGACGCTGTGCCCCATCGCCGTCAGCAGCGCGCCGATGCTGTTGACGAAGTCGACGTTGTCGTCGGCCAGCAGGATACGGTAGGTTTCGGCACTGATGAACGACATAGGCGTCGGTTTCGCGGGCAGTTCCGGCTCGACGACGATCGGCAGCCGCACGACGAACTGGCTGCCGTGGCCGAGGCCCGCGCTGTGCGCCTCGATGGTGCCGCCGTGCAGCTCGACCAGTTTTCTCGCCAGCGACAACCCCACGCCCAGGCCCGCGACCGAACGCTCCAGCGTCGAATCCACCTGCACGAACATCTCGAACACGGTATCCAGCATGTCCGGCGCGATGCCGATGCCGGTGTCGGAGACGACGAGGGTCAGGGTGCGGTCGTCCACCGTCGCCTTCAGGCCCACGCGGCCGCCACGATTCGTGTATTTGGCCGCATTATTCAGGAGATTCGACAGGATTTGCGCGAGACGCGTCGCGTCGCCGTTCAGGAACACGGGGCGGTCCGGCAGGTCGATCGTCAGCTCGTGCCCGTGCAGTTCGATGTACGGCCGCACCACTTCCAGCGCATCGTTGACGACGGCCTTCAGCTCCACGCGGCCGCTCTTGATGGTGAATTTACCGGTGTTGATGCGCGAGACGTCCAGCAGGTCGTCGACGAGGCGCACCATCTGGCGCAGCTGGCGCTCCATGATGTCGGTGGCGCGCTGGGTGGCCTGGGCGTCGCCGCTGCGCAGGCGCAGGATGTCCAGGCCCGTGCGGATCGGCGCCAGCGGATTCCTCAATTCGTGCGCCAGCGTGGCGAGGAATTCGTCCTTGCGGCGGTCGGCAAGGCGCAGCGCCTCTTCCGCCCGCTCGCGCACCTGCATCTCGTGCTCCAGGGTCGCGTTCGCCTCCTGCAGCGCGTGCGAACGGCGGCCGATCTCGGCCAGCATGTCGTTGAAGGCGGCGACGAGCACGCCGATTTCTCCGCTGTCGTTGCCCGGGACGCGCAGCGTGAAATCGCGCCGCTGCATCACCTGGCGCGCGACGTTCGTCACGGCCGCGAGCGGACGCGTGATGGCGGCTTGCAGGCGCGACGCGACGAGGCCCGCGATCAGCAGCGCGCCCAGCATCACGCCCCCCAGGATGGCGCCATAGCTGAACAGGCGGTCGACGAGGCCGTAGCGCGAGCGCAGGTAGACCGTGCCCACCATCTCGCCGTTTTCCACGATGTTGCGGAACACGGCCACTTCCCCGCCTTCGATGCGGTAGCCGGACGGGGCCGGGTGCGCGGGAATCGGCTGGTTCGGGGCCGCCGCGTAGGTGGCGAAGCGCGTGCCGTCGCTCGTGTAGATCGCGGCCGCGAGGATCTGCGGGCGCACGCGCAGCACGGCGAGGTTCTGGCGCGCCGTCTCCTCGTCGTTGAACGTGAGGGCCGGCGCCGTCACCCGCGCCATGATGTCGGCCTGGGTCATCAGGTCGTCCGTCCAGTAGCGCTGGAACGCGCGCAGGTCGAACAGCAGCATGGCAACGGAAGCCGCCAGTAGCGCGACGAACGTCGTCGATACCGCCATCAGAATCAGTTTGCCGCGGACCGTGCCGCCGTCGCGCACCACCATCACTGCGCTCCTTTCTGCACCCGGTTCGCCACCGTCAGCAGGCGGGAACTGAGTTTGATGCCATTGCGTTCCGCCGCGTCGAGCGCGACGTCGAAGCGGACGCGTTCGTCGACGATGCGGAAATTGATCACACTACCGAGCTGCAAGCCGTTGTCGCATTCGGTCACGACGAGCATGGCACCGGTCGCCTGGTGCACGATGCGCGCCACCCGCTGCGGATCGGTCCCGCCCACGAACAGCAGGTGCACGCGGGCTCCCGCGTCGCTCTCGCGCAGCTCGCGCACTTCGAGCGCGCGGTTGTTGACGGTGCGCCCGGCCACCACGCGCGCCAGCTCGACGGCGAGGTCGTCGGCGCCGATCACGCCGATCGTCAGCGGCGCCGCGGCGTCGGCGAACGCACTCGCGGGAAAATCGGTATAGCCGAGGAATTTGTACAGGAAGGCCGCCTTCACGCGCCGCTCCAGCGGCACGCCGGGCACGGCGCTTTGCGCGCGCACGGGCGGCACCAGTCCGGCGCCGGCGCACAGCACGGCCAGCGAGGCCAGCGAGGCCAGCGCCCAGCCGGCGAAGGACCGGCGCAGGCCTCGATTCGTGGATAGCTTCAGTTGACGATGCATCGGCCGGATGGCAAACCCTGGACTGGAAACGGTAGCAGGAAGCGCCGGGAAGGATGGCGCCCTACGGAACGGCCGGACTGTGACGCGCCATGATAGCCGGGTAAGGTCGGCAATGGCAACGCGCGCGCGGGCCGCGTCCACGAAGATGGGGCATCGCGAAAAAACGTGAACGACAGCAAGGCGTCTTTAAACATTTTGCTATCGTAGAACATTTTCTTTGGTGCACCAAGAGCGACCCGATTGAAGCGGGCACGGCTGTGTCATTTATAAAAGCAATGGCGGACATCAGAAATCTAAATTGGATTTCTTTTTTGCGATGCAGCATTATGAACCTGTCTCCTCTATTCTCCTCCAAGGATAGATTCAGCCCGCTCCCGTAGCGGGCTTTTTTTTGCCCCAGCGCCCGGACCGGGCCACCTATGCTGTGGTGCAATATCATTAGTGCACGATGTTGTTCTTTTACGACCAGGATGCCGGTTGTTCCGACCTCCGGCAGGGCGCGCAGTCGTGTCGCCCCCTGCTTACAATTTGGGGTACTATGCAACCTCTTTTCGTTTAGATAACAATATTTACCGCGCTATGCTCCATCCCGGCAGGTCCGCACACTCTTCCAGCTCCTACGACTGGTCCGCTTCCCGGCTCGGCGAACCGCGGCAATGGCCGCAGGCATTGAGGCTGGCCGCCGACGTCATGTTCAATACGCCGCTGCCCCTGCTGCTGGTGTGGGGACGGGACATGACGGTACTGTTCAACGACGCCTACGGCGCACTGGCCGGGCCGGCGTACGGCCGGGTCCCAGGCGGCAGCGTGCCGCCCGTGATGCCGCCCCCGCTGGCGGTGGCCGGCGACGAGCTGCAGCGCGCCTGGAGCGGCGAAGCCGCGTTCGCCCCGGACCGCAACCTCGTGTTCGCGGGCGGTCAAGGCGGCAGCGGCCACTACGACCTGTATTTCACGCCCGTGCGGACGGACGGCGAGTCCGTCGCGGGCGTCCTGTGCGCACTGGCGCCCGCCGCGCCCGTGGCGGAAGCGCCGGCCGAGTCGACCGGCCCGCTGCGCATCCTGGTGGTCGAAGACAACGTCGACTCGCAATACCTGGTGTGCGAGATGCTGCGCGCCTTCGGCCACGAGGCGGACGGCGTCGGCCATCCGAACGATGCGCTGGCGCACCTTGCGGCCGAGCAATACGACGTGTTGTTCACGGACGTCAGCCTGCCCGGCATGTCCGGCGTCGACCTGGCGCGCCAGGCCGTGACGCAGGCGCCGTCCATGCGGGTGATCTTTGCGTCGGGTTATGGCGACACCCTGCTGCGGCACGTGGAATTCCCCTACCTGTCGCTGCAGAAGCCCTACGAACTGGACCAGCTCCAGCAGGCCCTCGACAAGGTGGCGCAGCCGCTGCCGGTGCGCACCTGAACGATGGCCCAAAGGTGTGCAACAAAGCGCCCGGGCTGGGCTAGAATCGATGTACGGCTCATTACGCGCCGTGGGCGGGCGTGCCCGTCCATTTTGTGCGGCTCACCAGTCGCGCGCGCAGAGCCCAGAATGATGATCGATTTCGAGCCCACCGGCAGTGCACCCCGCCCCTCCGAGCTGACGGACAAGCTCGACCTGGCGCCGTCCGCGGTGATCTCGTGGGGAGGCGTACGGTGAACGACGAGCGCGACGAGCTGCGGCATCCCTCCGCGCAGCCCGCTGCTGCCGCGGCCGCGCGCGAACTGCAGGAAGCGCGCGAAGCCCTGCGCGTGGCCAACGCGCGCATGGAAAACATGCTCGAGAGCCTGGTCGACGGCTTCTGCGCGGTCGACCACCACTGGCGTATCATGTACATCAACAGCCGCGCGCTGGAGATGCTCGCGCCCTTGCAAAAGACCCGTCCGAGCCTCGTCGGCCACGACCTGTGGGCCTCGTTCCCCGAGCTGCGCGGCAGCATGCTCGAGACCGTCTACCGGCGCGCCATGGTCAGCCGCGAGACGGCGATCCAGGAATTCTTCTGGCCGGCGCTGAAACGCTGGTTCGAGGTGCGCGCCCATCCGTCGCCGGACGGCCTCACCTTGTACTTCCAGGACATCAACCGGCGCAAGGCCGACCAGCAGGCCCTGCAGCAGGGCAACAGCCGCTTGCAGGTGGCGCTGGCCGCGGGCCGCCTGGGCGACTGGCGCTGGGACGCCGCCAGCGACCGCGTGATGCTGGGCGAACGCGCGGCCGCCATCTTCGGCCTGCCGGCGGAGCAGCCGCTCGCGTGGAGCGAACTGCGCGCCCGCCTCGACCCGGGCGACCGCGAGAGCGTGCGGCGTGCCGTTCTGCAAGCCTTTGCCGGCCACAGCGACCTCGAACTGGAATGCCGCCTGCCGGGCCCGGGCGGCGAACCGCGCTGGGTGGCGCTCGTGGGCCGCGCCGATTATGCCGACCAGGCGCGCCGCGAGGGCGTGCTCGGCATGACGGGGGTCGTGCAGGACGTCACCGCCCGCCGCAGCGCCGCCGACGCCCTGCGCCAGAGCGAGGAAGTGCTGCGCGCGCTGGCCAACACGATCCCTCAGCTGGCCTGGATGGCGCAGGCCGACGGCGCCATCGTCTGGTTCAATGAACGGTGGTTCGAATACACGGGCACGACGCCGGACCAGGTCGTGGGCTGGGGCTGGCAGACGACTGTCGAGCCGACGGTCCTGCCGGCCATGCTGGAGCGCTGGAATGCCAGCCTCAAGAGTGGCAATCCGTTCGAAATGGAGTACCCCATCCGCGGCGCGGACGGCAAGTACCGCTGGTTCCTCACGCGCGTGAATCCCGTCCGCGACCGCCACGGCAAAGTCCTGCGCTGGTTCGGCACGAACACCGACGTCGACGAGGTCAAGCGCGCCGAGCAGGCGCTGCGCGACGAATCGCACGTCCTCGAACTGCTCAACAGCACCGGCAGCGCGCTCGCGTCCACGCGCGACCTGCGCTCGCTGCTGCAGGCCGCGACGGACGCCGCCACCGGCATCGCCGGCGCGCGCCAGGGCGCGTTCCTGTACCACGGCCGCAACGACGGCATCGAGGCCGATGCGAACAACCTGTTCACCCTGTACACCGTGTCCGGCGGCAGTCCGGTCGGGTTCGAGGCGTTCGGCGCGGCCGGTCCCAACGGCCTGTTCGGTCCTGGCCTGCTGGACCATCCGGCGGGCGTGATCCGCTCGAGCGACGTCACGCTCGACGCACGCCTGCGCGACGGCACCCCGTTCGCGCTACCGGCCAGCCACCCGGCCGTGCGCAGCTATCTCGCCGTGCCCGTCGTCGGCCATTCCGGCGAATTGCTCGGCACCATGTTCTTCGGGCATCCCGAGCCGGACGTGTTCAGCGAGCGAACGGAACGCATCGTGCGCGGCATCGCGGCCCAGGCCGCCGTCGCCATCGACAACGTGCGCCTGTACGAAGCCGCCCAGCGGGCCGCCGAGGAGCGCAAGGTGCTGCTCGAAAGCGAGCGCCAGGCGCGCGCCGAGGCCGAACGCACGAGCCAGATGAAGGACGAATTCCTCGCCACGCTGTCGCATGAGTTGCGCACGCCGCTGTCGGCGATCCTCGGCTGGGCGCAAGTCCTGCGGCGCGGCAGCCGCGACCAGAACGACCTGCAGAAAGGCTTGCAGACGATCGAGCGCAACGCCCGCGCCCAGGCCCAGCTGATCGAAGACCTGCTCGACATGAGCCGCATCACGTCCGGCAAGGTCATGCTCGATATGCAGGCCGTGGCGCCCGCGAGCTTCATCGACGCGGCCATCGAGACCGTCCGCCCCGCCGCCGACGCGAAAAACATCCGCATCGACAAGCAGTACGCGGCCGACCCGGGCCTCGTCGCGGGCGATCCGGCGCGCCTGCAGCAGGTCGTGTGGAACCTGCTGTCGAACGCGATCAAGTTCACGCCGCGCGATGGCCAGGTCAGCATCGAACTGGCCCGCAACGATGCCAGCGTCGCCATCACCGTACGCGACAACGGCGCGGGCATCCGGCCGGAATTCATCACCCACGTCTTCGAACGGTTCCGCCAGGCGGATGCCTCGATGACGCGCCGGCACGGCGGCCTCGGCCTGGGCCTCGCCATCGTGAAACACCTGATCGAGCAGCACGGCGGCACCGTCCGCGCCGAGAGCGCCGGCGAGGGCAAGGGCGCCAGCTTCACGATCGAATTGCCGCTCGCCAAGCAGCAGCCGCCGGCGACGCGCAGCGCGCGCGCCGCGATGATCCTGCCGACGCCGGCCACGCCGGAAATGACGGTGCTCGACCTGTCCGGCGTCAACGTGCTCGTCGTCGACGACGACCGCGACGCGCGCGAACTGATCAAGCGCATCCTGAGCGATTGCGGGGCATCCGTCCGCATCGCCGCCAGCGCGCGCGACGCCTTCGCGCTGTTCAAGGAACGCGTGCCGAACCTCCTGATCAGCGACCTGGGCATGCCGGAAGTGGACGGCTTCGAACTGCTCGACTGGGTCCGTCACCTGGGGCGCGAGGAAGGCAGCCAGGTCCCGGCCATCGCCCTCACGGCGTTCGCCCGCTCGGAAGACCGGCTGAGCGCGCTGGAGGCGGGATTTTCGGCGCACATCTCCAAACCGGTCGAGCCGAGTGAACTAATTGCAACAGTTGCCTCCGTTGTCGGCCCCTCCGCCCCGCTCGTGAATCGTGCTGCCGCATCCACTGCGGGCAGAAATGGCGTAGGCTAGTAGGGACTCGAGTAATTCGAAAGATGTTCCTACCCAAGGACGCGGCGCTGTCCTACAAGAAATTCTCGGCGTTTTGCTAGACTATGAAATGTTGGTATTAGTTAAGGAACAAATAATACCGGCCTTGATTTGACGAGAGTACGCATGCCCAGCCGACAAGACATCCTGAACGCGAAGATCCTGGTCGTAGATGACTCCCCCGACAATATCGAATTGATGGAAGAGATATTGCGCGAGGAGGGCTACACCGACGTCAGTTCGACGATGCTGCCGGAACAGGTGTGCCCGCTGCATCGCGAACATAACTACGACCTGATCCTGCTCGACCTGCAAATGCCCGGCCTGAACGGTTTCCAGGTCATGAAAGGCCTGAAGGAAATCGAACAGGGCGGTTACCTGCCCGTGCTCGCCCTGACGGCACAGCCCAGCTTCAAGATCGCCGCGCTGGAAGCGGGCGCGCGCGATTTCATCAGCAAGCCGTTCGACCTGCTCGAAGTGCACAAGCGCATCCACAACATGCTGGAAGTGCGCCTGCTGTACAAGGAACTGGCCCAGTACAGCCGCGCCCAGCAGGAACTGGCGCTGCACGACGCCCTCACCGGCCTGCCGAACCGCCGCCTGCTGGAAGACCGCATCGAAACGGCCCTGCAACACGCCAACCGCAACCACCACAAGGCCGCGGTGATGTACCTCGACCTCGACGGCTTCAAGGCGATCAACGACACGTATGGCCATGCCTACGGCGACGAGATCCTGAAAATGGTGTCGCAGCGGCTGCTGTCGAATTCGCGCAAGGAAGACACCGTCGCGCGCCTGGGCGGCGACGAGTTCATCGTCCTGCTGGCGGACGTGCACAGCCTCGCGGATGCGCAAGGACCGGCCGCCAAGCTCGTCGAGGCGCTTTCGGAGCCGTTCTTCATCAACGACCTCACGCTGCAGCTGTCGACCAGTATCGGCATCAGCCTGTATCCGGACGACGCCGAGAACGTCGTCGACCTGATCAGCATCGCCGACTACGCGCTGTACGAAGCGAAGCGGGCCGGCAAGAACCGCTACTGCGCCAACGGCAGCGCCGCGCGCCAGGCCGCGCTGGCCGTCAAGCCGACCATGCCCCCGCCCGCCGCCACCCCGGCCGTTGCGCCGTCGCCGGAGCTGGCGCAGCACCGCTGACGCCCCTCCCGCCGCATGCACACGCCCGCATCGCGCGGGCGTTTTGTTTTTTTCTTTACAACATTTCCGTTCTCTAATGTAAAATTTGACAATTGCAATTTAGCATTTTCGAATTTTCACTTTTGGGAACGTCATGGAAGACTTGAAGGAACCGACCGCGGCCGCAGCCGCCACGCCCGTCCGCCCCGCCCGACCACGCCGCCGCTGGGGCCGCATCGTGCTGTATGTGCTGGCCACCGTCGGCGTGCTGGCGCTGGCACTCATCGCCCTCGCCTACTACCTGAACGCGAAGGAAGCGCACAAGCGCGTCACGATCGACGAGGCGGCCGTCATCGACAGCGTGATGGGCGAGACGTACGGCAAATATTCCGCCGCGAAAAAGGGATGGCTGTATGTGGGCGACGACGACGTGACGTATCTGATGCGCGTCGTGCAGCAGGCGAAGATCCCGGATGGCGCCGACGGCGACGAGCTGTATTTCGTTGCGAGCGGCAACGACGTCAATGGCGGCACGAACGCCTTGTATGGCGTCTTCTACGTCCATCCCGACGGCAAGGCCGGCCTGGCGCAGGAAAACACGCAGATCCGCTACCCATCCACCACCGCGATCCGTCCGGAACAGGTGCGTTTCGAAGCGCTGAGCGAGAACCTGTGGGGCTGGGTCGTCAAGACACGGGATGACGCCGACCCGGGTTATCCGGTGACAACCACGAACACCGTGCTCGCGCCGCACGACGGCCAGATCGCCGTGCTGGCCGAGTTCATCGCAGGGCGCGACGCCGTGCCCGACGAGTCCTGCGAAGACGCGAAAAAGGCATGGGACGACTGGGAAGCGTTGATGGCACGTGCCCGGGAAGACGAGAGCATCGACGGAACCGAGCCACCCACGCGTTGCGACAAGCGCCGCTGGACCTACCGCACGGCCACCGTCAACGGCAACATCCCCGTGCCGATCACGGTGACGGCGGGCGGCACGCTGGACGGCAAGCCGGTCGAAGCGCGCTCCTGGAAACTGATGTTCGATCCGAAGAGCTTCACCTACACCATCCCCGACGACCTCAAGGAACAGTGAGCGTTGGCGATTAACAACAGGACAAATGTTGCTTAAACCATACGCCGGGCGCGCCACGCCGCTGCCCGGCGATCAACCCGGCAACGCCCTTCTCTCTGGCGTCCGCCAATACGAACGTGAACGCCAACCCGACACTATGCAACAGTTGGCCGGCATCGGCAAATACCGTTTAGCTAAGCGATTCAGAGGGTTTCCATATAAATTGAACATCATCTTTTCCGCCTGTCTTTACTGCTAGGATGAGCAATCTTTGCCATTCGACAAAGACAATAAAAACAAGCACCAAGATAAGGAAGAGATATCCATGAGCGTACGCCCCACCCGAATGTTCGCCCGCACGCTGCTCGCCGCCGCCGTGACGAGCGCATTTCCCCTGGCCGCGCTGGCCGACGAACCCGACCAGGCCGCGACCGCACAAGACACCACCGCCGCCGCCAAACCCGCCGGCCAGCGCCTGGAAACCGTGATCGTGACCGCCCAGCGGCGCGCCGAGAACCTCAAGGAAGTCCCGATGTCGGTCACCGCCATCAAGGGCGAGAAGCTGGACGTGCTGACGTCCGGCGGCGCCGACATCCGCTTCCTGGCGGGCCGCTCGCCCTCCCTGAACGTCGAATCCGACTACGGCCGCTCGTTCCCGCGCTTTTACATCCGCGGCCAGGGCAATACCGACTTCGACCTGAACGCATCGCAGCCGGTCGGCCTCGTCGTCGACGACATCGTGCAGGAAAGCCCCATGCTCAAGGGCTTCCCCGTGTTCGACGTCGACCAGGTCGAAGTGCTGCGCGGCCCGCAGGGGACGCTGTTCGGCCGCAACTCGCCCGCCGGCGTGATCAAGTTCGATTCGGCCAAGCCGGTGTTCAAGACGGAAGGCTATGCCGTCCTCGGCGCCGGCAACTACGGCACGATCAACGCGGAAGGCGCGTACAACGTGCCGCTGTCGGACATGCTGGCCCTGCGCGTCTCGCTGCAGTCGCAGCACCGCAACGACCGCGTCCACAATCCGCAGCCGAACGCCTACACCCGCGATTTCGAGGGCTACGACGACAACGCCGCGCGCATCCAGCTGCTGTTCAAGCCGACGCGCGACTTCTCCGCCCTGTTCAATGCCCACGGCCGCGACATGCGGGGCAATGCGACGCTGTTCCGCGCGAATATCATCAAGAAAGGCACGAGCGACCTCGTCGACGGCTTCAACTACGACAGCTACCCGACCGACGGCGGCAACAGCCAGACCTTGCGCACCAACGGCGCCAACCTGCGCCTGCGCTGGGACCTGGACGGCATGACCCTGCACTCGATCACGGGTTACGAGCACGCCTCGTTCTACAGCCGCGGCGACGTGGACGGCGGCTTCGGCGCCGTGTATGCGCCGCCGATGGGACCGAATTATCCGGGCCAGAACGCGTTCATCCCGTTCACCGTCGAGACGGCCGACCTGCTGCCCGAACACGACCAGACGACGCAGGAAATCCGCCTGGAATCGAACACGAAAGACCCGCTGCAATGGATGGCCGGCGTGTTCTATTTCAACGAACACATCCGCATCGATTCGATCAGCTTCAACACGCTGGCGCCGGGCAATCCGCAGAACGACGCCTACGCGACGCAGACGCAGGACGCCCGTTCGTGGGCCGTGTTCGGCACGCTGAACTACAAGGTCTCCGACCAGCTGAAACTGCGCGGCGGCGTGCGCTACACGAGCGACAACAAGGATTTCGTCGCGCAGCGCTTCGAACCGCCGCAGACGAGCGGCCCGCTGCCGCTGCACAGCGATTCGCACAACGTGAGCTGGGATGCGTCGGCGACGTATGCGCTGGACGCGGACACGAACCTGTTCGCGCGCGTGGCGACCGGCTACCGCGCGCCGTCGATGCAGGGCCGCCTGAACGGCCTGGGCGACAAGCCGTCCATCGCGGGCGCCGAAAAGGCGTTGTCGTATGAGGCGGGCATCAAGGCCGACCTGCTCGACCGGCGCGCGCGCCTGTCCGCGACGGCGTTCCAGTACCGCGTGAACGACAAGCAGCTGACGGCCGGCAGCGGCACGATCAACATGAACCAGCTGATCAATGCGGAAAAGGTCACGGGCCAGGGCGTCGAACTGGACTTCCAGGCGATCCTGTCGGACGACTGGCGCGCGAGCATCGGCGCGAGCTACAACGACACCGAGATCAAGGATCCGAACCTGTTCGTGCAGACCTGCGGCAACCAGCCCAACACGAACGGCGTGAACGGCTGCACCCCGACCGGCACGCCCGGCCCGTTCCCGTACACGCAGAAGCTGGACGGCCTGCCGCTGCCCCGCTCGCCGAAATGGCAGACGAACTTCACGCTGCGCTATTCGCATCCGCTGGCCGACGGGGAACTGTATGCGTTGACGGACTGGTCGTACCGGACCACGTACAACATGTTCCTGTACGAAGCGAAGGAGTACAAGGCGAAGTCGCTGCTGGAAGGCGGCCTGCGCGTGGGCTACAAGTGGGATAACGGCAAGTACGAAGTCGCCGCGTTCGCCCGCAACATCACCAACCGGATCCAGGTGGTGGCGGCGATCGACTTCGACAACCTCACGGGCATCGTCAACGAACCGCGCAACTACGGCGCGCAGTTCCGCGTGAACTTCTGATGATCTGATAGCAAAAGCGGGCGTGCGCCGCCTGGCGCACGTCCGCAAGGCGTTACGCCGCGCCGGCCGTCTTTTCCCCGCCCGGGCCAAGCGCCCGGCAACCGACCGCCTGCTCGTTGTGCGCCTCGATGGCGGCCGCGTTCTGGTGGTCGGAACTGGCGTCCACCTTCTCCGGCGGCACCTCGATGCGGGTGATGCTGGATGCCACCGACACGGGGTCGCTGGCCGGGAATGTCATTTCCACGGCGTCGTCGAGCAGTGTTTCCTTGGCCACGGCTTCGCGCGGCTCGGCCTCGGCGCTGGCCATCGTACGGATCGCCCGCGCCCATTTCACGAGCTTCAGGTCCGCCAGTTCGGCGATGGTATGGATACCGAACGCATCACGCAGGGCATCGGCCTGCTGCTGGGTCACGTTGCGCAGTGCCGTCACCGGCTCATTCACCAGTTCGCGGAAACATTTGTCGTGATGGGTATCGTTTACGATGATTTGAATATTCATGTCTGTCCTTTCAAGTGGGCCCCTGACACGTTGTCACTATCGCATACGGCCCTGACAAGGTATGTGCGGCACCGAACGATGGCCGCCGACAGGCGCGCACGATTGATTTTCAGGTAAGGACGGGCCCGTGCTATCATGACGAATTGCAACAGTTTTTATCAATATATTTTGCAAAGCGGCATGCTCTGCTATCCTGCCGAGCTTGTGAATACAGTTTCCGAGCCTGTTCAAACGCCGTGTCCCTCACCGAAAAACCGAAGATTCTCGTCGTTAACGACGACGCTGCCAGCCTGCTTGCACTGACGAGCCTGCTGGAGCAATGGGCCGACGAAAGCAATTACGAGGTCTTGTCCGCGCGCACCGGCCAGGATGCGCTGCGCCAGGTGCTCCGTCACGATTTCGCCGTGATCCTGCTCGACGTGAACATGCCCGGCATGGACGGATTCGAGACGGCCGAGGCGATCCACCTGCGCCCCCGCTCCGCCGACATCCCAATCATCTTCGTCACGGCGTTCCTCGCCGACGAGATCGACCGCCTGAAGGCCTATCAACGCGGCGCCGCCGACTTCCTGTTCACCCCCGTGATCCCGCAGGTCCTGCGCGCCAAGGTCCAGGTGTTCGTGGCGCTCGCGACGAAGAACGAACAGCTCAAGCGCCAGGCCGAAAAACTGTCCCAGCGCACGACCGAGCTGACCGCGACCAATAAACGTCTCGTGCGCGAGATGGAAGAGCGGCGCGCGGCCGAACGCAAGAGCAGCGCCAAGGACGAATTCCTCGCGATGCTGGGCCATGAGCTGCGCAATCCGCTCTCCGCCATCAGCAGCGCCGGTTCGTTGCTGGGCATGCCGGGCGTCAGCGGCGATTCCATCGCGCGGGCGCGCCTCATCATCCAGCGTCAAAGCCAGCATTTGTCGCGCATCGTCGACGATCTGCTGGATTTGTCGCGCGCGATGTCGGGCAAGATCCTGCTGTCGCGCAAGCGCCTGGACATCGCCACGCTCGTCTCGAGCTGCCTCGACACGTTCCGCGCCACGGGCCGCACGGCCGGCTACGACATCGACGCGCAGTTGGCCGCGGCCTGGGTCGACGGCGACGCCACGCGGCTGGAACAGATCGCGACGAACCTCATCGACAACGCCCTGAAATACACGCCCGCCGGCGGCCGCATCGAGATCACGGTGGTGCCGATCGGCGAAGACGTGGTGCTGCGCGTGAGCGATTCCGGCGTCGGCATCGCGCCGGACCTGCTGCCGCACGTGTTCGACGTGTTCGTGCAGGGCGCGATCTCGATCGACCGCTCGCAGGGCGGCCTCGGGATCGGCCTGTCGCTCGTGCGCCGCCTCGTCGAACTGCATGGCGGCACGGTCAGCGCCAGCAGCCCCGGCAACAGCAGCGGCAGCACGTTCGAGATCCGCCTGCCGCGCACCGAAGCGGCGCTTGCGGGCGACGTCCCCGCGCACGCGCAGCCGCAGGAAGCGGGCAAGCCGAAAGTGCTACTGATCGAAGACAATGACGACGGACGCGAGATGATGGCGACGATGCTCGCCTCGTTCGGCTATCCCGTGCTGCAGGCCGGCGACGGCCTGGAAGGCGTGCGGGTGGCGTGCGCGGAACGGCCGGACGTCGCCCTCGTCGACATCGGCCTGCCCGGCATCGACGGCTACGAGGTGGCGCGCCGCCTGCGCCAGGAAGCGGCCACGCACGGCATCCGCCTGATCGCGCTCACGGGGTACGGCCTGGCGGAAGACCAGCGCCGCGTGCTGGACGCGGGCTTCGACCTGCACCTCGTGAAGCCCGTGGAACTGAATGCCCTGCTCGTGCAGCTGGCCGACCCCACGCTGCGTCCGCGCGACGCGGGACAGCCCGTCGCCGCGCAGACGTAGCCTTACAGCGTCGACATCAGTTCCTGCTTGCGCAGCGCCATTTCCTGGCCCAGCGCGAGCAGGTCGAGGCCGGCCTTCTTCGCTTTCGGGAACATTTCCTTCTCTTCTTCCTTGACGTGGTGCTCGATCTGTTCGCTCAGCACCTTCACTTTCGCGTCATACAGGTCGTCGTCCGGCTGCATTTCCTGCAGCTGCTTGATCAGGTCCTTCGCCGCGGCGTGTTCGACGATGGCTTCGTCGACCATGTCCTCGCCCTCCTCGACCTTGGCCGCGCGCACGGCCGGGTAGAAGATTTCCTCTTCGATGGTCGTGTGGGCGATCAGCGCCTTGCAGATCTTGTCCTTCAGCTTTTCCTTGCTGGTGGTGGCGCGGTCGCCCAGCTGCTCGAACTGCTCGAACATCTCGGCCACTTCGCGGTGGTCGGCGGTCAGGAGGGCGATGGCGTCCTGGCCGGCGGCCATGGCGTTCGACTGGGTGCCGGCCTGTGCGCCGGATTGGGTTCTCGTGCTCATGTTGACTCCTTCAGTGGGGGTTATCGGCACTGGGCCAGAGCCCCTAGAATGGCGCGATATGCAACATCGGACTGTACGGGAACTCACAAAGACGATTCCTGCGCCGTCCCGGGCCAAGCTGTTGTATCATCCCGAGAAACATAATTTGGTTGCCTTCATGAAAGTTTCGGAACCTCATCCGCCGGATTCCGGAGAAGACAGCCAGCATGCGGCGCGCGCCGCCGAGCTGGCCGAACTCCTGGCCCATATGACGACCTGCTGGGACGAAGAACGACGCCAGCTGGCCCGCCGGCTGCACGACAGCCTCGGTTCGTCGATGACGGCGCTGACGATGCATCTCGGCCTGCTGTCGCAGCACCTGCAGGAGCAGCCGCAGCGCGACCGCGCGGCGCAGATGAAGCAACTGCTGAACAACATCATCGAGACCAACCGCAAGATGCAGTTGGCGCTCTGGAACGACAAGCTGGAATTCCTCGGCCCCAAGGCCGCCATCGCGGAACTCGTGCAGGAATGGAGCCGCGAGCACGGCGTCAAGGCGAAAGCCAGCATGCCGGACGAAGACCCGGACTACACGCGCGCCCAGGGCGTGGCGCTGCTGCGCTGCGCCGAGGAAGGCCTGCGCAACGTCGTGAAGCACGCGCAGGCGACCCGGGTCGACGTGATCCTCGACGATGACGGCGACCAGGCCATGCTGACCGTGCGCGACGACGGCGTCGGCCCCGGTGCCGGCGCCTCTCCCGCCGGAAGCTGCTACGGCCTGCGCATGCTGCGCGAACGTGCCCGCACACTGGGCGGCACGCTGACCATCGGCGCCGGACCGGACGGCCTGGGCACCGCGCTCACCCTGGTATTCCCCAAGCAGCCGGTCTGACCGTCAGTGCAGCTTGACGAGCGGCGTCGTCCGCCGGATCAGGAAGCGCGCGAACGCCATCAGGCCCGTGCGCAGCGACCCGAGCACGGCCTGGTGGTGCATCAGATGCAGGCTCATGTACATGATGCGGGCCATGAACCCTTCCACGAACAGGCTGGCGCCCCGTAGCGAACCCATCAGGCTGCCCACCGTCGTCTCGCGGCCGATCGACACGAGCGAACCGTAGTCGCGATAGACGTAGGGCGCCTCTTGCGGCGGCTCGCCCTTGTCGAGGTGCAGGAACGTCTTCAACAGGTAATCGGCCTGCTGGTGCGCGGCCTGGGCGCGCGGCGGCACCGCTTTACCATTGCCGTCCGTGCAGGCCGCGCAATCGCCCAGCGCGTACACGCCGGGGACACCCTTCACCGCCAGGTGCGCATCCACGTCGATCTGGCCGCCCTTCGTGACCGGCAACCCGAGCGAGCCGAGGAATTCCGGCGCGCGGATGCCCGCCGCCCACACGCACAGGTCGGCCGGATAGACATTGCCCTTGTTGTCGCCGACCTCGTTCTTCTCGATGCGGCTCACGCGGCAATCCGTCACGACGCGGATGGCGCGCTGGTCGAGCAGGCGTGCGGCCGCGGCGGACACGCGCTCCGGCAAAGGCGCCAGGATGCGCGGCGCGCCTTCCAGCAAGGTGATACGGACGTCGCGCTTGACCTGCAGACGGCGGAAACCATACGCGGCATAGACGCCGGACGCTTCGCGCAATTCCGCCGCCAGTTCGACGCCCGTGGCGCCGCCGCCGATGATGACGATGTCGAGGCCGGCGGAATCGCGGGCGCCGTCCTCCTTCTGCTGCTCGGCCTGGGCGAGCAGGCGCAGCAGGCGCAGGCGGAACCGCTCCGCGTCCTCGGTGGCATTCAGGGAAATGGTGTGTTCGCGCGCGCCGGGCACGCCGAAATAATTCGACGTGCTGCCGACGGCGATCACGAGCGAGCGATAGCCGAGCCTGCGTTCGGGCAGCACTTCTTCGCCGTCGCTGGGCGCGGTGACGGGGGCGATGGTGATGTGGCGCGCGGCCGCGTCCAGCGCCGTCATGGCGCCGTAGACGAAGGAAAAACCGCGGTCGTGCGCCAGCATCTGGTACGACAGGCCTTCCTGGTGGATGTCCAGCGTGCCGGCCGCCACCTCGTGCAGCGACGGTTTCCACACGTGGTACAGCCGGCTGTCGACCAGCGTCACCTTGTCCGGCCCGAGTTTCCGGCCCAGTTTGCAGGCCAGCTCCAGTCCGCCAGCCCCGCCGCCTACGATCACGATATCGCTTTGCAAGCCTGCCTCCGTCGGTCATGCCCGTTGCCGGGCTCACGGGAGGCAGTTTACTACGGGCGGCAAAACCGCCCGGCACGGATCAGTCGTGGCCGCGTCCGTGACCCTTGCCGTGACCGTTGCCGTGGCCGTTGCCATGGCCATGGCCATGACCGCGGTCCCAGTCGCCGCCGTGGCCGCGGTCGTCGCGGTACTCGACGCGCTCGACGACGCGCACTTCGCGCGGGCCGCCCCGGTAGCCGACATGCTCGCGGTAGCGCGGCACATACGTGTTCGTGTACCACTCGTCCCGGACGAACAGGACCGGACGGCCGCAGGCGCCGTAGCGGCCGCAGAACTTGGCCCAGTGCTTGCGGTGGCCCGGCGGCACGCGCAGGTACACCGGCTCCGCCACGTAGTGCGGCGCCGGCGTGATGATCACCGGCTGCGGCGCGTACACGACGGGACGCGGCACGTAGTCGCCGATGTCGATGCGGCCATAGAAGCCGGGCTGGCCGATGCTGACGGAGACGTTGGTCTGGGCCAGGGCCGGGAGGGAGGCGGCGCACAGCGCCACGCCGAAGATCAGGGCTTTCATAGGATGACCTCGTTGTAGTGTTTCACTGAAGTTTATCAAACGAAATCATATGCACAACTGGCTGCAACACCTGCTTACATTGTCGTTCCGGGCAGGATTACAACAAACCGGAGCGCAACATTTTCCCTTGCAACAACCGCCCCGCTACAATCGCGGCCTCAACTACAGAAAGGTCATCGATGTTCGCGAAATACACCGTGCTGGCTGCAAGCGCCCTGCTGGCGGCGGACGCCGCCAACGCGCAGGTCGGCGCAACGGCCGACGTCGGCTCCACCGGCGTGGGCTTCCACGTCGTCGTGCCGATGGAAACTTATTTGAACGGCCGCTTCGGCGCCAACTACTTCCGCCACAACTTCGACAAGACGTCCGACGGCGTCGACTACGACATCAAGGGCAAGCTGCAGACGATCGACGTGCTGTTCGACTGGTACCTGAACGAAGGCAGCAGCTTCCACCTGACCGGAGGCCTCGTCTACAACGGCAACAAGTTCAACGCGACGGCGAAGCCGAACGGCCTGGGCAGTTTCACGCTGAATGGCCACGCGTACACGGCGGCCGACGTCGGCCTGCTGACGGGCCGTATCGACTACCGCAAGGCCGCGCCCTACCTGGGCATCGGCTGGGGCAACGCGCTGGCGCGCACGTCGCGCTGGACCACCAATATCGACCTCGGCGTGTTCTACCAGGGCAATCCGAACGTGTCACTGGCCAGCGTCGGCTGCAAGACGTCGGACGCCGTCTGCAAGACCCTCGCCACCGACGTCGCCGCCGAGGCCCTGCACCTGCGCGACGACGTGGACGCACTGAAGGTCTATCCGGTCGTGCGGGCGAGCATCGGCTACCGGTTCTGAGCGTTTCAGCGGCGCGCCGCGCGCCTCGGCATCGCGCTACGATGCCGCCAAAGGAGGCGCATCATGAACCATCGCGCACGCTGGAGCCTGCTGCTCCTGGCCAGCCTCATGCTGGTGGCCTGCCAGGACCGGCGCGAACCGGTGAAACCCACCGTCGTGCTGGCCACGGCCGCCATCGCCGTCACGGCCTGACCGCGCGCCCGCCGCGCGGCCTTTCCCGCTTTCCGGCCCGTCCGCGGGCCGGTGCCCCGTTGCATCCTCGTGTTAGAATCCTCCCTGCCATAAGGCAACGCTAGGGGTCCTGCAGCCGCCACCGCGGCCGCGGGTGAGAAACACCCTCCGAACCTGATCTGGGTAATGCCAGCGAAGGGAAGCATGCGGATTCCGGTCGCGCACCGGCTCCGGCTCTCCCTTGCCGGCTCCACCCGTCGCACTCACGAGGAGCCGCATGCATCATCCCGTTTTCAGCCTGGTCCCGTGCCGATGAACGTAATCGTCCTGGGCGCCGGCGTCGTCGGCACGGCATCTGCCTGGTACTTGCGCGAAGCGGGCCACGACGTCACCGTGATCGAACGCCAGAGCGGCCCCGCGCAGGAGACGAGCTTCGCGAACGGCTGCCAGATTTCCGTCTCGCACGCCGAACCTTGGGCCACGCCCGCCGGGTTGCTCAAGGTCGTGCAGGCGCTGGGCCGGGAAGATGCGCCATTGCTGTTCCGCCTGCAGGCCGACCCGCTGCAATGGCGCTGGTGCCTGCAATTCGTGCGCGAATGCGCGCCCGGCCGCGTGGCCGCCAACCTGCGGCAGATCGTCGCCATGGCCGAGTACAGCCGGCGCAGCCTGCAGGCGCTGCGGGCCCGCATGGGCATCGAGTACGACAGCCTCACGCGGGGCATCCTGCACTTCTACACGGACGAACGGGAATTCGAGCGGGCCTGCCACGCGGCCGCCGCGATGCGCGAGCTGGGCTGCCCGCGCATGACGGTCGACGCCGACGAGGCCGTGCGCATCGAACCGGCCCTCGCGGCCGTCCGCCGCAAGCTCGTCGGCGGCGACTTCACGGCCACCGACGAATCGGGCGACGTCCACCGCTTCACGACGCAGCTGGCCACGCGCGGCGCGGCGGCCGGCATCCGCTTCCGGTACGGCACGACGGTCACGCGCCTGCTGGCCGAGGGCGACCGCATCCGCGGTGTGGAAATCATCGATGCGGGCGGCCGGCACGATGTCGTGCATGCGGACGCCGTCGTCGTCGCGCTGGGCAGTTTTTCCGTCGGCCTGCTGGCGCCGCTGGGCATCCGGCTGCTGATCTATCCGGGCAAGGGATACTCCGCCACCTACCCCATCCTCGATCCGCACGCGGCGCCCACGGTCTCGCTGACGGACGACGGCCACAAGCTCGTGTTCTCGCGCCTCGGCGACCGCCTGCGCGTGGCCGGCACGTGCGAACTGAACGGCTACACGCGCGACCTGAACCCCGTGCGCTGCGAGGCGATCACCCGCCGCGTACGCGCATTGTTCCCCGACGCCTGCGACTACGGCAACCCGACGTACTGGGCCGGCCTGCGGCCGCTGACGCCGTCGAACGTGCCGTACATCGGCCGCACGCGCTTCGCGAACCTGTACCTGAACACGGGGCACGGCACGCTGGGCTGGACCATGGGCTGCGGGTCGGGGCGGGCCATCGCGGACATCGTGTCGGGGCGCAGGCCGGAAGTCGATTTCGCGTTCACGGGCGGGGCGTGACAATCGGCGTATTTTGCAGCGCGCGAACGATGCTACAGTGGCATCTTTACACGACAAGGCAGCAATGAAAAAACCTTTCGAAAAATACCGGTGGATCGAACTCCCCTGCCTCTTTTGCGCGATGGCGCTCGCCGACGCGCTGCTGCGCGCCGCCGGCCTGGAGGCCGCACTGCCCGGCCACGGTTCTTCGCTCGCGCAGCTCGCCGTCTGGACCTGCTGCGTCTTCGCCGTCGACCGGGCGCTCCGGTTCGCACTGTGGGCCGTCATGCTCGTCGTAGCGCCCGCGCGCGCCGCCAATATGCCGTGAAGCCGGCCCGGCAGGTTACACTGTCGCCTTTTACGAACCGCCTCCTTCACCATGTCGTTCGCTTCGCTCGGCCTGATCGACCAGATCACGCGCACCCTCGTCTCGCTGTCCTACACCACGCCGACCGCCGTCCAGTCGCAGGCGATTCCCGCCGTGCTGGCCGGCCGCGACGTCATGGCCGCCGCCCAGACGGGGACCGGCAAGACGGCCGGCTTCGCCCTGCCCCTGCTGCAGCGGCTCGCGATGGACGGCGCGCAGGTCGCGAGCAATTCGGCGCGTTCCCTGATCCTCGTGCCGACGCGCGAACTGGCCGAGCAGGTGCACGAGAGCGTGCGCGCCTACGGGGCCGGGCTGCCGCTGCGCACGATGGTCGCGTACGGGGGCGTCAGCATCAATCCGCAGATGATGCGCCTGCGTAAAGGCGTCGACGTGCTCGTCGCGACGCCCGGCCGCCTGCTCGACCTGCAGCGCCAGAACGCCGTGCGCTTCAACCAGGTGCAGACGCTCGTGCTGGACGAGGCGGACCGCATGCTCGATCTCGGCTTTTCGCGCGACATCGACAACCTGCTCGCGCTGCTGCCCGGGCGCCGCCAGACCCTGCTCTTCTCCGCCACGTTCTCCGACCCGATCCGGGCGCTGGCGACGAAGCTGCTGGTCGATCCGGTCAGCATCGAGGCCACGCCGCGCAACACGACGGCGAAGGCGATCCGCCAGTGGATCGTCCCGGTCGACAAGAAGCGCAAGCCGGACTTGTTCCTGCACCTGCTGAAGCGCCACGGCTGGCCGCAGGTGCTGGCCTTCGTGAAGACCCGCAAGGGCGTCGACCAGCTCGTCGACCTGCTGGACGCGAAGGGCATCTCGGCCGATTCCATCCACGGCGACAAGCCGCAGCCCGCGCGGCTGCGCGCGCTCGACCGCTTCAAGGCGGGCGAAGTCCGCGTGCTGGTCGCGACCGACGTCGCCGCGCGCGGCCTCGACATCGAGGAACTGCCCGTCGTGGTCAACGTCGACCTGCCCATCGTGGCGGAAGACTATGTGCACCGCACGGGCCGCACCGGCCGCGCAGGGGCCTCCGGCGAAGCGGTGTCGCTCGTGTGCGCGGACGAAGTCCAGCAGCTGGCCGCCATCGAGGCGCTGACGAAGCAGGCCTTGCAGCGCAAGGAGGAAGCCGGCTTCGAGCCCGAGCACCGGGTGCCGGGGACGAATGCGGCCGGGCAGGTCGTCAAGAAGCCGAAGAAACCGAAGAAACCGAAAGGCGCCGTCCGCGACGCGCCGGTCGTGCAGGAAGACGTGCGGTTCAGGCGCTAAGCATTCGCGGATCGCGCAGGTCCGGCACGTCGACGTCGACGGCGGGCGAGCCACACCAGTCGATCGTCAACTCGGCCATGTTGCCTCCATGGAGTCGACCGCACCGATTTTACGTGACGCAATCCCGTAAATAGTCACGGTTTATCACCGCAGCTCCAGCCAGAACTTCCGCACACCCTCGTCCTCGTCCACCGGCCCGACGGTGAACCCGAGTTTCCTCACGAGGCCGATGACGGGCGCGTTCTGCGGCAAGGCCTCGCCCACGATCTCGCGGGTGCCGCGCGCGCGGCAGTACGCGATCAGCTTGTTCATCAGCATGACGCCCAGGCCCTTTCCCTTCAGGTCCGAGCGCACCGTCACGGCGAATTCCGCGCTCATGTTGTCCGGGTCCGCCACGACGCGGGCGACGGCCAGCGTCTCGGGATGGCCGTCCGGCCCCGTGCGCGTGGCGATGAAGGCCATCTCGCGGTCGTAGTCGATCTGCGTGAAGCGCGCCAGCTGCGCCGGCTGCAGCTCGCGCACGCGCACGAACATGCGGTAGCGGACGTCGTCCGGCGTCAGGGCATTGAAGAACGCCACGTGCGCGGCGCCGTCTTCCGGCCGGATGGGGCGCAACAGGATCGTCCCGCCCTGCCACGGCACGACTTCTTCCAGTTCGACCGGATACGGGCGGATCGCAAGCCGGTCGAGGGCATTGCCGGCGCGGTCGGCCATCGCGATGCGTATCCGCGCGTCCAGCACCACGGCGCCCTTGCCGTCGGCCAGCAGCGGGTTGATGTCCAGTTCGACGATCTCCGGCACCTCGGCGATGAGACGCGCCACCTGCACGAGCACGGCGGCGATGGCGTCGAGATCCGCGGCCGGGTGGTTGCGGTAGCCGGCCAGCTGGCGCGCCACACGCGTGCGCGAAATCAGGTCGCGCGCCAGCACCGTGTTCAGCGGCGGCAGCGCGACGGCGTGGTCGTTCACCGCTTCCACCGCGAGGCCGCCCTGCCCGAACAGGATCACGGGGCCGAACACGGGGTCGGTGGCGGCGCCGGCGATCAGTTCATGCGCTTCCGGATTGCGCGCCATCGCCTGCACGATGAAGCCGTCCAGGCGCGCGTCCGGGCGCAGTTCCGCGAGACGCTTCGCCATGCGTTCCGTCGCGGCGCGCACGGCTTCGGGCGTGTCCAGGTCGAGCGACACGCCGCCCACGTCCGACTTCTGCACCACGTCCGGCGACAGGATTTTCACGGCGACCGGATACCCGATCTCCCCGGCCATCGCGACCGCCTCGTCCGGCGTCGCGGCCGCGCGCGTGGGGACGGTGGGGATGCCGTAGGCGTCCAGGATCGCCTTCGTGTCGGGGTCGTCGAGCAGGTAGCGGCCCGTGCGGCGGCCCCGGTCGAGCAGCTCGCGTACGAGGGCGCGCGCACGTTCGCGGTCCGGTTCGCCGTCGCCGACGGAAGCCGGGACTTCCATCAGCAACTGCTGGTTGCGGCGGAAGTTCACGATCTGCAGGAAGCCGTTCACCGCCGCTTCCGGCGTGCGGTAGGCCGGCATGCCGGCCTCGTACGCGATCGTGCGCGCCTCGCCCACCGACTGCAGTCCGAGCCAGCACGCGAGCACGTTGCGCGACGACGCCTTTGCCAGCGGCGCCACGGCGCGCGCCACGTCGGCCGGGTCGACGACGGCATTCGGTGCGTGGATCATCACGACGGCATTGGCCTGCGGGTCGTGCAGCAGCACGTCGACGACGTCGCGGTAGCGCTCCGGCGGCGCGTCGCCACGCAGGTTCAGCTCGCCGGTGCCGCTCCACTCGGGCACGAGGTCGCGCAGCTTCGCCACGGTTTCCGGCGCCAGTTCGGCCTGTTGGCCGCCGCCGTATTGCAGCGCGTCGCTCGCCAGCACGACGGGACCGGCGCCGTTGCCGAGGAGCGCCAGCCGTTCGCCGAACAGCGGTTTCGCACGCGCCAGCGTCTCCACGGCCGCGAACAGCTGGTCCGTCGTGTACACGCGCAGCATGCCGGCGCGGCGGATCGCGGCGTCGTAGACGTCGTCCGGCCGCGCGAGCACGCCGGACAGGCAGGCGCCGGCCGTCGCCGCTTCGAGCGACCGTCCGGCCTTGAGCATCAGCGTCGGCTTGCTGCGGGCCGCCGCGCGCGCGGCCGACATGAACTTGCGGGCATAGCGCACGCTTTCCGCGTGGAGCAGGATCGCGGACGTGCCGGGATCGCTGGCCAGGTAATCGAGCACGTCGCCGAAGTCGACGTCCGACGATTCGCCCAGCGCGACGAACGTGGAAAAGCCGACGTTGCGCGTGCGCGCCCAATCGAGCACGCCCGCCATCAGCGCGCCGGATTCGGACACGAACGCGATCCGCCCCGCCGCCGCGCCGCCCACGGCGATGCTCGCGTTCAGGCCGATGCCGGGCGCCAGCAGGCCGGAACTGTTCGGACCGAGGATGCGCAGCAAATACGGGTTGGCGGCGTCGAGCATCGCCTGCTTGATGCTGCGCCCGCGCAGGTCGCGCGCCGTGGACACCCCGGCACTCATCACGATGGCCGCGCGCGTCCCCAGTTCGCCGAGGCTGCGCACGATGCCGGGGATGGTGGACGGCGGCGTGCAGATGATCGCGAGGTCCGGCGCCTGCGGCAGGCGCGCGACGTCCGGCCAGACCTGCAGCCCGTCCAGCGTCTCGTACTTCGGGTTCACGGGGTACAGCTGCCCCTTGAAGCCCCCTTCGCGCAGGTTGCGCAGCATCGTCGCGCCGACACTCCCCGTACGCTCGGACGCGCCGACGAGGGCCACCGATTTCGGGGCAAACAGTTGCTTGAGATTACGTACGCTCATCCACCCGCTCCCAGCCGTGCAAGCCGCTTCACCCGGATTGGCTACACTTGGTTCGACATAGACAGGATGATATCAGCGCCGACACACCATGACGGAAACACAAAAGAAAGACGGCGGATCGCGCAAGGTGATCTACGCGGCGATCCTCGCCAACCTCGGCATCGCCGCCGCCAAGTTCATCGTCGCCGCCATCACGGGCAGCGCCGCGATGCTGGCCGAAGGCATCCACTCCGCCGTCGACACGGGCAATGAATTCCTGCTGCTGGTCGGGGAACGCAACAGCGAAAAGCCGCCCGACAAGCGCCACCCGTTCGGCTACGGCAAGGCCCTGTATTTCTGGGCGCTGCTCGTCGCGCTGTCCGTGTTCTCGCTCGGCGGCGGGCTCTCCATCTACCACGGCATCAGCGCGCTGCGCCATCCGGAGCCGTTGCAGGATCCGATGTGGAACTACATCGTGCTGGGCGTATCGGCGTGCTTCGAAGGCTATAGCTGGAACGTGTCGCGCAAGGCACTGAACAAACGGCGCAAGGCGGGCGCCTCGCTGTGGCAGACGGTCCACGCGAGCAAGGACGCCTCCGTGTTCACGGTGTTCATCGAAGACTCCGCCGCCCTGATCGGCCTCGCCATCGCGACCATCGGCATCCTGCTCGGCCACGTGTTCGACAGCCCGTATTTCGACCCCGCGGCGTCGGTCCTGATCGGCCTCCTGCTCGTGGGCGCCGCGTTCGCCCTCGCGCGCGAGACGGGCGCGCTGCTGGTGGGCGAAGGCATCGGCACGGACGCCACGCGGCGCGTGTGCGAGATCCTGCGCGACGATCCGGCCATCGAGGACGTCGGCAAGCTGCTCAGCATGCAACTGGGCCCGGACGAGGTCCTGCTGACGGCGGCCGTGCGCTTCAACCGCGGCATGCGCATCGACGAAGTGGAGGCGGCGATCGAACGCCTGGAGAAAGCGGTGGCGGCCGCCTATCCGGCCATCCGCCACATCTATTTCGAATCGGGCGCGCTGCGCTCGGCGATGCGCTGACCGGCATGCACGACGGGCAGTGCACGGAAGCGCGGGGAGCGCGCGCGGAATTCACGCAGCAGGCCGTCGACGACCGCCGCCTTGTACATCCGCAGCACCGCCGGATCGGGATCGCGTTTCGCCACGGCGGACAGCGCGGTGCACTCGGCCAGCTGCGCCAGCGCCACGGTGACGCCATCGCGGCCAGGCGCGACGGGCGCGCTCGAGAAGTGCGGACGGCAATGGCGATCGAGGCCGAACGAGCCTTGCACGAGGCGCTCCACGCCCATGTCGAAGATCACCCGGTCGATGACCTGCGCGGCCCGTTCGCCCACCTGGCGCTGGCTGTGCATGGTCCGTGTCGCGAACATGCGCATCAACATGCCGATCCCTGTTTGTTCTAGTTGTAATAGCAATATGCTACCATGCATGGCCATATTTGCATCGCTTATTGCGCCCTGGATGCATCGAAATGCAACAGTCCATCGTGCTAGAATGCGCCCGATGAAGACCGTAATGCGCTCGCTGATCGTCTGGCTGCTGTTGCTGGCCCTGCCCTTCCAGGGCCTGGCCGCGGCGCGCATGCTGCCGTCCGTGAGTGCGCCGGCCGTCACGCATGCGGTTTCGGTCGTGAAGCGCTGCCACGACATGGCCGCCGCCAAGGTGGACGACAGCGCTCACCAGCACAAACACCGTAGCGCCTGCGGCGACTGCTGCATCGTCGTCGCGCTCGTGCCCATGCCGCTCGTCCCGCCCGCGTTTGCGCCGCCTTCCATCGCGATCCCCTTCCGCGCCGGCCCCCTGGCCAGCGTCGACCCGTCCCTGCCCGAACGCCCGCCCCGCCGCCTCGTCGCCTGAACGCCGTATCACGACGCCGGCGCGCTTGCGCGGCGGTGCCATTCACGCATTCGCAACGAGAACGACATGAAACGATTCATACAGACGTCCGCCCTGGCCATGCTGCTGGCCGGCTGCGCGACGGTCACGCCGGACGGCGGCTTTGGCGACGTCGCCGCCACGACGCAGGCCCGCATCGGCACCACGCCGCAACTGACGCGCGACGGCCCCGGACAAGGCGCACTGGCGGCATCGCTGCGCGACCTGCCCGTGTTCAGGGAGGGTCGCCCGCTGGACATGGACACGGCCGTGCGCATCGCCCTCGTCAACCATCCGGGCCTGCAGGTCACGTACTGGAACGTCGGCATCGCGCAGGCCGACCTGGCGCAGGCCGCCCGGCCCCGCAATCCGTCGTTCGACTTCACGCGGCTCGCCGGCGGCGGCGTCCTCGAGATCGAGCGCGGCATCACGTTCGACCTCGTCGGCCTCCTGACGACGCCGCTGGCCGCGCGCATGGAGACGCGCCGCTTCGAGCAAATGAAGCGCGACGTGGGCGCGGCCATCGAACGCCACGCGCTCGAGACGCGCACGGCGTGGGTGGAGGCGGTCGCCGCGCGGCAGACGCTGGAGTACGCGCGCCGTGTGCGGGCATCCGCCGAAGCGGGCGCGGAACTGACGGGCCGCATGGCGAAGGCGGGCAACACGAACCAGCTCGACCTGGCGCGCGAACAGGTCTTCCTGGCCGAAGCGGCACGCGACGTCGCGCGCGCGGACAAGCGGGCCACGGCCGCGCGCGAGCGCCTCACGCGCGCGCTGGGCCTGTGGGGCCAGGACGCGAATTACGCCCTGCCCGACCACCTGCCCGACCTGCCGGCGGCGCCTGCGGATCTGCCGGACGTCGAACGCATCGCGCTGGCGCAGCGCCTGGACGCGCGGGCCGCGCAGGCCGAGGCGGCCGCCACCGCCGCGGACCTCGGGCTCACCCGCACGACGCGCTTCATCAACGTGCTGGATCTCGGCGTCGCCAACAAGACGCAGACGGGCGAGCCGACCGGACGCGGTTATTCGCTGTCGCTGGAACTGCCGCTGTTCGACTGGGGCGGCGCGCGCGTCGCGCGCGCCGAAGCCACCTACATGCAGGCGGTGAACCGGGTCGCGCTCACGGCCGTCACGGCCCGCAGCGAGGCGCGCGAAGGGTATCTCGCGTACCGCAACGCCTACGACGTGGCGCAGCGTTACCGCGACACGATCCTCCCGCTGCGCAAGAAGATCGGCAAGGAAGTCCTGCTGCGCTACAACGGCATGCTCGCGAGTCCGCACGACCTGCTGGCCGATGCCCGCGCGCAGGCCGAGGCGGTCGGCGCCTACATCGAGGCGCTGGAAACCTTCTGGACCGCCCACGCCGAACTGGAAGCCACGCTTGGCACCCGTCTGAACAAGGAAAAAACCGAATGACCACCCGTCGCAACTTCATCACCGGCGCGGCCGGCGCCATGGTCGGCGCCTCGCTCGTGTCGAAGGCCGGCGCGGCCGCCATCCCGGAAGCCCCGGTCCAGTCCTCGCCCGCCACCCAGCCGCCGCTGCATCCGGCGAGCGGCCGCCCGTACAACCCCGTCGTCACGCTGAACGGCTGGAGCCTCCCGTGGCGCATGAAGGACGGCGTCAAGGAGTTCCACCTCGTGGCCGAACCCGTCGTGCGCGAGATCGCGCCCGGCATGAAGGCCAACCTGTGGGGCTACAACGGCCAGAGCCCGGGACCGACCATCGAGGTCGTCGAGGGCGACCGGGTGCGCATCTTCGTGACCAATAAACTGCCGGAGGCGACGACGATCCACTGGCACGGCCAGATCCTGCCCAGCGGGATGGACGGCGTGGCGGGACTCGTGCAGCCCGCGATCGCGCCCGGCAAGACGTTCGTCTACGAGTTCGTCGCGCGCTACGCCGGCACCTTCATGTACCACCCGCACAGCGACGAGATGACGCAGATGGCGATGGGCATGATGGGCTTCTGGGTCACGCACCCGAAGAATCCGCGCCAGCATGCCGTCGACCGCGACTTCGTGTTCCTGCTGAACGCGTACGACATCGAGCCCGGCAACTACACGCCGAACGTGAACACGATGTTGGACTTCAACCTGTGGACCATCAACAGCCGCGCCTTTCCCGGCACGGACCCGATGGTCGTGCGCAAGGACGACAGGGTGCGCATCCGCATGGGCAACCTGACGATGACGAACCACCCGTTCCACATCCACGGCCACCGCTTCGAAGTGACGGGCACGGACGGCGGCTGGATTCCCCCGGCCGCGCGCTGGCCCGAGGTGACGGTCGACATCGGCGTGGGCCAGATGCGCGCCATCGAATTCGTCGCCGACAATCCGGGCGACTGGGCCTTCCACTGCCATAAGTCGCACCACACGATGAACGCGATGAGCCACGCCATGCCGAACCTGATCGGCGTCGACCAGGCCGGCGTGGCGAAGAAGATCAACGACCTCGTGCCGGGCTACATGGTCATGGGCGACAAGGGTGGATCGATGGGCGGCATGCACATGGCGCTGCCGGAAAACACGCTGCCGATGATGAGCGGTAAAGGCCCGTTCGGCGGCATCGAGATGGGCGGCATGTTCACCGTCCTCAAGGTGCGCGAAGGACTGGCGCGGGGCGATTACCGCGATCCGGGCTGGTACAGGCACCCGGCGGGCACCGTGGCGCGCGAGTGGACCGGGGCGGTGCCCGACCCGGTCAGCGCACCGGCCGCACCGGCGTCCGGGGAGGTGATCGGGACTGCCAAACGGGGTGGGCACGAGGGCCACTGACGGCCCCGTCACGCCCATCGGGGCGTTGGTCACACAGGTCGCGCGCTGACGGCGATCGTCTCCGACAATCTGGTTCGCCAGATAGAAAGGACACCGTGACCAAGCCCAGTTATGCCGCACTCCTCCTCGTGCTTGCCGCGCCGTCGGCCCGCGCCGACGAGCCGCCCGCCCCGACCGTGACAGTCACCGCCCGGAAAGAGGCGGTGGTCAGAAAGATCGACAAGACCGTCTACGACGTGTCGAACGCGCCGCGCGCCGCCAACGGCTCCGCGCAGGACGTGCTGCAGGCCACGCCCGAGCTGGCGGTGACGGCCGACGGCCGGATCGCGGTCAAGGGCAATACGCAGGTGACGGTCCTCGTCGACGGCAGGCCGACGGCGCTGCTGTCCGGCTCCGGAGAGGACCGCGCGGTGGCGCTGCAGACGATGAGCGGCGCCGACATCGCGAGCGTGGAAGTCATCACGAATCCATCCGCGGCGCAGAACGCCAATGGCGGCGCGATCGTGAACATCGTCCTGAAGCGCAACCGCAAGCCCGGCGCCCACGGGCAGGTCCAGGGCAGCGTGACCGACCAGGATTTGTGGAACGCCGGTGCGTCGGGCGACGTGACGCGGGGCCCCCTGAGCGTGCACGGCAACGTGGCGGTCCGCCACGACGGCACGCGCAAGATCCGCAGTTCGACGGTCGACTGGCACAATCCCCTGACCGGCCAGGCCGGGCAAACGGTGCAATCCTCGGAAGTGTTCGTGCGCCGCGTCGTCGACAGCGCCGCGTTGGGCATCGACTACGCATTGACCGGGACGGACAGCATCAGCCTGTCGGCGCGCCATGCCCGGCGCCGGTCGCGGCCCCTGTTCGACGTGCTGGGCGAGGAACGGTCGAATGGCGTGGAGGCTATCCATCACCGCATCTCGTACGGCCCGAACGAGCAGCTTGATGCCAGCGCGAGCCTCGGCTACAGCCGCCGGCAGAACGGCACCGCGCTGAAGGCCACGCTCCAGCACAGCACCACGGACGCCCTGGTCGACAAATCGTACCGCGACGTGTTCGTCGTACCCGTGCGCGCCACCGCATACAGCCGCGGCGCGGGCAGGTCGGCGCGCCGCCTCGACCAGGCCACGGTGGACTGGACGCGCGGCCAATGGGGCCTGGGCCTCGACATCCAGCACCGGACCGACGACATCGGCAACGTCCAGGCCACCGTCGATCCCGCGACCGGCGCCGAGACGCCGGACCGCAACACGACCAATGCGTACGCCGTGACGACGACGTCGGTCGCCGCCTATGTCACCGACCGGATCGTTCACGGCAAATGGGAAGCGCTGCTGGGCGGGCGGGCCGGGCGCATCGCGCGCTGGCAGGCGTTCGATCCGAGCCTGCACGTGAAGTATGCGCTGGAAGACGACACCGGCCTGACACTCAGCTACCGCCGCAGCCTGCAGATGCCCGACCCGCGCGACCTGAATCCGTTCACGACCTATGTCGACGCGCAGAACCTCAAACGTGGCAATCCCGGCCTCGGACCGCAGCGCCTGGGGTCATGGGAAATCGGTGTGAACAAGGAGACACCGCATGTGACCGGCAGCGTAGGCGCCTTCTACCGCACGGGCCGCGATACCGTGGTCGACGCGCGCACCTTCGAAAACAACGTGCTGGTGACGTCGAAACGGAACGGCGGCCAGGCCCGCTCTGCCGGCATCACGGCCGCGCTGGACTGGAAGCCGGGCGGACCGCTGCAGATCGGCGTGGACGGCGGCATCTACCGCGTGACGCTCGACCAGGATGCCGTCGCAGGCTACGTCAACGTCAGGGCCGGCTACGGCGACGTGTCGGTCGACGCGCACGCCCAGTCGGCCGGCATCACGCCGCAGGGCCGCTACGGGCCGACGAGCAGCGTGAACCTGGCGTGGAAGCACGCGCTGAGCAAGACGCTGAGCGTGACGGTCAACGCGAACGACATCTTCGACGGCAGCCTGCGCGCTTACCGCACCGATACGCCCACGTTCCGCCAGGCCGGGTTCGACCACTTCGTCGCCCGGCGCGTGTACGTGGGACTCGTCAAGCGCTTTTCGCAGTGACCGGATAGCCGGCCGCCACGATCGCCTCGGCGATCCTGTCGAGGTCCGCGCTGCTGTCGACCTTGACCTTCTTCGTCGGCAGGTCGACTTCGACTTTCGCATCCTTGTCGAGGGCCTGCACGGACTTCGTGACGCGGCCCACGCAGTGGCCGCAGCTCATGTCTTCGACGGTCAATTCATACATCTTGTGTGCTCCTTGTGCTTGGGTTGAAATGGTTTCGAGTGCGGGCCGCGGCGCCGGCTGCCAGCGCCGCAGCAGCAGCGCATTCGTGACGACGCTGACGGAACTCAGCGCCATCGCCGCGCCGGCCAGCACGGGGTTCAGCAGGCCCAGGGCCGCGACCGGGATGCCGACGACGTTGTAGACGAAGGCCCACGCGAGGTTCTGGCGGATCTTGCGCCACGTGCGGTCCGAGATGTCGATGGCGTCCGCCACGAGCAGCGGGTCGCCGCGCATCAAGGTGATTGCGGCCGTATGCAGCGCGACGTCGGTGCCGCCGGCCATGGCGATGCCGACGTCGGCCGCGGCCAGCGCCGGCGCGTCGTTGATGCCGTCGCCGACCATGCCCACTTTACGGCCTTCCGTCATCAGGCCGCGCACGACGTCCGCCTTGTCCTGCGGCTGCACCTGCGCGACCCAGCGCGTCAGGCCGAGCGCCTGCGCAACGGCGCGTGCGCTGCCTTCGTTGTCGCCGCTGAGCATCATGCTGTCGACGCCGAGATCGCGCAGGCGGGCGATGGCGGCGCGGCTCGTCCCTTTCAAGCGGTCGCCGAACGCCAGCACGCCTTCCACGACGATGGCGCCGCCCTGCTCACGGGCCAGCCACGACACCGTGCGGCCATCCGCTTCATGGCGTTCGGCCGCCGCCACCAGCGCGGCAGGCAGCGCGGCACCGGCGCCGATCTCGTCGAGCAGCCTGCGGTTGCCGAGCCAGACGGCCGCGCCATCGACACGCGCACGGACACCGCGGCCCGGCAACGCGGCCGATTCCGTCGCGGCAAGCACCGCCACGTCCTGCTCCGCCGCCAGTTCCGTCACCGCGCGCGCGAGCGGGTGCGCGCTGCCCTGCTGCACGGCCGCGGCGAGCGCCAGTAACCTGCGCGAGTCTTCTCCTTCCAGTGCCACGACGCGGGGACGGCCTTCCGTCAGCGTGCCCGTCTTGTCGAACACGACCATCCGCAGCGCGTGCGCCGTCTCCAGCGCTTCCGCGTCCTTGATGAGGATCCCGTGGCGCGCGGCCGCGCCCGTGCCGACCATGATGCCCGTCGGCGTGGCGAGACCCAGCGCGCACGGGCACGCGATCACCTGCACGGCGACGGCATTCAGCAATGCCTGCCGCCAGTCGCCCGTGGCCAGGCCCCAGGCCAGCAGCGTGACGAGGGAAATCAGCAGCACGACCGGCACGAACACGGCACTGATCTTGTCGACGAGGCGCTGGATCGGCGCCTTGGCCGCCTGCGCATCTTCGACCATGCGGATGATCCGGGCCAGCATGCTGTCCGCGCCGACCGCGGTCGCCTCGACGAGCAGCAAGCCTTCGCCATTGATGGCGCCGCCCGTCACGCGGTCGCCGGCGCCCTTGGCCACCGGCAGGCTTTCGCCTGTCAGCAGCGCTTCGTCGAGGTGGCTGGCGCCTTCCACGACCTTGCCGTCGGCCGGCACGCGCTCGCCCGGCCGCACGACCATCAGGTCGCCGGCGCGCAGGGCATCGAGGGCGATGACCGCATCCCGTCCGTCGCGGCGGACGACGGCTTCCGACGGCCGCAGCGCTTCCAGCGCCCGGATCGCGGCGACGGTCTGGTGCTTCGCCCGGCCTTCCAGCCATTTACCGAGCAGCACGAGCGTGATGACGACGGCGGCCGATTCGAAATACAGGTGGCCGTGGCCGCCCGCATTCAGCAACTGCCAGAGCGACTGGAAGTACGCGGCCGACGTGCCGATGGCCACGAGCAGGTCCATGTTGCCGGCCCCGGCCCGCAGCGCCTTCCAGCCCGCGCGATAAAAACGCGCGCCGAGCCAGAACTGGACGGGCGTCGCCAGCAGCAGTTGCAGCCAGCCGGGCAGCATCCAGTGGAGGCCGAAGGGTTGCAGCAGCATCGGCGTGATGAGCGGAAGGCTCAGCAGCGCGGCCAGCGCGACGGGCCACCACGCCGGCAGGCCCGGCGCCGCTTCCACCCTGGCCGTCCCCGTCGGCCGCGCCCCATAGCCGGCCTGCTCGACGGCCGCCAGGATGGCCTGCAGGTCGAGCCCCTCGCCCTGCACGGCCGCCCGCTCCGTGGCCAGGTTGACGCTCGCGGCGCGCACGCCCGGCACGGCCTTGATCGCCTTTTCGACGCGCGCCACGCACGATGCGCACGTCATTCCGCTGATGTCGATATCGATCGCCATGGGTATCCTCCTGTCATTGCCAGCACAGGATATGCCTTCCCACAATGGGAAGGTCAAGCGGATTTTAAGGCGGGCAACGGATCCAGTGGCCGAAGTTCGTAACAGAGGTCGGCCCGGTCGGCCGTGGCGGCCGCCGACAGCAGGTAGCTGTCCAGGCCGAGTCGGCGCCCGGGCGCGTCCAGTTGCACCGGGCCCAGGTCCGCCTGGCGCAGCACGAGCACGATGTCGTAGGCGAGGGTCGGGACGGCGAACAGCTGCAGCAGGGTGCGCAGCGCGCGGGCGCCCGGCGCGCCGGGTAGAAAATGGTCGTAGCGGGCGCGGTCGAGGGGGCCGATGCGCACGCGCACGCGCAGGTCCGGGCGCCAGCTGCGTGCGCCCAGCAGCGTGCGGCGGCCCAGCAGCGCGTTGGCACCCAGGACGCTCTGCTCGCCGGGCGCGAGCGGGTCCCAGTGGCCGATGCCTTCCTGCACGCGCACGGCCACGCTGAAATGGCTGGACAGCACCCGTCCCAGCACGGCCGCCGACACGGGCCGCCGGCGCAGCAGGCCGGCGAATGCGGCCAGCGCGGTATCCGGCACGCCGTCGGGCGCAAAGACCCCGCCGGCCGGCACGCCGGCCAGCGCCAGCAGCAGCGGCAGGAACGCGTCGCGCGGGCCCGCCACGAGGTGCTCGACCCGGTATTTCTGCCAGGCGCGGTACCACAGCGCGAGCATGCGCGTGCTGAACATGTCGAGGAAGGCGCGGGCCGCCTCCGCGTCCGGCCCATCCGCCGGCAGCGCGAGCAGCCGCTCCGTCACGTGCAGCGGCAGCGCCCCGTGCGCGCCCAGCAGGCTCATGAAGCTCGGCGTCAGGCGATAACCGTCGGGCTCGGGCGCCGCGGCTTCGATCTGGCTGGGCGGGAACGCCAGCGCGAGGCTGTTCGCGAAGCGCAGGTGCCGCGCCAGCGCCCGCCGTTCGGGGATGCCGCGCTCGCCCAGCGCCAGCAACAGCAGGCGCACGGCCTGGACGAAGTCGAAGCGCTGGGGCTCGGCCAGCAGGCGGGCGATCAGGTCCATCCGCCGCCGCTCGTGCGGGGAGAGCAGGCAATGATTTCGCGGCCCGTCTGCTGCGACACGACCTGCAGCCGCGTGAAGCAGTTCAGGTGGCCGTTCAGCGCGAAGTAATGGTCGAGCACCTGCACGAACGGATACAGGCCCGTGCCCGCGAACGCTTCCTCGTCGACGGTCAGCCGGATGCCGATGCCGGGCATCATGCTGGCGACCGGCGCCGCGCCCACCCACGCACGCACCGTGCCGTGCTCCAGCCCGACGATGCCGGCGATCTGGCGCTGCGCGACCGGGGACCGCGGCAAGTCGTACAGCGCCAGCATCTTCTGGAAATCGGCCAGGCCCGCCATCGTCAGGCCCGCGTGGTTCAGCGCGAGGTGGGCGATGAGGCGCCAGTGCGACCCGCGCGTGCCGCCGAAGCGCCAGCTGGGCGTCGGTTTCCTCAGCATGCGGATGGGCGCCAGCGCGGACAGCTCGTCGCTGCGCAGGTCGCCCTGCGGCTGGCCGTAAGGCAGGCGTGACGGCACGTCGCGGTTACTGCACGTCAGCTCCGTGGACAGCGTCGCGCCGGCGGCATCCAGCGGGCGGAAGTCGGCGTCGACGAGGGCGATGCGCATCTCGTGGCCGGGGCTGACGGCCGCCGTCGCGTAATCGCGCCGCGCGATCCAGTAGTGCGCGCGGTGCGACGCTTCGCCGCCCGCCCTGCGCTCGTGATCTTGCGAAGCGTCGCCGGGCGCATAGAGCGGATCGAACCGCGTGACGGTGCCCGTCCCTTCGCGCACGAGCCGGACGGCGTCCACGCTGTGGATCTCGTACGCCGCCGCGTGCGCGCCGTCGGCCAGCAGCGGATAATCGGCACTCGTGTATGCGAGCTGCACGGGCGCCCCGGCCTTCGGGAACAGGTTGATGACGGGGGTGCAGCCGGTCAGCAGGTTGCGCGCGTCCACGCCGCCCAGCAAACGGGCCGCATCGGAATCCGGGGCGATGCCGGACAGCGCCAGGTGCAGCGTAAAACGCCGGCAGCGCGGCGGCAGCAGGCCGACCAGCTGCGCCAGGTCGACGTCGATGAAGCTGAATTTTTCCGGATAACAGAAATACTCCGTCAGCAGGCGCGGGGCCGGATGCGACCGGGCGGGATACGGCAGCATGGCGTCGTCCTCCGCGAGGCCGGCCAGGCGCAGCGGGACGCGCGGCAGCGGCAGCCAGCCCTTGTCGCCTTCCGGCTGCACCCATGCCGCGGCACAGCGCAGGAACAGGGCGTCGACCAGCGCCGCGCGCGTCGACGCTTCGCCATCGGCAAACAGGCGCAGCGTGGGCGGCAACCGGCCGAAGTCGCCCCGGGTCGCCGCGATCGTCAGGCTGATGCCGCAACCCGCCCCGCGTGGCGCCCGCAGCGTGCGCGGCACCTCGAGCACCGGCACGAACGCGAGACGGGCGACGGCGAGCGGCGCCAGCAGCACGTCGTAGACGGTGCGGAACAGGCACGGCGTATCGGTGCCGGCGCTCGTGCGCAGCATCGTGCCGCGCGCCAGCACGGACGGGGTGTCCGGCACTTCGGCCGGCCCGCGCTGTCCTACCTGGACGATGGAATACGACGGCAGCGGCCGCAGGTAATGCGGGTACAGGCTGTCGAGCAGCGCTTCCGTGAACTTGGGGTAGTCGTCGTCGAGGCGCTTGTTGATGCGGGCGGACAGCAGCGCGACGGACTGGATGAGCCGGGCGACGCCGGGATCGTCCCAGGTCTCGCCGGCCACGTGCAGGTCGCCGGCGGGCTTGGGATAGCGGGCGCGGAATTCGCGCGCGAACTGGCCGAACAATCCCAGCTCTTCCTCGTAATAGCGCAGCAGTTCGTCCATGGCTCCCCATCGTTGCCCAAGACCAAGATACATGCTCCCACCCGGCGGAAAAGCATATCTTGAGTACAATCAACGCTCTCAACCCGAAGGAGAGCGCCGTGACCGACCTGAACGACTTCCTCATCACGCAGAAATGGCCCCCGCAGCATCCCGACCGCCTGCAGCTGTACTCGCTGCCCACGCCGAACGGCGTCAAGGCGGCGATCATGCTCGAAGAGATCCAGCTGCCGTACGAGGTGCACCGTATCGCGTTCGACAAGAACGAGCAGACGACGCCGGAATTCATGTCGCTGAACCCGAACAACAAGATCCCCGCGATCCTCGACCCCAACGGCCCGGGCGGCAAGCCGCTGCCGCTGTGGGAATCGGGCGCGATCCTGCTGTACCTCGCCGAAAAGACCGGCAAGCTGGTCCCTGCCGATCCGGCGCTGCGCTACCAGACGATCCAGTGGCTGATGTTCCAGATGGGCGGCATCGGCCCGATGTTCGGCCAGCTGGGCTTTTTCCATAAGTTCGCCGGCCGCGAGTACGAGGACAAGCGCCCGCGCGACCGCTACGTGCACGAAGCCAAGCGCCTGCTGGGCGTACTGGACGGCCACCTGAAGGGCCGCGACTGGATCATGGGCGACGAATACACGATCGCCGACGTCGCGACGTTCCCGTGGGTGAACAACCTGGTCGGCTTCTACGACGCGGCGGAGATCGTCGGCTTCGACCGCTTCCCGGAAGTGGGCCGCGTGCTGGAAGCGTTCCGCGCGCGCCCCGCCGTCATCGAGGGTCTGCAGATCCCACGCGCGCCCTCGGCTTAAGACAGAGTGCGCAGGTCCGCGATCACCTCGGCGCCAAACCCGGCGCCGAGCAGGTAGTCGACGAGACGCTCCGCGCATTCGTCCGGCTCGACGAGCGCGCCCGTCTCCTTCAGGTCGACGAAGCGCTTGCGCAGCGGGAAACGGTCTTCCGTCGTGGCGCGGATCTCGGCCTGCATGTCCGTGTCGATGACGCCGGGCGCGAGGCTGCAGATGCGCACCCCGCGTTCGCAATCGAGGGCGACGGCGCGCGCGTGCTGGTCGAGGGCGGCCTTCGTGGCGCAATAGACGCTCCAGCCCGGGTAGGCGTTGCGGCCGGCGCCGCTGGAAATGTGCAGGATGCGCCGCTGCGCCCCGCCGCTGGCGCGCACGACGGCGGCGGCGAGCGCCATCGGCGCCGCCACGTTCAGCTGCACGGCGCGCAATACCGCCTGCGGATCCTGCGCGTCGAGCGGGCCGACGGGGCTGACCATGCCCGCATTATTCAGCAGCAGGACGGCGCCGGTGCCGTCCAGGTAATCGCCCAGCATGCCGTCCGCGAGCCAGCGCGACAGCGCCACGCTGTCGGCCAGGTCCAGTTCGACCTCGTCGAACAGGTCGGGATACACGTCCGCCAGGTCGGCCGAACGGGTGCGCGCCAGGCCGAGGACGGGCACGCCCCGCGCCAGCAGATTGGCGGCGAGCGCGGCGCCGAGGCCCCTCGTGTGGCCGGTGACGATTGCTTTCATGGGATTCTCCTGGGGCGGTATAGGAAATGTTAACCCAAGGACGCCCTACCGCCAATCGTGCGCACCTATACGAACGTATGAGGGCCCATACCGAGGTCTGATGGCGCGCCGCGCGCGGCCGGCCTACGATGCTGGCATTTCGACAAGGAGACCATCATGCCGCTGCATCGCCTGCTCCGTTTGACCGCCGCGCGCCGCCGCCTCACGGAGTGGCTGATCCTGGCCGCGGGCCTCGTATCGTCCGGCCTCGCGCTGGTCTGGATGGTCTGGACCGAGCGCGGCGAGGCGTTGTCCGAGGACGCCGACCGCATGCGCGCCCAGGCCGTCGTCATCGACCAGACGCTGCACCGCCAGCTCGAGGGCATCCGCTGGGCGCTGGACGGCTCGCGCGCCGCGCTGGCGCCGAACGGCGGCTGCGACCTGGCCTGCCGCCGCACCCTGCTCCAATCCCTGAAGCGCGCCATGCCGGGCGTGCGCGCGCTGCTGGCCGTCGGCCCGGGCGGCCGCATCGAGATCTCCGACGACGACCTGGGCGACCGCCGCCTCGACGACAGGCGCTTCCTTGCCCAGGTGCCGCACATGTGCGACGGCCGCACGTTGTACCTGTCCGATCCGTACGAGATCCAGCCGAACCAGTTCAACCTGAAGGTGGCGATGTCGCTCGACGCGGGCGACGGGTGCGGCCACGGCGCCGTCGCCGCGATCCTCAATCCGGAATACTTCGACGCCGTGATGCGCTCCGCGCTGTACGCGCCCGACATGACGATCACGATCACCGACCTGGAGGGCCACCGCCTGCTGTACGTCCCGCCCGATCCGGAAGTGATGCGCGCGGGCGCCCTGCACCCGGATGCGATGCTGGCCGCGCACCGCGCCAGCGGCGAACGGGTGTCGGTCCGGCGCGGCGTGGGTGCCGACGGCGTCGACCGTCTCGTCGTCCAGCGCAGCATGCGGGTGGAAAACCTGGGCATGGACCGCGGCCTCGTCGTCGCCCTCGCCCGCGACGCCGGCCGCATCAACGCCGGCTGGCACCGCCTCGCGCTCGTCTCCACCACGGCCTGGACGCTGTTCTGGTCCGCCTGCGCGGCCGCCCTGCTGTTCGCCCAGCGCCGGCGCGCCGCGCTGGAACGGCTGGCGCGCAATGCCGAAGCCGAACGCGCCGCCGCCGCCGAGCGCGTGGAACTGGCGCTGAACGGCGCGAGCCTGGGCCTGTGGGACTGGCACATCCCGTCCGGCCGGCGCACGGTGGACGGGCGCGCCTGCGCCATCCTCGGCTACACCCGCGACGAGCAGAACCGCCAGAGCGACGAAGGCGACATGTTCTCCCCCGTCCATCCGGAAGACCGCGAGCTGCTGCGCCATGCGCTCGACCA
The DNA here is from genome assembly GCA_946481275.1 of uncultured Massilia sp. The sequence continues at coordinate 40,750 of CAMLMV010000038.1, forward strand.
GCACCTGCAGGGCGCGGTCCCCGCGTTCGAGGCCGAGTTCCGCATGCGCCACCGCAACGGCCATTGGGTGTGGGTGCAGTCGCGCGGCAAGGTCGTCGAGCGCGGGCCCGATGGCCAGCCCGTCCGCATGGTCGGCACGCGCACCGACATCAGCGCGCGCAAGCAGGCCGAGGCGGATATCGCCCATCTCGCATTCTACGACGGCCTGACCAACCTGCCGAACCGCCGCCTGCTGATGGACCGCCTGGGCCATGCCGTGGCCAAGTGCGAGCGCAACGGCGGCCTCGGCGCCGTGCTGTTCGTCGACCTGGACAACTTCAAGACCCTGAACGACACGCGCGGCCACGACATGGGCGACCGCCTGCTGGAAATGGTCGCGTTCCGGCTGCAGCAGGTCACGCGCGAGGCGGACACCGTGGCCCGCCTCGGCGGCGACGAATTCGTGCTGCTGCTGGAAGACCTGGGCACGTCAAGCGTCGATGCGACGGCGCACGCCGAACTGGTGGCCAGCAAGATCCTGGGCACGCTGTCCCTCGCCTACACGCTGGACGGCCACGAGCTGCGCAGCACGCCCAGCATCGGCGTCTCCCTGTTCGGCAATGCGAACCACGTCGTGCACGACCTGCTGCGCCAGGCCGACATGGCCATGTACGAAGCCAAGTCGGCCGGCGGCGCCACGTTCCGCTTCTTCGACCCCAGCATGCAGGCCGCCGTCGACGCCAGCACGAGCCTGGAGACCGATCTGCGCTTCGCGCTGGCGCGGCGCGAGTTCGAGCTGTATTACCAGCCCGTCGTCAACCCGATGGGGCTGATGGTCGGCGTCGAGGCGCTGATCCGCTGGCACCATCCGAAACAGGGCCTCACGGGCCCCGGCACGTTCATCGCCCAGGCCGAGAAATCCGGGCTGATCGTCGGCATCGGCGACTGGGTGCTGCAGGAAGCGTGCCGCCAGCTCGCGCGCTGGTCCATTGATCCGGCCGCGCAGCACTTCACCATCGCCGTCAACGTCAGCGCGCGCCAGTTCCGGCAGGAGGATTTCGTGCCGCGCCTGCTCGAGATCCTCGCGCACAGCGGGGCCGACCCGCGCCGCCTCAAGCTCGAGCTGACGGAAAGCGTGCTGCTGGCCGACGTGGAGGACACCATCGCGCGCATGACGGCGCTGAAAGAGCAAGGCATCGGCTTCTCGCTCGACGATTTCGGCACCGGCTATTCGTCGCTGAGCTATCTGCAGCGGCTGCCGCTGGACCAGCTCAAGATCGACCAGTCGTTCGTGCGCGACATGCTGAGCGTGCCGCACGCCGCAAGCATCGTCCAGGCCATCGTGCACCTGGCGGGGAATCTCGGCCTGCACGTCGTGGCCGAGGGCGTCGAGGACGAAGCGCAGTGGGACCAGCTGCGCGCGCTGGGCTGCGGCGGGTTCCAGGGCTATCTGTTCGCGCGGCCGATGCCTCTCGCCGAGCTGGCCGCGCTGGCCGGGGAAGACGCCGTGCCCGCGTGAGACCATCCATTCAGCCAGTTGGCCGCCGGCGCGCGCCGATGTATGCTCGCGGCTGAACTGGAGTCCTTACATGCCGCGACGCCGCACCCACCCCGTGCAATCCGCCATCCTGCTGCTTCTCACCGCCGCGATCTTCGCGGTCGACGCCTTCACGCGGCTCGACACGGCCATCGCCGTGATGTACGTCGTCGTGCTGCTGCTGGCGTCGCCCGTGTGGCCGCGCCGGTACACGCTCGCGCTGGGCGCGGCCTGCGTGCTGCTGACCATGGGCGCCTACGCCGTCGCGCACGGCCTGCGCGTGGCGCCGTCCCCGGCCGGGCGTGCCCTCGTCAGCATCGCGGCCATCGCCATCACGACCTGGCTCGTCATCCAGCGCCAGCAGGCCACGGACCGGCTGCGCCAGCGCGAGCAGGCATTGCGCCGCAGCCAGGCCTTCCTCGCCGGCGCCCAGCGGCTCACGCGCACGGGCAGTTTCGGCATCCGCGTGCCGGACGGCACGATGGTGTGGTCGGAGGAAGCCGCGCGCATCTTCGGCTATCCGGGCGACGCCGCGCCCGACATGGACCGCGTGCTCGCGCACACCCTGCCCGAAGACCGTGCGCTCGTCACGGCCGCCATGCGCCGCACGTTCGCGTGCGAAGGCCACATCGACGTCGCGCACCGCCTGCTGCTCCCGGACGGCACGATCCGCCACGTGCACGTGCTGGCCGAGGCCTCGTACGACGCCGACGGCCGCTGCGAATACCTGGGCGCCGTCACGGACGTCACCGCGCGCGTGGAAGCCGAACAGCAGCTGCACGCGTCGCACGTCCAGCTGGCGCACGCGGCCCGCGTCAGCATGCTGGGCGAACTCGCGGCCTCCGTCGCGCACGAAGTCAACCAGCCGCTGACGGCGATCGTCGCCAACGCCCAGGCCGGACGGCGCTGGCTCGGCCGCGCGGAGCCCGACATCGGCGAGGCCCTCGGCGCGCTGGACGGCATCGTGCAGGCGAGCGAACGCGCGGGCCAGGTCATCCGCCGCATCCGCGCGCTGGCCCGCCGCACCGAACCGGAACACGTGGCGCTGGACCTGAATGTGCTCGTGCAGGACACGGTCGAACTGCTGCAGCGCGAACTGGACCGCCGGCCGCTGGCGCTGCGCGTGGACCTGGCGCCCGGCCTGCCGCCCGTGATGGGCGACCGCATCGAGCTGCAGCAGGTCTTGATCAACCTCGTCATGAACGCCCTGCAGGCGATGGACGGCCTCGCGGATAACCGCCTGGAACTGCGCCGCCTGGAACTGCGCCGCCTGGAACTGCGCACGCGCCAGGACGACGGCATGGTCCTCGTGAGCGTGCGCGACAGCGGCCCGGGCATCGCCGACGCCGACGGCGCGCGCCTGTTCGAACCGTTCTTTTCGACCAAGGCCGACGGCATGGGCCTCGGCCTGCCGATCTGCCGCTCCATCATCGCCCGCCACGGCGGCCGCATCGCCGCGCGCAGCACGCCGCCCGGCTCCACGTTCAGTTTCGACATCCCCATCCATCAGGAAGCAGCCCTCCATGAACAGCAGTCCGACGCCCTCCCGTGAACTCGTGTACGTCGTCGACGACGACGCCGGCGTGCGCGACAGCCTCTCGCGGCTGCTGCGTTCCGTCGGCATGGAGGTGGGAGTTTACGGCAGCGTGGCCGACTTCGCGCGCGCGCGCCGGCCGGACGTGTGCAGCTGCCTGCTGCTGGACGTGCGCCTGCAGGGCGCGAGCGGCCTCGACCTGCAGGGCCAGCTGAACCGCGACGGCGTCCCGCTCCCGGTCGTGTTCATGACGGGCTTCGGCGACATCCCGATGACGGTGCGCGCGATGAAAGGCGGCGCCGTCGACTTCCTCGCGAAACCGTTCCGCGAACAGGACCTGCTGGACGCCGTCCACCAGGCCCTCGCGCGCGACCGCGAACGGCGCGCGAAGAGCCACGCGCACGAGGCGCTGGCGGCCCGCTACGCGTCGCTCACGCCGCGCGAAAAACAGGTCATGGCGCTGGCCGTGCGCGGCCTGATGAACAAGCAGATCGCGGGCGAAACGGGCACGAGCGAAATCACCGTCAAGATCCACCGCGGCAACGCGATGCGCAAGATGGAGGCGAAGACGTTCGCGGACCTCGTGCGCATGGCCGAGGCGCTTGATATCACACATGGCCACGATGCCACTCATACCTAGGTATGATTCCGTGCGCATGGGACGGGACGGTATGCTGCGCGGCATGGATACCCTGAACCCGGCCCCGCACGTCGCGCTCGTCGACGACGACCCCGACGTGGGCACGAGCCTGCGCGGCCTGCTGCGCGCCTGCGGCTACCGCGTGAGCCTGTTCGCCGGCGCCCAGCAACTGCTGACCCGAGGCCTCGACGACGTCGACTGCGTCGTCAGCGATGTGCAGATGCCCGGCATGGACGGCTTTGCGCTGCTGGAACGGGTGCGGGCCATCGCGTCGGCGCCCCCGGTCATCCTGATGACCGCGTTCGCGGACGATCACGTGCGGCTGCGCGCACTGCGCGGCGGGGCGGCTTGTTTCCTGGCCAAGCCAGTCGATGCCGAGCAGTTGGCGGAGTGCGTGCGGCTGGCGTGCGCCGGGCCCGGCTGAACTGCAGCTAGACTGGCGATCCCTACCGCTTCGGGACGATGCCCATGAACCTGCTCTCTTCCATCCTGATCGGCGCCGTGGCCAGCGCACGGTCGATGACGCCGATGGCCGCCCTCGCGACGGCCCGCAAGCGCGCGATGGCCCGGGTGGGCCAGACACGCAGCGGCCTCGTCGAGGACGCGCTGGTGGTGGCCGCCGGCGCCGCCATCGTGGCGCTGGCGACGGGGCGGCGCCTCTAGCGGTCAGCGTACCGGTGCCGCGACCGGCGCCAGCACGGGGTTATCGCCCCGGTTGCGCGCCGGTGCCTTGTGCACCATCGGGTAGGCATAGTCGACGCCCATGCCGTACGCGCCCGAGTGTTCGGTGACGATCTTCATCACGGCATCGTAGGTGTCGCGGTGCGCCCAGTCGCGCTGCCATTCGAGCAGCACCTGCTGCCATGTCACGGGCACGACGCCCGCCTGCACCATGCGCTGCATCGCGAAATCGTGCGCATCCTTCGACGTGCCGCCCGACGCATCGGCCACCATGTAGATCTCATAGTCGCCTTCCAGCATCGCGGACAGCGCGAATGTCGTGTTGCACACTTCCGTCCACAGGCCGGCGACGATGATCTTCCTGCGGTCGTTGGCCTTGAGGGCATCGCGCACCTTCTGGTCGTCCCACGAATTCATCGACGTGCGTTCGAGGATCTCCTTGCCCGGGAAGACATCCAGGATTTCCGGGTAGGTCTTGCCGGAGAACGAATCGCTTTCGACGGTGGTGATCACGGTCGGGATGTCGAAGGCCTTGGCCGCCTTGGCCAGGCCGACCACGTTGTTCTTGAGGGTCTGGCGGTCGATCGACTGCACGCCGAAGGCCATCTGCGGCTGGTGGTCGATGATGATCAGTTGCGAGTTGTGCGGGGTCAGGACGTCGAGTTTGGCGTTGCTCATGATGTTCTCCAATATTATCGGGCTGGGTTCGATATTGCATCGAACATTTCGAAGCTCTGCGCTTCGTTGTTCGCTGCGATGGAGACATTATGCTGGGCCGCTCGAGATTAAAAAAACGAGAAAATTGCCAGTCTTTTATCGATTTTTTCGAACGTCGTTTCGACTGCCGGCAGCGGGCGCCGGCAGTCGTGCACCGGCATCAGTCGTTGATCCACTTGTATTGGACCGTGGACCAGCTGGGCTCGCCACCGCCGTCCTTGGCGACCGCGCCGAACTTGCACGTATAGCTGGCGCGCAGCGAGGCCCTGTCCAGTGCGCGGTGGCCGCTGGACTCGACTACCTTGGCCTGCTTCACCGAACCGTCGGCGCCTACCAGTACGGCCAGACGGACAGTGCCCTGGAGATAGTCATCCTTCAGGTCCGCCGTGTAGGCGGGAACGCCGCAGGTGGCGGATTTCAGGCGCGCCGGTTCGGCGGCGTGGGCCGTCAGGGACAGGACGGAAGCGATTGCAACAACGTGACGTTTACCGATCATGATCAGCTCCAGGTGGTTGGGTTCCAAAGAATCGCTGCTACGAATCCAATTTACTGCGGTGCAGCATCGTTGAAAAATTTATTGTTGGAATAGCAGTCATTCGCCGTCCGGTTATATCGACGATAAGCAAAACACATTGTTGTTCAAAACCGAATTCTGAAGCCAATCTCCCCAGGATTATCTTTCCCGCCAAATCAATCATCATGACTTCACTGTCAACCCACCAAGGAGGTCACGATGAACACCCAAGCCCAACACACCACCCGCGTCGCCCTCGTCACCGGCGCCTCGCGCGGCATCGGCGCCGCCGTCGCGAAGCGTCTCGCCGCCGACGGTTTCGCCGTCGCCGTCAACTATGCCGGCAACGAAGCGGCCGCCAACGCTACCGTCGCCGCCATCGAGACGGAAGGCGGCCGCGCCATCGCCGTGCGCGCGGACGTCGCCAACGTCCACGACGTGAAAGCGATGTTTGCGACGATCGAAGAAAAGCTCGGCCGCGTGGACATCCTCGTCAACAACGCCGGCATCCTGCCGTACGTGACGATCGCCGAGACGACCGACGAACAGTTCGGGCGCACGATGGCCATCAACGTCACGGGCACCTTCAACACGATGCGCGAAGCGGCCACGCGCATGAATGACGGGGGCCGCATCGTCAACTTCTCCACGAGCGTGCTGCACATGGCGCCGCCGACCTATGGCGTGTACGTCGCCACGAAAGGCGCCGTGGAAGCGCTGACCCGCGTGTTCGCGAAAGAGCTGCGCGGCCGCGGCATCACGTGCAACGCCGTGGCGCCGGGCCCTGTCGCGACGGAGCTGTTCCTGAACGGGAAATCGGAAGAGCTGATCCAGCAGATCGCCAAATCAGCGCCGCTGGAACGCCTCGGCCAGCCCGAGGACATCGCCGGCGTCGTGTCCTTCCTGGCTGGTCCGGACGGCGGCTGGGTCAACGGCCAGATCCTGCGCGCCAACGGCGGCATGGCCTGAGGAGAACGACATGAACAAGCAGATCATCCTGATCACCGGCGCCGGCAGCGGCATCGGCAGACTCTCGGCCCAGGCGCTGGCGCGCGCCGGCCACACGGTCTACGCGACCATGCGCGACATCGGAGGACGCAACGCGGCCCGCGCCGCCGGGGCGCGCGACTGGGCGCGGCGGCACGGCGCCGACCTGCGGCCGCTCGAACTGGACGTGCTGTCGCAGGCGTCTTGCGATGCGGCCGTGGCGGCGGTCGTCGCGGAACAGGGCCGGCTGGACGTCGTCGTGCAGAACGCGGGCCACCTCGTCGTCGGCCCGACGGAAGCGTTCACGGCCGAGGAAGTGGCCAGGGTGCTCGACACGAACTTCCTCGGCGCCCAGCGCGTGCTGCGCGCCGCCCTGCCCCGGCTGCGCGCCCAGGAATCCGGCCTGCTGCTGTGGATCTCCAGCACGACGACCAAGGGCGGCTTCCCGCCTTTCCTCGGCCCGTACGGCGCGGCCAAGGCGGCGATGGATTCGCTGGCGGTATCGCTGTCGTATGAAGTGTCCCGCTTCGGCATCGAGACGGCGATCATGGTCCCCGGCGCGTTCACCCGCGGCACGGAGCACTTCCCCAGCGCCGGCAAGCCGGCGGACGCCGAACGCGCCGCCGCGTATGCCCGCTACGACGGGGTGCTGGACCAGGTGGGCGAACGCCTCGACGCGCTGACGCCGCCGGAGGCCGACCCGCAGGCCGTGGCCGATGAACTGGTGCGCATCGTCGGCCTGCCGCGTGGCCAGCGTCCGTTCCGCACGGTGGTCGACTTCGTCGGCGACGGCGCGCGCGAAGTGCTGGAGGTGGCGGAGGCCGTGCGCGTGGACTTCGCGCGCCGCATCGGCATCGCCGACCTCCTCGTACCCACCGTATAATCGCAGAGGGAGGTGGACGCATGTCGACGCAGATGGACCGGTTTCAGGAGATGCAGATTTTCGTGCGCATCGTGGAGCGCCGCAGCTTCACGCAGGCCGCCGAGGACCTCCTGATCCCGCGCGCCACCGCCACGAACGCGATCAAGCGGCTGGAAAACCGCCTCGGCACGCGCCTGCTGGAACGGACGACGCGCGCCGTCGCACCCACGCAGGACGGCGCCGCGTACTACGAGCGATGCGTGCGCCTGCTGGCCGACCTCGACGAAGCGGAAGACGCGTTCCGCGGCAGCGAACCCGCGGGCCTGTTGCGCGTGAACCTGCAGCCCACGCTGGCACGGTACTTCGTCTTTCCCGCGCTATCGGGATTCCTCGCATGCTACCCGCGCATCCAGCTGCACGTGGGCGAGGACGACCGCCTCGTCGATCTCGTGCGCGAAGGCGTCGACTGCGTGCTGCGCGCGGGCCAGCTGCACGATTCGTCGATGGTGGCGCGGCGCGCGGCCGACCTCGAACAGGTGACGGTCGCGAGTCCCGCCTACCTCGACCGCTTCGGCACGCCGGCCGCGCTGGCGGACCTCGTGCATCACCAGGCGGTGCATTACGTGTCGACGGCGACGGGACGTCCATACCCGCTGGAATTCATGACGGGCGCGGGCCTGAAGCTGGCGACGCCGCCCGGCGTCGTCTCCGTCACCGGCACGGAAGCCTATACGGCGGCCGCGCTCGCGGGCCTCGGACTCGTGCAGGTGCCGCGCTACCGCATCGCCGGGCAGCTCGCGGACGGCCACCTCGTCGAGGTGCTGGCGGACGTGCCGCCGCCCACCATCCAAGTCTCCGTGATGTATCCGCACGCGCGCCAGCTGTCGGCCCGCGTGCGCGTGTTCGCGGACTTTCTCGTGCAGTGCTTCCGTCAGGCGTAACCGGCATCGTCCAGCGGCACGAAAATTCCTGAAGGCAAAAACGCACCAAGCTCGTGCCTCTGCTTTGCCGCTCGTGGCAGAATGTGTCTCAACGAAGCTCCTCAAGACACGACATGCAGACCCCATCGATACCGCTCGACGAAGCGCGCCGGTTGACGGCGCTGCACGCCACCCGCCTTCTCCACAGTGCTCCAGAGGACGCGTTCGACCGCATCACACGGATGGCGAGCCGGTTGCTGAAGATGCCGATCGCGCTGGTCTCGCTCGTCGCCGAGGAAGACCAGTGGTTCAAGTCGCGCTGCGGCATCGACATGACGGGCACCAGCCGCGAGATCTCGTTCTGCGGCCATGCGATCCTCGACCACGAACCGCTGATCGTGCCGGACGCGACGACAGATGCGCGCTTCGCGGACAACCCGATGGTGGTCAATCCGCCGCACGTGCGCTTTTATGCGGGCGTGCAGCTGTACTCGATCGACCGGATGCCGCTGGGGACCCTGTGCGTGCTGGACCGCGTCCCGCGCACGCTGAACGAGGAGGAGCTCGACATCCTGCGCGACCTCGCGCGCATGACGGAACAGCTGATCCACTTCCGCCAGCTGGCGACTGCGGCGCAATCGCTGCACTCGCACGTATATGTCGACAACGCCAACCCGGACCTCGCGGCGGCCGCGGGCCAGGTCGAATTCCTGCTCACGCACGACGTGCTGACGGGCCTCGCGAACCGCCAGGTGCTCGTGCGCACCATCGGCCAGAACCTGGACAAATGGAAGAGCGACGGCCTGCACACGCTGGTCGCGACGATCAACATCGACAAGTTCAAGCGCCTCAACGAGCTGCTGGGCCATCACGAGGGCGACAAGGCGCTCGTCGCCATCACGTGGAGCCTGCAGAACCTGCTGCGGCCGGGCGACATGCTGGCGCGCGCCGGCAGCGACGAATTCGTCGTGCTGCTGCCGGGCCTCGGCGACGACAGCGTCGCGCGCGACCGCCTGCGCCAGCTGCTGCAGGCCGCCACGCGCGAGTTCAAGACGCCGGGCGGCGCGATCCCGCTCACGTGCAGCATCGGCTATGCGATCTTCCCGGAAGACGGCACCGACGGCGACCTGCTGCTCAACAACGCCACGATGGCCGTGCGCCGCGCCAAGGCACTGGGCGGCGGCCAGATCCAGCGCTATTCGGAAGAACTGAACCAGGCGTTGCAGCGCAAGCTCACGCTGGAAAACCAGCTGCGCCATGCGATCGAGCGCGGCGAACTGTATCTGCACTATCAACCCAAGACGGACCTGCACAGCGGCGGCGTCGCGGGGATGGAAGTGCTCGTGCGCTGGAAGCACCCGGACCACGGCAGCATCTCGCCGGCAGAATTCATCCCGATCGCCGAGGAGTCCGGCCTCGTCGTGCCGATCGGCGAGTGGATCCTGCGCACGGCCGTGGCCCAGCGCCGCGCGTGGAGCGACGCCGGCGTGCCGGACGTGCCGGTGGCCGTCAACCTGTCCGGCAAGCAGTTCCTGGGCACGGACGTCGTCGCGCTCGTCGGCGACGTACTGAAAACATCCGGCCTGCCCCCGCGCCTGCTGGAACTGGAACTCACGGAAAGCATCTCGATGGACGACCCGGCGCGCACCGCGGACCTGATGCGCCAGCTGCGCGAACTGGGCACCACGCTCAGCATCGACGATTTCGGCACCGGCTATTCGAGCCTCAGCTACCTCAAGCGCCTGCCCGTCGACAAGCTGAAGATCGACCGCTCGTTCGTCCTCGACGTGCACCAGAGCGCGGAATCGCTGGCGATGGTGAAGGCGATCATCGCCATGGCCCACACGCTGCGCCTGGAAGTCATCGCCGAGGGCGTCGAGACGGACGAGCAACTGGCCGCGCTGCGCAGCGCGGGGTGCGACCAGATCCAGGGTGATTATTTCAGCAAGCCGCTGGATGCCGATGCCTGCGCCGGGTACGTGCGCCGGCACGGGGCCGCGGCGCGCCCGTAAAGACGGGCTCCTGCAACACGTTTCCGGCGAAATCATGGCCGGAATTGTGGAATCCCACATTAAGGCTTACAATGGTGACACGGAGCGTTGCCTAAATTCATGAGGCACATCCGTCGCTCAACGGGTCCGTCGCTTTCGGCCGCACGGACCGCATCCGATCATTGCAAACCTACCCCATAAGCATGCGTTACTCGAGTAACCATAAGGCCGAAACGCGTCAGCGCATCATCGGCGAAGCGTCGCGCCGCTTCCGCAAGGACGGCATCGAAGGCACCGGCCTCGTGCCGTTGATGAAGGCGCTCGGCCTGACCCACGGCGGTTTCTACGCCCATTTCGAATCCAAGGACGCCCTCGTGCAGGCGTCGCTGGAAGCCGCCGTCCAGCAGACGCTGGAACGCTGGCTGCCGGCGGCGAACGACGCGCCGGCCGAACCGTCGCCGCGCGCCGTCATCGACCATTACCTGTCCGCGGAGCACCGCGACGAACCGGGCGAAGGCTGCCCGCTCCCCACGCTGGCTGCGGAACTGGGCCTGCGCGGCCAGCCCAGCGCGACGGCCGACGCCATGGTGGCGCGCATGACGGCGCTGCTGGCGGACTGCCGCCTGACGCCCGCCGCCGGCGACCAGGGCATCATCGCCCTCGCCGCGATGGTCGGCGCCCTGACGCTCGCGCGCGCCGTGTCGGACCGCACCGCGTCGGACGCGATCCTCACGGCCGTGCGCGGCGCGCTGCAGCCGGAGGGCTGAGCGCCGTCAGGCGGTCCGCCTCGTCACGGCCGCGCCGCCGAACACGAGCTGCCGCACGAGCGGCCGTTCCGTGAAGCGCTGCGGGAAGATGGGTGCCGGCCGGCTGGCCGCGTCCAGGCGCGCCACGTGCTCCGCATCGAGCCTGACGCCCAGCGCGCCCAGGTTGTCCTGCGCCTGCGCGAGCGTGCGCGCACCGATGACGGGCGCCGTGACGGCCGGATGCAGCAAGGTCCACGCGAGCGCCACCTGTGCCGCGCTGGCGCCGGTCTCGCGCGCCACGGCCTTCACTTCCTCCGCGATGCGCAGCGACGCCTCGTTCAGCAACCCCGTCGACGCGATCACGCCCTTGCGCGTGGCGGCCACGCCGGCGTCGTCGTTCGTCGCGAGGTCGGACGCCGCGTACTTGCCGCTCAGGATACCGCCGCCCAGCGGCGACCACGGCATCACGCCGAGCCCCAGCGCGCGCGCCATCGGCATCAGTTCGTGTTCGACGCTGCGCTCGACGAGGCTGTACTCGATCTGGAGCGCGACGAACGGCGACCAGCCGCGCAGGTCGGCGATCGCCTGCAACTGCGCGACCCGCCACGCGGGCGTGTTGCAGATGCCGAGATAGAGCACCTTCCCGGCGCGCACCAGGTCATCGAGGGCACGCAGGACCTCGTCCGGCGGCGTCGTGTCGTCCCAGGCATGCAGGTGCAGCAGTTCGATGCGGTCGGTGCCGAGCTGGCGCAGGCTCTGCTCGACGGACCGGACGAGGTTCATGCGGTGGTTGCCGCCCGAGTTCGGGTCGCCCGGATCGCGCGCCATCGTGAACTTGGTCGACAGGACGATACGGTCGCGCCGCCCTTCCATCAGCTTGCCGAGGATGCGCTCGGACGCGCCGTTCGTGTAGTTGACGGCCGTGTCGACGAAATTGCCGCCGCGGTCGACGTAGGCGTCGAAGATGCGCCTGGCCTCGGATTCGTCGGCGCCCCAGCCCCAGTCCTGGCCGAAGGTCATCGTGCCCAGCGCCAGCGGCGAGACGCGCAGGCCGGAGCGGCCCAGCAGGCGGTATTGATCGAGTGCGTTGGTCATTGCGTTCTCCTGTGCGGTTGAAAGTGGCCACAGTGTGAGACCGCGCGGCAGTTTGCCGGTAGCGCAAACGTCGCACATGCTTGCACGATCGTCCGGCGGCGCGCACGCCCGCCTGTTGGCCTGCTATCCTTGCCCTCATGGATACGCTCGCCCTCTTTGCCGCCGCCATCGCCCGCCACGCCCCCGTGGACGGCATCCACGACACCCTTCTCCCGGGCGTGCGTCTTATCCGATCGTCCAGCCCGACGATGCCCATGCCCGTGCTGTACGAACGGACGCTGTGCCTCGTCGCGCAGGGGCGCAAGCGCGCCGTGCTCGGCACGACGGCCTTCGTGTACGACCCGGCCTACTACCTCGTCGCTTCCGTCGAACTTCCCGTGACGGGCGCCGTGATCGAGGCATCGCCGGAGCGGCCCTATTTGTGCCTGAGCGTCGACCTGGACATGGTGGTGCTGGGTGACCTCGCGTTGCGGCATCCGTCCGCAAGCCTCGACGACGACGGCGAAGACACGGGCATGGCGCTGAGCCGGACGACGCCTGAACTGCTCGATGCGGCGCTGCGCCTGACGCAACTGCTCGACACGCCGGCCGACATCGACGCGCTGGCGCCGCTCGTCACGCGCGAGATCCTGTACCGGTTATTGACGGGCGCGGGCAACCGCATCGTGCGCCGCATGGCGCGCGGCGACAGCCGGCAAAACCAGATCGCCCGCGCCATCGCCTGGCTGCGCGCGCACTACGCACGCGATTGCCGCATCGACGAGATGGCCGACGTGGCGCGCATGAGCCGCTCGACGTTTCACGCGCACTTCAAGGCGGTAACGGCGATGAGTCCACTGGAATTCCGCACGCAGTTGCGCATGCAGGAGGCCAGGCGGCTGATGGTGGCCGAGGGGATGGATGCGGCCAGTGCGGGGTATCGCGTGGGATATGAGAGTCCGTCGCAGTTCAGCCGGGATTATGTGCGGTTGTTCGGGGTGCCGCCGGCCAGGGATGCGGGGAGGTTGAGGGAGGCGGTGGGGGCGGCGCATTGAACACGGGGAGAGAGGCGATGCGCGTCCAGGACATCATCGACATTTAACTTTTAATAACGTTTGTAAAAGGGCCAACTAAAAGGGTCGTGCGCTCCATTTATCTCATCAAAATTTTCACATTCAATTTCGAATTGATTTCCATCAGGATCCGATAGCCGAGCGTGGTAGCCGCCTGGGTGGGATATCACAGACTCAAAGACAGCGCCCCGTAATATCAGCTTGTCGCAGTACGACATAAAATTATTATGGATCAAAAAGCTAAAGATGGGAAAATGCCGGCGTAGTGGGCTCGTCTCCTGTGACGCTGCATCAACTATTAGCAGCTTCAGAGCAACATCGCGCGCGCCGTTTGGCAAAAAGAACAAGTCCTCCCGCAGTTCGAACTGAAGCACATCCTTGTAATATCGCTCGACCTTTTCGTAATCGGATACAGGAATGATGATTTTTACCGGAGCCATAATGCGCAACGCGCTTTCGATCTTGTCGTAAAACGCTCCGATGTACCGGGAAGGCCGCTCACACCCAGTAGCAAAACGCCCCGATCACAAACCGTTTCATGCAGAATTTGACGAACACATCATTTATCATATCCGTCAATCCGCCAGTTCATGCCAGAACGGGGCACGCTCGCTGCCGACGCCGACCGACACAGCGGTCGCTAGCCCGGACCGATCTTCCACCTGTTGGCGCATCAAAACAGTCGTGCCCACTCCCAGAAAGAAACTCAAGAAGGTGTCCGCGATTTTGTATGTCCCCTGCGGTCCAAGTTCCGGGTCCAATGCGTACACGCAACCGGATCGGGTATCCATAAGGATCGCAAAGGGATCCGAGTTCGCGATCATCAACAGATTGTCGGGCCGCTCTCCACGTCCCCACCACCCCGTTTTTTGGTTGAGCCCGGCTATTTCTGCCAGATAGTCGCCACAGATGCCAAACACGATCGGGCCGATGGTGAGGTTCCCGAAATCGAATCGCGCGATCAGTTCCCGAAAGTTCTCAGGGAACGCAACGGCGAGCGCCTGCTCAGCATGTTTGATCGCACCTGCTGGCGCCGGCCTCTCGATAAGTCTGAACCCGACAAGCGCGGGTTCCAGCGGCGAATATTGCCGGTCCAAGCCTGCCCTGATGTCGTCGACGGACAATAGCTTCATGGCGCTCGATCCTGGACCTTCAGATTGCCGCGCAGCCGATACAGCCATCGCATGTAGTCCAATCCCTCGGAGACAGGCTCGAAGCAGCAGCCTGTTTGCTCGACGACGATCGTTCTCAGTTCATCTTCGCCGAATCCCCCACGCAAGAGCGAATCGATCTCTGAGGCGCCCTTCGCGATCAACTCTGCCGGCTCGTTCGTAACCATTGCAATGGCTACAGCAACATCACTATCGAACTCCTCAGGCCAATCCTGGTGGAAGTAGCAGCCAAGCAGTTGCTTAAGCGCATCAAAGTTCGTATGGTTCAAACATTGTCCTTTATGACCCATGCAATCTTCCGTCCGCACCTACCCACAATATTGCAGGCATTTCGTAAAAATACATGCTCAAACTTGCGTCGTGAGGATCCGCTGCGCCGGTGGCCAATGGGACCGCAAAACTCGATAATTGTCGTGCCCGGCACGTGCCAGACTTCACCCAAAGGATCGGACGGCTTGCAGAATTTTATCCTGCCCTGGTCCAGCCACAACTGCAAGATATCGAAGAAGATGTCCTTCTGGTCCTCGAACAACAAATCTTTCTTGTACCCCTCAACTGAGGGGGTCTAACTCAACTTCGACCCCATCATCCAGATACCTTACCGGGACATATGTTGCGCGGCCATTTTCTTTAGCCAATAACCATTTATCCGAAATATTTGCACTCTCAAGTAACACCTCCGTATTTAGATGCTTGGCCAGTCCTTCGACGAGGTTGATCTCATTCAATATAAGGGGAACACCGGATGGCCAACTAACAAGCACTCCCTGCTCAAAACCTTCAGTATATTGAGTAAATTGGGCAAATCCGACTGCATCTGGAACAGAGACGTCAATACTCTCCACGACAATGCCAACGAGCTGCTCAAGCGCACGCAAGACCTCGGACTCCGGTCGTTCCGAGCGAATAAACAACTGTATACTTTTTGCCTTATCCACCTGTTCTTGCCCTCATCAGCTTAAGGATGTCGTGCGTCCTCGCTACTTGCTCAGTTGTCAGCAATTGCTTTTCACTCATTTTCTCGAGAGTTAGGATAGCTCTTTCTGCGCCTTGCTTTTGCGCTTGAACGAGAATGTTATACTCCATTGAGGAAACATTAACGACATCGGGTCCGGATACCGGATGTATTGAGCCGTTATGAATCCCCCATATCCTGTTCGATGATGTTTCAAAAAATTCTCCGGTACGCAGTGCGGTACCGGATTGTATTTCGGCCAAATCTGCCATTGCGGCCGCTTTTTCCCCCAAGAATAATGAATTCCCTGTGGCTTTGGGAATACTAAGACTGCCCAGAAAGTGACGTTTCGAGAGGGTAAGATTGCCGAACTCTCCGGCAGCCGCTCCGTTCCCGCTAGAAGGGCAAGGGCTGAGCCCTAGGGGATCAGCCCATCCAATCGGACTTGGCGCATATCGATAAATGTTTGCGCCACCAGCTAAACCAATCGGATCAACCGAAACAAACCGCCCGATATCCGGATCATAGTAACGGAACCGGTTGTAATGCAACCCGCTCTCATTGTCGTGATACTGCCCCTGAAATCGGACGGGTTGCGCTTCCCCGATCTCATCGAAGGATAAGACCTCAGGTACCTCTTCCTGCACAACCTCAAGTACATTCCCCCAAGCCCGATACCGCGCAGCCCACACCACCCGCCCACCAGAATCAGTCATCTCCCGCGGCGTCCCCAGATGATCGGTATGCAGATGCCGCACCTGGGCCCGCGTCGCGCCATCCACATCAGCCACAGCATCGACCCGCGCCAGCGGCACAAACGCCTCCTCGCCATACACGTACGTCCGCGAATGACTACCACATTGCTCGCACAGCAACCGGTTTCCATCCCAGACAAAGCGAGTAACACCAAACGCATCCCGCTTCGCAATCCGCCGCCCGAACGGGTCATAGGCATAACTGACAGTCTGCGCCGCATCCGACGACCCGCGCGCCACGATGCTGCGCACCAACTGATGCGCCGGATTCCACTCGAACCGCATCCGCGTATGCTTGCCAATCAGCTTCTCGACAACATTGCCATGCGCATCGTAGTCGTAACGCTTGTCCTCATACACACGAATACGGTTGCCTTCCACGCGGCCGGCCGGCACCACGGTCGTATCGAGCAGATTATGCGCCGGATCGAACGCAAATCGCTCGCTCAGCTGCGGCTGCACAGCCGACAAAATGCGCCCGATCGGATCGTAGCTGTAGCGCGTCAACCCATTGCGCTGATCGTCGATCGACACGAGATTGCCCACCTCGTCGTACTCGTACCGCCGCGCGATGACGGTCGACCCGCCCTCGCCTGCCGTCTGCGACAACAGCCGCCCCACCGGGTCGTACCGGAACTGGCTGACGAGCGCCCCCTGCGTGCGGGCGATCATCCGGTGCGCCCGGTCACGCTCGATGTCGGTGATGACCTCGCCATCCAGGTTGACCTGGTGCAGGTGGCCTGAGCCGTAGTACAGGTTGTTCAGAACGCGGCCATCCGGCAGCGTCGTTCGCACCCGGTTGCCCAGTTCGTCATATTCATGCCGCAGCACGGTCGACGTACCCGAGGCATCCGTCTGCTCCATCACCAGTTGACCGATCGCGTCGTACGTCATGCTGACAGTCGCATCCGCATTGATCGCCTGCGTCATCCGCCCCAGCGCGTCGTAGGCAAACCGCAGCCGCATCTGCTGGGCCTGCGCGACACCCGTCACGCGCGAGATGACCTTTTCCGTCAGCTGGCCGAGCGCATCGCGCACGTACGTCGTCGCAATGGGCGTCAGTTCCGTGCGCGGCGCGCAGCCCAGTTCGTCCTTGCCGACGATGAGGCCACTGTCGTCGTAGCGGTAGCGCGTCATGCGCGCATCGAAGCTCGTTTCTTCGGCCAGCCGGTCCTGCGCGTCGTAGACGAAGCGGTGGACGTCGCCGTTTTCGTTGATCAGTTCCGCGATGCGGCGGGCCGTGTCGTAGCGGTATTCCAGCACGCCGCCGCGCGCGTCGATGCGCTTCAGCGGCCTGCCGTCGCGATCGAGTTCGTAGGCGGTGCGATGGCCAGCCGCGTCGACGTGGGCGACGAGGCGGCCCAGCCGATCGTATTCGTAGCGCTCGCTGGTCCCGTCGGCATGCGTCACGACCTGCAGGCGGCCGAGCGCGTCGTAGGCGTACGTACTGGCGTTGCCGTTGGGGTCCGTAGCGCGCACCAGGCGACCTTGCCCGTCATAGGCGAACGCACTCGTGCTGCCCGAGCAGTCGGTGTAGCGGATCAACTGGCCGGCGCGGTTGTATGCAAGCTCCTTGACCCCGCCGCGCGCGTCGATCACTTTCACCGGCAGGCCGCGGTCGTCGTACTGGTACGCCGTGCGCTGGCCCAGCGCGTTCGTCACGCTCGTCAGGTTGCCCTGCGCGTCGTAGCGCAGCGCCGTCGTGGCGCCGAGGGCGTCCGTGATGAGCGCCGGCTTGTCGAAGCGGGCGTCATAGACGATGCCGGTGCCGCGCCCGCCCCGCTCCACGCGGACGATGCGGCTGCGCTCGTCGTAGCGGTAGCGTACGGCGCGGCCGGCCGGGTCGGTCAGCTCGAGCAGGTTGCCGTTCTCGTCGAGGCGGCGCGTCGTCACGCCGCCCGCCGCGTCCACCTGCGCGACCATGCGCCCGCGCGCGTCGAACCGGTAGTGCTGCGTGCGGTCCAACTGGTCGGTGACGATCGTTTCCTTGTCGAGATAGCGGAATGTCCACCACTGGCCCGTGTTGGTCCAGTTGCGCAGCACCTTGCCGTCCGGCGCCTCGATGTCGTATTCATAGCGCGACACGAGGCCGTTCGGCTGGCCGTGTTCGACCATGATGTGATCGCGGTAGGCGAACTGGCGGATGACATCGCCCGCGCGGTTGCGTACGCGCCGCAGGTCGCCCGCATTGTCGTACTCGTAGGACACCAGCGTGTGCGCGCCAGCTTCCGGTTCCGCAGGCATCAGCGTCACACCCAGCAGGCGCATGCCGCCGGCGACGCGCCCGAACTCGAGGGCGAGGCCGTGGCCCGCGCTGTCGTCGATGCGCACAGGCAGACGGCGTGCATCGTACGCGATGCGGATGTGGTTGTCGTTGGCGTCCTGCCACCCGGTCAGTCGGGCGATGCCGTCGCCGTACAGGACGGCGAATTGCGTGCGCAGCCCGTTGTTGTCGACCAGCTCGAACGTCGTCTCGTCCGTGCGCGCCAGCGTGATCTGTTCGGACGGCGAGTAGATCGAATCGCCGATGCGCGGCAGCGAGAACGTGATGCCGCGGTCGAACGCATCCAGCACGACGACCTCGTCGGCGCTGAGCTGCAGGCTGTCGCTGATGGGTAGCGCCCACCCCTGGCCCAGCCAGCCGGCGCGGTGCAGGGCCGAGCTGTACGTGCGTTGCCACACGAGCGGCAGCGGTGCGGGCAAGGCGAAGTCGAGGTCCAGTTCGCCCAGCAGGATCTTGCTGCCCGTGATCGGATTGACGGGCTGGCCGACGAGGTAACACGGCGGCTCGCGTTCCGCGACGCCGCGCTTGATCTCCGACGGTCTCTCGGCCGGTTTCTGTGCCTCCACCGGTTCCCTCGCGACGCCCTTGCCCGCGCCGGCTTCGGCCTGGCCCTGCGCCGAGGCGATCCTGGGCTTCAGGTTCGGATGCGCCATCAGCCTGTCGCGGTTCTCGCCGACCCATTCGGCGAACTTCGGCCCGAGCCGGCTGTTCGACAGGTTGCGCACGAGGAGCGAACTCTGGACCTGCCCGCGCGACAGATACAGCACCAGCGCCGTCAGGATCGCCTTCACGAGCAGCATCTGCCCTTGCGCGAACGATTCCGTCGCCTCACGCAGCATCGTCGTGCGCCGGGCGGTCGCGTCGGCCGGCAGGTCGCCGGCGTGCCATGCGGTCGCGAAACCGTGGGCGGCGTGCCGGCACAGGTCCGGTACCGTGCTGCTCATGTCCATGACCAGCATGCCGAGGCCCATCCAGACGAGGATCTCGCCGCCGATCGCGACGCCCGCCTGCGCGCCCACCGCCGCGCCCGGGATCGCGCCAACGCCGAAGGCCAGCGAGCCCAGCGCGCCGCCCGCGGCCGCACCGAGGACCGCGCCGCCGCCCAGGTACAGCGCCATCTGCTTCATGACCTCGTATAAAACGTCGACGATCATCGCGAAGTTGAGGCCGGCAAACTGCTGTCTGAGCAGTTCCGCGAAGCGCGGCCGCGACGCATCGAGCGCCTGCCTGACAGCCAGTGCGTTGCGCACGCCTCCCACGTCCGCGCCCGCGTCGGCAATGCGGCCGAGCGTGGCGCTGGCCTGGTGCGACCAGCGCTGCACACGCCGTTCGACGTCGAGCCGGGCCTGCGCGCCGGCCTGGGCGTAGTGGCGCTGCATGGTGTCGAGTGCGCGCGTCAGATCGGTCCAGTTGCTGGAAAAGTCAGACATTATGCTTGAGGGAAACGAATTGTGAACGGCGCCAATGGCCGATTTAACGAACAGCAAATTTCTGATAGTATATACATGATTTAACACAAATCTAACAATCCCCCGTGCGGAGGACACATTCGATGCAGGAGCTGCGATATGTCATCAGACTCGCTCGATAACCGGATAAAGGCGCCGATCGAGGCGCTCGGCGTTGCCGGCACTGCCCTCGACACCGCGGCGCTGCTGAAGGCCGGTTCGGGCACCGCGGCCCTGGCGTCGGGTGTTGCCGGTCTTGCCGGCCACGCCAGTCCGCAACTGGCGCAAGCGATGCAGGTCGCATCGCAGGCGCATTCGCTGGCACAGCATGTCGGCACGCTGGCAAATCACGCGGACCAGCCCGCGGCGCTGGCGCACGACACGGCGGTGGCGGAACACCTCTCCATCGAAGAACACCCGCTGGCGGGACAGGCCGTGAGCGATTTCGCCGCCGCCGAGTCGCAGTACGTGCCGCCAGCCATCGATCCGGCCGGGCAGGACGACGTCGCGTCGGCCGTGGCGTCCGTGCTGGCGAAGTTCAACGACGGCAAGCGCCTGCTGCGCTTTTATTCGCCGTTGCAGGGTGAAAAAGCCCTGTTGATCGAGTCGCTGAGCGGCTCGTCGGCCGTGTCCGACCAGTTCGTGTTCAACCTCAGCCTGATCTCGGAAAATGCCGCCATCGATCTGAAAGACCTGATGGGCAAGAACGTCAGCGTGGGCGTGCAACTGGCCGACGGCAGCGAGCATTTCATCAACGGCTACGTGCATTCGTTCGGCTTCGGCCACTCGGACGGCGGCTTCGCGTTCTATCACGCGCAGATCGTGCCCTGGCTCAGCTACCTGAAGCAGCGCGTCAACTCACGCATCTTCCAGGACCAGAGCGTGCTCGAGGTGCTCGACACGATCTTCAAGGGCGATTACAACGGCCTCGCCACCTACGAATTCCGTGTCAGCCAGACCTACCGGCCCGAGACCTACATCGTGCAGTACGACGAGACGGACGAGCACTTCGTCTGCCGCCTGATGGAAAAGTACGGGCTGTTCTACTATTTCGACCACAAGCCGAACGGCCACGTGATGGTGATCAGCGACGATTCGCGCTCGGGCGCATTCTGCCCGCCGCAGAAGGATCACACCGAGGTCGAATTCAACGGCGGCAACCGCTGGCACGACCGCGACAGCGTGACGGCATTCGCCGCCGAGCGCAACCTGCAGCCGACGAAGGTCGCCCTGAACACGTTCGACTTCAAGGCGCCCAATGCGATGCAGTACGTGGAGCTGCCCACCGTGACGCAGCAGGGCGACATGCCGACCATGGAAATCTATGACGGCAACCCGGCCTTTTCGTACAAGGACAAGGACGACGGCCAGCGCGAAGCACGCCAGCGCCTGGAAGTGCTGGAGTGGCAGGCCAAGGTCTTCACGGGTGCGTCCGACTGCCGCGGCCTGGTCGCCGGGCACACGTTCAAGCTGCTGGATCACCACTGGTTCGACCCGGCGACCGAGGGCGACAACGACTTCCTCGTGCTGTCGGTGCAGGTCAGCGCCCGCAACAATTATTTCGAGCGCGGGCAGAGCGACGTCTATCGCAACACGTTCACCGCCATCCGCCGCAAGATCCCCTATCGCCCGCGCCGCGCGCACCCGCCGCCGCGCATGCCCGGACCGCAGACGGCGACGGTCGTCGGGCCCAAGGGCTCGGAGATCCACACGGACAAGTATGGCCGCATCAAGGTGCAGTTCCACTGGGACCGCTACGGCCGCCGCGACGA
>CAMLMV010000039.1 GCA_946481275.1 uncultured Massilia sp.
GTCTGCTCCAGCAGGTTCAGGAAGCGGCGGGCGTCGCCGTCCGCGTAGCCGATCAGCGTCTGCACCGCGATGTCGTCGAACTTCAGGTGCGACAAGCCGCCCTGCGCGCGCGCGCGTTCCAGCAGCTGGCGCATCTCGTCGTCGTTCAGCGCCTTCAGCACGTACACCTGCGAGCGCGACAGCAGTGCCGAGTTGACTTCGAACGACGGGTTTTCCGTCGTCGCGCCGATCAAGGTGACGAGGCCGGATTCCACGAACGGCAGCAGCGCGTCCTGCTGCGACTTGTTGAAACGGTGGATCTCGTCGATGAACAGGATCGTGTGCTTGCCCCCGGCAAGGTAGTGCCCGGCCTGTTCGATGGCGGCGCGGATGTCCTTCACGCCCGACAGCACGGCGGACAATGCGATGAATTCGCAGTCGAATGCGTTCGCCGTGAGACGCGCCAGCGTCGTCTTGCCGACGCCCGGCGGGCCCCACAGGATCATCGAATGGGGCCGGCCCGACTTGAACACGAGGTTCAGCGGCTTGCCCTCGCCCAGCAGATGGCTCTGGCCGATCACCTCGGCGATCGTCTTCGGACGCAGGCTTTCGGCCAGCGGGGCGGCGGGTTCGGTCTTGAAAAGGTCATCCATGGGCTGCGTTCTTATTGTCCATCTTGCCTATGTATGGCCAGCGCGTCGAAAGCGCAAGTGTATTACTGGTTGACGACCTCGGCACCCTTCGGCACGTCGAACTTGAACGTCTGCGCGCCCAGCGCCGGATTACGCTGGAAGCTGGTGAATTTCAGCAGCACGGTCTGGCCGAAGTTGTCCTTCAGTTCCATCGCCTGCGGGATGCCGTCCTTGAGACCGATGCCGATCTGCTCGAACGTCGTGTCCTTCGATTTCGGCGTCGCGTTCAGCCATTCCAGGCCGTCGCGCGTGCCCGCTTCGGCGAGCGTGAAATTCTTTTCCAGGTCGTTGCTGCCGAACAGGATCGCGGCCGGCGAGCTGCCCAGCGCGCCGCCCAGCTTGCGCGTCGTGACCTGGTTCAGGTCCTTGTCGTACAGGTACAGGGTCTCGCCGTCGGCCTGCAGCAGTTGCTCGTACGGCTTCTGGTACGTCCAGATGAATTTGCCGGGGCGCGCGAACACGAAGGTGCCGCTGGACGTCTTGCCCGTCTTGGTCTTCATGACCTGCGTCTGGGTAAATTCGCCGCGGGCGGACTTGGTGCCCGACACGAAGGATTTGAACTGGTCGAGGGCGGTGGCGTGCGCCGCGCCCGCGATCAGGAAAGTGGTAGCGATCAGTGTAGTTTTCAGTTTCAACATGCTCATTCCGCGTTCGTTGCCGGCACCAGGATGTCCCGGTTGCCGTTCGACTGCATCGGCGACACGATGCCGCTTTGCTCCATCTGCTCGAGCAGGCGCGCGGCGCGGTTGTAGCCGATGCGCAGGTGGCGCTGCACCAGCGAGATCGACGCCCGGCGGTTCTTCAGCACCACGGCCACGGCTTGGTCGTACATCGCGTCGGACTCGCCGCCGCCTTCGCCGGCCGGCACGCCATCGGCACCGCCGCCGTCTTCGGCCACGCCGCCTTCGAGGATGCCTTCAATGTAATTCGGTTCGCCCGTGGACTGGAGGTGTTTTACAACTCGATGCACTTCGTCGTCCGACACGAACGCGCCGTGCACGCGGATCGGCAGGCCCGTGCCCGGCGGCATGTACAGCATGTCGCCCATGCCCAGCAGCGTTTCCGCGCCCATCTGGTCGAGGATGGTGCGCGAGTCGATCTTGGACGACACCTGGAACGCGATACGCGTCGGGATGTTCGCCTTGATCAGGCCCGTGATGACGTCCACGGACGGACGCTGCGTCGCCAGGATCAGGTGGATGCCGGCCGCGCGCGCCTTCTGGGCGATACGGGCGATCAGCTCCTCGACCTTCTTGCCGACCACCATCATCAGGTCGGCCAGCTCGTCGATGATGATGACGATCGTCGGCAGTTTATCGAGCGGCTCCGGCGCGTCCGGCGTCAGCGAGAACGGGTTCGGGATATGCTCTTCGCGCTTGGCGGCCTCCGCGATTTTCCCGTTGTAGCCGGCCAGGTTGCGCACGCCCAGCTTCGACATGAGCTTGTAGCGCCGCTCCATCTCGTTCACGGCCCAGTTCAGGGCGTGGCCGGCCTGGCGCATGTCCGTGACGACCGGCGCCAGCAGGTGCGGGATACCCTCGTACACCGACATCTCCAGCATCTTCGGGTCGATCAGGATCAGGCGCACGTCGGCCGGATCGGCCTTGTACAGCAGCGACAGGATCGTCGCGTTGATGCCCACGGATTTACCGGAACCGGTCGTACCCGCCACCAGCAGGTGCGGCATCTTCGCGAGGTCGGCGACGACCGGCTTGCCGGCGATGTCCTTGCCCAGCGCGACCGTCAGGCTGGACGCGCTGTCGCCATAGACTTTCGAACCGAGGATCTCCGTCAGGCGCACGATCTGGCGCTTCGGATTCGGCAGCTCGAGCGCCATGTAGTTCTTGCCGGGGATCGTCTCGACGACGCGGATCGACGTCAGCGACAGCGAACGCGCCAGGTCGCGCGCCAGGTTGACGATCTGGCTGCCCTTCACGCCCGTCGCCGGCTCGATCTCGTAGCGCGTGACGACCGGACCCGGATACGCCGCGACGACCTTCGCCTCGACGCCGAAGTCCGACAGCTTCTTCTCGATCAGGCGGCTGGTGAATTCCAGGGTGTCGACGGCGACGGACTCCTGCGCGGGCGGCGCGTCGTCCAGCAGCGCCAGCGGCGGCAGCGTGGAATCGCCGTGGACTTCGAACAGGTGCGACTGGCGCTCCTTCTCGGCGCGTTCCGAGCGCGGCACGCTCGTCATCGCCGGCTCGATCTTGATCGGCGACGGATTGGGTGCAGAGGCCGGCGGCAGCGGCGCTTTCACGGGCGCGGGTGCGCGCGGTGCGGGAGGCGCATCGTCCACGTCGTCGAACGACGGTTCCATGGCCATCGGGGCCGGCGGCGGTTCCGCACCGTCGATCTGCGGCTCGGCCCGGGCACGCGCCAGCTTCGCTTCGCCGCGCGCCTTCACCTTCGCCTTCATCTTGGCGAGGAAGCCAGGGGCCGGCTGCGCATCGTCCCGCGGCGCATCGAAGTCGTCGTCGCGCGGGGTCTCGATGCGGATCGGCGACCCGGCATGTTTTTCCTCGTACTTGGCGCGCTCGTGCACGACGACCTCGTCGCGCTTGTGCGCCGCCACTTCGCCGTAGCGGCGGTCTTCGCGGTCTTCGTAGCGCAGGCGGAACCAGTCCCACGTCGTCTCGACGGATTCGCCGATGCGCTCGGCGACGGCCAGCCACGACACCTGGAAATACCAGGAAAAGCCGAGGCCGAAGAGCAGCAGCAGGAGCAGGGTCGCGCCCGTGAAACCGAACGCCGTGTGGGCGGAATGGCCGATCAACTGGCCCAGCACGCCGCCGGCCGCACGCGGCAGTTCGACTTTCAGCGACCACATGCGCAGATACTCGAGGCCGACGCTGCCGGCGAACATCAGCACGAAGCCGATCCAGCGGATCAGCGTCTCGCCCTGGTGCTCGGGCTCCTGTTCCGCTTCCTGGACGATGAACCGGGTATGGAGCCGCCGATACCCCTTCCAGACGGCGCGCGTAAAGCAGACGCACAGCCACCATGCGGAAAAGCCGAAGATGAATAACAATAAGTCGGCCAGCCAGGCGCCGGCGCGGCCGCCGAGATTGGCGACGTGGGCGACGGCGTTCTCGTGCGACCAGCCCGGATCGCCCTTGTTATAGCTGAGCAAAATGAGGACGAAATACAACAGCGCGACGGCCGTGGCCAGCCAGCGCGCCTCCGACAACAGGCGCACGAGCCGGTTCGGCAGCGGCTGGCGGGGCGGTCGCGGCTTGTGAGTATAGGTCGTGCTCGTCGATGGACTATTCTTGCTCATTGCGGTGTGAAACGGTACTGCCGGGTAACAATTCCCCAAAGATGACCATTCTAAGCGATATAACGCCGCGTTGGCCCCACGATTCATGCTTGTTTGCATCATCGACTATAATCCCGGGTTCGACGCCTCTTGATTCCCGCACTGCCCGGCCCCACTTTCCGGGCATCATCCAATAGAAGAAGTTCACACATGACCACTCGCAAACATGCCAAAGTCCTGATCCTCGGTTCCGGCCCCGCCGGTTACAGCGCTGCCGTGTACGCCGCGCGCGCCAATCTCAGTCCGATGCTGGTGACCGGTGTCGAGCAGGGTGGTCAACTGATGACGACGACCGACGTCGAGAACTGGCCGGGCGACCCGCTGGGCGTGCAAGGTCCGGAACTGATGCAGCGCCTGCTGCAGCACGCCGAGCGCTTCAATACCGAGATCGTGTTCGATCACATCCACACGACGTACCTGAACGAGAAACCGATCCGCCTGGTGGGCGATTCGCATGAGTTCACCTGCGACGCGCTGATCATCGCAACGGGCGCTTCCGCGCAATACCTCGGCCTGCCCAGCGAACAGGAATTCATGGGCAAGGGCGTGTCCGCCTGCGCCACGTGCGACGGCTTCTTCTACCGCAACCAGGAAGTGGCGGTGATCGGCGGCGGCAACACCGCGGTCGAGGAAGCGCTGTACCTGTCGAACATCGCGACCAAGGTCACGCTGATCCACCGCCGCGACAAGTTCCGCGCCGAGCCGATCCTCGTCGACCGCCTGATGGCCAAGGTCGCCGAGGGCAAGATCGTGCTGGAACTGAACCAGACGCTGGACGAGGTCAAGGGCGACCAGAGCGGCGTGACCGGCCTGCAGCTGAAGTCGACGGACGGCGGCTCGACCAAGGAGATCAAGGTGCACGGGCTGTTCGTGGCGATCGGCCACAAGCCGAACACGGGCATCTTCGAAGGCCAGATCGACATGCACAACGGCTATATCAAGACCCGCGGCGGCAGCGAAGGCATGGCCACCGCGACCAACGTCCCGGGCGTGTTCGCGGCCGGCGACGTGCAGGACCACGTGTACCGCCAGGCGATCACGTCGTCGGGCTCGGGCTGCATGGCGGCGCTGGATGCCCAGCGCTACCTGGAAGCCCTGGAGTAAATGTAAAGGTGGCTCGATGGCGATGAAGGACTTCGCTGAACTGAAATCCTTGCGCGACAAGCTCAAGGAAGACGAAAGGCTGCGCGCCATCGAAAAGGCCGAGCGGGAAAAGCGCGAGCGCATCGCGCGCGAACACGCCGTCGAATTCCGCTCGGCCGTCACGGACGTCGTCAAGATGCCCGAATCGGACCGCTACGTGTGGCGCCCGATGCACGAATTCGAAACGCGCGGCCAGCCGCTGCCGACGCGCCCCCGCACCCTTGAGGAAGAAACGGCGGCCGTGCTGCGCGAATCGATGCTGTCCGACCAGTTCGACGTGGACGGCCTGCTCGACGAAGACCCGTCCCTCAGCTGGTCGGCACCGGGCGTCGGCCCGGACGTCGTCAAGAAGCTGCGCAAGCGCCACTGGCCCGTCGAGGACGAGCTGGACCTGCACGGCCTCACGCGCGACCTGGCGCGGCGCCACGTCGACGCCTATCTCCGCAAATCCAGCAAGCGCGGCATCCGCTGCGTGCGCATCATCCACGGCGTGGGCTATGGCTCGGCCGGCGGCGAACCCGTCCTGCGCGGCATGGTCCACAGCTGGCTCGTGCAGACGGACGACGTGGTCGCGTTCTGCGTCGCGAACCGGGCCGACGGGGGCAATGGCGCATTGATCGTACTCCTGCGTCCGGCCCTGCTCGATTGAGCACTCTTTCCTACTGTCAAGTCGTAGAATAAGTTCCTTGAAACATGTTCATATTGGCATGTTTTATTGTCAAACTGGCGCGCCGATTTGACGAAACGGGTAAGATGCATACGACGTAGTGCCGAGGTGGTGCTGCCCGCATAAGGATGAACGCGTGAAGTCCAGTCGCCCGGTACCGATGGCAGCGCCGCAGCGGGTCGATCTGCAGAACTGTGCAGACGAACCGATCCATATCCCCGGCTTCATCCAGCCGCATGGCGCCCTGCTCTTCCTGTCGGACACCGGACTCGTCGAAGGCTGGAGCGCGAACATCGCCGCGATCACGGACAGCGAGCCCGCTCTTGGCCAACCTTTCGCCGCACTCGGACTGCCGGAAGCAGTGACCGAACTCATCCAGGAATGCATCGCCACGATGGACGACGGCGCGGCGCCGGCCTCGGTGGCGGCCCTGTCCATCCGCGACCGCGAATACGACTGCGTCGTGCACGCGCACATGCACCGCGTCCTCGTCGAATTCGAGGCGCGCGACGTGAGCATGGAGGAAGTCGCCCAGTTCGCCATCAAGGCGCACTCGTCGATCGACCGCCTGCGCCGCCAGCGCAGCATCGAGGGCCTGCTGGAAGCCGCCGTGCGCCAGATCCGCGACTTCACGGGTTTCGACCGCGTGATGGCCTACGCTTTTCGCAGCGACGATTCCGGCGACGTGGTGGCCGAGGCGCGGCGCGACGACCTCGTCCCCTACCTGGGCCAGCGCTACCCGGCCGGCGACATCCCCCCGCAGGCGCGTCGCCTGTACGTACTGAACACCCTGCGCATGATCGCCGACGTCGGCTACCACGCCGTGCCGCTGCTCGGCGCGGAAGGCGGCGCGCCGCTCGACATGAGCTTTGCCGTGCTGCGCAGCGTGTCGCCGATCCACGTGGAGTATTTGCAGAACATGGGCGTGGGCGCGTCGATGAGCGTGTCGATCGTCATCCACGGCCGCCTGTGGGGGCTGATCGCGTGCCACCACATGGGCCCCAAGCGCGTCCCCTACTCCGTCCGGATGGCGGCCGACGTGCTGGCCCAGGTGATCGCGTCGACCGTGCAAGGCATCGAGGCGCGCGAGGACGCGGCACTGGTCGAACACGCGGCCAAGGTACGCACGAGCCTCGTCGAATCGCTGCTGCTGGAAGAGGATCCGCTCGAAGCCCTCATCGAGCACGGCGACGGCCTGCTGGAATCCACGCATGCGCAGGCGCTCGTCGTGAGCCAGTACGGGCGCGTCGTGTGCCGCGGCGTCGACCAGGCGCTGGGCGAAGCCGTCGTCGCGTCGCTGCCGGCCGAAGCGCACGACATCGTCATGTACGGCTGCGTGAAGGAATGGCCGGAGGCGATCCAGCCCCTGCTCGGCAAATGGGCCGGCATGCTGGCCCTGCCGTTCGACCCGCCGTCGGGCGGCTGGTGCGTGCTGCTGCGCACGGAGCAGATCGAGGAAGTGGCCTGGGGCGGCAAGCCGGACAAGACCCAGGCCGGCCCGCTGGGCGAGCGCCTGACGCCGCGCGGTTCGTTCGAAGCCTGGCACGAGACGGTGCGCGGCCGCGCCCACCCGTGGGAAGACGGCATTCTCACGCATGCGCGCATGATGCTGGGCGAGTTGGCGCGCGTGTCGAACGCGCGCCGCGCCCAGACGGAATCCACGCGCGCGCAACTGCTCGCCATGCTGGGCCACGACCTGCGCGACCCGCTCAACTCGATCAACATGGCAGGCATGGTCCTCGAGCGCACGGACGGTCCCGGCAACAAGGGCACCCTGGGCAAGCGCATCCAGTCGTCCAGCAACCGCATGCAGCGCATGATCGGCCAGGTGCTGGACATGAGCCGCATCGACCGCGGCCTGTCCCTCGGCATCGACCTTCATCCCGTCGACCTGGCGGCCCTCGTCGAAGACATGGTCGAGGAAGCGCGACTCGCGTATCCGACCATCGTCTACGACGTGCACACGGCCGGCCCGGCGTTCGTGCTGGCGGACGCGGGCCGCCTGAGCCAGGTGGTCTCGAACCTGCTGTCCAACGCGCGCCACCACGGCGAACCGAACCAGCCGATCACGATCCGCCTCGCGCCGCGGGACGGCCTCGCCGTACTGGAAATCGCGAACGCGGGCGCGCCGATCCCGGAGGAGACGGCAAGCGCGCTGTTCAATCCATTCAAGCGCAGTTCGTTGAACAATCCCCGCAACCGCACGGGCATGGGCCTCGGCCTGTACATCGCCCAGCAGATCGTGCGCGAGCACGAGGGCGAGATCGATTACCGCCACGAGGAGGGACCGGTGATGAGCGGCCGCGTGATCTTCGCGGTCCGCCTGCCGCTGGCGCCGAACGCAAACTGACGCCGCCGGGGCCGGCATGCTAGTCTAGCAACATGGAGACTATCGGCCCCCGCATGCACCTCATCACCGTCATTGAAATCGTTGCGATCCTGGTGGGCGCATTCTCGGGTTTCATCGAGGCGCGGAGAAAGCGCATGGACGTGGTGGGGGTATTCACGGTGGCCTTCATCGCCGCATTCGGCGGCGGCACCCTGCGCGACATCCTGCTGGATAAACGGCCGCTGTTCTGGGTGATTCATCAGGAGTACGCGATCCTGATCTTCGTGCTGGCCCTCGTCGCGACGCCGCTGATCCGGACCTTGCGCCAGATCGTGTCGGAGCGGTTGATCGTCATCGCCGACGCGGTCGGCCTGGGGCTGTTTTCGGTAGCCGGCGTGTCGTCCGCGCTGGACGCGCACATGCCGCTGTTCATCGCCTCGATGATGGGCGTGATCACGGGGATCTTCGGCGGCGTGATGCGCGACATCGTCTGCAACGAAGTGCCGATGGTGTTCAGGGACGGCAAGCCCTATGCCATCTGCGCGTTCCTCGGCAACTGGATGTTCCTGCTGCTGGGGATGAACGGCTTTCCGCACGATTTCGCGCTGTGGTCCAGCGCGATGTTCATCGTCGTGTTCCGGCTGGTGGCGTGGAAGTTCGACGTGCGGGTGGGACGGTGAATTTACGAAATTCATCAGCGTGAGAATATTTCTTACCGTCGCGGCCCGCTTGCATGGCGGCGACCATAATATGGCCTTTTTATCGCGACGGCATCTTCCCTTGAAAAACCGCCTGCTTTATTTTCGTCTGCTGCTGGAGTTCCGCCCCTATGCCGGGCCACTGTGCGCGACATTGGTGGCGATTGCCGTGGCATCCGTGACCGATGTGCTCCTGATCCGGCAGCTGGAGAACGTAGTCAACGCGTTGAACCCGCATAACGTCATGTCCGGCATGGCTGCAAGTGGCCTGCCGCATGCCATCAAAGAATGGATAAGCCACGTCGTTCCAACTGCGGCAACGGGAACGGCGATATGGACAATTCCCGCGACCATTATGGCGCTGGCCATCCTGCGAATGGTGAGCAGCTTTTCCGGGGACTACGGCTCAGCTTGGCTCAGCAACCACGTGCAGGCGAACCTGCGCCGCAAAATGTTCACACGCATCCTGCGTCTTCCCAACGGCTATTTCGATCAGTCGTCGACCGGCACCCTGCTGTCACGTGTTACTTTCGACGCCAATCAGGTATCGCAAGCAGGGCTGAATGTCGTTAACGTCGTGGTACGGGATTCAATCGCCACGGCCGGGTACATTGTATTACTGTGCCGGATCGACTTGCAGCTCGCCGTTTTTTGCCTCGGCCTGCTGCCAATGGTCGCACTCGTCGTCGTCCTGGCGGGCCGCCGGATGCGCCGTATTTCCGGTAACGCACAGCACGCAATCGGTGAACTCACCCATGTGCTGGACGAAAGCATTGGTGGCCAGCGCGTCGTCAAGATCTTCGGAGGCCAGAATTACGAACAGCGGCGCTTTGACGACGTGGTGAAACTGAATCGCCAATTGTCCGTCAAGCATGCCGCCACAGCCGCACTGAACTCGGGCGTGATCATGATGCTGGTGGGCATTACCCTGTCAGCCGTGATTTATTTCGCGTTGCTGCGTGCACAGGCTGGCGCTCTGTCGCCGGGCGCGTTTGTCGCCTTCATGGGATCGCTGATGGCGATGCAATCGCCGATCAAGAATCTTACGAAGGTCAACGAACCGCTGCAGCGCGGCCTCGCGGCGGCAACGTCCGTATTCGGCATGATCGACGCTCCAGCGGAGGATGACAGCGGGCTGCGTCCACTGGCCCGTGCATCCGGCGATATCGCGCTGGAGTCGGTGGGTTTCAGCTACGGCAAGCAGAACGTCGGCACCGCGCCCGCCTTGCGCGACGTGTCGTTGCATATCGCCGCGGGCGAAACGGTGGCGCTGGTAGGCGGCTCCGGCAGCGGCAAGACGACGCTTGCAAGTCTGCTGCCGCGCTTCTACGACGTCAGCAGCGGCCGGATTCTGCTGGACGGCGAAGACATTCGGCACTACCGGTTGCAAGATCTGCGTGCGCAGATAGCGCTCGTCGGCCAGGATGTCGTGCTCTTCAACGATACGTTATCCGCGAATATCTCGTACGGCGATCCCGATCCGGACCAGGACCGCGTCGTCGCCGCCGCGCGGGCGGCATACGCGGAAGAATTCATTCTGCGCCAGCCGCACGGCTACATGACGGAAGTCGGTGAAAACGGCCTGCGGCTTTCGGGTGGGCAGCGCCAACGTATTGCGATCGCCCGCGCGCTGTACAAGGATGCGCCTGTCCTGATCCTGGACGAAGCCACGAGCGCTCTGGACACGGAATCGGAACGCCAGGTCCAGGCGGCGCTTGAACGACTGATGAAAGGTCGCACGACGGTGGTGATCGCGCACCGTCTTTCTACCATTCGAAACGCGGACCGGATCGTAGTCATGCGTAACGGCGCGATTGTCGAAACCGGCACGCATGACGACCTGTTGGCCCGCGAAGGATATTATGCGAACCTCGCGAAGGCGCAAGAGAAGCCCAGTCATTGACCGACTGGCCCTGTAATGCGTTACACGGCGTCCGGCCCCGTCTCGCCCGTACGGATACGGATCACCTGCTCCACTTCCTGCACGAAGATCTTGCCGTCGCCGATCTTGCCGGTCCGCGCCGCCTTGATGATCGCGTCCACGACCTGCTCGGTCAGCGCGTCGTCGACCACCACTTCGATCTTCACCTTGGGCAGGAAGTCGACCACATACTCCGCACCGCGATACAGTTCCGTGTGGCCCTTCTGGCGGCCGAAGCCCTTCACTTCCGTGACGGTCAGGCCGGTGACGTTCACTTCGGCCAGCGCTTCGCGCACTTCGTCCAGTTTGAACGGCTTGATCACGCAGGTAATCTGTTTCATGGGTATCTCCTATCAGGTTTTCCCGGGATTATCGCATGGCGCCCGTCAGTCCGGAATCCTCGCCAACTGGTCCATCCACACGGTCGCTTCCGAGTCGCTGGGCGCGCGCCAGTCGCCGCGCGGGGACAGCGAGCCGCCGTTGCCGACCTTCGGCCCGTTCGGCACGCACGAGCGCTTGAACTGGCTCGTCTTGAAGAAGCGCCACAGGAAGATGCCGAGGTTTTTCTTGATCGCCGCGAGATCGTACTGGTTGCGCGCCGGGCTGCCGCCTTCCGGCCACGGGCCCATCGTCCGGTCCTGCCATGCGCTCCACGACAAGAAGGCCACTTTCGCCGGTCCGAAACCGTAGCGCAGGGTGTAGTACAAATTAAAATCCTGCAGCTCGTACGGGCCGATGAAGTCTTCCGTCACCTGCGCCGGCTTGTTGGCATCGCCCACCTTGCCCGGCACGAGCTCCGGCGAGATCTCCGTCTCCAACACGTTGATCAGGACGTCGGAGCCCGTGTCTCCGATCTGGTTCGTGTCCGCGACCCAGCGCACGAGGTGCGAAATGAGCGTCTTGGGCACGCTGGCGTTGACGTTGTAGTGCGACATGTGGTCGCCCACGCCATACGTGCACCAGCCCAGCGCCAGTTCGGACAAATCGCCCGTGCCGATCACGATCGCGTGGTGGTGGTTCGCGAGGCGGAACAGGTGACTGGTGCGCTCGCCCGCCTGCACGTTCTCGAACGTGACGTCGTACTGCTCGGCGCCTTCCGCATACGGGTGGCCGAGGTCCTTCAGCATCTGGATGCAGCTGGGGCGGATGTCGATCTCGTGCGCCGTGCAGCCGACGACGCGCATCAGTTCGCGCGCCTGGCGCAAGGTGCGCTCGCTCGTCGCGAAGCCCGGCATCGTGTACGCGAGGATGTTCGTGCGCGGCAGGTTCAGCTTGTCCATCGCCTTCGCGCAGACAAGCAGCGCGTGCGTGGAATCCAGGCCGCCGGAAATCCCGATGACGACCTTCTGGTGCCCGGACGACTGCAGCCGCTGCACGAGCGCCTGCACCTGGATGTTGTAGACCTCCGTGCAGCGTTCGTCGCGGCGGCGGCCGTCGGCCGGCACGTACGGGAAGCGCTCGACGAGGCGGGCCAGCGGCAAGTCCTTGTCGAGGGGCAGCGGCACGGCGAAGGTCTGCACGCGGAATTTCGCGACCTCGTGCGCGTGGCGGCGCACGGACTGCGCGAACGTCGTCGTGTGCATGCGGTCGACCGACAGGCGCTCCAGGTCGACGTCGCCGAAAATGATGTGCGAGTCGGCCAGGAAGCGCTCGGACTCGGCCAGCTTGTCGCCCTTTTCGTAGATCAGCGACTGGCCGTCCCACGCCATGTCGGTCGTCGATTCGCCGCGGCCCGCCGACGTGTACAGGTAGGCCGCGAGGCAGCGCGCGGACTGCTGCGACACGAGCTGGTGCCGGTAGCCGCTCTTGCCCACGACGACGTTCGACGCCGACAGGTTCACCAGCACCGTCGCGCCGGCCAGCGCGGCGTACGAGGACGGCGGGACCGGCACCCACACGTCTTCGCAGATCTCGACGTGGAAGCGGAACAGCGGTTGATTCTCGAGCTCGAAGATCTGTTCCGGACCGAACGGCACGTCCTGGCCCAGCAGGGTGATCCGGTCGACGGCCGCGTTGTCCGCGGGACTGAACTGCCGACTTTCATAAAATTCGCCATAATTGGGCAAGTAGCTTTTCGGGACCACACCCAGGATGCGGCCACCGGCGACCACGACGGCGCAGTTGAACAGCACGTGGTTGACGCGCAGCGGCGCACCGACGACGAGGGCCAGCGGCAACGTGCTCGATGCGGCGACCACCTCGGCCAGCGCGTCCAGCACGGCGTCGAGCAGCGCGCGCTGGTGGAACAGGTCGTCGCACGTGTAGGCCGACAGCCCCAGTTCGGGGAAGGCGGCCAGCACGGCGCCCTTGTCGGCCGCTTCATGCGCCAGGCGGATCGTTTCCTGCGCATTGAACGCCGGGTCGGCGACCTTGCAGCGCGGGCTGGCGACGGCGACGCGCGCGAAGTCGTGGGAGTACAGGTTGAAGAATCGCTTATCCATAGGTCTCAACAGCTCACGGAAGTCATCTTGAATTATCGCACGCATATCGTTTCTTCTTTGTCCGAGATCGGGCAGGCGGACTGGGACGCCCTCGTGGCCCTGCAGGAGAATCCGAACCCGTTCCTGTCCTTTGCCTTCCTGCATGCACTGCACGAATCCGGCAGTGCGACGCCGGAAACGGGCTGGCAGCCGCAATACATCGCCCTGTACGACAAGGATGAGCGCCTGGCCGCCGCCCTGCCCCTGTACGTGAAAGGCCATTCGTACGGCGAATACGTGTTCGACTGGGCGTGGGCCAACGCCTACCAGGAGCATGGGCTCGACTATTACCCGAAGCTGCTGTCCGCGATCCCGTTCACGCCCGTGAGCGGCCCGCGCCTGCTCGCGCGCGATGCGTTCGCGCGGGCGGCCCTCGTCGACGTGCTCGTAAAGACGCAGAAGGCGACGGACGTCTCGTCCACGCACGTGCTGTTCCCGCCCGACGAGCAGGCGAAACAACTGGCCGATGCCGGCTTCCTGCTGCGCAGCGGCGTGCAGTTCCACTGGATGAATGCGGGCTACGCGACCTTCGACGAGTTCCTCGCGACGCTCGAGCAAAAGAAGCGCAAGAACATCCGCGCCGAGCGGAGAAAAGTGCGCGAGGCCGGCATCTCGCTGCGGCGCGTGCGCGGGCCGGACATCACGAACGAGGAATGGCGTTTCTTCACGCGCTGCTACCGCAACACCTACTCCGAGCACTTCTCGAAGCCCTATTTGAACCTGGACTTCTTCCGGCGCATCGGCCAGACGATGCCGGACAACCTGCTGCTCGTCATCGCGGAACGGGGCGGCCACCCGATCGCGGCGTCGCTCGTCGTGCACGATGCGACGACGCTGTACGGCCGCTACTGGGGCGCGCTGGAACACGTGCCCTGCCTGCACTTCGAGACGGCGTACTACCAGCCGCTGGAATTCTGCATCGAACAGGGCATCCAGGTGTTCGAGGGCGGCGCGCAGGGCGAGCACAAGATGGCGCGCGGGTTCCTGCCGACGCGGACCTGGTCCGCGCACTGGCTCGCGCATCCGTCGTTCCTTGACGCCGTCGCGCGCTTCCTGGAACGGGAAGCGGGCGGCATCGACGACTACATCGACGAGCTCAACGACCGGAACCCGTTCCGAAGGTAACGGCGCGCCGGCGCCACACATAGCCGCCGCCGATCACGGCGACCGCCAGCGCCAGCACGACGAGCGCGCCGATGGTCTTCTGCACGGGCGTCATGGCCTTGACGCTTTCCATTTCGAAGCCGGCCACCTTGCCGTTGCCCGCCGGCGCGGGTTCCACGGCCTTGGCGGGTGCTGCCGGTGCAGCTGACACGCGCGGCGCCGCCCCACCCTCGCCGGGCGCCCGTCCCGCCAGCAGCGGCTGCAGGGTCAGCGTCGCGCGACTGCACGAATCCGCACCGCAGGCCGCGCCACCTTCCGCGACGGCGCGCGCGTTCTCGGCCAGCAGGCGCCGGCGCGTGGCATCGTCCGGTTTCCAGTACCCCTTCTCGATGGCCGACAGCATCCGGTCCGTGACGGCCTGCCACGCGCGCAGGTTGCCCGCCTGCGCGATGCGCTCGCGCACGCGCAGGCCGTGGCGGTCGGCGACGTAGGTGTCGTACATGCGCTGCCACGTCCCGCCGTCGACGGCTTCCGGCACCGTCACCTGCCATGCCCACAGGTAGTCGACGACACGGTTGATGAAGCGCGCGCCGGAGTAGCCCTCGGCCAGCATCTTGTCGGCCCAGCGCGGGTTCAGGTAGCGGCTCTGCATCTCCTGGCCCATGTACTGGTTCAACGTCTTGTGACCGGGGCGGCGCGGGTTCGACAAATCGCTCACGAGGACCTCGGGCGTCCTGCCGTCGACGCTGCGGATCGCCAGCGCCGTGCCGCCCAGGTACTGGAAGAAGTCATCGTTGTCGAGCGTCGCGAACAGGTTGCTGGACCGGCTGTGCAGCGCGATGCGGCTGCCGGACAGCGCGAGCCGGAACACCTCGCGCCGGCGTCCCGCGTCGCCATCGTCGTCGCCCCAGTAGCCGTTGCCGAACGGGTGGCTCATGCGGTTGATGAACACATCCGCGACCTGTTTCTCGTCCTGCCACACGTTCGACAGCGGCAGCAGCTTCTCGATGTTGGTGCCGTACGCGCCGGACGGCAGGCCGAAGATGCGCACGCCCGCGAGGCGCTCGGCCTCGTCGGCGGGCACGCCTTCCTGGCGCAGCTTCGCGGCCGTCGCCCGCGCGTGCGCGGCCAGCACGTTGCCGCCCGGATCGTCGTCGTCCTTCTGCGCGCGGGCTGTTTGCGCGGCCTGGTCGAGCAGTTTCAGCACGTTGCCGAACAGGTCGCGGAACAGGCCGGACGACACCATCGTCACGTCCACGCGCGGCCGTCCCAGCTCGCGGCGGGGAATCGCCTCGACGCCGGTCACGCGTCCGCGCTCGTCCCAGGTCGGCCGCACGCCCATCAGCGCCATCGCCTGCGCTTCCATCACGCCTTCGTGGCGCTGCGTCTCCACGCCCCACAGGTTCATCGTCAGCTTGTCGGGATACACGCCGTGGCGGCTGCGGTAGTCCTCGACGAGCTTCGTGGCCAGCTGCCGGCCCTGCTCGTAGACCGCGCGGCCCGGGATGCGGGCCGGATCGAGGCCGAAGAAATTGCGGCCCGTGGGCAGCGCGCCCGGATTACGCACGAGGTCCGCGCTGGGTCCCGTCGGGATGAATTTACCATCCAGCGCATCCACGAGACGGGCCAGTTCCGCCGCGGCGCTTGCCTCGATGTCCCGCTCCAGCTGCGCGGTGCGGGCCGCCTTGCCGGCGTCGTCGAGATGCGGTTCGAGACTCACGACGGCGCGTGCCGTCGCGGCACGCAGGTCGGGCGCGGGCGCCACGCCGAACGTGTGCAGGCCGAACGGCGTCAGTTTGCTGCCGGTGTCGTCGAGGTATTCCTCCAGCGCTTCCATGTCGGCCTCGGTGGACAGCGCCGGCTTGCCCATGTCCTTCAGCACGCCCGCCTTCTTCGCGAGCGCGTTCAGCGCCGTCAGGTGCGCCTTCACGAGCATGGGGCTTTTCTGCTCGGCCACGCGGTAGTCGTTCAGCAGCGCGCCCAGCTCGCGCAGGTCCGGGTTCAGCCCGGCCGCGTCGAACGGCGGCGTCATGTGGTCGACGATCGTCGCCATGCCGCGCCGCTTCGCCTGGATGCCCTCGCCCACGTCGTCCATCACGTACGGATAGATGTTCGGCATGGCGCCGATCAGTGCTTCGGTCGGATCGCTGGCCGACAGGCCGGCCTCCTTCCCCGTCAGCCATTCCTGCGTGCCGTGCGTGCCCACGTGGACGACGGCGTTCGCGTGGAAACCGTGCTGCAGCCACAAATAAAACGCGATGTATTCGTGGCCCGGCGGAAGCGTCACGTCGTTGTGCAGCTTGGCCAGGTTCTGTTCCCACGCGCGGCCCGGCTGCGGCGCCAGCAGCAGATTGCCGTGACGGCGCGCGGGGAACACGAAGTGCGGTACGCCGCGCGCATCCTTCCACAGCACGGGCGACTTTTCCGGCGGCCCCCATGCCCCCTCGACGGCGACGCGCAGCTTCGCGGGCAGCGCGTCGTACCAGCGCCGGTAGTCCGCCAGCGGGACGAGCAGCGCTTCGCCGCTGGACGCCAGCCGCGCGAGGCCGGCCAGGTAATCGGCACCCGTCTTGCCGGGGTAGTTGCCCCATTGCTGGACCTCGCGCTGCAGTGCCGCCGGTGTCGACGGGTAGCGCTGATCGGTCGCGTAACCGACGGCACGCAGGCGTTCGGTGATCTGCCACAGGCTGTCCGGCAGCACGTTCAGGTAGGCCGCGCCGATCGTTTCGGAGCCGTGCGGATAATTGAAGTAGACGATGGCCACGTGCTTGTCCGCGTTGGGCGTGCGGCGCAGCGCGAGCCAGGCGTCGACGCGGGCGCGCAGGCGCACCACCCGTTCCGCAATTGGCTGCTCTTCCACGTACGCGAGCCCCGTCGCGGCATCGACGACCTTTTCGCGGCTCGCGACGACGGTCGGCTGCACGAGGCCCGCGACCTCGGCGCCGGCCATCTGCCACGTGCGCTCCATCAGGTCCAGCCCGACCTTCGAGTCTTCCCATTGCGCCACGCCGTGCTGGCTCAGGGTGATCGCGTTGATGGCGGGGACGCCGATCCGGTCCAGCAGGGCGCCCGTCGCCGCGGTGCCGCCGACCTTCATGCCGAGCGCCACGAGCAGGTCGATGCGGCTTGTGCCGTCCGCCCCGAGGAACAGCTTCAACGGCACGTCGTACGGATAGCCATATGCGGGCAGCACGTTGTAGCCCGCGCCTTCCAGCGCATGCACGATGGCCGCCAGCGGCAGGGTCTGGCCGGCCACGAGACTCGCGCGGTAGAACATCACGCCGATCCACGGCGCGCCCGGCCGGTGGTGCGCATAGTGCGCCACGTAGTCGTCGAACGACGCGGCGCCGCGGCGGGCGTCGACGTCGTACAGGCCGGCCTCCGGCATCGTGCGGAGCAGCGGTACGTCGACGCGGGCGCCGAAGCCGGCGACCAGTACGCGCCGCAGCAGGCCTTCCATGTTCTCGATGCCGCCTTCGCGGTGGAACGCGAGTATCGCGGCGTCCGCACGGATGCCTTGCTCGCGCTGCGCGTCGTCCGGCTGCGCGCCGACGGCGTACACGGGCCGCGCGCGGCGCCGCAACGCCTCCAGGTCGGGCTGCACGAGCTGCAGCAACTGGCTGCCCTTGACGTTGACGACGGCGACGTCGGCACCGGCCAGCGCGGCGTGGTCGGCCGGGGTCATGCCGCTGGAGGGGATGATGCGCACGGCCACGTTGGCGGCTGCCAGGTCGGCCTGAAGCGCACGCACGGCCAGCACGGCAGGGCGCGATTCCACGTCGCCCAGCAGCAGCGCCAGCGTGCGCGGCGCGGCGTGGGCGGCCTGGCCCAGCACCAGCGCGGCCAGCAGCGCCAGCAAAAACGCGAGGCGGATGAACTTATTCGGGCACATACACGACCTTCCCGTCCGGCAGCTGGTACGCGGTGCCGAGGCGCTTGCCGGCGCCGGACAGCGGCTTGTCGGACACGCGCGTGACCTTGATCTCGGCGCCCTTCTTCGTCATGACCTCGACCTTGCCGTCCGCGCCCTTCTTGGCGATCGTGACTTCGGACGCCGGATCCAGCAGGTCCAGCATGTTCCAGGCCGAGAACAGGGCGAGCATCATCGCGACGATGAACACGATGCTGGCGTCGAACAGGTTGGCGACGCCGGCGAGCGGATCCTCGCCGTGCGCGGCGTACTGGCCGCGGCGTTGTTTCAGGTAGCGCATGAGGGCCTCACTCGCGAACGGCCAGCGCCTGCTCGGCGGCGAACGCGACGTCCAGCATGTCCGTGCGCAGCCAGTGCTCGCGCACGAGCGCCAGCACGTAGGCGAGCACGCTGCAGGCCAGGCCCACGACCGTCGCGGTGAACGCGGTCGTCATGTCCTGCGCCATGTGCGGCAGGTCGCCGTGGGCAAGGCCCGCGAGCGCGATGCCCATCGGGATCAGGGTGCCCATGAGGCCCAGCGCGGGGCCGATCCGCACGACGAAGCGCACGGCGTCGAGGCGCCGCAGGCCGGCGCCCTCGGCGCTCTGCACGATGTGTTCGAGGTGTGCCTCGAGCGGCGCGGCGGCTTCGCGCAGGCAGGTGTCGATGGCGGCGCGGGCGCCGTCGACGAGCAGGCGCGCGCCGCGCCGGCGCTCGCGCCATTCGCCGAGGAAGGCGCCGAGGCAGGCCAGCATGTACAGCAGCAGCGCGGCGATGGCCACGAGCACGGGCAGGTACAGGACGGTGGAAACGGAATACAGCACGGTTTCGACGGCGCGCACGGCGCCGTCAAAGGTCGGATCAGGCATGATTGAAGACGGTGACAGGCAATCCGCCCACTTCCCCGTGGGCGCGACTGGAACGGCGGACCTTCGCGAAGATCCGCCACCTGTCTGGCCGGTATCCGGGCTGGCAAGGCGGACCGGCCCACCTTCCCATGCGCGGCTGCGCACAGTGGTTCGAGGACCGGCCTGCCGTCGGAAGACGGCGCTTGCTTACCGTTGCGGGGGCAGCACACCCTGGCGGACACGGAATCGTCCGCCATGTGTTTCCCGTTTAACTGCGTGTGCCGAACGCACGCGCGGGCACCAGACGGTGCGGATTATACCCGCTCACGCCAGCTCGGCGACGAGCCGGCCCAGCGTACGCAGCGCATCCTCCGTCGCCGGCGTCCACGGGTAGCTGTAGTTCAGGCGGATGCAGTGCGTCCAGCTGCCGCGCGCGGAAAACATGTGGCCCGGGCCGACCGTGATCCCGTGCTCGAGGGCGCGGGCGTACAGCCGCATCGCGTCGACGCCGCCCGCCAGTTCCACCCACAGCACGTAGCCGCCCCGCGGTTCGGAGACGCGGGTGCCGGCCGGGAAGAAACGCAGCACGGCGGCCGCCATCATGCGCGCACGCTGCGCATACCCCTTGCGCACCTGGCGCAGGTGACGGTCGAAACCGTCGTTCTGCAGATAGTCCGCGATGGCGAGCTGCGGCAACGACGGCGTGCTCAGCGTGTTCAGGAATTTCAGCTTTTCCACCTGGGCCGCGTAGCGTCCCGCCAGCGCCCAACCGATGCGGTAGTTCGACGTCAGGCTCTTCGAGAACGACGCGCAGTGCAGCACGAGGCCGCGCGTATCCCACGTCTTGAGGGGGCACGGGCGGCTGTCGCCGTAATACAGTTCGTCGTAGACGCAGTTCTCGATCGCGGGAATGCCGTGCTCCGCGAGCAGCGCGACGAGTTCGCGCTTGCGCTCGTCCGGCATGAGGAAGCCGAGGGGGTTCTGGAAGTTCGGCATCACCATCACGGCGGCCACGCGCTGGCTCGCCACGATGGCGCGCAGCGCGTCCACGTCGATGCCGGTGCGCCGGTCCGTCGGCACTTCGAGCGCGCGCATGCCCATCCGTTCGATCGCGTGCAGCATCGCGTAGAACGTCGGCGACTCGACGGCGACAGTATCGCCCGGCCTGGCGACGGCCTGCAGGCACAGGTTGATCGCTTCGGTCGCGCCGACGGTGACGACGATTTCGGACGGATCGACGGCGACCCCGTGTTCCCCGTAGCGGCGTGCGATCTGGCGGATCAGTTGCGGGTTCCCCGGCGGCAGGTCGTCCATGACGCTCGATTGGCGCCGGCGGGCGATCGCGTTGGCGTACCGGCTGATGCGCGCGGCGGGGAAGACGGCGGGGTCGGGATACGGCGAACCGAGCGGCGCCGCGCCCTGCGTGCGGATCGTGCGCAAGGTGGACAGCACGAGCCGGCTCACGTCCACTTCCGACGACAGCGTCAAGGCGGGTGCCGGCGCGGCGGGACGAGCGGCAATGCGCGGCCGGGCGCGCACGAAGAAGCCGGACTGCGGGCGGCTTTCGATGACGCCCTTGCTCTCGAGCAGCGAGTACGCGCGCAGCACCGTGCTGATGCTCAGCCTGCGGCGCTGGCTGGCCTGGCGCACGGAGGGCAGCCGCTCCCCTTCCAGCAGCACGCCGCGGGCGACCTGGCCTTCGACTTCGGCGGCGAGGGACTCGTAGAGCTTCATGCGGACGAGTATAGCGCAGCGGTACAGTTGCGGCAGCGGACAGCCAACTGTACTCCTTTTTCATTGGCGGAATTGTATCTGCACATTAGACGGCTCATGCATGACACTGTTGCCATCGCACAAGGAGAGCAAGCATGGCCGAGAACGACACCGGGGGCCGTATCGCCCCGTACCCCAACCCCGCCGGCGGCTGGGGGGCGCTGAAATACGTGGCGCTGAACCTCGTCCGCGAACGGGTGGGCAGGAACAGCATCGGGACGCTGCTCGCGCAGAACCAGCCGGACGGCTTCGACTGCCCCGGCTGCGCGTGGCCCGACCGCGTCCATACGTCGACGTTCGAATTCTGCGAGAACGGCGTCAAGGCCGTGGCGGCGGAGGCGACGGGCAAGCGGGTACGGCCCGAGTTCTTCGCGCGCCACACGGTGACGGAACTGATGGCGCAAAGCGACTACGAACTGGAACAGCACGGCCGCCTGACCGACCCGATGGTGTACGACCGCGCCACCGACAAGTACGTGCCCATCGCCTGGGACGACGCCTTCGCCCTCATCGCACGCCACCTGAATGCGCTGGACGACCCGGACCGCGCGGCGTTCTACACGTCCGGCCGCGCCAGCAACGAGGCCGCGTTCCTGTACCAGCTGTTCGCGCGCATGGTCGGCACCAACAACTTCCCCGACTGTTCCAACATGTGCCACGAGGCGACGAGCCGCGGCCTGCCCGGCACGGTCGGCATCGGCAAGGGCACCGTCACGCTGGACGATTTCGACGAAGCCGACGCCATCCTGATCTTCGGCCAGAACCCGGCCACGAACCACCCGCGCATGATGGGCCTGCTGCGCGAGTGCGCGAAACGGGGCGCCGCCATCGTGTCGATCAACCCGCTGAAGGAGCGCGGCCTGGAACGCTTCCAGGATCCGCAAAGCCCGGCCGAGATGCTCACCAATGCCAGCACGCCGATCAGCTCCATGTTCGTGCGCCCGCGCCTGTCCGGCGACCTGGCCCTCATCAAGGCCGTGGCCAAACGCGTGCTGGAACTGGACGACGACGCGCATGCCGCAGGCAACCCGCGCGTGCTCGACACGGCGTTCATCGACGCGCACACGACCGGCTTCGCCGCGTTCGCGGCCGACCTGCGCGCCGAGGACTGGGGCATGCTGCTGGAGGAATCGGGCGTGCCGCGCGCCGACATCGAACGCCTGGCGCGGCTGTACGCGAGTGCCGACCGCGTGATCGCGTGCTGGGGCATGGGCCTGACCCAGCACAAGCAGTCGGTGGCGGCCGTGCAGATGCTGTCCAACCTGATGATGATGCGCGGGCAGATCGGCCGCCGCGGCGCCGGCCTGTGCCCCGTGCGCGGGCACTCCAACGTGCAGGGCGACCGCACGGTCGGCATCGAGGAACGGCCGACCGGGGCGTTCCTCGACCGCCTTGGCCAGGTGTTCGACTTTTCTCCGCCGCGCCACCACGGGCTGGACGTC
The DNA here is from genome assembly GCA_946481275.1 of uncultured Massilia sp. The sequence goes on from CAMLMV010000039.1 coordinate 22,306, forward strand.
GTGGCGACGATCCGCGGCATGGTGGACGGCCGCGTGAACGTGTTCGTCGGCCTGGGCGGCAACTTCGCGGCCGCCACGCCCGACACGCCGCTCACGTGGGCCGGCCTGCGCCAGTGCGCGCTGACGGTGCAGGTGTCGACGAAGCTGAACCGCAGCCACCTCGTGCACGGCCGCGACGCGCTGATCCTGCCCACGCTGGGCCGCACGGAGATCGACCTGCAGGGCGGCGTGGCGCAGGGCGTGACGGTGGAAGACTCGATGAGCATGGTGCACATCTCGTACGGCATCAACCGCCCCGCGTCGCCCAACCTGCTGTCCGAAATCGCCATCGTCGCGCGCATGGCCCACGCCACGGTGGGCAGCGGCAAGGTGGACTGGCTGGCGCGCGCCGCCAACTATGCGCTGATCCGCGACGACATCGAGAAGGTGTTCGACGATTTCTACGACTACAACGCGCGCGTGGCCAGGCCGGGCGGCTTCCACCTGCGCGTGGCGTCGCGCGAGCGCGCATGGGCTACGCCGAGCGCGCGCGCCCAGTTCGTCGTCAACGCGATCGACCGCGACACGGCCATCCACCGCGCCCGCGCCATCCACGGCGAGCGCCTGCTGACGATGATGACGACCCGCTCGCACGACCAGTACAACACGACCGTCTACGGCCTGGACGACCGCTATCGCGGCGTGTTCGGCATGCGCCGCGTCGTGTTCATCCACCGCGACGATCTCGCCATGCTGGGGCTGAAGGCCGGCGAGAAGGTCGACGTCACGAGCGTGTGGGACGACGGCGTGGAACGCCGCGCGGACGGCTTCCTGCTCGTCGAATACGACATCCCGCGCGGCTGTGTCGGCGCCTATTATCCGGAGACGAATCCGCTCGTGCCGCTGGACAGCGTGGCCGTCGGCGCGGGCACGCCGACGTCGAAGTCGATACCGGTGCTGCTGCACCCGGCGCGCTAACGCGCTGCCAGGCGCGCCAGCGCCGCGGGGATGCTTGCTGCCGGCAGCATGTAACGCGCATACGGCACGCCACGATTCGGCGGCAGGTCGTGCTCGCGCACGAAACCGATCGACGTGTACAGCCGCAGCGCCGTCGCCATGATCGGGCTTGTGTGCAGTCCCACAGCGCGCGCGTCCGTACGCCGCGCCCGCTCGAGCGTGGCCGCGACGAGCGCGCGGCCGATGCCGCCGCCGCGCGCCGCCGGGTCGACGACCAGCATGCGGATCACCGACCAGTCGTCCGGATAGATCGCGCTGCGCGGCCGTCCGGGCCCCACGTGCACGACGGCCCCCGCGATGCCGCCGGCGCGCGCGGCGACGAACAGGTCGCCGTCCGCGGCCAGGTCGGCCATGCGCCCGATGCCCGCGCTGAACGTGGGCCAGTCCTCGTAATCGCCCGCGTATTGCGCGAACGCGGCCAGCGCCACGGCGTTGACGCCGGCGCGGTCGGTCCCGATGTAGTCACGAATCGTCGTTGCCGTCATGCTGCCCTCCCCATGTCGCCGTTATGCCACCACAGCTTCGGATTGTTGTCGGCCAGGTCGCGCAGCAGGTCCCACACGACTTTCACGCGGCGCAGGCGGTACAGGTCCGTCGGCGCCGCGAGCCAGAACGAGCGCTCCGCGTAGAAGCCCGGCAGCACGGGCACGAGCCGGCCGTCGTCCGGCACGGCGTACGGCGGCGCCATCATGAGGCCCATGCCCAGCGACGCGGCCTCGATCTGCGCCGTCATGCCCGAGCAGCACAGCCGGCGGCGCGGCGTGAACCCGAGTTCGTTCAGATACGACAGCTCGCGGCTCGCGAGGCGGTCCTGCACGTAGTCGACGAAGTCGTGGCGCTCCAGGTCCGCGTGCGTGCGGATCGGCGGGTGCTTCGCCATGTACGTGGGCGACGCGTACAGGTAGAAACGGAAGGAGGCGAGCCGGGTGACCATGTAGCGCCCCGTCGACGGCGGGTCGAGCATGACGCCGAGATCCGCCTCGCGGTTGGCAAGGTTGGCGAAGCGCGGCAGGGCCAGCAGGTCGATCGACAGGTCGGGATGGTCCTCGAACAGTTTCACCAGCAGGGGCGCGACGACCCGCGTGCCGAACACCTCCGGTATGCCCAGCCGCACGACGCCGGCCGCCGCCACCTCCGCGCCGCCCAGCTGCTCGGTGGCCGCGAGCGCCGCGCCTTCCATCGCCTCGGCATGCGGCAGCAGGGCCTGGCCCATCTCCGTCAGCTCGTAGCCTTCGCGCGACCGGTCGAACAGCGTCGTGCCCAGTTGCTGCTCGAGGCGGTCGATGCGGCGCGCCACCGTGGTGTGCTCCACGTCCAGGCGGCGCGACGCCCCGGACAGGGTGCCGGCGCGCGCCAGCTCCAGGAAAAACCGCAGGTCCGTCCATTCCGGCAGGCTGTGCATGTGTGTCTCCCCCGTTCCTCCGACCCGTCACGCATGGGATCGCCATTCGCTGCGGCTTTTTCGGGAACCGTTGTTTGATATCAAGGTGACATATTGTGCACCAGTGCACATTGCCGCTGCAACGTTTTCGGAATACGGCTTGCGTATGCACAGCAAACCCGTTTTCCGGACGTCGCGACACGCCGCGCCCTCTGGCGCCGCCCCTTACGGGACGTCCCGCGGCGTTGTGCATAAATGCACACCCTGTGGGCGCGGCGTTGTCTTTTCAGCCAAATTCATCCGAGGCACACTGTGATGCATGCGAAGACTGAACGCATGACACCACAACAAAATCAGGAGACCTCAATGCGTCTTAGCAAGAAGAAACAGCAGCTGATCCAGCGCTCGGCTGCCGCCCTGCTCGTCCTGTCCGGCGGTGCCGCCGGTGCCGCGCACGCCCAGGATGCGGGCAGCGCCAGCGGTGCCGTCGCCGCACCGGAAGGCAATATCGAGAAAGTCGTCGTCACCGCGCGCCGGCGCGAGGAAACGCTGCAGGATGTCCCGGTGTCCGTTACTGCGTTCAGCGCCGACCAGCTCTCCAAGCAGGCCGTCCCCGACGTCGTCGCCCTGGCGACGGCACTGCCGAACACCACCCTGAAGGCGTCGCGCGCCACCAACTCGACGCTGACGGCCTTCATCCGCGGCGTGGGCCAGGCCGACCCGCTGGCGGGCTTCGAATCCGGCGTCGGCATCTACCTGGACGACGTCTACCTGGCCCGCCCGCAAGGCGCCGTGGCCGACATCTACGACGTCGAGCGCATCGAGGTGCTGCGCGGTCCGCAGGGCACGCTGTACGGCCGCAACACCATCGGCGGCGCCGTCAAGTACGTGACCCGCAAGCTGGCCCCGAAGACAGACGTGCGCCTGCGCGGCACCCTGGGCAACTACCAGGAACGCGACGCGGTCATCACGGCCAGCACGCCCGTGGGCGAGCAGCTGCGCGTGGGCGGCACGGTTGCCCGCTTCAAGCACGGCGGCTACGGCACGAACCTGTTCGACGGCTCGCCGAACTACGACAAGGACCTGAAGGCCGCGCGCCTGTCGGCCGAATGGACGCCGACGCCCGACCTGTTCATCCGCCTCGCCGGCGACATCACGCAGGACGATTCGCATCCGAAGAACGGCCACCGCCTCATCGTGGGCCGCACGAGCGGCGCGCCGATCCTGTCCAACGTGTACGACTCGAATGCCGAGATGCTGACCGCCCTCGGCCACAAGCAGTCGGTGCGCCAGCACGGCGTCGCCGCCACGGTCGAATGGAACGTGTCACCCGAGCTGACGTTCAAGTCGATCACCGCGCAGCGCCAGGACAAATCGTGGGCGCCGATCGACTTCGACTCCCTGCCCGTCGTCGACATGGAAGTGCCGGCGCTGTACACGAACCGCCAGTTCAGCCAGGAATTCAACCTGACCTACACGGGTCCGAAGATCCAGGGCGTGGCCGGCGTCTACTACATCGACGCGAACGCGTACAACAAGTTCGACACGATCCTCGCGGGCGCCGTCCCGACCAGCACCTTCACGAGCGGCAACATCGACACGAAGGCGTGGGCCGCGTACGCCGACGGCAGCTACAACCTGACCGATGTGCTGCAGCTGTCGCTGGGCGGCCGCTACACGGTGGACAAGCGCGAGGCCGACATCTACCGCCAGATCTACCTGGGCCAGAAAGGCACGCCGGAGATGGGCAACCCGGGCGCGATCCTGTTCCGCACCGACACCGACCTGCGCGGCCTGGAGCGCGAGGACAAGAAGTTCACCCCGCGCATCGCGCTGAACTGGAAGGCGCTGCCGAACCAGAACGTGTACGCGTCGTACTCGAAGGGCTTCAAGGGCGGCGGCTTCGACCCGCGCACAAACGTGGTCGGCACGAAGATCCCGCTGACGCAGGCCCGGGCCGGCTACAAGCCCGAGACGATCGGCACCTATGAACTGGGCCTGAAATCGTCGTTCAACGGCGGCCGCATCACGACCAATACGGCCGTGTTCTACAGCGACTACAAGGACGTGCAGATCCCGGGCTCGGTGGCGATCGACACGAACGGCGACGGCAAGGACGACAGCTTCGCGGGCATTACGACCAACGCCGGCAAGGCCAAGATCAAGGGCTTCGAATTCGAGGCCGTGGCCCACCTGACGAAGGAATTCTCGCTGTCCGGCATGTACAGCTACATCGACGCCAAGTACAACGAGTACATCGTGGCGGGCGTGAACGTGGCCGACCAGCGCCACTTCCAGAATACGCCGCGCAACTCGGCGAACCTGCGCGCCACCTACGAGGTGCCGATGCCGCTGGCGGGCTACAACGGCCGCCTGTCGCTGATCGGCAGCGCGTCGTACCGCGGCCAGACATACCAGTTCGAGACCCCGTCCGTCATCGACCAGGACGCGTACAAGCTGTATGACGCCAGCATCGTCTGGACCCGCGCCGACGGCAAGATCCGCGCCGGCATCCACGGCAAGAACCTGTCGGACGTGCACTACAAGACGGCGGGCTACCTGTTCCCGACGCTGGGCAACGAAGGCACGCTGACCGCCTTCTACGGTGCTCCGCGCACCGTGCAGGGGACGATCGAGTACCGCTTCTGACCCGCCCCACCGCGTGGCCGGCCCGCCCGGCCACGCACCCCACACCGGCATCCGCCGCACTACCGGACATCGAACGACAGGATATCGCCAGCGTGGCCAATTACACCTCCATCCGCTATACGAGCAACGACGGCCTCGCGCTGCATGCGCGGGATTACGCCGCCGACGGCGCGTGCGTCCGCCTGCCCGTGATCTGCATCCACGGGCTGACGCGCAACGCGTCCGACTTCGACGAGTTCGCGCCGCTCGTCGCCCGCCAGGGCCGGCGCGTGCTAGCGCTCGACGTGCGCGGCCGCGGCGAATCGCAACGCGATCCGAATCCCGACAACTACACCCCGGGCGTGTACGCCGGGGACGTCGCCCGGTTCATGGCGGGCCTGAACATCCCGCGCGCCGTGTTCGTCGGCACGTCGATGGGCGGCCTGATCACGATGACCTTGGCCGCGAAGCACATCGACCTGATCGCCGCCGCGGTGATCAACGACATCGGCCCCGTGATCTCGGAAAAGGGCCTGGCGCGCATCGCCGGCTACGCGGGCAGGACAGCCGCCGTGGACTCGTGGGCCGATGCCGCCGGATGCATCCGCGACATCAACGCCTGCGCGTTTCCGGACAACAGCGACGCCGACTGGGACAAATGGGCGCGCCGCGCCTTCGCCCCGGACGCCGCCGGCCGCCTGGCGCCACGCTACGACCCGAATATTGCGATCGCGCTGCAAACCGGTAAACTCAGGCCGACGTCGCTGTCGCTGCGGATGGCGTTCCGCAAACTCACGCAGGAACGCCCCGTATTGCTCGTGCGCGGCGCGCTGTCGGACCTGCTCGAAGAACGCCAGGCCGCATGGATGCGGCGCGCGGCGCCGGCGATGGCCTGCGTCGAAGTCCCGAACGTGGGCCATGCCCCGATGCTGACGGAACCGGTCGCACTGGATGCGATCCTCAAGTTCCTGGCAGACGTACCTTAATAAACAAGGAGACGAGATGAAACACATCAAACCCATTCCCCTGGCCCTGTTCGCCGCCTTCGCCATGACGGCGGCCGGCGCCGCCCTGGCCGCCCCCGACCTGAAAGTCGCCCTCATCGCCGGCAAGACGGGCCAGCTGGAATCCTATGCCAAGGAAACGGAAACGGGCTTCATGCTGGGCCTCGAATACCTCACCGGCGGCAAGATGGAAATCAACGGCCGCAAGCTGAAGGTGATCGTCAAGGACGACCAGGGCAAGCCTGACCTCTCGCGCACGCTGCTGGCCGAGGCTTATGGCGACGACAAGGCCGACATCGCCGTCGGCACCACGTCGTCCGGCGCGGCGCTCGCGATGCTGCCCGTCGCGAAGGAATACAAGAAGGTGCTGATCGTCGAACCGGCCGTGGCCGACGAGATCACCGGCGCCAAGTGGAACAAGTACATCTTCCGCACCGCGCGCAATTCGATGCAGGATGCGCTGGCCGCGGCGTCCACGCTGAAGAACGGCAGCGTCGCCTTCCTCGCGCAGGATTACGCGTTCGGCCGCGACGCCATCAAGGCCGGCAAGGAAGCGCTGGCCGCCACGGGCAGCAAGGCGAATGTCGTGCACGAGGAATACGCGCCCGCCGCCGCGACCGACTTCACGGCGCCCACGCAGCGCCTGTTCGATGCATTGAAAGACAAGCCGCAGCCGCGCGTGCTGGCGATCGTCTGGGCCGGCCCGAACCCGATGAACAAGATCGCGGACATGAAGCCGGAACGCTACGGCATCTCGCTGGCTCCGGGCGGCAACATCCTGCCCGTGATGAAGACGTGGAAGGCGTACGCCGGCACGGAAGGCACCATCAATTACTACTACGGCTTCCCGAAGAACAAGATGAACGACTGGCTGGTGGCCGAGCACACGAAGCGCTACAAGGTCCCGCCCGACATGTTCACGGCGGGCGGCATGGCGGCGGCTGCGGCCGTCGTCGCGGCGCTGCAGAAGGTTCCGTCGGGGAATGGCGACCAGATGGCGGCGGCGATGGAGGGCATGTCGTTCGAGACGCCGAAGGGATTGATGACGTTCCGCAAGGAAGACCACCAGGCGCTGCAGCCGATGTACCACTTCCGCATCAAGAAGGACCAGAAGAACGAATGGGACCTGCTGGAACTGGTGCGCGAAATCCCGGCCAGCGAGCTGCCGCTGCCCGTCCGGAACAAACGCTGACATGACCGCCACGCCATCGCTCGCCACACGCGACCTGACCATCCGCTTCGGCGGCCACGTGGCCGTCGACGCGGTGACGGCCGAGTTTTATCCGGGCACGCTGACCGTGATCGTGGGCCCGAACGGCGCCGGCAAGACGACGTACTTCAACCTCGTATCCGGCCAGTTGCCGGCGACGTCCGGCAGCGTGTTCGTGGGCGGCCAGGACGTGACCCGGCTCGGCCCGGCACGCCGCACGCGCCTGGGCGTCGGGCGCGCGTTCCAGCTGACGAACCTGTTCCCCTACCTCACCGTGCTGGAAAACGTGCGGCTCGCGGTGCAGAGCCGCGCCGGCATCGGCATGAGCATGCTGTCGCTGTGGTTCGGCCACAAGGAAATCATCCAGCGCGCGGAGCACTATCTCGAGCGCGTTTCGATGATCGGCAAGCGCGCTTCCCTGGTCGGCACGCTGTCGCACGGCGACCAGCGCAAGCTGGAGGTGGCGATCCTGCTCGCGCTGGAGCCGTCCATCCTGATGTTCGACGAACCCACGGCCGGCATGAGCGTCGATGAGGTGCCCGTCGTGCTCGACCTGATCCACCAGGTCAAGGCCGAGCGCAACAGGACCGTGCTGCTCGTCGAGCACAAGATGGACGTCGTGCGCGCACTGGCCGACCGCATCATCGTGCTGCACAACGGCACGCTGGTGGCGGACGGCCAGCCGGCCGAGGTGATGCAATCGAAAATCGTGCAGGAGGCCTATCTTGGCACCCCCGAACCCGCGTGACGACCTGAGAGCGACGCTGCCCATGAGCGACCCCATCCTGACGCTGTCCGGCGTCCACACCCATATCGGCCAGTACCATATCCTGCAGGGCGTCGACCTCGTCGTGCCGCGCGGCGGCCTGGCCGTGCTACTGGGCCGCAATGGCGCCGGCAAGACGACGACCCTGCGCACCATCATGGGCCTGTGGAAGGCCAGCCGCGGGACGATCACGTTCGACGGCCGCGACATCACGAAGCTGTCCACCCCCGACATCGCCCGCGCCGGCATCGCCTACGTTCCGGAAAGCATGGCCGTGTTTTCCGAACTGACGGTGCGCGAGAACCTGTATCTCGCCGCGCGCAACGGCCCGCTGGACGCGGCGCGCGTGGACTGGATCTGCGGCTTCTTCCCCGCGCTGAAGAAGTTCTGGAACTATCCGGCGGGCAATCTGTCGGGTGGCCAGAAGCAGATGGTGGCCATCGCCCGCGCGATCGTCGAGCCGAAGCAACTGCTCCTCGTGGACGAGCCGACGAAGGGCCTCGCCCCCGCCATCGTGCAAAGCCTGATGGCGGCGTTCCGCGACCTCAAGGACACGAGCACGACCATCCTGCTCGTCGAACAGAATTTCAATTTCGTGCGCACCCTCGGCGACAGCGTGAGCGTCATGGACGACGGCCGTGCCGTCCACGCGGGCCTGATGCACGACCTGGCGCACGACGACGCCCTGCAGCAGCGCCTGCTCGGCCTGTCGCTCGACTCCCACCAATGAAAAGGGAACCTCGAAAAACCGTCGCGAGCGGCAGCAGTTGCGGTCGAGAAGCGCAGCTGTACGAGAAGTACAGCGAGCATCGCAGGCCGCAAATGCAACGCGCAGCAGGTTTGTCGAGCTTCCCGAAAGGACAACGATGAGTGCTACTTTACCCCTCGCCAAGGCGGACGCCCCGCTGCCGGCGGCACGGCGCGACATCGCCCCGCTGCTGCTCGTGCCGGCCGTCGTGCTGGCGGCGCTGCCCTTCATGAGCCTGCCGACCTGGATCACCCTGACGGTGGCCGGGCTCGCGATGGGCATGATGATCTTCATTATGGCCAGCGGCCTCACGCTGGTGTTCGGCCTGATGAGCGTGCTGAACTTCGGCCACGGCGCGTTCGTCTCCGTCGGCGCGTTCACCGCCACGTTCGTGCTGCTGCCCATGCGCGACTGGCTCGAGATGGATTCGCTGCTCGCCAACCTCGGCGTGCTGGGGCTCGCCGTGCTGCTCGCGATGGTCGTGACGGCCGTGCTCGGCTGGGCGTTCGAACGGGTCGTCATCATGCCCGTCTACGGCCAGCATTTAAAGCAGATCCTGATCACGATGGGCGGCATGATCGTGTCCGAACAACTCATCAACGTGATCTGGGGCGCCGAACAGATCGCCCTGCCGCTGCCGGCCGCGCTGCGCGGCGCCGTGTTCCTGGGCGAGGCGGCCATCGAGAAATACCGGCTGCTGGCGGTCGTCGTCGGCCTCGTCGTGTTCGCCGCGATGTTCCTCACCCTGAACCGCACCAAGATCGGCCTGCTGATCCGCGCCGGCGTCGAGAACGGCGAGATGGTCGAGGCGCTGGGCTACCGCATCCGCCGCCTGTTCGTGGGCGTCTTCGCGGCCGGCTCCGCGCTGGCGGGCCTGGGCGGCGTCATGTGGGGCCTGTACAAGGAAACGCTGGTGGCGCACATGGGCAGCGAGATCATGGTGCTGACCTTCATCGTCATCATCATCGGCGGCCTCGGCTCCGTCGGCGGCTGCTTCATCGGTTCCCTGCTGATCGCCCTCGTCGCCAACTACGCCGGCTTCCTCGCGCCGAAGGTGGCGCTCGTCTCGAACATCGTGCTGATGATCGCCGTCCTCCTGTGGCGCCCGGCCGGCCTGTACACGAAAGGACGCCACTGACATGCTGATCAAGCTTCTTTCCGGCGACCTGCCGCGCAGCCGCGCGTTGACCGCCCTCCTCGTCGTCATCCTGCTGGGACTGCTGTTCGCACCGTTCCTCTTTTCCGGCGCGCGCCCACTGAACACGGCGGCCACGATCTGCGTCTACATCGTGCTCGTCGCGTCGTACGACCTGCTGCTGGGCTATACGGGCATCGTCTCGTTCGCCCACACGATGTTCTACGGGATCGGCGCGTACGGCGTCGGCATCGCGCTGTCCAGCGTGGACGAGCCCACGTGGGGCGCCATCGTCACGGGCCTCGTCGCCGCGCTGGCGCTGACCGTCGTCCTCGCCTTCGTCATCGGCCTGTTCGCCCTGCGCGTGCGCGCCATCTTCTACGCGATGATCACGCTGGCCGTCGCGTCGTCGTTCTCCGTGCTCGCGTCGCAGCTGTCCGACTTCACGGGCGGCGAGGACGGCCGCACGTTCAGCGTGCCGGAAATCCTGTCGCCGGGCTATACGCTGATGGAGAACGAGGTGTTCGGGCGCAGCGTCGACGGCAAGCTGATCACGTACTACATCGTGTTCGCGGGCTGCCTCGTGCTGTTCCTGTTCCTGCTGCGCCTCGTGAACTCGCCGTTCGGCCGCGTGCTGCAGGCGATCCGCGAGAACGAGTTCCGCGCCGAGGCGCTCGGCTACCGCACCGTCGTCTACCGCATCTGGGCGAACGTGCTGGGCGCCGTCGTGGCCGCGCTGGCCGGGGCGCTGATGGCCCTGTGGCTGCGCTACGTGGGCCCCAAGACGAGCCTCGGCTTCGAAGTGATGACGGACATCCTGCTCATCGTCGTCATCGGCGGCATGGGCACGATGTATGGCGCGGTCGTGGGTGCGACCCTGTTCATCCTCGCGCAGAACTACCTCAAGACCTTGATGGGGCAGGCGTCCGAGATGCTGTCCGGCGTCCCGCTGCTGGCCGCCGCGCTGCACCCGGACCGCTGGATGCTGTGGCTCGGCGTGCTGTTCATCCTCTCGATCTACTTCTTCCCGATCGGCATCGTCGGCAAGCTGCGGCTGCGCCGCGCCGCACGCTGATTCTCCGGTGGGCCGCCGCGCCCACCGTCCCGTCCTGCGCATCCTTCCGTATCGCTCATCGATACCCCCGTTTTGTCCAGCCTGTTCGTTAGCTGAAAATCAAAAGTCGTTGTCATCCGACTCATAAGATGAGCCCATTCATATTCCATGAAAGGGCCTCCATGAAACCCGTAAAAACCTTGTTCGCGACAGCCGTGCTGTCGCTGGCCGCATTGGGCGCGGCGAGCGCGCGTGCGGCCGGGGTCGAAGTGCTGGGCGAAGGATTCGACAACGTGGCGGACCTCTCCGGATGGGCCCAGGTCAACCACAGCGTCCCGGCCGGCAGCGGCTGGTTCCAGGGCAATCCGGCGCTCTTCCCGGCCCAGTCGGGCGCCGCCGGTTCCTACGCGGCCGCCAACTTCCTCGGCGCCGCAAACGGCAGCGGCAGCATCGACAACTGGCTGATCACGCCGGTGCTCGACCTGTCCGGCACCACGGTGCTGAGCTTCTACACGCGCCACGATGTCCAGCCCGGCTTCAACGACCTGCTCGAAGTGCGCTACGCGGCGGGCACGGGAACCGACATGGCCGACTTCACGACCCTGCTCACGACCATCGGCGGCACGGCGGGCTACCCGACGGACTGGCAGCAATTCACGGCCACGGTCACGAACAGCGGCAACGGCCGTTTCGCCTTCCGCTACCTCGGACCGGCCGATACCCTGAACTATGTCGGCCTCGATACGGTCTCGGTGGTAACGGCGGTGCCGGAGCCGGCGCACTGGATGATGCTGGCGCTGGGCCTGGGTACGATCACCCTGCTGCGCCGCCGGCCGCGTTTTTGAACGGGAGGAAGCCATGTCCAAGGAAAAACTGCTCACCATCGGCACGCTGGCCGCCCTGTGCGTGCTGGCCGCCTTCTCGATGCACGCCCAGGCCGCCGGCCAGGAAGGCATGGTCGTCGTGCGCGACCCGCTGACCGGCCAGCTGCGGGCGCCGACGGCCGACGAACTGAAGGAACTGCGCGCAAAGGCCCCCGCCGCCACCGGGCTCGCCGCGCCCCGCACGCCGGCCACGATCACCCGCCGCGACGGCGCGCGCGGCGTGCGCCTCGGCGAAAAAGACATGGTCTACGAAGTCGTCACGCGCGGTCCCGACGGCAAGCTGACGAGCGAGTGCGTGCACGGAGAGGCAGGCACGCGCCTCGACCACAACCACGGGGAGAAAACGAATGAAAGCCGCTGATCCGTCGCGCCTCCAACGGGCGCTCGGCGTCCTTGCCGGCATCGCCACCGCCTGTGCGTTCGCCTTCGGCGCGGCCGCCCCGGCCCGGGCTGCGGCCACCATCGTGATCGTCAACCTGAACGAGCCCGGCGTCGGCTTCAACGACCCGACCCCGGCCGTGCCCGTCGGCGGCAATACCGGCACGACGCTCGGCCAGCAGCGCCTGAACGCGTTCCAGCGCGCGGCCGACATCTGGGGCGCGACGCTCACGAGCAGCGTGCCGATCCGCATCGGCGCGTCGTTCGTGCCGCTGGCCTGCACGGCCTCGAGCGCCGTCCTCGGTTCGGCCGGCGCCAACGAGATCTGGTCCGACTTCCCGAACGCGCCGCGCGCCGCGACGTGGTATCCGAGCGCCCTGGCCAGCAAGCTGGCGGGCCAGGACATCGCGACGCCGGGCGAGCCGCACATCATCGCCCGCTTCAATTCGCGCCTCGGGCTGTTCCCGGACTGCCTGCCCGGTTCCGGCTTCTACCTCGGCCTCGACGCCAACTTCGGCAGCCAGGTCGACCTGGTCACGGTCCTGCTGCACGAGTTCGCGCACGGCCTCGGCTTCCAGACGTTCACCAACAACGGGACGGGCGCCCAGACCATGGGCATACCGTCGATCTGGGATTACTACCTGCTGAACAACCGCACGGGCAAGCTGTGGGTGGAAATGACGGACGCGGAGCGCGCGACGTCGGCCGTGACGTGGCGCGGGCTCTCCTGGAATGGTCCCATCGTGACGGCCGCCGTGCCGCAGATGCTCGATCCGGTCTCGAACCTGGCCGTCAGCGGCGCCGCCGGTCCGGCCGCGGGCAACTACACGGTCGGCGACGCGTCGTTCGGACCGCCGCTGTCCAATCCGCCCGTCGCCGGCCAGCTGATGCCCGTCGTCGACCAGCCCGCCGGCACGGGCCTCGCCTGCGACCCGCTGGATGCGGTGAACAGCCTCGCCGTACGCGGCAACATCGCCCTCGTGGACCGCGGCACGTGCGACTTCGTCACCAAGGCCCGCAACGTGCAGGCGGCCGGCGCGCTGGGCATGGTCGTGGCGGACAACCAGCCGGGCGACGTCTCCGGCATGAGCGGCAACGACTCCAGCATCACGATCCCGTCCGTGCGCGTCACGCAGGCTGACGGCGTCAGGCTGAAGGCCGCGCTGCAGCGCCGCTCGCGCACGCAGTCGGGCGTCGTGGCCAGCCTCGGCCTCGACACGACGCGCCTGGCCGGCACGGACGACGCGGGCCGCATCCTGATGTACACGCCGACGACGTACTCACCGGGCTCGACCGTGTCGCACTACACGACGGAGGCCAAGCCGAACCGGCTGATGGAGCCGGCGATCAACACCGACCTGACGCACGAGGTGACGCCGCCGCGCGACCTGACGTATCCGCTGCTGCGCGATATCGGGTGGTGAGCGGGTGGTGACGACGTAAACGACAAAGGGCCGCGCACCCGAAGGTGGCGGCCCTCGCGACCGGAGGTGCGGGTTTTATTCGCCCTTCGACTCGTGGTTCTTGACGCCGGCGAGGATCTCTTCCTTGGCCGCGTCCGGACCTTCCCAGCCTTCGACCTTGACCCACTTGCCCTTTTCCAGGTCCTTGTAGTGCTCGAAGAAGTGCTGGATCTGGCGCAGGGTCAGTTCCTGGACGTCTTCGACCTTTTGCAGGTGCGAGTAGACCGGCAGGATCTTTTCGACCGGCACGGCCAGGATCTTCGAATCGCCGCCGGCTTCGTCCGTCATCTTCAGCACGCCCAGTGCGCGGCAACGCACGACGACGCCCGGGATCAGCGCGAACGGGGTGATGACCAGCACGTCGCACGGGTCGCCGTCGTCGGCGATCGTGTTCGGGATGTAGCCGTAGTTGCACGGATAGTGCATGGCGGTACCCATGAAGCGGTCGACGAAGATCGCGCCGGATTCCTTGTCCACTTCGTACTTGATCGGGTCGGCGTTCATCGGGATTTCGATGACGACGTTGAAGTCGTTCGGCACATCGCGGCCGGCGTTGACGTTATTCAGGCTCATGGATAGTCCTTGGTTGCTGGGGAAACAATAAAAGGTCGATTATAACGAATCGCCTTGGGCTTGTGCGCCGCACAAGGTCGCAGAAGCACTGAAAAGACGTCTGTTGGTTCGCGCCCCACGCATCGGCGCGGATTGTTGGACCGATCCCGACTCGGCAGGCCGGTATCGCTGCCGGCGCCCCCCTGTCATCGGGCTGGCACGCCTCCTGCTGGATGGAGGACGTTACGTCACCAACCCGAGGGGAACAGCATGAACATCCAGAAACACATGGAAGCCATCTTCATCACGACGCTGGCCATCGTCGGCGCCGGATCCATCGTCATCGACCGCCTGCCCGATGCCCGGGCGACGCCGGCCGTCCCGGTCGCGAACCCCACCGGCACGCCCGGTCACATGGCCGTGGTCATCGTGCGCGGGAAGCGGGGAGCAAACCGCGCGTGACGGTCACAGCACGGTGGCCAGCGCGCACAGCCGGTAGTGCCGGTCGGCGTCTTCCCGCTGTCCCAGCGCCTCGTGCAGCTGCGCCAGCTTCAGGTGGGCTTCGCGCACCATGTGCGGTTCGGTGGCGTCGGACAGCGCCTGCTCCAGGTAGCGCTGGGCCTTGCCCCACAGTTTCTGGCGCAGGCACAGGGAACCCAGGGTCAGCTCCAGTTCCGGATCGTTCGGATGGGCGCGCAGCCACGTTTCGCAATTCTCGATCTGCGCCAGCAGCGTGGCCGAGCCTTCCGGACCGGCCGCTTCGCGGTACGCGCGCACGACGCGCTCGTCCCAGCCGGCTTTCAGCGCATCCTCGACGATGCCGCGGGCGTCGTCGTGCAGGCCGCGCGCATTCAGGGCGGCCGCGGCACGCGCCGCGATGGTCGGTTTCACGCGGTCGCCGGCCGGGACGCCGGCCCACACGCGGCGGATCGATTCGGCGTCATGGCCGCCTTCGGACAGCAGCGCGTCGTACGCCATCTCGCGCAGGCGCGCGGACAGCGCGGGATGCAAGGCGTTGCGCTTGTCCAGGATGCGCACGAGACGCAGCACTTCCGGCCAGTTGCGCGCCTGCTGGTTGGCCTTCATGGCCCATTGCAGCGCGTGGATGTGGCGCTGGCCGCTGGCGTTCAGTTCCGCGACGGCTTCCAGCGCGCCTTCCGGCTTGTGGTCGTCGACGAGCAGTTCCGTGACCGTCATCAGGCGCGCCGTCTTGAGGGACTGGTCGTGCACGGTGCCGGCGAGCCAGGCGTCGCGGCGTGCCGGTTCGCGCATGCGGTGGGCCGCACGGGCGCCGATCAGCGCGGCGAGGCCGGCATTCTCGGGCAGGTCGGCGGCGCGCATGGCGGCCTTCTCGGCATGGCCGAAGCGGCCTTCGAACAGGGCTTTCAGCGCCTCGCGCAGGCCGCGGTTCGCTTCGCGCTCACGCTTGCGGTAGCGGTACTGGGCCACCCGCTCGGGCATGCCCAGCGTGGCGCGTACCGCGCGGACCAGGCCGTACAGCACGAGGAACAGCAGGAACGCCAGCACGACGAACAGGTTCAGCGACAGGTCGATCCGGTGCGGCGGATAGAAAAAGACGACGTTGCCGGGATTGAAGCGCGCGGTCACGGCAATGCCGATGGCCGCGGCCATCAGGGCGACTAACCAGAGTAATAAACGCATCGTTCAGGCCCCGCGCTTCACGGCTTCGATTTGTAATTGCGCACGGCGTTCAGGCTCTCCGACAGGTCGGGCACGTCGATGGTGACGTTGTTGGCCTGCACCTGGCGCAGCAGGGCCTGCGCGGCCTGGGTCGAGCGTGCCTTCGTGTCGAAGTACTTCACGAGCATCTGCTGTGCGCTGTTCAGGTCGTCGCGGAACGTGCCTTCGTTGCGCGACAGCAGCGCCAGGCGCGCGTTCAGCAGGCGCAGCTTGAGGTTTTCGCGCACGAAATACGATTCGCTCGGCGACAGCATCAGCGCATCCGGATTGTCGACCGTGCGCACGCGGATCAATTGCCGGATGTCGTCCCACATCTCGTGGCTCCAGTTGCGCCACGTTTCCAGCATGCGCCGGCCCAGCGTCCGGTCGGCCGGCGCCGCGGCCGCGGCGGCGCCCGGAGGATTCACGCGCGACGGCGCGATCGGCTCGGCCGGCTTTTCGTCGGACAGCAGCGGCAGGGTGTCGATCAGCGAGATGACGTTGTCGAGGCGCAGCGCGATGCCGGCCTGGTCGACGGAAGGCAACGCCTTCAGCTTCTCGATGTCGCGCGCGATGGCGCGGCGGATCGTGATGAATTGCGGCTTGTCGGAGCGCGACAGGGACCGGTCGGCGTTCTGCAGCGCGATCAGCGCGCCCTGCACGTTGCCGGCCAGTTGCAGCTGCTGGCTCGCGGTGGACAACACCTGCTCGATCTCGGACAGCGCCCAGTCGTCGCGGTTCTTCGAAATGTCCTGGTACATCTGCTCGAGCGCGGCCTGCTGGCTCTGCGCCTCGGTCTGGCGGCTTTCCAGGACGCCCACCTTGACCTGCAGGTCCTTGGCCGCTTCCTTGATGTCGCGGACGCTCTGGGCCGTCTCGGCGTTGGAGGCGTTGTCCTTCTGGAGCGTGCGCGCGACGTCCTCGCGCAGCTTGTTGAAACGGCTGTGCGTGGAATACGTCTGGAGCGCGAGCAGGACGGCCAGCGCGAGGATGGCGACGTTCTGCGGCTTCTGCAGCAGCCCGGCAAGGCCCGAACCTTCGGGAACGCGGGGCTCGCCGGGGCCGCCCGCCGGCGCCGGCGTCACATAGCTTTCCGGCGGAACGACCGGACCGCCCATGTTTGGTTTTTCTGGATTGTTGGGCAATTCGTTCATGCTCGTGATTGTAACGCGGCAAGCAGCCGCTCGTCGCCGGACCCCGTGAGCGTCACAGCGGTAAAACCGAGTGCAGAGGCCGTTTCCGCGATGCGGGCATGCGGAACGATCAGGCGCTGCCGTTGCAGATTTGCCACACTTGCACCACCGTCAAGCTGCTCGACGAGACCGGCCAGGCCCCGCAAGGCTTCCGAACTCGTGATTATCCAGTCGTTCGGGCCCGCCAGCAAGGCGCGTAACGACGCGGCCAGGTCCGGCGTCAGGGCGGGAACGGCACGGCGGTAGGCGGCCACGGTCTCGACGTCGATACCGGCCGCGCGCAAGGCCTCCGGCAACACTTCGCGGCCCGTCTCGCCGCGCACGACGAGCACCTTGCGGCCCGCCAGCGCGGCCAGGTCGAGGGCCTGCAGCAGGTGTTCCGAATCGCTGCGGGCGGGGTCGAGCGGCAAATACACGCGGTAAGCGTCGCCGTCGATGCCGTGCCGGGCCAGCGCGGCCCTACTGCCCTCGCCCACGACGGCGAGCGCCACCTCGGGCGGCCATTGTTCGATCAAGGCGAACGCGGCATCGACGGCGTTCGGCGACACGAACGCGACCAGCGCATAGTCGCGCAGGCGGGCGAGCGCGGCGCGCAGCGGGGCGTCATCTAGCAGCGGAGAAATTTCCAGCAATGGCAGGATCAGCGGTGTGCGGCCGAGTGCCGCCACCGCGCGGGCCAGCGGCTCGGCCTGCTGGCGCGGACGGGTGATGACGACCGCGTCAGGCATCGCCCGCGGCAGTCGCCTTGCACTCGGCCAGGATCCCGGCGGCATCCTGCGCGGCCAGCTTCTGCGCCACCTGCTCGCCCACGGCTTCCGGCAACGCGGCCGGGCCGCTGGCGTCGGCGAAGGCGTTGCGGCGGCCGTCCGGCGTGGCGACCATGGCGCGCAGGTGCAGGGTGTCGCCGTCGACGGTCGCGTGCGCCGCCAGCGGGATCTGGCAGCTGCCGCCGAACACTTGCGAGACTTTACGCTCGGCCTGGACAGCCTGCGCGGTCGCCGTGTGGTTCAGCGGCGCCAGCAAGGCTTTTACATCGAAGCCTGCCGCGTTGCCGGACAGGATCTCGATCGCCATCGCGCCCTGGCCGGCGGCCGGCAGGCTCTCTTCCGGCTCCAGATAAGCGCGGATGCGGCGCGTGAGGCCCAGGCGCTTGAGGCCGGCCGCGGCAAGGATGATGGCGGCGTAGTCACCACGGTCGAGCTTGCCCAGGCGCGTGTCGAGGTTGCCGCGCAGCGGCTTGATCACGAGTTGCGGATAGCGCGCGGCGATCAGGGCCTGGCGGCGCAGGCTGCTCGTCCCGACGATGCTGCCGGCCGGCAACGCAGCCAGGCTGTCGAAATCGTTGGAGACGAAGGCGTCGCGCGGGTCTTCGCGCTCGAGGACGGCGGCCAGTTCAAAGCCTTCCGGCAACTCCATCGGCACGTCCTTGAGGGAGTGCACGGCCAGGTGGGCGCGGCCGTCGGCCATCGCCACTTCGAGCTCTTTCACGAACAGGCCCTTGCCGCCCACCTTCGACAGCGTCTTGTCGAGAATCTGGTCGCCGCGCGTGGTCATGCCGAGAATGTCGATCTGACACTGCGGATATAATGCTGCGAGCCGGTCGCGCACATGCGTGGCCTGCCACATGGCCAGCCGGCTTTCGCGCGATGCGATAATCAGTTGCGCGGGAACGTGCTGCGTCGTGTCGTTGGAGTTCAAAACGGTTTCTTTCACTAGCCCATACTGAGATCATAAATTCTAGCATGGGCCCACCCGCAGGCCATGGCGAACCGCCAGCGCGCCCCGCAGGAGCACTTTGTAATACCGATTTCGTTGTATCTGTAGTTTCAACAATTCAACCACGGTCGATATGGACAATCCTGCTGCACTCAACACCCAACCTCCCGGCAACGTCGACAAGGACGCGCCGCTGAAAGAAGACATCCGCCTGCTCGGCCGCCTCCTCGGCGACGTGCTGCGCGACCAGGAAGGCGAAGCCGTGTTCGACGTCGTCGAAACGATCCGCCAGACCGCCGTGCGCTTCCGCCGCGAAGACGACCAGGAAGCCGGCACCGAACTCAAGACGCTGCTGTCGAAACTGTCGCGCGAAGAGACGAACTCCGTCGTGCGCGCCTTCTCGTATTTCTCGCACCTGGCCAACATCGCGGAAGACCAGCATCACATCCGCCGCCGCCGCGCCCACCTGCTGGCCGGCTCGAAGCCGCAGCCGTCCAGCGTCGCCTACGCCCTCACCCGCCTGAAGGATGCCGGCGTCGCTCAGGGCACGGTCGAGGCTTTTCTGCGCGAGGCGCTGATCGCCCCAGTGCTGACGGCGCACCCGACCGAAGTCCAGCGCAAGTCGACCCTCGACGCCGAGCACGACATCGCGCGCCTGCTGGCCGAGCGCGACCTGCCGCTGACGCCGAAGGAGCGCGCGCGCAACCTGCAACTGCTGCAGGCCCGCATCGCGACCCTGTGGCAGACCCGCATGCTGCGCTACGAAAAACTGACGGTGGCGGACGAGATCGAAAACGCCCTGTCCTACTACCGCACGACGTTCCTGCGCGAGCTGCCGGCCGTGTACGACGACGTCGAGGAAGAGATCGCGGCGCAATACGGTCGCGCTGCGGCCGGCCTCGACGACGCGGCGTACATGCAGATGGGCAGCTGGATCGGCGGCGACCGCGACGGCAATCCGAACGTCAATGCCGCGACGATGCAGCGCGCGCTCGTGCGCCATTCCACGACCATCTTCGATTTCTATCTCGACGAAGTGCACGCGCTGGGCGCGGAGCTGTCGCCGTCCACCCTGCTCGTGTCCGCGAGCCCCGCGCTGCTGGCGCTGGCCGACGCGTCGCCCGACCACTCCCCGCACCGCAGCGACGAGCCGTACCGCCGCGCGCTGATCGGCGTCTACGCCCGCCTCGCGTCGACGGCGCGCGAACTGGGCGCCACCAACATCCTGCGCAAGGAAGTGGGCCATGCGGACGCGTACCGCGACGCATCCGAATTCCGCGCCGAGCTGCAGGTGCTCGTCGATTCGCTGAACGAGAACCACGGCGCCATCCTCGCCGTGCCGCGCCTGAACGGCCTCGTACGCGCGGCGCGCATCTTCGGCTTCCACCTCGCCTCGCTCGACATGCGCCAGAGTTCCGACGTGCACGAGAAAGTGCTGGCCGAGCTGTTTGCGCGCGCGGGCGTCGAAGCGGATTACGCGGCATTGGACGAAGACGCGAAGGTAAAGCTGCTGCTGGACGAACTGGCGCAGCCGCGCCTGCTGTACACGCCGTACGAAAGCTATTCGGACATCACGAATTCCGAACTGCAGATCCTGCGCACGGCGCGCGAGATCCGCAAGCGCTACGGCACGCGCGCGATCCGCAACTACATCATCTCGCACACGGAGACGGTGTCGGACCTGCTCGAAGTCCTGCTGCTGCAAAAGGAAACGGGGCTGTTCCGCCCGAGCGAGAAGAAGAGCGACGCGATGGTGATCCCGCTGTTCGAGACCATCCCCGACCTGCAGCGCGCCGCCGACATCATGGGCACGTGGATGGCGCTGCCGATCGTGGCGGACGTGATCGAGCACCAGGGCCGCCTGCAGGAAGTCATGCTGGGCTATTCGGACTCGAACAAGGACGGCGGTTTCATGACGTCGAACTGGGAGCTGTACCAGGCGGAGCTGAAACTGGTGAAGGTGTTCGCGGACGCGAACGTCAAGCTGCGCCTGTTCCACGGCCGCGGCGGCACGGTGGGCCGCGGCGGCGGTCCGAGCTACGACGCGATCCTCGCGCAGCCGCCGGGCACCGTGAACGGCCAGATCCGCCTGACGGAACAGGGCGAGATCATCTCGTCGAAATTCAGCAATCCGGAAATCGGCCGCCGCAACCTGGAGCTGCTCGTCGCCGCGACGCTGGAAGCAGGCCTGATGCCGCACGACGCGGACCGCGAACAGATCGAGCGCCTGTCCCGCTTCGAGCCCGTGATGGCCGAGCTGTCGCAGCGCGCGTACAAGGCGTACCGCAACCTCGTGTACGAGACCCCGGGCTTCACCGACTACTTCTTCGCCGCCACGCCGATCGCCGAGATCGCGGAACTGAACCTGGGCTCGCGCCCCGCGTCACGCAAGTCGACGCGCCGCATCGAAGACCTGCGCGCGATCCCGTGGGGCTTCTCGTGGGGCCAGTGCCGCCTGCTGCTGCCGGGCTGGTTCGGCTTCGGCGCGGCCGTCTCCGGCTGGCTGGCCGAAGGCGACCGCGAGGAACGCCTGGCGCTGCTGCGCGAGATGGGCCAGCACTGGCCGTTCTTCGCGACGCTGCTGTCGAACATGGACATGGTGCTGGCCAAGACCGACCTCGCGATCGCGTCGCGCTACGCGGAGCTGGTGCCGGACGCCGAACTGCGCGAGCGCATCTTCAAACGGATTTCGGCCGAGTATGCGGAGACGCTGCGCTGCCTGGAACTCGTCACCGGGACGGATGAACGCCTCGTGAACAACCCGCTGCTGGCGCGGTCGATCCAGAACCGGTTTGCCTATCTCGATCCGTTGAACCACCTGCAGGTCGAGCTCATTCAGCGGCATCGGGCGCTGTCGGCCGAGCAGAAGGTCGACGAGCGGGTGCATCGCGGGATTCACCTGTCGATCAACGGGGTGGCGGCGGGGTTGCGCAACACCGGCTGACGCTCCCTTTACCCCGTAACGACAGGGCCCCGGCAACGGGGCCCTGTTTTTTTTCAGCACTACTCTCCAAGTTGTACGACGCGCTCTCCCGACGGTCGTCAGGTTGTGTTCGCTCAAATGTCACTCAAGCATGAGCTTGAATAATTACAAGGTTTCCCAGCGCAACGCTTGGGGATACCCACCGTGCACAGAGCGTGATGAACCTGGAAGGGGTACGACCGATGGCAGATCCCGACATCGCAAGAACGTTCGCCGAAGTCCAATATGTGCTGAGAGATCGGCACCGGCCGCTTCGTCTGCTTCTGGATGGGATGACCAAGGCCGGAAAGGAACCGCTCCTGCCGCAACGAATAATCGGCAGCGAAGCGATCTGTGGCGGATTCAATTTCCGGATGCTGTGTGTGTCCGAGAGCGCGACCCTGCCCCTCAAGACCTTCATCGGTGTGCCTGCCGAACTGCAAATCGTCACCGACCGCGGCCAGCTACGCCGCATTTGCGGACTGGTCACCGAGGCCTCTTCGGGCCAAAGCGACGGCGGACTCGCCACATACCAGTTGACCATGCGAGACGCACTATCGGTGCTGGAACACAAGGTCAACACGAGGGTGTTCCAGGGCAAAAACGAACTGGACATCATTCAGATACTGGTCGGCGAATGGCATAAAAACATGACGGTCCTGGGAGCATCGTTTGATTTGGCAATCGATGCCAGCCTCTCCAATCGCCGGTTGCCGAAACGACAGTTCATCATGCAACACAATGAGTCGGATGCCGACTTCGTCCGTCGGCTGCTACAGAGACGGGGAATCGCCTGGTGCTTTCGCCCCGGGCTGATGACCGGCGCCGGCGTATCCGGAAGCGGGCGAACGGAATCAAGAATTGGGCATACCTTGATACTGTTCGAGGATTCGAGTCAACTCAACCAGAACGCCGCCGGGACGGTGCGGTTTCATCGTGACGATGCAACTGAGCAGCGCGACACCATCACCGGCTGGAGCGCGGTGCGTACGCTTCGTTCGGGAAATACGTCCTTATTCAGCTGGGATTACCTTCAGCCCGGCAATACGATGTTCATGACGGCACAGGTGCCGGCGCAAGCTGATCAGGGCGAGCAAGGCAACCAGCTGGCGGCGGGACTGGACGAATACCAGTGCACAGCCCCGCATATCGGGGACAGCCCGCGCGATCTGTCTGAGCTGAACGATACGCAGATGGCTTACCACGAGTACGCTGCAAAATGGTTCAAAGGTGAAGGCAGTGTTCGCGACCTGGCAGTTGGCGAGTGGTTCAGTCTTAAAGGTCATCCTGAAATCGACACCCATCCCGACAGCGAGCGGCAGTTCGTCGTGACGTCACAGCATATCGTTGCGGAGAACAACCTACCGGTGGAAATTGGCGCACGTGTGGAGCGGCTCTTCGAACGCAGCGGCTGGGCTCGCGACACGACTGCGCTGCAGCGGAGCGACGAAAACCAGAAGCTGCGCTACAAGACAAGCTTCACGTGTGTTCGTAGAAGCGTCCGCATCGTGCCACCTTGCCCCGTCCTGCCCCGCCCGCAACTGCAGTCGGCAATTGTCGTCGGACCGGAAAACGAAATTGTGTGGTGCGACTCGCTGGGCCGTGTCAAAGTCCGCTTTCTTGCCGCACGTCCGGAAGATCATGCGCATGCAGCGGGCGCGGGCAGTTCCGATTCGGATCGCGACTCGGCTTGGGTACGTGTCGCGTTCAGCTGGGCCGGTAATGGTCCCGGAGCCCGCCTCCTGCCCCCTGTCGGAACCGAAGTGCTGATCGATTTTGCTGGCCGCGATCCCGATAAGCCCGTCATCATCGGCCAGGTGTACAACGGTAATTCGCCGCCGCCCGTGTTCGTTGGAGAGGACGCGTTGCCCGGTACCCGCTACCAGTCCGGCCTGCGCAGCCGGGAGATTCGCGGCCGACGCGGGAACCAGCTTCGGCTGGACGATACGACCGGCCAGATCAGTGCGCAGTTGGCCAGCGACCACGGTAAAACGGAGCTGAACCTTGGCTATCTCACTGAGCCGCGTCGGGAGGGTGGCGCACGCCCACGCGGAGACGGTGCCGAGTTACGCACCGACGAAGCGATCGCTTTACGCGCCGCGCGCGGTATCTTGCTGAGTACCTGGAAACTGCTCGACGGCTCGGGCAGTAAGGCTCCGCAACTTGCACGCAACGAATACCTCGACCTGCTGCGCGAATGCGGAGAACTGTGCACTTCACTCGGTAACTACGCAGCTGAGCACAATGGCATGGCGATCGATGCCAAGGAACAGGAAGCACTGCGTGCACGGTTCAAGAACTGGGAGGACGGAAGCAACACCGCGCCCGACGCCGCCGAGCCAAGAGAACCAGTCGTTGCGGTGACCTCGCCGGCCGGGATCGGCTTCGCCAGTTCCAAGGCCATCGTCAGCTACTCGGCCAGCAACGTCGACACCACTGCGCAACAGCATCTGCAACTCACGGCGGGCCAGCGTTTTGCAGTCAATGCCGGCAATGGCATCTCGCTCTTTGCCCGCGGCGGCGGACTCAGTGCGATCGCGCACGTCGGAAAAATGCTGGTGCAAAGCCAGCATGACGACATCGCTGTCAACTCGGCCAAGGACATTCAGGTGACCGCCAGCGAAGGCTCGATCACGGTATCGGCCAAGACCATCCTCCTGGTTGCACAGGACGGCTCATTCCTCAAGCTCGGGGAAGGATCTCCGGTCCTCGGGAGCAAGGAGGCCCTCGAGTTCCACGCACCCGATTTCATTTGGGATGGCGCCGAGACGATGAGTGCACAACTCCCTGCCTTCAAAAAGGACGGGACGGATCTCAAGTTCGAACCCCGGCTCTACCCCAATCTCGACGGTGGCGTGCCGGCGGCCGGATTGGTCTACAAGATCGAATCTGCGGCCGGCGGCGGCGCGGGCCAAACCGACGCGCAAGGGACGACCTCGACCTTGAAACACGACCAAATGCACGTTGCGAGCATTGAACTCAAGGAGGAAGACCAGCCATGACCACCGCAAAGAGCGCATCGCTTTACAAGAAACTGCCATTCAGCCGAGGTAAAGGGCAAGGCGTTACTTTGCCCGGACAGGGAAACAAGAAGATCGTCGGCGTCAGGCACAACCTGCCCGGCTCCATCATCCTCGTACATGGCGTGAACGATGTGGGCGTCAGTTACGACGCGGTGGAATCGGGTTTGTGCGAAGGGCTGGCGGAAAGGCTGTGCGGCGAGCTGACGCCGGGTACGTATCGCATGCCGCAAGCCGCCGACCGCGACAAGTTGGAGGAAGATCCCGACGACGTTTTCTACAAGCGTAAGATCGGCGACGATACGCACAGTCCGGTTATTCCATTCTACTGGGGGTTTCGCGAAGAATCAGCGCACGTGCAGGACTGGAGAAAAACACCGCACGGCCAGGCGGCCGATCGGTACGGCAACCGGTTGGACAGGGATTATTCGAAGGAAGGCGGACCGTTCGCCAACGCGACATCCTCGCTACCGGAGATGTGGAATCGGGGCAAGAGCGATGCATACGGTGCCCTGGACTGGGCATCTCGCGATGCGACCCACCCCATCCTGAAAAACCCCGGCCGGCTCTACATGATCCTGGCAGCGCGACGACTGGCCGCGCTCATCTCGATGATCCGCGACTACGACGAAAACGAAACAGTCTCGATCGTCGCTCACAGTCAAGGATGCTTGCTCAGTCTGCTGGCCCAGGCCTTTCTGCTCGACCCAAAGATGCAAAATGACCAGCCTGGCGCACGCCCGGCCGATACCCTGATCCTATGTAACCCGCCTTACAGTCTGGTCGATGAGTTGCCGGCGGCTGCGGCTATCGCCAACGGATATTCGGGTTCGGACCCGCTGATGACGACAAAACAGGACCGTTACAAATACATCAGCGGTAGCCAAACATTGCATGCACGCCTGACCACGCTGGCGAATATCGTCAGTGGCGTTCACGCCAAAAAGCATCAGACGCCGGCATTGGCGGAATTAACCGACACGAAAAAACATATGGGCGCGGTCGGCCCCAAATGGGATGCATCCCTAGACCGGGATAACCGGGGAAAAGTCTACCTTTATTTTTCTCCAGAAGACATGACCGTGGCATTCGCCGGTGTCGAGGGTATCGGCTGGCAGGGCGTGCCTGATTTCCAACGCGGCCACCGCCATGACTCCGGTCCAGTCAACGCAAATGCATCGATTAAAAATTCTGGACCGCCCCATTCCGTACCGACGATGGAGACACGCAAACCTCTTTCAGAGCTGGGGCCGGGATTCTTTCAACGCGTTTTCACGCTGAAACGTAGACCTGATTTCCGAAATGGAAAGCCGGTTCTGGTCGGGCAGCCTCCGCATGATTTTGCGCTCCGGGTTCCCGGCGAAGATGACCACGCCCATACAGCCGCCAGCGATACGTTGATGAGCAATCACGCTCTGCGCGAACACTTGCCCATCACCGGCGACACCCCGAGCGACTTGTCTCCCGAAGAGCGCGCGCGATTTGGCCTGCGCCGCATCACCGGCGAGGCCTTGTCAAAACCGGTCCTGGCGAGCATGGGCGAAGGTGCCTTCCCCGACGCACAGCGTCGCTATGCCGCCAGCGAAAACATCGATCAAATCGACGCAGCCATCTCTGTGACCAGCGATTACGGCATCGATGGACATCGTTGGGAATGCATCGCGGATCCAGGCGGCACTGCGTCAACATTACGAGGCTATCAACCGGTTACAAGCCCTCGTCCTGGCCTGCATGCCGGCAGAGTGGCAAAGCTCAACGAACAGCGGCAGGCGGTGACGGAAAAGCTCAATCGCGACAAGAAGGTCGAAGACAGGTGCCAGGTCAAGAGCGTGTACGTTTGTCTGGAGGTCGGATTCGAACGCCCGCTCAATCCTCCCAAGCTGCTGATCGAACGGACCGAAACACCGAACGAAGCCCGGCTGCGCTGGCAAAAGACGAGCACGGCGCGCTCGTTCCACAGCGCGATTTACGGTGGGCGCAAGAATCACAGTCAGGTAACTGCGTACGACGTGGCGATTGGTGGTGGCAAGGCGCCTACACATCCGCTGTTTTACAAATACTTATGTGCGGTTGCGGATTGGCGGCTGAAAGACCCGAACGAAAAAGATCCACCACGACAAGGCATCCTTAAATGGAGCAATTTCCTAGAACAATTTGCAGTCTACTGGGCAGACGAGCGGGCTTGGCGCAAGAAGCTAATCGAAGATAATAAAACTTATTACTCAACCGGAGAATTACCCGCCGATCTGCCACTGCCGCCACAGGGGCTTCCACAGTGCCTTGTAGTCGAATCGATGGCTACAACAATCGAGAAGACTGCGCGAGCGTATAAATGAGGGTGATCCATAGAAAACGTCCAATAGCAGCAGGGCAAATATTTAACATCTTGTTTGTCCTGCTGGCGCGTGCACTACTCTTTACAACTTCAATTAACGCAGTCGCGGCATCGCTGCAAGCGGAGAAGACAATGGGCAAACCATGGTGGCTGTTGGCGGCAGTGTTGGGTATTGGGTTGATACTAGGTGGGCGCTGGGTCATAGCGGTGCGCGATGCCGACGCTCGACAGGAGCAGGCTTCGGCTGCGGCAGCGATGCTACGTGAACAGGCCGCGACGCAGACTGAGCAAGGACGGCATGAATATGTTCTGGAAGTGATCAATCTGGGCGTTACTTTTGACAAGTTCCGGCAAGGCAAACTATGGGACGCGCTGCAATCTGGCGCTCCGTACACTTCGCTTCGCGAACATGATCCTAAAAAATACCCTTGGACGATGTTTGACAAGCTCGGCCTAAGCGGCGGGCGAAGTGGCGACACCTTGGAGAACGGTGCCGGCTATACGGTCACGGAATGGGGCACACCAGTCTTCAATGCAAGACCCCGGGACCAGAGCAGATTCGCTGGCAACCCGCTAATGCCAGACATGGGTATCGCCAGCTCGGCTGAGTCATCCGGAATGTCTACCAGCCTGTTTGTGGCCGGTCCAGCTCGCTTCGACGAACGACCAGATCGCATCCTCGAGGACGTTTTCCTTTTCTTCGATACCAATCCAGATGTCCCTTACATCGTCTTAAATTCGGACGACGGCATGACAGTTCGTGACGTATCCCGCCCACCTGGCTCGCCATCGCTCGTCAAGGAAGGCTACTATGTCCCCGAAATGCCCGACTCGTCAGCGCTTTTCGTCCTCGCCCGCCGCGAGCGGGTCGATCCGATCCGTCCTTTTACCTACGAGGATATCGACGATTACCGAACCCCGATGGAGGTGCTCAATCGCGATGGGGTCGCGAGGAGACTATTTTTAGGCTATCTCGACTTGCAGAAATCGGTACCCAAGCCGAGCGCTCCCAATATACCGAGAAGCCGCACGATAACCGCTGCCGAATGGCTCGAATTCGCCGCAAAATTCAGCAAACGCCCGGACATCCGCGGCACCGGCCAGATCAGCTTCCTTGACCGCGAATTCAACGCAAAGCACCGCCCACCACTCGACTGGAAACCGACTCCCTGGTTCCCCATCCCATGGAGCAAACTACAGCTTCAACAATTCGACAGCATGGCAACGCTCGGCTTCATCCACCGACCAGTTTTCGTCAAGACCACGGACGAGCACGGCAAACCGCTCCCCCGGCGCGATGCGCGGCAAAAAGCGCTGATGGAAGGCCTGCAGGAAGCACTGCGCACCCTGCCCGAAACCGAGCGCGCCAAGGGTCCGGCGCGCGTGATCGCCGCTACGAATAATCAAACGGAACAACTGGTCGCCCTGGAAGGCATGCTGCACCAGTACGCCGCGCAAGGCGGTCCCGACATCGACAGCGGCAAGCTCGACCAGTTCATCAACATCGACCGCCGTCTCGGCAATACCGGCGCGGCTACTCTGTTCATGCAAATGGCGATCGGTGTAATGGGCAGCTATCGCGCCGGTGGACCAAGCCTCGCTGTCAATTTGCGCGATCCGCACGAGGCGACGTTTATTTTCATCAGTCCGCCTTCCGAAGAAAAGCGCAAAGCCCAGCAGGAATCGCGCGGTGACGTGTTCCGTAGTATCAAATCGATGGCGCCCCCTGCAGAGAGCGACGCTGCCACGGCCGTCAAATAGCCGTATTCGTATTCAAACAGGAATCCTCACCATGAAAAACGTCATCAGGCTGGGCGACGCCACAACCCACGGCGGCAAAGTGGTCAGCGCCAGCGCGTCGCACTTCAAAGTTCACGGGATTCCAGTAGCCTGCGTGGGCGACACGTGCAGCTGCCCCATCCCTGGCCACTCAGGCTGCACGATCACCAGCGGTTCTCCGCACCACACAATCAGCGGCAAGCACATTGCTTTCGATGGCGACAATCTGAGTTGCGGCGCGAAGCTGATTTCAAGCTTTCAGCATTTCAGCACAAAGATGTAGCGCCAGTCGTGTTCGACGTTAGCGCCTGACCGACACGCCAAACGCCAGGCTGAGCCCCGGGGTCTGGCGATTCAGCCCATGCACGACCATCGCGTCGAGCTGGCAATCCCTGTTCACGAGCCAAGCCACGCCCGTGTCGACAATCGTCTGCGTGCCGTGCCCGATCTGCGGCGCGGCCACTTCCGCAAAGCCGTGCAGCCGCTCGCTGAACGCCTTCCCGACCGACGCGGCCAACACGCCATACGTCAAGCCGCTGTCGCGCACGACACCCGGCATCACGCCCAGCGACCAGTCATGCCCGAGATCCCACTCCAGCGGCAGCTCGACCGCCGGCCGGAACCCGCTGCCGCGCAGCGCCGCACTGCCCGTGGGCAGCGCCACCTCGGCGATCACACCGACGGATGGCCGCATGCCGTCCTGGTCGGCGACATGCCACTTCACGCCCGCGGACAAATCCGCCCAGCCGGCACTGACCGTGTGCACGCCCGACGCGGGGTCGCTCGCGTGTTCGACGGTGCGGCCGTCCGTTTCCACGCGGAGTTCGAGCGCATCGGATACGCCGATGCGCAACAGGGTCGGCGTCGTCAGCGTGCGCACGTGCGCCTCAAGGTCGCGCTGGCGGTCCCATTGCACGCCCGTCTCGAGCTGGAGGCGGTGGCTGCCCACCACCTGGCTCGAGTTGGCGACGTTGGGACGGTCGGGGTTGATGGTGTCGTCGTCCGCATGGGCGGCCGGGACGGACAGGACGCCTGCCAGCAGGCAGGCCAGGGAAGAGGAACGGATCGAAGGTTGCATACCGACAGTATGCCAAGGCCGGGCCGGCGCCGCCCAACCTGTCTAAACCGTAATCATTGCAGCGCCAGGTGCGGTGCTCCCACCTGCGGCTGCGGTGCACGCGGCGCGGCGGCCGGGGCGGCGTCGAGCACGAAGCTGGCCACGAGCCGGCGCAGCTGCTCCGCCTGTTCCTGCATGGCGCTCGCCGCCGCCGTCGCCTCTTCGACGAGCGCCGCGTTCTGCTGCGTCGCGCCGTCGATCTCGCCGATGGCGCGGTTGACCTGGCCGATGCCTTGTTCCTGCTCGCCGCTCGCGATGCTGATCTCGCCGATGATCGCCGTCACGCGGCCCACGCTGTCGACGACGTCGCGCATCGTGGCGCCCGCTTCCGCGACGAGGCGCGTACCGGCGTCGACGCGGGCCACGGAATCGTCGATGAGGCCCTTGATCTCGTGCGCGGCCGCGTTGGCGCGCTGGGCCAGGGTGCGCACCTCGCCCGCGACGACGGCAAAGCCCCGTCCCTGCTCGCCCGCACGCGCCGCTTCCACGGCCGCGTTCAGCGCGAGGATGTTGGTCTGGAACGCAATCCCTTCGATGACGCCGATGATGTCGACGATGCGGCGCGCGGACGTGTCGATCGCGCCCATCGTGTCGACCACCTGGCCCACGACGGCGCCGCCGCGCTGGGCGATGGCCGACGCCGATTGCGCGAGGCTGTCCGCCTCGCGCGCATGCTCCGCATTCTGGCGCACGGTGGCCGTCAGCTGCTCGATCGAGGACGCTGTCTCTTCCAGCGCCCCGGCCTGCGACTCCGTGCGGCGCGACAGGTCGGCGTTGCCGCTGGCGATTTGCGCCGTGGTCGTCGCGATGGCCTCGGTGCCGCCGCGCACGTCGCCGACGATGCGGCGCAGGCTGGCCTGCATCGCCGCCAGCGCGCGGCTCAGGCGCCCCGTCTCGCTGCGGTCGTCGTCGGCACACGCGAGGCCGGTGTCGAGGCGGCCCGCCGCGATGCGGTCGGCGAGGTCGATCGCGGCGTCGAGCGGACGGCTGATCGAGCGCACGAGCAGGACGCCCGCCACGAACGTCGTCAGCGCGGCCAGCAGGGCCATCACGATCACGCGGACGCGTGCGGCGCGCACCGTCGCGTCGCCGGCGGCCCGCGTGTCGTCCGACGCGGCTTCGATGCGTCCGGACAGCGTCTCCATGCTTTTTTCAAGTACGTGGAAGCGGTCCATGAACGCCGGATACGCGGCGCGCGCGGCGGCCGGATCGGCCAGTTTCAGGATGCCGTCGACGCTGCGCAGGTAAGCGTCGACGTCCGGTTTCACCTTGTCGATGGCCGCGCGGATCGCGGGATCCTTCACCTGCCTGTCGAGGTTCGCCATCATCTCGCGGAACAGCGCCGTGTGTTCGGCGGCTTCGCGCCGGGCGGCGTCGCGCGCGGCCGTGTCGGCGTCGCCCGCCAGCAGCGCGGCCAGCACGTCGGCACGCAGCGCGTCGTGCGCCTGGTCGGCCTGCATCTGGTGGCGGATGGCGCTGCCGTTGCCGGTGATGGCGTCCATGGCGCCGTCGAGCTGGCCGACGGCCAGTTCGCCGATGCCGCCCACCATCACGACGAAGGCGATGGCGGTGACGTTCCAGGCCAGCATGCGCTGGCGGATGGTAAAGCGGTTCAGCATGGGCGCTCCTTCAGCGGCGGACCGACAGGCCCAGGCCGATGCCCAGGTCCGCCGTGCGGCGGTTCAGGCCGCGGGTCACCGCGGCGTCCAGTTGGATGTCGTTCGTGACCAGCCACGTCACGCCGGCGTCGACGCTCACCTGCGTGCCGCCCCGGTCGGCGCGCGCGATGCGCGGCGCGGCCAGTTCCACGAAGCCGCGCAGGCGTTCCGTGATGTCGCGGCCGAGCGTGGCGGCAAGGATGCCGTAGCCGCGGCGGGCCCCGCGCTCGTCGTTGTCGGTGCCGACGCCCGGCATGATGCCGAATTCGAAGCCGTTGGCCAGCTCCCACTCGGCGGCGACGCGCAGCGACGGGCGCACGCCGGTGCCGCGCAGCGTCTTGCTGCCGCTGGGCAGATCCGCATGCAGCAGCCAGCCCAGCGACGGCGCGGCCCCCATCTGGTCGGCCATATGCCATTTGATGCCGACGGACGTGTCGGCGTAACCGGCCGCGGTCGCGCCACCCGCGTGTTCGATCGTGCGGCCGTCCGTCTCGAAACGCAGCTCGGTCGTCTCGCCCAGGCCGATGCGCAGCAGGGTCGGCGTGGTCAGCGTGCGCGCGGTCACGCCGTCGGCGCGGTCGCGCTCCCACTGCAGGCTCGTTTCCAGTTGCAGGCGGCCTTTGCCGACCACCTGGCTGGATTCGACGACGTCGGGACGGTCGGAGGAAATCGTGTCGTCATCGCCGGCCGATGCGGCCAGCGGGAGGCCGCAGGCGGCGGCCAGGAAAAGTGAAGAAAGGCGAACCATGTGAATATGCGGAACAGTCGATGTGCCAAGTATCCGCAAGCTGGCTCGTCAATACCAGACAGATTATGAATTTCCGTGTGGAACCATTTTTCGTTTGATAACTTGTGTCGGGGCGGCACAACAAAGCTTGTCGAACCGGCATGCCGGACGCCGTGTGTCAGCCCTGGAAAGAAATGCGATGGCCGGGGCGCAACGGAATGGCGATGAGCGCCAGCACGAGGCAGAGCCCGGCCATCAACCACCATGCCGGTGCGAGATTCGAGAGGTGCTCGCGCAGCAGTCCGGCGGCGAGCGGCAGGATCGCCGCCAGCAGGTAGCCGCCGCCCTGGACGAACCCCACGATCGCACCGGCATCCGCCGGATTGTCGCCATGGTCCATCGCGACGATGAGCGAAAGGGGGAACAGCGCACCGATACCGAACCCGGCCAGCAGTGCCGCCGGCCATGCGAGAGCGGCTGGGGCGAGGGAAAAGCCGAGCATCCCCGCGAGGAGCGCCCCGATCGACAGGAACAGGACGGGGCGCCGGTCGGGCGCACGGCCGATCGCCGCGGATACGGCGATCCCCGCCGCCACTTCCGCGCATGTGAGGACGCCAAGCAACGCTCCTGCCGCCTCGGCCGACCAGCCGAGCTGGGTGTAAAACGGCGGGAGCCACGCCAATACCAGGGTATATGCACCGGTGCCCAGGCCGAAAAAGCCCAGCAGGAGCCAACCGCGCCTCTTGCGATGGACCGGGCGCCGTGTCTTGTGCACCGGCAGCGCATCGGGTTGCGACGTGGCCAGGCACCATGCAGCCAGTCCCACCAGGGCGGGAAACACCCATACACCCAGGGCCGCGGTCCAGCTCATGCCTTGCGCCAGCCAGGGACCGGCCGCGCTGGAGATCATCGCCCCGCCCATGATCGCCGTCGAATAAATCCCCATCACCGTTGCCGTGTGCCCTCCCGCGCGGTGCCGGATCACCATCGGCATCAACGCCTGGACCATCGCGATGCCGATGCCGCCCGCGATCGCAGTGGCGAGCAACGCAGGAGCGCCGCTCCACACCCAGCGTCCCAGGCAGGCCAGCACGATGAGCAGGACGCCGGACGCGATGCCCCGGCGCGCGCCGAGTGCGGCTTGCAGGCGGGAGGCGCCCAGCATGCACGCGCCCATCAATGCGACCGGCAGCGTGGTCAGCAGGCTGGCTCCGGTATCGCTCAGCCCCGTCTCGCGCTGGATCACGTCGAGCAGTGGTCCGATCGTCGCCATCGTGGGACGGAGGTTGATTCCAACGAGCACTACCGCTGCCGGAAATGCAAATGCGCCGAGTGATTTTGACATGTTGAGTTCCTGGAACCGTTCGACGCTTGGCGGCGCGACGGCCATTCCATATAATTTGACGTGAAGATATTTTATCTCTACATCAAGATACTTGCAAACAATGGATAGAGCACAAAAAGCAGCGGAACAGTGGGCGCGCGAGCGCCCGGACCTCGATGTCGGGCCCATGATCCTGTTGGGACGGCTGGGAGAAGCGGGCGTGGTGGTCATGCGCGACCACCTTAATCCGCTCTTTGCGCGCTTCGGCTTGCAGCCGGGCGAATTCGACGTGCTGGCAACGCTGAGGCGCAGCGGTGCGCCCTATGCGCTTACGCCGACCGACCTCTATGAAGCGGCCATGATCTCGTCCGGGAGCATGACGAACCGCATCGATCGGCTGGAAAAGGCCGGGCTCGTGCAACGCCAGCCCCACCCCAGGGATGGCCGGGGCACCCTGGTGGCGCTCTCCGCCACGGGACTCGCCCTCATCGACAAGGCCGTTGCCGAGCATGTCGCCAACCAGCAGGCCATCGTCAGCGGGTTGACGGCGCAGGAGCAGGCGCAGCTTTCGACCCTCCTTGCCAGGCTTCTCGCCTCGACCGGTGGCAAGGCGCCCGCCTGATCACGGCGCGGCTTCGGCACGCAACGACGCCAGCACGGCGGGCCGCGCGCCGACCCGCTGCACATAGGCCTGCAGCGCGGCCCAGTGGCCGAGATCGATGGAAAAGAACCTGCACCAGCCCAGCACGGTGAAGAGGTAGGCGTCGGCGATGCTGAAAGACGCGCCTGCCAGATAGTCCCGGCCGCGCAGTACGTCCTGCAAGACATCGAATCGCCTGGACAGCCTGGCGCGGAAGCAGGCCAGGGCCTCTTCGGGAAGGGCCTTGTTGAACAAGGGGGCCGAACCGGCATGGATCTCGGTGGCGACGAAGTTCAGCCACTCCTGGAGCCGCACCCGCTCCCAGGTGCCGGCGCGCGGCGCCAGTCCGCTGTCCGGGTCGAGGTCGGCCAGGTACTGAATGATGGCCGGACCTTCGGTCAGCACCTGGCCGTCGTCCAGTTCGAGCGCGGCCACGTAGCCCTTGGGATTGATGGTGAGGAAATCGCGGCCGTCCGCGGTGCGCTTGGTCCGGTTGTCCACCTTGACGAGATCGAACGGCAGGCCGAGTTCGCGCAACACGATATGCGGAGACAGCGAACAGGTATGGGGGGCGTAGTACAGCTTCATGGGACTCCTCGGCACGTTGAATACAGCCGCCCAGTATCCTCGTAGCCCATTCGCCCGTAAAATTAATGTCTGATTTTCCATGTATTAGCTGAGCTACTGATTCCCATGATGAACCTATTGCATTGGCGCCTGGTGGTTGCCGTGGCCGAAGCCGGCAACATATCGCGCGGCGCCGAGCGCGTGGGCATTACGCAGTCCGGTGCCAGCCAGGCCATCGCGCAGCTGGAAGCGTCGCTGGGATTCAAGGTGTTCACGCGCGAGCGGCGGCACATCGGCATCACGGCGCAGGGCGAGCAGGTCGTGGAGCAGGCCCGTGCGATGGTGGCGCGCCTCGACGCGATTCGCGCGCTGGCCGATGACAGCCGGGGCCTCAATGGCGGGCGCATCCGCCTGGCCAGTTTTCCATCCGTGATCTCGACGCTGCTGCCTGGCCTGCTGCGGGATTTCCAGCGCCGCCATCCCGGCATTGCACTGGTGGCGCTCGAAGGCACGGACGAGGAAGTGGAAGCGTGGCTGGGCGCCGGCACGGTGGAGTTGGGGGTGGTGTTGAATCCCGCCCCGGGACGCGCGGCAGCCCTGCTGGGACGCGATGCCTGGGTGGCGGTGCTGCCTTCCAGTCATCCCCTGGGCCGCCGCGCCAGCGCGAACGGCGTCACGCTCGGCGAAGTGGCCGCGCAGCCGTTCATCCTCGCCACGGGCGGTTGCGCCGTGCATGGCCGGAGTCTCGTGGAACGGGCGAGCCTGCGCCTGCCGGACGTCCGCGTGACCGTGCGCGACTGGGCCAGCGCGTGCATGCTGGTGCGCGAAGGCATGGGGGTCGCCCTCGTGCCCGAATCGGCGTTGCCGGAAGACCGGCGCGGGCTGCGCGTCATGCAGCTGACGCCGCCTGTTCACCGCGAATTCGGCCTGGTCTGCTCCGAAGCCGGGAAGGCTTCGCGCCCGGTGCAGGCCTTCCTGGCAGGACTCTTGCCCGCACAATGAAAAAGCCGCGCGGCCCGGTCGGGCGGCGCGGCTTTTCAGGCCCGTACGGTACGGCTTACTGGTTCTGCAGGAACGTCTTGAGCTTGTCCGAGCGCGACGGCTGGCGCAGCTTGCTCATCGCCTTCGCTTCGATCTGGCGGATACGCTCGCGGGTAACGTCGAACTGCTTGCCCACTTCTTCCAGCGTGTGGTCGTTCGACATCTCGACGCCGTAGCGCATGCGCAGGACCTTCGCTTCGCGCGGGGTCAGCGAGTCCAGCACTTCCTTGATCACGTTGCGCATCGACGCGTGCATCGCGGCGTCCAGCGGCGCCAACGTCGCGTTGTCCTCGATGAAGTCGCCCAGCTGCGAATCGCCGTCCTCGCCCATCGGGGTTTCCATCGAGATCGGTTCCTTCGCGATCTTCATGATCTCGCGGACCTTCGATTCCGGCATCTCCATCTTCGTCGCCAGCGTCGCCATGTCCGGCTCGGTGCCCGTTTCCTGCATGATCTGGCGCGAGATGCGGTTCATCTTGTTGATCGTCTCGATCATGTGCACCGGCACGCGGATCGTGCGGGCCATGTCGGCGATGGAACGCGTGATCGCCTGGCGGATCCACCACGTCGCGTACGTCGAGAATTTATAGCCGCGACGGTATTCGAACTTGTCCACGGCCTTCAGCAGGCCGATGTTGCCTTCCTGGATCAGGTCGAGGAACTGCAGGCCGCGGTTGATGTACTTCTTCGCGATCGAGATCACGAGACGCAGGTTGGCCACGGTCATTTCGCGCTTCGCGGTGCGCGCGCGCTTTTCGCCGGCCGCCATCTGGCGGTTGATGGTGCGCAGGTCGGCCAGCGGCAGCGCCACGCGCGCCTGCAGGTCGATCATGCGCTG
>CAMLMV010000040.1 GCA_946481275.1 uncultured Massilia sp.
GTGGGGCAAGGCGCGTAGACGCTCGGCAGGAACAGCAGCTCGACCATCACGAAGCCTTCGCCCGCGCAATGCTCGCAGCGGCCCTTGGCCACGTTGAACGAGAACCGCCCGGCGTCGTAGCGGCGCTTCTTCGCGGCCGGCGTCGCGGCGAACAGCTTACGCACCTGGTCGAACAGGCCCGTGTACGTGGCGAGATTGGACCGGGGCGTGCGGCCGATCGGTTTCTGGTCCACGCGCACGAGGCGACGGATGCCGTGCATGGGTCCCGCGATGTGGCCGACGGTCGGGATGCCGGCCTCGCGCTCGAGGTCCATGCCCTCCTCGGTTTCCTCTTCGGCCGTACCTTGTCCCAGCGCCGCGCCGACGAGGTCGACGAGCACCTGGCTCACGAGCGTCGACTTGCCGGAGCCGGAGACGCCCGTCACACCCGTCATCACGCCGAGCGGGAAGCACACGGCGAGATCGTGCAGGTTGTTGCGCGTGACGCCTTCCAGCCGCAGCCAGCCGGCCGGTGCGCGCGGGGTCCGTTCCGGCGGGCGCACGGCGTCCGGCGCGTCGGGGAACAGGTAGCGCCGCGTGTGCGAGCCCGCCACGTCGCGCAAGCCGTCGGGCGGACCGCTATATAGAATCTGGCCGCCCTTCTCGCCCGCCTGCGGGCCGACGTCGACGATCCAGTCGGCGTGCCGGATCACGTCGAGCGCGTGCTCGACGACGAACAGCGAATTGCCGGCCGCCTTCAGCCGTGCGAGCGCGTCCAGCAGCGCTTCCGTGTCGGCCGGGTGCAGGCCGGCCGACGGCTCGTCCAGCACGTACACGACGCCGAACAGGTTCGACCGCACCTGCGTCGCGAGGCGCAGGCGCTGCAATTCGCCCGGCGACAGGGTCGGCGTGCTGCGCTCCAGCGCCAGGTAGCCCAGGCCCAGCGCGAGCATCGTGTCGAGCCGCGCGCACAGGTCGGCCGCGATGCGCTGCGTGACGATCAGTTGCTCCGGGTGTTTATCGGCGCGCCTGGGTGCCGTGCCGTCCGCATAAGGACGCAGCATCTGCGCCAGGCGTTCGAGCGGGACGCGCGACAGGGTCATGATGTCCATGCCGGCAAACGTGACCGACAACGCTTCCTGGCGCAGCCGGCGGCCCTGGCACAGCGGGCACTCCGTGCTGACCATGTAGCGCGCCACGCGCTTCTTCATCGACGCGCTTTCCGTGTTGGCGAACGTCTGCAGCACGTAGCGGCGCGCGCCGCTGAACGTGCCCTGGTAGCTGGGCGTCTCCTTGCGCTTCAGGGCGCGGCGCGTTTCCTCCGGCGTGAGGCCCGCGTACACGGGCACGGTGGGCGTCTCGTCCGTGAACAGGATCCAGTCGCGGTCCTTCTTGGGCAGGTCGCGCCACGGCGTGTCGACGTCGTAGCCCATGGTGACGAGGATGTCGCGCAGGTTCTGGCCATGCCACGCGGGTGGCCACGCGGCGACGGCGCGCTCGCGGATCGTCAGGCTGTCGTCCGGCACCATCGACTGTTCGGTCGCATCGTACACGCGGCCCAGGCCCGAGCACTGCGGACACGCGCCTTCCGCCGTGTTCGGGGAAAACGATTCGGCGTACAGCAGTTCCTGGCCGGGCGGGTAATCGCCGGCGCGCGAGTACAGCATGCGCAGGGAGTTCGACAACGTGGAGACGCTGCCGACGGACGACCGCGTAGTCGGTGTACCCCGCTGCTGCTGCAGGGCGACGGCGGGCGGCAGGCCGTCGATGTCGTCCACTTCCGGCACGGGCATCTGGTGGAACAGCCGGCGCGCGTACGGCGACACGGACTCCAGGTAGCGCCGCTGCGCTTCCGCGTACAGCGTCCCGAACGCGAGCGACGACTTGCCCGAGCCGGAGACGCCCGTGAACACGACGAGGGCGTCGCGCGGGATGTCGAGGTCGACGTTTTTCAGGTTGTGCTCGCGCGCGCCGCGCACGCGCACGTAGCCTGTCTTCGGTAATGGATCGCGCATGCCTCATTCAAGCACATGCAAACCCGGCAGTCCGTGCGCTGGCCCACCATCAGGGAATCAGCATCCGCGCCCGCAACTCGGCAAACAGGTCGTAGAACGAGTCCTCGGTCGACTGCCACGCGGCAAAGCCGAGCCGGCGGCTGTTCGCCATGTCCGTCATCACTTCGATCGGGCGGCCAAGGTCGAGGTCCGTGTGCCACGGCGACACGAGCCGGTTCAGGTCCGCCTCGACGAGCTTGTGGCGCGTGGCGATCTCGCGCCAGACGGCGTGATCGTTGGCCATTTCGGCCTCCAGCGGCCGGGGCTCTCCCTCGAAGCCGGCCGCCTGCACGCCGAACCACGCCGCGAGCCGGCGCCACAGCCAGCTCCAGCGGAAATAATCGCCGTTCGTGATGTTGAAGGCTTCGTTGCGCGCGGCATCAATGTCGGCGGCCCAGCGCAGCTGCTTCGCGAGCATGCGCGCGTCCGTCACGTCCGACAGGCCTTCCCACTGCGCCCGCGAGCCGGGGAAGCGGAACGGCCGGCCGGTGGCCTTGCAGATCGACGCGTACACGGCCAGCGTCGTGCCCAGGTTCATCGCATTGCCGACCGCCATGCCGATGACGGTGTGCGGCCGGTGCACGGTCCACGTGAAGCGGTCGCGCGCGGCCGCCGCATAGACCTCGTCTTCTTGCGCGTAATAAAAATTGTCGAGCGGCAGGCGCGGCTGGGATTCGCGCAGCGGCGTGTCGGGCAAGGTGCCCGAACTGGCGTAGGCCTCGAACGGACCGAGGTAGTGCTTCAGGCCCGTCACCAGCGCCACGTGGCGCAGCGTCTTGCGGCTGCCGAGCGCATCCAGCAGGTTGCGCACGAGGACGGCGTTGACGCGGATGTTTTCCGCCTCGCTGTCCTGGCGCATCCACGTCGTGATGAAGACGTGCGTGGGACCGCCGTCGCCGAACGCCGTGGCCAGCCCTTCCGCGAGCCGCTCGGGGTCCATCAGGTCGGCCGGCACGGGGATCAGGCCCGGCAGGTCGGCCGGCGGACGGCGCGCGAGGCCGTACACGGTCCAGCCGTGGGCCAGCAGTTCCCGTGCCGTGGCATGGCCGCCGATCCCGCTGGCGCCGACGACGAGTGCGCTTCTTTGCATGCCGCTTCTCCTTGACGATGGCAACCGCCATTCTTGCCCGCTTCAGGAAAGCGCGTCGCACACCTTGTCGATGCCGCCACCGCGCGGGAAGCGCGCCGCCACCGCACGCGTCCGCTCTGCCAGACCCGGCGCCGCCAGCAGACCGCCCAGCGCGCGCACGAGCCGGCCTTCATTCAGCCGGCTTGCCGGAAGGCTCGCACCGACGCCCAGTGCCGTCACGCGCGCCCCATTGTCGAACTGGTCGTGCGCGAGCGGCACGACGAGCTGCGGCGTCCCCGCGCGCAGCGCTTCCGCCGTCGTGCCGATGCCGCCGTGGTGGACGAGCGCCGCCGCATGCGGCAGCAGTGCCCGCAGCGGCACGTAGTCCTGCCACAGCATCGATGGCGGCAGGTCGGCCGGCACCTGCTCGCGGTGCGGCGTGAGCAACACGGCGCGCCGGCCCAGGCGCGCCGCCGCCGCGCACGCATGGCGGAAGTACGCGGCGGCCTGCGTGTTGCCGGTGCCGTGCGTGAATACGAGCGGCGGCGGACCGGTCTCCAGGAAGCTTGTTAATCCGGATGACAGCGTCGCATCCGGGTTCGGGTCGAACAGCGGAAAATCGCCGCGCACCAGCGGCTGCGGCCAGTCCGGCTGCGTGGGCGCGAACCACTCCGGGAACAATGTCAGCGACAGGTCCGGCACGGTCGCGATCCAGTCCATCAGCGACGGCACCGGTGTCAAGCCATGCGTCGCGCGCGCCGCGTTCACGTCCGCCAGCGCGACGGGATCGATGAAGCGCCGGCCCACCCACCGCCAGAACGCGCGGCGCGCGGACAGCGGCACCCAGGCCGGTACGCGCCACGGCCCCACCATCAAGGGATCGTGCACGGTCATGAGGTTGGCCGGCGCGAGGTAGGCGGCCACGATCTTCACACCGGGGTGCACCGTGCGGCACAGGTCCGCTTCCGGCAGCGCGAGCGGATGCACGAACAGCGTACAGGGCTCCTCCTTCGGCAGCGCTTCGACGAAGGGAACGATGCGCGCCATCGCGGGCCGGGTCGCGCGCCAGACGACGCCGAAGCCGCGCGTGGGATGCCACAGGTCCGGGTCGCGCAGCACGGCCTCGTCGGCGGGCAGGCCCGTGAACGGCAAGGCGGTCGGCCGCACCCACGGGCCGTGCTGCTCGGGAGCGAGGAAACTCACGCGGTGGCCGCGCGCACGCAATGCGAGCGCCAGCGCGAGGAACGGAAACAGGTCGCCGGCCGAGCCGATCGTGACGACGACGTAGTGTTGAGGTTCGATGCGGAACTCCTGCTAGAATATGGGTTCGTTTTTAGGAGATTCTACCCATGCGCCTGTAATGCCCGCCGTTCGCATCGCGACGGCCTCGAAACCTTCCGGCTTCCCTTGGCATTCAGGAGTTCCACATGGCGCATCCCTATCTCGCGGCCCTGCACGGGGTCGACATCATGTTGCCCGACGGGCGCATTCTCTTCACCCATCTACACGAATCGTTCGGCGCCGAAACCGTCGGCCTGATCGGCCATAACGGCAGCGGCAAGTCCACGCTGGGGCGCGTGCTCGCGGGCGAACTCGAACCCGCCGCGGGCCGCATCGAACGGCCGGGACGCATCCGCTACGTGGCGCAGCAGGCCCGGGCCACGTCCGCGTCCTCGCTGTCCGAAGTCGCCGGCCTGGCCGCACCGCTCGCCGCCCTGCGCCGGCTGGCGTCAGGCGATGCGCGCGACGAGGACTTCGACATCATCGGCGACCGCTGGGACCTGGAAGCGCGCTGGGACGCGATGCTCGACGGCGCCGGTATCGATGCGCGCGTGGCACCGCAAGCCTTGTCCGGCGGCCAGCACACGCTGCTCGCGCTGATCGGCGCGTTTTGCTCGGACGCCGACCTGCTCGTGCTGGACGAGCCGGGCAACCACCTCGATGCCGGCAACCGCGCGTTCCTGCTCGACCAGATGCGCGCGTGGCGCCAGTCCGGCCGCGGCCTGCTGCTCATCAGCCACGACCGCGACCTGCTGGAGCACGTCGAGCGCACGCTGGAAGTCCATGCGGACGGCCTGCGGCGCTACGGCGGCGGATGGTCGCTCGTGGCCGAACAGCGCGAGGCGGAACTGGCCGCCGCGGGCGCGAAGCTGGAACGGGCCCGCACGGAGCGGCGCCAGGGCGAACAGAAGATGCGCGACCAGGCCGAACGGGCCGCGCGCAAGAGCGCCCGCGGCGCGCGCGCGAAGGCGGACGGCGGCATGCCGAAGATCGTCCTGAACGCCCTGCCCCAGCGCGCCGAACAGACGGACGGCGCCCGGGCCGAGCGCCATGCGCGCGAGCGGCAGGCGCTACAGGATGACGTGGCCGACGCGTTCGCGACCTTCGACGCCCTGCACCAGCAGCCGGTCTTTCCGCAGCTGGACATCGCGATCCCGCCCGGCCAGACGGCGCTCGCGCTCGACGCGCTCGTCGCGCGCCACGGTCCCCGTCAGCCGCTGGACTGGCGCGTGCAGGGCG
This sequence comes from uncultured Massilia sp., assembly GCA_946481275.1. The sequence goes on from CAMLMV010000040.1 coordinate 5,623, forward strand.
CGGCGCGGATCGCGATCGCGGGGCCGAACGGCTGCGGCAAGTCCACCTTGCTGCGCACGCTCGCCGGCGAGATCGCCCCGCTGTCCGGCACCGTGCACGGGCTGCCGGGCGTGCTGCTTGACCAGCACCTGGCCATGCTCGATCCGGCGCGCAGCCTGCTGGATCATTTCCCGACCTCGCACGACGCAGGCCGCCTGCGCCAGATGCTCGCGCTCGCGGGCCTGGGCCCTTCGCGCATCCTGCGTCCCAGCGGAGCGTTGAGCGGCGGTGAACGCATGCGCGGCGCGCTGCTGCTGGCCGTGCTGCGCGAGCCCGCGCCGAAACTCCTGATGCTGGACGAGCCGACGAACCATCTCGACCTCGCGAGCGTGGAGGCGCTGGAAGCGATGCTGGGGTCGTGGCCGGGGGCGCTCGTCGTGGTGTCGCACGACGGGCGGTTTCTGGAGAAGCTGGCGCTCACCCACCGGCTCGGCTGGACGCCGGATCGGTGGCTGGCGCGGGAGGTTTAGAGAAACCGGTCGAGAATCTTCCGGCTTCCCTTGTCGATGGCGAACATGTCACGGATGAGGAAGTGGATGCCGTGGCTGTCCGCGATGAGCAGCGAATACGTGCCCAGCCGGCGGATGTCTTCCTCGCCCTTGAGCAGGAACTCCGTATCGCCACGGTCGGTTTTCACGGTCCACGTGCACGGCGTCGCATAGCTGGACACGCCCTTGATCGACAGGATCTCGGGCATGAATTCGCGCCCATCGAGTTCTTCCGTCACAAGCGAGCGGATGTCGGCCGGCATCGTATCGAGGTCGTCGATCCACGCAACTTCCTTGCCGCCCTCGCGCACGAGCGAGATACCTTTCGAGGGCGCCTGCACCGGGAACGAGCGCACGGGCGCCACGCCGACGAATTCCTCGCCCTCGCCGTTCGTCAGGACCAGCTTGCCGAATGCATCCCGGCGTAGAGTAAAAGTCGTCATCGTTCAGTCTTCCTTGCTGCCGTCGTCGTCCGGGTCCTGGTCCACGTTGCGCGCCTGCGCTTCGTACAGGCGGAAATACGCGCCTTCGCGTGCCATCAGTTCGTCGTGGTTGCCCTCTTCCACCACCTGGCCGCGGTCCAGCACGACGAGGCGGTCGGCGCGGTGCAAGGTCGACAGGCGGTGCGCGATGGCGATCGTCGTGCGGCCCTGTACGAGGTTGTCCAGCGCCTTCTGGATTTCCTTTTCCGTTTCCGAGTCGACGGAGGACGTCGCTTCGTCCAGGATGAGGATCGGCGGGTCGATGAGGAGTGCCCGCGCGATCGAGATGCGCTGGCGCTCGCCGCCGGACAGGCCCTGGCCCCGCTCCCCGACCATCGAATCGTAGCCCTGCGGCAGGCGCAGGATGAATTCGTGGGCGTGCGCGGCGCGGGCGGCGGCGATGATCTCTTCGCGCGTCGCATCCGGCTTGCCGTAGGCGATGTTCTCGGCGATGGTGCCGAAGAACAGGAACGGCTCCTGCAGCACGAGGCCAATGTGGCGGCGGTAGTCCGCGACGGCAAAGCTGCGGATGTCGCGGCCGTCCAGCAGGATCGCGCCTTCCGCCACGTCGTAGAAACGGCAGATCAGGTTCACGAGCGTGCTCTTGCCCGAGCCCGAGTGGCCCACGAGGCCCACCATTTCGCCGGCCCGGATGTTCAGCGAGATGCCGCGGTTGACGGCGCGGTTGCCGTAGCGGAAGCCCACTTCGCGCAGCGCGATATTGCCTTCGACCTTGTCCAGTTTCACCGGGTTGACGGGATCCGGCACGCTCGACACGTGATCGAGGATGTCGAAGATGCGCTTGGCGGCCGACGCGGATTTCTGCGTGACGGACACGATGCGGCTCATCGAATCGAGGCGGACGTAGAAGCGGCCGCTGTACGCGATGAACGCGGACAGCACGCCGACGGTGATTTCCTGCTGGCTCACCTGCCAGATGCCGAAGCACCAGATGACGAGCAGGCCCAGTTCCGTCAGCAGCGACACGGTCGGCGAGAACAGCGACCACACCTTGTTCAATTTGTCGTTGACGGCCAGGTTGTGCTTGTTGGCCTCGCGGAAGCGCGACGCCTCGCGGTGTTCCTGCGCGAATGCCTTCACCACGCGGATGCCGGGGATCGTGTCGGCCAGCACGTTCGTGACCTCGCCCCACACGCGGTCGATCTTCTCGAAACCGGTCCGCAGCTTGTCGCGCACGACGTGGATCATCCACGCGATGAACGGCAGCGGCACGAGCGTGATCAATGCGAGTTTCATGTTGATGCTGAACAGGATCACGCCCGTCATGATGATCATGAGGACGTCGGACAAAAAGTCCAGCAGGTGCAGCGACAGGAACACGCAGATGCGGTCCGAGCCGCTGCCGATGCGCGACATGAGGTCACCCGTGCGCTTGCCGCCGAAGAATTCCAGCGACAATCTCAGCAGGTGTTCGTAGGTTTCGGAACGCATGTCGGCGCCCATCCGCTCCGAGACGAGGGCGAGGATGTACGTGCGGCCCCAGCCCAGCGCCCACGCGAGGATCGCGGACGCGAACAGGCCACCCATGTACATGTAGACGAGGTTCGTGTCGATGTGCTTGCCGTTCTGGTACGGGATCAGCACGTTGTCCATCAGCGGCATCGTCAGGTACGGCGGAATCATGTGTGCGCCGGTACTTGCCAACATGAGCAAGAATCCGAGGAGCAACTGGCCCTTGTACGGCCGGGCGAAGCGCCACAGGCGGAACAGGGTCCAGGTCGACGGCGGGGTGTGCAGCACCTTCGTGCAGATCGGGCACTCTTCCTGGTCCGGTTCGAGCGCCGCCTTGCAGCTCGGACACGTATGTTGTTCGGGCGGTTGCACAGGGACCCCGCTCACGTAGCTTTCGACCTGGTCCTGGAACTGGTCGACGACGCGAATGGCTTGCAGGTTCTGGCCCAAGGTAAACCGCCAGGCTGCCAGCAAGCCGTCCTGGTCGACGAGTTCGAGATGGCCGACGCCCGCGTGGTCGTGATGGCGCATTGTCAAACCGGCACGATATGGCCAGTCGCGCCACATCGTGTCGCCGGGTGCGCGGGTGAGCAGGCGATAATTCGTGACGACAAGAATACCTTTGGTGAAACGTAATTTCGCATCGAGGTCAACCTCGACGCTGTTTAAAACGTTTTCCCCTGGCGCAAGCTTCTTCGCGACGTCCGCCTGCCAGTGCTCAGGCAGGAAACCGGCGGTTAACGCCTGCGGACCGGAGGGAATAAGTTGTTGAGTTGTCATGTGATGCCGCCGGCAAAGGCGAGTTTTGGTTCTGATCTGTACGATGGAACGTTGAGGGCGGTGTAGCCGTTGACACGCGCACCTTCCGAAACGCGGAGCGCCGGAGTGTACGGTATTCTATCGGAGGGGCCAGACTGGCAGAAATCGGTTCGGCACGGTAAGCTTCGTTCCGGCAAGTATACAACATGTGCATTATGGAAAGAGAGGAAGGCGGGGCCGCGATCCGGCAACGTCTTTGACCATCGATGTGCAAACATAGGAAACGCCACGCGATGAGAGAGCGGTCGTCGCGTGGCTGGATATTTCATGACATATAAGAAAGACATTGCAATTCTTCGTGTAAACCACCTGCGTGGACCGAACATCTGGACCTACCGCCCTGTCATCGAAACGTGGCTCGACCTCGGCGAACTCGAAGAATGTCCTTCGAATAAACTTCCCGGCCTGTATGAACGCCTTACCGCCTGGCTGCCGGGCCTGATCGAACACCGCTGCGGCGTCGGCGAACGGGGCGGCTTCCTGGAGCGCCTGCGCGACGGCACCTGGTCCGGCCACATCCTCGAACACATCGTCCTCGAATTGCAGAACCTGGCCGGCATGAAGACCGGCTTCGGTAAAACCCGCTCCACTCTAGACCCCGGCATTTATAAAATGGCATTCCGCACGCGCGACGAGACCGTCGGCCGTGCCGCCCTGCAAGCCGGCCACGCGCTGCTGATGGCCGCCATCAACGACACCCCGTTCGACCTGCAGGCCAAGGTCGCGGAACTGACCGAACTGGTCGACCGCTACTGCCTGGGCCCGTCGACCGGCCACATCGTCGACGCCGCCACGGACCGCCGCATCCCCTCGATCCGCCTGACCGAAGGCAACCTCGTGCAGCTGGGCCACGGCAGCGCGCAGCGCCGCATCTGGACGGCCGAGACGGACCGCACGAGCGCCATCGGCGAATCCATCGCCAGCGACAAGGACCTCACCAAGACCCTGCTGGCGTCGTGCGGCGTGCCGGTGCCCGAGGGCGCCGTGGTCCGCAGCGCCGAGGCGGCATGGGAAGAAGCGCAGGACATCGGCCTGCCCGTCGCCATCAAACCCGTCGACGGCAACCATGGCCGCGGCGTGTCGCTGAACCTGATGTCGGAAGCGGACGTGCATGCCGCCTACGCCATCGCCTCCGAGGAAGGCGATTCCAGCGCCGTCCTCGTCGAGCGCTTCATTCCCGGCAACGAACACCGCCTGCTCGTCGTCGGCTCGAAAGTCGTCGCGGCCGCGAAAGGCGAATCGCTGTGGGTCGTCGGCGACGGCACCTCCACCGTCACGCAGCTGTGCGACAGCCAGATCAACATCGATCCGCGCCGCGGCAATTCCGAAGAATTCCCGCTCAGCCCCGTCGTGCCGGCCGAAAGCGATGAAGTCAAGCTGGACCTGAAACGCCAGGGCCTCACCCCGGATTCGGTGCCGCAGGCCGGCCAGAAAGTGCTGATCCAGTTGAACGGCAACGTGGCCGATGACGTCACCGACGAGGTCCATCCCGAAGTCGCGCACGTGGCCGCGCTGGCCGCGCGCGTCGTGGGCCTGGACATCGCCGGCATCGACCTCGTGTGCGAAGACATTTCGCGTCCGCTGGAAGAGCAGCGCGGCGCCATCATCGAAGTCAATTCCAGCCCGGGGCTGCTCGCGCACATCAAGCCCGCCAAGGGCGAGCCGCGCAACGTCGGCAAGGCGATCGTGGAACACCTGTTCGCCGAGGGCGAGACGGGCCGCATCCCGCTCGTGGGCGTCACGGGCACCACGGACGCGGCACTGGCCGCGCGCCTCGTCGGCACCGTGCTGAATTTGGCCGGCAAGCACGTGGGCGTGGCCAACCGCGAGGGCCTGTTCCTCGACGGCCGCCAGGTCACGGCGCAGGACGGCACCCGCTTCGACGCCGGCCAGCGCCTGCTGATCAACCGCACCGTGCAGGCCGCCGTGTTCGAATCGAACGCGCGCACGATCCTGACCGAAGGCCTGCCGTACGACCGCTGCCTCGTCGGCATCGTGACGGACATGGGCAACGCGGCCGACGTGGCCGACCTGTACGTGCGCGACGACGATGCGCTGTACAACGTCGTGCGCAGCCAGGTCGACGTCGTGCTGTCCGATGGCGCGGCCGTGTTGAACGCCGCCGATGAACGCGTGACGGCGCTGGCCGAACTGTGCGACGGCGCCGTGCTGTTCTACGCGCAGGACGAAGCCGACGCCACCCTGGCCGCGCACCGCGCGAGCGGCGGCCGCGTCGCGTTCGTGCGCAACGGCCACATCGTCCTGGCCCAGGGCAGCGAGGAAATGCCGCTGCTGGGCATCGACAAGGTGAAGCCTGCCACCGCCGCGCAGCCGAATGCGCTGCTGGCCGCCGCGCTGGCTGGCTGGGCGCTGGACGTGCCGACGGACCTGATCTGCGCCGGGCTGCGCACCTTCGACCCGGCCGGCAAAAAGAAAAAGGCCTGATAAGGAGCCCGGCATGACCGGGCCGATGCCGCAAGACCCTAAAGGAAAGACTTATGGAAGTATCACGCGTACGGGCCCTGCGCGGTCCCAACCTCTGGAGCCACCACACGTCGATCGAGGCAATCGTCACGTGCACGCCCGACGAGGAATCGATCGGCGCCCTGCCCGGCTTCGAGACGCGCCTGCGCGCCCTGTTCCCGGAAATCTGGCCGCTGCAGCCGACCGGGCATGACGACACGATCCCGCTGGCGCAGGTGCTGGAAGTCGCCGCGCTGGCCCTGCAGGCGCAGGCCGGCTGCCCCGTCACGTTCAGCCGCACCACCGCCACGCTGGAGCGCGGCATCTACCAGGTCGTCGTCGAGTACAGCGAAGAAGACGTCGGCCGCCTGGCCATGCAACTGGCCGAGCAGCTGTGCGCCGCGGCCCGCAACGACCAGCCGTTCGATCTCGACGGCGCGCTGAAGCAGCTGCGCGACCTGGACGAGGACGTGCGCCTCGGCCCGTCGACGGGTTCCATCGTGCACGCGGCCGTCGCGCGCGGCATCCCGTACCGCCGCCTGACCGAGGGCAGCCTCGTGCAGTTCGGCTGGGGCAGCCGCCAGCGCCGCATCCAGGCCGCCGAGATCGACGCCACCGGCGCCATCGCGGAATCCATCGCGCAGGACAAGGAACTGACCAAGACGCTGCTGAACGCGGCCGGCGTGCCCGTGCCTCTCGGCCGCAGCGTGAGCGATCCGGACGACGCGTGGACCGCCGCGCAGGAAATCGGCCTGCCGGTCGTGATCAAGCCGAAGGACGGCAACCAGGGCAAGGGCGTGACCGTGAACGTCACCACGCGCGAACAGCTCGACGCGGGCTTTGCCGCCGCGTCCGAGTTCCGCGACGACATCATGGTCGAAAAATACCTGCCGGGCCATGACTACCGCCTGCTCGTCGTGGGCAACCGCCTCGTCGCCGCCGCGCGCCGCGATCCGCCGCACGTCGTGGGCGACGGCGTGCACACGGTGCGCCAGCTCGTCGACATCGTCAACAAGGACCCACGCCGCGGCGACGGCCACGCGACGTCGCTGACCAAGATCCGCTTCGACGACATCGCCCTCGCCTCGCTGGCGAAACAGGGCTATGACGCGGAATCGGTCCCGCCGAAGGGCCAGCGCGTCACCCTGCGCAACAACGCGAACCTGTCGACGGGCGGCTCCGCGACGGACGTCACGGACGACGTCCATCCGGAAGTGGCGGCCCGCGCGATCGCGGCCGCGCACATGGTCGGCCTGGACATCTGCGGCGTCGACCTCGTGTGCGACAGCGTGCTGAAACCGATCGAAGACCAGGGCGGCGGCATCGTCGAAGTGAACGCCGCGCCGGGCCTGCGCATGCACATCTCGCCGTCGTTCGGCAAGGGCCGCGCCGTCGGCGAAGCCATCATGGACACGCTGTACGCCCCGGGCGACGACGGCCGCATCCCGGTCGTCGCCGTGACGGGCACGAACGGCAAGACGACGACCGTGCGCCTGATCGCGCACCTGCTCGCGAGCTCGGGCCTGCGCACCGGCATGACGAACACGGACGGCGTCTACATCCAGGGCCGCCGCATCGACAGCGGCGACTGCAGCGGCCCGCGTAGCGCGCGCAACGTGCTGCTGCACCCGGACGTCGACGCGGCCGTGTTCGAGACCGCGCGCGGCGGCATCCTGCGCGAAGGTCTCGCGTACGACCGCTGCCAGGTCGGCGTCGTCACCAACATCGGCTCCGGCGACCACCTCGGCCTGAACTACATCACGACGCTGGAAGACCTCGCGGTACTGAAGCGCGTGATCGTCCAGAACGTCGCGCCGAACGGCATGGCCGTGCTGAACGCGGCCGACCCGATCGTCGCGGGCATGGCCGAGAACACGAAGGGCGACATCACCTACTTCGCCGCCGACTGCTCGCTGCCCGTCATGCAGAAGCACCGCGCGCAGGGCCGCCGCATCGTCTACGTCGACAAGGGCCACCTCGTCGCGGCGCAGGGCAAGAAGGAAGAGCGCGTGCCGCTGGCCGAGGTACCCATCACCCGCGGCGGCGTGATCGGCTTCCAGGTCGAGAACGTGATGGCCGCCGTGGCCGCCGCCTGGGCCGTGAACATCGCGTGGGATGCGATCCGCGTGGGCCTCAAGACGTTCGTCGGCGAAAGCGACAATGCACCGGGCCGCTTCAACGTGTTCGACTACCGCGGCGCGACCGTGATCGCCGACTACGGCCACAACCCGGACGCGATCCAGGCCCTGGTCAACGCCGTCGAATCGATGCCGGCCAAGCGCCGCTCGGTGGTGATCTCCGGCGCAGGCGACCGCCGCGACGAGGACATCCGCGACCAGACCCGCATCCTCGGTAAAGCGTTCGACGACGTGCTGCTGTACGAAGACCAGTGCCAGCGCGGCCGCCTTGAGGGCGAAGTCGTCGGCCTGCTGCGCGAGGGCCTCGCCGGCGCGCCGCGCACGACGCACATCGACGAGATCAAGGGCGAGTTCGTCGCCATCGACAAGGCGCTCGAACGCCTGCAGCCGGGCGACCTGTCGCTGATCCTGATCGACCAGGTGGACGAGGCGCTGGCGCACATCGCAAAACGGGTCAAGGAAGGCTGACGCTTTATTTGCGTTGCTGACTGACGGGCGCCAAGTGCGCCCGTTTTGCTTTTTATTGGTGCTGCTCAGAAACGTCAGGCACCGCGCACGCTACGTTAGGCAACGAACGTGGCCTGGCGCGGCATCTGGCATACCATGAATGAGAATTCGAGCGAGCGGTGCAACCATGACGATCGACAAGCAACCCCATCCCGTTGCCGACAATGACCCGGCCCCCGAGATGCCGTTCCGGCGCCTCCTGTACCGCTTCCTGTTCTTCGACTGGCTGTTCCGCGACGTCAGCGCCGCGCGCGACCGCATCGAACGGCACGCCGCGCGCCAGCACAACCGCAAGATGAGCCGCTACCTGCCCGTCTACCTGCGGCGCTGGTCGTTTCTCACGGCGTTCGATTTCGCGCTCGGCGTGCTGTTCGAAAAAGTGCTGCAGGCCGGGATCGTGTCGGCCTGGTTCTTCACCTGGTCGTGCGTGACCTTTACGGGCATGGTCGTCATCACGGTGGCGTGGCTCCTCCTCAATCATGCGCGGCTGTCCTGAGCTTGATGCTCAGTAAATTACCCTGGTGCAATTGACGAGAAACTGATGTCCTCAACCACAAGGAGGACGTCATGACTTACCGATGGATCGACGACCAGGGCTTGCTGAAGAAAATGCTCGGTGAACGGCGGATCGACCGCTGGACGGCCGAGAACGTGCAGGATGCGCTGCGCGCGCGGGGTGTGCATGCGGCGGCGCGGGCGATGGAGTATCGGCGGGTGCGACTGGAGACGGCGCTCAGGGTGTTGGCGGTGCAGGGACAACGGCGGCGGTATTTGTTGCCTTAAGTTTGCAGCCGGGCTGCCCTGTCCTGCGGCCCGGCGCAGCGTTATCGTTCGCACGAAAAATCATCCAACGCAAACTGCAGTTCAGAAGTGCCTGAATGGTATCGCACCGATTCGGATGACACCGATTCAAGCTGGTATTCCTGAAACGGCCAGATCATATTCCACAATTCCGGCCTCGCCCCGATGCACATGTCGATCACTCCATTTCAATCACCAAAGTGATCGTTTTCCAATTGTGAAATTTTGTGAGAATGTTGGAATCACTCCCCTACTAGACTCTGGTGCGTGTTCCGTGCTGTGTGGCAAACGACTGCCGCGCCAACCCAGAAAATGCTTCGTGGGTTTTCATGGACAGCCCCGTCAACCATTCCTGGCATGGGCCTGACGGTTCGATTCCAAGTCCTTTCATGGCATCAGCGTCGTTGTGAGCAACCGTGAATTGTTTTTAAATTAGGACACTATGCGACAACAATTGAATCTGGAGTTATTACGCGGCCTGCGCGGCTTGGAGATCGCGGGACCCAGCGGGATCTTTGGGGAGGAAAATTTATTCCCGGTCTATTCTTACGTGGAGAGTCTGGATGATTTTTCCCATCCCCGTCCTCTCGATTGGGGTGGAAGACCACTTGTCGCAGGCGGTGAGTTCCGCTATGCGGCGGGACGCCCTACTGGAAGACAATATGTAGGGGATGCCACGTCCCTGAAATGGATCGATGACGCGACTTATGACGTGATCATTGGATCACATGTATTGGAACACATCGCCAATCCTTTGAAGGCCCTGAGGTCCTGGCTATCCGCACTGAAACCTGACGGACTGCTGCTGCAGGTTATCCCTCACGGCGAAGGCACATTCGACCGCAATCGACCGGTTACCCCGTTAGCCCATCTGATCGATGATTTTGATCAAGATGTTCCTGAGGACGATCGGACGCACTATGCGGAAGTGGCAGCGCTGTCCACCCAGAATCACTCGGAGCATTGGTTTGCGGAGGCGCATTTGCACCGGGGCGTGCATCAGCACGTATTCGACACCGCGAGTGTGCTGGGACTATACCGCTACGTGGGGCTTGCCATCGTGGGCGTCGCTGCGGTCAAGCCGCACCATATCGCTATCCTGGGTCGCAAAGGCCAGGCACGTGCCGATGAAGCGTTGTCGGAACATGATATCGACCGGATTCTGATGGAAAGCCCGTTTAACAGAGACAGGGCTCAGGCGCGAGCCGTTCCCGCCAATGTGACCGCTGAGTGCGGGAGCGCATGACGTCCTGGCAGCCCTGTGGATCAATTCCGATACCGTGACGGCTACGCCAGGCGATCGCGCGTAGCGAACCCAACTACTTCACTTGCTCGCGCCACTCATGCATGTCTCTCCCTGTCCCGCAAACCGCCCCGCACTACACGCCTGCCAGTTGGCTGTCATGGCTGTTTTCCGCAACGAAGCGCATGTTCTGCGCGAGTGGCTCGACCATTATCTGCGCTTTGGCGTAGAGCGCTTTTATCTCATCAATAACAACAGCGACGACGACTACCTCGACGCGTTGACACCGTATCTCGAGGCCGGAACGGTGCAGCTATTCGACTGCGCGCGCGACGGCTATCAGATCGGCGCCTACAGCGAATTGCTGGCGCACATCAGCGCCCGTGCACACTGGCTGGGGATATTCGACCTGGACGAATTCATCTACTCCTGCGACGGTGCCCCGATACCCTCGGTTCTCGCACGGTTCGGCGATGCTGAAGCAGTGTTTATTCCATGGCTGAGCTTTGGTTCCTCCGGCCATGTCATGCAGCCCGCTTCGGTCATCCATGGGTTCACGCGGCGCGGTCCGGCACAGGTCAGCCGTTCCTTTCTCAAACCAATCGTGCGCCCCGACGCGCTCATTGAGATGTCGCAACACAATCCACGCACCCGACGTGGTCACATCGTGCTCTCCGATGGCAGTCCGGCGGATGGCGAGTCCTTCATTGCACTACAGGAGGAACAACTTGGTCGCTTCGCGCTTCTGAACAATCACTATCGACTACAAAGCTTCAACTATTTCACGACGGTCAAGACTGCACGGCCGGAAGTACATGAAAGCGTGGCAGACCGGCGCAAAAGGCTCAGCTTCTTCAAGCAGAATGACGCGCTATGGAACAGCGTAAGCGATACCCGCCTGGCCGACCTGACCACGCTGGCCATCGCCTCGAAACAGGCCCACGTGTAACGGGGCCTCGGGGTCTGGCCCCGCAGCGTGCACCGCTCAGCCGGCTCGGACCAGGAGGGGTGTTTCCGCCGCCGGCGCTTCCTCACGCCTCAGCTTTCCTTCGCGCAGCTCATAGACTTCATCGGCCACTTCAAGTGCGCGCGCACGATGCGCTACGCAAATGACCGTAATGCCCAGTTGCCGGATGTTTTGGATGATCTGTGCTTCGCAGGCGAGATCCAGATTAGCGGTGCCTTCGTCCAGGAACAGGATGCGGGGCTTGCGGTACAGGGCGCGCGCCAGCAGGATTCGCTGGCGCTGGCCGCCGGACAGGCTGGCACCCATGTCGCCCACTTGACCGAAATAGTCGGCCGGCATCGCGAGAATGTCATCGTGCACGCAGGCCAACCGGGCCGCTTCATGAATTCGTTCGATCGAGGCATTAGGATCGAAGCCGCTGATATTGTCGAACAGTGTACCGCCGAACAGTTGGTCATCCTGCATCACCGCCGCCGCGATATTGCGGAAAGCACTGACGGTGGCGCCTTCCAGCGGGATACCGCCGATCAGGATGCGTCCCTCCTCCGGCGTTACCAGGCCCAGCAGGACACGGATCAGGGTGGATTTACCCAGGCCCGACTTGCCTTTAATGGCGATAAAGCAGCCCGGCGCGACATGCAGGTCCAGCCCCTGGAACAGTCTGGCGCCTTGCGGCGCATACTGGAAATGCAGATTACAGATGTCGATCGACAGATTGGCCATATCCAGAGCGGGCGGCGCGTCCGTGTCGGTCTCATACTCCTTGGGGGTCGTGACAATACTCGACAAACGCTGCAGGCGCGCATGAAGAAGCTTGAATTCGAGCACCCGCTCGATCAGCGGATAGGCGCGTTCCCGAAATTGCTGACGCAACGCTACGATGGAAAACAGCAGGCCCACCGAGATCGTCCCCTTGATCGCGAGCATGGCCGCCAATCCTGTAATGATGATCAGTTCAAGCGCGGCCATTCCGCTATTCGAGGCGCGCATCACCGCCTGGTAACGCTGCTGCACCTGTACGCTTTCCAGTGCGGCCAGGTTGGCGCCGTGCCAGGCTGATAACCGCGCCGACTCGGCATTGAGCACCTTGACAGTCTGAATTCCACGGAGAGTGTCCATGATCTGCGAGCGTTCTTCGGCGTTGCGATCCTGCACCAGCTCGTTCATGATGCGCAGTTTTTTGTAGGACCATACGCGGGTCAGCGCGAAGGCGGCGAAAAAGACCAGCATGATGCTCGCCAGCGCCGGCGACAGGAACATGAATGAGACCAGGATAAAAATCGAGAACAGGCCGTCGATAACGAACGGGATCGCCCCTTCCGTCAGGGCCCCCTTGACGTCGCGGATCGATTCGATCCGGCTGAGCACATCGTTCAAGCGCGACTGCTGAAAGAATCCGTATGGCAAGCGCAGCAGATGATTCACCAGATTCAGGTTGAGCTGGGCAATCAGCCCGGTCCCCAATGCGAGCAGCAGGTGCCGACGAATGAGTTCACCGGCGACGACTATCACGTGTGCCCCTGCCGTTGCGAACAGGATTGCTTCCAACATCTCCACCGAACGGGTCGCGATGGCCTGGTCGATAATCACCGACATGAACAGCGGCGCCACGACGATTCCCAGCTGAATGATGATCGAAATGGCCGCTACCAGCACGGCCGAGCTGCGCCACCCATCCAATCGCGTCCACAAGTCGGAGATCGACACGCCGACCAGCTGGATGACGGCCTTGAAGTCAGGCAACCGGGTGAACTCCACCGCGACGCCGGTAAAGTGCTTCGATAGCCGCGCCATCGGCATGGCCATGCGGCCCTTGCTGGGATCCAGGATAGTGGCGGTGTCGCCATTGACACGCTCCAGCACGACATAATGGTTGAAGTTCCAGTGCAGAATGGCCGGTAGCGCCAGAGCGGACAGTGCATCCAGCTCCACCTTGACGGCACGGCCGAACAACCCGAAGGTGTCAGCCGTCGCCAGCAGCTGCATCACGCTGACGCCTTGGGCGGACGCGTGCACGCTTTTGCGCAGTCCTTCGAGGTTGACCGTGGAGCCATGTGCCTGCAGGATCATCGCCATGCACGCCAGGCCACAGTCGGTCGCCGTGCTTTGCAGGATGGGCGTGATCGGGGCGTGCCGGTTTCGTTTTCTCATGAGGGAAGTGCTCCGTAGTTAATCCCGGTATCAGTGCTGTTTGGTCAACTTGGCGACAATCAGTTGAGCCGGCCTGAGCGCGAACCGCGCCGTGGCAACGCACGGCCCGACAGTGGCTCCTTTGTCGAGAGGCACGACCCGCTCCCCACCGCTGCCCGCCGTCACGGTCGGCGTGTCCAGGGTGACCACCTGAACGCCGGTCGCGATATCGATGCGTTCGAGGCGAACACCGGCACCGACACGCATGGCCGGCGGTCCGATCAGCGCCTGGTGCGCTGCCGTCACACGGCAGGAAAGCGCCGCCGAGCTGGATACCTCCATGCGCTCGAAGGCGAACATCGACAACGCCGCCAGGGCAATGAAGCCGAAGGCCATGCGAGTGGTCCGCCGGTCAGCCTTCAGGTACACCGTGCCCGACAATCGTACACACTGGTATTCAAGGGCTTCTTTTCGAAAAATGCTCATGGTGTCCTCGTTCTCGGCTCACTGGCCGATCGTGTCGGTGACGGGTCTGCGCACCGTCCGGGCGAGCGCAGCAAGGAGGGCTACCCTGACTTGTTCCTCGATGTCCGGGGCGGCTTCATCGGTTAACACCACCTGCCGGGCCGGCGTCCAGAAATAACCCCAACGGCTGGCGTCGCGCCGGGTGGCAAACACGGCGGCGCCGCCAACACCGGACACGTCGGCCACCTTCATCATGACCGAGTCGACACCGAGAAAGGCGGCGCTCCGCGCCACCACGCTCATCGACGCCTGCAGCGAGAAATTCTTCATGAACAGGATCCGTCGGCCATGGCAGGCGCACCTCGGCAGATGGTCACTGCGTCCGACGACAAGTACGCACAACTCGGGGTCGCTCGCCAGTAGCGCACAGACGGCACGCCCCAGTTCGGCCAATGGCCAAGGCTTTTCCTCGGAACTGTCAAGATGCACGCTCAGATGGCGCGGGTAGCCCTGCTGCGCCAGCTGGGCCAGTATCCGTCCCACCGCCTCCTCCAGTTGTGCGTCGAACGACGGCGGCAGGCGCAATCCGGCCACGCCGATCGACGGGCTGACCGCGCGCACCGTCGCGTGTGCCAGGGCAACGGCGTTGGGGCCGTCTGCATGCCATTCGCGCCACGCCGCGTTCCATACATAGCGCGCCGGGGCGAGCTGTGCGCGCAACTGTTCGATGCCCGCACCTTCCCACGATGCCAGGTTGACCAGCAGATCCGACCAACCAGACCCGTCCGGCAGCGGGGAGGAGAACTGCCGTCCCCGTCCACCGTTGGGTCCGGAAACCTGGACAGGCACAAAATCGTCGAACGGCAGATCGCGCACCAGGAAGACATGCGGCCCGTCGCCATATATCAGCCGGACTGGACGCGGCAGATGGCGAGCCAGCAGGGCCAGCGCACCGCGATTGATGACGTAGTCGCCAAAGCCGTTATGAAAAAATACTGTTGATCCCATCATGTGCCGGTGTCAGGTCGCGGGCAAGTGGCCCGAAGCGAGTTCCTTCGCGAAACGTTGTGTGCGTACGTGCAGGAATTCGTCGCCGCTGCGCGCATACAAGGAAAAGCCATGGCTACGTGCCAGCACCACCACGCGCCGGCGCGCAAAGGCGGCCGTCAGCGGCTGTGCCAGACTGCGCGCGCGGCCCGGTGCGAAGGCCGCATCGACAATGACGACCAAACGGCCTTCGTCCCACTCGTAATGCGCCAGCATGCCCAGGCCGACTCTCTGCATGCGCCTGAGCGACTCCTTGTTCACCTCGGCCCATGCGACGTATCCGATCGGACGCCGGAGCGTATCGCGCAGGATGCGCAGCATGCCTTTGCGCGCGGAGCGGGCGAGGTAAAGCAGGGCCTCCGGAGACGTCTTCATACGAAAACGGACGCGCAATTCCAGCGCCTCAAGCAACACGCCAGGATCGATCATGCGCACTCCTCCAGTGTTTGGACCAGCGCCAGGGTACGCTCCAGCCATGGGAAGAAATCGTAGTGCGCCACGGTCCAGCTACCCGACTGGGCATCGGCCAGGGCGGCACGCACCTCCCGTGCGTGGAGAAAGCGCCGCCGTGCGCCACCGGCGTCCAGCACGTAATGGCCCGCGCCGTCCAGTACCAGTGCGCCGTTGGCGCCCTGCCAGATGGTCAACCGACCGTCTACCCAGCCGTCAAAAATCCATGCGGCGACAGACTGGATCTGCGTCACCATGGCACGCACGGCCGCCACATCGCCGCTGTGGATCAGCGCGCGTACATGGTCGGCCATGCGGTACTTGAAATAGAATTCCGGCAAGCGCGCGCGTTTCATGGCGATGATGGCCACTCCCGCCGGAGCGCGCGTGGGCGCGCAGGCCGCCATCAGCGTCCGGAACGCATCCGGCAGCGCGTCCGATCTATCGAAAGCGGGAAGCGCCGCACTGATTTTCGACATGCCGCGCGCGGGCTCGACGAGCGACAAGAACAGCCCTTCGACCAGCTCAGTGAGCGGGTCGTCTTCCGGCAGCGCTGCAGGCCAGCCCTTATAGACCGGCGGCGCCGACGACAGCAAGCTCCACCCGGCGGCGCGCAGCAGCGCCAGGTCGACCGGGAGCCCTTCGGCGAACGTTCCGGCACCATCCAGGCCAAACAGGTAGGCCATCCGTTCATCGATCTCTGCGCGCACGCGCGCGCGGTAGAACTCGACCAGCGGCGCAACCTGCAATTCGCAGCAGTTGTACTTGGCATAGGTGCTGGCGAATTCGGCGACCACCCCGACCGGGGATTCGATCTCGTCGTAAAAGGTCACCGCGCTGGCACCCGAATTGTTCTGGTCACTACGGAGAAACACCGTGTTTGTCAGATCCAGCCAGCGCCCGTCCAGCGATAAATTCGACGGACTCACGCCACCGTGCATGAGACGCGCAACACGCGCAAAGGCAAACTGGCTCGCGCATTTGGCCAGGAAACCGATCAGGAAACGTCCGACGCCACCACTCTGATCCAGGCGGGACTTCAGTTCTCGATTGAGGCGGCGTACCCGGCCGACATCGGAAAGCATACCCAGCGCATCTGGATGCGACGCCACATAGTCGGGGGCGCGCATGAAATTGGCCGGGCGCATCACGTTCTCACGCACCAGCAGGGCGCCCCACTCACGCGCCGGTGCCGCGCCATATGCCGCATCGGGCCCAGTGAGTATGATGCCCCAGGCCCGCGCGGCGCCCTGCGGGAGAATGCGGTCGAGCAACTCGGAATACACCGCTTCGTGCACCGCCGCCGCCGCGCGCAAACCGCCATACGAATGCGCCACGTCTGTGGCGCTGCCCACCAGCAGGTTCTGTCCAAGCCCTTTGATTTGAAAGGCGTCCACGGTGCCGCAGCGTACCCCTCCACCGTTGTCACCGATCCCGCTGCCACCATAGCGCTCGGCCAGCAGGGTGATACGGTCGGCGCCGTCGAACTGCAGGTTGTCGAATACGGGGCCACCCGGGATCATGTACGCGAAACGCGCGGCAAAGGCCTGCCACGGACACGCACCGGAATCGGATTGCGCCGCATAAGCCTGGTTGATCCAGACAGTTTGTGCGTTCTTCAGCTTGACGGCGGAGAAACCGACGTAAGTGGTTTGGAACAAGGTACTCATGTCATTGCGGCCGGGTCAGTGGCTCATGCCGTGTCATCTTGTTCATCGCGATTTGCCCTTCGTATTGTTGATGGGGTCAGGGGTTGCGCAGGTGCCGCCGTGTTCAAAATTTGTGCTCCAACGTGGTCACGAGGCGCGGGCCGAACGGGATACGGTTGAAGCGCCGTACGGTTCCCGTGCCTTCTACGAAACTGTCGTCCGTGGTGCGGTCGATACCCGTCAGGTTGTTAACGGCAATGCGTAGCTGGGTGGCCGCGGAGAACTTCCACAATCCGTACAGATCGAGCTCGCGGCGCGACTGCAGGCGGGTAAGCTGAGTGGTCGATACCTGTACTGGTCCGCCCTGGCTGAACATCAGTGCGCCGCCCATCGTCAGGGCCGCGCCGCGATAGTCCGCGCCCAAGGTGGCGCTGAGAGGAACCTGCTGGTCCAGCCGGTTGTACGGACCGGGTACGCCGTCCACCCGCGAACGGTTGCGTCCCACACTGGCGCGCAGGTCGACTGGCGGCATGCCCCTCCACAACTGGTTAAGGCGAAACTTGAGCTCCACCTCCAGCGTGAAGACATGCGCGCGCCCGGCGTTAACCGGCATGCTGGAAAAATAGTGGGGACGTTCCTCGACCACGACGCGACGGATATAGTTGTTAATCTCGCGATAGCCGGCGCTCACGCTGAACAATCCCCCGTTTGACCAGAAGCGCTCGAATGCGGCGTCGACGCCCAGCGCCAGTTCGGGCTGCAAGGCAGGATTGCCGACCTGGTCGGGCTCGGTGGACGAATTGTTGAGCGACTCGACGCGGGAAGGCACCAGGTCGCCGGTCGACGGCGCTCTGTAGGTGCGGCTGAGGGCCAGGCGTAGCTGACTCTCTCCCTTCGCGTCGAGCTTATAGAGCGTCTGGACGATGGGACTGAAAACATTGCTACGCGAACGCAGTGGCGCGTAGCGGTTCCCTTCCGTGAAGATGTGCACGCTTTCCCAACGAGTCCCCAGATACAGCGACCATAGCGGCTGGATCCTCCACTCGTCTTGTGCGAACAAGGCGATTCGCGCGATTTGCGCCGTGCTACGCTGCAGGTCGACCACGGGACTTGCCCCGACAAGCTGGTCGGTTTTGTCCATGTGTTCGTTTGAATCGGTTGTCCCGCCATCCCAGCCGATCGTGAAGGCGTGCCCTTCCACACCGCCGTAGCTGTATTTGCCCTGGGTCGAGACTTGCCAATAACCCGTATGACGCGGAATGCTGGTGAAGCGCATCGGCGCGTCCAGGTTCGCGCCGGCGCTGCGGTCCAAGTCGCGGTGGCTGTGACCCTTGCCAAGGCTGAGTTTGATGTCGAGCTTGTTGCCGTCGCGCGAGCGGGTCCAGTTGCCCTCGACACGGGCATGATCCGACCCGTTGTGATTGATGTTGCGCAGCGCGGGGTAATCAAGCGGCGCGCCGAGCGTGGTGACGGTCGTGCCTTCACCATCGTTCGACGAACGCGACGCATTGACGAATCCTTGCACATTGAGCTGCTCGCCCGGCGCCAAGGTCCAGGTGACGCGCGGCGTAAACGACAAGTTTGTACCGCGCATGGGGTCCACGTTCGCCCGCGAGCTGCGCGCCAGGTTGGGTACGCCGCTCGCATCCCAACCGGCTTCCTCGCCGCTTATCAGGCGATGCTCATCGCTGTGCGACATGTTCAGGGCCAGCGACCAGGCGCGTGCGCCTTCCTTGTCTGCCAGCAGGACAGTAGCATTGGGACCATGCTCGTTCCGCTCGTCCGCATAGCCCAAGCGCAGATTGCGCTGCGCCGTCTGGATCGTACGTTTGAGAATGATATTGATCGAGCCGGCCACGGCCTGTGTCGAAACATCCGCTGTGGCCGCGCGGCTCACTTCGATGCGCTCGATCACCGCCGGGGACAGGGTCTCCAGCGAGAAGCCCGGAGGCGGCCGGTCGCCATTGACCAGAATCTGGGTATAGCCGGCGCCCAGTCCGCGCATGCGCACAGTACTGCCGGTAATAGTCACACCGGGAACGCGCTTCAGCACATCCAGGGTCGAGGTGTCCCCATATTTGACGATCTCCTCCTGGGTCACCACGCTCTTGCTGGCGGTGTCCTCGCGCCGGGCGTCGTAGTCCTGCGCCAAGCCAGTGACCATTACCTTCGCCATGGGGCTTGGCCGGGAGGGTGCGACTTCCGCTGCGCCGCCGGCCACGGTACCAGCCGCAGGGGCTCCGGCCTGGCCAGCCGCGCGCACCGTACCCGCCGCAAGCACGGCAGCGAGCACAATCAGGGGGCTCACTGTTGACTTCCGCTGACCCGGTTTCCTTGCGGAGATCATTCAGTTCTTCTCCTTGTTGCAACCACGCTCGCCAGCGTCGACGTCAGCGTTTTTTCGTCGAGGCGGTAAAGCTGCGCATCGTCGGCTTCGATCGCTTTGCCGATCCGATCATTTATTCGCTGAGCGGGCTGATAAAGTGCGGCTGCATCCTGCGGCAATCTCCCCAGTTCCATCACCTGTTCCACCATGCTGTATTGGACTGCTTTTAACAAAGGAGGGAATCTGAACATTTATTCATTGCGTGTCTTTATTGTGCCAAATGTAGTATTGCGAATAGCCGCCGCCCACCACGTTGGCGATCTGCGATTCCACCAGCGCAGCCAATGTGTCGACGTGCAAGTCGATATCGGTTTCTCTATCGGGAATGCTCAATAGTGCAGAAAAATCAGCCATGTCCGTTCCCTCAGTCTGTCAAAATGTATGCAGTAAAAATCATGCAGGAAAGATAACTGCCAACACGCCAGGCAATGCCCTGCGCCGGGTGCCTGCGGCGTCCCCGTATCGGCGCGACCGATGCCGGAAGCCGGCGCAGGCGCGAGGCAGCTCCCAGTACGAATCCGAACCTCGACGTTTATTGCATGTCTTTGCAGTGCCAGGCGCAATATTGCGAGTAGCCACCGCCGATCACGTTACTGATCTGCGATTCGATCAGCACAGCAAGTGCATCGATATTCTTGCCGGCTTCGATTTCTTTGTGTGCGACATCCGCCGCAGATAACAATGCGGATAAATCAGGCATATCAATCCCCTTTAGGCAACCATAAAGAACGGTTCAGGAACGCGTAGCGCCGCGTCCCTGAAAACCGCCTGCGGGTCACCCCAACAGGCGGTCCAGGCAGCTAGCGCTTAGTTCGAGTCCTTGTTGTGCCAGCCGCCGTATTGCGAGTAGCCACCACCGATCACGTTGCTGATCTGCGATTCAACCAGCTCGGCGAGCCGATCGATGTGCGGGCCAGCTTCGACTTCTTTGGTAGCTTCCAGAACTTTGGCAATCTCAGACATGTCAATTTCCTTTGGATAGTCAATAAAATGCGCAACCGTAGTCACGCCGAATTACCTGGGAACACCCCAGGTTATGCACTGCATCGTGCTCGTTTCTACTGCATTCTCGACACCGGGGCGCCGGCCGCCGCCGTCATACGGGGCGCCCAAGAAAACGGCTCAGGCGTTCTTCCAGCTCGACGATGGACAGGCCGCCTTTGACCAACTGGGCCGCCATGCGGGTGTGCACCGTCATCAAGGCGCTACAGTAAATCGATGCGTTGTCGAACTGCCTGCGCTTTGAAAAACGATGCTGAAGCATCCCGCCACCGCAAATGTCGCGCCAGGTACATTGTTCGCACTGCTGAGGCAGAGGGGTCTCGGCGAGTGCCCGCCACGCGGGATGCGCGGTCACGTCGCTGAAACGATGCTCACGGATGTTCAGACCGGTATCGGCGAAACGCGGCGCATAGGTGCGGATCACGTCATCCGGGCACAGGTCGCCATTGGAGGACACACACACCTGGTTCAGCGGACTGGGGCGCTGTGCGCTGCGCCGGTACAGCTCGTCGTTGAGCAACGGACCGGCAATCTCGTCGAGCACGCGCACGTGCACGCCACCCGCTTCGCCGCGCGCCCATGCACGGCTGACCTCGTTAAGAAAGCGCGCGCAATCGTCCACCACGCCGGGGCTGAATGGCAATGCATCGTGCGTCATGTCCGGCAGCAGAAAGTTCACGGCCCCCGCCTTCAGAACCTGGACGAAATGCCTGAAAATGGCGGCGCCGTCTTCCTTGGGGGAGACAACACACAGGATTGATGGAGGATGCATGCGGCCCGCCTGGTGAGCTTGCTGCATTAACTGCCAGCCCTTCTCGGTAGCCGCGTACGAACCGGCGCCGCGCTTGGTGATGCGATTGCGATCATGAATGTGCTCGGGGCCGTCGATGCTGACGCCGACACGGATCTGGTACTGGCCAAAGATTTCCACCCAGGCTTCGTCGACCAGCGCACCATTGGTCTGGATGCACAGAGTCAATGCAGGCTCATCGCCCAGCGCCTCGCGAAACAGGCGGCACATGGCGACGAATCGTTCCTTCTTCATCAGTAACGGCTCGCCGCCGTGGATGCCGATGCGGACGTGGCGGAATCCATGCTTGCCGCGCGCGTCGAGGATGAACGCCACCACGCTCTCAAGCACGCCCTCGTCCATGAACGGTGGATGCGCCTTGTACGATTCGTCACCACCGAAAAAGAAGTAGCAGTACGGGCAGGCCAGATTGCAGCGCTCAGTCACTTTGAGGATAAGGCTCAGATACGGCGCGGCCGGCGATGCGGCCAATGCGACAGGGGCCGATTCGGGCGCCCGCATGATCACGCCGCTGCTCATGCGACGCTCGCCGTCTGAAGTTCCGCCGCGACCTGCGCCGGCGCGGCATGAGACGCCAGGCCGGCCAGCCGCCGCTCGAGATCCTGCACCGACATCCCGCCCTTGACCAACTGGGCGCAAATATAGGTGTACAAGCGCTCGAGTGCCTTACAGTAGATCGACGGATTGTCGAAGCCGCGCCGCATCGAATAACGGTGCTGCATCAAGCCGCCACCGCATACACCGCGCCACAGGCAGGCGCCGCACTTGGGCGCGAGCTTGTCCACACTGCTGCGCAATTCGCTCCACATGGGGCCGTCATGAATTTCGCGCAGGGTGCTGGCGGCTACGTTGAAGCCGGTTTCGCGGAATCGCCAGTCGAGCGTACGGAACACATCATCCGGAGAGATATCGCCGTTCGATGACACGGTCAGTAGCGTGTACGATGCGCGCGGCGCGTGAACCGGATCGGGCGCCTGGATCGTGCGCGCAAGCAGCATGCGCATGATGCGGCGCATGAAGCGCACCGTAACGTTCTTGTCGCCGTGCGAGAACCACGCCTTGCAAACGTCAACCATGTAATCGCCACAGCGCTCGATGAAATGCTCGGTCACGTCGATCGAATCATGGGTCAGATCCGGCAACAGGAAGTCGAGGTTCTTCACCTTCAGTTCACGCACGAAGTGCAGAAACGTGGCACTGCCGGACTTGTCCGGGGCGATTACGCAAAGAACCCCCGGCGCAGGAATACGTTTGGCCTGCGCCGCCTGTTCCAGCAAACGCCAGCCGCGCAGCGTTTCATCATACGTACCCCGGCCCTTTTTGGTGACGCGCGTGCGATTGTGGACTTCGCGATCGCCATCGAAACTTACGCCAACCGCCAGGTCGAAACGTTCGAACACATCGATCCAAGCTTCATCGATAAGCACGCCGTTGGTTTGCATGCTCAGACCGAGCTTGCACCGCGATCCGAGCCCATCGATCAGCTGCTGGCACACGCGGGAAAAATACTCACGCTTGAGCAATAGCGGTTCGCCGCCGTGGAAACCTATGTGGACTCTGTTGATGCCACATTCGGCGATGGCATTCTGGATGAAGGCCACGATGCCGGTCACAGTCTCCTCCGGTACGATCGCCGGATGCTCCTTGTACGACTGGTCGTCGGAAAAGAAGAAATAGCAGTAAGGACAAGCCAGGTTGCAACGCTCGGTGACCTTGAACACGATTGCAAGATGGCGCAGCGGCACGACAACATCGACAGCGGATGCGGTCTGTCCTGTGTGCGTGAACGGTGGCGCGGTCTCGGACGGCGCGGCAACAGAGGCGATGACGGACATGATCAGGCGATTCCTTCGTCGGTTGAGTGCATGGCGCCGCGAGCCAGGTAGCGCGTGCAGGCGTCCTGGACAGGTGCAGTCACATCAGTGAATTTCCCGGTGGGGACGTTGGCGTAGTACAGGCGGCGCTCGTCGAAAAATCGCCCGAAGCTGCCGTCGGGATTGCGCAGCGCGGCCACGTGCTCATCGATGCCGCGAACCAGACGCCGCTGGCCTGCGTCAACCGGTATCAGGCGCATTGCCTCGGCCAGCCCTGCCACGATCTGATGGCGCTGCAGGAGATGCGCACAACGACCGTAGACAAGGGCAAAACTATTGTCGCCGTCGCCCAGCAGATCGTCCCGTCGTGGCGACTCTTCCAGCGCCGTCAGCACGAGCGCGGCCAGCAACATCAGATGAAAGGCCGCGGCCCAGCGTTCATCGGCTCGCTCGGCCAAAAAATCGCGCAAGGAAGCGGAAGGACGCGATGTTTCCAATACCGCGCCGTCGCGCAGGCCATCCGCAAGCGCGGCATAGACCAGCCGGGCCCCGCCATCGAGCGGAGCGCCACTTACGATTTGGCACAGCAACAGCTCCAACGCCAGATCCAGGTCGGCCGTGGCGATCGCGCGGCACAACCCGCCTTCGAGCGCGGCGATCGTCTCGGCCCCCGGTGGAAAAGCATCCACGTTCAGCAGATAGGTGTAGCCCACCGTATGCGTCAACGAATAAAAGGCTTCGTCGTCGCTCAGAAGGGGGCAAGGCGGAAGTGCCAGGCTGGAAGCCGCGACGACGGTACGGGCATCGATCGGCGCCGCTGCGCCCGCCTCGCGGCAGGCCACCAGAATGTCCAGCTGGCGGCAAGCCAGCAGCTCGGTGTGCCAACTGAAGCGCCCGCTCAGCAGGTGCAGCAACAGGGTGGTCGTTGCTGCATTCTGCCGGTCATGACGCAGCACATGGGCGAAGGTCTGCGTGTGAAGCAGACTCTGCTGTGGGCGGCGGCAAGCCCACTCCAGATATTCGCCGTCGCAGTTACCCACCACGAAGTCCGACATACGCCGCGCTTCCGCGCTGTAAGGTAGCTGGCGCAGGTCGCGCCAGTTCAGGTAGAACGCGAGCTCGTTCAGGCACTTTTGGCGAAACAACCGTTCCTTGATGGATGTCGCCATCATCGGCGCGATGTGCTGCATTGTTGCACACAGCCACGTCTCGACGTGGCCAAGCAAGTGGGCGAAACCTGCCCGGCCGGCCGGAGCAGGCGTGGTCGCGTGACTAAGCGGCATGATCTACAATCCCGCGCTCGCCCAGCATGGCGTTGTGGCGTTTAAAGAAATATGCGCCCGCCTCGGTCAGGCCACGCGCCTTGGCGATGCCCTCCGACAGCGACCGTGCGTGGCGGTACATGGCCTGCCGCTCCTCTTCGTAATAGGGGTGAAGCGGCTTTTTCGCAGCCAGGTCATCCCAGAACAGCGCCATATTGGCGGCAGCATGGTAGGCGAACAGTACACGGCTCAGCGGACGCTTGCGTCCTTTGAGGGCCGAATAGATCAGATCATCCGCATGGTCGACGCACAACGGGAACACGGAATTGAGCAGGAGGAAATTCTGATGACTCATTTCGTGCACGATCACCTCGGCGGTCGATTCCGCGGCAAAGCCGGGAAAGCCGCAATTGAACACGCCCGGGTGATCCAGGTAGCTGCCGCTCTGGCGCATGTCGTCGTAGCGGCGCGGCGCGGCCGCCACACCGCGGAACAACTTGCCGACCCAGCGCAAGTACTTCTCGTCGGTCTGCCCAAGCACAGTTAATCCGGCGTCGATGGTGTCCAGTGCCGCCCCCACCAGCGACTCGGTTTTTTCGCATTCAAACGTGATCGGCCATTCCACCACGATATCCTCACCCGCCACGTCCGGCTCCGTCCAGTCGTGGACATACACGCCACCAAAACGGTCATGACGGCAGTAGCCGGGCTGGCGGTACGAGAGTGGCTGCGCACCGCCCTCCGCAGCAGCTGCCCACCGGTTATCCCGTCGCACCAGGGACAAATGCCTGCCCTCGGCACCGCTCATGCGCAGCTCGTTGCCGGTGCCATGGACGGCCATGGCACCGTGCCAGATGAAGAAGATGCCGGCGAAGCTGAAGCGGGTGGGTTCGCGCAGGGTCAGCTCCCAATTCCCCGGCAAGCCCAGCGCATGCAAGGTCAGCAGAGCCTGCGCGGCAGCGCCCTGCAGATTGCCTTCCCTCATTCTTTGCATGACTGCCCCGACTTCCGGTTGCCAACAGAGGCTCGTGGTGGGCAGTTGGCCCAGCATTGGCAAAAGCGTGTGATCGATGGCGTGGCGGGCAGGCGAATCGGTCGGGGTGGCGCGATTGAGCTTGCCGAATATGCCTTTCAGATATGCCGTCGCCAATATGTCGTGGCTACCATCGGACTCGAAAGACTGCGGCGAAATAATGTCAGCTATATAGTTTTCAACCATGATTCAATCCGCATCAGATATTCATCGGAGCCCGCATATTCGACAAGGGCAAGGATCACATCACTTCGAATCGGCGTACAGCTGTTTCGCTGAATGAGAAGTCTTCAATGCGCCAGTCCATAAACCGGAACTACATTTTGGCCATTCCTGCGCGCCATCGGGGCTGACGCAATATGACATATCGTTCTTCGGGTTTTCCATGCGCAGCCTTTCTCCCGCCGCAATTCGATAGCTACCGAATTGCACGTCATTGGGCTTTCCGACCGCAACATAGCAAACCGACGATCCCGAACGGACACATGTGAATTCGCTGTACCCATCAAATGCAGCTACGCGGTATTCAAGCGTCCGCATTTCTGCAACAGCGAATCGGGAACATGCGGCGAGCATGAGAACCACTCCCAATGTCATCGAGCGTCGAACAACCGCTTCAAGAAACGACGTATTCTGCCTGAACATGCAAAGCCCCTCCTGATCGTGCAGTCGGCAAAACAAAGCCCGCCCCCCCATGTTTGACTCAGGAGTTATGCCGACCTTTGCCGGGCCATCTGCCAAAACGTCGCAAACGTACGTAACGGGTTTCATCGACACACATTTTATACATGCAATTGTCCCAAGAAATTTACGCTTTCAAAACAATCAAAATTTTGAGCGAAACGAAAATTCCCATAAAAATCAACGCGATTCATCCAAAACGGATACGTATGTTTGTCAAATTCAGAAGCGAAACCCGCCAACATAGCAGCTTAAAAACAATAAAAAACTCACAAAATCTAACATTTTTCGCGGCAAACTCAACTACTCAAAAAGTTGATTGAAACGTTTCGATCAAGCCGGGGCGCCGGTGACGCCATTCCAGAAATGCAGACAAAAATATTTATTGCATTTAACATAGCCAGCCTTCACGATGCAATCCTTCATGAGCTTGCATCTCATCGCAGCGGATTGTTATGCCGGAATAGTTGAGCTCATAATAAGTGACCGGCCGGTAGCAACGGCGGCACTGGACAAGCACATGCCAGTACAGGGCTAGTGGGGGTCGATTAGACACGAGGAGACGCTATGCAAACGCTGTATTTTGGGCCGCAAAGAAATTTGCTTTCGTGGTCCTGGGTGGGAAAAGACATCGCCGAGAATCTCTCCAAAAATTTCCAGATCAGGTACTTCAGCCATGCCAGTGAGATCGAAAGCGAAGCTACCGTTTTCTGGATCAAACACCCCGCGTCTGCAATGGACGTACCGCTCATCCAGGCCAAGAAGCTCCGAATAATCTATTTCCCTGTCGATCAGTACCAGAGTGAGGATGAACTGGCAAACGGATGGGATTTTATCGAGGCGTGCTCGCTGCTCGTGTGTCACACGGAGAGCATGGGCGAGTTATTCAAAGACAAGCTCGTCCGGTTTGTCGATCACTATAACAAATATGGAATCGATCCAAAATTGCGAGCACCCGACGGGCGGTTCCTTTGGATAGGTGGCTATCAGTATTTTCCTTATCTTTACAGCTACCTCCTACGAACAAAAATTCCGTTTGCGATAGACATCCTCACCGATTACCGACATCCAGCGGGCATCGCTGCGGCGAACCGGCTAGCTCGACGATTAGAACTCGACATGGATTTCGCCGACATAAAAAATTTCCCGCAGTTCAACTTGATCGAATGGTCCGAATCCCGTCAGCAGTCCTTGCTGCTGTCGTGCGAGGGCGCATTTGATTACAAGCACATGACCGATTTCAATCAGCGCTACAAGCCCCCCACGAAAATACAGAAATATCTTGTTTCCGGAATCCCTACTGCCGTCAATCGGGAGAGCGCCTCTTTCAGACAGATCCAGGCCTGGGGACTGGAACTATGCGATCCGACACAAACCGACGTCTGGAAAAGTGCGTCCTATCGTACGAGATTGGCGGAATGCGCCGAGGCGCTAGCCCAGCAGATTTCGAAAGACGCCATCAGCACACGTTACGTCGAATTCGCGCAACTCGTTTCATAAACGGGATATGGAAGGAAGATATCTTGATTACAGTCTATACCTGCTCGACGAATAGCCGGGATCACTTACGCGAAGACCAATACACGGAAGGTGCCCAATTCATCGCTTATGTCGACCATCCGGCAATCGGCAACAGCGTATGGGAACACCGTGCTGTTTCAGAACTTTTTCGCTCACCGCGTCGAAACGCCAGGATGCATAAGATCCTTTCTCATCAGTTCACGCTTTCCGAGTATTCGGTCTGGATGGACGCGAATGTTGCATTGATGGTGCCGGCGCATCAACTCATCGAGGAATATTTGCAGGAAGCCGATCTTGCGGTGTTCAAGCATCGCACGCGTGCGTGTACTTATGATGAAGCCGATCGGTGCCGGGCACTTTGCCTCGACACGACGGAAGTGATCGACCATCAGGTACTCCAGTATGAAACGGCCGGCCTTCAGCGCGGACTGGGGCTGGCGGAAACCACGGTCGTGATCCGTAGAAACAGTGAGCAGGTTCGCAGGTTCAACAATGCTTGGTGGGCGGAGGTTTGCAGACACTCGGTGCGTGATCAGATCAGCTTTATGTTTGCGGCCATCGAAACGGGACTTAAAGTAAATTTCATCCTGCCGACCAAATATCGCAATCCGTATTTTTCCATGACAAACCGCCCGCCCGGCCTGGAAAGCAGCAGCGAAATCTCTCACCAGGAAAAATAGGATCATTATTCCCGACAATTGACGAGGTCGAAATGAAACGTAAAATAAGCGTAGTCACGGCATGCACGAATGGCAGGGACCACCTGATTGACAATCAGGTGCTGGGTGGCGCTCAATTTATCGCCTACGTTGATAGAGTCTCCCCGTTCTCCATTTGGGAGCAACGCTCGGCGCATGGCAATTTCATCTCCCCGCGCAGGAACTCAAGGATTCACAAGATCCTGATCCACCAATATGTCGACTCGGAATATTCCCTGTGGATGGATGCCAACATAAGACTACTGGTCCCGGCCGAACGACTGATCGATGAATGGCTCACCGGCCACGATATTGCAATGTTCAGGCATCGGATCAGAAACTGCGTTTATGAGGAGGCCGATATTTGTGCCGAGCTACGCCTCGACGATCCCAAGCTCATTCACGAACAGGCGCAGAGCTACCGGAAGAATAATTTTCCTCGACAACAAGGCTTGGCCGAAGCGTGCGTTATTCTTAGAAGGCACAATGCTATTGTCGAAAATTTTAACAACGCCTGGTGGTCGGAGTATTCACGTTTCTCGTGCAGGGATCAGATCAGTTTGATGGTAGCAGCCCGAAAATCGGCAGTATCAATCAATCTGATCACTCCAACGCGTTTCGAAAGTCCGTATTTTCATTGCACGCCGCGTGCACCAGGTCTGGA
The DNA here is from genome assembly GCA_946481275.1 of uncultured Massilia sp. The sequence continues at coordinate 34,656 of CAMLMV010000040.1, forward strand.
ACATGAGGTCGAGCTTCCGTCCAACGTGCTGGAAATTTGTTAGTGCTGGCCACGCGGCCCTTCACCGAACCCAGGTCGCCGGACTCGCCACCCTGGCGTGGCTTCACGCCATCGCCGGCTGCTCGACCGATGCCGTCGACCTCCCTGGCCTGTGCAGCACGACTCAGTGTCGTGCTCGTCATCACGCAAAATTTCACCGTCTTTGCATCTCCCGATTCCTCACGCCGGCGTAGGCTTGGCGAAGCTTTTCCCTTATACTGGCGCCCCTCGGCACCTTTAGCTTCGGTCGACCGATCTGACATGGTAAAGTGCTGATCTGGCGACACCGCCCGGCGGCTTAGCGTCGAGCGACATCACCCTCTTCCACAGTCGGTTTGGCGTAGCTGTCGACAATCCGTGCACGCCTGTTTGACGTCGCGACGTTACGCCCGCTCAGGCAACCACAACGCTACGCGAACAAGTGAAATGTAGCGACGTCACTTGATGCGATGCCGGCGACAAGCGACACAGCACTAAAAATCCGCATAGAAATCATGAAGTTAGGCGATAACATGCCGTTAGACCGAGAAGTTGCGAAACCCGGAAAAAGCCAGCACACCCCGATGATGCAGCAGTACCTGAGCATCAAGGCCGACTACCCCACGATGCTCGTCTTCTACCGGATGGGCGACTTCTACGAGCTGTTCTTCGAGGACGCCGAGAAGGCCGCGCGCATCCTGGGCATCACCCTGACGGCGCGCGGCAGCTCGGGCGGGAATCCGATCAAGATGGCGGGCGTGCCCTTCCACTCGCTCGACCCGTACCTCGCCAAGCTTGTGAAACTGGGCGAGTCGTGCGCGATCTGCGAACAGATCGGCGATCCGGCGCTGAGCAAAGGCCCCGTGGAGCGCAAGGTCGTGCGCGTCGTCACGCCGGGCACGCTGACGGATGCCGACCTGCTCCCCGAGAAGGCCGAGCGCCCCCTGCTCGCCGTGTGCACGGTCGCGAACCGCAAGGTGGTCACGACGGGTCTCGCGTGGATGTCGCTCGCCAGCGGGGGACTCCGGCTGATGGAATTCGCGGGCGACGCCCGCGCGGCCGCCGTACGCCTCGTGCAGGAACTGGAACGCATCGCGCCGGCCGAAGTGCTGCGTGCCGACGGCGGCGCCGACCTGTTCGAGGAAAGCCCGGTCGGTCACACGGCACGCGTGCCGGACTGGCACTTCGACGTCGTGCACGGCCATAAGGCGCTGCTCGACCAGCTCGGCGTCGCCACGCTGTCCGGCTTCGGCGCGGACGGACTCGGCGCCGCGTTCGGCGCGGCCGGCGCGCTGCTGCGCTATGCCCAGTCGACGCAGGGCCGCGGCCTGCAGCACGTGAAGAGCCTCGCGGTCGAATCGGAGAGCGAATTCATCGGCCTCGACGCGTCCACGCGCCGCAACCTCGAGCTGACGGAAACGATCCGCGGCCACGAATCGCCCACGCTGTTCTCGCTGCTGGACGGCTGCCGCACGGCGATGGGCTCGCGCCTGCTGCGCTACTGGCTGCACCACGCGAAGCGCGACCAGCGCGTGGCCCGTTCGCGCCACGAGGCGATCGAAGCGCTGGCCCAGCGCGAGGCGATGCACGACCTCGCGGCCACGCTGGCGCACGTGCCGGACATCGAGCGCATCACGACGCGCATCGCGCTGCTCACGGCGCGTCCGCGCGATCTCGCGAGCCTGCGCGACGGCCTGAAACAGCTGCCCGCGCTGCGCGAGCAGGTGGCACGCTGCTTCATCCCGGGCGACTCGTGCCTGCTGCGCGACATCCACGATGCCATCGCCGTCCCCGAGGCGTGCGCCGACCTCCTGCAACGCGCCATCGCGACGGAGCCGGCCGCGATGGTCCGTGACGGCGGCGTGTTCGCGCGCGGCTTCGACGCGGAGCTCGACGAGCTGCGGGCGCTGTCGGAAAACGCGGGCCAGTTCCTCGTCGACCTGGAAGCGCGCGAGCGCGCCCGCACCGGTATCGCCAACCTGCGCGTCGAGTACAACCGCGTGCACGGCTTCTACATCGAAGTCACGAACGGCCAGGCCGACAAGGTGCCGGACGATTACCGCCGCCGCCAGACCCTCAAGAACTGCGAGCGCTACATCACGCCGGAACTGAAGGCGTTCGAAGATAAAGCCTTGTCCGCGCAGGACCGCGCGCTGGCGCGCGAAAAGCTGCTGTACGAGCTGCTGCTGGCCGACCTCGCGCCGCACATCGTGTGCCTGCAGCGCATCGCGTCCGGCATCGCGCAGCTCGATACGATCACCGCCCTCGCCGCCCACGCCGTGCGCAACAACTGGTGCATGCCGCAGCTGGTCGAGGAGCCGTGCCTGACGATCGTCGAAGGCCGCCACCCGGTGGTGGAAAACCAGATCGAGCGCTTCATCGCGAACGACTGCAAGCTGTCCAACGACCGCCGCCTGCTCCTGATCACGGGCCCGAACATGGGCGGTAAATCGACGTTCATGCGCCAGGTCGCGCTGATCACCTTGCTGGCCTACGTCGGCAGCTACGTGCCGGCGACGAGTGCGACGATCGGCCCGATCGACCGCATCTTCACGCGCATCGGCGCCTCGGACGACCTGGCGAATGGCCGCTCCACGTTCATGGTGGAGATGACGGAATCGGCCACGATCCTGAACGGCGCGACCGAACACTCGCTCGTGCTGATGGACGAAGTGGGCCGCGGCACGTCGACGTTCGACGGCCTCGCGCTCGCGTGGGCCATCGCGCGCCACCTGATCGAGACGAGCCGCAGTTTTACCCTGTTCGCCACACACTACTTCGAACTGACACAGCTGCCGGAACAGCATCCGAGCGCGGTCAACGTGCACCTGTCGGCCGTCGAGCACAAGGACAGCATCGTGTTCCTGCACGCCGTGCAGGACGGTCCCGCATCGCAGAGCTATGGCCTGCAGGTGGCGCAGCTGGCGGGCGTGCCCCCTGGCGTGATCCGCGCCGCGCGCAAGCACCTGGCGCGGCTGGAAGCGCAGGCGCTCGATGCGACGCCGCAGCTCGACCTGTTCGCGCCGGCGCCGTGCGACGAGGCCGAAGCTGGCACCGGGACCACGGCAGGCACCGAGACCGCGGCACCGGTGCAAGCGACCGCCGAGTCGCCGGCGCTGACCCTGCTCGATGCCATCGATCCGGATGCCCTGAGCCCGCGCGAAGCGCTCGAGCGACTGTACGAGCTCAAGCGCCTGGCCTCGGCCTGACGATGCACAGACGCCGCTCGCTTCTCCTGTTCGTCCTCGCCTGCGCGCTCGCGGGCGGCGCCCGCGCGGACGCCCGCGACGACGACACGCACCGTTTCGCCATCATCGGCCACGGTTTTACCGATGGCGGCGAAAAGCGCCTCAAACAGGCGCTCGCCGACAACGACGACAAGGACGTCGCCTTCATGGTCGTCACCGGCATCAAAGGGGCGAACGAACCGTGCACGGACAAGCTGTACCAGAAGCGGCGCGAACTGATCGACGATGCGCGCCGGCCCGTCGTCGTGCTGCCGGCCGGCAGCGACTGGACCGAATGCCGCAACAGCGCCGGCCGCACGAATGCGATCGAGCGCCTGAACCGCATCCGCGAACTGTTCTACGGCGAGCCGAAGACGCTCGGCGCACAGAAGCTTTCCCTCACGCGCCAGTCGATGAGCCCGCGCTTCCGCAGCTATGCGGAGAATGCGCACTGGTCAGTGGGCAAGGTGCTGTATGCGACCGTCAACATGCCGGCCAATAACAATCACTACCTGAACGAAGCGGGACGCAACAACGAGTACGAGGACCGGCTCGTGGCGAACCGGTTCTGGCTGCACCGCCTGTTCGCCATCGCCAAGCGCGACAAGCTGGAAGCGATCGTGCTGTTTTCCGAAGGGGACGTGAAGGCGTTGTCGCAGGCGACGGGCCTGCGCGCCCTGTTGCACAGCGCCGTGCCGGAGAACGACGGCTTCGCGGAGCCGCGCCGGCTGATCTTATCCCTCGCGCAGAAATTCCCGGGCAAGGTCTTGCTCGTCGACGGCACGCGCGTGCGGGCAAAACCCGTGATCGAATGGCGCGGCAATATCGGCCATCTGGCGGCCGGTGCAGATGCGCTGGAAGTGGTGGTGAATCCGGAGACGAAAACCCTGTTCAGGGTCGATCCCCGCAAGACCGAGACGGCAAACGGCGCAAAGAAGGACTGACCCGGCCGCAGCCGGGTCGACGCGCACCGCGTGCGTGGGTGATTACTGCAGCGGCTGGCTGCGGAAGTGGTCGCCCTCTTCGCTGTCGTCGATCTCGCCGTGACCGTGGTCGTGGCCGTGGGCGCCGTGCACATGGCCGTGCGCGATCTCTTCCGGCGTGGCGGCACGCACGTCGATCACGGACAGGTCGAAGCGCAGAGCCATGCCGGCCAGCGGGTGATTGCCGTCCAGGACGACCTTGTCGTCGGCGATTTCGGTGACGGTGAAGATGACCGGCTCTTCGTCGCTGCCCTCGGCCACGCCTTCGAACTGCATGCCGACTTCGATCGGTTCCGGCAGGCGGTTGCGGTCCTCGACCTTGACCAGGTTCGGATCGTAGTCGCCGAACGCGTCTTCCGGCTCGATCTGGATGGTCGACGTGTAACCCACGTCCTTGCCGTCCAGCTCTTCTTCGATCTTCGGCAGCGTGTTCTCGTAGCCGCCGTGCAGGTAGACCATCGGCTGGGCGCCGTCTTCGATCAGGTTGTTCTGGGCGTCGGACAGTTTATAGTTGACCGACACAACCGTGTTCTGGGCAATCTTCATTGCACTTCCTTTCGTGGGTAAGGTTGCGATTATAACCCTACCACCGGTTTGTCCCGGCCGGCGCTGGTTATAATGGCACATGCAAAAATCTCAGCTCCTTGGCAATATTACGCCCGCCCAGTTCCTCCGCGATTACTGGCACAAGAAACCCCTGCTCATCCGCCAGGCGATCCCCAATTTCAAACCGCTGCTCAAGGTCGACAAGCTGGCCGAACTGGCCAAGCTGAACCACGTCGAATCGCGCCTCGTCACGCTGACGGACGGCACCTGGGACATGCAGCACGGCCCACTGGCCGAACTGCCGCCGAAAACCCAGCGCGAATGGACCATGCTCGTGCAGGGCGTCAACCTGCACGAGCCGAAGGCCGATGCCCTGCTGCGCCAGTTCCGCTTCGTGCCCGACGCGCGCCTGGACGACCTGATGGTCAGCTATGCGACGGACGGCGGCGGCGTGGGTCCTCACTTCGATTCGTACGACGTGTTCCTGCTGCAGGCGCAGGGCAAGCGCCGCTGGCGCATCGGCGCGCAGCAGGACCTCACGCTCGTCGAAGGGCTGCCACTGAAAATCCTCGCCAACTTCGAACCGGAAGAAGAGTTCGTGCTGGAACCGGGCGACATGCTGTACCTGCCGCCGCATTACGCGCACGACGGCGTGGCCGAGGGCGAATGCATGACGTATTCGATCGGCTTCCGCTCGCCGTCGTTCCAGGAACTGGGCGAAGCCTTCCTGCAGTTCATGGCCGACTCGATCGACCTGCCGGGCCGCTACGCCGACCCGGGCCTGCAGCCGGCCAGGAACCCGGCCGAGATCCCGCGCGACATGCTGGCGACCGTCACGGAGGAACTCAACAAGGTGCGCTGGGACGAGGAAGACGTCACGATCTTCATGGGCGAATACCTGTCGGAGCCGAAGCACAACGTGTTCTTCACGCCGGTGGCGAAGCCGCTGACGGTGGGCCGCTTCATGGAACAGGCCGCCAAGAAGGGCCTCAAACTGTCGCCCAAGACCCTGATGCTCTACCGCGGCAAGCATGTGTTCATCAATGGCGAATCGTTTGCCGTCGGGCGCGCGGACAAGGTCGTGCTGGACGTGCTCGCCAACGAGCGGGCCCTGGGAGGCAACCTGCTGGACCAGGCGTCGGACGACGTGCTGGAAGCGCTGTACACCTGGTACCAGGACGGCTGGATCGAGCTGGGCTGATCATGACCACGCCCCTGCCCTTCGACACGCGCGCCGCGTTCCAGCAGCAGCTGGGCGAGGTGCTGGCGCGGGCAAGGGCGACGCTCGTCATGTTCGATCCGGACTTCACGTTGTTCCGGCTGGGCGCGCCGGATGTGGACGCCGTCCTGCGCCGCTTCCTTCACGCCGGCGGACGCCTGCGCCTCGCGCTGCACGATCCCGCGCACCTGGAGCGGGAGGCACCGCGCTTCCTGCGCCTGCTGCGGGATTATGCCCACGGCATCGAATGCAGGCGCACGCCGCGGGCGCTGCGCGAGCTCACGGATTCGTTCTGCATCGCGGACGACCTGCATATCGTGCGGCGCTTCCACAGCGACCACCTGCGCGGCGAGGCAGCCTTTGACGCACCGCAACAAACTGAGCTGTCGCGCCTGCGTTTTGACGCGGTTTGGGCAGAATCACAGCCTGGTCTGCAGTCCAGTGTTACCGGACTGTAAATACTTGTTTTGGCCTGCTTTTCTCTATGAGAACTAGCGCACGGACAAGCCGTGTCCCATTGCTAGAAGATGAACCTTGCCCGATCTGGCAACTGTTACGTCTTGACACGACTTTTCTATTGCGATTCAGTAAATTTGGCTATAATATCGGGTTAGGAAGGTTCCGTTGTCTGTAGGCACTTTTTCCAAAGTATACAAACAAGAGAATTCCTGACGAGCGATAATTACCGGTAATTATTCATCGCACCACCCTTTTGAATTAATTAAGGAAAAACCATGAAAAAATCTCTGCTGATCGTTTCCCTGCTGGCTGTTGCTCTGGCTGCTTGCTCGAAGAAAGAAGAAGCTCCGGCTGCTGCTCCGGCTGCTCCGGCTGCCGAGACCGCTGCTCCGGCTGCTGCTCCGGCCGCTCCGGCTGCTGACGCTGCCGCTACCCCGGCTGCTCCGGCCGCTGCTGACGCTGCTGCTTCGGCCGCTTCGGCTGCTGCTTCGGCTGCTTCGGCTGCTGCTGACGCCGCTTCGGCTGCTGCTGCTCCGGCTGCTTCGAAGTAATTCGAACCGCTCTAAAGAAACCGGCCTGCGGGCCGGTTTTTTTACGTCCATTGGTTTTGCACGGTTGCGGCAAGCCATAAAAAAACCGGCCGCATGGGCCGGTTTGTCATTCAGGCGATACCAGGTTATTTCAACTCGTCCGCCAGCAGCTTGAGGATCTTGGCGCCGGTCGGCGACGTTTCCGGCTTGCCGTCGTTCGTCTGGACGGTCACGTCGGTCGTGGACGCGCCCTGTGCCGTCGACACGATCACACGGTACTTCTGCGCTTCCTTGTTCTTGTCCTCGCCACCGAACAGCTTGCTGAAGAAGCCTTCTTTCTTGACGGCGTCCGGATCGACGTAGCGCACGAAATAGATGCCCTGCACGCGGTCGCGGTCTTCCACCGTGAAGCCGACGCGGTCCAGCGCCAGGCCCACGCGGCGCCATGCGCGGTCGAAACCTTCGTCGACGACGACCTTGCTGCCTTCCAGCTTGGCGTGCTGCGGTTCCAGCGGGGCATTCGTCACGAACGCGGTCGCTTCCTTGACCTTGGTGCCGGTCAGTTGGGCCATCAGGCGGCCCAGGAATTCCGCTTCCAGTTCCGGATCGTTCGGACGCGCGGTCCAGGTGGCCTGCTCCTTCTGCGGACCGGTCAGCACTTCTTCCGCGCCGCGGTGGCTGATGTAGATCTCGGTCGAACCATCCGGACGACGCTCCAGGCGGGTGCGGAACTTGTCGCGCTCGCCCGTCGAGTAGGCGGAATCGAAGACCTTGCCGATGGTGCGGCGGATGAAGTCTTGCGGGATCTTGGCGCGGTTCTCGGCCCAGTTCGTTTCCATGATGCCAGTCTGCGGCGACTCGGTCTCGACGGTGAAGCCCGCGCCATGCCAGAACTCCAGCAGTTGCGGCCACAGCTGTTCCGGAGTTGCCTTGACGACGAGCCAGCGCTGGTTGCCGTTGCGCTCGATACGGATGGTGTCGCTGGGCACCTGGCCGATCTGTTCGCCGGACGCGGCCGCAATGGCCGGCGCGGCGCCGCGCTGCTGCTGGAAGCCGGAGGCGGTGGCGATGCCTTTGCCATCCGGCACGGCATAGCGGTTGTCCTTCTGCAGCTGGGTCAGGTCGGGCGGAACGTCCAGCGGTGCCGCTTTCTTGGAAGCCTTGTAGTCCACCTTGTCCGATTCGAACACGGTCGTGCACGCGGCCAGGCTGAACGCGATGGCGGTCAGGGCCACGGTGCGGGCTGCGGTGGAAGTCATCATCTTGCGATTCGTCATATCGTTAAAGCTGGTAATCAAAGGACGCCGGAAGCGCGCAGCGCGGTGCGGACGGTGTCGTGGTATTGCGCGGACAGCGGGGCCAGCGGCAGGCGCAGGCCGGCCGGCATCTTGCCCATTTCGGCCAGCGCCCATTTCACCGGCACCGGGTTCGGCTCGACGAACAGTTTGCTGTGCAGGTCCAGCACGCGGTTGTTGATTTCGATCGCGCGGGCGGTCTCGCCATCCAGCGCGGCCTTGCACATCTCGGCCATCGCGCGCGGTGCCACGTTCGCGGTCACCGAGATGTTGCCGGCGCCGCCGCACAGCATCAGCGCCAGTGCGCTCGCATCGTCGCCCGAGAACACGCCGAAGGACTTGCCCTTGCCGGCAAACGAACGGTCGATGTCGCGCAGCAGTTCGATGCCGCGGGCCAGGTTGCCGGTGGCGTCCTTGATGCCGATGATGTTGTCGACGGCGGCCAGGCGCAGCACGGTCTCGTTGCTCATGTCGGCCACGGTGCGGCCCGGCACGTTGTACAGGATCACCGGCAGGTCGGTCGATTCGGCGATCGCCTTGAAGTGGCGATACATGCCTTCCTGCGACGGACGGTTGTAGTACGGGACGACCTGCAGCGACGCGTCGGCGCCGACTTCTTTCGCGTGGCGGGTCAGGGCGATCGCTTCGACCGTCGAATTGCCGCCCGTGCCGGCGATGACCGGAATGCGGCCGGCGATGTGGTCGACGGCCAGCTTGATCAGTTCGCAGTGTTCGTCCGGGCTCACGGTGGCCGACTCGCCGGTCGTGCCGACGATGCAGATTGCGTCCGTACCTTCCGCCACATGCCAGTCGAGGAGTTGGCGCAGGCTGTCCCTGTCCAGACTTCCATCCTCGAACATCGGTGTGACGATTGCTACTATGCTGCCCTTAATCATAATCAGTGGACCGTGCCGTTAATAAATAAATGTCGATTGTAGCGGATAGCCTGACGTTATGGTTCATTCCACACCAGATAAATGGCATGGTTACAGGTTGGTTACATATCGAGCCGGATTGCGCCTGGATCGACCTCCGGCCCCGCCGCGCACAGCCTTTGCACGCGGGCCGTACGGGGCGTTTCGATGATACCGTCCTCGAATGCGAGCACCTTCAAGCCATGGCGCGCGGCGACGTCCAGCAACTCGCCGGACGCCAGCAGGAACGCCGGATTGGACGGTTTGCCGAAGCGTTCGTTCCCGAGCGCGAAGGTTTCGTAGACGAGGATCCCATTCGGCGCCAGCGCGCTTGCGAGATGCGCGAACAGGGGCCGGTGCAGGTAGTTCGTGACGACGATGCCGGCGAAGCGCCCCGGCGCGAACGGCCATACGCTGCCCTCCGCTTCGAGGTCGTGATACAGGGTCGTGATGCCCGGTCCGGCCGCCTGCGCGAGGGCTTGTTCGTCGCGGTCGACCGCGAGCACGGGATGGCCGTTGGACGCCAGCAGGCGCGCATGGCGGCCGCCGCCGCAGGCGAGATCGAGCGTCTCGCCGGCTGGAATGACGGGTGCCCAGCGCGCGACCCAGGCGGATGGACGGTCCGTCACGAGTAAGACAGACCCATGACTTCGCGCACGTCGCGCATCGTTTCCTGCGCCAGCTTGCGCGCCTTCTCGCAGCCGTCGGCGACGATGGCGCGCACGAGCGACGGGTCGTCGATGTACTGCTGCGCGCGCTCGTGCATCGGTTCCTGCTCGGCCAGCACGGCTTCCACGACGGGCTGCTTGCATTCGAGGCAGCCGATGCCGGCGCTCGTGCAACCCTTCATGACCCAATCCTTCGTGTTTGCGTCCGAATAGACTTCGTGCAGCTGCCACACGGGGCATTTGAGCGGATCGCCCGCGTCGCTGCGGCGCACGCGCGCGGGGTCGGTCGGCATCGTGCGGATCTTCTTCGTGACGGATGCCGGATCCTCGCGCAGCGAGATCGAGTTGCCGTAGCTCTTGGACATCTTGCGGCCATCGAGGCCCGGCAGGCGCGACGCCTCCGTCAACTTGACTTGCGGCTCGACGAGGATGATCTTGCGGCTGCCTTCCAGGTAGCCGAACAGGCGCTCGCGGTCGATGTTCGACAGGCTGCCCGCCTCGTCCAGCATGGCCTGCGCCTGCTCCAGCGCGGCGGCGTCGCCGTCCTGCTGGAACGCGGTGCGCAGTTCCGCATACAGCTTGGCGCGCTTGCTGCCCAGCTTTTTCACGGCATCCAGCGCCTTCTGCTCGAAGCCCGGCTCCTTGCCGTACAGATGGTTAAAACGCCGCGCAATTTCCCGCATCATCTCAATGTGCGGCACCTGGTCCTCGCCCACCGGCACCTGCGTGGCGCGGTAGATCAGCACGTCGGCCGCCTGCAGCAGCGGGTAGCCGAGGAAGCCGTAGGTCGCGAGGTCGCGGTTGGCGAGGTTCTCGATCTGGTCCTTGTACGTCGGCACGCGCTCGAGCCAGCCGAGCGGCGTGGCCATCGACAGCAGCAGATGCAGTTCCGCGTGCTCCGGCACCTTCGACTGGATGAAGATCGTGGCCTGGGCCGGATCGATGCCGGCCGCCAGCCAGTCGATGACCATGTCCCACGTGCTTTTCTCGATGATGGCCGGGTCGTCGTAATGCGTGGTCAGCGCGTGCCAGTCGGCCACGAAGAACAGGCAAGGCAGTTCGGACTGCATGCGGATCCAGTTCTTCAGGGCCCCATGGTAGTGGCCAAGGTGCATCAGCCCGGTCGGGCGCATGCCGGAAACGACACGGTCGGGAAACATGGCGGTATCAGGTCAGGAGAAAATTCAGGGGGTAGATGATCACGTGCAGCAGCAGGTTCGCGACGATGCCGACCCAGTACAGCCAGTAGCCGATCACGTGCAGGAAGATCAGCGCGAGCAGGATGATGAAGCCGTACGGCTCCAGGCGTGCGAACTGGAACGCCGCCTTGTGCGGCAGGATGGAAAACAGTACGCGGCCGCCGTCCATCGACGGGATCGGCAGCAGGTTGAACGCCATCAGCCACAGGTTCGTCTGCACGCCGGCATTGGCCACGAGGTGCGGGAAGCGTTCCTGCACGCCGAAATATTCCAGGAAGATTCCGATCAGGAGCCAGATCAGCGCCATCAGGAAGTTGGCACCCGGACCGGACAGGGCGACCCACGCCATGTCGCGTTTCGGATGGCGCATCTGGCCATAGTTGATCGGCAGCGGTTTCGCGTAGCCGAACACGAAGCCCGACATCAGGTACATCACCACGGGAATGACGATGGTGCCGATCGGATCGATGTGGGCCAGCGGATTGAGGGTGGTACGCCCGGCGGCGTGTGCGGTGTTGTCTCCGAAGCGTTTCGCGACGAACGCCTGGGCGGCGTCGTGCATCGTCAGCGCAAAGAGGACAGGCAGTGCATATACTGCCAGATTGCGTATGAGTTCATCCATAACCTGCGATTCTATCAGAGCTCGCGGGCGTGGCGGTCTCGGCCTACAGGCCGAACGCGGCCGGATCGCCCCGGCCTTCGCGTACGAGCTCGGCGTCAGGCCCCGTGAGGTCGACGATGGTGGTGGGTTCGAGCGTGCCGGCGCCGCCGTCGATCACGAGCTCGATCTGCCTGTCGAGGCGTTCGCGCACCTCGTCCGGATCGGACAGCATGTTGTCGTCGCCCGGCAGTTGCAGCGTGGTGCCGATCAGGGGTTCGCCCAGTTCTTCCAGCAGCGCGAGCAGGATCGCGTTTTCCGGCACGCGGATGCCGATCGTCTTGCGCGACGGGTGCGACAGGCGCCGCGGCACTTCCTTCGTCGCTTCGAGAATCACCGTGTACGGCCCCGGCGTGACGGCCTTCAGCTGCCGGTATTGCCGGTTGTCGACGCGCGCATACGTGGCGATCTCGGACAGGTCGCGCACGAGCAGCGTGAGGTGGTGCTTCTCGTCGACGCCGCGGATGCGCCGCAGCTTTTCGACGGCCGCCTTGTCGTCGAGGCGGCACACGAGGGCATACGCCGAATCGGTGGGCGCGGCGACGATGCCGCCGCCCTGGATGATCTGGGCGGCCTGGCGGATCAGCCGCGCCTGCGGATTCTGGGGATGGACTTCGAAATATTGCGTCATCGCGCGAACCCCGACTGGCGCAGGGCCTGGAGTGCCGCGATACGTTCTTCCATCGGCGGGTGCGACGCGAACAGCGCGCCCCAGCCGCTGCCATGGCCGGAAATGCCCGACGCGGCCATCGACTGCGGCAGCGCGCCCGGATGCATGCCGGACAGGCGCGCGAGCGCATGCTGCATCGGCAGCGGGCTGCCCAGCAGCTGGGCCGAACCGGCGTCCGCGCGGAATTCGCGCTGGCGCGAGAACCACGCGACGATGATCGACGCGACGATGCCGAACAGGATCTCGCACACGAACACGGTGATCGCGTAGCCGAAGCCCGGCCCGCGGTCGCCGCTGCCGCGGCGGAACACGAGGTTGTCGACGAAGAAGCCGACGACGCGCGCGAGGAACACGACAAAGGTGTTCACCACACCCTGGATCAGCGTCAGCGTGACCATGTCGCCATTGGCCACGTGGGCGATCTCGTGGCCCAGCACAGCCTCCACTTCCTCGCGGTTCATGTTGGCGAGCAAGCCCGTCGACACCGCGACCAGCGCGGAATTTTTAAAGGCGCCCGTCGCGAAGGCATTCGGTTCGCCGTCGTACACGGCCACTTCCGGCATGGCAATGCCCGCGCGCTGCGCGAGATTACCGACGGTGCTGAGCAGCCATGCCTCGGTGGCATTGCCCGGCTGCTCGATGACGCGCGCGCCGGTGGACATCTTCGCCATCGGTTTGCTCATCAACAGGGAAATGATCGAGCCCGTGAAGCCCACGACGAGCGAGAACACGAGCAGCGCCCCGACGTTGATGCCCTGCCCGCCGACGGGACGTCCCACGCCGAGGACGTTCAGCACGATCGACAGCACGAGCACGACGGCGAGGTTGGTGGCGAGGAACAGCAGTATGCGCTTCATGGGACGGGTCTCCGGCCGGGTTCAATATCAGTCCGACAAGATAAGGGCAAGATGCCGAAAATTCAAGCGCCGCGCCTCAGAACCAGTCGTGCCAGACTGGCGTAACGCCGCTCGGCAATGGCGGCAACTGGTCGAACTCGACGCGCGACTCCCCCGGCGCATGAAAATCCGTCCCGCGCGATGCGAGGAAGCCATAGCGGCGCGCCACCTCGGCATACGTCGCATACTGGTCCGGCGTATGGCTGCCCGTGACGACTTCGATCGCATTGCCGCCCAGCTGTTTGAATTCGTCGAACAGCGCGCCCTCGGCCGTCGCGTCGAAGCGGTAGCGGCCCGGGTGCGCAATCACGGGGATGCCGCCCGCCGCGCGAATCCAGCCCATCGCATCGGCCAGCGTGGCCCAGCGATGCGGCACGTAGCCCGGCTTGCCTTCGGTGAGATAGCGGCGGAATACCTCGGACGTCGTCGAACACGTGCCGAGCTCGCACAGGTAGCGCGCGAAATGGGTGCGCGACAGCAGGTCCGGGTTGCCGACGTATTTCAGCGCCCCCTCGTAGGCATTCGGGATGCCGGCCTTGTCGAGCTGCGCGGCGATCTCGCGCCCGCGCGCATCGCGCCCGTGGCGCGTGGCGGCCAAGCCCTGCACGAGAGTCGGGTTGTCTTCGTCGACCCGCAGGCCGACCAGGTGCACCGTCTCGCCGGCCCACGTCACGGAAATTTCCACGCCGGGCACAAAGCGCATGCCCAGTTCCTCGGCCTTGGCGCGCGCGGCCTTGATGCCGCCGATCTCGTCATGGTCCGTCAGCGCCCACACGTCGACACCGCCCTTGCGGGCATACGCGGCCACGGCGGCGGGCGCGAGCACGCCGTCGGAGACGTTGGAGTGGCAGTGGAGGTCGACTTTCATGGGCAGCATCCGGACAGGGTATCTTTTCGAGATACCATTGTACGCAATGTCAGCCCGCGAGGAACTCCTCGATCATGCGCGCCAGCACTTCGGGTTGATCGTGGTGCAGCATGTGGCCCGCGTCCGGCATCATGCGCGGCGTAACCTTCGCCAGTTGCGCGAGCCGGCGGTCGACCTCGTGACGCGCCTCTTCCTTCGGGCCCATCCAGCGCCACATGTCCGTGTGCTCGGCCTCGACCCACAACACGGGCGCCGTGATGCGGCGCCAGCACGCGAGCACCTCTTCCACCTGGTACAGCAGGGGCCCCGGCATCTTGTGCGCCGGATCGCCCAGGATTTCCCATTCCCCCTGCGCATTCTGCGCGGCCCAGTGCTGCGCGAGGAAGGCGGCGCGGTCGGCGGGCAGGCGCGGGTTGGTCTTCTGCAGGCGCGTCGCCACATCAATCAGGCTGGCGTAGCCGCGCATGACGGGCGGCGCCTTCACCTCGTCCAGCCACTTCGCGTAGCGGCCCGGCGCCTGTTCGGGGCGCGTCGCGGGCAGGCCGAAACCTTCCAGGTTGATCAGCCTGGCGATGCGTTCCGGCCGCACGCCCGCATACACGCTCACGATGTTGCCGCCCATGCTGTGGCCCAGCAGGTTCACGGGTTCGCCGGGCGAATAATGGTCGAGGATCGCTTCCAGGTCGGCGAAGTAGTCGGGGAACCAGTACGTATCGTTGCCGGAGCGCTCGGTGAGGCCGAAACCGCGCCAGTCGTGGGCGATCACGTGCCAGTCGCCCTGCAACGCGTCGACGACGAACTGGAACGAGGCCGACATGTCCATCCAGCCATGCGCCATGAACAGCTTGGGCGCGCCCTCGCGGCCCCAGTGGCGGACATGGGTGCGCAGGCCGCGGATGGTGAGGAATTCGGAGCGGGACGGTGTCATGGCAGTTCCTGTTTACGGGTTAAATTAGTACGACCGTTCGCATTATAAGCACGAAGCTTGTATTTCTGCTGGCCAGCCCCATCTGGCCTGCTTACGGGCGTGAAGGCGTAAAATACGGGCATCTCAACCTTCCGCGAGCACTCCATGGCGATTTACCAGCTGGGCGAAGATGCGCCCGAGATCGATCCTTCGGCCTATATCGCCGAATCGGCCACGCTGATCGGCAAAGTGACGGTCGAGGCGGATGCCTCGGTGTGGTCCGGCGTGACGATCCGCGGCGACAACGAGCGGATCACGATCGGCACCGGCAGCAATGTCCAGGAAGGCACGGTGATGCACACGGACATGGGCTTTCCGCTCGTGCTCGGCAAGAACGTCACCGTCGGCCACCAGGCGATGCTGCACGGCTGCACCGTCGGCGACGGCGCGCTGATCGGCATCCAGGCCGTGGTGCTGAACGGCGCGAAGATCGGCAAGGGCTGCCTCGTGGGAGCCGGCGCTGTCGTTACCGAAGGCAAGGAATTCCCGGATGGTTCGCTGATCCTGGGTGCCCCGGCCAAGGTGGTGCGCACGCTCACGGAAGACGACCTGCTCCGCCTGCAGCGCAGCGCCGAAAGCTATGTCGAGCGCGGCAAACGCTTCAAGGCGGAGCTCAAGAAAATCGGATAAAGAATGACGACTGATACCAGCAAGGACACCCTCCAGAAATTCATCTTCGACAACGCAGCCGTCCGCGGCGAGCTCGTCGAGATCTCCAACGCGTGGCGCGAGATCCAGTCGCGCCACGTCTACCCGAAGGCGGTGCGCGCCTTGCTGGGCGAAATGGTCGCCGCGGCGGCGCTGCTGTCCGCCAATCTCAAGTTCAATGGCTCGATCGTCATGCAGATCCATGGCGATGGCCTGGTGAAGCTGCTCGTCGTCGAGTGCGACGCGAACCTGCGCATGCGCGCCACCGCCAAGCTGAGCGAAGGTGCCGAGGTGCCGGACGACGCGTCCGTCACCCAGTTGCTGAACCAGCATGGCCGCGGCCGTTTCGTGATTACGCTCGACCCGCAGGACAAGGTCCCGGGCCAGCAGCCGTACCAGGGCGTCGTGCCGCTCGTCGGCGAGGACATCGCGACCGTCATCGAAAACTACATGCTGCGCTCGGAACAGATGGACACCAAGCTGTGGCTGGCGGCCGACGAGAACGTCGCGCGCGGCCTGCTGCTGCAAAAGCTGCCGCGCAATTCCAACGTCGAAGGCCAGGTCAAGCAGGCCAGCGAGGAGGAAGACCTCGAGACATGGACCCGCGCCATCATGCTGGGCCAGACGCTGAAGCAGGAAGAACTGCTCACGACCGACGTGGAAACGCTGCTCCGCCGCCTGTTCTGGGAAGAGACGATCCGCGTGTTCGACCCGCTGCATCCGTCATTCCACTGCTCGTGCTCGCGCGAAAAAGTGGGCAACATGCTCAAGATGCTGGGCAAGGAAGAAGTCGAGTCCGCCCTGCACGACCTGGGTGAACTGGGCATCAACTGTGACTTCTGCGGCAAGCACTATGGCTTCGACGCCGTCGACTGCGCGCAATTATTCGCCAGCGACACGACGGTTGACGCCGTGGCGCCTGCCTCCAGTGTCAAGCACTGATCGAGCACGGGGACGTCATTGGCGTCCCCTATCATTTTGATTGGCAATATAAACTACAGCTATTGGTAGATCCTGTTAAGCTTGTCTTCAATGACACGCCAACAGGAGAATTCCATGAGCACCATCAATATCGGCATCAGCACCGAAGACCGCGCAAACATTGCCAACGCCCTGTCGCGCGTCCTCGCGGACAGCTACATGCTGTACCTGAAGACCCACAACTTCCACTGGAACGTGACGGGCCCGATGTTCCAGACGCTGCACATCATGTTCATGGAGCAGTACACGGAACTGTGGAACGCGCTGGACAACATCGCCGAACGCATCCGCGCCCTCGGTCACTTCGCGCCGGGCACCTATGCCCGCTTCGTGGAACTGTCGTCGATCAAGGAAGAAGCCGGCGTGCCGAACGCGCAGGAAATGATCCGCCAGCTCGTCGAAGGCCAGGAAGCGCTGATCCGCACCGTGCGCGAAGCATTCAGGATCGCCGACGATGCCAATGACCAGCCGAGCGCCGGCATGCTGAGCGACCGGATGGAAATCCACGAAAAAAATGCGTGGATGCTGCGTTCGTTCCTCGAGAACGGCCAATCCGCCTGATCCCACCTCTTCTGCCGCAGACGACCCGTGATCACGGGTCGATGCGGCATCCTCTTTATTGCCCATCGGAAGTCAACCGGCAACCCTGTCGGAATTACCTGATTCCGGATATCCGGCCGGTTCAACTTGCGCTGCATCAATTGGCATAAATCAACGACGCGTTTCAATGGCCTCCAGTGTACGAACCCGTGCACTTATCACCGGGAATGTGTCGCTTTTTCGCGTCCCGTTTTGCAAACTTTTGGAGAACCGGATGAAATCAGTACGTGTCAATGATGCAGCTTCCAACGCCAACACAACCACAGTCCAGGGCGCGGGGGCGCCCCGTAAAGTCATCGCCCGTTATCCCATCGCCACGATCGGCTCGCGCACCCGCCGCGGCGGCGAAGTCGTGCTCGCGTCGCAGGGCGAGCCGGCGGACGATTTTCGCATCGCCTGCGTGGGCGACCGGGTGCGTTATCCAGACGGCAGCGAGAGCGTGATCGTGTCGGGCGCCGGACATGCGTCGACGTATGCGAACCGGCCGATCGCCCTCGTGGGCAGCCATATCGCGAACGGCGACTGCATCGTCGCGCGCGCGCAGAGCATCGGCGAGATCGTCGTCGTGGAAGGAGAACCGATTCCGGGCCTGCTGGAACCGGGCTACGCGCCGCCGTCCGCCGTCGGGGCCGCTGCCTGACAGGAGCGACTGTCGGCGTGCGCGGCTGCAATCAGTAGCGGCAGCGGACGCCGGCGGGCGCGGGTATTGAATCAGTTAGGTGCACCGTCGGCCGGACGGTGCAAATCGATAACCTTCATGATGGCCAGCAGACTGTCGAGCCCCATCTCGCCGCGGTTCATCGCGGCGGCGAGCAGGTCGCGCGGCAGTCCGGCCGCGGCGGCCAGGTGCGTGAGGCCCGCGGAACGCGCGACGAGCCTCAGCGCCTCCGTCATGGCCTCGGGATCGCCGGCATCGAACGCGGCGGCGAGATAGCCCGCGACGGCCTCGAGCGTGTCGAGCGCCGGCGGGGAAGAATCCGTGATGGTCATGGCTTGTCCTTCTTGACCTTCGGCGGCGGAGGAGGCGGCGGCTCCGTCATCATGACGGCCGGCTTCTCGTCCTTGCGCAACACCTGCACGAAGATCTCGTTCGACTTGATCATGCCCAGTTCGTAGCGCGCGCGTTCCTCGACGGCGCCGAGACCATCCTTCAGGTCGCGCACTTCCGATTCCAGCTTGGCGTTGCGGGCCTTCAGCTGTTCGGTCTTGGCACGGGAGGCCGCCACCTGGGATTCCAGGTCGGCCACGGTGAGCCAGCCGCCCTTCCCCAGCCACAGGGGATACTGGATCAGCAGCAGCAGGGCTGCCAGGGCAAGGGTGATAAGGCGCATGGATGAATACGGCTGGGCGAAATGACGACGCGGGCCCGGTTTGCCGGGCCCGCGTCGATACTACAGCATTACTTCAGGTTATAGAAAGCATCGCGGCCCGGGTAGCTGGCGATGTCGCCCAGGTCTTCCTCGATGCGCAGCAGCTGGTTGTACTTGGCCATGCGGTCCGAACGCGACAGCGAGCCCGTCTTGATCTGCAGGGCGTTCATGCCGACGGCGATGTCGGCGATGGTCGAGTCTTCGGTCTCGCCCGAACGGTGCGAGATCACGGCCGTGTAGCCGGCGCGCTTGGCCATCTCGATGGCGGCGAAGGTTTCGGTCAGGGTGCCGATCTGGTTGATCTTGATCAGGATCGAGTTGGCGATGCCCTTCTGGATGCCTTCTTTCAGGATCTTGGTGTTGGTGACGAACAGGTCGTCACCCACCAGTTGCACCTTCTTGCCCAGGGCGGCGGTCAGCGTTGCCCAGCCTTCCCAGTCGCCTTCGGCCATGGCGTCCTCGATCGAGACGATCGGGTACTTGTCGCACCAGGTGGCCAGCATGTTGGTGAAGTCCTGGGCCGACAGCTGCAGGCCGCCTTCGCCTTCCAGCACGTACTTGCCGTCCTTGTAGAACTCGCTGGCGGCGCAGTCCAGGCCGATGGCGATGTCCTGGCCGGCCACGTAGCCGGCCTGCTCGATCGCTTGCATGATCAGCTTGATGGCTTCTTCATGGTTCGCGACGGACGGAGCAAAGCCGCCTTCGTCGCCGACGGCCGTGTTCAGGCCCTTGCTGTGCAGGATTTTCTTCAGGGTGTGGAACACCTCGGCACCGTAGCGCACGGCTTCCTTGAACGACGGGGCGCCGACCGGGATGATCATGAATTCCTGGATGTCCAGGTTGTTGTCGGCGTGCGCGCCGCCGTTGATGACGTTCATCATCGGCACCGGCATCTGCATCGCGCCCGAACCGCCGAAGTAGCGGTACAGCGGCAGGCCCGCTTCTTCAGCGGCGGCCTTGGCGACGGCCATGGAGACGGCCAGCATCGCGTTGGCGCCCAGGCGGCTCTTGTTCTCGGTGCCGTCCAGGTCGATCAGGGTGCGGTCCAGGAATGCCTGTTCGTTGGCGTCCAGGCCCATGATGGCTTCGCTGATCTCGGTGTTGATGTTCTCGCAGGCCTGCAGCACGCCCTTGCCGAAGTAACGCTTCGGATCGCCGTCGCGCAGCTCGATGGCTTCGCGCGAACCGGTCGAGGCGCCCGACGGGACGGCGGCGCGGCCCATCACGCCGGATTCCAGCAGCACATCGCACTCGACGGTCGGATTGCCGCGCGAGTCGATGATTTCGCGGCCGATGATATCAACGATAGCACTCATGGTAATTCAATCTCCAGAAAGTAAAAAAAGCCAAAGCGCGAAACGACGCGCGAAGCCGCTGGGCGCGCCGTTGCTTGATCAGTCGGGGCGTAGTTCGACGGGTAGTCTCCGCGCGCCCCACGTATCATTGAAAATCGGATTCGATAAAGCCGGCCTTCTTGACGATACGGTCGAGGTCGACCAGTGTGGTCAGCAAATCCTTCATGCGGGCGAGCGGCACGGCATTCGGGCCGTCCGACAGCGCGCACGCGGGATTGGGGTGGGTTTCCATGAACAGGCCCGACACGCCCGCCGCGACGGCGGCACGCGCCAGCACGGGCACGTGCTCGCGCTGGCCGCCGGACGACGTCCCCTGCCCGCCCGGCAGCTGCACCGAGTGGGTGGCGTCGAACACGATCGGGCAGTTCGACTCGCGCATGATGGCGAGACTACGCATGTCGGACACGAGGTTGTTGTAGCCGAACGAGACGCCACGCTCGCACGCCATGAACTGGTCGGGCAGGCCGGCTTCCGCCGCTGCGGCCCTGGCCTTGTCGATCACGTTCTTCATGTCGCCCGGGGCCAGGAACTGGCCCTTCTTGATGTTCACGGGCTTGCCGGAACGGGCGCAGGCGTTGATGAAGTCCGTCTGGCGGCACAGGAAGGCCGGGGTCTGCAGCACGTCGACGACGCTCGCGACGACCGGGATCTCTTCCTCGGTGTGCACGTCGGTCAGGACGGGCACGCCGATTTCCTTGCGCACGTCGGCCAGGATCTCCAGGCCTTTTTCCATGCCGGGACCACGGAACGATTTGCCGGACGAACGGTTCGCCTTGTCGAACGACGATTTATAGATGAACGGGATACCCAGTGCCGAGGTGATTTCCTTCAGCTGGCCGGCGACGTCCATGGCCATCTGGCGCGACTCGATCACGCAGGTGCCGGCGATCAGGAAGATCGGCTGGTCGAGGCCGACGTCGAATCCGCACAGTTTCATGCTGCATCTCCTTGCAGTGCAGGCGTGAATTTGCTCACATTTTCGGCCTGCTGGTTGCTGTTCGCGGCCTGGTGGGCCAGCGCGGCCTGGATGAACGACGAGAACAGCGGGTGGCCGTTACGCGGCGTCGACTTGAACTCGGGGTGGAATTGCACGCCCATGTACCACGGGTGGACGCTGCGCGGCAGTTCCATGATCTCGCACAGGTCTTCGTTCGGCGTACGCGCCGCGACGACGAGACCCGCAGCTTCGACCTTCGGCAGGTAGTAATTGTTCGCTTCGTAGCGGTGGCGGTGGCGTTCCGTCACGACGTTGCCGTAGATCTCGGCGGCCAGCGTGCCCGGGTTCACGGCGCAGGTCTGCGCGCCCAGGCGCATGGTGCCGCCCAGGTCCGAATTGACGTCGCGCTTCTCGACCTTGCCGTCGTGGTTCTGCCACTCGTTGATCAGGGCGACGACCGGCTGGTCGGTCTCCGGATCGAATTCCGTCGAGTTGGCGTTCGGCAGGCCGGCCATGTGGCGCGCGTATTCGATCAGCGCGACCTGCATGCCCAGGCAGATGCCGAGATACGGGATCTGGTTTTCGCGGGCATAGCGGGCGGCCATGATCTTGCCTTCCACGCCGCGCTTGCCGAAGCCGCCCGGCACGAGGATGGCGTCGTACTTGGCCAGGTTGGCGCAGCCCGTCGACTCGATCTCTTCCGAGTCGATGTATTCGATGTTGACGCGGCTTTCCGTGTGGATGCCGGCGTGGCGCAGCGCTTCCGTCAGCGACTTGTACGACTCGATCAGGTCGACGTACTTGCCGACCATGCCGATCGTGACTTCGTGCTTCGGGTTCTCCAGCGTGTGGATCAGCTTCGTCCACATCGACAGGTCGGCCTTGGGCGCCTCGAGGCCGAGGGCGTCCAGGATGATGTCGTCCAGGCCCTGGTCGTGCAGCACCTGCGGCACTTTATAGATCGTGTCGACGTCCCACACGGAGATGACGGCCTGCTCTTCGACGTTGGCGAACAGCGAGATCTTGGCGCGCTCGTCGTCCGGGATGCGGCGGTCGGCGCGGCACAGCAGCGCGTTCGGCGAAATGCCGATCTCGCGCAGTTTCTGCACCGAGTGCTGCGTCGGCTTGGTTTTCAGTTCGCCGGCGGACGAGATGTACGGCACGAGCGTCAGGTGCACGAACGCGGCGCCCTTGCGGCCCTGGCGCAGCGACAGCTGGCGCGCGGCTTCGAGGAACGGCAGCGACTCGATGTCGCCGACGGTGCCGCCGATCTCGACGAGCGCCACGTCGACGCCTTCGGCGCCGCGGCGGATGTAGTCCTGGATCTCGTTGGTGATGTGCGGGATCACCTGCACGGTCTTGCCGAGGTACTCGCCGCGGCGTTCCTTGCGGATCACCGATTCATAGATCTGGCCGGTGGTGAAGTTGTTCACCTTCTTCATGCGGGTGCTGATGAAGCGCTCGTAGTGGC
>CAMLMV010000041.1 GCA_946481275.1 uncultured Massilia sp.
GTGCCGCGCAGACCAAGCTGATCAAGGGCCTGTCCGGCGGTATCCGTACCGACCTGGCGCAGTACCGTGAACTGGCCGCGTTCGCGCAGTTCGCATCGGATCTGGACGAGTCGACCCGCAAGCAGCTGGACCGCGGTGCACGCGTGACCGAACTGCTGAAGCAGAAGCAGTACTCGCCGCTGCCGATCTCGCTGATGGCCGCCTCGCTGTTCGCAGTGAACAAGGGCTTCTTCGACAGCATCGACGTCAAGCGCGTGCTGGACTTCGAAGCGGGCCTGCACGGCTTCCTGAAGTCGAGCCACGGCGCGCTGCTGTCGAAGATCGAAGAGACCAAGGCACTGGACAAGGACAGCGAAGCAGCGCTGTCCGCCGCCGTCGCCGATTTCAAGAAGTCGTTCTAAGACCGGCTTATTGATGGATCTCGGGACGGGGAGCAATCCCCGTCCACTTAAGGAGTAAGGGCTCATGGCAGCAGGCAAAGAGATACGAGGCAAGATCAAGAGCGTAGAAAATACGAAGAAGATCACCAAGGCGATGGAAATGGTCGCCGCGTCCAAGATGCGCAAGGCGCAGGACCGGATGCGCGCCGCCCGTCCCTACAGCGAGAAGGTCCGTAACATCACGGCCAACCTCGCCACTGCGAACCCGGAGTACACCCACGCGTTCATGGCGCAAGCCAAGGACGTCGAGGCGAAAGCCGTCGGCTTCATCGTCGTCACGACCGACAAGGGTCTGTGCGGCGGCATGAACACCAACGTGCTGCGCCAGGTGACGCAGAAGTCCCGCGAGCTGGAAACCGCGGGCAAACGCATTGAAGCCGTTGCAATCGGCAATAAAGGTCTGGGTTTCCTGAACCGTGTCGGCGTGAAGGTCGTGTCGAGCGTCACCCAGATCGGCGACACCCCGCACCTGGAAAAGCTGATCGGCCCGATCAAGGTCATGCTCGACGCCTACCAGGATGGTCAGCTGGACGCGGTGTACCTGTGCTACACCAAGTTCATCAACACCATGCGCCAGGAACCGGTCATCGAGCAGCTGCTCCCGCTGCCGGCCGGTCATCTGGAAGCGGACAGCGGCGCCCACTCGTGGGACTACATCTACGAGCCGGACGCGCAAGTCGTGATCGACGAGCTGCTGGTCCGTTACGTGGAAGCGCTGATCTACCAGGCGGTGGCCGAGAACCTGGCGTCCGAGCAATCGGCGCGTATGGTGGCAATGAAGGCTGCGACCGACAACGCGGGTAACGTCATCGGCGAGCTGAAGCTGGTCTACAACAAGACCCGCCAGGCGGCGATTACCAAAGAACTCTCCGAGATCGTGTCGGGCGCAGCTGCGATCAGCAGCTGAGCGACGTAGCGACCTCACGAAACGACATTAAAACTATATCTGAAGGAACGAAAATGGCTGATGGCAAAATCGTTCAGTGTATCGGCGCGGTGGTTGACGTGGAATTCCCGCGCGACGCCATGCCGAAGGTGTATGACGCACTGAAAATGGAAGGCTCCGAACTGACGCTGGAAGTGCAGCAGCAGCTGGGCGACGGCATCGTCCGCACCATCGCGCTGGGCAGCTCGGAAGGCCTGCGTCGCGGCATGACCATCCAGAACACCGGCAACCCGATCATGGTTCCGGTCGGCACCGCCACCCTGGGCCGCATCATGGACGTGCTGGGCAACCCGATCGACGAATGCGGTCCGGTCAGCCACGAACGCATGGCCTCGATCCACCGTTCGGCTCCGGTGTACGACGAGCTGTCGCCGTCGACAGACCTGCTGGAAACCGGCATCAAGGTGATCGACCTGGTCTGCCCGTTCGCCAAAGGCGGTAAAGTCGGCCTGTTCGGCGGCGCCGGCGTCGGCAAGACCGTGAACATGATGGAACTGATCAACAACATCGCTAAAGCGCACTCGGGTCTGTCCGTGTTCGCCGGCGTGGGTGAGCGTACCCGTGAAGGTAACGACTTCTACCACGAAATGGCCGATGCAAAGGTCGTCGACCTGGACAACCTGGGCAACTCGAAGGTCGCGATGGTCTACGGCCAGATGAACGAACCGCCGGGCAACCGTCTGCGCGTCGCGCTGACCGGCCTGACGATGGCCGAAGCGTTCCGTGACGAAGGCAAGGACGTTCTGTTCTTCGTCGACAACATCTACCGTTACACGCTGGCCGGTACCGAAGTGTCGGCACTGCTGGGCCGTATGCCGTCCGCCGTGGGCTACCAGCCGACGCTGGCCGAAGAAATGGGCCGCCTGCAAGAGCGTATCACGTCGACCAAGACCGGTTCGATCACCTCGATCCAGGCCGTGTACGTCCCTGCGGACGACTTGACCGACCCGTCGCCGGCAACCACCTTCGCCCACCTGGACTCGACCGTCGTTCTGTCGCGTGACATCGCTTCGCTGGGTATCTACCCGGCAGTCGATCCGCTGGACTCGACCTCGCGCCAGCTGGACCCGCTGGTCGTCGGCGAAGAGCACTACACGACCGCGCGTGCCGTGCAGGGCACCCTGCAGCGCTACAAGGAACTGCGTGACATCATCGCGATTCTGGGCATGGACGAGCTGGCACCGGAAGACAAGCTGGTCGTCGCACGTGCTCGCAAGATGCAGCGTTTCCTGTCGCAGCCGTTCCACGTCGCTGAAGTGTTCACCGGCGCACCGGGCAAGTACGTCTCGCTGAAAGACACGATCAAGGGCTTCAAGATGATCGCGTCGGGCGAGCTGGACCACCTGCCGGAGCAGGCGTTCTACATGGTCGGCACCATCGAAGAAGCGATCGAAAAGGCCAAGAAGCTGGCTGCTTGATCGCTAGCCTCTTCAAAGGACACTTATGGCAAATACCATTCACGTTGACGTCGTCTCGGCCGAAGAGCAGATCTTTTCGGGCGAAGCGGAATTCGTCGCGTTGCCGGGTGAAGCGGGTGAGCTGGGTATCTACCCGATGCACACCCCCTTGATCACGCGCATCCGCCCGGGTGCCGTGCGCATCAAGGTGGCGGGCCGCAGCGACGAAGAGTTCGTGTTCGTTGCCGGCGGCATCCTGGAAGTCCAGCCGAAAGGCGTGACCGTCCTCGCCGACACCGCGATCCGCGGCGCCGACCTGGACGAAGCGAAAGCCCAGGAAGCCAAGCGCAAGGCCGAAGAGCTGATGGTCAACAAGGACTCGGCGATCGACTACGCCAAGGCGCAAGCCGAACTGGCGGTGGCGGTCGCCCAGCTGGCGGCCATCGCCAAGCTGCGTCATAAAGGACGCTGATCGCTCGTCGTTCGAGTGCTCAAAAAGAAGGCAGCCTCCGGGCTGCCTTTTTTATTGCTCAAATTCGGGGCAAATTCGGGGTCAGAGCACATTTTTTTCGAAATTCGGGGTCAGAGCACTTTTTGAAGCAATTGCTCGTGCTTAACTAAACGCCGGTCACCGGACTGATTGCTCGACAAGCATGGCCGTTCGACGGCAGAACGTTCTCAGAAACCATTGATGGAAAACGTGCTCTGACCCCGAATTTTTGCCGAAATGTGCTCTGACCCCGAATTTTGGCGGTGGGTATCCTGCGCCGTTCGATGATGCAAACCTGATAAGCTAGCATCAACGACAAGACGACGAGTAACCCATGCGAACCATCGAACAAATCCTCCGCGCCGCCCGGACCGTGGCCGTCGTCGGGCTCTCGAACAAGCCCGAACGCGCCAGCCTGGAAGTCGCCAGCTACCTGCAGCAGCAGGGCTACCGCATCATCCCTGTCAATCCCGCGTACGCCGGCCAGGAAATCCTCGGCGAGACCGTCCACGCTACCTTGCAGGAAGCGGCCGATGCGCTTGCGCCGTCCGGTACGCGCATCGACATCGTCGACTGCTTCCGCAAATCCGAAGAGATCCCGCCGATCGCCAAGGACGCCATCGACGTGCGCGCCGGTTGCCTGTGGATGCAGCTCGGCATCGAGAACCAGGTCGCCGCCGACCTGGCCCGGGCCGCCGGCCTGGACGTCGTCATGAACCACTGCATGCTGATCGAGCACCGCAAGCTGGGAGAACAGGTCGCATGAGCATGCTGGAACGCTTCCGCGCGCCCAAGCACCTGGAATTGCGCGACAAGGATGCCGGCGATACCCCGCTGCGCGACGACAAGAAGGGCAAGCTCAAGAATGGCGAGATCAAGGAGCGCGAGCGGGCGCTCACTGCCGAGCTGACGGCCGAAGTGGCCAAGCTGCAGGAAAAGCTGTACGCGGCGCGCGACCAGAAGCTGCTGCTGATCCTGCAGGGGATGGACACCTCCGGCAAGGATGGCACCGTGCGTGCGCTGTTCTCGCAGATCAATCCGATGGGCCTGCACGCCACCGGTTTTGTGGCCCCGACGGAGAAGGAAAAGGCCCACGATTTCCTCTGGCGCGTGCATGCGCGCGTACCGGCCAAGGGAGAAATCGGGATCTTCAACCGCAGCCATTACGAGGACGTGCTCGTACCGCGTATTCTCGGCACGCTGGATGGGAAGGACCTCGACCGCCGCTACGCCCAGATCCGCGACTTCGAACGCATGCTGGCCGAGACCGGGACGAAGGTCATGAAAGTCTTCCTGCACATTTCGAAGGATGAGCAGCGCGAGCGCCTGCAGGCGCGCCTGGACGATCCGGAGAAGCACTGGAAGTTCGACCCGGCCGATCTCACCGCCCGGGAGAAATGGGATGTCTACCAGAACGCCTACGCAGACGCGATCAACGCGACGGACGCCGACCACGCGCCGTGGTACATCGTGCCGGCGGATTCGAAGACGCACCGCAACCTGATCATCGCCCACCTGATGCTGGAGACCATGCAGGGCATGAAGCTCGAGTGGCCTGAGCCGAAGGCGGACATGGCCAAGGTAAGGATAGACAACTGAGTCGACGGGTGAGATTGTCATAGAATGGAGATCCACCAACCCGTGCGATCTTCCGACCATGTTCAAGTCCACCGCTTTGCTGCTTTCCCTCGGCGCCGCCGCGACGTTTTCCACGATGACGGCGGCACCCGCGCTGGCGCAGACGCCGGCCGCCCAGCCCGCGGCTCACCCGGCCAGCTGCCCGGCCGTGCTGAAGCACACCTTCAACCGCCTGCAGGACGAAGCGCCGCAGGACCTGTGCCAGTACGCCGGCAAGGTCGTGCTGGTGGTGAACACGGCCAGCTACTGCGGTTTTACCAAGCAGTACGAGGGTCTGGAAAAGCTGTACGCGAAGTACGCGCCGCGCGGCCTCGTCGTGCTCGGCTTCCCGTCGAACGATTTCAAGCAGGAAGACGCGGACGCGAAGAAGATCGCCGACCTCTGCTACAACACGTATGGCGTGAAGTTCCCGATGTTCACGAGCACCGTCGTGTCCGGCGACAAGGCCAATCCGCTGTACTCGGAACTGATCAAGGCGACGGGCAACCAGCCCAAGTGGAATTTCAACAAATACCTGATCGACCGGAACGGCAAAGTCATCGACTATTTCCCGAGCAAGGTGACGCCGGAAGATCCGACCCTCGTCGGCAAGATCGAGCAGGCGCTGAAGGGCTGAGTTATTTGCGCAGCACGGCGCGCAACGGTCCGCGCAAGGCGTTGCAGACGACGATCTCCTGCGCGCGCGCGAGGCTTTCGCGCGTGAGCGGGCATTCGATCGCGCCCCAGGCCGGATCGTCCAGCAGCACGCCGCGCATCACGCCGGGCAGCACGCCGGCCGACAGCGGCGGCGTGTACCAGTGGCCGCCGATTTTTACGAATACGTTGCTGCGGCCACCCTCCGTCAGTTCGCCCCGTTCGTTGAAGAACAGCGTGTCGAAGGCGCCCACGCTTTCCGCCGCGCGCCAGGCGGCGTCGTAGCGGCTGCGGATGCTCGTCTTGTGACGCAGGAAGACGTCGTGCGCGTGCGTGGGAGCGTCCGCCAGCAGCACGGCGACCGGCTCGGCGAGCGGTGCCAGCGCGCCCGTCTGCACGACGATCTCGCCGTCGGGACGCAGCGCGAGCCGTACGCGGTGCGGCCTATCGTCCGGCAACGCAGCGCAGGCTTCCAACGCGGCGTTGCGCGCCAGGTCCGGCTTGAACGGATGGCCGAAATACGCGGCGGACGCGCCCAGGCGCGCGAGGTGGCGCTCCAGGTGACGGCATCCGTCCACGCGCGTGGCGTAGATGGTCTCGAAGATCTCGAAGTCGTTCGGCAGGCCCGTGAGGAAGCTCGCCTTGAGCCGGCATTCGGCATATTCGGCGCCCGCGTCGCTGTCGTACACGATGCCCGCGCCCACGCCCAGTTCGCCGTGCCGCACGCCGTTCTGTTCCGGCAGCAAGGTCAGCGTGCGGATCGGGACCGACAGACAGAAATCGCCGAAACGCGCATGCTGCAGCGTCCCGAACCCGCTGCCCGCCGGCGGATCGATCCAGCCGATCGCGCCCGTGTAGATGCCGCGCGCGGCCGGTTCGAGCTCGCGGATGATTTCCATCGTGCGGCGCTTGGGCGCGCCCGTGATCGAGCCGCAGGGATACAGGGCCGCGAAGATGTCCTGCAACGTGGTGCCCGGCGCGAGCTGGGCCTGCACGGTGGACGTCATTTGCAGCACGCTGCTGTAGCGCTTCACTTCGAACAGCGCCGGCACGCCCACGCTGCCGGTGCGCGCGATGCGTCCCAGGTCGTTGCGCAGCAGGTCGACGATCATGAGGTTTTCCGCGCGGTTCTTTGGATCGGCGGCCAGGTGCTGCGCGCGCACGGCGTTCAGCAGATCGTCCGTGTCCGCCGGCGCCGTGCCCTTCATCGGACGCGCCAGCAGGCGGCCCGCGTCGTGGCGCACGAAGAGCTCGGGCGACAGCGACAGCACCGCGCGTCCATCCGGCAGGGCAATGAGGGCGCCGTAGGGCACCGGCTGGCGTGCGCGCAGGCGCGCGTACAGCTGCCGGATGTCGCCGAAGGCGTCGAAGCGGAGACGGTAGGTGTAATTGACCTGGTACGTGTCGCCGGCCGCGATGTAGTCGCGGATGCGGTCGATGGCCTGCGCGAACGTGGCCTCGTCGACGTTGGCGCGCACGGCCCCGATGCCGGCCGGGCTATTTTGCTCGCTCGTGGTCAGCCAGGCGTCGACCTGGTCCGCATCCAGCATGGTGTAGCGCTCGAACAGCAGCACCTGGGCCAGCGGCGCGTGCAGCTCGCGCGGCGGCGCGATGCCGAGCAGCTGCTCGCCCAGTTCATACGTCAGCACCGGCACGGCGTGCAGGCCGCGCGCGAGGGCGTCCTGGACGCCGTCCAGCAGGCGCGGCCAGTCGTCCACGTGTTGGCACGCCAGCATGCCCGCATAGCCCTCGTACAGGCGCGAGCGCGCCTGCGCATGGCCTTCGGGGCTCGCATCGTCGAGCAGGGCGAACACGGTGGCATCCATGGCGATGGTCAGGCGGCCAGGAGGAGGGCCAGCTGCAGCGGGCTGTGTTCGGTGGGGTGCTGCCTGAAACCGCTCTTGGCGTAGCGGTGCCAGCGTCCCGTCACGTACGCGACGAGCATCCCGGCGCGCGCGGCCACGTCTTCCTCGCGGCCGTGGCCCTGCGTGCTGGCCACGCGCAGCGCCTGCTTGAACGCCAGCTCGACCTTGTCGTAGAACTGGTTCATGCGCAGGATCAGGCGGTCGTCTTCGCCGACGAGGGCGTCGCCGATCAGCACGCGCGTCATGCCCGGATTGTTGGCGGAGAACGACAGCAGGATCTGCAGCATCGCATGCGCCTGCGCGACGCCGTTGTCCTCGCGCTCCGCGACCTGGTTGAACAGGGTGAACACGGTGCCCTCGATGAATTCGATCAGGCCCTCGAACATCTGCGCCTTGCTGGCGAAATGGCGATACAGGGCCGCTTCCGACACCGACAGCCGGGCGGCCAGCGCCGCCGTCGTGATCTTCTCGCCCTTCGGGTGTTCGAGCATGGCCGCCAGGGCCTGGAGGATCTGCTGTTTGCGTTGGCCCGGCTTGGTGCTTGCCATGTTGTTAGAGGTTCTCCGTATGGTATCTGGGGGCGAGCCGGCGCAGGTGCGCGGGCAGCTTGAGCACGGATTTTACTTTGACATCGACGTAACCGGGGCGTTTGACCATCTTCGGCAACGGGGCTTTGCCGATCGGATCGCTGAAGTGCAGGTATTGCGTGACCCACGCCGTGCGCACGCCGAGCTGCTTGGCGCGCTTGAGGTTCATGAGCGTGTCCTCGACGAGGATGCAGCGCCCGGCCGCCACGCGATGGCGCCGCAGCAAACGGCGCAGCATCAGCTTCGACGGCTTGGGACGCAGCTGGCGATGCACGTGCATGTCCTCGATCGAGACGTGGTGGGCGAACTGGCCCTGCAGCCCGATGTGGCGCACCACGCCGGTCGAATACGCAGTCGGCGCGTTCGTCAGCAGGATCTTGCGGCCGGGGAGGCGGCGCAGCAGGCGCTCCAGGCCGCGCTCGTAGCGCACCAGCTCGTGCAGCGCGCCGATGTCGTGCGTCTGGCGCAGGAAGTCGGCCGCGTCGACGCGGTGGTGGCGGATCATGCCCAGCAGCGTCGCGCCGTAGCGCTTCCAGTAGCCGATGCGGGCCGCGTCGACGGCTTCCTGGCTCGCGGGCGTGACGCCGTCGCCGAGCACGCGCGCGATGTACGTGTTCATGTTGGCGCTGATCGCCGGAAAGATCGCGTGCGATGCGTCGTGCAGCGTGTTGTCGAGGTCGAACAGCCAGACAGGCGAGGAGAGCTTGGACACTGTGGGAACGGAACGGACAAGGGAATCCAGATTATATCGGCATGACGCAGCGCGCTTCCTTCTCTGATCCAGATCGCATGCCGGCCCGTCGGGCCGATCCAGAATGGGTCAAGGATGACTTCCGCGAGGATGCGTATGCGCCGCTTCTTCCTCCTGATTCTGGTGTGGCTGCTCGCCACGCCACTGGCCCACGGGACCGACCGCGGTGCCCTGTTCCGGCTCACGCTGGATGGCCATGTGATGCATCTGTTCGGCACCTTGCACGTCGGCCTGCCGGACTTCTATCCACTCGAAGACCGTCTCACGGGTGCGCTGGCCGAGGCGTCGACGCTGGCGCTCGAGATCGATCCCGACCAGCCGCGTGCCGACCTGCAGGAAGCGCTGCGCGCGTACGGCATGCTGGCGCCCGGCAATCCCGCCTACGACAGCCTGCCGCCCCTGCAGAAGCGGCGTCTCGACGTGCTGTTGCAGCAGGGCGGTCTCGACGCTTCTTTCATGCTGGGCTTCAAACCGGTGCTGCTGGCGACGATGCTGACATTGGCCGAATACACGCGCCAGGGGTACCGGGCCGACCTGTCGAGCGATGCCTGGCTCGCGCGCCAGGCGCGCCGGCGCCACGTCCGGGTGCTGGCGCTGGAATCGCTGGGCGGGCAACTGGCGCTGCTCGACCGCCTGCCGATACCGGACCGCTGGCGTTTCCTGGAAGAGATGATGGACACGATCGAATCCGGCGCCCAGCGCACGGAAGCCCGCGAAGTCGTGCGGGCCTGGAGCACGGCGGACCGGCAGGCGCTCGACCGGATGGCCGAGAGATGCGAGACGGACCGGAGCGTGTCCGGCCGCTTCGTGACGCAGGTGCTGCTGAAGGAGAGAAACGTCGGCCTGGCCGAGCGCCTGCTGCAATTGCTGCGTACGGAAGACCGGACGGTGGCCGCGATCGGCGTGCTGCACTTGCTGGGGACCGGGAGTGTGCCGGAGTTGCTGGCGCAGAGTGGTGTGAGCGTTGAGAGAATTTATTAAAGAAAAAGGGTCCGACGAATCGGACCCTTTTTCATGAATTCTGGCGGAGCGGACGGGGCTCGAACCCGCGACCCCCGGCGTGACAGGCCGGTATTCTAACCAACTGAACTACCGCTCCAGCTTTTACTGCTCCCTCGCATCCTGACGCTTGTCATCGCGCCGCGAGTGTCCCTCGTTCCTGCCGCGCAAACGCGCAGCGTGGACAAGATGCTTGTCTTATCCGTTACGTCAGGCATCGGGGATACCAAAACAGGCGGGAATCTGGACAAATCCTGGTGCCCTTGACGTGGATTGAACACGTGGCCTCTCCCTTACCAAGGGAGTGCTCTACCACTGAGCTACAAGGGCAACGTCATTATGTGGCGCGGTTGAGACGCCACAGAATTTCAGTGCGAGCGGATCATAGTGCCAAAAGCCTGTTCGGTCAAGACTTCCAGCAACAAAGAGTGCTCGATGCGGCCATCGATGATGTGCACGGTGTTCACGCCCGACTTGGCGGCGTCCAGGGCCGACGAGATCTTCGGCAGCATGCCGCCGGAAATCGTGCCGTCCGCGAACATCTCGTCGATCTCGCGCGCCGACAGGTCCGTCACCAGGTTGCCGTTCTTGTCCTGCACGCCGGCGATATTGGTCATCATGATCAGCTTTTCGGCCTTCAGGATTTCCGCGATCTTGCCGGCGACGACGTCGGCGTTGATGTTGTAGGCCTGGCCGTCCTGGCCGAAACCGATCGGCGAGATGATCGGGATGAAGGCGTCGTCCTGCAGCGCTTTCACGACGGCCGGATTGATCGCCTCGATTTCACCGACGAAGCCGATGTCGAGGAATTCGCCCGGCTTCTCCTTGTCCGGCATCGCCATTCTGCGTGCGCGGATCAGGCCGCCGTCCTTGCCGGTCAGGCCCACGGCCTGGCCACCGTAGTGGTTGATCAGCATGACGATGTCCTGCTGGACTTCGCCGCCCAGCACCCACTCCACCACTTCCATGGTTTCTTCGTCGGTGATGCGCATGCCTTGCACGAACGTGCCCTGCTTGCCGATTTTTTTCAGGGCGTTGTCGATCTGCGGACCGCCGCCGTGCACCACGACCGGGTTCATGCCGACCAGCTTCAGCAGGATCACGTCGCGCGCGAAGCCGTGTTTCAGGCGCTCGTCGGTCATCGCGTTGCCGCCGTATTTGATGACGATGGTCTTGCCGTGGAAATTACGGATATAGGGGAGTGCTTCGGCCAGGATCTGCGCCTTGATCTGCGGCGAGACCGCAGTCAGGTCGTTATTCTGGTCGTCGCCCGTCAGATTGGTCAGCGTTGCGTTCATTGGGGGTCCGGAAAAGAATTTGCGAGATTTTACAGGCAATAGCCTACCGCAGTGGCCATTATAGAAGTTCTATGTTGTATTTTCTGGCACCGGCCGTTAAGGTGGATTACATCTCGATACACGATGTCACCTTTGCATGAGCACTTGTTCACAATGCGGCACCGAATTTGGCTGCGCGATGGTCGACGGCACCGACGGTGCACCGTGCTGGTGCACGAAGCTGCCGCCCGTGGTCCCGCTCCCGTCCCCCGCCGCAGCGGCCGGTTGCTGGTGCCCCGCCTGTCTGGAACAGCATATCGCGCAACGGGCCGCCAAGGCGCCGGATACGTGAAGCAGCGTCAGCGCGCCGTGCGAAAGAACCGCATCATTTCGCGGCTCGCGTTCGGGCCCTTGCCGTCCGTATAGCTGCCGCGCGTATCGCCGCCCGACCACGCATGGCCGGAACCGTGGATCTCCCAGTGTTCCGCATGGATGCTGCCGTCGGGCCGGCGGTGCACGGTGCGCGTATAGGCATGGCCATCGGGCACGCTGCCGGGTTCGACCACGACGTCTTCCGACGGATGGCGCCGGCGCTGGTTGATCAGTTCGTGGCCGTTGGCCGGATGCACGGTCGTGTCGCGGTCGCCGTGGAAGACGATGATCGGCAACGATTTACCCGACTTGTGGCCGGTGCGGAAATCGCCTTTCATCGCCGCCATCGCGGACGGCAGGTCGTGCGCGGCCGCGAACGGCAGGCCCGAATGGACGCCGACGGCGGCAAAGAGGTCCGGATACAGCGTGCCCATGATGGCCGCCATCGCGCCGCCCGCGGACAGGCCGGCGACGTAGACGTGCTTCGGATCGATCACGTAGCGCGCCATGATGTCCTGCGTGAGCCCGGCGATGATCGATGGCTCGCCCTGGCCGCGCTGCTGGTCCGCCGCGCTGAACCAGTTCCAGCAGCGCGACGCGTTGGCCTGCTGCGACTGGGCCGGGTAGGCGACGAGGCAGCCGTATTCCTCGGCCAGGGCGTTCATGCCCGTGCCGACGGCGAAGTCGTCGGGATTCTGCGTGCAGCCGTGCAGCATCACGAGCAGCGGCGCCGGTTGTCCGGCATAGGTGCTCGGGATGTACAGTTTGTAGTCGCGGGTGCCCGCGTCGTTCGTATAGCTGGCGTCGATGAAATGGCCGGGCAGGCCGATCGCGGCCGCGCCCGTCGACAGCGGCGGCACATTGAACGGGTTGGCATTCTGGCCCAGGCGCGACAGGTCGGCCAGCATCTCGGAAAAAGCGTCGTAAGTCGGAAAATTCGAGGCCGGCGGCGTGATGGTTTCCACGCTTTTGACCGCCGCGGTCTGCACGGCGGTGGCATTCTTGACGGATTCCCGGATGACGGTGCGGGCAACGGATGGGCCGCGGCGCATCAGGGATCGGGTCGCAGCGCGCATTTGCGCCAGGAACTTGTGATTCAGGGACATCGGCACTCCTTGTGGGGTGTGTCGGCAATGCGCCGGCGCGTGGCTGAGGCATCGATCGAAGGTTCAGTCTTGATGGCGAAGCTTGCGCGAACCTTACAGATGGGGTAAGCGCAACGCGCAACGGAAGAGCCCCAGTCTACGCGGGTGGGCTCGTCGGTCAAGCGCGATTCGTTCCGGTAGGTTAATCTGCGCACCATGTGTCCTATATCCCTGACTAGTCCGCGCTCCAGGTGGCGCGACACAATACCGAAATTTGCACAGGCCGCGGCATGAACGAGACACGTCTTCCGCCGGAACAACAGACGCCGGTGCCTTCCCCGTGCATCAACGTGTGCAAGATGTCGCCCGTGACGGGTTTGTGCGAGGGCTGCCTGCGCACCATCGACGAGATCGTCGCCTGGGGCCGCGCCGACGACGGCTATAAACGCGCCGTGTGGGCGGAAATCCGCCGGCGCGAAGAACAGATTCCCTTCGATTGATGCCGGCGCCGCGAATTTAGAGCCCTGAATCTAGCACGGTCGTGCTTTTCTAATCCATAATCGTCGGGTCCGATCAACTCTCGCGAGAAACCCATGGCGCTGCCTCCCGTCCTGCAAGACCTGTCCCTTCCCGTCATCGCGTCGCCGATGTTCATCGCCAGCGGACCCGCGCTGGTGGCCGCGCAGTGCAAGGCGGGCATCGTCGGTTCCTTTCCGGCGCTGAACGCGCGTCCGGCCGCGCTGCTCGACACGTGGCTGACGGACCTCCAGGAGGAACTGGCGGATTACCAGGAAGCGCATCCGGATAAAAAGGTCGGCCCGATCGCCGTCAACCAGATCGTGCACCAGTCGAACGACCGCCTGGAACATGACGTGGCCGTGTGCGTGAAGCACCAGGTGCCGATCATCATCTCGTCGCTGCGCGCGCCGCCGAAGGAGATGCTGGACGCCGTGCACGCCTACGGCGGCATCGTCATGCACGACGTGGTCTCGATCCGCCACGCGGAAAAGGCGCTGGAGGCGGGCGTCGACGGCCTGATCCTCGTCGCGGCGGGCGCCGGCGGCCATGCGGGCGCGCTGTCGCCGTTCGCGCTGGTGGGTGAGGTGCGCAAATTCTTCGACGGCCCGATCGCGTTGTCGGGTTCCATCGCCACGGGCGACGCGATCCTCGCCGCGCAGGCGATGGGCGCCGACTTCGCGTACATCGGCTCGCGCTGGCTGGCGACGCGCGAATCGAACGTTACCGACGCCTACCGCAGCGCGATCGTGGAATCGACGGCGGCCGACGTCGTCTACACGAACCTGTTCACGGGCGTGCACGGCAACTACCTGAAAAAATCGATCGTGGCGGCCGGGCTGGATCCGGACAACCTGCCGGTGTCGGACAAGAGCAAGATGAGCTTCGGTTCCGGCAGCGCCAAGGCATGGCGCGATATCTGGGGCGCGGGGCAGGGCGTCGGCCTGATGGACGACGTGCCCACCGTGGCGGAGATGGTGGCGCGCCTGACGCAGCAGTATCAGGCGGCCCGGGAGCGGCTGGGCCTGAAGGCCTGAACGGTCAGCCCAGCACTTTATCCGCGTCGCGGATCACCCACAGCCCCGGCAGGTTGCGCCAATACCCGTGCGCATCCATGCCGAAGCCGACGACGAACTGGTTCGGCACCGTCAGCCCGACGATGTCCGCCTGCACCGGTTTGACCTTACCCAGTTCCTTGTCGGCGAACACGGCCAGGATCACCTCGGCCGCGCCCATGTCCAGCAGGCGCTGCTTCACGTGCGCCAGCGTCTCGCCTTCGTCGAGGATGTCGTCCACGATGATGATCGTGCGGCCCTTGACGTCCTGGCGCGGGATGACTTTCCACACGACTTCGCCGCCACGGTCCAGGTCGCCGTAGCGGGTGACGTGGATGTAGTCGAATTCGAGGGGGAACGTCAGTTGCGGGAGCAGGTTGCCGGTGAACACCACCGCGCCGCCCATGACGCCCAGCACGAGGGGAAATTCAGCCGTTTCGTCATTGTCGAAACGCTGGTTCAGCACCTCGGCGACGTTGCGTACGGCCGCCTGGACCTTGTCGGCGCTGACGATTTCCTCGGCATTGGCCAGCAGGGCGCGGGCGCGGTTGTAGTGAAAGTCTTGCATGATATTTCAGAGTCGGTTGCAGGATCGGATTAATCCTTGGGTGTGCGATTATCCGTCAGTTTGCGCTTGCGCGCGATTCCCGACGGCGCGGGTCGGCGGTATGCTTCAGAGGGCGTATCATACCGGCTTGATAACCACATCATCCACAACCGATCCACCATGCCAGCACCAGACTCCACCCACGTGCGCGCCGAGCGCCTCGAGAAGCTGCGCGCCGCGATGACGCGCCACCGGATCGACGCCTTCATCGTACCGTCCGCCGATCCGCACCTGTCCGAATACCTGCCGGGCCGCTGGCAGGGCCGCGCGTGGCTGTCGGGATTCACGGGGTCCGTCGGCACGTTCATCGCCACGCAGGACTTCGCCGGCGTCTGGACGGATGGCCGCTACTACACGCAGGCCGAGAACGAACTGGCCGGCACGGAGATCAGGCTAATGAAGATCCCGTCCGGCGCGAGCCTGCTGCACATCGACTGGCTGGCGGACAACCTCGACGCAGGCCAGACCGTGGCAGTGGATGCGCGCGTGCTGGGCCTCGCCGTCGCGCGCCTGCTGGGCGATGCGCTGGCCGCCCGCGGCATCCAGCTGCGCACGGACCTCGACCTGCTGGACGAGATCTGGGACGACCGTCCGGGCCTGCCGCCCGAACCGGTCTACGAGCACGTGGCACCGTTCGCCGTGCTCGATCGCGCGGATAAACTGCATGCGACGCGCAACGCGATGGCGAAGCTGGGCGGCGAACGCCACTTCATCTCGACGCTCGACGACATCGCCTATCTGTTCAACCTGCGCGGCGCGGACGTCAGCTTCAATCCCGTGTTCCTCGCGCACGCGCTCGTGGAGGCGACGGGCGCGACCCTGTTCGTCGCCGACGGCAAGACCGAGGGGGACCTGCGTGCGCGCCTGGAACAGGATGGCGTGCGCGTCGCGCCGTACGACCAGGCGCAGCAGGCCCTTGCCGCGCTGCCGCCCGACAGCACGCTGCTGATCGACCCGCGCCGCATCACGGCCGGCATGCGCGCCGCCGTGCCGGCGCACGTGCGCGTGGTGGAATCCATCAACCCGACGACGCTGGCCAAGTCGCGCAAGCGCGATGCCGAGATGGACCACGTGCGCGACACGATGGAACAGGATGGCGCCGCCCTGTGCGAATTCTTTGCATGGCTCGAGCAGACGCTGGCCGACACGCATCGCGCACCGCTGAACGAAGTCCACATCGACGAGCAGATCACGGCCGCGCGTGCGCGCCGTCCCCACTTCGTCAGCCCCAGCTTCGGCACCATCGCGGGCTTCAACGCGAACGGCGCGATCATGCACTACCGCGCGTCAAGCGAGAACTGCGCCGTGATCGAGGGCGACGGCCTGCTCCTGATCGACTCCGGCGGCCAGTACCTGGGCGGCACGACCGACATCACGCGCGTCGTCCCCGTCGGCACGCCCTCCGCCGCGCAAAAGCGCGATTTCACGCTGGTGCTGAAAGGGATGATCGCGCTGTCCGTCGCGCGCTTCCCGCGCGGGACGAAAGGGCCGATGCTCGATGCGCTGGCGCGCGCGCCGATCTGGGCGGCCGGCATCGATTACGGCCATGGCACCGGCCACGGCGTCGGATACTTCCTCAACGTGCACGAAGGGCCGCAGGTGATTTCGCCGTCGGCGCCGCCGGAGCCGCATACGGCCATGGAGCCGGGCATGATCACGTCGAACGAGCCGGGCATCTACCGTCCCGGCCAATGGGGCATCCGCATCGAAAACCTCGTGCTGACGCGCGTCGTCGGGGACGAGGGCTTTGGCGAGTTCCTCGGCTTCGAGACCTTGACCCTGTGCCCCATCGACACGCGCTGCATCGACCTGTCGCTGATGCGCGGCGACGAGGTCGCGTGGCTCAACGACTACCATCGCAGCGTGCGTGCGCGCCTGCTGCCGCACGTGAGCGGCGCCGCGCGCGACTGGCTCGAACTGCGTACCAAGGAGATCTGATATGGCGAGCGCACGTTCAACCCGCGCCAGCGCGGCCGTC
Organism: uncultured Massilia sp.; assembly: GCA_946481275.1. Next base: position 16,637 of record CAMLMV010000041.1, read on the forward strand.
GACCGGCTCAAGCGGCGCACCGGCGTGACGTCGTATTCGATGGCGCGCACCGGCGACGGCCTGTTCTTCCTGTCCGAAAAACCAGGCGCGCCGCCGCTGTGCGCGCCGCTCGAGCTGGACGAGTTCGTGGCGTTCGTCAACGGCCTCGGTCCGCAGGAGGTCAAGCGCGTCAGCAAGCACGATCTCGAATTCGAAAAACAGCTGGTCAGGAAAAAACCTTGACGGCTCCCCCATCGAACGACCTGGCCCTGACCCTGCCCGAGCTGGTCGGCGCGTACTGGTCGCAGGCCGAACTGGCCACGAATGCCCTGATCCTGCTGAACCTGGCGGGCGCGCTGCTGCTGGGCCTCATGGTCGGCTACGAGCGTTCCTACCACGGCCGCGCGGCCGGCATGCGCACGTATGGCCTCGTGTGCATGGCATCGTGCGCGCTGACGATCGTCACGGGCTACCCGAGCCACTGGTTCGGCGGGCACGGGTCGTCCGTGGCGCTGGTCGACCCCACGCGTGTGATCCAGGGCGTCGTGACGGGCATCGGCTTCCTCGGCGCCGGCGTCATCATGCGCTCGGGCTTCAACATCAGCGGCCTGACGACGGCGGCGTCGATCTGGTCGTCGTCCGTGATCGGCATCCTCGTGGGCCTCGGCTTCTACATGGCCGCGATGGGTCTCGCGTTCTTCTCCGCGATGATCATGATCTACCTGAACAAGGCGGTGGGCCTGCTGCCGTCGCGCCATGCGGTGGCCGTCACGCTGCACTTCAAGCCCGGCGTGTATCCGCAGGAAGAGACGCTGCGCCAGGCGGCGCTGGAGCGCGGCTACGAGATCGCCGGCGGTTCATTGACCATCTCCAGCGAGAAGGGCTGCCAGGAATGGCATTTCGTCGCGCTGGAATTGCCCGGCAAGCCGGGCGCGCCGCTGTCGCTGCTGGCCAGCGAGCTGTCCACGTTCGAAGGCGTTGATGGCTTCCAGCTCTCGCACGCTCGTAACTGAAGCAACTGACAACAACGACACGAGGAGCACATGACACCCCAGGACGTTCTCGATTTCTGGTTCGGCGCACCGGGCAGTCCGGAGGCCGGTAAACCGCGCCGCGAATGGTTCGTCAAGAAGGACGAATTCGATGCCGTCATCCGCGACCGCTTCGGCGCCGCCATCGAGCAGGCGCTGGCCGGCGGGCTGCGCGAATGGGATGCGCAGGGGCCGCAGGGCACCCTCGCGCGCCTCCTCGTGCTCGACCAGTTCACCCGCAACGCCCACCGCAACACGCCCTTGTCGTTCGCCGGCGATTCGCTGGCGCTGGCGGCCGCGCGTTCTCTCGTCGACAGCGGCGCCGACCGCGAGCTGCCGCCGCTGCAGCGCGCCTTCGCCTACATGCCGTTCGAGCACGCCGAGGACGCCTACATGCAAGAGCGCGCCGTCGAACTGTTCGGCGTGCTGGCGGCCGAACATCCGGGCTTCGACGAGATGCTCGATTACGCGCACCGCCACCGCGGCGTGATCGCGCGCTTCGGCCGCTTCCCGCACCGTAACGAGATCCTCGGGCGCGCCTCGACGCCGGAAGAAACGGAATTCCTGCGCCAGCCGGGTTCCCGTTTCTGAGTCCCGTTAATGATGACGACCCTGAACATCGTCGGCGCCGGCCACGTGGGCCGCGTCCTCGGCCGCCTGTTTTTTGCGCGCGGCGTGTTCGCCATCCAGGACGTCAAGACCCGTAGCATCGACAGCGCGCGCGACGCCGTCGCGTTCATCGGTGCCGGTACGCCGGTCGGTGGCGCGCCGCGCGCGGCCGACGTGTGGATGCTGGCCGTGGCGGACGATGCGATCGCCGGCGTCGCCGCCGCGCTGGCGCAGACCGCGCCGATGGCGGGCGCCGTCGTGTTCCACTGCAGCGGCGCCAAGGCCTCGACCGAGCTGGATGCGCTGCGCCGGGCGGGGGCGCTGGTCGCCAGCGTGCATCCGGTGCGCAGCTTCGCGGACCCGGCGGCCGTGGCGGCGGCGTTCGACGGCACGTTCTGCGGGGTGGAGGGCGACGCCGCCGCGCTGGCGGTCCTGCTGCCCGCCTTCGAGGCGATCGGCGCGCGGCCCGTGCGGATCGACCCGGCCGCCAAGACGGTGTATCACGCGGCCGCCGTGTTCGCGTCGAACTACCTGGTGACCGTGATGGATGCCGCGTTGCGCGCCTACGAGGCGGCCGGCATCCCGGCCGACGTGGCGCGCGAGCTGGCGCGGCCGCTCGCGACCGAAACCTTGTCGAATGTGCTCCGACTAGGGCCGGAAGCGGCGCTGTCCGGGCCCATCGCGCGCGGCGACGCGGCGACGGTGGCGCGCCAGCACGCGGCCGTCGCGGCCTGGAATGGCCCGACGGGAGCACTGTACGACGCCCTCGCCACCGCGACGTGGGAGCTGGCGCGGCACAAGAACGCTGTTTAACCTGGAGTTGAAATGGTATTGACCGCATGGGCCACCCTGGCCGCACTCGGTGTGTATTTCTGGACCGGCGTGATGGCCGGCTTGGCGAGGAACAAGTACAACGTCCCGGCCCCAATGATGGACGGCCCGCTGCCGTTCCAGAGCGCGCAACGGGTGCAGGCGAACACGCTGGAACAACTGCCGCTGGTGCTGGCGCCACTGTGGCTGTGCGGCCACTATCTGGGCGACGTTTGGGCGGCAGCGGGCGGGCTGTTGTGGTGCGTCGGGCGGATCCTGTATGCGCTGGGCTATTACCGCGATCCGGCCAAGCGCGAGATCGGCTTCATCATCGGCATGGTCGCGTGCGGTGCCCTCGTTGCCGGCAGTGCGGTCGGGCTACTGTCCGCCTGACCTGTTGCAGTAGAGCAAAATCTCGAAAACCATTCGTCGACAAAGTTCCCATACTGCAATAAGCTGTGTCTGATTTCAATTTATTGAATGGCGGTGCCCCTACCGCCATGCGTGGAGGACGACAGCATGCTGTTCCTGAAAAGTACAAGTGTCACCAAGGCACCGGGCATTTATGAAGTCGACGTGGCGGCCAAGCCGCCGGGTAAAACGTTCGGCGTATTCCTGGCCACCGATCCCGACAATCCGCCGCGGGCCGTGCTGACGGCCCTGTCCGAGCTTGGATTCGAGAACACTTATCAACAGACCTATGTCCATAAGGACAAGGGCAAAGTCCTCGACCTGCATTTCCAGAAGAACGGCACCGATTTGTTCAACGGCTGGAAGACAGAGGAATGCGCGGCCAACCTGGCTGCGATCGACACCCTGTTCGGCAACGTCGGCATCAAGATCACGCCGCGCGTGATGAGCCTGGCCGAAGCCTACGCCTGATTACCCCTTTACCTCGATGTGATACAGCGCCCACGGGCAGGCGGCAAAGCGCTGCGGCAGCGGCAGCGCCTTCATCTCCGCTACCCGGTCGGCGTCGTACACGGCCCATAGCGGTCCCAGACCTCCCAGCGGCATCGGGTTGCCGTCGATGTGCGTGGCGAGGATGAAGCGCCGTGCACGCGCCTGCGCGACCGGCAATTCCACGTTGTAACCGTCCACGGCGCGCAAGACCAGGATCGTCTTGTCGTTCGGCGTGGCGCCGGCGCGCGCCAGCACGTCCGTCAGCAGCGGGCCGCGCAGCGTATGCGGCTTGCCGTCGTATTCCAGGGTCGGGCGGATCGTCACGGGCGGCAGGGCCAGCAGGCTGGCGTAATCGAATGCCCATGCTTTCGTGAACGTGACTTGATGCTTGTGCATCATCTGGTCCAGCGCCGGGTCGAGCGGACCGCGATTGCTGTGCGTAATGTCTCCGGTGACGGTCAGCAGGGCTGGGCCGCGTCCGGACGGTTGCGCCGCCTGGCCGGCAATCGGAAAGGCGCCCGCGACCGCCGCGGCGCCGAGGAATTGGCGTTTGTTCATGAGAAAATGCCTGGTTGGTAAGATCTTCTCATCATAGCAATATTGTCGAATGGATTTGTTTTCCACAGGCATGGATTTGATGCCCATCCCGATCGAGGATGGAGAACTGGCCATGCTGGCCCAGCTTCCCATGCCGATCGGCAATGCCGACATCCTGGCGCGTCTGCTTGCCGAAACGCCATGGCGCGCTGACACCGTCGTCGTGTACGGCAAACACTACCTGCAGCCGCGCCTGACGGCCTGGTATGGCGAAGCCAGCTATACGTATTCGGGTCTGACCTTGCAGCCGCTGCCTCTGACCCCGCTGCTGGAACAATTGCGCGCCGCGGTCGAGCAGGTGACGGGACGGCGCTACAACAGCGTCCTGCTGAATTACTACCGAGACGGCGCCGACAGCATGGGCATGCACAGCGACGACGAGCCGGAACTGGGACCGCAGCCCGTCATCGCCTCGCTCAGCTACGGCGCCACGCGCACGTTCATCCTGCGGCACAAGCGCACCAGGCGCACCGTGAAACTCGACCTGACGGACGGCAGCCTGCTGTTGATGGCAGGTGACCTCCAGGCCAACTGGCACCACGGGATCAACAAGACGGCCAAGGTGGTTGGACCACGGCTCAATCTAACTTTTCGTTACGTGCGCTAAATCGTTGTTATCTCTGCTCAATTTTCGCTAAAGCACTACTGAATTTAGGGTCATTAAGTTACATTCGATTACAAGTCTTACGAGTTCAGCACGGACTTCACCAATTTGCGGTGCTATCTTGACCACATCGCGATTCACGATCGAATCGCGAACCAGTCAAACAACGCAAAGGGAATCCGTAACATGAAAAAGCTCATCGTTGCACTGATCGCCACCACTGCCGCCGTCGGCGCGGCCCAAGCCCAGACCACCCAGACCCAACCGCGCGCCTATGTCGGCGTTGGTATCGCCACGGCGGACCACGTGAATTCGTCGGTCGGCGGCCTGACCAATTTCGACAGCGACGGCTACAAGGCTTCGGGCAAGATCTTCGGCGGCTATGAATTCGACCAGAACTGGGGCGTCGAAGCCGGCTACACCGACTTCCGCAACTCCGATTTCAACTACACCGCCAACGGCGTCAACGGCAGCGGCCGCACCAAGGGCAACAGCTACTACGTCGCCGGCAAGTACAACCTCCCGGTCAACGACCAGTTCTCCGTGTACGGCAAGCTGGGCCTGCAGCACAGCGAGCGCAAGCTGGAAAGCGCCGCGCTGAACCTGAAGGACACCGACACCGGTGCCTACGGCGCGGTCGGCGTGCAGTACAACCTCAACCAGCAGGTCGCTCTGACCGCCGAGTACGAGCGCTATGGCAAGAGCAAGGATTTCGGCGCCAAGGCCGACGTCTGGACCGTTGGTGCGCGCTACAGCTTCTAAGCGTTTCCAGCTTTACTCCCAGGGAACAAAGGCCTGCAAATGCAGGCCTTTTTTTTGTCCGCGAAATTCGGGGTCAGAGCACATTTTCGATCAATTTCCAGCTGCGCAGCGGCGCCTCGACGGCAGACCATAAGCGCGACGTTGGATTCGCTGCCGCCGACAAACGGTTGATTGAACTTGCGTTGAGGATCGTGCACCAAAAAGTGCTCTGACCCCGAATTTTACGGACGCACGGTCCGCCCATACTGGCCTGCCGGCCGCATCCACGGCGGCAGCGCCAGCGGCAGCGCGGGCGGCGTGAATCCGGCCGAGATGAAGCGGTGCAGCGACGACCACGGCCATTCCGCTGGGTGCTGGCAAAAGCCGTGGCGCATCGGATTGCCGTGCACGTAGTCAATGAGGCTGGCGTACTCCTCGTCGTCGCCCACGCGATAGTCGCGGTAATGGCGTTCCCAGATGGTGCCGTCGCCCGTGCCGCCATCGCTCCTGGCCTTGGCGCCGCCCGGCAGGCAGGCCTTATGTAACGCCTTGGAAAAGGCGATCTTGACGGCGCGCCAGCGTGACGCGCAGTCGTGGTCGCCCGGCGGCAGGGTCCAGATGGCATGCGCGTGGTTCGGCAGCACGACCCAGGCGTCGACGTGGAACGGTTTGCGGATGCGCGCCTGGCGCATCGCTTCGCCGAAAGCCGAGAAATGGTCCGTCAGTAAGGTGCTGTCCCGATCCAGCAAACGCACCGTGAAGAAAAAGGTCCCGCCCGGGACCCGGTTGTCGCGGTAATGTGTCATGAACGTAGTCTGCCAAGCGGCGCAGCCAAGCCGTGTCGATCTGGCGCAAACGCGCACGAGTTGACGAGTCTCAACCACAACGATTCTACCCACGATGTCTCTTTGACGACGATCCATTTCCGCGCATTAAACCGTATGGCGGAAGTGGCAAATTTGACACCGCAACAAGAGTTATTGGTTCGTCCGATGAATTTTTTTTTCAAACGGACTGAACCTTTTCACAACGGCCGGTATTAACCGGACGATTTCCGCAGTAGCAACCTGACATGCCATCCATTGCCCTGCTGTCCCAGCACCTGGTCTGCACCGGCCAGCTCGTTGCGCCCGACGCCGCCGCGCTCGCGCGCCTGCTGTTGCTGGCGCCCGTGCTGGAGGAGTGGGTGGTGCGTGCCGGCTTGCAGGAGTGGCTGATCCGGCGCACGGTCCATGCGCCTGTACCGGTGGTCTTGTCGGCGGCCGCGTTCGCACTGCTGCACGTCGGCTCCGGCTGGCACGCGGCGGGGCTCGTGCTGGCACCGGGACTGGCGCTGGCGCTGCTCTACCAGCGCGGGCGCGACTGGCGCTGGTGCGCCCTGGCGCACTGCGGGATGAATGCACTGGCCCTTGGTGGCTGTGCCCTTTGAACGAATCTGGGAGTCGCTATGACTGGGCTGCAACGTAGTCTCTATTCCATTCTCGCCGTGCTCGCGTTCGTCCCGGCCGTGCACGCGGCCGATGCGCTGAACGGCAAGAACCTGTACCTGAACGGGCCGACCGGCGGCGGCACGTCCTGCGCGTCGTGCCACGGGCCGTCGCCCGCCACCAACGTCAACGGCATCCTGGCCGCGGCGAATAACCCGAGCGTGATTACCAGCGCCTTCAGCGCCAACAAGGGCGGCATGGGCACGCTGTTCAACGGCAAATTCACGACGGCGGAAATCGCGGACCTCGCCGCCTTCATCGGCAACCCGACCGTGACCGCCGCGCCCGCGGCCGCCGTCAATCCGGCCTCGCTGAGCTTTGCGGCCACCACCATCGGCCAGTCGGCGTCGGCCCTCGCCACCACCTTGTCCAACACCGGCAACGCGGCGTTGAACGTCGGTACGCTGAGCCTCTCAGGTGCTGCCGCCAGCGACTACACGATCAGCGGCGGCACCTGCGCCAACGGCACGTCGCTGGCGGCGGGCGCCAACTGCACCGTGCAGGTCACCTTCAAACCGTCGGCTGCCGGCGCGCGCGGCGCATCGCTCGTCATCGCGCACAACGCGACGGGCGGTTCCAGCACCGTGGCCTTGAGCGGCACGGGCAACGCGGTCGCGCAGGCAACCGTCGCGCTGTCGGCCAACGCGCTCGACTTCGGCGCCCTCGTCGCCGGCACCGCGTCGCCCGCGAAGAACATCACCGTCAACAACACGGGCCAGGCCGCGCTGACCTTTTCCGGCATCACCGTCGGCGGCGCCAACGCGAACGTGTTCACGCTGGGCGGTACATGCGCGACCGGGACGTCGGTCCCTGCCGGCGGCAGCTGCACCGTGACCGTGACGGCGAATCCGTCCGCCAACGGCGCGTTCAGCGGCAATCTGTCCCTCGCGTCGAACGCTTCCAATGGCGCCGTCTCGGTCGCATTGTCCGGCACCGTGTCCGCACCGGCGCCGGCCGTCACCGCGAACCCGTCGGCTGTGGCGTTCGGTACGCAGACGATCGGCGCACCGGCGGCAACGCAGACCGTCACCCTGGCCAACACGGGCAATGTGGCGCTCACGCTGAACGGCATCGCCGTCTCGGGCGCGTCCACCGTCACCATCGCGAATAAAACCTGCGGCACGACCCTGGCCGTCGGTGCCAACTGCACCGTGACGCTGGCCTTCGCGCCGACGGCATCCGGCACCGCCGCGGCCACGCTGGCCGTCACGTCGAACGCGGCGCCGCTGCAGGTGTCGATCAGCGGTACCGGCACCACGGCGCCGGCAGCGAAACCGACGCTGTCGGAAGCGGGCCCCGTCGCCTTCGCGGATACGCAGGTGGGTAAAAGCGCCGCAACGCACACGATCACCCTGTCGAACGGCGGCACGGCCGCTTTGAAAGTCGCGTCGCTGGTGCTGGACGGCGCGCAGGCGTCCGACTTCGTCCTCGGCGGCACCTGCGCCACCAACGTGTCCGTGGCTGCATCGGCCAGCTGCACGATCGACGTCGGTTTCAAACCGACGGCCGCCGGCCAGCGCGCCGCGACCCTCGTCCTGATGACGGATGCGGGCAACCAGTTCACCGTCGAGATGAAAGGCACCGGCGTCGCCGTGCCCGTGCCGATGCTGACCGTGAACCCGCAATCGTTCGACTTCGGCGCCGCCGATGTCAACGGCACGTCGCCCACGCACCGCTTCACGCTGACCAACACGGGCGCCAACGCGGCCACGGTGACGGCCGCCACGTTCACGGGTCCATACGCGCTGCAGACGGATACGGGCGCCTGCGCAGCCGTGCCGTTCACCCTGCAGCCGGGCGCGAGCTGCGACCTCGTCGTGCGCTTCACGCCGGTGGGTGCGGGCGATGCCGCCGGCAGCCTTGCGCTGACGGCCGATGGCGGCGGCGCGTGGAATGTCGCGCTGACCGGCAAGGGCAACGTGCAGACCGCGCAAGCGCCGCAGAACACCGGCGGCGGCGGCTGCTCCTCGATCAAGAACGGCAACGATCCGGTGCTCGCGCTGCTGGTCGTGCTGTCGTTCGGCGTGCTCGGATGGCGTCGCTTGGTTGGCAAACCCTCGCGCAAGGAGGTGAGCAAATGAGCGCCCGGACGATACGCGTACTGCGCATGGCGGTCGTGCTGGCCGCCGCGCTGGAAGCATCCAGCGCCTCCGCGCTCGACAAGGGCGCCGCGGCCCCGGCGTTCGACCTGCCGGGCAAGGACGGCACGGTGCAACTGGCGAAGTACCAGGGCAAGGTCGTCTACGTGGACTTCTGGGCCTCGTGGTGCGGCCCGTGCCGCCAGTCCTTCCCGTGGATGAACGAGATGCAGGCGAAATACGGCGCGCGCGGGCTGCAGGTCGTCGGCGTGAACCTCGACGCGAAGACGGACGACGCGCGCCGTTTCCTCGCCGAGACGCCGGCCCGCTTCGCGATCGCGTTCGACCCGGCCGGCGCCACGCCCCGCGCCTACGGCATCAAGGGCATGCCGAGCAGCGTGCTGATCGGACCGGACGGCAAGGTCTTGTACGAGCACGCGGGTTTTAAAGAAGCCGACCGCGCGGAGCTCGAACAGGTGATCAAGAAGGCCCTCGGAGGTGCGCAATGAAGGCGCGCATTTTCTTCCTTTTGATTGTGCCGGCGCTGCTGGCGCAAGCCGGCTGCGCCACCGTGCAGCCGTGGGAGAAAGGCAAGCTGGCCAAGCCGGAAATGACCTTCGGCGGCGACAAGCTCGAAACGCGCTACGCCGACCACATCTACACGAGCCGCGAAGCTGCATCCGGCGGCGCGGGCGTGGGTGGCGGCGGCTGCGGGTGCAACTGAGGAGACTACATGACGACATCCAAGCAAGCTCCCCAGGACCTGGCGGCCTCGCTGCTCGCCGCCGCGCTGCTGCTGCCCGGCGTGCAGGCGCTGGCCGACGAACCGCCGCAGGAAGGCAGCATCAGCCTGCGCTATCTCGATTACGCCGATCGCCAGAGCGGCCTCGATCGCATCCGTGCCCATTCGCCGTCGATCTCGGTGACGGCGCCCGTCGCCGGCGACTGGTCCATCGAAGGCACGCTGACGGCCGACGACGTGTCCGGCGCCTCGCCGCGCTACCACACCGCCATCTCCGGCGCGTCGCACATGCAGGACGAGAGAAAAGCCGGCGACTTCGCCGTCACGCGCTACTTCCGGCGCGGCACGCTGACGGCCGGCGCCGCGTATTCGACGGAGCACGATTACGTGTCGCGCGCGCTGTCGCTGAACGGCACCGTGTCCAGCGAGGACAACAACACGACGTGGGCGTTCGGCGTCGCGGGTAGCCGCGACAGCATCGATCCGGTCAACCACGTCGTCGTCGATGAGCACAAGCGCACGTTCAGCGTCCTCGCGGGCGTGACGCGCGTGCTGACGCCGAACGACATCGGCCAGTTGACGCTCACGCGCACGAACGGCGACGGCTATTTCAACGATCCATATAAACTGTTTGACAACCGGCCCCGTTCGCGCCGCCAGAACACGGTGCTGCTGCGCTGGAACCACTTTGTGGACAGCACGGGCGGCACGTCGCGCCTGTCCTACCGCTACTACAGCGACTCCTTCCGCATCCGCGCACACACGCTGTCCGGCGAGTATGTGCAGCCGCTCGGCGGCGGCTGGAGCATCGTGCCGGAACTGCGGTTGTACACGCAGAGCGCCGCGTACTTCTACTACGACCCCGTGTACGACGGCACGCTCGGCGCACCGTTCCCGCCCGGCTTTGCGAGTGCGGACCCGAACCGCCTGTCGTCGCCGGACCAGCGCCTGTCCGGCTTCGGCGCCGTCACGGCGGGGCTGAAGGTGCAGCGCGAGATCGGCAAGTTGTGGACGGTCGACGTCAAGGTCGAAGGCTACGAACAGCGCGGCAACTGGCGATTGTTCCACGACGGCAGCCCGGGACTCGCGCCGCTGCGCGCCCGCATCGTCCAGGTCGGATTGACGCGGCGATGGTAGACACGGTCTACCGCTTTCCGTTCAACGCGATGGCCAGCCGTTGTGAAGTGAGGCTGGCCGCGCCGGATGGGCATGCGGCGGAAGAACTGGCGCTGGCCGCAATCGCGGAGGTGCGGCGCATCGAGCGCACGTATTCGCGCTACCGCGCCGACAGCATCGTCAGCCGCATCAACGCCGCGGCGGGCCGCTACCGGGTGGAATGCGACGAAGAGACGGCGCAGCTGCTCGACTACGCGGACCACCTCCACAGCGCCAGCGGCGGCCTGTTCGACATCACGTCCGGCGTGCTGCGCCGCGCCTGGGATTTTCGTAAGCCGCGCGTGCCGCATGCCCGCGAACTGGCGCCGCTGCTGGCGCTGGTGGACTGGCCGGCCGTGCAGCGCGAGGATGGCGCCGTCTTCCTGCCGCGCGCCGGCATGGAGATCGACTTCGGCGGCTTCGGCAAGGAATACGCGGCCGACCGCGCGTGCGCGCTGCTGCAGGAGCGCGGCGTGCGGCACGGCTACGTGAACCTCGGCGGCGACATGCGCTTCATCGGCCCGCAACCCGACGGGCGCCTGTGGAGCATCGGCATCCAGGACCCGCGCAAGGCCGATGGCACCGTCGCCAGTATCGCCGTGAGCCAGGGTGCGCTGACGACGAGCGGCGACTACGAACGGTTTTTCGACGTCGACGGCAAGCGCTATTGCCACGTGTTGAACCCGCGCACGGGCATGCCCGTGCCGTACTGGCGCTCGGTGAGCGTGCTGGCGCCGCTGGCCGTCCTGGGCGGCAGCGTGTCGACCATCGCCATGCTGAAGGAAGCCGACGGCCTGTCCTTCCTGGCTTCCAGCGGGCTTGCGTACTTCGCCATCGACAGTACGGGACAAGCGCATCACCACAGTATTTCAGGAGATTACGCATCATGAAGCAGCTCTTTCGATGGATGGCCGCGCTCATCCTGCTGGCCAGCACGCTGGGCCGGACAGCCGTTGCGGCCGACGACTTCCTCCCACCCGAACAGGCGTTCAAGCCGGGCGCGGAACTGCGCGCCGGTGGCATCGTTCACCTCACCTGGGCCATCGCGCCCGGCTACCACCTGTACCGCGACCGCCTCGTGTTCGACGCGCCGCAGGTCGGTGTGCCCGTGCTGCCGGACGGCGTGCGCAAGTTCGACAGCAATTTCAACAAGGAGATGGAGACGTATGCGGGCCAGCTGGCGGTCGACCTGCCGGTGAAGGCGGATGCGAAAGCACCGTTCGTGCTGCGCGTGGGCTACCAGGGCTGCGCGGATGCGGGCCTGTGCTATCCGCCTGCCGAAGTCGCATTCAGGGTGGATCCGGCGGCACCGGGTGCGCTGAAACTGGCGACACAAGAGGCGGATCCCGCGCCCGCGCCCGCGCCCGTGCACGAAGACGACAGCTCGCTGGCCCAGCGCACGCTGCAATCGGGCAGCGCCTGGCGCATCGGCCTTGCGTTCCTCGCGTTCGGCCTCTTGTTGTCGTTCACGCCGTGCGTGCTGCCGATGGTGCCGATCCTGTCGTCGATCATCGTCGGCGAGGGCAACGTCTCGCGCAGTAAAGGTTTTACGCTGGCGCTGGCCTACAGCCTGGGCATGGCGCTCGTCTACACGGCGCTCGGCGTCGCGGCGGGCCTGGCGGGCGAAGGTCTCGCCGGCGCGCTGCAGAAGCCGTGGGTGCTGCTGACGTTCGGCGCGCTGCTCGTGGTGCTGGCGCTGTCGATGTTCGACGTCTACCAGCTGCAGCTGCCCAGCAGCCTGCAAAGCCGTTTGAGCTCGACGAGCGGCCGCATGAGCGGCGGCCGCTTCGCCGGCGTGTTCGTGATGGGCGCGCTGTCCGCATTGATCGTGGGCCCGTGCGTGGCCGGTCCGCTGGCGGGCGCGCTGCTGTACATCAGCCAGACGAAAAACGTGTGGACGGGCGGCTGGGCGCTGTTCTCGATGGCGGCCGGCATGAGCGTGCCGCTGCTGCTGACGGGCGTCTCGGCGGGCAGCCTGCTGCCGCGCGCCGGCGCGTGGATGAACCACGTCAAGCGCGTGTTCGGCCTGCTGCTGCTCGCGGTCGCGATCTGGATGGTGACGCCCGTGTTCCCGGTCACCGTGGCGATGCTGCTGTGGGGCGCGTTCGCCGTGCTGTGCGCCGTGTTCCTGCGCGTGTTCGAACCGATCGCCGCGGGCGCGGGCCTGGGCCGCTATGCCGGCAAGACGCTGGGCCTCGTGCTGCTGACGGGCGGCCTGTTCGAACTGGTGGGCGCCGCCAGCGCGGGCCACGACGTGCTGCAGCCGCTGGCGCACCTGCGCGGGACTGCGGTGGCGGCCGAGTCGGAGGGCAAGGCGCAGAAGTTCGAGCGCATCCGCACGCTGGCCGAACTGGATCAGGTGCTCGCGTCGTCCCCCACGCCGGTGATGCTGGATTTCTATGCCGACTGGTGCGTGTCGTGCAAGGAGATGGAACGTTTTACCTTTTCCGAACCGAAGGTGGAAGCGCAGATGAAGCAGGTGCGCCTGCTGCAGGTCGACGTCACCGCCAACAACGATGAAGACCGCGCGCTGATGAAGAAATTCGGGCTGTTCGGGCCGCCCGGCATCATCCTGTTCAAGCAGGGCAAGGAGGTGCCGGCGAGCCGCGTCATCGGCTTCATGGCGCCCGAACGCTTCTCCGAACACCTGTCCCGCCACTTCGCCTCCTGACATCATGAAAAAACATGCCAAGGTCCTGATCCTGGGTTCCGGCCCGGCAGGCTATTCCGCCGCCGTCTATGCGGCACGTGCCAACCTGGACCCCCTGCTCGTCACCGGCGTTGCGCAGGGCGGACAACTGATGACGACGACCGACGTCGAGAACTGGCCCGCCGATCCGGACGGCGTGCAGGGAGCGGACCTGATGCGCCGCTTCGAGCTGCACGCGCGGCGCTTCGAGACGCAGATCGTCTTCGACCACATCCACACGGCCCACCTGCACGAGCGGCCGCTGCGCCTGTGCGGCGACCAGGGCGAGTACACGTGCGATGCGCTGATCATCGCCACGGGCGCATCCGCGCGCTACCTGGGCCTGCCGTCGGAACAGGCCTTCATGGGGCGCGGCGTCTCGGCGTGCGCCACGTGCGACGGCTTCTTTTATCGCGGGAAGGAAGTCGCCGTGATCGGCGGCGGCAACACGGCCGTGGAAGAGGCGCTGTATCTGTCGAACATCGCGTCCCGAGTGACGGTGGTGCACCGGCGCGACCATCTGCGCGCGGAAGCGATCCTCGTGGAGCGCCTGCTGGCGCGGGTGGAAGAGGGCAAGGTGGACGTCCTGTGGAACCACACGCTGGACGAGGTGCTGGGCGACGCGGCCGGCGTGCACACGCTGCGCCTGCGCGGCGAGCGCGGCGGCATCCGCGTGCTGCCCGTGCACGGCGTGTTCGTGGCCATCGGCCACCAGCCGAATACGGGGATCTTCGCGGGTCAGCTGGAGATGGAAAACGGGTACATCGTGACGCGCGCGGGACGCAACGGCCTGGCGACCGCCACGAGCGTTCCCGGCGTGTTCGCGGCCGGCGACGTGCAGGACCACATCTACCGGCAGGCGATCACCAGCGCCGCCAGCGGGTGCATGGCGGCGCTGGATGCCCAGCGCTTTCTGGAGGAGTGAAGCCGATCAGCTGGTGAGCGGCTTGTAGCGGATCCGCTTCGGCTTGGCGCCTTCTTCGCCGAGGCGCTTCTTCTTGTCGGCTTCGTACTCCTGGTAGTTACCGTTGAAGAAGGTGACCTGCGACTCGCCTTCGAATGCGAGGATGTGCGTGGCGATGCGGTCGAGGAACCAGCGGTCGTGCGAGATGACCATCACGCTGCCCGCGAATTCCAGCAGCGCGTCTTCCAGCGCACGCAGGGTCTCGACGTCCAGGTCGTTCGACGGTTCGTCCAGCAGCAGCACGTTGCCGCCCTTGAGCAGCGTCTTGGCCAGGTGCAGGCGGCCGCGTTCACCGCCGGACAGGTTGCCGACCAGCTTCTGCTGGTCCGCGCCCTTGAAGTTGAAGCGGCCGAGATACGCGCGCGACGGCATCTCGAAGCGGCCGACGGACAGCATGTCGGCACCGCCGGAGACGTCTTCGAACACGGTCTTGTTCGCGGCGAGGCTGTCGCGCGACTGGTCGACGAGCGAGACCTTCGCGGTCTTGCCGATGACGACTTCGCCGCTGTCCGGCTGCTCGATGCCGGCGATCATGCGGAACAGCGTCGACTTACCGGCGCCGTTCGGGCCGATGATGCCGACGATCGCGCCCGGCGGCACGGTGAACGACAGGTTGTCGATCAGCAGGCGGTCGCCGAAGGCTTTCGAGACGTTCTTGAATTCGATGACTTCGTTGCCCAGGCGTTCCGCGACGGGGATGAAGATCTCCTGCGTCTCGTTGCGCTTCTGGTATTCGTATTCGGACAGTTCGTTGAAGCGGGCGAGACGCGCCTTCGACTTGGCCTGGCGTGCCTTCGGATTCTGGCGCGCCCATTCCAGTTCTTTTGCCAGCGCCTTCTGGCGCGCGGATTCCGTCGCTTCTTCCTGCTTCAGGCGGGCTTCCTTTTGCTCCAGCCAGGACGAGTAATTGCCCTTCCAGGGGATGCCGTGGCCGCGGTCCAGTTCCAGGATCCACTCGGCGGCGTTGTCGAGGAAGTAGCGGTCGTGGGTGATGCCGACGACGGTGCCCGGGAAGCGCAGCAGGAACTGCTCCAGCCACTCGACGGATTCGGCGTCCAGGTGGTTGGTCGGCTCGTCGAGCAGCAGCATGTCGGGCTTCGAGAGCAGCAGCTTGCACAGCGCCACGCGGCGCTTCTCGCCGCCGGACAGCACGCCGATCTTGGCATCCCACGGCGGCAGGCGCAGCGCGTCGGCGGCCATTTCCAGCTGCAGGTTCAGGTTGCCGCCGTCGGACGCGGCGATGATCGATTCCAGGCGCTCCTGCTCCTTGGCCAGCGCGTCGAAATCGGCGTCCGGTTCCGCATACGCGGCGTACACGGCTTCCAGTTTCGCCTGCGCCTCGAAGGCTTCGCCCAGGCCGCTTTCCACTTCCTGGCGCACGGTTTTTTCCGGATCGAGCTGCGGTTCCTGCGGCAGGTAGCCGATGTTCAGGCCCGGCATCGGACGCGCTTCGCCCTGGATGTCGGTGTCGATGCCGGCCATGATCTTCAGCAGGGTCGATTTGCCCGAGCCGTTCAGGCCCAGCACGCCGATCTTCGCGCCCGGGAAGAACGACAGCGAAATGTCCTTCAGGATCTGGCGTTTCGGTGGGACGATCTTGCCCACGCGGTTCATGGTGTAGACGTAATTGGCCATTAGTAATGTGCTTCGATTTTGAAATGAGGACGACAGGATACTGAAAATTCGGGGTCAGAGCAGGTTTTTCGCCAAATTCGGGGTCAGAGCACTTTTTCGGGAAATTGCTCAGGCAGAAAAAGCAGAACCTGAACGGCGAGACACTCATGTGTGGCGCCGTCGACGGGGTAGTGGCTGACAGCTTAACCGCATCGATGAGAAATTGTCCGAAAATGTGCTCTGACCCCGAATTGCGCCAGGAATGTGCTCTGACCCCGAATTTTCGGTTTGCGTTGGATCAAGCCTGTTTGGCGACCGGCTGCGGCCGGTTCAGCAAGCCTTCGGCGGCGAACAGGGCCAGCGCGAGCCAGATCAGCACAAAGCCGACGAGGCGGTCGGCAGTAAAAGCTTCGTGGAACAGCCACACGCCCAGCAGGAATTGCAGGGTGGGCGACATGTATTGCAGCAAGCCGACGATCGACAGCGGGATTTTTCGCGCGCCCGCCGCGAACAGCAGCAGCGGGATCGCCGTGATCGGCCCGGCCGCGACGAGCAGCAGGCGCGTCGTGGTCGAATCCGTGTTAATGAAGGTGTTCTGGCCATGCACGCTGAGCCAGACGACGTAGGCGGCCGCGAGCGGGAACAGGACCATCGTCTCGAACGACAGCCCCTCCAAAGCGCCGAGCGCGGCCGTCTTGCGCAGCAGGCCGTAGCCGCCGAACGACACGGCCAGTGCCAGCGCGATCCAGGGCACGCTGCCGGCCTGCCACGTCAGCCAGGCAACGCCCAGCGCCGCCACGCCGATCGCCATCCACTGCGTGCGCCGCAAGCGTTCCTTCAGCAGCATCGAGCCGAACATGATGTTGACGAGCGGATTGATGAAATAGCCGAGGCTGGCTTCGATGACGTGGCCGTTGTTTACGGCCCAGATGTAGATGAGCCAGTTAACGCTGAGCAGCAGGGCCGACGCGACGAAGCTGCCGAACACGCGCGGCTGGCGCACGAGGTTCAGCCAGGCCCACTGGCGGCGCACCGCGAGCACGATCACGAGGAACAGCAGCGACCACAGCATGCGGTGAGCGAGGATCTGCAGCGGCGGTACCTCGTCGATGGCGTGGAAATACAACGGAAACAGACCCCAGCACAGGAAGGCAAGGGCGGCGGACAGGATGCCGGTGTTCATGGGGGAGGTGTGATACGGGTGAACGGTCTGACATTATCCCCGAACGGGCGCGGCCTTGCTGGCGAGGCTCCCATTTCCGGCGCCCGATGCGTGCGCTCGGCCTGCTTCCAATGATGCAGACTTTGAGAAAATGGCGGCCTGGCAAAAGGATGCACTCTTGTCTTTCCTTGTCAGTTATTCTATTGTGCAACGCACCAGAACAACAAAACGGTGAAACCTTGACGGCAGAACATAAGAAAAGCAGCCTGGCAGGGCTGACGCTGGCGGCGGTCGGTATCGTCTACGGCGACATCGGTACCAGTCCGCTGTACACGCTCAAGACCATTTTCGATCCCGTCCACGGCCTGGCCCTGACCACGCCGAACCTGCTGGGCATCGTGTCCCTGATCTTCTGGGGCCTGACGATGATCGTCTCGCTCAAGTACGTCACGCTGGTGCTGCGTGCCGACAACCGCGGCGAGGGCGGCATCATGGCCCTGATGGCGCTCGCGCTCAATTCCGTCACGCGCACGTCGCGCTGGCACTACGTGCTGATGGTGCTGGGCGTGTTCGGCGCCACCATGTTCTACGGCGACAGCGTGATCACGCCGGCGATCTCCGTGCTGGGCGCGATCGAAGGTCTCGAAGTGGCCACGCCTGGCCTGGAAAAATACGTGGTGCCGCTGACGATCATCGTGCTGGTGGGGCTGTACAGCGTGCAGCGCCACGGCACGGCCGGCATCGGCCGCTGGTTCGGCCCCGTCATGGTCGTGTGGTTCGCCGCGCTGGCCGTCATGGGCGTCATCAACATCGTGCAGGCGCCCGTGATCCTGGACGCGCTGAACCCGCTGCACGCGTTCCAGTTCATGCTGCGCGAGAAGATGATCGCGTTCGTTGCGCTGGGCGCCGTCGTGCTGGCGTTCACCGGCGCCGAGGCGCTGTATGCGGACATGGGCCACTTCGGCAAGAAGCCGATCCGCGTCGCCTGGTTCATGGTCGTGTTCCCCGCACTGGCCCTGAACTACCTGGGCCAGGGCGGCCTGCTGATCACGCATCCGGAAGCGCTCGAGAACCCGTTCTTCCACCAGCTGGGCAGCTGGAGCGTGCTGCCACTCGTGCTGTTGTCGACGATGGCGACCGTGATCGCGTCGCAGGCCACGATCTCCGGCACGTTCTCGATGACGCGCCAGGCCATCGCACTGGGCCTGTTGCCGCGCATGCGCGTGATGCACACGTCGGAGAGCGAGATCGGCCAGATCTACATCCCGGCCGTGAACTGGCTGCAGCTGATCGTCGTGCTGCTGGCGGTCGTCGGCTTCGGTTCGTCGGACAAGCTGGCCGGCGCCTATGGCATCGCGGTCACGGCGACCATGTTCGCGACGACGATCCTGACGTTCTTCGTGATCCGCTACCGCTGGCATCTGCCGCTGTGGCTGTGCTTCGGCGCCACCGGCTTCTTCATGGTGATGGACATCATGCTGTTCTCGGCGAGCACCCTGAAGCTGCTGCACGGCGGCTGGTTCCCGCTGCTGCTCGGCGCGGTGCTGCTGACGATCATGCTGACCTGGAAGCGCGGCCGCGAACTCGTGTTCGAGAACCTGGAAAAGCACGCGATCCCGCTCGACGACTTCCTGCAGTCGCTGTTCGTGGCGCCGCCCGCCCGCGTGGCCGGCACCGCCATCTTCCTGCGCAGCGAAACGGACGGCGTGCCGCACGCGCTGCTGCACAACCTCCTGCACAACAAGGTGCTGCACGAGCGCGTCGTGTTCCTCACGGTGCACATCCGCGAAGAGCCGTACGTGCCGGAAAACGAACAGGTCGAGGTCGTCCCGCTGGGCCACAACTGCTACCAGCTGAACGTGACGTACGGCTTCAAGGACGAGGCCAACATCCCGGACATCCTGCGCCTGTGCGGTGCCTGCGGCCTCGAATTCGAGATGATGGAGACGTCGTTCTTCATCGCGCGCCAGACCGTGATCTCGGTGCCGGGCCAGGGCATGATGCCGTGGCGGGAGCACCTGTACGTGGCGATGCAGCGCAACGCCCGCACGGCCGCGGACTATTACCAGATCCCGACCAACCGCGTCATCGAGCTCGGGACGCAGGTCGAGATCTGAATTACAAAGGCATACAAATCCCCCACAGACGCTTGCAGGGCACGTTGGTAAGGTTCGGTTTTCGATCCGCTAACCAACCTGTCCTGTAGGAGTCCCATGAAACTGTCCTTCCCGCTGGCCGCCGCCTTCGCCGCCCTCCTGAGCCTGTCCGCGTGCGGCGGCGGTGGCGATTCGGGCAGCACCACCCCTCCCGTCGTCAACAATCCCGCCGCGCTGACCAAGACCGACATCTCGATCGGCACCGGCGCCGAAGCCGTCAACGGCGCGCGCGTGCAGGTCAATTACACGGGCTGGCTGTACAGCGCCGCCGCCGCCGACTTCAAGGGCAGCAAATTCGACGCGTCGCAGCCCGGCAAGCCGTTCACGTTCGTCATCGGCGCCGTGGGCACCAACGAATCCGTGATCCCGGGCTTCGGCCAGGGCGTGCTGGGCATGAAGGTCGGCGGCAAGCGCACGATCGTCATTCCGAGCAGCCTGGGTTACGGCGCGGGCGGCGTACCGGGCGCGATCCCCGGCAACACCGGCCTCGTGTTCGAAGTGGAACTCGTGAAGGTCTGCGGCACCGCGGCCTGCTGATTCACTCGCGCAGCGCGCTAGCGGGGCGGATGCGCACCGCCGCCAGTGCGTGGCGCAGGGTCGACACCAGCGCCACCACACCCGCCACCAGCAGCGCGGCGACGAGCGTCCAGGCGCCGATCGGCGCACGCTCGGTGAATGCGCCCAGCCAGCGCTGGATCGCCACCCACGCGAACGGTAATCCCAGCACCGCGCCGGCGCCGACCAGCGCGGCGAACTCGCGCGCCACCAGTTTTGCGATTGCCGCGTGGCCGGCCCCGTACAGCTTGCGCAGCACGATCTCCCGCTCGCGCCGGCGTACGCTGTACGCGGCCAGCACATAGATGCCGAAGGCGGCGATCGCCGTCGCGATCGCGCTGGCCGCCGCCAGCAGCTTGGCAAGGCGCAGGTCGTCGGCGTAGAAGATGTCGGTGATCAGCGCCGGCATGCGCACCACGTCCACGGGCTCGTTGGGGAAGTAGCGCGGCCACAGCGCCTCGATGGCGCGCCGGACCGCGTCGACGTCGCCGCTGCACCGTACCGTGAACCCGCCCACGCGGTCGTTCAGGAAGAACATGCTCGGCTGCTGGCCGTCGCGCGCCGAACGCTGGCGCAGGTCCGGCGCCACGCCCACGACCTGTTTCGGCTTGCCGTCCATGTTGTCGGTCACCATCTGTCCGACCGCAGCGCGCGGCGTGGGGAAGCCGAGCTGGCGCGCCGCCGCCGCGTTGAGCACCACGCGGTCGTTGTCGCCGAATTTGTCGAGCGCGGGCGAATACAGGCGGCCGGCCACGGGCTTGACGCCGTAGACGTCGAAGAATTCGGGGCCGACGGCATACAGGTTGACGTCGGTGGCCGTGCCGCCGGCGCGGCGCAGGACTGCGATGTTGTGCCCGACGCTGAACGGCAGGTGCGAGATCGTCACGCCGGCCACGCCCGGCAGGCGCGCGACCGCGTCGCGCAGGGCGCGCGTGCGCGGATCGCGCATGTCGTTCGCGGCCGGGAACATCAGCAGGGGCGCGGTATCGAAGCCGGGATCGAGCGTGCTGGCGTAGCGCGTCTGCCACGCGACGGCGAGCGTGGTGGCGGTCAGGCCGATGGCGACGCCGAATTGCAGCGCCGTCAGCGCGCGGCGGATCCACAGGCCGCGCGCGGTCTCGCCGGCACCGCGTCCCGCGAGGGCGGCGGTGGCGCGCACGCGCAGTGCCGACCAGGTCGGGTAGGCGCCGGCGGCCAGGCCGAGCAGCACGCCCAGCGCCAGCGTCGCCGCCAGCGCGGTGGCGCCCAACATGCCGTCCAGCTTGCGCTGTACCAGGTCGGCGAAGACCGGCAGCAGCAGCCACGCCAGCAGCAGGCCGAGGACCGTCGCGAGCAGGCAGACGAGCACCGACTCGGCCAGGAACTGGCGCGCCACGGCCGGCGCCGACGCGCCCAGCACCTTGCGCACGGCGATCTCGCGCTGGCGCGCCAGGGTGCGTACGGTGGCCAGGTTGACGTAGTTGGTCGCGGCCAGCAGCAGCACCAGCACGGCGACGGCGCCGAGGCCGAGCACGCCGTGGCGGTTGCCGTGCGGCGCGAACAGGTCGTTCAGGTCGGGGGCGAGGTACACGTCGGCGATCGGCTGCAGGCGGTAGTCGATCAGGTCACGGCCACCCAGCGCCGCAACCTGCTGGGCATAGCCGCGCCGCACGAGCTCCGAGGCGCGCAGCCCGCGCCGCAGCGCGTCCAGCACCGCGCCCGCATCGGTCCCCGGCAGCAGCTTGAGGTAGACCCGGCCGGGCGAAAAGCCCCAGGCACCGGTCGTGAAGTTGCGCTGGTCGGGCGGCATGATCACGCTGCCCGTGCCGGCCAGCGCCTCGTACGGCATCGTGGTGGCGGCTGGCGGATTGGCGACGACGGCCGCCACGACATAGGTCTGGCCGTCGCCCTGCAGCGTGCGCCCGACCGCGTCGACGCGCCCGAACACCTTCAGGGCGGTGTCCGCCGTCAGCGCCAGCGCTTCCGGCCGCGTGAGGGCCGCGTGCAGGTCGCCCGCCAGGACGCGCGGTGCGAAGATCTTCTCGAAGTCGGGATCGACCAGCGCGACGCCGAAGGCGAGGGCCCGGCTGTCCACGCGCACGTTGACGCCGCGGTCGAGGAAGGCGGTGGCGAGCACCTTCTGGCCGCTGGCCAGCGCCGCGTCGCGCGCGGGCAGGCTGGCGTCGCTGCTCCAGTTGTTGCCGAGCAGCGCCAGGTTCCAGCGCTGCTGCAACTGGAACACACGCTCCCGTTCCGGCACGTGTTCGTCATACGAAAACGAGTGGCGCACGTAGCCGAGCAGCAAAAAGCACACGGCGACGCCGACCGCCAGGCCGAGCACCACCACTGCGGAATAGGCCGGCTCCTTGACGAGCAGGCGCCAGCCGATGCGGAAATCGCGCAAATTCATCGCGGCCCCCTTACGCCGCCAGCAGCGCGTCGACGACGATGCGGCCGTCGAGCAGGCGCAGGGTGCGCGAGGCCTGCGCCGCGTGCGTGGGCGAGTGCGTGACCATCACGACGGTCGTGCCTTCGGCGTTGATGGTGCGCAGCAGGCGCATCACCTCGTCGCCGTGCGCCGTGTCGAGGTTGCCGGTCGGTTCGTCGGCGAGCAGCATGGCCGGTCCGGCCACGAGGGCGCGCGCGATCGCTACGCGCTGCTGCTGGCCGCCCGAGAGCTGCGACGGCCGGTGCCCCGCGCGGTGCGCCACGCCCAGCCGGTCGAGCATGTCGCGCACGCGCCGCCGGCGCTCGGCCGCGGGCATCCCCGTGTATTCGAGCGCGAGTTCCACGTTCTCGAACACGGTCAATTCCTCGATCAGGTTGAAGCTCTGGAAAATGAAACCGATCTTCCCGCGCCGCAGCGCATTCAGCTTCGCCTCGCTCCAGCCGGCCACGTTGCGGCCCTCGAACCAGTACTCGCCGGACGTCGGCACGTCGAGCAGGCCGAGGACGGACAGCAGCGTCGATTTGCCGCAGCCGGACGGCCCCGTGATGGCCACGTATTCGCCGGCCGCGATCTCGAGGTCGATGCGGTCGAGGGCCGTGGTGCGGACTTCGCCCGCCGTGTGGATCTTGCTGACGCCTGATAGTCGGAGCATGTCGTTCTTTCGTGGTTGATGTGATGTTGGAGGGTGCGGGTTACTTCGTCAATTCCAGCCGCTCGGCCTTGCCGAACGGCGTGTAGCCGGACACGATGATGTCCTCGCCGGCGGCCAGTCCGGACAGGACTTCCACCTGCGTGTCGTTGCGGCGCCCGAGGCGCACGGTGCGCCGTGCTGCGTGGCGGCCGTCCGGCGCCACCACGAACACCCAGGCGCCGCCGCCGTCGCCGGCATAGGCACCCTGGGGCAGCAGCAGGGCCCGGGCCGGCTCGCCCAGGGTCAGCCGCGCGTCCAGGCCCTGGCCGGGGCTGATCACGGGCGGCTGTCCACCCGTGAAGACCAGTTCGACGGTGAAGCGGCCGTCCTTGACCTGGGGGTAGATCGTGGCGACGCGCAGGGGATATCGTTCGCCGTCCTGGACCGCCTGGCCCGGAAGTCCCGCCGTGACGCGGCTGAGATAGAACTCGTCGACCTGCGCGACCAGCTTGAAGCGCCGCGGATCGTCGATGCGGCCGAGGCGCTGGTCGGGACGCACGGTTTCTCCCACCAGCAGCCGGAAATCCGTCAGCACGCCGGCCGCCGGGGCACGCACGGCGAGCGCGTCGACGGTCGCGTTCACGAGTTTGAGGCCCGCCTGCAGGCCCGCGATCACGCCTTCGATCTGCTGCAGGACTTGCCGGCGCACCTGTTCCTCGGTGGCGGCGCTACGCCGTTCGTCCTCCAGCAGGCGGCGCTGCTGCGCGAGCCTGTCGGCCGAATCTTCCAGCGCGGCCGCGGACAGGAAACCGCGCGCCGCCAGGCCGGCGTTGCGCGCATGCTGCTTGCGCGCCAGCTCCAGCGCGTATTCCAGGTCCGCCAGGCGGCGCTGGTGGTCGGTGCGGCTGGCTTCCTGGGCCACGCGCAGGGTCGCGAGATTGGAAATCTGCTGCGCGTATTCGGTCTGGCGCGCCAGCAGTTCCAGGTTGCGCTGCGGGTTCGACAGGCGGAACAGCAGGTCGCCTTTCGCCACGTGCTGGCCGTCGTGAGCGATCACTTCCTCGACGCGGCCGGATTCGACCGAGTCGAGCACGATGGCGCGCAGCGGTTCGGCGCTCGCACGCACGACGATCTCGTCGCGGAACACGCCTGGTGCGACGCGGGCGATGCGCACGTCGCGTGCCGCCACCTGCAGCCCGTGCGGCAAGGCCTGCCACGCGGCGAAGGCCGCCAGGGAGAAGGCGGCCAGCAGCGCGCCGGCGCGCAGAAGGAGCCGGCCGCGCCGGACGGGCACGCGCACGTCCATGGCGGCGCCGGTAACGAGGTGGGGAGATGGATTAGTCATGCCACCATTGTTTGCAAGCCCCGTGCCACGCTGTTTTTTCTCGCTTTGGGGCGGCTTTCAGGGGGCGATTGTCCGGATCCGGACATATGCCCCTGTGCGCTTCCGGACAGGTGACCGCCGGGCAGTACAACGCCGCGATGCGCGCTGCTAGAATGGCCCGATGGCCGAACCCCGCACCCGCCTCCTGATCCTCGACGACGACGTCGACGTCGCCTGCGCCGCGCAGATGCTGCTGCGCCGCCGCCACGGCGCGGTGACCACGCTCGACGATCCCGCGCGCCTCGATGCGCTGCTGGCGGACGGCGTGCCGGACGTCGTCCTGCTCGACCTGAACTTCACGCCGGGCCGCGTCGACGGCGCCGAGGGGCTCGCGGTGCTCGATCGCCTGCGCACCCTGGCGCGGCCGCCGGCCGTGATCGCGCTGACCGCGTATGCCGACGTGCCGCTCGCGGTCGAAGCGCTGAAGCGCGGCGCCGTCGACTTCATCACCAAGCCCTGGGACAACGCGCGCCTCGCCGCCGCCGTCGACGCCGCGCTGGCGCGCCGCGCGGCCGCGAACGTGCCCGGCGCGTCGGCCCTGATGGGAGAATCCGCGCCGATGCGCGAGGTGAAGGCGATGATCGCCGGTGTCGCGCCCACCGAGGCAAACGTCATGGTGCTGGGCGAGAACGGGGTCGGCAAGGAGCTCGTCGCGCGCGCCGTCCACCAGGCGTCGCGCCGCGCCGTCGGCACCTTTCTCGCCGTGGACATGGGCGCGCTGCCCGAGGCGACGTTCGAGAGCGAGTTGTTCGGCCACCGCAAGGGTGCGTTCACCGACGCGAAGAGCGACCGCGCGGGCCGCTTCCAGGCCGCGCGCGGCGGCACGCTGTTCCTCGACGAGATCGGCAACATGCCGCTGCCCGCGCAGGCCAAGCTCCTGACGGCGCTCGAGCGGAGGGAGGTCACGCCCATCGGCGCGGATCGCCCCGAGCCGGTCGACGTGCGCATCGTCAGCGCGACCAACCTGACGGAAGACCGCCTGTTCGATCCGGCCGTGTTCCGCGCCGACCTGCTGTTCCGCCTGAACACCATCGTGATCCGCGTGCCGCCGCTGCGCGCGCGGCGCGACGATATTCCCGGGCTGCTGCACCACTACCTGTCGCTGTACGAGGGCCAGTACCAGCGGCCCGTGCGCGAGCTGGCGCCGGCCGCGCTGGAGCGCCTGTGCGCGTGGGACTGGCCGGGCAACGTGCGCGCGCTGCGTCATGCGTGCGAGCGGGCCGTGATCCTGGGCGGCGGCGCCGACTACCGCTACGAGGATTTCGGCCTCGCGCCGGCAGCGCCGCCTGCGCCCGTGCACGTAGAGTTCAAGCTCGGCGCGCTCGAACGCGACACCATCACCGCCGCACTGGACAAGGCCAGGGGCAACATCAGCCTCGCCGCGCGCATGCTGGGCGTCAGCCGCGCCGCGTTGTACCGCAAGCTGGGCAAGCATGGCATCTGAAGCGCGCGTAAAAACCGCGGCGCTGCTGGCGGCGGCCGGCCTCGCGGCGCTGGCCTTCATCGCCGGCCGTGCGGGCGATGCGCCGCGCATCCTCGTGCTGTACGGTCTGGCGGCCGCGGTCCCGGCGCTGGTCCTGTGGCGCAGCCTGAATGCACTGGCCGCGCTGCGCCGGCTGCCCGCGTTCGAACCGCGCGCCGTGCTGAACGTCGAGCAGCAAAGCCTCGTCGACAATGCCCTGTCCCTGGAAGCGCGCCTGGAACACGCGCCGGTCGCGCTGTTCGGCATCGACGGGGACGAGCACGTGCAGCCGCTGAACGCGAACGCGCGCAAGCTGGTCGCGCCGGGCCGCGCCACCGATGCCGCAGCCCTGTACCGCCAGCTGGCCGGCCAGCCGCACGGCGACCGCACCCTGCTGCAGTTCGAGACCGAGCGCGGCACCGAACGCGCGCTGGCGACGGTGTCGATGCTGACCCTGCACGGCCGCGCGCAGCGTCTCGCCGCCCTGATGCCGGTCGAGAGCGAGCTGGAAGCCGAGGCCCTGAACGCGTGGCGCCAGCTGGTGCACGTGCTCACGCACGAGATCATGAATTCGCTGACGCCGGTGGCGTCGCTGTCGCGCACCGCGCGCGACCTGGTCGAGGAAGCGCGTCCCGCGCTGCCGGCCGACGTGGCGGAAGACCTGGTCACGGCGCTCGACGCCATCGGCCGCCGCGCCGACAGCCTCGCCGGTTTCGTCGCCAGCTACCGCAGCCTGTCGAACGTGCCGGAAGCGCGGCCGGAACGGGTGCAATTGGCCGCCCTGTTCGCGCGCCTGGATGCGCTGGTGGGGCCCGACTGGCGCGCGCGTGGCGGCGACGTGGCGTTTACGGTCGAGCCGGCGTCGCTGGAACTGATGGCCGACCCGGGACAGCTCGAGCAGGCCCTGATCAACCTGCTCAAGAATGCGTTCGAGGCCACGGGCACGGGCGGCCGCGCGCGCGTCGGCGCCCGCCTGGTGCGTGGCGCGCGCCTGCGCATCGAGGTGGACGACGACGGTCCCGGCGTGCCGGACGCGCTGGCGGCGCACATCTTCACGCCCTTCTTCACGACACGCAAGCAGGGCGGCGGCATCGGCCTCGCGATGGTGCGTCAATTAGTACATGGCAATGGCGGCACGGTACGTTACGCGCGCCCGGTGAGCCGCGGTGCGCGCTTCGTCATCACGTTCTGAACGCGGGGCCGCGCACGCCTGATCTGGCTCAGTTCCGCGCGGTGCGTCGGGCCGTATCGTTGGCACGCCTGAATGTCATTCGGAGGCTGCCATGTCGATACGCCATTGCCTGTTCGTCCTGTTGTTGCCATTCCTCGCCAGCGCGCATGCGTGGGCCGATCCGTTGTACACCGCGACCTTCCTGCCCGAAAATTTCATGGCCTATGGCATCGGCAACGATGGCAGCGTCGTCGGCAGCGGCCTCGATGCCGATTTCCAGGGCCGCGCATTCGTCTGGAAAGACGGCACGACGACCTTCCTGCCCACGTTGGGCGGCCCGTCCGCCTACGCGACCGCCACGAACGGCGGGGCCGTGGTCGGCGCCTCGCTGACCGGCGACACCACACGCGGCTTCATCTACCGCGCCGGCGGCATCCAGCCCATCGGCACGCTGTACGGCGGCGAGAGCGTCGCGTACGCCATCAATGCGGGCGGCCAGGTGGTGGGCGATTCCACGGATGCATCCGGCAACACCCGGGCGTTCCTGTACAGCGGCGGCACGCTGACCGACATCGGCACCCTGGGCGGGACGGATGCGCGGGCGCGGGGCATCAACGACGCAGGCATGATCGTCGGCGGTTCCCAGCCCGGCCCGGGCTTTCCGGACGACGGCGCCCACGCGTTCCTGTACCACGACGGCACCATGCAGGATCTCGGCACGCTGGGCGGCGGCTTCAGCTGGGCCGAGGCGGTGAACAATGCCGGCCAGGTGGCAGGCTACAGCCTGATCGGCGCCGAGGCGGTCTGGCATCCGTTCCTGTACAGCGGGGGTGTAATGCACGACCTCGGTTCCTTCGGCGGCGATTTCGGCGAAGCCCACGCGATCAATGCGGCCGGCGTGGTGGTCGGTTATTCGAGCTTCGCCGGCGGCGGTTTCTCGCACGCGTTCGTGGTTGCCGACGGCAGCCTCGTCGACCTGAACACCGTCACGGAAGGCATCGGCATCCAGGTGCTCATGGATGCGGTCGGCATCAACGACGCCGGCCAGATCGTGGCCAACAGCTGCAACGATTTCGGATTTTGTGCGCCCGTATTGCTGACACCCGTGCCGGAACCGGCAGCGGCGCTGCTGCTGCTCGCGGGCATCCCGGTGCTGTTGTGGCGCCGTCGACATTGAGGAACTGCTATGCTGGGTCCGGACCCGGAGGATAGCTATGACCACGACGGATACGGCGGACCCGCACGCCATCGAACATCTCACATCGCGCCAGCGTGTGTTCGCGATTGTCGGCGCGTCGTCCGGCAACCTGGTCGAGTGGTTCGACTTCTACATCTATTCGTTCTGCGCACTATATTTCTCGTCCGCCTTCTTTCCGCAGGGGAACCCGACGACCCAGCTGCTGAACACGGCCGGCATCTTCGCGGCCGGCTTCCTGATGCGCCCGATCGGCGGCTGGCTGTTCGGCCGCATCGCCGACCGCTACGGCCGGCGCAACGCGATGATGATTTCCGTGCTCATGATGTGCGGCGGCTCGCTGATGATCGCCGCGCTCCCGACCTATGCCAGCATCGGCACGGCGGCGCCTGCGCTGCTGCTGGTGGCGCGCCTGTTCCAGGGCCTGTCCGTGGGCGGCGAATACGGCACCAGCGCCACCTACATGAGCGAGGTGGCGGAGCCGGGGCGCAAGGGTTTTTTCGCGTCGTTCCAGTACGTGACCCTGATCGGCGGCCAGCTGGCGGCGCTGCTCGTGCTGGGCATCCTGCAGCTGTTCCTCACGCATGACGAACTGAAGGCCTGGGGCTGGCGCATCCCGTTCGTCGTCGGCGCCTGCGCCGCCCTCGTGTCGCTGTACCTGCGCCGTTCGCTGCACGAGACGACCACCGCCACCGAGCGCAAGAGCGAGGCCGCGGGCAGCGTCGCGTCGCTGCTGAAACACCACCGGCGCGCGTTCGTCACGGTCCTGGGTTTTACCGCCGGCGGTTCGCTGATCTTCTACGCGTTCACGACGTACATGCAGAAATACCTCGTCAACACGGCCGGCATGAGCACGGAGACCGCGAGCCGCATCATGACCGTCTGCCTGCTGGTCTACATGCTGCTGCAGCCGGCGTTCGGCGCGCTGTCCGACC
This sequence comes from uncultured Massilia sp., assembly GCA_946481275.1. The sequence goes on from CAMLMV010000041.1 coordinate 45,719, forward strand.
GCATCGGCCGGCGCACGTCGATGATCGCCTTCGGCGCGCTTGCCGCCGTGTTTACCACACCGATCATGATGGCATTGCGTAATGTCTCGAGCCCGTTGGCGGCCGGTGCCCTGATCGTGTGCGCGCTGGCGATCATCAGCCTGTACACGTCGATCGGCGGCCTGATCAAGGCGGAGATGTTCCCCGTCGAAGTGCGCGCGCTGGGCGTGGGCCTGTCGTATGCCGTCGCCAACGCGATCTTCGGCGGCTCGGCGGAATACGTGGCCCTGTGGTTCAAGCAGGCCGGCCACGAGCCGTATTTCTACTGGTACGTCAGCGTCATGTGCGCGCTGGCCTGCCTCGTCGCGATTCGCATGCCCGATCCGACCAAGGCCGGCCTTCTCAAGTAGCGGGACGCACCATGTCGATGTGCATGATGCCGTCTTCGTCGTACGGTGCGGACACCGTGACGAAGCCGAAGCTTCCATAGAACGCTTCCAGGTGCGCCTGCGCGCCGATGCGGATCGCGTGGCCGGGATGCAGCCGTTCCGCGCACGCGATGCCTTGCGCGACCAGTTCGCGGCCGAGGCCCGTGCCGCGCGTGGACGGGCTGGTGACGACGCGGCCCAGCGACATCTCGTCGTATTTCGCACCCGGCGCCAGGCAGCGCAGGGTGGCTACCAGTTCGCGCTTGCCGTCGACGGTGCGCCAGCCGAGCAGGTGGTGCGCGCCCGGATCGAGGCCGTCGATGTCCGGGTACAGGCACGTCTGCTCGAGCACGAACACCTGCTGGCGCAGCGCCAGCATCTCGTACAGTTCGGCCGCCGTCAGGTCGGCGAAACCGCTCCACTGCCATTCGATCATTGTCACTCCTGATTCAGGCCGCCGTCTCGAAACCTTCGAGCACGTTGACCACGTTGATGCCGAGTTCGGGCACGACCGAACCGCCTTCGAACACGAAGACGGTCGGCAGGCCGAGAAAGCCGATGCGCTCGCCGATGCGCAGGAAGTCGCCGCTGGAAAGGCCGAAGTGCGAGCGCGGGTCGCCACTGAAACCGTCGACGCCGAGCGACACGACGAGCGCCTGCGGCGCAAAGCCCGCCATTTTCACGCAGGCCGTCTCCAGCGCGAGGAACCACTGCGCGGCGCTTGTCCCGCGCGGCAGCGGCACGTTCAGGTTGAAACCGAGGCCCGCGCCGGCGCCCGTCTCGTCGGCGTGGCCCGCATAGTACGGGTAGTCCGTGCGCGGCTCGGCGTGGATCGACGCGAACAGGATGTCCTTGCGGCGATAAAAGATGTCCTGCGTGCCGTTGCCGTGGTGGTAGCCGATGTCGAGGATGGCGACGCGCTGCAGGCCGTCGTCGAGCAGGTGCTGGGCGGCCAGCGCGGCGTTGTTCAGGAAGCAGGAGCCGCCGCAGTAATCGGCGCCGGCGTGATGGCCGGGCGGCCGCGTGAGCGCGAACGTGCTCCGCTCGCCCAGGCGCAGCGCGTGCGCCGCATTGATCGCGCAGTCGGCGCCGGTCTTCGCGGCAGTCCACGTGCCGGCCGTCAGCGGCGTCGTACTGTCGAACGCGTACAGGCCGAGGCGGCCCGTAAAACTGTCCGGCTCGACGTCGCGGCGCATGCCCTGGCCGGGCCACACGGAAGGCAGCGGATCGCGGTTGGCGTTATGAGGGTCCTGCGAGAGCCACTCGTTCCAGGCGCTGCGCAGGAAGTGCAGGTAGCGGGGCGTGTGGGTGCGTTCCAGCGACGTCAGGGGCACGCCGTGCGGGGTGACGATGCGGCCCAGGCCGCGCCGCGTGAACTCGTTCGCCACGACGTCGATGCGCTGGGGCGGTTCCGACGGCGTGGCGTGCTGCGCGTGGTGTTCGTTGAAGAAGGTAAGCAAGGCGGCCCCGGTTCAGCCCGACCTGGCGGGTCAGCTGTTACGGCACAGTGTACTACTGTTATATGCCGCCACGAAGTCGTCGAAGGAACCGGTATCCGTCGCCTCGATCTGCGCCTGCTCGGCCAGCGACGCCCGCGCCATCTCGTCGAACAGGGCCGTCTCGGCCGGCATCAGCGGTTCGGTGCGGAACGCCTCGGCGTGCAGCTCGCTCTGGCGCAGGCCGAACTTCGCGAACGAGCCGAGCGTGCGCACTTCCTGCAGCACGCGCGCGGACGGCGTCTTATCCGGGTCCGCGACCTTGGCCTTCTGCGCGTCCAGGGCGTCCATGTGCGCGCCCTTGTAATTGTGCTCGTGGTCCAGCAGTTCCGCGATGGGACGGATGCGTTCCAGCAGCTCTTCCGCCCAATCCTTGAGCAGCACTTCGTGGTCGTTGCGCGTGAGGGTCAGGCCCGGGCGGCGGCCTTCCTTCACGGTGCGCGCGAAGTTGCGGGCGTGGACTTGTCCTTCCATCGCATTGATCAGCGGGCTTTCCTCGAGGGCGCAGAACAGCAGGAAGGCGTCCAGGAAGCGGCCCGTCTCCAGCGCGATGCCGACCGGTTCGAACGGATCGACGTCCAGGCAGCGCACCTCGATGTATTGCACGCCGCGCGCGCACAGCGCCTGCACCGGACGCTCGCCCGTGCGGATCACGCGCTTCGGACGGATCGTCGAATAGTACTCGTTCTCGATCTGCAGGATGTTGGTCGACAGCTGGACCCACTCGCCATCCTTCTTCGTGCCGATCTCCGCGTAGGGCGGATACGGGCGCTTGACGGCGTCCATCAGCGACGTCACATAGCTTTCCAGGCTGTTCTCGTGCGGGCGCAGGCCGGACTGGGCGTCGTTCTGGTAACCCAGGTCGCTCATGCGCAGGCTCGTCGCGTAGGGCAGGTACAGCGTGTCGTCCGACAGCGTCTCGAGATTGTGGTCGCGGCCGCGCAGGAAGCCCGTCGACAGGGTGGGCGAGGCGCCGAACAAATACATCAGCAGCCAGCTGTAGCGGCGGAAGTTGCGGATGGTCGCGATATAGCTCTCGGACTGGAAGTCGCGCAAGGCGTTGCGGCGTTCTTCCGTGATGCCCTCGTGTTCCGCCAGCAGCTTCCACAGGTCTTCCGGCAGCGAATAGTTGTAGTGGATGCCCGCGATGCATTGCATGGCCTTGCCATAGCGCAGCGCCAGGCCGCGGCGGTACACGTGCTTGAGCATGCCGATGTTCGACTTGCCGTACCAGGCGATCTCGATGTCTTCCTCGGCCGGCAGTTCGCACGGCATCGACTGGCTCCACAGCAGCTCGCCGTCCAGCTTGGAATACGCGTAGCGGTGGATCGCGTCCAGGCGGTGCAGGGCCAGGCCGATGTCGTGTTCGGCCGGGGTGATGAATTCGAGCAGCGCTTCCGCGTAATCCGTCGTGATCTGCGGATGGGTCAGGGCCGAGCCGAGTTTTACCGGGTGCGCAGTCCTTGCCAGGTGGCCCTGGCCGTCGACGCGCAGCGTCTCGCGCTCGATGCCGCGCAGGCCTTGCAGGAGCAGGCCGCGGTGGGCATCGTCGTCCAGCAGGGCCAGGCGGCGGGTCAGTTGGTTCGACACGAGGTTTCCTTTCTTATACTGCCATGAGACGCAGAGAGTAACCGAAATCGGCCGACCGCGCCGGGCAGCCCCTAATATGACATTGTAGTTAATGAACCAGATCAGGTTCCGGGACATTCTGCGCCGCGATCCAGCGGTCGACGCGCTTTTCCAGCACGTCCAGCGGCAGCGCGCCGTTTTCCAGTACGGCGTCGTGGAAGGCGCGCACGTCGAAGCGCGGGCCCAGCGCCGCCTGCGCCCGCGCACGCAGCGCGACGATGCGCAACTGGCCGATTTTATACGCCAGCGCCTGGCCCGGCTGGGCGATCATGCGGTCGACTTCGACCTCGTTGTCGGACGGCGGATTGGCCGTGTTCGCGTTCAGCCAGTCGACGGCCTGCTGGCGCGGCCAGCCCAGCGCGTGGATGCCCGTGTCGACGACGAGCCGCGCGGCGCGCAGCTGCTCGTCCGCCAGGCGGCCGAATTGCGAGAACGGATCGCGCATCAGGCCAAGCATCGGCCCCAGGCTCTCCGCGTACAGCGCCCAGCCTTCGCCGAAGGCCGGATACCAGGCGTGGCGGCGGAATGCCGGCAAGCCGTCGATGGCGTGGGCGCGCGCGACCTGCAAGTGGTGGCCGGGAATGCCCTCGTGCAGGGCGAGCGTCTCCACTTCCCACAGCGGCCGCGTGTCCAGGCGGCTCGTGTTGACGGCGAGGGCCGCGACCCGATCAGGCATGCCCGCTTCGTAATACGCGCCGCCCTGTGTGTCGGCCCCCGCCTGCTGCACGGGTTTGACGGCCAGTTCCTCCTGCGGGATCGTGCCGAACTGCGTGGACAACTGGGCCTGGACGCGCGCGATGGTGCGCCGGTAGCGGTCCAGCAGCGCGTCCGCGCTCGTCGGGAACAGGCGCGGATCGCTGCGCACGAACGCGACGAATTGCGGATAGCTGCCCTTGAAACCCGTGCGGGCGGCCGTCGCCTCCATCTCGGCGCGCAGGCGTGCCACTTCTTTCAACCCCAGCGCGTGGATCTCGGCCGGCGTCAGCGCCGTCGTCGTCGCGGCCTTGACGAGATACGCGTACCACGCCGCGCCGCCGGGCAGGCTGGCCGCGCCGATGGTCGTGCGCGCGGCCGGCAGGTAGTCGGTGCGCACGAAGTCTTCCAGCTTTTGCAGCGCACCTGACGCCGTGCGCAGGGCGGCCGCGCCGTCCGCCGCGAGTTGCGCGCGCGCCTCCTCGGCGATGGTCGCGGGCAGGCGCTGGAACGGCGCGCCGAGCGCGCCGTCCTGTACGTGCTCGCGCATGGTCCGCAACTGCGCGGGCAGGGCGGCCATGATGGCTTTCGGTGCCGTCCAGCCGGTACGAACCCCCTCGCGCATCTGCTCGATGATGCCGTCGACGTGGCGCGGCAGGGCGTTCAGGCGCGCGATGTAGTTGCGGTAGTCGTCTTCCGTGAAGAACGGCATTTGCGCGACCAGTTGCGGGAAGCGGATCTGCAGGCCGTCCTGGGCGCTGACCGGTTGCGGATCGAACGCGACGAACGCGGCGCGCGCGAGGATGCGTTCCTGGTCGCCCGTGAACAGGTCCCAGGAGAGGCGGTCCTGGCCGGCCAGCTGCGCGCGGTCGATCTGGCGCGCGAGGTCGAGCATGCGGCGCGCGTGCTCGATGGCGGCCGTCTGTTCCGCGAGCGAGGTGTCGGCGAGCAGCGCGTCGTAGCGGTGGTCGCCGACGCTCGTGGCGAATTCGGGCCGGTGCTTGAGGCGCCATTGCCAGTCGCGCTCGAACAGCGCTTGCGCCGGGTCGGCGGCGTCCGCCGCGAACGCAACGAGTGGTCCCAGCAGGATGAGGGTCGCGAACAGTCGACGCATCGTGTTGGCTTCCGGGTGGTGGACCCGAAATTGTAACAAAGGGAGAATCCGGGCCGCGCCGGGGACAACGTCAGCCGAACCGGCCACCGCTCACGCGTTCGATCGCGGCCAGATCCCGCCAGCTTTGCACGTCCGCGAAGCCGGCATCCGCCAGCAGCGCGCGCACGGCCGCCGCCTGGTCGTAGCCGTGTTCGAGCAGCAGCCAGCCGCCCGGCGCGAGGTGGCGCGGGCTGCCGGCGATGATGATGCGCAGCGCGGACAGGCCGTCCGCGTGGTCCGTCAGCGCACCGGCCGGTTCGAAGCGCAGGTCGCCCTGGACCAGGTGCTCGTCGCCGGCCGCGATATAGGGCGGGTTGGAGGCGATGACGTCGAAGGTTTCTCCGGCGGCGAGCGCGTCGAACCAGCTGCTTTCCAGGAAGCGCACGCGCGCGCCGTTGGCGACGGCATTCGCCTGCGCGACGGCCAGCGCGTCCGGGCTGACGTCCAGCGCGGTGACGTCGGCATCCGGCCGCGTGTGCGCGACGGCGACGGCGATCGCGCCGCTGCCCGTGCCCATGTCGAGCAGGCGCGGTGCGTTCTCCGGCAGGCGTTCCAATGACAGTTCGACGATCAGTTCCGTGTCCGGACGGGGAATCAGCACGGCGGGGCCGACCCGGAAATCGAGGCCGAAGAATTCGCGCCTGCCGACGATGTAGGCGATCGGTTCGCCGCGCAGCCGGCGCGCCACGAGATCGTCCAGGCGGGACGCTTCGTCCGGCGTGAGCGCACGGTCGCCCTGCGTGATCAGCTGGACGCGGGTGAGACCCGTCGCCTCGCACAGGAGGATGCGGTTTTCCAGCGGGTCGAGCGGCAGGCCTGCCTGCACGGCCGCGATGGTGGCGCCGGGCTGGATGGTCATCAGCGCGCGCGCCGCACCAGCACCCAGACGAGGGCCAGCGTGAGGATCGTGAACCAGACGGCCGACCATTGCGGCACGTTCAGGCCGAACACGGTCTCCTGCGCCGCTTCGCACAGGCCGTCCGCCTGGAACAGGCCGGGCAGCAGGGTTGCGGTCGGGATCTTGTTGAGCGTCGTCTGCATCGGATCGATGCCGCACGAAAAGCCCGGGTGGGCCAGCACGTACAAATGCTTGCCGACATAGCCGAGACCGCCCAGTGCGCACAGCAGCGCGAGCCCGGCGCCGGCCTTGATCTTGTTGGCGAAGGCCCCGATCAGGCTGAAGATCGCGATGCCGAGGTACAGGTAGCGCTGGATCACGCACAGCGGGCAGGGCAGCAAGCCCTTCACGTGCTGGAGATACAGGGCCGCGCCGATCAGGGCGATGCTGACGGCGGCGATGGCGAGCAGGAGATTGCGGGACGAGGACATGGGCTTCCTGGTGGCGTTATCGAAAAGGGGATTTTCACTCTGGCAACTTAGGGCCGTCTTAATTCTAATCCCCCAGCGCCGCCAGTTGTTCGGCCTGGTGCTCGGCCGACAGGGCGTTCGTCAATTCGGCCAGGTCGCCATCCATGATCATGTCCAGTTTATACAGGGTCAGGTTGATGCGGTGGTCGGTCAGGCGGCCCTGCGGGAAGTTGTAGGTGCGGATGCGCTCGCTGCGGTCGCCCGAGCCGATCAGGCTTTTACGCGTGGCCGCTTCCTTGCTCTGCTGCTCGCGCAACTGCACGTCCTTGATGCGCGCGGCCAGGACTTTCATCGCCTGTGCCTTGTTCTTGTGCTGGCTGCGGTCGTCCTGGCACTCCACGACGATGCCGGTCGGGAGGTGCGTCAGGCGCACGGCGGAATCGGTCTTGTTGATGTGCTGGCCGCCGGCGCCCGAGGCGCGGTAGGTGTCGATGCGCAGGTCGGCCGGATTGATCTGCACGTCCTCCACTTCGTCCGCCTCCGGCATCACGGCGACGGTGCAGGCGGAGGTGTGGATGCGGCCCTGCGTCTCCGTCGCCGGCACGCGCTGCACGCGGTGGCCGCCCGATTCGAATTTCAGCTTCGAATAGGCACCCTGGCCGACGATGCGCACGATGACTTCGCGGTAGCCGCCCAGGTCGGACGCCGATTCCGACACCATCTCCACCTGCCAGCGGTTGCGCTCCGCGTAGCGCGTGTACATGCGCAGCAGGTCGCCCGCGAACAGCGCGGATTCGTCGCCGCCCGTACCGGCGCGGATCTCGAGGAAGATGTTGCGCTCGTCGTTCTCGTCCTTCGGCAGCAGCATCTTCTGCAGCTCGAGGTCCAGCTCCGCCATGCGCGCCTTCGCCGCGTCGATCTCGTCCTGGGCGAATTCCTTCATGTCCGGATCGGCGAGCATCTCCTGCGCGGCGTCGATGTCGGCCTGCGCGGTCTGGTACTGGCGATAGACGGCCACCAGCGGGCTCAGTTCCGCGTGTTCGCGGTTCAGCTTGCGGAAGCTGTCCATGTTCGCGGTGGCGCCTTCGGACATCAGGAGTTCGTCCAGCTCGACGAGGCGGTTGGCCAGTTGGTCCAGCTTGGCCAGCATGGATGGTTTCATAGTATTTTTATCGGAATGACAGCGGACAAGCCGCGGGAAGCGGCACGCGGGTACGGCGAAGGAGTGCAGGCCGCTAACGGCGGCCGCGGAACAGCTGGGGCAGCAGGCTCGCGAGGCGGGCGCGTTCGTCGCCCTGGGCGCGGTGCAGGGCCTGTTGCGGGCCGTGCAGGAATTTCGCGGTGAGTCCCTTCGACAGGGCGTCGAGCACCGTCTCGATGTCCTCGCCCCTGGCGAGCAGCTTGCGCGCCCGTTCCAGTTCGGCCAGGCGCATCGCTTCGCTCGATTCGTGCAGGTCGCGGATCACGGGCACCACGGCGCGGTCGCCGATCCAGTGCATGAACGACTGCACGCGCGTCTCGATGATGGCCTCGGCCTGGGCGACGGCCGCCTGGCGGCTTTCGACGCCGGTGCGCACCACCTCGGCCAGGTCGTCGACCGTGTACAGGAACACGTCGTTCAGGCGGCCCACTTCCGGCTCGATGTCGCGCGGGACGGCCAGGTCGACCATGAACATCGGCCGGTGCCGGCGTGCCTTGATGGCGCGTTCGACGAGGCCCTTGCCGATCAGCGGCAAGGTGGAGCCGGTGGAAGAGATCACGACGTCGAACTGCGACAGGCGCTCGGACAGGTCGGCCAGGCCGATCGCGTTGCCGTTGAAGCGCGCGGCCAGCGCTTCGCCGCGCGCCAGCGTGCGGTTGGCGATCGTGATCGACTTCGGATTGTGGGCGGCGAAGTGCGTGGCGCACAGCTCGATCATCTCGCCGGCGCCGATGAACAGCACGTTCTGCTCGCTGACGCGATCGAAGATGCGTTCCGACAGGCGCACGGCGGCGGCGGCCATCGACACGCTGTGCGCGCCGATCTCGGTGGTCGTGCGCACTTCCTTCGCGACGGCGAAGCTGCGCTGGAACAGCTGGTGCAGATAGGTGCCGAGGCCGCCCGCCTCGTCGGCGACGCGCACGGCATCCTTCATCTGGCCGAGGATCTGCGCCTCGCCCAGCACCATCGAATCGAGGCCGGAGGCGACGCGGAACGCGTGGCGCACGGCGTCGTGCTGCGGCAGCATGTACAAATGCGGGCGCAGGTCGGCGAAATTCAGGTTGTGGTAATCCGCGAGGAAGCGCGCGGAGGCATCGAGCGGATCGGGCGCGCAGCTGGCGGCGTACATCTCGGTGCGGTTGCACGTCGAGAGCAGCGCCGCTTCGTCTTCGCCGCGGGTATTGAATTTGGAGAACCATCCGCGCGCCGCCTGCACCGCCGCCCCGAGATGCTCGGGCGCCAGCGCCAGTTGCTCGCGCAGCGAGACCGGTGCTGTGGTGTGATTGAGGCCGACGGCGAGCAGTTGCATGGGTGATCAAAAATTGGGCAGCGCGCCCATTATACCCCTACAGCGTCAGGGTTTCACGCGCCCAGCTTTTCCAGCCTATAGCCGTAGCTATATACCGGCACGAGACGGAAACCGTTCTCCGGACGCAGGCGCAGTTTGTTGCGGACGCGCGAAACGTGGGTGTCCATCGTACGCGACGGGACGGCCGTCTCGCGTACCCAGATCGATTCGTGGATGTACGCACGCGACAGCGGACGTCCCAGGTTGCGGAAGAACAGCAGCGCCAGGTTGAATTCCTTGTGCGTGACGTCGATCTGCTCGCCGTCCATCATCAGGCGGCCCGGGCGGGTCTCGAACACGTACGGACCGAACTGTAACTGTTCGGCACCATTTTGCGACGGGTATGCCCGGCGCAGCAGGGCTTGCGTGCGTGCGACCAGCTCGCCGCGGCGCAGCGGCTTGACGAGGTAGTCGTCGGCACCGGCCGTGACGCCGGCCACGATGTCGTCCTCGGCCGAGCTGCCGGCCAGAAACATCGTCGGCGTATTCGGCGCCAGTTTTTCCTTGGCGCGACGCAGGAGTTCCGCCGCCGGGACGTCCGTGACTTGCCAGTCGACGATCAGCAGGTCGGTGCTGTCCTTGCGGAGTTGCCCCAGCAATTCTTTGCCACTGTCAAAGGCTTGACAGCTGTGCCCAGCCCCGTTCAGAACTTGGCAGATGAGTTCTGCCTGGGTCGTGTCGTTGTCCAGTACGGATATTCTCATGATTTTCAGGCTGTCTCGGCTGTGGGACTGTAGGACATCACTGTAGGAACATTCCTACAATGTCACTAAATATATCAGACTTTTAAAACGCAAAGCTACCGATGCCTCAGATAAATTCACATTTTCGTTGGGAAATTGCGTCATAGTTGTGTCGGGCCGTAGACAAACTCCCGGTTACACTAACTTCAACATTGTGGTTGAGGAGCTAACATGTTCAAGAAGAAGAGTCAGGCCGACGAATTGGCCCTGTTGCCGGTCTCCAGCGAGGACATCGAACGCGTGCGCGAACGCTGCCGCGGCCTCGTGCGCAAGCGCGCGGCCATTTCGGCAGGCGTATCCGTGATCCCCGTGCCGGGCGTGGACATCGTCGCCGACCTGTCCAGCTTTGCCGTCATGGTGGAAGAGATCAACCGGGCGTTCGGCCTGTCGCCGGAGCAGATCGACCGGCTGCAGCCGCGCATGCGCATCGCCACTTACCAGGCCGTGGCGGCCATCGGCAGTACGCTCGTGGGCAAGATCGTGACGAAGGAGCTGGTGCTGAAACTGTTGCAGAAGTCGGGTGCCAAGCTGGCGGCCAAGTCGGCGGCGAAGATCGTGCCGCTGGCGGGGCAGGTCGCGTCGGCCGCGATCGGTTTTGCGTTATTCAGGCAGATGGGCTACCAGCACATCGAGGCCTGCACGCGCGTCGCGCGCGAGGTCGCAGCCGCGCCGGCGTAAACCGGCACGGCTGGAGAGTGGAGTCAGGCGTCCGGCAGGACGACGTTGACGTCGAGAACTTCCAGGTTGCCCTGGCGGTCGAGGGAAATCTTGATGTCCTCGGCGTTGACCTTGGTGTACTTGGAGATCACTTCGATCAGCTCGCGGTGCAGGGCGGGCAGGAAGTCCGGGCCGCCGCGGCCGCTGCGTTCGCGGGCGATGATGATCTGCAGCCTTTCCTTGGCGGCCGTCGCGCTTTTCTGATTCTTTGGAAACAGGAATGAGAGCAGAGGCATATTACTTCGCTCCGAACAGACGCTGCAGGAAGCCCGGCTTTTCGTAGCTGGTGAAGCGCAGCGGGATCTCTTCGCCCAGGAAGCGCGACACGACGTCCTGGTAGGCCTGGGCCACGTCCGTATCCTTGAAGTGGATGGCCGGATTGCCCTGGTTCGATGCGTGCAGCACGGCTTCCGATTCCGGAATGATGCCGAGCAGGGGGATGCGCAGGATTTCCTGCACGTCCTGGTACGACAGCATTTCGTCGTTTTCCACGCGACGCGGCGAGTAGCGGGTGATCAACAGGTGTTCCTTGACCGGCTCGCCGCCGCTCTGGGCGCGGCGCGACTTGGCCTGCAGGATGCCGAGGATGCGGTCGGAGTCGCGCACGGACGAGACTTCCGGGTTGGTGACGATCAGCGCCTCGTCGGCGAACGTCAGCGCCATCAGGGCGCCGTGCTCGATGCCGGCCGGGGAGTCGCAGATGATGA
>CAMLMV010000042.1 GCA_946481275.1 uncultured Massilia sp.
GCGGGCATTCTCCGTGTTCTGCGAGATCGACGCCGTCATCTGTTCCAGCGAGGCGCTCGTCTCTTCGACGCCGGCGGCCTGCTCGGATGCCGATTGCGACAGCGCCTGCGCCGTCGCGCTGACTTCTTCCGACGCCGATGCGAGCGACTGGGCGCTGCCGTTCACGTCGCCGACGACCTGCGCCAGCTTGTCCATCGTGCCGTTCGAGTAATCCTTCAGCCGCGCGAACGCGCCCTCGTAGTCCTTGTCGATGCGCTTCGTCAGGTCGCCTTCGGCCAGCGCGGACATGACGCGCACGACGTCGTCGATGCTGGCGCCCGTCGTCGTCACGAGCTGGTTCAGGCCATCGCCCATCTCCTTCTGGAAGCCCTGCATCCCGGCAGTGTCGACGCGCACGCCGAACTCGCCGCGGTTGGCCGCCTCCACGACGGCGCGCTGGCCCGCGATCACCTGGCGCAGCTTGCCGACCATCTGGCCGACGGCATGCAGCATGCTGTCGTTGTCGCCGCTGCGCAGCGTCACGTCGCCGGACAGGTCGCCGTGCGCGATGCGCTTGAGCAGGTCGGCCGCGTAGGCCGGCTCGCCGCCCAGCGTGCGGGTGAGGCTCAGCGTGATCCAGAAGGCCATGCCGACGCCCGCCAGGACCGCCGCGATGCCCAGCAGCGTGAGCTGGTTGCGGGTCTCGACATATTCGGCCGACGCGTCCTTGGCCGACTGCTCCATCGACGCGTTCTGGTGTTCGATCAGCTTTTCGATCGCCTTGATGTAGGCATCCTGCAGCGGCTGGATCTGCGTCGTCAGAAGCGCGCGGGCCTCGGCGCGCTTGCCTTCGTTCACGAGGCGGACGAACTGGTCCTGCACCGCCACGTTCTTCTGGCGCTGCTGGTTCATGCCGTCCATGATCTGGCGTCCGGTGGCCGACTTGACGAGGCTCTGCAGCTTTTCGATGTCCGCGCGCTGGTCGTTGCGCGATTCGTCGAACTGCGCCAGCTCGCGCCGCGTCGCTTCCGGATCCTCGGTCAGCACGATGTTGCGCATCGCGGTGGCGATCTCGTGGATGTTGCCGATGGCGTCGTAGCTGAGCACGACCTTCGGGTACTTGTCGTTGGCCATTTCGCCGACGTTGTCGCTGACGCTGGCGACGCTGTGGATGCCCATCGCGACGACGGCGGCCAGCAGCAGGCTGACGGTGCCGAAGCCCAGCGCCAGGCGGACGCTGACTTTCAGATTACGGAACATGGCAGTTCTCCTCGATGCGGCTGCGTGTGATCAGAAACGGGTGAAGCTGGCTTCGTCCAGGCCCGCCTCGGCGGCGTACGCCGGGTTCTGCATGGCGATGCCCTTGCGCTTCGGCGCCGCGGCTGGCTGCCCGGGTGTGCGGCGTGCCGGCTTGCGCGCGGGCGGCGCATCGCCGCCCGCGAGGCGGAAGAACGCCATCGCCTGCTGCAGCTGCTCGGCCTGGGAACTCATTTCCTCGGCCGTCGCGGCCAGCTCCTCGGAACTGGACGCGTTCTGCTGCGTCGTCTGGCTCATCTGGCCGACCGCCGCGTTGATCTGGCCGACGCCGGCCGATTGCTCTTCCGACGCGGCCGTGATTTCCTGCACGAGATCGGACGTCTTGCGGATGTTCGGCACCATCTGGTCGAGCAGGCTGCCGGCGCGCTCGGCCAGTTCCACGCTGCTCGTTGCCACCTCGCCGATCTCCTGCGCGGCGACCTGGCTGCGTTCGGCCAGCTTGCGCACCTCGGCCGCCACGACGGCGAAACCCTTGCCGTGTTCGCCGGCGCGGGCCGCCTCGATGGCGGCGTTCAGCGCCAGCAGGTTCGTCTGGTAGGCGATGTCGTCGATGATGCCGATCTGTTTCGCGATGCGCTGCATCGCGGCGACCGTCGCCTTGACCGCCTCGCCGCCTTCCGCCGCTTCGCGCGCGGCCTGCGCGGCCATGCCGTCGGTGATGCGGGCATTCTCCGTGTTCTGCGAGATCGACGCCGTCATCTGTTCCAGCGAGGCGCTCGTCTCTTCGACGCCGGCCGCCTGCTCCGATGCCGCCTGTGACAGCGCCTGCGCCGTGGCGCTGACTTCTTCCGATGCCGATGCGAGCGACTGCGCGCCGCCGTTCACGTCGCCGACGACCTGCGTCAGCTTCGCGATCATGTTCTTCATCGCCGCCAGCAGCTGGCCGGCCTCGTCGCGCGAGTTGCTTTCGATGTGCACCGTGAGGTCGCCTGCCGCCAGGCGGTCGGCCGCGTTCACGGCCACGCGCAGCGGACGGGTGACGGACAGCGTGATGAAGCCGGCCACGCACAGCGCGAGCAGGGCGGCGCCGGCCGTCATCGCGATCACCAGCTGGCGCGTCTCTTCGTACGTGGCGCTCGCCTCGTCGGCCTTTTTCCGCATCTTGTCCGATTGATGCTTCGCCAGTTCGTCGACGGCGGCGGTCAGCTCGCGGTTGAGCGGCACGTACGTCTTGCTGACGAATTCCGCCGCGCCCTGGCGGTTGCTGCCGACCAGTGCGTAGAACTGGGCATACGCCGGCTCCAGCGCCGCATGCCTGTCGGTGATCTGCTTGAGCATCTTCTTGCCGGTCTCGCTCGCGACGAGCTTCGCCAGCTCGCCGATGCGCGCGCTGGTATCGGCGCGCAGATGTTCGATCTGCTTGCGATAGCGCTCGGTTTCCGCGCCGTCGCTCGTCAGCAGCATGCCGCGCATCTGGCGCGGGGTGTCGACGACGTCGCGGATCAGGTCTTTCGCGATGACGACTTTCGGGTAGGCGTCCGCCGTGATGTAGGCGGTGGCGTCGTTCATGGCCGCCATGCGGCTCACGGCCAGCAGGGCGATCGCCAGTAACAGCAGCAGTACCGCACCGAAGCCGAGGCCCAGGCGGATGCCGATTTTCAGATTCTTAAGCACGATTGGCTCTCCACTTCAGTTAAATGTCAGGCCGCTGCGGCCTGGCTTTCGTTTTCGACCCCGGCCAGCAGGGCCGCCATGTCGAGGATCAGGGCCACGTCGCCGTTGCCGAGGATCGAGGAACCGGACAGGAAGCGCGCGCCGGCGAATACCTTGCCCAGCGGCTTGATCACGGTCTGGAATTCGCCCAGCAGGCTGTCGACGATGAGGCCCGCCTTGCGGCCGCCATAGCGCACGACGACGATGCTGCGGCGCCGTGCCGCGACGCCGTCGATGCCGAAGCGTTCCCTCAGGCGCACGAACGGCAGCGGCTGGCCGCGCAGGTCGACCCAGTCGCAGCCCGGCTGCTCGACGAACTCGATGCATTCCTCGACCATGTCCATCGGGATCACGAACACGGACTTGCCGATGCCGACCTGGAAGCCGTTGATGATGGCCAGCGTGAGCGGCAGGCGCACGGTGACCGTGGTGCCTTGCCCCTCGGTGCTGGCGATGTCCACGCTGCCGCGCAGCGCGACGATGTTGCGCTTGACGACGTCCATGCCCACGCCCCGGCCGGACAGGTTCGTCACCTGTTCCGCCGTCGAGAAGCCCGGTTCGAAGATCAGGTTGAAGATTTCCTTGTCCGTGAGCGTGCGGCCCGGCTCGACGAGGCCGCGTTCGACGGCCTTCGCGAGGATGCGGTCCCGTTTCAGGCCGCCGCCGTCGTCCGACACTTCGATCACGATGCTGCCCGAGTCGTGGTAGGCGTTCAACGCGACGGTGCCCTGCACCGGCTTGCCGCGCGCGGCGCGCACGTCGGCCGGCTCGATGCCGTGGTCCATCGCATTGCGCACGAGGTGCGTGAGCGGGTCGCCGATCTTTTCGACGACGGTCTTGTCCAGCTCCGCGTCCTCGCCGCTGACCTCGAGGCGGATGTCCTTGCCGAGTTCCCGCGCCACGTCGTGCACGACGCGCTGGAACCGGTTGAACGTGGCGCCGATCTTGACCATGCGCAGCTGCAGCGCGCTGTCGCGCACTTCTTCCACGAGGCTGGACAGGGTCGACGTGCACTCCAGCAGTTCCGGGATCTGCGTGCGGCGCGCAACGAGGTTGGCGCCCGCGCCCGCGATGATCAATTCGCCCACGAGGTTGATGAGGCGGTCCAGCTTGTCGGCGTCCACGCGCACGGAACGGTTTTCCTGCTGCTGGCGCGGCGTGTCCGGTGCCTGGCGCTGTTTTGCCAGGGCCGCCTCGACGACGGGGGCGCGCACGGCGCCCTGTTCGACGAGGATGGCGCCGATCGGCTGCGCCGGCGCGGTGCTGGCCGCCTGCGCCGCCAGCGCGTGTTCCAGTTCGTGCGCCGTGACGCTGCCGCAGCGCACGAGCATCTGGCCCAGGCGTTCGCGCTGCGCCGGCGCTTCGTCCAGCCAGGCGAGGTATTCGGCGATGCGGTTCTCCGGCGGCAGGATGCGGATGGCGCAGTCGTCGCGCACGAAGTCGAACACGCCGTCGATCGTGGTCTTGTCGGCCGTGCTGTGAAAACCGATCTCGAAGCCGAGGTAGCATGATTCGGGGTCGAATTCGTCGAGGGCCGGCAGGTCGTCGGCGATCGTCGCGATGCCGGTGATGGTGCCCAGCTGGCCCAGGTAGCGGATGAACGATAGCGGGTCCATGCCGTTGCGCAGCACGTCGCGGCCGAAGCGCAGCGAGATGTGCCAGTGGCCGGCCGCGCCGTCCGTCGGTTGCGGCTCTGGAGCCGTGCCGGCGGACACCGGTGCGGCGCCGCCGTCCAGGTAGGACTGCAGTTGCGCGACGAGCGGCGCGCCCGCCGCGGCGAGGCCGGCATCGTCCAGCGTGCCGCTTTCCACCGCGTCGACGAGGGCGCCGATGTGGTCGCGGCACGCGAGCAGCAGCGCGACGAGTTCGTCGCCGACGGGGATGGCGCCGTCGCGCACCTTGTCCAGGACGCTCTCGGCCACGTGCGTGAATTCGACGACGGGGTCGAGGCCGAACATGCCGGCCGATCCCTTGATCGTGTGCGCCGCGCGGAAGATCGCGTTGACGGCGTCGAGGCCGTCGCGGGTGACCGCGAGCAGGGCGGTTTCCATCTGCTCCAGCAGTTCGCGGCTCTCGGCGATGAAGGTGTGGGTCACCTGGTCGATGTCGATGCTCATGCGGGCTCTCCTTCCGCGGTCATGCCGAGCAGCGCGAACGCGTCGCGCACGGCGGGGCTGGCGCCCCGCAGCACGAGCGCCTTGCCGAGCCGCCGCGCTTCACGCCGCGCCACGAGCAGCAACTGCATGCCGGCGCAGTCGAATTCCGTCACCTCGGACAGGTCGAGGGCGGGGGCGTCGTGCGCGCGCACGGCGTCCAGCAGCACGGGCTGCAGCTCCGCCGCGCGGTAGATCGTCATCTCGCCTTCGACCGCCAGGCATGCGGCGGCCCCTTGGCACGTTTCGCCAATACTCATCATTGCTCCGGAATGCGCCGGCTCGCGCCGGCGCGAAGATTCAGCCGAGGGTCAGCTTCTGCACGGCGGCCACGAGGGCTTCCGGCTTGAACGGCTTGACCATCCATGCGCGCGCGCCGGCGGCCTTGCCCTGTTCCTTCTTGTCTTCCTGCGACTCGGTGGTCAGCATCAGGACCGGCGTGAACTTGTAGGCGGGACGGGTCTTCAGCTCGCGCACGAACGAGATGCCGTCCATGTTGGGCATGTTGACGTCGCTGATGATCAGGTTGACCTTCTGGCCGGTCAGCTTGGCCAGCGCGTCCTTGCCGTCGACGCCTTCGATGACGTCATAGCCGGCCTGCTTCAGTGCGATGCCGACGACCTGGCGGATCGAGATCGAGTCGTCCACCACCATGATGGTTTTTGCCATGTGTAACTCCTGGACTAGAAAAATGTGATTTCTTCGGCCTGCTGCGGCGCGGGTTTCGTGGTGCTCTTGTGGAGCGTGCGTTCCTCGGCCATGGCGTAGGTGCTTTCGAGTTCGGCCAGCAGGCTGCGGGCGTCGAGGGTGCCCAGCATGCCGCTCTGCGGCTGTTCGTCCAGCCAGGAGGGCAGGCGGGCGATGTTTTCGCGGACGTGCGACAGGATCTGGCTGACGCGGTCCTGGAACTGCAGCTGCACGATCGCGTCGCCGACTTCGGCCTGGATGCCGGCGCTCTCGCGCAGCAGGCGGTCGGAGGATGCCACGAGGGCGTCGGTGACGCCGCGCAGCGAGCCGAGCACGTTGCCGATCATCTGCCCGGACGCCTGCACGGCGCGCGTCTCCTCGCGCATCGATTCTCCAGCCGCGCGGCAGGTGGTATCGATGGCGGTGCTGATGCGGCCGACCTGTTCGGCGATGTGCTTGCCCGCGTCGGCCGAACGGTTCGACAGCATGCGCACCTCGGTCGCGACGACGGCGAAGCCGCGCCCCGCCTCGCCCGCGCGCGCCGCCTCGATGGCCGCGTTCAGCGCCAGCAGGTTCGTCTGCCACGCGATGCTGGCGACGTCCGCCGCCATCTTCTGCAAGGTGGCCGTGACTTCCTGCAGGCCTTCGATCTTCTGCAGCATCTGCTGCTTGCTGGCGGCGGCGCCGGCCAGCATGTCCAGCAGCGAGCGCAATTCCTTTTCGCTGGCCGCGAACACGTCGACGATGTTGTCGCCGTTGCGCGCGGTGCCCGACGCGTCCAGTGCCTGGCCGAGCCGGGTGACGATGCCGGAGAAGCGCTCGACGAGCGCCACGACGGCGGTCTCCATCTGGTCGCGCGATGCGTCGATGTGCGACGTCCACACGCCGGCGATCTCGGTGCAGAACGCGCGGCGGCCGGCGGGATCGTCGCCGGCGGCAGGGCCGGCCGCCGCCGGCGCGGTGGCGCGCAGGGCCGCGAACGTGCCGCCGGCCAGCAGCAGGGCGGCGAACAGCCAGCCATGCCACTGCCAGCCGGCGAGCGGGACGATGACGCAGGCCGCGGCCACGGCCACGATCAGCGGGGAAGGGGTTTGCAGGGGACGTAGTCGCGGCACGCGGCGCTCCGTTATCGGTATGTCAGGGGTTCCGTATGTTCGGTTTTGCCGACCATACGGGAGCTGATCATGTCAGAACGTATTGCCGCAGCGCAAGCTTTTGCTGTGCAAAATGTGTCCTGGAGGCCGCGAATACAACAGATCGTTAGATGACTACTAACATATTGTTGCAAAAGAGATTTTTTGCCAAGAGGGCGGATGTGACGGGTTGATAACACGCCCGGATTCACATTATTGTCGTTCAAATATTTAACAAAGATGAGCCTCGCCGTGATGTCTGGCCTTCGGATTGGTCGAAGCCTGATGACGGAATTGCCGGATTGCGGGACGCCGCAACGCCGACTACCATCGTGACATGGACACAATGATTCCCACGTTTGCGGCAGGCATGGTGGCTGGCGCGATGAATGCGCTGGCGGGCGGCGGTTCGTTCGTCAGCCTGCCGGCGCTGATCGCGGCAGGTGTGCCTCCGGTGCAGGCGAATACGTCGAGCACGGTCGCATTGTTCCCGGGCGGACTGGCCAGCGCATGGGCCTACCGCGACGGCCTCGGGCCGGTGGGCGCCGTGCCGTTGCGTGCGCTGCTGCTCGCGACCCTGTGCGGCGGCCTGGCCGGCGCCGTGCTGTTGCTGCGGACGCCGTCCGCCGCGTTCACGTTCGTGCTGCCGTGGCTGTTGCTGGTGGCGACCATCGCGCTCGCGTTCGGACGGCGCATCGGCGAAGCCCTGCGTGCGCGCTGGCGCATCCATGCGCGCGCGGTGCTGGTCGTGCAGTTCGCGCTGGGCGTCTACGGCGGTTATTTCGGCGGGGCGGTGGGGATCATGATGATCGCGACGTGGGGCCTGCTCGACAACCGCGATCTGAAACTGTTGAATGCGCCGCGCACGTTGCTGGTCAGCGCGGCGAACACGGTGGCGGTCCTCGCGTTCATCGCGGCCGGCGCGGTGCGCTGGCCGGAAACGCTGGCGATGCTGGCCGGTGCGACGCTGGGGGGCTACGGCGGCGCGCACATCGGACGGCGGGCGCCGCCGGGCGTGATCCGCGCCGTGACGCTATGCGCCACGACGGCCATCACGCTCGCCTTTTTCGTGAAAACCTGGTTCGTGTGAGGACACCATGCTGCAGGCATTGCTCGCAACCATAGGCGTGCTGGCCATCGCGGCCAGCATCGCCGCCAAGTTCGCCAGGCCGCCGGTCAGCGCTTCAGCTGCGACAGGTCGCGCACGGCGCCGCGGTCGGCCGACGTGGTCAGCGCCGCGTAGGCACGCAGCGCTTGCGACACGGCGCGCTCGCGGTTGACCGGCTGCCACGCGGCATCGCCGCGCGCTTCCATCGCCGCGCGGCGGTGCGCCATTTCCTCGGCCGACACGCGCAGGTTGATGGTGCGGTTCGGGATGTCGATGTCGATCATGTCGCCTTCCTCGACGAGGCCGATCGCGCCGCCTTCCGCCGCTTCCGGCGACGCGTGGCCGATCACGAGGCCCGACGAACCGCCCGAGAAGCGGCCGTCCGTGAACAGCGCGCACGCCTTGCCGAGACCTTTCGACTTGATGTACGACGTCGGGTACAGCATCTCCTGCATGCCCGGACCGCCTTTCGGGCCTTCGTAGCGGATGATCACGACGTCGCCGGCATGCACAGTGTCGCCCAGGATGCCCTCGACGGCCGCGTCCTGGCTTTCGAACACGCGCGCCTTGCCCGAGAACTTCAGGATGCTTTCGTCGACGCCTGCCGTCTTCACGATGCAGCCCTTTTCCGCGATGTTCCCGTACAGGACCGCGAGGCCGCCGTCCTGCGAGTATGCGTGGGCGCGGTCGCGGATGCAGCCCTCGGCGCGATCGAGGTCGGCGCTGTCGAAGCGCTCGGCCTGCGAGAACGCGACCTGGGTCGGCACGCCGCCCGGCGCGGCGCGGAACAGCGTGTGGACCGCCTGGTCGTCGCTGCGCTTGATGTCGTACTTCTCGATTGCATCGCCCAGGGTCGGGGAGTGGACGGTCGGCAGCGACGTGTCGAGCAGGCCCGCGCGCGCCAGTTCGCCGAGGATGGCGACGATGCCGCCGGCGCGGTGCACGTCTTCGATGTGGTACTTGTTCGTCATCGGCGCGACCTTGCACAGGCACGGCACGTTGCGCGAGATGCGGTCGATGTCGGCCATCGTGAATTCCACGCCCGCCTCGTGCGCCGCGGCCAGCAGGTGCAGCACGGTGTTGGTCGAGCCGCCCATCGACACGTCCAGCGCCATCGCGTTCTCGAACGCGGTCTTGGTGGCGATGCTGCGCGGGAGGATCGTGTAGTCGTCGCCTTCGTAGTGGCGCTTGGCCAGGTCGACGATCAGGCGGCCGGCGCGCAGGAACAGTTCCTTGCGGTCGGCGTGGGTGGCGACGATGGTGCCGTTGCCCGGCAGCGACAGGCCCAGCGCCTCGGTCAGGCAGTTCATCGAGTTCGCCGTGAACATGCCGGAGCAGGAGCCGCAGGTGGGGCAGGCCGAGCGCTCGACTTCCGCCACGTCGGCGTCGGAGATCTTGGAGTCGCCCGCCTGGATCATCGCGTCGACGAGGTCCAGCTTGATGATCTTCTTGTCGTTGTTGACGACCTTGACCACCTTGCCCGCTTCCATCGGGCCGCCCGACACGAACACGGTCGGGATGTTGATGCGCATGGCGGCCATCAGCATGCCCGGGGTGATCTTGTCGCAGTTCGAGATGCAGACCATCGCGTCGGCGCAGTGCGCGTTGACCATGTACTCGACGGAGTCGGCGATCAGGTCGCGCGACGGCAGCGAGTACAGCATGCCGCCATGGCCCATCGCGATGCCGTCGTCGACGGCGATGGTGTTGAATTCCTTGGCGACACCGCCCGCCGCCTCGATCTCGCGCGCGACCAGCTGGCCCAGGTCCTTCAGGTGCACGTGGCCCGGCACGAACTGGGTGAACGAGTTGACGACGGCGATGATCGGCTTGTCGAAGTCGCCGTCCTTCATGCCGGTCGCGCGCCACAGGGCGCGGGCGCCCGCCATGTTGCGGCCCTGGGTCGTGGTATGGGAACGGTAAGTCGGCATGGTGTCTCCTCGGGAAATCGTAAAACCCCAAGAGTGCCGTGGGTATGGCAAGTTGTCCAATATATGATTCGGTAGGCTGTGATTCGCATTCCATATCAATCACGCCAGCCGCCCGCGGGGTTCCGACGTTGCCGCAGGTAAATCGAGCGACCCGCTGTGAAAGCGAGTCCTATAATTTCTTCAACTGGATTCGATTTCTGGGAGGGGCGTACGGGCATGACACGGGGATTCCATGGTGTAGCGAGGGTGACGTTGACGATTGCGGCGCTGACCGGGTTCGGCGCCGCACTGTTCAATTATTTCGCGCCGATGACCGGCGTGACCGGAACGATTGGCGCCCTCGCTGTCGTCGTGTCCACCCTGTTGCTGGCGTTGCTCGGCGTTGTCCTGGCGCGCAGGCGCACCGGTAGTTCCCGGCTCGTGCAGGTCCTCGCCCTTCTCGTGGCGCTCGGCACCCTGGCGGCGGCCTGGCTGTTGCATGAGTTCCTGCTGGTTGCCGCCATGGTCATCGCACTGCTGGCGCTGGTGGCCGATTTGATGCGTGGCCCGGACAGGCACCCGGTGACGACCGTCGCCTCGCTACTGCTCGTGCCCGCTCTCTGCATCGGCCTTGGCCTCGCCGCCAGCGGCCGGCTGCCGGCCGCGACAGCGCAGGGGGCGGTGGCAGCCGATCACGGTCGCGGCTCGTCGGGGCAACAACCATTGGCACCGCCAAAGCCCATCTGGAACAGCTTCCATGGGCAATTGAGCGCGCAGAAATACTCACCGCTGTCGCAGATCGATACATCGAACGTCGGCAGGCTGAAGCTGGCATGGCAGTACCATACCGGGGATGTCTCCGACGGCAGCGGTGGCAAGCCGCCGACGGTCTGGTCGGCCACGCCCATCTATGCCAACGAGACCCTCTACATTGGCACGCCGTTCTACCGGATTATCGCTCTCGATCCGGCGACCGGAAAGGAGCGTTGGCGGTTCGACACCCACTCGACCCTGAAGGCGCTCACGCAGCCCGCGTTGAAGACCCGCGGCGTCGCCTACTGGGAAGCCCGGGATCCGGTCGCAGGCCAGGCCTGCCAGAAGACCGTCTACATCGGCACCATGGATGCGAGACTCTTTGCCGTCGATGCCGACACGGGAAAGCCGTGCCCCGACTTTGCCGACCACGGCGTGCTTAACGTCAACAAATGGAACAACATCAATGATGCCTGGCCGCTGTCGGTGCTCCAGCCGCCCACCGTGGCCGGCGACCACCTCATCATGGGCTGGGCCGGCAAGGACTGGGCGCTGGCCGAGGCGCCGCCGGGCAGGGTCTTCTCGGTCAATGCGCGCACCGGCAAACTGGAATGGGTGCTGGATGTTCTTCCCGACGATATCGTCAGGCAGAGCGGCACTGCGAACGTGTGGACCGCGATGTCGGTCGACGAGGACCTCGGGCTCGTGTACCTGCCCGTGTCGTCGCCTTCGCCCAACTACTGGGGCGGCAATCGCGCCGAGCCTGTCCCCCTGGCGACCTCCACCACCGCGGTCGACATCGAGACCGGCAAGGTCGTGTGGTCGCGTCAGTGGGTGCACCATGACCTCTGGGATTACGACATCAATTCGGCACCGACGCTGATGGACATCACGGTCGATGGCAAGACGATCCCGGCGCTGATGCAGGCCACCAAGATGGGCTACCTGTTCGTCGTGAACCGCAAGACCGGCGAGGATGTCTGGCCGATCGAGGAGCGCCCGGTCCCAAGCGGCAATGTGCCCGGTGAGGTGTACGCGAGGACCCAGCCAGTTCCTACCCGACCTGCGCCGCTGCTGGAGCAGTCCCACAAGCCGAAGGTGTGGTGGATTGCCGACGTGGTTGGCTTCGGCCAATGTTCGCGCCTGTTCGATGCCATGCATTACGATGGCATGTACACGCCGCCGACTGTCGGTGATGCTGGCACGCTGGGCTACCCGTTCAGCGCCGGCGCCGTCCAGTGGGGGGGTGTCGCGTTCGACCCGCGCAGCGAGACGGCGATCGTCAACACGTCGCATCTCGTGCAGCAACTCAAGCTGTTGCCACGCAACGTGTACGAGAGCGTGGCCAAGGGCTCCGGCGCCGAGCAGGGCTACTACCCGCAGAAGGGGGCACCGTTCGGCATCATGCTGGAAAACGCGCTCAACTGGCTCGGCATGCCATGCTGGGAGCCACCCTTCGGCGAACTTGTCTCGATCAACATGAAGACCGGCGCGATCAACTGGCGCCGCCCCGTCGGTGCATCCCAGCAGTACGGCTTCTACATGCCGGAGAGCCTCGGCTCGCCGACGATCGGCGGGCCGGCCGTGACCGCAGGCGGCCTGATCTTCATCGGCGCCTCGATGGATGCGAAAGTGCGGGCTTATTCGCTTGCGACGGGTAAAGAGTTATGGTCCGGCCTGGTCGAGGCCCCGGTGGTCGCGAATCCGGCGGTGTATGAATACAAGGGCCGTCAGTACGTCGCCTTCGTGGCCGGCGGCAATCCGATCATCAAGGACCAGGTGGGCGACCAGCTGGCGGTGTACGCGCTGCCACAGTGACCGCAAGCGCCGGTGTCCAATAAAGCAAAAGCAGCCCGCAGGCTGCTTTTGCTTCAAGCGAGGTTGCTTACCACCACATGCCGTAGATCGTGGCCAGCACGACGCAGATGACGGCCGAGCCGAGGGCGAACGCACCGTCGACCTTGAACAGCTTGGTGTCGACGATCAGCGCCTTGACCTTGCCGCGGGCGAAGACGGTACTGAGCAGGACCATGCCGGCGACGACCAGCCAGAACACGATGAACATGCGGTCCAGGAACGGGATCTCGTACACGCCCGAGCCGTTGTCGTGGGCGAAGCCGATCGGGGCGAGGAAGGACAGGTCCATCATCGTCGGCAGGAACTTCAGGATGATCGAGAACACGAGGCCGCCGACCGTCGCGAACATCGCGGCGCTCGACGTCGTCTTCTTCCAGAAGAAGCCCAGCAGGAACATGGCCAGGATGCCCGGCGAGACGAAGCCCGTGTATTCCTGGATGTACTGGAAGCCGCCTTTCTTGTCGATGCCCATCAGCGGAGCGATCAGCACGGCCAGCAGCATCGACACGATGACGGTCATGCGGCCGATCCACACCATCTTCTTCTCGGTGACGTCCGGGTGCAGGCGTTTCTGGTAGATGTCCAGCGTGAAGATCGTGGCGATCGAGTTGGCCTTGCCGGCCAGTGACGCGACGACGGCCGCGGTCAGTGCCGCGAACGCGATGCCTTTCAGGCCCGACGGCAGCAGCGCCAGCAGGGTCGGATACGCACGGTCCGGATTCAGCTCGCCGCCGACGCGCATCGCGTCGCCCAGCACGCCGGCACGGTCCAGTGCGAACGCGGCGATACCCGGCATGACGACGATGATCGGCATCAGCAGTTTCAGGAACGCGGCGAACAGCAGGCCTTTGCGGGCGGTCGGCAGGTCGGCGCCCAGGGCGCGCTGCGTGATGTACTGGTTGCAGCCCCAGTAGTTCAGGTTCACGATCCACATGCCGCCGATCAGCGTGGACAGGCCCGGCAGGTCCATGTAGTTCGGGTTGTCGCGGCCCAGCACCATCTGGAAGTGGTCGCGGGTCGAGTCGTACAGCGTGGAGAAGCCCTGCAGCGCGCCGTGGCCGTTGCCGAGTTTCGCGACGAGGTCCAGCGCCAGCCACGTGGTCACGAGGCCGCCGATGACGAGGCAGGTGACCTGGATGACGTCCGTGTAGCCAATGACCTTCATGCCGCCCAGCGTGATGATGGCGGCAAAGACGGCGAGGAACAGCATGCAGGGCAGCACGCCGATGCCGGTGACGCTGCCGATGGCCAGCGCGCCCAGGTACAGGATCGAGGTCAGGTTGACGACGACGTACAGGCCGAGCCAGAACAGTGCCATCGTCGTGGCGACGGCCTTGCCGTAGCGCTGTTCGAGGAACTGGGGCATCGTGTAGATGTGGTTCTTCAGGTAGACCGGCATGAAGAACACGGCGACGATGACGAGCGTGGCGGCGGCCATCAGTTCGTACACGGCGATGGCCATGCCGATGCGGAAGCCCGAGCCGCTCATGCCGATGAACTGCTCGGCGGAGATGTTCGATGCGATCAGCGAAGCGCCGATGGCCCACCACGTGAGCGAGCCTTCGGCGAGGAAGTAGTCGTGCGAGGCGGACGTGTTCGCGCTCTTTTTACGGCGGTAGACCCACAGGCCGTAGCCGGCGACGACGACGAAGTAGAACAGGAAGACAATGGTGTCCAGGCGGGAGATCAGATTCATGAGCGTTGTCTCGTATGACGGACAGTGCTCGAGCGAGGCACCATCCGCTGGTTGTTATATCGTCCGCCGGAACCGGCGACGCCGGCTCCGAGCTTCCAATCTACAAGAGATTATCGGAAACGCTCAAGAAATGCTATTCCGAAAAGTGCTTTTTACACACTTTTATAACACAATTTGTTTGCGCAAACATCCAAAGGTCAGCCAACGACGAGTGCTCGGCTGCTGGAGGAACGGCGCGCGGCTTCCTCCAGCTTGAACACGCTGACCAGGTGGTCGAGCGCCTCGGCCTGTTCGTGCAGGCTCTGGGCCGCCGTCGCGGCTTCTTCGACGAGGCTGGCGTTCTGCTGGGTAACGGTGTCCATCTGCGCGATGGCCTGGTTGACCTGCTGGATCCCGGCGCTCTGTTCGCGGCCGGCATGGCTGATCTCGACCATCAGCTCGTGCATCTGCTGCACGGTCTGCAGCACTTCGCGCATCGTGGCGCCGGCTTCCGACACGAGGCCCGCGCCCGCTTCGACCTGCTGCACGGAGGCGCCGATCAGCTCCTTGATTTCCTTGGCGGCGGCGGCCGAACGCTGGGCCAGCGTCCGCACTTCGCCCGCCACGACGGCGAAGCCGCGGCCCTGTTCGCCGGCGCGTGCCGCTTCCACGGCGGCGTTCAGCGCGAGGATGTTGGTCTGGAAGGCGATGCCGTCGATGACGGCGATGATGTCCACGATTTTCTGCGACGACGCGTGGATCGAGCCCATCGTGTCGACGACGCGAGCGACGGCCGTGCTCCCCTGCTGGGCGACGCCGGCCGCCGTGTCGGCGAGGGCGTTGGCCTGGTTCGCGTGTTCGGCGTTGTTGCGCACGGTCGCGGTGAGTTCTTCCATCGAGGCGGCCGTCTGCTGCAGCGCGCTGGCCTGCTGCTCGGTGCGCGAGGACAGGTCGAGGTTGCCCGCGGCGATCTGCGTGGAGGCGCTGGAGATCGTGCCGGTGGCGGCGCGCACGTTGCCGACGATGTGGGCCAGGTTGCCCTGCATCGCCTTCATTGCGGCGAGCAGGCTGGATTGGTCGCCGGGGCGGGTCTGCACGTCCATCGACAGGTCGCCGGCCGCGATGTGCTTGACGATGTCGGTTGCGTAATCCGGCTCGCCGCCCAGGCGGCGCATCAGCCAGCGCGTGAGCAGCGTGGCGCCGGCGGCACCCACCAGCACGCAGCCGGTGACGAGCGTCGTGACCAGCGTACGCGATGTCTCGTAGCGGTGCGAGCCCTCGAGGGCGGCCGCGCGGCCGCCTGCCGTGTAGCTGTCGACGGCCTTGTCGACGTTGGCGCGGATGGCGACGATCAGCTTGTTCGATTCGCCGCGGATCAGCGTCTTGGCCAGGGCGTCGTCGTTCTGGCGGGAGGCGGCGCGGACCTTCGCGTCTTCCGCCATGTAGCGCTGCCACAGGTCGAGGAATTCGGCATAGCTCTGCTTTTCTTCCGGCGATTCGAGCAGCTTGACGTAGTCGTCCTGCATGTGCCGCAGGTCTTCGAGGTCTTGCGCGATCACCTTGTCGTACTTGTCCATCTCGGCCTGGTCGCTGGAAATGATGTATTGCAGCTCGCGTGTACGGATGCGGGCGACCTGCGACTTGATGTCTTCGATGACGCGGATGCCCGGCATCCAGTGGTCCGACAGGCGCAGCGACGTGTCGTTGACTTTCGCCAGTTGGTGGATCGAGAAGGTGCCGACCAGCACGGTGAGTGCGAGGACGGCGGCAAACGTAATGCCCAGCTTGCTCGCAAGGCGGAGGCGGTTGAACCAGTTCATCGGTAAATCTTCAAGGTAAGGTTTCCACAAACCAATGATGATAACCGACATTCAATGTTGATGTCATGCAATATGGATATACGTATATTCCACACGGCAATTAGTTTGTAACAAATGTTTGCTGCCCAGCGGTAACGTGTGAGGTGTTGTATGAACGACAGCCTATACTGCGCCTGTGTGTTCCGGATCCACAACCGTTTCCATGCACGATGGCGCCACCGTTTACCCGTTCCGCGGTCCTGTTCGTCAAGCTGATCCTGCTGGGTCTGCTGGTCGGGGTCGCAGCCTGGATCGCGCTGGCCCGCTGGACCATGACGCCGCGTAACGTGACGCTAGCCCCCGTCGCCCAGCCCATTCCGTTCAGCCACAAGCACCATGTGGCCGACGACGGCATCGATTGCCGCTACTGCCACACGTCGGTGGAAAACTCGGCCACGGCCGGGATGCCGTCGACGTCCGTCTGCCTCAGCTGTCACTCGCAGCTGTTCCTCGATTCGCCGCTGCTGGCAAAGCTGCACGAGAGCGCGCGCACGGGCAGGCCGATCCACTGGGTGCGCGTGCACGACCTGCCGGACTTCGTCTATTTCGAGCACGACATCCACGTGAACAAGGGCGTCGCCTGCATCGAGTGCCACGGCCGCGTGGACCAGATGCCCATCACGTGGCGCACGGCGTCGCTGGAGATGCAATGGTGCCTGCGCTGCCACCGCGACGCGCCGAACCACGTGCGCCCGCTGAACCAGGTGCTGTCGATGGCGCCGCAAAAGCCGCTCAGTGCGGAAGAAATCCGCCAGCTGAACCGCCTGTACCACCTGCGCGATGCCCAGGCGTTGACCAACTGCTCGACCTGTCACCGATGAAGACCCATCCCATCTTTGCGATCGCGCAGGCGGAGCCGGCCCGGCGCCGCGTCCTGAAACTGATGGCCGCGGCGGCCGCGCTGGCGGGCGCCGGGTGCAGCGGGCCGCCGGCGGAGACCATCGTCCCGTACGTGACGATGCCGGAGCAGGGCGTGCCGGGCCTGCCCATGTTCTATGCCACCGCGTTCGTGCGCAACGGGCTCGCGCACGGCGTGCTCGTGGAATCGAACATGGGGCGGCCGACGAAGGTCGAGGGCAATCCGGACCATCCCGTGAGCGCCGGGGCCACCGACGTGTTCGCGCAGGCCTCCATCCTGCAGTTGTGGGACCCGGACCGCTCGCAGGCCGTGTTCCAGGGCGAAGAGCTGTCGACGTGGGGCGCGTTCGAGGCCGCGCTGCAGGCGCGCCGTCCCCGTTTCGAACAGGATGGCGGGGCGGGCCTGCGCATCCTGACGGGCACGGTCACGTCGCCCACGCTGGCCGCGCAGATCGCGGCGCTCCGGCAACGGCTGCCGAACCTGGGCTGGCACGCGTGGGACCCGCTGCACGACGACGGCGCCGCACAGGCGGCGCGGCTCGCGTTCGGCCGGCCGCTCGATCCGTTGTATCGCCTGGACGAGGCAAAGGTCGTGCTCGCGCTGGACGCGGATCTGTTCGGCACGATGCCCGGCAGCCTGGCGCACGCGCGGGCGTTCACGGCGCCGCGCCGGCTGGGCGAAGCGCCGGATGCGAACCGCCTGTACGTGCTGGAGCCGACGCCGACCCTGACCGGCGCCTACGCCGACGCGCGCCTGGCGCGGCCGCCGCACGACATCGAGGCCGCGCTGACGCGCATCGCTTCCAGGCTGGGCGTGGGCGCCGATTCCGGCCGCGCCGCCGATCCGGCACTGGACCGGTGGGAAGCGGCGGTCGTGAACGCGCTGGACGGCGCGCGCGGCGCTGCACTCGTCGTCGCCGGCCCGAACGTGAGCCCGGCCGGGCGCGCGCTGGCATACGCGTTGACCGCTAACCTGAACGGTCCGCTCGCGTTCATCGAACCGGTCGAGCGCAGCCCGCTGGACCACGGCGCGTCGATCGCCGCGCTGGCCGATGACTTGCGCGCCGGCCGCGTCGACACGTTGCTGGTGCTGGACGCGAATCCGGCCTACGACGCCCCGGCCGACCTGGAGTTCGCCGCGCTGCTGCGGCGCGCGCCGCTCGTTGCGCACCTGGGCCTGTACCGCGACGAGACGGCGCGCGCGGCCGGCTGGCACCTGCCGATGGCGCATGGCTACGAAGCGTGGAGCGACGCGCGGGCGCACGACGGCACGGCGAGCATCGTGCAGCCGCTGATCGCGCCCCTGTACGGCGGCCGTTCCGCCCACGAGATCCTCGCGCTGCTGGCGGGCGCCCAGACGCGGAATGGCCACGCGCTCGTGCGCGCGACGTGGCCGGGAGACGACGCCGCGTGGCGCGACAGCCTGCGCCGGGGCGTCGTCGCCGGCAGCGCCGCGCGGCCCATGCCGGCGCCGGCCGTGCGGCCGCTCGCACCGGCGCCCGTGCGGGCGGCACCGCCGCTCGTCGCCCTGTTCGCCCCCGACCCCGCCGTCGACGGTGGCGCGTTCGCCAACAACGCGTGGCTGCAGGAATTGCCGCGGCCCCTCACGTCGCTCACATGGGACAACGCGGCGCTCGTCGGCCCGGCGACGGCGCGGCGCATGGGCCTTGCAGATGGCGTCGTCGCGCGCCTGCGCGTGGACGGGCGTTCCGTGGACGCGCCGGTGCTCGTCGTGGCGGGACAGGCCGAGGGCGTCGTCACCCTGCCGCTGGGCTATGGCCGGCGCGCGGCGGGCGGCGTGGGGGAGGGCGTCGGCTTCGACGCGTACCGCCTGCGCACGCGGGCCGCGCTGCCCGCGCTGACGCTGGAACGCACGGGCCGCACGCACGATCTCGTATTCCGCCAGAAGGAAGTCGACATGCACGGGCGCGATCCGGTGCACGCGCGCGAGCTCGCCCGCGAACGGCCTTCGAACGAATCGATGTACCCGGAGCACGAGTACAAGGACTACAAATGGGGCATGGCGATCGACCTGAACACGTGCATCGGCTGCGCGGCGTGCACCATCGCGTGCCAGGCCGAGAACAATATCCCCGTCGTCGGCAAGGAAGAAGTGCGGCGGGGCCGCAGCATGCACTGGATCCGCGTCGACCGCTACGTGGCCGGGACGCGCACCCTGTTCCAGCCGGTGCCGTGCATGCATTGCGAACACGCGCCATGCGAGGAAGTGTGTCCGGTCGGCGCCACGATGCACGACAGCGAGGGCCTCAACGTGCAGGTCTACAACCGCTGCATCGGCACGCGCTTTTGCTCCAACAACTGTCCGTATAAAGTCCGGCGCTTCAACTTTTTGCAGTATGCGAACCAGAAGGTGGAAAGCCTGAAGGCATTGCAGAACCCCGAGGTGACGGTGCGGCGGCGCGGCGTGATGGAAAAATGCAGCTACTGCCTGCAGCGGATCACCCGCGCCCGCGTCGAGGCCGAGAAGGCCGGGCGGCGCATCCGCGACGGCGAGATGGTCACCGCGTGCCAGGCCGTGTGCCCCACGCGCGCCATCCGCTTCGGCGACTTGAACGATCCCGCCAGCGACGTGGTTGCGGCCAAGGCGTCGCCGCTCGACTATCACCTGCTGGAAGAACTCAACACGCGCCCGCGCACGAGCTATATCAGGCGCGTGCCGAACCCGGATCCGGAGCTGGAATGAGTACGCCAGAGGATGCCGACGTCCTGCGCCCCGGCTGGGGCTATGCGAGCGTCACGGACAAGATCGCCGGTATCGTCCTCGCCGGCCGGTTCGGCTGGCGCTGGTGGACCGCATTCCTCGTCGCGTCCGCCGGCGTGTGCGCGCTGCTGGCCGCCGTCTCCTGGCTGCTGGTGAAGGGCATCGGCATCTGGGGCGTGGACATCCCCGTCGCGTGGGGCTTCGCCATCGGTAACTTCGTGTGGTGGATCGGGATCGGCCATGCCGGTACCTTCATCTCCGCCGTGCTCCTGCTGCTGCGCCAGAAGTGGAGAACGTCGATCAACCGCTTCGCCGAGGCGATGACCCTGTTCGCGGCCGGCATCGCGGGCCTGTTCCCGATCCTGCACCTGGGCCGGCCGTGGTTCTTCTACTGGCTCGTGCCTTACCCGAACGTGATGAACGTGTGGCCGCAGTGGCGCAGCCCCCTCGTGTGGGATTTCTTCGCCATCGCGACCTATCTCACCGTGTCGCTGCTGTTCTGGTACGTCGGGCTGATTCCCGACCTTGCCACCTTGCGCGACCGGGCCGGCCAGCGCGGGAAACGAAAACGCCAGATCGCGTACGGCCTGCTGGCGCTGGGCTGGCGCGGCGAGGCGCGGCACTGGGCGCGCTACGAATGGGCCTATTTGCTGCTGGCGGGGCTGGCGACGCCGCTCGTCGTGTCGGTGCACACGATCGTGTCGCTCGACTTCGCCGTCGGGAACACGCCCGGCTACCACTCGACCATCTTCCCGCCGTATTTCGTCGCCGGTGCGCTGTTCTCCGGCTTCGCGATGGTGCTGACGCTCGCGATCCCGCTGCGCGCCGCGTTCGGCCTGCACGATTTCATCACGGGCCGCCACCTCGCCAACGCGGCCAAGGTACTGCTGGCCACGTGCTGGCTCGTGAACTACGGCTACCTGGCCGAGATCTTCACGTCGTTCTACAGCGGCGACATCTACGAGCGCTACATGACGGTGAACCGTTTTACCGGTCCGTACGGTCCCGTGTACTGGGCCATGCTGACGTGTAACGTGCTGGTGCCGCAGCTGTTCTGGTTTCGCCGCGTAAGACTCAGCGTGCCGCTCCTGTTCGTGCTGAGCCTCGTCATCAATTGCGGCATGTGGATGGAGCGCTTCCTCATCGTCGTCACGTCGCTGCACCGCGATTATCTGCCGTCCGCCTGGGGCATGTTCTATCCGACGCGCTGGGACTGGATCACGCTGTTCGGTTCCATCGCGCTGTTCGTCTGGCTGTTCCTGCTGTTCGTGCGCTTTTTGCCGCTGATCTCGATCGCGGAGATGCGCGAGCTGGTGCGGGAACGCGCGCAGGGGGAGGCATGAGCGGACCGGGCGTGTACGGCCTGCTGGCCGAATTTCCCAGCGCGGACGCCCTGTGCGCGGCCGCGCGCCACGCGCGTGCGCACGGCTACACGCGGGTGGAGGCCTACTCTCCGTTCGCGATCGAGGGACTGGACGACATCGTCGGCGCCGACAAGGGCTGGATCGCGCCGCTCACGCTGCTGGGCGGGATCGCCGGCGGGGCGGGGACGTACTTCCTGCAATGGTATGCGGCCGTCGTGGATTATCCGATCAATATCGGCGGCCGGCCGCTGCACAGCTGGCCCGCGTTCATCCCCGCCACGTTCGAGATCACGATCCTCGGCGCGGCCGTGGCGGCCGTGCTCGCGATGCTCGTGCTGAACGGGTTGCCGCGCCTGTACCACCCGCTGTTCGAGGTCGAGGAATTCGAGCTCGCGAGCCGCAACCGCTTTTTCCTGTGCCTGCCCGCGTGCGATCCCGTGTTCGCCCCAGGTCCCGCGCGCGACCTGCTCGCCGAACTGCATCCGCTGCTGCTGCGCGAGGTGCCGGCATGAAGCGCTTCCTGTTCGCATTGTCGCTGTGCGCACTGGCCGGCTGCGAAGGCGCGAAGCAGGACATGTACGACCAGCCGCGCTATAAAACGTACGCGCCGAGCCCGCTGTTCGAGGATGGCGCGTCCGTACGGCCGCCCGTCGCCGGCACGGAACCGCGCGCGCGGGGCGGGTTCGCCGACAGTTCCGGCGGCCGCGCGGGCACGGATCTCGTGCGCCGGGACGCGCTGGCCGAGGAAGCGCAGACGAACCCGTATCCCGTCGACATGGCGCTGCTGAAGCGCGGCCAGGACCGCTACATGATCTATTGCATGCCCTGCCACAGCCCGGCCGGCGACGGCGACGGCCTCGTCGTGCGGCGCGGCTTTCCCGCGCCGCCGACGTATCACCAGGACCGCCTGCGCAACGCGCCCGACCGGCATCTCTACGACGTCATCAGGAACGGCTACGGCGTGATGGCACCGTACGGCGACCGCGTGGAACCGGCCGACCGCTGGGCCATCGTCGCCTTCATCCGCGCGCTGCAACTGAGCCGGCACGCGGACGTGGCCACCTTGCCGCCGGACGTGCGGGCGCGCCTGGGAGACCGGCCATGAAGGCGCGCACGCTCGTCCTGCTCGCCCTCATCGCCGGATTTGCGGGCTGGCGCCTGGACCTGCGCGCGCTGCTGGCCAGCTATCTCGCCGCCTGGTGGTTCGTGGCGGGCGCGCTGCTGGGCGGGCTGGCCAACGTCTGGCTGCACCAGCTCACGGGCGGCGCGTGGGGCGACACCATCCGCGGCCCACTGCTGCGCGCGGCGCGCTGGCTGCCGCTCACGTGCATCCTGTTCCTGCCCGTGCTGCTGGGGGCGCCGCTGCTGTATCCGTGGCAGCACGGCGTGCCGGATGGCGCGTTCCGCCAGGCGTGGCTGAGTCCCGTCTTCTTCACGATCCGCAGCGTCGGCTACCTGCTGCTGTGGAGCGCACTGGCCATCGTCGAGACGCGGGCGCGCACGCGGTCGCCGCTGCGTGCCGCCCTGTGCCTGGTCGCCTACGGCTTTTCCGTGAGTCTGGCGGCCGTGGACTGGATCATGTCGCTGCAGCCCGAGTGGTATTCCAGCGTGTTCGGCTGGCTCGCGGGCACGGGCCAGATGCTGACGGGCCTCGCACTGGCCGTGTTGCTGATCGACCGCGGCGCGGCGCGCAAGCGCCTGCCCGATCTCGGCAACCTCCTCATGATGTACGTGCTGACGTGGGCGTACCTCGCCTACGTGCAATTCCTGATCATCTGGGCGGCGGACCTCCCGCACGAAATCGCGTGGTACCTGCGGCGCGGCGCGCCGGGATGGCAGGGGGTGGCGTGGGTGCTCGTCGCCGGCCATTTCGCCGGGCCGCTGTGCATCCTGCTGTCGCGCCACGCGAAGACGGCGCCCGCGCTGATGGGCGTGCTGGCCGGCGCGCTGCTGGCGGCCCATCTGCTGGATTGCTGGTGGCTCGTGCTGCCGTCCGTCGACCACCTGACGCGCCACTGGCTGTGGCTCGCGCCGCTCGTCGCGGCCGGATTCGGGCTCGCGGCGCGGCTGGCGCTGGAACGGACGAGGAAGGAGGGCATCCATGTCTGACTACACCGGCGGCGATCTCGACCTGCGCGGCCTGCGCCGCGGCGCCTGCATCATCGCGGCCGGCGTCGCGTGCGCGCTCGGTGCGGCCGCGCTGATGCTGCGCGAACAGGCCCCGGCAGCGAACACGCCGCCCCATGCGTTTGCCGGCAAGGCGCCGCTGCTGCAGCCGGCGCCGCAACCGGACCGCGCCGCCTATTTCGAGGAGAAGCGCCGCGCGACGCAGACCTATGGCTGGGTCGACCGCCAGGCCGGCATCGCCCGGATTCCGCTGGACGAGGCCATGAAGCTGATGGCGGCGAAGGGGGCACGATGAGACGCGTCGCCGCGCTGGTGCTGATGCTGGCCTGCGGCCCGGCCGCGGCCCAGGCCCTGCAACTGCCGCCGCCCCCGGCCGCGCGCTTCGATCCCGTGCCGGGCACCCGGCTGCCGCGCGACGCCGTGCTGCGCGACGATGCCGGGCAACCAGTCCGGCTTGCGAGCCTGTTCGACCGCCCGGTCGTGCTGGTACCCGGTTATTACACGTGCCCGAACCTGTGCAGCACGGTGTTCGAAGGCGTGCTGCAGGCGCTCGCGCTGTCCGGGCTCGCGGCGGGCGATTACCGCCTCGTCGGCCTGTCCATCGACCCGCGCGACGGCGCCGCCGCGGCGGCATCGAGAAAGCGGGCGTATGCCGCGCTGCTCCCCGGCGGCGTGCGCGATCTCGCGCTGTTGACGGGCGATGCGCGCACGCTCGCGCGGCTGCAGGCGGCCCTTGGCTACCGCACCGTCGCGGACAAGGACACGGGCGAACTGGCGCACGCGGCCGGCTTCGTCGTGCTCGACGCCGACGGCCGCATCGTGCGCGCCTTCTCCGGCGTGCGCTTCGATCCGGCCGCGTTGCGCGCCGCGGTCAGGTCGCCCACGCCATCGTTCGGCCAGCAGGTGCTGATGCTGTGCGCGCACTTCGCGCCCGCGTCCGGCCACCATACGACGGGCGCGCTGGCGTTCGTGCGCGCCGGCGTGCTGCTGTTGCCGTTGTGCTTCCTGGGCTGGCTATGGCGCCGGCGGGGAGGGCGGCCTTGAGTCCCGAATTCCATCTGCTGCCGCAGGATGCCGCCGTCTCCGCCACGCGCCTGGACAGCCTCGCCCTGTGCCTGCTGCTGTTGACGGGGGCCGTCGCGCTGGTGCTGTTCGTCCTGATGGTCGGCTTTTCGATCCGCTACCGGGCCGGCTCGAAGGCGGACCGCACGCACGTGCCGAAGCAGGGGCTGCCCGTCGAAATCGCGTGGACGGTGATCCCGCTCCTGCTGTTCCTCGGCGTCTACGCCTGGGGCGCCATCGACTACGCCAGGCTGTACCAGGCGCCGGACAATGCGATGCCCGTGTTCGTCGTCGCGAAACAGTGGATGTGGGAGGCGGAACACCGCAACGGACGGCGCGAGAAGGGGCAGCTGCACCTGCCGCTGGGACGCCCCGTGCGCATGGTGATGACGTCGCAGGACGTGATCCACAGCTTCTTCGTACCGGACTTCCGGGTGAAACAGGACGTCGTGCCGGGCCGTTACACGTCCATCGTGTTCACGCCCAGCCGCACGGGCGAGTACCGGCTGTACTGCGCGGAATACTGCGGCACGGAGCACGCGATGATGCTGGGCCGGATCGTCGTAATGCAGCCGGCCGCGTTCGCGCAATGGCTGGACGCGGGCCCGCGCCAGCCGGGCATGGCGGCGCGCGGCTACGAGCTGTATCGCCGCTACGGCTGCAGCGGCTGCCACGACCCGGGATCGACCGTGCACGCGCCCGACCTCACCGGGTTGCTGGGCCGGCGTGTGCACCTCGCGGACGGGCGCGAGCTGACGGCCGACGAGCCTTACGTCCGCGATTCGATCCTCGTACCCGGGAAGGACGTCGTCGCGGGCTACGCGCCCATCATGCCGTCGTTCGCGGGGCAGATCGGGGAGGAGGACATCCTGGCCATCATCGAATACATCAGGGAGAGCGCGCATGACGAGCTACCTCGCAGGCAGCGATAGGCTGACGGACTGGCTGACGACGCGCGACCACAAGCGCATCGCCGTGCTGTACGCGCTCTCCATCACGCTGTTCTTTTTCCTCGGCGGCGTGGCGGCGGCATTGATCCGGCTGGAGCTGGCGACGCCGCAGGGTGACCTCGTCAGCGACGACACGTACAACAAGCTGTTCACGGCGCACGGCATCATCATGGTGTGGCTGTTCCTGATCCCGTCGATCCCGGCCGTGCTGGGGAATTTCCTGATGCCGCTGATGATCGGCGCGCGCGATCTCGCGTTCCCGCGCCTGAATCTGGCGAGCTGGTATCTGTACATGGCGGGCGGCGCGATCGTGCTGTGGGCGCTGCTGGCCGGCGGCGTCGACACGGGGTGGACCTTCTATACGCCGTTCTCGTCGATGTTCTCGAACTCGCACGTCGTCGCGGCGCTGTGCGGGGTGCTGGTGCTCGGGTTCTCGTCGATCCTGACGGGCCTGAACTTCATCGTCAGCGTGCACACCCTGCGCGCGCCGGGCCTCGGCTGGTTCCGCCTGCCGCTGTTCGTGTGGGCGAACTACGCGACGTCGCTGATCCTCGTGCTGGCCACGCCCGTGCTGGCGATGACGCTGGTGCTGGTGGCGATCGAGCGCCTGTTCCAGGTCGGGATCTTCGACCCCGCGCTGGGCGGCGACCCGCTGCTGTTCCAGCACCTGTTCTGGTTCTACTCGCACCCGGCCGTGTACATCATGGTGCTGCCGGCGATGGGCGTCGCCAGCGAGATCATCCCGTGCTTCGCGCGCCGGCCCGTGTTCGGCTACCGCTTCATGGCGTATGCGATCCTCGCCATCGCCGTCATCGGCTTCCTCGTGTGGGGCCACCACATGTTCGTCAGCGGCCAGTCGATGTACGCGGGGATGGTGTTCTCGCTGCTGTCGTTCCTCGTCGCGATTCCGTCCGCGATCAAGGTGTTCAACTGGACGGCCACGCTTTACAAGGGCAGCATCCGCTTCTCCGCGCCGATGCTGTACGCGCTGGGCTTCGTCGGCCTGTTCACGATCGGCGGGCTGACGGGGCTGTTCCTCGCGGCGCTCGCGCTGGACGTGCATCTGTCGGACACCTATTTCGTCGTCGCGCATTTTCACTACATCATGGTGGGCGGCTCCGTGATGGCCTACCTGGGCGGCATCCACTTCTGGTGGCCCAAGGTGACGGGGCGGATGTACTCGGAGACGTGGGGGAGGATCGCGGCCCTCGTCATCTTCGCCGGCTTCAACCTGACGTTCTTCCCGCAATACCTGCTGGGCTATGCGGGCATGCCGCGCCGCTACCACAGCTATCCGGAAGAATTCCAGCTGCTGCACGTGCTGTCGTCGGCGGGCGCCGTCACCCTGGCGATCGGCTACCTGATGCCGCTCGGTTACCTGGCCTGGTCGCTGCGCTACGGCGCGCGGGCGCCGGCCAATCCGTGGCTGGCCACAGGGCTCGAATGGCAGACGGACTCGCCGCCGCCCGAACACAATTTCGCGACGCCGCCCGTCGTCGTGCGCGCGCCGTACGCCTACACGCCGGAGGGACCATGAGCGCACCGGTGCTCGAACCGCAGT
The DNA here is from genome assembly GCA_946481275.1 of uncultured Massilia sp. Next base: position 26,729 of record CAMLMV010000042.1, read on the forward strand.
TCCGCGACCACGCGCAGCAGGACTTCGCGCGCTCGTTCGGCATGTGGGTGTTCCTGTCCAGCGAACTGCTGTTTTTCGGGCCGCTGCTGTTCGGCTACCTGTACCTGCGCATGCATCACCCGGCAGCGACGGGCATGGCCAGCCGCCACACGGACATGCTGCTGGGGACCGTCAACACGGCCGTCCTGCTGACCAGCAGTTTTTGCATGGCGCTGGCCGGCCACGCGGCGCAAGGGCACGATCGCCGCCGCGCCGCGCGGCTGCTCGCGCTGACGGCAGCGCTGGGCATTGTCTTCCTCGCCATCAAGGGCATCGAATGGCACCAGGAATTCGCCGAGCACCTGTTCCCCGGCGTGGGGTTTCATCCGTCCGACGGCGGGGACGCGGGCACCGTCTACGGCATGGAGCTGTTCTTCCTGCTGTACTTCGCGGCCACCGGCCTGCACGCGCTGCACCTGTTCATCGGCGTGTCGGCCTGCCTGTGGCTGATGCGCAGCGCGCGCGCCGACGCCGTGGAACTCGTCGGCCTGTACTGGCACTTCGTCGACGTGGTGTGGATCTTTCTCTACCCGTTGCTGTACCTGACCTTGCGCTCGGGAGCCTGACGTGGACAGGAGCATACGTCCGCTGGTGCTCACGTGGATCGCGCTGCTGGCGCTGCTGGCCACGACGGCCGCCTGCGCGCTGCTGCGCCTCGGCTGGCTGAACACCGCGATCAGCCTCGCGGTGGCGCTGGCGAAGGCGCTGCTGGTCGCATTCGTGTTCATGCGGCTGAAGCGCGCGCCCGCGCTGCTGCGCCTCGCGGCCGTCGCGGGCGCCGTCACGCTCGTGCTGCTGTTCGGGCTGGCGCTGACGGATTACACGACGCGCACGGAACTCAAGGCCCCGTGGCAGCAGCCGGCGGTCGTGGCGCCGCGGCTGGGGAGCCGGACTGGCGGCTAGAAGCCGAGCAGGCCGTTGTCTTCATCCACCTTCATCAGGACGTCGCGATACAGTTTGCCACGTGAAAACTTGAGCATGTCCTGCCGTTTCATCGGCACGAACGGCTTGAAATGGCGGACAAACATGCGCTTTTCTTTTTCAGTGGCCAGGCCGTCGCGTGAGTATTCCGTGTACCAGTCGAGCAGTTCTTCGAGATCGTCCAACTTGTGCGCTGTCCGCGTCAGGATATTGAAGTCTTGCGCCGTCAGGTCGTCCGGCTTGGTGCCCCGGTTGATGACGTCGATGCGGCCTGGGCCCAGGTAGACGAACTTATACAGATCGTCGAACGAATGATGGAACGGATTGATATGGGTGTCGATGTCGAATGACTTGGTCCCCTTTACTCTTGAGTTGCAAATGTGGCAGCACGGTACGAGGTTATAGAAGGACAGGGCGAAGAACGGATTGCGGGCCTTGTCGAGGAAGTGATCGAGGTCCAGGTAGGCGGCGAGATCGAGCTTGGCCGCGGGGTCCGGATTCTTGTTCATCACATCCGTGTCGACGATATTGCAATAGACGCATTTCGACTTGCCTATCTTGAGCTTGTCAAAGAGGAAGTTTTTGCACGAGGGGCTCTCGCGGAACGTATCGTATTTGAACAGGTCGCTGAGCAGCTTCTTGTTGAAAGGCGTCTGGCCGTCGTCATAAAAGACATGCTCCGGCAGAATGGCGACTATGTCGTCCCGCAATTGCCTGAAGTCGGCGGGCCGGCACACGATGATTTTCTTGAGCAGGGCGTAATCGGACGCCGCGAGGCACGCGAAAAAATCGTCGATCGCGGGGGCGTCGGGCGCCGCGATATCCAGTTCCGCCTGAACAGCCGGGGACTTCAGTTCTTCACGCAGATCCTCGCAGTATTGCGGGAGCGAATGGGCGAAATAACGGGTCCCGTTGGCAAGTTTCCGGCTCAGGTTATCCCAGTGCTCCTGCGCCATCGTGTCGAGCATGGCGCTTGCCTTGGCATGGTCGTCGTCCAGGTGCTGGTGGAAACTGATCATGCCTGATCTCCGGCGGGTTCGATGCGTTCGATTTCCGCTTCGACGGATGCGCGAATGAGGTCATGCCCGATCAGCTTGCTGAAACGCATATACGCTTCGCGTTGTTCCTTCGAGATGTGCGCGAGCGACTGGAGTTCCGCCGTGATTTCATCGATCTTTTTCTTCGCAAAATTGCTGATCGCGGGCGTGCGCAGCAACAGCGGGCCATAGAACAGGTCGTACAGGTTGCCGGCGAACGTCTGCCGGCGCAGCTTGTAACCGTCGTCGTTAGCGGATGGGACTGGCGGCTCGAGCATCGCGATGTTTTGCTTCGGCAGGTCGGACAGGATGAACGGCGAATGCGACGTCAGCACGATCTGGACGTGGCTGCCTTCGGCCGACAGGCTCGACACGATCGTGTTGAGCTTGTCGAAGAAATCCATTTGCCACTGCGGGTGCAGGTAGAGGTCGCCCTCGTCGATGACGATGAGGATATTGGCCGCGCTCTTCTGGTATTTTTTCAGTTCGTAGACCATCGATGCGAAGCCATTGATGAACGCTTTCTGGCCAGAACTGATGCCGAGCCATTCGACATTGACGTCGCCAGCGTCCCCGAACAACGACGTCAATGCCGAGATTTTGGCTTTGTTGGCAATCCGAAAGTCGACGGAAAAATTGATTCGCGACGGGTTTTCGTCGGGTAATACTTCGACGTCGCGCTCTCGCAGCCAGCTCTCCATCGATCTGAGGAAATCGGCCTGTTTCATGATCTGCGCTGCCGACACCGCCTCGCCGCCAAAAGGACGCCCCTTAAGCGCCTCTGGAAAGTTTTCGCGGTGTATCGCGGCTTGCAGATAAACCATGGCACGGTCGACGAATGATTCCTGGCTGAACTTCTGGTTTGTATCGGCGAAGAACTGATCGATATCGAAAAAGGCGTCGGTACGGGGGCCATTCCGACGTTGCGACTGCCCATCACACCGCATAGCGATATCGGTCAGCAGGTTCAGCGCCATTTGGGAAAGCAGCCGGTTCCGTGGGCTCTGTTGCATTAACCTCTTGCGCCAATTTTGCCTGAAGGCCGTGAATCCTTGTCCACCCAGGCCTGAATCATGTGAACTGTTGAACGTGGCAAACCTGTTTCGGGGCGCGATCTTCAACCGGACCGGATGCGGCATTTCAAGTTTTTCGAACAGCGCCTCATCGGCGACGAACCTGATTTGTTTTGCGAACTGTCCAACGGACGAGTTACGCGGTCGATGGCGCATGCGGTAAGCGTGGTTCAATGAAATATCAGTGATGTCGGCATCGAAATGATATTCCCGCTCATCGAATACATTCGAAAAATAGATGACTCTCAGCGGCCCGATCTTGTCGTCGATGGGCGCGATATCGATGCCGAAGTCCGCGGCGGGGGCGGCACCTGCCGCAAACCGGTATCTGCAGAACAGCTTGCCCTCGCTCTCGTACACGACGAGATGATCGCAGCCGATCGTACTACGCGGCCCCTTCAGGATCTTGCACAGCAATTCCAGCGAATTGCTTTTGCCGCTCCCGTTGATCCCGACGATCGCCGCCACGTCGACGATGGATTTGCCGAAGAAATCGGCCGGTAGTGCCTCGAGCACGTCCCGGTGCAGCGTGTTCGTCGCATCGTCGTAGCGATACTTGGCGGAGGAGGAGATGTTCAGGTTGAGGTTGTTGAACGAGCGGAACGCCCGGGCCCAGATGAAACAGATTTTCATGATCGATCCTCATGCCTGACGAAATGGTCAACGGCGGCAAGTTTACTCAGAGGAAACGAAAAATGATACGCCAATTGTAACGATGCGCTGTTCAGGAAGCGGTCGGGCCCGGATGTATGGAATGCGCAACTCGCGAGCAGGTAAAAATTTTCCGCATGGAAACGATTGTCCCTGTGTAGGTTAAAATAGCGCGTCATTCTTCCCGCCGCGGCCATGGCGCGTCTTCGCGCTCTTTCCACCGCCCAATGCTCCCGTGCTGCCCCGAGATCTGTCTGCCCACAGCCTGACCATCGACCGTCATCGTGCCGAGTTCGCCGACCGGCGCAATGAAGTACGCTTCATCCGTCACTTCCTGCCCGAGCGGAATGCCCAGCTGAAGGCCAGCCTGCTGTTCGCCGCCGTGTTCTACGTCGCGTTCGGGGCCACCGACTTCGCCACCCTGGGCGATACGGCCATCGCGTGGATGCTTGCCGGCCTGCGGGTCGGCGTGGCACTCGTCGGCCTGGGCTGCTTCGCGGCCGTCGTTCGCCGGCCCGGATCGGTGCGGGTGTCGATCGGCGCCGCGTGTACGCTGCTCGTCGTCGCGCTGGCCGTGTTCATGGTCGTGTGCTGGTTCCAGCCGGAGGTGCTGGCGTGGAATGCGACGTCGCAGGCGCTGATCCTGATGGCGGTCTATGTCAACTTCCCGAACCGGTTCATCTACGCGGTGGCGATCGGCGTCGGTTCCAGCATCGTGTTCGCGGCCATGCTGGCCATCCAGGGCAACCTGCGGCCCGACGACCTGCTGACGCTCGTCCTGCTGCTCGTGATGGGCAATGCGCTGGGCTATATCGCGGCGCGCCGCTTCCACGTCGCGCAGCGCGAGCAGTTCCGCGCCTCGCTCCTGCTGCAGCAGCTGGCCGACCGCGATCCGCTGACGGGCTGCTACAACCGCCGCTTCCTGCAAAAAGGCCTGTTGACCGCGGAGCTGGAGCGCGCGCGCCGCTACGGCACGCCGCTGTCGGTCGTCCTGTGCGACATCGACCACTTCAAGCGCATCAACGACACCTACGGCCATGCGGCCGGCGACCAGGTGCTGGCGGACTTCGCGGGCCTGCTGCTGACGCTCACGCGCGACACGGTCGACAGCGTGGTGCGCTACGGCGGCGAGGAATTCCTGCTCGTGCTGCCGCAGACGGACCTGGCCGGCGCGCACGCGCTGGCGGAACGCATCCGCGCGGCCTTCGCCGGCGCGCCCGGCGTGGCGGTGACGGCGACGGCCAGCTTCGGCATCGCGTCCGTGCCCGCGCAGGCGTCGGCGAAGCCGGCATCGTCCGAAGCGCTGATCGGCGCCGCCGACGCCCAGCTCTATGCCGCCAAGCGGGGCGGGCGCAATACCGTGTGCGGCACGCTCGCCGGACGGTGACTCACCGGCCGCCAGCCGCGCGCACGCGATACCAGACCAGGCCGATCCACTCGTACGTCGCATACCACGAACGGCGCATGCCCTCTGCGCCGGGCACCCAGGCGTGGATCGACAGCGGCTGGCGGCCGAAGAACATCGTGGGCGCGCTGACGACGTCCAGCCCGGCGCGCTCGAACACGGCGCGTGCGCGCGGCATGTGCATGGCGTCGGTGACGAGGAGGATGCGTTTGACGCCGTCCGCGCGCAGGATGGCGGCGCTGAAGGCGGCGTTTTCCGCCGTGTCGCGCGAGCGTCCTTCGAGCCACTTCACCGGCACCCCGAAGTCTTCGCGCAGCGCGGCGGCCATCCCGTCGGCCTCGGCGTAGCTGCGGTCTCCCGCGTCGCCGCCGCCGCCGCTGACGAGGATCGGCAGCCCCGTCGCGCGCTGCAGGTGCGCCCCGTAGCGCAGGCGCGCCAGTGCGATGTAGTCGGGGATGTCGCGGTCCCCGTATTCGGGCGCGCGCCGTACGCGCCCCGCCGCCAGCACGACGATTGCCTGCGCGCCGGCGCGCTCCGGTGCCGTCAACGGGGCCGTCATCGCCTCCAGCGGCGCGACGAGGAGCCGCGCGCCGCCGATCGTCGACAGGAACGCCAGCAGCGCGAGCCCGGTGCCGGCGACGATGCGCCCGGCACGCGGCCGGCGGCGCCACAGTACGAGGCCGATGGCGATGACGAGGAACAGGCTGGCGGGAGGGAGGATCAGGCCGCGCGGGATCAGGTTGACGACGTCGATCAGCGGTGCAAAGGTCATGGATCGTGGGCGTAGTGGTGGCGCCCGGAGTAGACCGCAGCCGGGGCGCCGCGTCAAGTTCTTCGACAGTCAGGCCTGCATGGCGCCGGTCCGTCCGTCCCAGGCCGCGATCAGATCCCGGTATGCCGTCCCGACCGGCCGGATGCGCCGTTCGAGGTCGTACAGCCCGCGCGGATTGATGATGCCGCAGGCGTCGCGCAGCTCGATGTGCCAGTCGACCTGGTCGGTCAGCGAATACCAGGTGAAGCCGACGACGGGCACGCCGCTGCGCATCAGGCCGCGCACGTGGGCCCACTGGCAGCGCAGCCACTCGCGGGCTTCGTCGCCGTGTGGGCCCTGGTCGAGGTTCGTCTCCGTGTGCATCAGCGGCAGGCCGTAGCGCGCCGCGTACTCGCGCGCGATCATCGCGTAGCCGAGCGTTTCGCCAGCGTCGCGCGCCGTGCCGTCCGGGTCGACGTCGTGCTCGTTCGTCATGTAGTAGTCGCTGCCGAGGATGCAGTGGTGGCGCAGCGCGTGTTCTTCGAAGAACCGGCACTCGTCCGGCGTCATGCCGTGCGCCAGCACGAATTCGCGCTGCATGGGGTCGAGCGGACGGCCGTAGTTGAAGTCGAGCGACAGGAAGCGCAGCTGGTTGCGCCGTTCGGCCTCGGCGACGGCGTCGGGATGCGTCGCGTGGAAGTATTCGCTCGATTCGCTCTGGATGAACACGGCGTCCGCACGCAGCTTCACGATCTCGTGCATCGCCAGCACGTTGGCGCGGGCCAGGTGCTTCAGCGCCGTCACGTACGAGCGGAAGTCGCGGGCCTGCTCGTTCCACCAGCCGAACAGGGCGGAGAACTTCGCGCACACGTACATCTCGTTGACGGGCGTGTACAAACGGATCCACGGATAGCGCGTCGCGAAAGCCCGGGCGTAATCCTGGAACAGCGCGGGGAAATCGGGGTTCTGGAAATTGCCGACCCAGTCCGGCACGCAGAAGTGGCACAGGTCCGCGACAGGGTCGATGCCGCGCCGCTGGAGTGCCCCGAACGCCAGGTCCGCGAACTCCCAGTCGTAACGGTCCGGCCCCAGCCACGTGCGGTGCAGCGGCACGCCGTAGCGCAAGGTGCGGATCCCAAGGTGCTTCACGCAGTCGAAGTCGGTCTGCCATTGCCGGTAATGGCCGCATTCTTCCATCTGGTCGCGGCGGATGCGGCCAATCCCTATGGTCGGCGCGCTGTTCTCGATCCCGGTGGCGAACATGAACGGCAGCATTCAACGCCTCCCCAGCGGCGGTTGCGCGGTGACGACGCCGGGTTCGATCCGGTGCAGGTTGTCGAGGCCCGTGAGCAGCATGCAGTCCTGCAGTTCCTGCTCCAGCAGGGTGAGGGCGCACGTGACGCCTTCACGCCCGCGCGCGGCCAGGCCGTACAGCCACGCGCGCCCGGACAGGCACGCATGGGCGCCGAGGCCGATCGCCTTGACGATGTCGCCGCCCGTGCGGATGCCGCCGTCGAACAGCACCTCGATGCGGTCGCCGACGGCATCGGCGATTTCGGGCAGCACGGAGATCGACGACGGCGCGCCGTCCAGCTGGCGTCCGCCGTGGTTCGATACGATGATGGCGTCCGCGCCGACGTCGATGGCCGTCCTCGCATCGTCCGGATTCATCACGCCTTTCAAAATCAGCTTGCGCTGCCACCGTGCGCGCACCCAGCGCGCCGTGTTCACGTCGAACGAGGCGTCGAACTGTTCCTCGATCCATTTCGACAGCGAGCCGATCGAGCCGGCCTCCTTGATCTCGTGCTCGAAATTGCCGAACGTATGGCGCTTGCTGCCCGCCATGTTCGCGAGCCAGCGCGGGTGGCCCACCATCTGCAGGATGTTCGCCGGCGTCAGCCGCGGCGGCACCGCGAGCCCGTGCTTTTCGTCGGCCCAGCGCTTGCCCTGCGTGTGCAGGTCGATCGTCAGCACGAGGGCCGAGCAGTTCGCGTCGTGGGCGCGGCGCATCAGGCTCTCGTTGACCTTGTGGTCTTTCATGAGGTACAGCTGGAACCAGAACGGTCGATGGATCGCATCCGCCACGTCCTCGATGGAATTGATGGAGCACGTCGACAGGCAGAACGGCACGCCGAAGTCCACCGCCGCGCGCGCCGCCTCGCATTCGCCGTTGGCCCACGCGAGGCCCGCGAGACCCGTCGGGCCGAGGGCGAGGGGGATACGGGCCGGGTCGCCCGCCATCGTGACGCCCGTGTCGCGGCGCGAGACGTCGCGCAGGCTGTGCTGGCGCAGGGCCAGCGCCCGCATGTCGTCCAGGTTGCGCTGCACGGTCAGCTGCTGTTCGCTGCCGCCGTGGATGTAGTCGAACACGACCCCCGGCAGGCGTTCCCGCGCGAGGCATTCGAGGTCGAAGATGCTGGCCACCTTGCTCATGTCATGGTCCCTCTACAGATCGCCCCGCGCCGCGAGTGCCCGGATGCGCGCGCCCATGCGGCAGGCGAGGGCCTGGATCGTCAGCGACGGATTCACGCCGCCCGCCGTCGGGAACAGCGAGCCGTCGCAGATCCACAGGTTGCGCACGTCCCAGCTGCGGCCGTCCGCGTCGACGACGCTCGTGGCGCGGTCGCTGCCCATCCGGCAGGTGCCGAGGATGTGGCTCGTGTCGTCGCTCGTCCAGATGCTGCCGCCGCCGGCCGCCGCCAGCATCCCGCCCATGAAGCGGCGCGCGTGGTCCTGCATGCGGCGGTCGTTGTCGGAGTATTCGAACGTCACGTGGGCGACGGGCAGGCCGTGGCGGTCGCGCACGTCCGCGAGCGCCACGCGGTTGCAGGCGCGCGGCTCCGTCTCGGCGACGGCGACGAGGCCTGCCATGTGGTTGTAGTCCGCCATCTCGCGCCGCAGCGCCATGCCCCACAGGCGGCGTTCCGTGACGAGCAGCTGGGCCCACGCGCGCGGCAGCGGGCCCTGGCTCATGAAGGCGTAGCCGCCGTGGAAGTCCTTGCCCGTGTCCGTGTAATTCCAGTGCTCGCACACGGCCATGTTGGGCGGGCCCTTGTACCAGCGGATTTCTTCGTCGAAGCGGGCCCAGACGCCGGGGCCGGCATGCGTCGTCAAATGCGTGCCGACGAGCCCCGAGCTGTTCGCGAGGCCCTGCGGGAAGCGGCCGCACGCGGAGTTCAGCAGCAGGCGCGGCGTCTCGATCGCATAGCCCGAGACGACCACGTTGCGCGCGCGCTGGAAGCGCCATGCGTCGTTGCGCCGATAGTGCACGCCCGTCGCGCGGCCGTCGGCACCGAGTTCGATGCGGCCGGCCATCGCGAGGTCGCGCACCTCCGCGCCCGCCGCCAGCGCGCGCGGGATCCACACGATCAGCGCGCTCTGCTTGGCATTCGTCGCGCAGCCGAAATTGCAGAAGCCCCGGTACACGCACGGCGGCGATTTCCCACGCGGTGCGGACACGGTTGCCAGCGGCACGGATGACCACTTGATGCCCATCCGCTGGGCGCCGCGCGCGAGCACGAGGCCGGCCGCGTTCATCTCGTGCTCGCGGTACGGGTAGCGCCGGCGCGGCGGTCCCCATGGATAGTTGATCGGCCCCGATACGGCCAATGCCCGTTCCGCCTCGTCGTAATAGGGCGCCAGTTCGTCGTAGGTGATGGGCCAGTCGAAGCCGTAGCCCAGCCGGCTGCGCGACTGGAACCACTCGGGGCGGAAGCGCAGCGAGATCATGCTGAAGTGGACGGTCGATCCGCCCACGCCCCAGCCCGAGTTGTTGCCGCCGAGGGCCAGCGCATCGGCGCCGCCGGACAGGCGCTCTTCCAGCCAGTACAGCTGCTGCTGCGCTTCCTCGTCCGACGCGAAATCCTCCAGCGGCCGCCAGAACGGGCCCGCTTCCAGCACGACGACGGAAAAGCCGGCCTCCGCCAGCTTGCACGCGAGCGTGGCGCCGCCCGCGCCCGCGCCGACGATGGCGAAGTCGACGGCGTCATCGTCACCGTATTCGCGCATCGTCACCCAGCCGCCGCGTTCGAACACGTCGGGGGCGCGGCCGCGGCCTGTCCGTGGCGCGATCACCGCGCCTCCTTCGCTTCCCACGGGTCGCGGCTGTCGAACCCAAGGCGGACGTAGCCCCGCGGGTTCGCCGGCCCGCCGAAGCCGATCTCGTTCCAGGCGAGGGGATGCGCGTAATAGATGCCGGCCGCCGTCTTGAGCAGGTGGTGGATGAAGAAGCGTTGCGCATCGAGACCCTGCCAGCGGGGCGACGCCGCCCGGCCGCCTTCCAGGGCGCCCAGGACGGCGTCCTGCGCGTCCGCACCCAGCCGGGCGAATGGCCGGCCGTACAGCCGGCGCGCCTCGTCGTCGACGGCGGCCAGGCCCTGGCGCCAGGCGGCGCGCAGCGGGGGCATGTCGGGATGGCGGTAGCCTTCGCCGCGGTCGTCGTGCAGCATGGCGTCGATCCATGGCGTGATCGGGATGGGAGACGCCCGGTCGGGCTGGGGCAGCAGGCGCGCGTTGATCGCGTCCAGCACGTCCCACTCGTCCTGGGTCAGCCAGCGGCGGGGCGGGACGTCGTCCAGACGCGAAGCCAGCGTTTTGCGGGTGATGGCGTCGAACGACGGGCTGTCCCATTTGGCCAGGACGTCATAACCGGGAAAGCGCGGTGTGGGACTGTCGTCGTTCATGGCCGCTCCTGCCCTGCACGCAGTGCCAGCGCGGCGCGGCCGGCCAGAGCGAGTGCGGAAAAGCTGGGCGGTGCCGGCAGCGGCGGGCCGGCGAGCACGTTCTGGCTCCAGTTGCGCCAGCCGCCCATCTGGCGTGCGATGCCGCGGGCGTGGAAGGCCGTTCCCAGCACGCCCAGCCACGTGCAGGCCCTGAGCAGCGCATTCGTCAGCGGACGCGGCCCCGGCCTGCCGGGGAGCGCCGCGGCGGCCAGCAGCGCGGCCGCCGCGGGCGGCACGCTGACGGGCAGCCACATCGCGGGATGCTGGAAGGCGCCCCGGAAGTGCAGCAGGGCCGCTTCCGCGCTCGTGCCGGCCAGGCCGAACGCGGCCAGGCCGCACAGGGCGCGGCCGGACGGCAGCCCGGCCAGGGTGGGTGCTCCGGCAGCGACGGGACGGGCGGCGAGGCCCAGCACGCCGGCCAGCGTGAGCGCGGCCGGTGCGCCGAGCGGCGCCGCATAGAACAGGTTCGCCCACGACAGGCCGCCGGGCCGGCGCAGCACGTTGTAGGCGTGGAAGCCGAGACCCGCCGTGCCGACGGCGCAGGCGGCCGCATATGGCGCGGCGGAGGACCTCGCGCGCAGCGCACAGGCCAGCACGACAGCCGCGCTGGCGAGCGGCGCGAACATGCCGGGGTTCTCGAAACCGCCGCGGTAGTGTTCCAGCGCGCTGTCGCCCAGCACGGATGCGGCCAGCAGCGCGGCGCCCTGGTACAGCCGGTGGGCAGGAGCGGGAACGGGACGCGGCGCCGGTGCTTTCCGTTGCAGCAGCAAGGCGCCCAGCGCCAGGCCGAGGGTGGCGGCGCCGAGCGCACGCGCCGTGGGGCGCGCGGGGGCGGGCGCCGCCGTGTTCACTTCCTGTCTCCGGGCAGGATGGTGCTGAGCACCTGCTTCGCCACGCCGGCCAGCATCGACCCTTCGCTCGGGTCGCCCTTGGCAATCGTGGTCATGAAGTGCCTGGCCTGCTCCAGCGTGATGTGCGAGGGCAGCGGCGGCACTTCCGGATCCGTCTTGAATTCGAGGACGACGGGGCGGTCGGCCGCCAGCGCTTCGCGCCACGCTTCGCCGACCTTGTCCGGATCGTTGCAGAAGATGCCTTTCAGGCCGATCAATTCGCCGAAGCGGTGATAGGGCACGTCCGGGATCTGCTGCGTCGCTTCGAACTTCGGATTACCTTCCATGACGCGCTGTTCCCACGTGACCTGGTTCAGGTCCTGGTTGTTGAAGACGCACACGATCCAGCGCGGGTCCTTCCACCGCTTCCAGTACTTGGCCACGGTGATCAGCTCGGCCATGTTATTCATCTGCATGGCGCCGTCGCCCACGAGGGCGATGACGGGGCGGTCCGGATGCGCGAACTTCGCGGCGATCGCATACGGCACGGCCGCACCCATCGACGCGAGGCCGCCGGACAGCGAATACATCTGGCCGCGCTGCACCTTGAGGTCGCGCGCATACCAGTTGGCGCAGGAGCCGGAGTCGCTCGTGACGATCGCGTCGCGCGCCAGCAGCGGCGACAGTTCGTAGCACACGCGCTGCGGATTGATCGGGTTCGCGGAGGCGAGCGCCCGTTCTTCCAGCGTCTTGTACGATTCGCGCACTTCCTTTTCGATCTTCGCGCGCCAGTCCGTGTCGGTCTTTTCCTTCAGCAGCGGCAGCAGCAAACGCAGGGTCTCGGCGCTGTCGCCGTGCAGGTTGACCTCGGCCGGGAAGCGCACGCTCAGCATCGTCGGATCGATGTCGATCTGCACCGCGCGCGCCTTGCCTTCCTTCGGCAGGAATTCCGCGTACGGGAAGCCCGTGCCGACCAGCAGCAGGGTGTCGCAATCGCTCATCAGCTCCCAGCTCGCCTTCGTGCCGAGGATGCCGATCGAGCCGGTCACCCACGGCAGGTGGTCGGGCAGGGCGGCCTTGCCCAGCAGCGCTTTCGCGCATCCGGCCTTCAGGCGCTCGGCCACGGCAATGACTTCGTCGGTCGCCTGCAGCGCGCCGGCGCCGACGAGGATCGCCACCTTGCTGCCCGCGTTCAGCACGTCGGCCGCGCGCTGCAGGTCGGCCTCGTACGGGACGACGCGCGGCTTCGTGTAGCCGATGCCGGAGAACACGGAGCCGTGCTTGCGCGGCGGGTCTTCGTACGGTTTGTCCTGCAGGTCGTTCGGCAGCACAAGGACGCTGACGCCGTTGCGGCCCAGCGCCGTGCGCATCGCGCGGTCGAGCAGGTGGCGCACCTGCGACGGCTGGCTCGCCTCGTACACATAATCCGCCACGTCCTGGAACAGGCGCTCCAGGTTCAGCTCCTGCTGGTAGTGCGCGCCGCGCGCCGTCGTCGGCGCCTGGCCGCAGATCGCGAGCACGGGCACGTGGTCGCATTTGGCGTCGTACAGGCCCGTCACGAGGTGGGCCGCGCCGGGGCCGCCCGTCGACAGGCACACGCCCGGCTCGCCCGTGAACTTGGCGTGGGCGGCGGCCATGAACGCGGCCATTTCCTCGTGCCGCACCTGGATGAACTGGATCTTGCCTTCGGCGCGGTCCAGCGCGCCCAGCACGCCGTTGATGCCGTCGCCGGGATAGCCGAAGATGGTCCGGACGCCCCATTCATACAGGCGTTCGACGAAGAAGTCGCCTACGGATTTGCTCATGTCGTGTCCTCGTTAAGTGTTCAGTGTTTGCGCAGCTGGCGCAGACCCAGCGCCACGCCGGCCGCGCCGATGCCGGCCAGCAGCCACGCACGATGCGTCGTCGCCCACAACTGCAGGCTGCGCGTGCTCGCGCCGTCGTCGAAGGTGCCGTGCGCCGCGTACGGGCCGGGGACGGGCCGCCACAGGTTGTCGGGCCGGCCGGCCGGGATGGGCCGCGGGCCCTGCTGGCCGGCCACGCCCTTGCGGGCCAGGTACAGGTCCAGCAGGCGCGGCACGAATTTCTCGGCCAGCACGGTGGACAAGGTGGGCGCGCCCACGCAGATCTCGGCCCGGCGCGCGTGGGCGGCCCAGTAGATGGCGCGCGCCGCGACCTCGGGCTGGTAATACGTGCCGATCGGCCTGGGGTGGTGCGTCAACGTGGTCTTGCACCACTCGAATTGCGGGGTGTTCACGCCCGGCATGTCGACGACGGCGATGTGGATGCCGCTGTGTTCGTGCTCGAGTTCCGTGCGCACGGATTGCGTAAAGCCCTTGATGGCGTGCTTGGCGCCGCAATACGGCGATTGCAGCGGGATGGAGCGGTACGCGAGGGCCGAGCTGACCTGCACGATGGTGCCCCGGTTGCGGAGCCGCATGCGTTTCAGCGCGGCCATCGTGCCCCACACGAAGCCGTGGTAGGTGACGTCGGTGACGCGGCGGAAGTCGTCCGGGGCGATGTCGGCGAACGGCGCGAACACGGTGGCCATCGCATTGTTGACCCAGATGTCGATGGGGCCCAGTTCGGTCTCGGCCCGCTCGGCGGCGGCCTCCACCTGGGCGTGGTCGGCCATGTCGGCGGAGATGACGATGGCTTGCGGCGAGCCGAGCCGTTCGGCTTCCGCGCGCGCCGCTTCCAGGCGCTCGGGGTCGCGCGCGATCAGCGCGATGCGTGCGCCGGCGCGGGCGAATTGCTGTACCGCGGCACGGCCGATCCCCGCGCTGGCACCCGTGATGACGACGACTTCATGGCGTGCTTCCGGCATAACCGAGGCCCTCCGATGGTGCGATGCAGGGCAAGCTTAGCACCAAGCGTCGATGAGCCTCGTCACGTTATGTTTGTGAAAAAGTTCTTGAAAAAATGCACCTTTCAATCGGCAGGCGGTTTGCTCCGCAGCGTCACGACGGCACCCTTCAGCCCGGCGCCGTCGGCGCGTACGGTGATCGTCCCGCCCGCACCGGTGCGGGTCCGCACGATCCCGAGCACGAGGCCGTTGAACGCGGCCCTGTCCTTCGCCTGGAACGATTCGAAGCTCGTCGCATCGCCGTTGTCGGTGGCGACGAGGTCGGCCGGGCCCTCGACCGTGAAGCGCACGCGGTCCATTGCGCGCGGGGCGGGCAGGCCGTCCTTGTCGACGATGCGTACGGTGACGAACGCCAGGTCGCGTCCGTCGCTGGCGAGCGCCGTGCGGTCGGCCTGTACCTGCAGCGCGGCCGGGGCGCCGGCCGTCCTGACGGTCTGTTGCGCCCATTCCTTGCCGTTTTTATAGGCGACGACCGTGATCTCGCCCGGCTCGTATTTCACGGCATCCCAGCGCAGGCGGTAGGCGTACGGCGCCTTCTTCTGGCGGCCCTGCGACTTGCCGTTGACGAACAGTTCGGCTTCGTCGCCGGACGTGAACACGTGCACGGGCGTGATTCTCCCCACGCGGTCCGGCCACGTCCAGTGCGGCAGCACGTGGACCATCGGCAGGTCGGGGCGCCAGCGCGACTGGTACAGGTAGTAGCGGTCCTTCGGGAAGCCGGCCAGGTCGACGATGCCGGAGTAGGAGCTGCGTGCGTCGTAATAGGGCGTCGGCTCGCCCAGGTAGTCGAAGCCCGTCCAGACGAATTCGCCCGCCACGTACGGGTTGCGGTCGAGCGAGGCGAACACCTTGTCGGCGGATGCGCCGAAATCGACGGCGTACAGTTCGTAGGCGCTGACCTGCTTGCTCGCGGAGTCGCCGCCCCGGCCGTCGCGGACGATGGAGCTGTTCGCCGGATGCACCGGGAACAGGTACACGCCGCGGCTGCTGAAGGCCGACGCGGATTCGGTGCTGAGGATCATCTTGTCCGGGAATTTCGCATGGAACAGCGGGTACTGCGGCGGCGTGCGGATCCGGTCGGTGCCTTCGAATTCCGGATCCTGGCGGATGCCTTCGCCCTGGTAGTTCAGGCCGATGACGTCGACCTCCGCCGGCAGCGGCATGTCCGATTTGGCGTAGTTCATGGCCGTCGTCGTGGGCCGGGTCGGATCTTCCTCGCGGGCGATCCGGTGCAGCTCGCGCGCCACCGCGGCGCCTGCCTTGTCGGTGTACTGCTCGCCGACCTCGTTCCCGATGCTCCAGATGATGATGGACGGGTGGTTGCGGTCGCGCCGGATCATCGCGCGCAGGTCCTGCTCGTGCCAGTCGGGAAAGATCAGGTGGAAGTCCAGCGGCGTCTTCTTGCGCTCCCACGAATCGAACACTTCGTCCATCACGAGGAAGCCCATGCGGTCGGCGAGGTCCAGCAGTTGCGGGTCGGGCGGGTTGTGGCTCAGGCGCACGGCGTTCGCGCCCATCGCGCGCACGATCTCCAGCTGGCGCTCGGCCGCCCGCACGTTGAACGCGGCGCCCAGCGCGCCCAGGTCGTGGTGGTTGTTCACGCCGCGCAGGGGGATGTGTTCGCCGTTGACGGAGAGTCCCCGGTCGGGGTCGAAGCGCACGGCGCGGATGCCGAACGGCGTCTCGGTGCGATCGACGACGCGGCCGTCCTGGCGCACCGTCGCCACCAGCGCGTAGCGGTGCGGCGCCTGCGTGGGCGGCGGGCCCCACAGGCGCGGCTTACTGACGGTCGTCGCGCCGCTGACGGTGCCGGTCGTACCCGCGGCGACGGTCGCCGGCGCCGACACTGTCGTTGCGACGGGCCTGCCGACGATGCGTCCGTGCCCGTCCAGTGCGTACAGCTCCGTCGTCACCGTCGTGCTGGCCGGCGTGCTGCCCTCGTTGTCGACGGCGACCCGCCACGCGACGCGCGCGGAGTCGGCGGACACTTCCGGCGTCGTCACCGTCACGCCCCACTGGCCCACGTGCACGGGCGCCGTCTTCGTCAGCCACACGTTGCGGTACAGGCCCGCGCCCGGATACCAGCGCGCGGATTCCGGCGGGTTGTCGAGCCGGATCGCGAGCTGGTTCGCGCCGCCCGGCCGCAGCCACGGCGTCAGGTCGATGCGGAACGAGTTGTAGCCATAGGGCCAGCCGCCCGCGAGGTGGCCGTTGACCCACACGCTCGCGTACGACATGGCGCCGTCGACGTCCAGGAAGATTTTTTTACCGCGGTCCACGGCGGGGATGTCCAGCGTGCGCCGGTACCACGCCGGACCCCACGTTTTGAGGCGGCCCATGCCGCCATACGGGCCCGTCGTCAGGAACGGCCCTTCGATGGCCCAGTCGTGCGGCAGGGTGACGGGGCGCCAGCCGCTGTCGTCGAACGCCAGTCTGGCGAACGGTGCGTCGACGGCCGGCTCCGTCGCGGGGCGCGGGTGGCGGCGCGCCGGATCGCGGATGAACGCATTGCCGCTCGGGAGGATCCACGGTTTCAGCACGGGCGTGTCCGCGCGCGCGACCTTCGCCGCTTCCTCGGGCCTGGCGTCGGCCACCTTGCCGTCGGCGGACGCGGTCACTTCCGGCCGCACGTCGTACAGATACGGTGCGGAGCCGCCGTCCGGGTCGCCGGCGTGGAAGCGCCAGCCGTCGTCCAGCAGGATGTGCTGGCGCGGCGCGAGGCGGTCGGCAGCGGCCGCGTGTGCGGCGAGGGGCGGGAATGCGGGCAGCAGGCTGGCCGCGAGCGCGATGCCGAGCGTGGACGCGAGCCGGCGTGCGGCCTTGCGATGGGTGTCTTGCACAGTCTCCTCCTGGTAGGCAGCTGCGCGGATTGTTATAACATTCTGAATGGTAGCGCAACCATCAAGAGTGTATGAGCAAAGCGATAGTGCGTCAATGGATGGGTGCCGGTTGGATGATGGTTGGAATTTTAGGCAAGACTTTCGGAAAATCGCCCATGGAACCGTACCCGTCCAGCATCTAGAATCATCTTCCTGGGGTACCTGGAGTCTGGCACTCCGCACGCAGCAAGGAGGAACGATGTCGCAATCCACGCAACCCGTCTGGTTCATCGCCGACGCCACCACCGGCCTCGCGGCCGCGCTGGCGGAGGCCGTGCTGGCGTCCGGCCAGAACGCCGTCCTCGCGGCGCGCGCGCCGGCGCAGCTGCAGGCCCTCGTCGACCGGCATCCGGACCGCGCGCTGGCGCTTGCGCTGGACGTGACGGATGCCGCCAGCGTCGACATGGCCGTCGTCGCCGCCGAGCGGCGCTTCGGGCGCATCGACGTGCTGGCGACGAGCGCCGCCCAGCGCTATCCGGGCGCGATCGAGGAAGGCGAAGAGGGCGCCATGCGCGCGCTGTTCGAGGAAAACGTGTTCGGCCCGATCAACCTGGCCCGCCGCGTGCTGCCCGGCATGCGCGCGCGCCGCGCCGGCCACATCGTGATGCTGGCGCGCGCCTCCGTGCAGGCGCCCGCGTTCGAAGGCTTCAGCCATGCCGCGCGCTCCGCGCTGGAAGCGCTGGCCGAAGCGCTGTTCTATGAAGTGGAGCCGCTCGGCATCGGCGTCACGCTCGTCGATCCGGGCAGCGGCGACGACGCGGAAGGCGCCATGCCGCGGACGGCCGGTATTGCCGACTATGACGGCATGGCGGGCCGCACGGCACTCGGCCGGGGCGCCGCCCAGGTCGACGCCGCACGCGGTGCGCAGGCCATCATGCAGGCCGTCGCCGCGGGGCGCGGTCCGCTGCGCCTCGTGCTGGGACGGGCCGCGCTGCAGCGTGCCTACGACCGCCTGCGTGTGCTGAAGGTGGGGTTCGACGCGTGGGCGGACCTGGCCGCGTCGGCCGACGTCCCGGCGCCGGCGCGTCCTTCGCACCCGTTGCCTCCGGCCGGCGGCCGGCCGCGCCGCGCCGTGCGCTCACGCGCCTGACGTGACGGGGCGGCCCAGCAGGGCCGGCACGGCGGCGGCCTCCATCGGCCGCGCGAACAGATAGCCCTGGTATTCGTCGCAGCCGAGCGCGCGCAGCAGCGCCAGCTGCTCCTCGGTCTCCACCCCTTCGGCCACGATGCGCATCGAGAGTCCGTGTCCCAGCGCGACGACGGAGCGCACGATGGCCGCGCTGTCGGCGTCGCGCCCCAGGTCGCGCACGAACGCCCGGTCGACCTTGAGGCGCTGCACGGGGAAGCGCTTCAGGTAGGCCAGGCTCGAATAGCCGGTGCCGAAATCGTCGATCGACAGTTCCACGCCCAGGTCGCGGATGCCGCCCAGCAGGCGCTCGACGACGTCCACGCGGCTCATCGCGATGCTTTCCGTGATCTCCAGTTCGAGCGCATGCGGCGCCAGTCCCGCGTCGGCCAGCGCGTCGGCGATCGTTGTCAAGAGGTCTTTCTGGTAGAACTGGCGCATCGACAGGTTGACGGCGATGCGGGTCGCGATGCCGTGCTCGCGCGCCCAGCGGCCCGCCTGCGCGCACGCGGTGCGCAGCACCCATGTCCCGATCGGCACGATCAGGCCCGTCTGCTCGGCGATGGGGATGAAGCGCGCCGGCGATACCGGCCCCAGCACGGGGCTGTTCCAGCGCAGCAGGACCTCGAACCCGGTCACCCGTCCCGTCGCGATGTCGATCTTCGGCTGGTAGTGCGGCGTCAGCTCGTCGCGCGCCAGCGCGTGCCGCAACTGTTCCTCGATCGTCAGCCGCTCGTCCAGCTGGATGTGGGTGGACTCGGAGTGGAAATGCACGGGCTCGCCCGCCTCGCTGCGCGCCCGGTGCTTGGCGATGTCGGCCAGGCGCATCAATTCGTTGGCGGAAGTGGCGTCCTGCGGATACGTCGCGATGCCGATCACGGGCGCCAGGTGGAATTCGCGCCCGCCCACGCGGACCGGCTCCGACAGCAGCGCGTGCAGTTCGAGCGCGATGGCGTCCACGGGGCGGTGCGCCGGGCCCGCCGGCAGCTGCATCAGCATGGCGAACTCGTTGGCCTTTACCCGCGCCACGCAGCGCGCGGCCGGGGCGAGCGCGTCGAGGCGCGCGGCGACCTGGCGCACGGCGTCGTCGCCCGCCTCGATGCCGAGCAGGTCGGCCACTTCCTGCTGGCGCTCCAGCGCGATCAGGAGGAGGACGACCTGTTCGCCCCGCAGCGAATCCGCCAGCACGCGGCGCAGGCGGTTCAGGTTCGGCAGGCCGGTCAGCGGGTCGTGGTCGGCCAGCCAGGCCAGGCGCAGCTCGACCTGCTTGCGGTCCGTGATGTCGGTGAGGCTGTTGACGATCTGGACGGCGTCGCCCTCGCTCCTGAGCTGCGCGGCGAGCTGGATGGCGGTGCGGGTGGCGCCGCTGCCGTCGCGGATCTCCGCTTCCAGCGCGTGGACGCCGTCACCCGCGCCGTCGGCCGTGCTGTCCGCATACAGCCGGGCGCGCGCGCCGGCGCCGGCCGGGTCGAGCACGTCCGCCTCGAAGCGCCCCGTCACCGCGTCCTCGTCGCGGCCCGTGAACTGCAGGAAGGCGCGGTTGAACAGCACGATGCGGCGCCTGGCGTCGAGCACCCACAGCGGCGTGGCCAGCGAATCGAGGATGGCGTTCAGGTAGCGCGCACCGTCCGCGAGCCGGCGCTCGCTGGCCTGCAGGCGCGCGATCAGCGCGGCCTTGCGCGCCGTCTCGCGGCTCATGCGCCGGGCCAGCACGGCCAGCGTCACCGACAGCAGCGCCCAGGCCAGCACGGCAATCCACAGCCAGCCGCGCCACACGGCCAGCGTGTCGGACAGGTCGCGCCCCGTGACGATCAGGAGGGGATATCCGGCGACCGCGCTGTAGCCGTACAGGCGGCGCACGCCGTCGACGGGGCTCGTCGCCTCGAACGCGCCGACCGGCGCGCGCGGCAGATGCGTCTGGAACAGCGGCGTGTGGATGAAGGAGTGGCCGATGGCCCGGGGGAGCGTCGGGCTGCGCACGAGCATGGTGCCGTCGCGCTGGTGCAATGTGACGGAGCCGCCGTGGCCCAGGTCGGCGGAATCGAAGATGCGCTGGAACCAGTTGGCGTCCGCCTCGATGACGGCGGGGCCGCCGGGGAGTACCCGGGCCAGGGTGATCGTGGCGGGGCCGCCGTCCGGCGGCACGGCGATGCCGATCCTCGGCGCGCCGGAGGGCAGCGGGCGGCGCGGCGCGTCCGGCCCGAGCCGCCGGACCCGCGCCGGGATGGCTTCGAGCGCGCCGCCGGGCAGGGCGGCCATGTCCGTGCCGTCCTCCGGCGCGTGCTCGGCGGCGCGCGCGAGGGCCAGGTCCAGCGCGAGGGTGGCGTAATGGGTCTGGGCGGCGAAGGCTTCCGCCAGGTTGCGCAGGTTCGTCTGTTCGCGTTCGATGGTGTCGTGGTAGCTCGACACCAGCAGGCCGGCCAGCGTCACCGTGATCGCGACGATCAGCATGGCCGCCGCCGCGAGCGGCCGCGTGTCGCGGGGGCGTTCGGGCGGCGGGGTGGATGTCGGAATGGGCACGTTCGTCAATACGTTGATGTCGAGCCCGAGTATAAACCGGCGGACGTCCGCCCGGGGCGCCAATCAGTGCCTGGGTAGCCGGATTGCCACGCGCAGGCCGTGCGGCGCCGCGTCCTGCAGGTCCACGGTGCCGCCGTGCTGCGCGACGATGTCGCGCACGATCGCCAGCCCGAGCCCGCAGCCTTCGCCCCGGTCCGTGGCGCGCACGAACCGTTCGAACACGCGGGCGCGGTCCGCCTCCGGGATGCCCGGGCCGTTGTCGGTGACGGTTACCAGGACGTGGTCGCCGTCGGGCGCGACCCGGACCGTGATCTCGCCGCCGCGGCCCGTGTACTTGATCGCGTTGTCGATCACGTTGGCGAGCGCTTCGCGCAGCAGCAGCTCGTTGGCCTCGATGCGGAGCAGCGTGCCGTCCGCGGGCGGCGCGGCGTCGTCCATGCCGAGGTCGATCTGCGCACGCAGCGCGCGCGGCACGTATTCGGCGACGATTTCCTGGACGAACGCGGGCATGTCCAGCGGGGCCTTGTCGGACGCCGCCGCGGCCTCGGGGTCGGCCCGCGCCAGCATCAGCAACTGGTTGATCAGGTGGGCGCCCCGCGTCGCGCTCTGGTCGACCAGTTTCAGGCGGGCTATCAGGGCCGGGTCATCGGTCGCCGCGATCGCCAGCGCCGTCTGGCTCTTCAGGCCCGCCAGCGGCGTGCGCAACTGGTGCGCCGCGTCGGCGATGAAGCGCTTCTGCGCGTTGACGTTCTGGCGCACCGACGCGAGCAGGGCGTTCAGCGCGCCCACGAGCGAGCGGACTTCCTGCGGCGCCGATTCGATCTGCAGCGGCGCCAGGTCGAGCGGCGAGCGGCCCTCGACCTCCTTGCGCAGCCGCAGCAGCGGCGCCAGGCCGGCGCCGGTGCCGATCCAGACGATGAGCGTCAGCAGCGGAATCAGGGCGGACAGCGGGAGCAGGGTGTCCATCAGGATCATTTTAAAAATGTCCTCGCGGTGCGCCATGTTGCGCGCCACCTGCACCAGCATCCATTGTTCCTTCCCTTCCGGCGCGGCGTAGGGCAGGTAGAGCGCCGCGATCCTGACCTTCATGGCCTCCCGGGGACCGCCCCGGCCGGCGGGTCCGGCGGACTGGATCTCGCCGTCGTAGAAATAGGGGGCGTTCAGGCGCGGCCGCATGGACGGGGGCGGCATCGGGATGCTGTTGTTGCCGAGGATGAATTCGCCGGGCGGCGTGCTGACCATGTAGAACAGGCGGTCGTTGGGGTCCGTCTCCAGCACTTCCTGCGCGGCGCGCGGGAAATCGATCAGCAGGCCGTTGCCGATGGGCTTGACGCGCCGCGCGAGCGCCCGGGTGGCCTGGGACAGGGTCGCGTCCGCCGCCTGGTTGACGTAGCTGACGGCCAGCCGGTACGTGGCGAAACCGCCCGCGACCCACAATACGAGCTGGGGCAGCAGCACCCAGATGACGAGCTGGCGGCGCAGCGAGAGTGTGCGTGTGCCCCGTTCAGGCCGGTCGTCCATCGGCGCGCTCGACGGCCAGCAGGTAGCCGAGACCGCGGACGGTCCGGATCTCGAGGCCCGATCCTTCCAGCTTGCGGCGCAGCCGGTGGATGTGGACTTCCGCCGTGTTGCCGGCGCCGACCTCGGTGCCGTCGCCCGCCCAGGCGGTGGCGATCTGGTCCTTCGTGACCACCTTGTCCGCATGGACCAGCAGCAGTTCGAGCAAGGTCGCTTCGCGCGGGCTGAGCTCGACCGGCTCGCCGTGGATGACGGCGCGCCGTGCCGCCCGGTCGAAATGCAGGCCGGACAGGGCGACGTCGCCCGGCGCGGCCGCCGACGTCCGCGCGCGCCGCAGGATCGCGCGCAGGCGCGCTTCCAGTTCCGGGAACTCGAACGGTTTCGTCATGTAATCGTCCGCGCCCGCGTTCAGGCCCGCCACGCGGCTGTCGAGCCGGTCGAGGGCCGTGAGGACCAGCACCGGCAGGTCGGGCCGGGTCGCGCGCAGGTTCTTCAGCACCGTGAGGCCGTCGACCATGGGCAGGCCAAGGTCGATGATGGCGATATCGAAATTCTGCCGGGTGAGGAGGTATTCCGCCACCGGGCCGTTCGGCGCATGCTCGACCGTAAAGCCCGCGGCATTCAATTGGGCGGTCAATCCGTTTGCGAGGATGGGGTCGTCTTCGGCGAGTAAAAGTTGCATTACTTAATATTAACGGATAATTGATTGCGCTGCCATCCGGCCTCGTGCCCGTTCGCTTCCCTGTGCAGGCGAGTCGCGTTAATATGCACGGCATGAAAGTCTTCGCCACGGCAATCGCACTCGTTACCGCCTGGTGCGCCGCCACCGCACACGCGGGCGAACTCGAGGTGCTCCACTTCTGGGACGTGGGCAGCGACGCACGGGCCGTGGACGTGCTGAAATCGACGTTGCGGCGCGGGGGACATACCTGGAAGGACTTCGCCGTGACGGCCGACGCGAACGGCTTTCCGATCTCCCTGCTGCGCTCGCGCGTCCAGTCGGGCAATCCGCCGGCCGCGGCCCAGGTCAAGGCCCCTGTCATCCAGCAATGGGCGCGCGAAGGCGCCCTCGCCAACCTGGATGCCACGGCCCGCGCCGGGCAATGGGACGCGGTGCTGCCCAAGGTCGTCAGCGACGCCATGAAATACAAGGGCAGCTACGTCGCCGTGCCCGTCAACATCCACCGCATCAACTGGCTCTGGATTAACGTGCGTATCCTGAAGCGCGCCAATGCCCAGGTGCCGGTCACGTGGGACGACTTCTTCGCCGCCGCCGACGCGATGAAACGGGCGGGGTACATCGCCGTCACGCACGGCGGGCAGCCATGGCAGGATTTCCTCCTGTTCGAAAACGTGGCGCTGGGCGTGGGCGGCCCCGACTTCTACCGCAAGGCGTTCGTGGCGCTGGATCCCGCCACGCTGGCCGGCCCCGTCATGGCGCAGGTGTTGCAGACGTTCCGGCGCATCAAACCCTACACCGACGCCGCGGCGATGGGGCGCAACTGGAACGTGGCGGCGTCGCGGCTGGCGAACAGCGAGGCCGGCATGCAATTCATGGGCGACTGGGCCAAGCCCATCTTCCAGGCGGCGCAGCGCGGCGGCACCCTGGAATTCGCCTGCGTGCCCACGCCCGGATCGGCCAAGGCCTATGCCTATACGGTCGACTCGTTCGCCATGTTCAAGGTGAGCGGCCCCGCCAAGACCCGCGCGCAGCAGGACTTCGCCGCCGACATGCTGGCCCCCGGCGTGCAGGAGGAGTTCAACCTCGTCAAGGGATCGATCCCGGTGCGCCAGGGCGTCGACCTCACGAAATTCGACCGCTGCGCGAAGCAGTCGGCCGCCGCCTTCGATGCCGCCAACCGTGGCGGCACGCTCGTTCCCGGCATCTCCATGGTCTTGCCCCCCGCGGTCGAGGATGCCATGCGCGAAGCCATCAGCGCCTACTGGCACGACGACCGCATCACCGTCCGCGCGACGATGCAGCGCCTCGCCGCCGCCGCGCGCCGCCCTTGATCTCCTGATCAAACCCTCCTGTGGTTCCTTGCACCGTTGCGCGCCGGCCCGGCGTGTGAGTTTTCGCGTGTATCTGTTCGTCCACACCGATGAACATTATCACTATTTAATTTGACTAACAAAAATATTGCGGCGTAGACTTAATTAATGCCAAATTAATTTAAAACGAATATTCGTTAACAATGTTTCACGCCGCGTCGACGGCGCATTACAAACCAAGGAGATGATGTGAACCAGTTCAGGAAAACGGCTATCGCCGTCGGCGTGTCTCAAGTCGTGCTGCTCGCCAGCGGCATGGCATATGCACAAACCACCCCTGCCACCGACAGCGGAACCACCGTCATCGTGGTGGGCCAGCGTGCGTCGCTGGAATCGGCGCAGAAACTCAAGCAGAACGCCGACGAGGTCGTCGATTCGATCGTCGCCGACGACATCGGCAAACTGCCGGACCGTTCGGTCACCGAGGTCCTGCAGCGCGTGGTCGGCGTGACCATCGACCGCACCATGGCCAAGGGCGACCCGGAACACTATTCGGTCGAAGGTTCGGGCGTGATGGTCCGCGGCCTGAGCTACGTCCGTTCCGAGCTGAACGGCCGCGATTCGTTCTCGGCCAACGGCGGCCGCTCGCTGAATTTCGAAGACGTGCCGCCCGAGCTGATGGCCGGCGTCGACGTCTACAAGAACCCGTCGGCGGAACAGATCGAAGGCGGCATCTCCGGCCTGATCAACCTGCGCACCGCGATGCCGTTCGACTTCAAGGGCCGCAAGATGTCGGTCTCCGCGCAGGATACGTATTCCACGCTGAAGAAGGGCAAGCCCCAGCCGTCGTACTCGATGATGTTCTCCGACCGCTGGAAGACGCAGTTCGGCGAATTCGGCGCCCTGTTCGACCTGGCCACGTCGCAGAGCGGCACCCGCACCGACGCCTTCCAGGTCTCGCCGTACTATCCGCGCACCGACCTCAATCCCGGCCAGACCGTCTGGGTGCCGAACGCCGCGAGCTTCCGTTCGCTGGAGTTCGACCGCAAGCGCGACGGCGCCTATGCCGCGTTCCAGTGGAAGCCGAACAGCTCCATCCAGTCGTCGCTCAGCTACTTCAAGTCGCGCTACAAGATGAAGTGGGACGAGCAGGCGATCTTCGGCCAGTCGAGCCCGTACAACCTGCAGGTCGCGAACGGCAAGTTCGATGCGAAGGGCGCCATGATCAGCGGCGTGCTCACCGATCCGGCCGACGGCGGCGTCAACTTCAACGACGATACCCGCACGTCGACGCGCAAGTCGGCCACGACCGACATTTCGTGGAACCTGCGCTGGCGCCTGAACAGCCAGTGGACGGTCACGACCGACCTGCAGAAGGTGCGCGCCACCACCGGCAGTTTCGACTCGACGGTCGCCACCGGCCTGCAGATTCCGCAGATGGGCATGGACATGAGCACGACGCCGGCCCGCCTGACGTTCGACGACGCCACGAAGGCGTACATGGCCAATCCGAACAATTACTACTGGGGCTTCACGATGGAGCACCAGGATGCGAGCGTCGCCAACGAGAAGGCCTGGAAGACCGACGTCAAGTACGAGTTCGACCACCCCGTGCTGCGCGACCTGCGCATGGGCGTGCGCCTGACCGACCGCGATGCGACGACGATCAACTCCGTGCCGGGCTATAACTGGGCGTCGATCACCCAGCCGTGGCAGGTGGGTCCGGTCGGTTCGTGGCAGCCGCTGAGCCAGCTGGCTTACCTGGGCGATCCGCGCTTCTCCGCCGGCACGCACCTGAACACGTTCCCGAACTTCTTCAACGGCAAGGCGTCGGTGCCGGCCGTCGTGTTCCCGAACACGTCGCTGGCCGACGGCTATCCGGGCACGTATACGCAGCTGCACCAGTACTACAACGTGCTGTGCGCCGAGCGCAGCGGCGGCACGCTGGACAGCTGCGGCGCGTGGAAACCGGCGACGTTCGGCACCGATCCGTCGGGCACCAACGACCAGCAGGAGCGCACCAAGGCTCTCTACGCGCAGCTGCGTTTCGGCTTCGACGACCTGAAGTATCCGATCGACGGCAATATCGGCGTGCGCTACGTGAAAACGAACATGATCGCGCACGGCTACACGGTGTTCAGCTTCACCGCCCCGAACATCCCGGCCGGCGCCACGGTGACCGGCATGCCGATCCCGAACATCCCGGACTTCCAGCAGAAGCAGGACTTCGACAATTCGTACAGCAACGTGCTGCCCACGCTGAACCTGCGCCTGAAGGCATCGGACAAGCTGCAATTCCGCTTCGCCTACGGCAAGGCGATGTCGCGTCCGGACTTCTCGCAGCTGCAGGCTTATACGAACCTGTCGGAAGCGACCACCACGACCACCAACACCGCGACCAACGTCGTCAACGTCAGCAACGTCAGCCTCACCGGCACCGGCAGCGGCAATCCGATGCTGCGTCCGACGATGGCCAAGCAGGCCGACATCACGGCCGAGTGGTATTTCGCGCCGACGGGTTCGTTCACGGCCGCGGTGTTCCACAAGAAGCTCAGCGACGTCATCATCAACCAGAGCTACAACTTCGCGCTGCCGGACGTGAACGGCACGATGCATGACTTCGTGACGACGGGTCCGGTGAACGGCGCGAACGGCACGGCCAAGGGCATCGAACTGGCTTACCAGCAGTACTTCGACATGCTGCCGGGCTGGCTAGCGGGCTTCGGCGTGCAGGCGAACTACACGTACGTGAAGAGCAGCCAGGACCTGTACCACCCGGTGTACCAGGCGTACTGCTCGGGCGGCAGCGGCGCGGACAACCTGAACCTGAACCTGAACGGTTGCGACGTGGACGGCAAGACCTTCGGCAACCTGCCGCTCAACGGCCTGTCGAAGAACTCGTACAACCTGGCGCTGCTGTTCGACCGCGGCCCGATCTCGGCGCGCGTGGCCTACAGCTGGCGTTCGAAGTCGCTGCAGGCGGTCAACGCCAACGGCACCAACGGCGGCGACGGCACGGACACCAACCCGAACAGCCCGACGTTCGGCCAGCACAACGTGCAGTATGCGCTGCCGACGTGGTCGGATGCCTACGGCCAGGTGGATGCGTCGATCTTCTACAAGATCACCGAGAACCTGTCGTTCGGCCTCGAGGCGCAGAACCTGAACAACGCCATGTACAGGCAGTTGATGCAGCAGGGCGTCGGCTTCAAGGTCCGCGGCGCGTATGTGACGGGCCCGCGTTACACGGCCCAGATGCGTTACTCGTTCTGACGCGAACCAGGTATCTCTCTCTGCTGACGGCAGATGTTTCAGGCGGCTTCGGCCGCCTTTTTTTATGTGTCTTTCTGTTGACAGTGGAAAAGTGTGAGTATTAGACTGCGTTAAGGTTCATTAATTACGCATGCACGCTGCGTTAATGTTCCCCTCGATAACAATGGAGACATCATGAAACGGAAATCGAACATCGTCGTCCCGGCCGTGCTCGCGGCACTCCTCGCCGGATGCAGCGGCGGCGACCGCACCGCCGGTCCGTCGGCCACGGCGCAAGCCCCTGCCATCGCGGCCACCGTCGGCTCGGCCACGAGCTACACGAGCGTGAAATGGGGCGGCGGCGGCTACGTGACCGGCCTCATCTACCACCCGACCAGCTACAACGTCATGTACGCCCGCACCGACGTCGGCGGCGCCTACCGCTGGGACGGGGGCGGCTCGTGGACGCCCATCACCGACGGCATCGGATTCAGCGGTGGCGAAGGTACCTACCACGGCGTCGAAAGCATTGCCCTCGATCCGACCAACGACAACAAGGTGTACATGGTCACGGGCCTGACCACGCACAGCTGGGACGGCTCCGCCCTGATCAACGGCCGCATCTATGTCTCGAACGACCGCGGCGCCAGCTGGACGCATTACGACCTGCCGTTCCCGGTGGGCGCCAACGAACACTCCCGCGCCATCGGCGAACGCCTGAAGCTCGATCCCACCAATCCGTCGACGATGTTCTACGCCTCGCGCACGGCCGGCCTGTGGAAGAGCACGAACTCGGGCCAGACGTGGACCCAGACCGGTTTGTCGAGCAAGGTGCTGACCGGCAGCGAGATCATGGGACTGAGTACCTCCCCGGTGGGCGTCGAGCAGATCTTGTTCGACAACTCGAACGTGGGTGGCGGCGCGACGACGTGGAACATGTATGCCTTCATCGCGCCGGACTACGTGCAGAAGGCGGGCCTGGCCTCGACCATGTACAAGTCCCAGGACGGCGGCTTCTCGTGGACGCCGGTGCCGGTGCCGTCCAGCGTGTCCGGCTACTACGTCCCGCACGTGGTGCGCACCAGCGACGGCAACTACTATGTGGCGTTCAACAAGAACACCGGCGAGGGCGCCGGCGGTCCCGGCTACCTCTACCGGTTCGGCGGCGTGAGCTTCGGCGAAACCTGGACCCAGCTCGCCACCAGCACGTTCGGCTACGGCGGCGTGTCCGTCTACGGCACCGGCTCGACGGCCCGCATCGCGCTG
>CAMLMV010000043.1 GCA_946481275.1 uncultured Massilia sp.
CGAGATCAACGGCCAGCGCAAGCACGTGATGAGCTACCTGGGCGACTTCCTGTTCGCGCCCGAGCGCGCGCGTTCGCCCGTGAAATCGCTGTCCGGCGGCGAGCGCAACCGCCTGCTGCTGGCACGGCTGTTCGCGAAGCCGGCCAACTGCCTCGTGCTCGACGAACCCACCAACGACCTCGACATCGACACGCTCGAACTGCTGGAGGAACTGTTGACCGATTACACGGGCACCGTGTTCCTCGTCAGCCACGACCGCACGTTCCTCGACAACGTCGTCACGCAAGTCATCGTGTCCGAAGGGCAGGGGACCTGGCGCGAATACGTGGGCGGCTACAGCGACTGGGAGCGCGTGAAAGCGGCGCCGGCGCCGGCGCCCGCCGTAGCACAAAAGGCCCCAACGGCGAAAGCGCAGGATATGTCATCCAACGCACAGAACGCGCCCGGCAAGAAGGTAAAGTTGAGTTACAAGGAGCAGCGAGAGCTGGAGGAGTTGCCGCAGCTTATCGCCAGCCTTGAAGACGAGCAGTCGGCCATTACGGCACTGTTGAATGCGCCCGACTTCTACAAGACCAATCCCGCTGACGCGCGCCGCATCAATGCGCGTTACGCGGAAATCGAGGAGCTGCTGCTCGACGCCCTGGAGCGTTGGGAAGTCCTCGAAGCGCGCGCGCGGGGAGACTAGCCCATGCGTTAGCGCATCGCAGAGCGCGGGCCGGGCGCCCGCTGACGGAGAGACATGACCGAGCATGACGACCGCTACGCCGTGCCTGCCACGGCAGCCATTCCCGCCGACGCTCCCATGTTCAACCGCGCGGCCTGGCTCCGCATCCTGCCCTTCGCCGCCTACCTGGCCTTCATCGTCATCGGCGACGTGCTGGAACGCCTGGGTGTCCCGCAGGACGCCCTGCGCTGGCTGTACCCCGCCAAGATCGCCCTCGTGGCCCTGTTGCTGGCGCTGTCCTGGCGCCAGTATCAAGAACTTTCCCGCTTTAATCTCAGCCCGCTGCACGCGTTGACCGCGCTGGCGGCGGGCGTGCTCGTGCTCGTGTTGTGGATCAGCCTGGACGCCAGCTGGATGGTCGTCGGTTCCCCCTCCGGCTTCGATCCGCGCGTCGAGGGCCGCATCGACTGGCTGCTCGTCGCGATCCGCATCGCCGGCGCCGCGCTCGTCGTGCCCGTCATGGAAGAGTTGTTCTGGCGCTCTTTCCTGATGCGATGGGTAGATGCGCCCGACTTCGAATCGGTTGCGCCCTCTCAACTCACCATCAAAAGCTTCGTCATCACTGTCGTGCTGTTCGGTGTCGAACATAACCTCTGGCTTGCGGGGATCGTTGCGGGCGCTGCCTACAGTCTGCTGTACATGCGTCACCGCAACTTGTGGTCGCCGATCCTGGCGCACGCCGTCACCAACGGCTTGCTGGGCGTGTGGGTGGTCCGGACCGGCAACTGGTCCTACTGGTAAGCCGTCCGCCATTAACTTCAAGAAGAAGACAAACAATCATGCTGAATTTCCGCGTGCGTCCCCTTGCCCTGTTGCTGTGCACCCTGTTCACCTTGCCGGCCGGTGCCGGTCCCAGCGATGCACTCCACCTCTATGCCGGCGTGGGCTACGGCCACGACGACAACCTGCTGCGCGTGCCGGAAGGCCAGCCGGCCTTCGACGGTACCCGTGCCGATTCGTGGTGGATGCGCGAGGGCGGATTGATCTTCGATAAGACCTATAGCCGGCAGCGGATTTCCATCGTGGCCAAGCTGTCGAAGTACGACTTCGACCACTTCAAACAGCTGAATTACGATGGCAAGGACTTGCAGGCAACCTGGTTCTGGCAACTCGGCAACCACCTCGAAGGCAAGGTCGGCACCACCTACCAGCAGGTGCTGGCGCCCTATACCGATTTCCAGAGCAACCAGCGCAACCTGCGCCGCAGCCGCAGCCAGTTCGCGGAAGGCGCGTGGCGCTTCCACTCCTCCTGGCGCGTGCGCACCGGCTTCCAGCGCGACAAGTACGACTACGAGCTGTTCGCCCAGCGCTACAACAACCGCACGGAGGATGCGAGCGAGGTCGAGCTCGATTACCTGCCCAGCAGCGGCAGCACGGTCGGCCTGGTGGCGCGCCGGGTCAAGGGCAAGTATCCCTATCCGCGCCCCGTCGGTCCGAACCTTCTCAACGACAACTTCACGCAGGACGAGCTGAAGGCGCGCGTGCTGTGGATCGCGAGCGGCTCCACGACGTTCGACGCACTGGTCGGCTACACGCGGCGCGACCAGCCGTCGTTCGGGACCGGCAAGACGAGCGGCGTGGCCGGCAAGATCAAGGCCACGTACCAGCCGCGCGGCAAGATGACGTACCGGGCCGCCGTCTGGCGCGACTTCGCGCCGCTGGAAAGTACGGTCGTCAGCTACACGCTGAACAAGGGCGCCAGCGTGGGCGCGCAATGGGATGCGACCGCCAAGATCAAGGTGAATGCCGACGCCGTCTACGAGCGGCGCAACTACAACGCGCGCGAGACGTTCGCCAGCGCGGGCGACATCCGCGATTCCATCCGCACGCAGAGCCTGTCCGCGACGTGGACGCCGCGGCCGACCATCCAGGTAACGGCCGGGCTGGCGCACCAGGCGCGCAGCGGATCGCCCGTGCTCGGTACGGGCAGCTTCAAGTCGAACAGCGTGTCGCTGTCGGCCAATGCGCAGTTCTGAATGCGCAGTTTCCGAACATTCTCATGACGGTCAATGACATACCGCTGATCTCGTTCTTCCAGCGCGTACTCGATCCCCTGATCATCATGGGCACGCTGTACCTGTCCGCAGTGCTGTTCCATGAGCCGTTCTCGGGGTACCTGCTGGTGTTGATGGTGCTGGCCTTCTTCATTTCGTCGGCCGTGTACCAGCACGTCGATCCGTACCGCACATGGCGCAGCGGCCGCATGTGGGCCTATGCGCG
This sequence comes from uncultured Massilia sp., assembly GCA_946481275.1. Next base: position 2,945 of record CAMLMV010000043.1, read on the forward strand.
CGACACGGTCTTCGGCTGGTGCGTGACGATCGCCGTGCTGATGTTCCTCGGCTCGTCCAGCGGCCTCAAATACTATTACGACGAGCGCGTGCTGCTGGCCTGGGCCGTTGCCACGCCGCTGATTTTGCTGGGCAGCCACATCGCCGTGCGCATTGCGAACCGGCCCGGCAAGAGCAAGGAAGTGCGCTCGGTGGTGGTGGTCGGCGTCAACGACGTGGGTCTGAAATTCGCCGGCATCTGCGACCGCCATCCGAACCTGTTCATGCAGGTGCGCGGCTTCTTCGACGACCGCGACGGCGAACGGCATCCGGCCGAGCTGCCGCATCCGATGCTGGGCAAGACGAGCGAGCTGGTGCAGTACGTGCGCGACAACGGCATCAAGATGATCTTCATCAGCCAGCCGATCTCCGCGCAGCCGCGCATCCGCAAGCTCATCGACGAGTTGCAGGACACGACCGCGTCCGTCTATTTCCTGCCGGACGTCTACATCTTCGACCTGATGCAGGCGCGCTTCGACAACGTGGGCGGCATGCCCGTGATCGCGATCTGCGAGACGCCGTTCATGGGCCTGAACAGCACCATCAAGCGCGGTTCCGACATCGTGCTGTCGAGCCTGATCCTGCTGCTGCTGGCGCCGCTGATGATCGCGATCGCCGTGGCCGTGAGGATCAGTTCGCCGGGCCCCGTGATCTTCCGCCAGCGCCGCTACGGCCTGTATGGCGAAGAGATCATCGTCTACAAATTCCGCTCGATGAAGGTGATGGAAAACGGCGACGCCGTCGTGCAGGCGCGCAAGGACGACGACCGCGTGACGCGCATCGGCCGCTTCCTGCGCCGCACGTCGCTCGATGAATTGCCGCAGTTCATCAACGTGCTGCAAGGCAGGATGAGCATCGTCGGACCGCGTCCGCACGCGGTCGCGCACAACGAGCAATACCGCAAGCTGATCAAGGGATACATGCTGCGCCATAAGGTCAAACCGGGCATCACCGGTTGGGCGCAAGTCAACGGGCTGCGTGGTGAAACTGCCACGCTGGACAAGATGGAAGCCCGCATCCAGTACGACCTCGATTACCTGCGCAACTGGTCGCTGTGGCTGGATCTGTGGATCGTTCTCAAGACCGTGAAGGTGGTGCTCACGCGCGAGAACGCGTTCTAGAACCCGCGCATGTGGGGCCACTTAGGTCCCGCTTAAAGAGCCGGATTCAATCGGATCGGCGCTTGCGGCGCCCGATGGGCTGCGTGAGAATAATTGCTGAGATTGCAATTTTTTATTGATTTTGCATAACAATTCGCCAGGACAACAGCCAATGAAGAAAGCGTTGATCACGGGTGTCACCGGCCAGGACGGTTCCTATCTCGCGGAACTCCTGCTGGCCAAGGGTTACGAAGTGCACGGCATCAAGCGGCGCTCCTCGCTCTTCAATACCGAGCGGATCGATCACATCTACCAGGATCCGCACGTCGAGGACAGTCGCTTCCACCTGCATTACGGCGACCTGTCCGACACGTCGAACCTCAACCGCATCCTGTGCGAAGTCCGGCCGGACGAGGTCTACAACCTCGGTGCGATGAGCCACGTGGCAGTGTCCTTCGAATCGCCGGAATACACGGCCGACGTGGATGGCCTCGGCACCCTGCGCCTGCTGGAGGCGATCCGGTTCCTCGGGCTGGAAAAGACGACGCGGTTCTACCAGGCATCGACATCGGAGTTGTACGGCCTGGTCCAGGAAACCCCGCAGCGCGAAACGACGCCGTTCTATCCGCGCAGCCCGTATGCCGTCGCCAAGCTGTACGCCTACTGGATCACGGTGAACTACCGCGAAGCGTACGGCATGTACGCGTGCAACGGCATCCTCTTCAACCACGAATCCCCGCGCCGCGGCGAGACCTTTGTCACGCGCAAGATCACGCGCGGCCTCGCGAACATCTCGCAAGGCCTGGAGCAGCAACTGTTTCTCGGCAACCTCGACGCGCTGCGCGACTGGGGCCATGCGCGCGACTATGTCGAGATGCAATGGCTGATGCTCCAGCAGGACATGCCGGAGGATTACGTCATCGCGACGGGCCGCCAGTATTCCGTGCGGCACTTCGTCGAAGTGGCCGCGCGCGAACTGGGCATCGAGATCGCGTGGCAGGGCGAGGGCGTGCACGAACGCGGCGTCATTGCCGCCATTCACGGCGACAAGGCGCCCGGGGTCGTGGTGGGCCAACCGATCGTCGCCGTCGACCCGCAATACTTCCGTCCGACGGAAGTCGACACGCTGCTCGGCGATCCGGGCAAGGCGCGCCGGCGGCTGGGCTGGGAGCCCCGGACCTCTTTCGAAGCGATGGTGCAGGAAATGGTGGCGCACGACCTCGAGACGGCGCGTCGTCACAAGCTGCTCGCATCGCATGGCTACAACGTTGCAATTTCACTGGAGTGAACGTTGAATACTCAACCCCGCATCTATGTGGCCGGCCATAACGGGCTGGTCGGTTCGGCCATCGTGCGCGTGCTGCGCGCGCAAGGGCACACGAACATCGTCACGCGCAGCCACGCGGAACTCGAACTGACCGACCAGGCCCAGGTCCGCGAGTTCTTCCGCAACGAGCGCATCGACCAGGTCTACCTGGCGGCCGCCAAGGTCGGCGGCATCCATGCGAACAACACGTATCCCGCCGACTTCATCTACGACAACATGATGGTGCAGGCGAACGTCGTGCACGAAGCGTGGCGCAACGGGGTCCACAAGCTGCTGTTCCTCGGGTCGTCGTGCATCTATCCGCGCCTGGCCCGGCAGCCGATCAGGGAAGAGTACCTGATGAGCGGCATGCTGGAGCCGACCAACGAGCCGTATGCGATGGCGAAGATTGCCGGCATTAAACTGTGCGAAAGCTACAACCGCCAGTACGGCACGGATTACCGCAGCGTGATGCCGACGAATCTGTACGGTCCCGGCGACAACTACCACCCCGAAAACAGCCACGTGATCCCCGCGCTGATGCGGCGCTTCCATGAAGCGAAGCTTGCCGGCGCGCCCGAGGTCGTGATCTGGGGCAGCGGCAAGCCGATGCGCGAATTCCTGTACGTCGACGACATGGCCCAGGCGTGCGTATACGTGATGAACCTCGACCACGCCACGTACGCCGCGCACACCGACCCGATGCATTCGCATATCAACGTCGGCACGGGCGAGGACGTCACCATCGCGGATCTCGCACGGCTCGTCGGCGAGACGGTCGGCTACCGCGGCCGCATCGCGTTCGACCCGAGCAAACCGGACGGCACGCCACGCAAGCTGCTCGACGTGTCCAAGCTGAAATCCCTCGGGTGGCAGGCGCGCACGCCGTTGCCGGAAGGATTGCAACGCGCGTACGCGGCCTTCGTCGACCTGATGGCCGACCAGGAGAAACGGGTCGCCGCCTGACCCATCGCGGCCGAGCCGTACGGCAGAGTGTTAATTGACGAACAGAGTCCGAGTCGTGCGGCTCCCAGAATGAGCGGGCTATAAAAAGAGTTCCACCCATCCCCCAGGGAAACCCATTGAACAACAACCACGTGGCTGCCAACATGAACACATCCTCCCCTACGACTCCGAAGCGCGTGCTGTGCGCCGCGCTGATCCTGGTTGCGGCAACCTTGAGCGCCTGCGGCGACAAGGCGAAAGAAAAGAAACCCGGCCAGGCGCTGGCGAGCGTGAATGGGGAAGAGGTCACGGTACTCCAGCTCAACGAGGAATTGCAGCGCGCGGGCGTATCCGCCGCCCAGCAGGACGCCGCCAGCAAGCAGTTGCTGCAGGTACTCATCGACCGCCAGCTGCTGCAGGAAGCCGCCGCGAAGGAAAACCTCGACCGCGACCCCAAGGTCATGCAGGCGATCGACCGCGCGAAGTCGCTGATCGTCGCGCAAGCCTACTTGCAAAAGCGCATCGGCAACGTGGCGAAGCCGACGCCGGCGGAAGTCGAGGACTACTACAACAAGCATCCCGAATTCTTTTCCAACCGTAAGCAGTTCAGCATGAACGAACTCGTGATCTCCGCCAACGACCTGACGCCCGAGGTGCGCGGCGCGGCCGACAGCGCCAGGTCGCTGGAAGAGGTCGCGGTCTGGCTTGACACGCACAAGATCAAGTACGGCCGCAACCAGGTCACGCGCTCGACGGCGGACGTGCCGCCGCAACTGTCGTCCAAGCTGCTGGGCATGCCCAAGGGCCAGCTCTTCGTCGTCAAGGAAGGGCCGCGCGCGATGTTCATTTCCGTCGCCGAGATCAAGGATGCGCCCGTCTCGTTGCAGGTGGCGTCTAACCAGATCGAGCAGTTTCTCGTGAACCGCAAGAACAAGGAACTGGCCGCAGCCGAGCTGCAGCGCCTGCGTTCCACCGCCAAGATCGAGTACCTGAACAAATCGATGGTGCCCGATCCCAAGGCCGCGCCGGCACTGCCGGCCGGCGCACCCGCGACCAGCGCGGTGGCGAACGCCGATCCGGTCGCTGCGCCTGCGGCCGCGCCGGCAGTCGAGAACGCGCCGGCCGACAACGCATCCGGAGCGGACAAGGCAGCGCTGGACCGCGGCGTCGCCGGACTGAAGTAATCCCAACATTGACGAACAAGAAGGAGTGAACATGAAACGACTCGTACACTGGATGATTGCTGCAGTCCTCTCGCTCAGCGCGGGCATGGTGGGTGCGGCGGCGATCCTGCTGGGCCCGGGCGACGTGGTCAAGGCTTCGGTCTATGGCAGCCCCGACCTCGGGATCGAAACGCGCATATCGGAAAGCGGCACCATGACGTTCCCGCTGCTGGGCGAAGTGCAGGTCGGTGGCCTGACGACGCAACAGGCGGAAAAGAAAATCGGCGGCCTGCTCGAAAAGGGCGGCTACCTCAAGAAGGCACAGGTCAACCTCCTGATCACCACGCTGGCGAGCCAGCAGGTGTCGGTGCTGGGCCAGGTCAACCGTCCGGGGCGCTATCCGGTCGACGGTCCGCGCAAGGTGCTCGACCTGCTGGCGCTCGCGGGCGGCATCGGACCCGAAGGCGGCGACATGGTCAGCCTGGTGCGCACCCGCAACGGTGTCACCACGCGTGAAACGATCGACGTCGTCGACATGGTGCGCAAGGGCGAACTGAACCGCGATTACGAAGTCGCCGGTGGCGACATCATCTTCGTCGAACGCGCACCGCGTGCCTACATCACGGGCGAAGTGCAGCGTCCGGGACCGTTCCGCCTGGAACGCGCGATGACCGTCCAGCAGGCCCTGTCGGCCGGTGGCGGCCTGACCCAGCGCGGCACGCAGCGCGGCCTGCGCATCACGCGCCGTGATGCGAGCGGCACGCCGCATACGATCGAAGCGAAGGCTGATGACCTCGTGCAAGTGGACGACGTCATCACCGTGAAGGAATCCTGGTTCTGACGTAACGGCAGCTCCGGGCTTTTGTTCCACTCCGTTTTAAAGGTTCATCATGAACGTCCATCAATTCCTGCTGATCTTGCTTGCACGGAAGAAGATCATCCTGACGACCCTGCTGGTCACGGTCGCGCTGGCCCTCGGGTTCAGCCTGATCCAGGCCAAGACGTACAAGGCAACGGCATCCGTTCTGTTGAACTACAAAGGCGTGGATCCATTGACCGGGCTGACGATGCCGGGCCAGCTGCTGCCGGGCTATATGGCCACGCAGATCGACATCATCAGCAGCAAGAACGTGGCGCTGCGTGTCGTCGATGCCCTGCACCTGGCCAACAGCCCGGCCGTCGTCGAACAGTTCAAGGATGCGAACGGCGGCAAGGGCTCGGTGCGCGACTGGCTGGCCGACCTGTTGCTGAAGAAACTGGAGATCGTGCCGTCGCGCGAATCGTCCGTCGTCGAGATCAGATTCAAGGGCGCGGACCCCGCGTTCGCGGCCGCGGTGGCAAACGCGTTCGCCGACGAGTACCAGAAGATCACCGTCCAGCTGAAGACGGATCCGGCCAAGAAGACGGCCTCGTATTTCAACGAACAGACCAAGCAGTTGCGCGACAACGTGGAGGCCGCGCAAGCGCGCCTGTCCAAGTACCAGCAGGAAAAGGGCATCGTCAGCCTCGACAATAACCGCGTGGACGTCGAACTGGCGCGCCTGAACGATTTGTCCGCCCAGCTGGTGGCGGCGCAGACGGCCGCGATGGAAGGCACGGCGCGGCAGGGCGCGGCCGGCTCCGCACTGACGTCGCCGGACGTGGCGAACAATGCGCTGATCCAGACGATGCGCGCCAACGTCGCCCAGGCGCGCGGCAAGTTTGCCGACACGTCCCAGCGCTACGGCAAGAACCACCCGCAATACCAGGCCGCGAAGGCCGAGCTCGACAAGGTCCAGGGCGAGCTGAACGCCGCGCTGGGCACCGTGTCGCGCAGCGTGGGCGCGAACGCCCAGGTGCTGCGCCAGCGCGAGGCGGAACTGCGCCAGGCGGTCGCCGAGCAAAAGGCGAAGGTACTTGAAATGAACCGCGCCCGCGACGAACTGGGCGTGCTGCTGAAAGACCTCGACAGCGCCCAGCGCGCGTTCGATTCCGCGTCGCAGCGCTTTTCGCAGACGCGCATCGAGGCCCAGTCCGAGCAATCCGACATCTCGCTGCTGAACCCGGCCGTGGCGCCGACCGAGCCGTCGGGCCCGCGCGTGCTGCTGAATACGCTGATCGCGTTCCTGCTGGGCACCATCCTCGGCGTCGGCCTGGCCCTGCTGCTGGAACTGCTGAACCGCCCGGTGCGTTCGGCCAGCGACGTCAAGGACATGCTGGGCATCCCGGTGCTGGGCACGATCGAATGGAAGTCGCCGCGTGGACGGACGGGTGGCATCCGCTCCCTGATGACGCCGCGCCGACTGCTCCGTCTTAACTGATCCAGGATTTCAACATGAACTCTCCGATTTTCAATACGCTGCCTGCTGGGACGGGGCCGGAAACGAGCATGGGCGCGCTGCTGCTCGACTCGGGCAAGCTCAAGCCGGAAGACGCCGAGCGCGTGCTGCGCATGCAAAAGGAGACCGGCATCCGCTTCGGCGAAGCGGCCGTGCGGCTGGGCCTGGTCAGCGAGGACGACATCCAGCAGGTGCTGGCGCGCCAGTTCTCGTACCCGTACCTGCAGAAGGGCCAGGCGGGCCTGTCGCCCAAGCTGCTCGCGGCCTACGATCCGTTCTGCCCGCAGGTCGAATCGCTGCGCGCCATCCGCAGCCAGCTGATGCTGCGCTGGTTCGCGCGCGGACGCCGTGCGCTGGCCATCGTCGGCGTGGATCCGGAAGACGGCGCGGCGCTGTTCGCCTCCAACCTGGCGGTCGTGTTTTCCCAACTGGGCGAGCAGACCCTGCTCGTGGACGCGAACCTGCGGGCGCCGCGCCAGCAGGATGCGTTCGCGCTCAAGCCGCGCCAGGGCCTGTCCGACCTGCTGGCCGGCCGCGCCGACCTCGACGTGATCGCGCGGGTGCCGGCCTTCATCGACCTGTCGATCATGCCGGCCGGGACGCTCCCGCCGAACCCGGGCGAACTGCTGGCGCGCGAAGGTTTCCGCAACCTCAACACGCAACTGGAGAGCCGCTATGACGTCGTCCTGTACGACGTGCCGCCGTTCCAGCTCGGCATGGATTCCGTCGCGGTGGCGAGCCGCGCGGGCGGCGCGCTGCTGGTCACGCGCAAGAACTACACGCGGATTTCGCACATCGGCCGCGCCGCCGAACAACTCGTCGACGCCGGCTGCGAAGTCCTCGGCTCGGTGGTGATGGAGTTCTGACATGGACACCGGAGCACGCGCCAGCACCGTGCGGCAGCATGCGCCGGACCTGCGTGCCCTGCGCGCCGTCCTGCCCGAATGGTGGCCGGTCTTCCTCGGCCTTGCCATCCTGTTCGTCCCCACGTTCTACGACCTGTTCACCGGCGCCTGGGTCGGCGAGGAGCAGGGCCACGGGCCGATCATCTTCGGTCTCGCGCTGTGGCTCATCTACCGCAAGTGGCCCGAGGTGCTCGAGGCGACGACGCCCCCGCGCACCAGCTGGGCCGGCTGGCCCATCCTCGCCATCGGCCTCCTGGCCCACCTGCTGGGCCGGTCGCAAAACATCCTGATGCTGCAGATCGTGGCAATCATCCTCGTGATGGCCGCCGTGCTGCTCGTCAAGCGGGGCGGCCGTGCGCTGCGCGTGCTGTGGTTCCCGTTCTTCTTCATGCTGTTCATGGTGCCGCTGCCCAGCGAGTTCGTGGCCGCGGTGACGATGCCGATGAAGATGGCCGTGTCGTGGGCCACCGAGCACCTGCTGTTCGCGTTCGGCTACCCGATCAGCCGCTCCGGCGTGATCCTGCAGATCGGCCAGTATCAGCTGCTCGTGGCGGACGCGTGCGCCGGCCTGCAGACCCTGCTGACGCTGGAAGCGCTGGGCCTGTTCTACCTGAACCTGATGCGCCACCCGTCTGCGTTCCGCAACATCGGCCTGGCCCTGTTCATCATCCCGATCTCGTTTTCCGCCAACGTCATCCGCGTCATCGTGCTCACGTTGATCACGTACTACTTCGGCGACGCGGCGGGGCAGGGCTTCCTGCACGGCTTTGCGGGCATGGTCCTGTTCGTCACGGCGCTCGTGCTGATCCTGGCGATCGACTCCGCCCTGCAATGGTGGGCCCGGCGCAAGGAGGGAGCATGAACCGCAAATTCATGGCCAGCGTGATCCTGGGCGTGGCGATGGCGGGCACGTCCGCCCTGACGGGCGCGCTCACGCCGAAGCAGAAGGTGGCTGCCGTCCAGGAACGGTTCGACCTCGACGCGATGATTCCTAAACGGTTCGGCAACTGGACCGTCGACAACACCGTCGTGCCGCTGACGCCCGACGAGACGCAGAAGGAGCTCATCGCCACGCTGTACGACCAGACGCTGGCGCGCACCTACGTCAACGATGCCGGCCAGCGCGTGATGCTGTCGATCGCGTACGGCGGCGACCAGAGCAAGCAGCTGCAACTGCACCTGCCGGAAGTCTGCTACGTGGCGCAAGGCTTCGACATGGTGCAGGATCACAAGGCCGAGCTCGCCACGCATTACGGCAGCGTGCCCGTGAAACGCCTCGTTGCGCGCCAGAACGCGCGCAACGAACCGATCACGTACTGGGTGACGGTCGGCGACAAGGCCGTGATGTCCGGCCTGGGCCAGAAATACCAGCGCTTCCTGTACGGCCTGACGGGCAAGATCCCGGACGGCATGCTCGTGCGCGTGTCGACCATCGAGGCCGACGAGCACAGCGCCTACCGCGTGCAGGACCGCTTCGTGAACCAGATGCTGGACGCCATGTCGCCCCATGACCGCACCAAGCTGCTGGGCGCCTCCACGAACAAGGGCTGACGTCCCATGCAGAACTTCCTCCTGGTCTTTTATACCTCGCTGCCGTTCATCGCCGTCGTGGTGCTGGCCATCATGGCCGTCGCCGGGATGGGCGTGGGGATGGTGTGGCCGCGCTTCCTCGCCTACGTCTACATCGCCGTGTTCTTCTTCAAGAACTCGACGAGCTACGGCTCGCTGGCGACGATGGCCACGCCGGGCATCTACAGCCGCGGTTCCGGGGTGCTGTTCTTCCCGCTGCTGCTGTGGTGCATGGCCGGGGCGTGGCTCTGCGCGCGCGTGTCCGCCAGTTTCCAGCGTTATCCTGCGCCGCCGTGCAATCTGCGGCCCTGGTTCCTTGCATGGGTGCTGCTGCTGGGCGGCCACGTGGCCGTGGCGCTGTTTTCCAACGTGACCCTCGCCGAAGCGCTGGCGCCGTCCGGCTTTTCCAACATCATCTGGATGGCGCCGCTCGTCTCGCTGATGCTGCTGTCGTTCCGCACCCGCGAGCACGCGGTCGAGCTGTCGCGCTTCATCATGCTGGCCGGGCTCGGGCGCGCCCTGTTCGGTCTCGCGCGTTGGGCGTTCCTGGGCGGCGACCCGAACAACGTGTATGCGAACATGAACGACATCAAGATCAAGCTGACGTTCTTCGACATCAACGACAGCCTGCTGTGCACGATCGCGTTCGCCATCGCCGCCGTCAACCTGTTCCAGGTGGTGAAAAACAGGCGCTCGCTGTTCTGGACCGCGATCGACTGGGCGACATTGTTCACGACGGCCGCGTGCATCGTGTTGTCGTACCGCCGCAGCGCGTGGATCGGTTTCGTGCTGGCCTTCCTCATCATCATGATGCGCTTCCCGCTGCAGCGCCGCATCCACATGATGGCGCTCGGCGCGCCCGTCCTCGGGGCAGGGCTGCTGTACGCGGCGTTCAAGCGCCTCGGTCACACGAAGGGCGCCAGCGGCGGCCTGTCGAGCCTGTTCTACGATATGGAATCGAAGCGGTTCGGCGCCGAAAGCGAGCGCGTGCTCGAACTGAAACTCGCGCTGGCCGATTTCATTTCGCATCCGCTCACGGGCATCGGCACGTGGGGGCGCTACACGGGCTACCAGCACATTTCGTGGCAGGCGGGGCAGGACGGCGGCCTGTTCCTGCACAGCGGCGTGCTGCACATTGCCCTCAAGGCGGGGCTGCCCGGACTGATCCTGCTGGGCGGCACGATCTGGGCATTCACCCGTTTGGCGCGCCACGCGCTGCGCACCTTGCCGCCCGACCTGCTGGGCCTGGCGACGGCAGGCGCGGCGGGCCTCGCGTTCATGCTGCCCGACCTGCTCATCGGCACGCCGTTCCCGCAGGTGCGCACGACGCAGATGCTGGCGATCTGCCTCGCGCTGCCGTACGTGGCAATGGCCGTGGCCAGCACGCAGCCGGCCGTGCAGCCCGTCGAGACCCGCAAGCGCCGCCACGTCAACCTGGTACCGGCGCACGTATGAACCTCAGCCTCGTCCGCAACGCCTTCTCGAACCTGCTCGGCGCCGTGATCCCCGCGCTGGTGGCGCTGGGGACCGTGCCGCTCGTCGTGAAGGGGCTGGGCGATGCGAACTATGGCGTGTACTCGCTCGTGACGGCGATCGTCGGCTATTTCGCCGTCATCGACATCAACGTCACGGCCGGCTCCGTGAAATACATCGCGGAATTCAACGCCCACAGGGACCAGGAACGCATCGACGAGACCGTGTTCTTCGGCCTGTCCGTCTATTCCCTGCTGGGCCTCGTCGGCGGGCTGGGCCTGTTCTTCGGCGCCCACTTCTTCGTCACGCGTGTGTTCTCCGTGCCGGCCGCGCTGGAGCACGAGGCGATCGCGACACTCCAGCTGGCGGCGCTCGGCTTCTTCCTCGGCCAGTTGCAAAGCTATCTGCAGAGCGTGCCGCAATCGCTGATGCGCTACGACATCGCGAGCCGCATCGAAATGCTGTTCGGCACCGGCGTGCCGCTGCTGACCGTGGCCGTTCTGATGCTCGGCCATGGCTTGTTCGAAGTGATCCTGCTGCGGGTGATCACGAGCGCGATCAATTGCGCCGTGCTGTGGCGCTGCATCCGCCGGCTATTGCCGGACCTGCGCTACCGCCGGCCCGGCGCGGCCATCCGCAAGGAATTGCTGGGCTTTTCCGCGTACTCGTTCCTGAGCCGCTTCGCGACGCTGTCGTACGCGTATGCCGACAAGCTCATCATCGGCGCGCTCGTCGGCGTGACGGGGCTGGCCTACTTCACCGTCGCGTCCACGCTCGCGAACCGCATCCTGAGCCTCACGTACCGCCTGTCCGGCGTCTTTTTTCCGGCGGCGAGCGCGCTGGCGGCGCGGGGCGAGCTCGAGCGTTTGAACCGGCTGTACCTGAAGGCGAGCCGTTACGTCGTGTTCATCAACGCGTCCGTGCTCGTGCTCGTCGCCGTGTTTTCGTACCAGATCCTGTTCTACTGGATGAACCCGCAGTTCGCGCGCGCGGGGCAGGTCGTACTGGCCGTGATGGCGCTGTCGCAATTCATCGATTCGCTGACGAGCCTGCCGTCGCTCGTGAACGACGGCATGGGCCATCCCCGTTTCTCCGGCATGTTCGCGCTGGCGCGCGCCGCGTTCGGCCTGCTGGTCGTCTATGCGGGTGTCGCTGGCTGGGGCATCGACGGGGCCGCGTGGGGGCATTTGATCGCATCGGTGCTGCTGACGTGCGCCTTTCTCGTCGCCGTGCACGGCCGCACCGTGCCTGCGCGGCTGGGCGAGCTCGTCCGTAAAGCGTACCTGCCCAGCGTGGCCGGCGTGGCGGTCGTCGCCGTCGTCGCCAACGCGGGCAACCGCCTGTTCGACGGCGGCCCGGTCGACCTGGTCCTGCTGGTGCTGCTGACGGCCGGCCTGCTGCTCGCGTACGGCAGCCTGTTCGTGATCGACAAGGACGACAAGAACATGGCGTGGACCCGGGTGAAAGGATTGTTATCGATGAGGAAAGCGGCTTGAAAGTCCTGATGGTTTCGGAAGACTTGCCGGGCACGCAGGTGGGCGGGCTGGGCAAGCATGTCGTGACGTTGTCGAACGCGCTGCTCGAGCTGGGCCACGAGGTCGACATCATGGGACGCAGCGACCGGTTCCACGGCGGCAGCGCGGCCGAGATCGGTTTTAAAGGCCGTGTTCTGCCCGGCTTCGATTTTTCCCGGCCGGGCTGGAAAGAGTCGCAGCTGGGCTTCTTCAACCCCGTCAAGCGGCCGTGGTTTGCGCGCAGCATCGCGCGCGCGCTGCTGCGCGAGGCGGGCAAGTACGACGTCGTGCACTACCACGGCCACCTGCCGATGGCGGGGCGCTACGTGCCGCGGAGCGTCAACTTCGTGCAGACCCGTCACGACCAGGGCAGCGAATGCGTGATCCACCTGCGCTTCAAGCAGGAACACGTGTGCACGACGCTCGACGCGCGCGACTGCGCCGCCTGCATCCACCCGGCGCCGAACGCGGTGCGGCGCGAAATGTCCGGGCTCGCCGTGCGCCGCTACCGGTCCGAGACGGCGGAGGCCTTCTCGCGCCACAAGACGATCTTCGTGTCCGACTTCCTGCGCCAGGCGTTCCTGCGTGCCGTGCCGGACGCGGACCTGTCGCGCGCCCGCGTGATCCACAACTTCGTCCGCTACCCGTACCTGCGCGAGCGGGCCGCGCGGCCCGACGAGGTGCGGGCGGGGGAGGTGCTGCTCGTGGGCCGCATCGACGCCGGCAAGGGCTTCGGCGAATTCCTCGCGCAGGTGCAGGGCTGGCTGCCGAAGCATGCGCGGCTCACCATCATCGGCGACGGTCCGCTGCGGGGCCAGCTGGAAGGCCGCTATGCGAACGGGCAGGTGCGCTTCCTCGGCTGGCTGCCGTACGACGAGGTGATCCGCATATCGGCGCGCAGCCACGTGCTCGTGATCCCGTCCGTGTGGGAAGAGCCGTGCGGCACCACCGTGCTCGAAGCGCTGGCCCTCGGCAAGCAGTGTCTCGCGCTGGCACGCGGCGGCACGCCGGAGCTGGCGGCCTACCAGTATTACGACGGCCAGTTGCAACTGGCCGAGACCATGCCGCGGCTCGTCGAGCGGCTGGCTCACACGCTGGGCAGTACACCCGTGACGGTGCCGCTGCCCGATGCCTTCCCGATGGACGTGTTCCACGCCATTCCCCAGATCCTGGACTTCTATCGCGAGTAAATGATGAACAAACCGACCTTCTCGATCGTCACCTGCACCTGGAACAGCGCCGCCACGCTGGCCGACACCCTCGCGTCCGTCCAGCGGCAGACTTGCCAGGACGTCGAGCACATCTTCGTCGACGGCGGCTCCACCGACGGCACGCTGGAAATGATCGCGGCGTACCCGGGCCGGAAGCGCGTGCTGCGCGACGTGGGCGGCGGCATCAGCCGCGCCATGAACCAGGGCATCGAAGCGGCCACGGGCGAATACGTGGCGCACCTGCACTCGGACGATTACTACGCCAGCGACGACGTGCTCGAAACCGTCGCGCAGCGCTTCGCCAGCGAGCACGTGGACTGGGTGTTCGGCACGGTTCAGGTGTTGAAGGATGGCCAGCTGATTCCGCCGTACCGGCTGGTGCCGTTCAGCTACCACGCGTTCGCCGCGGGACGGGCGTCCGTGCCGCATCCGGCCGTCTTCATCCGCCGCAGCGCGTTCGGCCGCGTGGGCATGTTCGACGAGAAGCTGAAATACGCGATGGACATCGACCTGTGGTTGCGCCTGGGCAAGGTGGCGCGGCCGGCCACCATAGCCCGGCCCTTGACCGTGTTCCGCGACCATGCGGGCAGCGTCTCGTCCGCCAACAAGATCAAGGCGCGCCAGGAAGAGTTCCAGGTCCGCCGGCGCTACCTGAAACAGGCGCCGCTCGCGTTCGGCATCTATTGCCTGCGCTACTACAAGCGCATGCGCGCGCTGCGGGCCGAGGCGGCGCAGGGTGCCGGTGCGCCGGTAATGCAATCGTAATGTGCGCTCCGGATTAAATAAATAGCATAATTGTCGAAGCGATTAGATCCATGGCGATTCGATAAACTTTGATAATTTGTTCGCACAGTTTTCAAAAAGTCTTTTCTGTAGAAAAACGCGGATTATTTGCCTGGAAATATTACTGTTAATAAGAGGTTCATCGCGCCGTTGGGTTTGTGTTCCGAACGAGAAAATCTTTGATTTCTAAGGGAAAATTTTCCGCAAGAAAATTTTTTTGGGGTACTATTTCTCGTATCGAACAGCGCTCATTTGCATTCGCAAAGCGCTTCAAGCAAATCGGGCCCTGGCCTCCTGCCGACGGGCTGACCCTCTAGTCGTCCAGTTAATATTTCTCGGAGCAAGTACATGAAATTTCACCGGAAGGGCGTTGTCGCCGTCGTTGCACTGTCGTCGCTGTTGATGTCGTTCAGCGCACGCGCCGATTGGGCCCAATCCACCGATCCGCTGGTCGTCCAGCCCGCGCCGGCGAACGGCGCCGTGCAGGCGCAGAACCCGCCGGGGTTTGCCTGGGCGCGCCATCCGACCGGTCCGGCCAGCTACGAGATCGAGATCACCCCGTCGGGCGGCTCGCCGGTGAAGGCGACGGTCGAGCGCAACTGGTACCTGCCGACCAAGGCGCTGGCACTGGGCAATTACACGTGGCGCGTGCGTCCGGCCGGTTCGACTGAATGGTCGAGCCCGCGCGCGTTCGCGATCACGAGCAAGTCGACCGTGTTCGAAGTGCCCGACAACGCGACCCTGCGTTCGCGCATCCTGAACAAGGCGCGTCCCCGTTCGCTGGCCCCGTCCTTCACCGCGTACTCGACGTGGAGCTCGGCCAAGAAGAGCGACCTGGACCCGTACGTCAGCCGCCTGATCAACGAAGTCAAGCTGCAGATGACGGCGCTGCCCGACCTGTCGGATTCGCGCTGGCCGGTCGCGATCTCGACGCCGCTGACGGCGCAGATGGCATCGCAGCAGACCGACGTGCGCAACCGCATCAACGAATCGTCGCGCCAGCTGGAAGCGGCCGCGGTGCTGTGGCGCCTGAAGAAGGATCCGGTGCACCTGGCCGAGGCGCTCAAGCGCGGCGACCAGCTGGCATCGCTGAACCCGACCGGCCCCACGAGCTACGCCAACCAGGACCAGGCCACGCGCCAGATCGCGCTGTCGCTGCTGAAGGGCATCGACCTGCTCGCCGGTGACCTGGACGCGACCCGCAAGGCCAAGTGGCTTGCCGTCGTCAAGACGCGCGTGACGGAAATGTACGGCAGCATCGCGGGCGACAACGGCCGCCTCGACCAGTACCCGTTCGATTCGCACGGCAACACGCTGATGATCTACATGGCCCTGATCTCGACCCTGGCCCTGGGCGACATCCCGGAAGCGCAGACGTGGTTCGACTTCACGTTCCGTTCGTACGTCAACACCCCGTCGCCGTGGTCGGGTGCGGAAGGCGGCTATGCCAACGGCACCGCCTACGCCGAGTATGCAGCGGGCTACATGACCGCGCTGTGGGATCCGATCGTCCAGGCGACCGGCGTGAACCTCTACGCCAAGCCGTGGACGCTGGGCTTTCTCGATTTCGCGACGCAGTTCACGCCGCCGGGCTCGAAGGTCCATGCCTTTGGCGACGGTTCCGAGACGAAGCCGGACCCGCGCGTGTTCCGCGCCTTCGCCAACCGCATGGTGTCGCCGCGCGCCGCCTGGTACGTGGCCAACCTGCCGGGCCTGGAGGATTCGCTGTCCGTGGTCGAAGCGCCGTACCCGATGCCGGTGACCGGCACGACGATGAAGATTCCGCCGTCGAACTCGGCCTACTACCCGAGCACCGGCTGGGTGGCGATGCACAGCGACATCGGCTCGACGAGCCGCACGTCGTTCTACTTCAAGTCCAGCCCGTACGGCTCGTTCAACCACAGCCACGGCGACCAGAACGGCCTGTTGCTGTCGGTGGCCGGCCAGCCGCTGCTGGTCAAGGCCGGCTGGTACGACTGGTACGGTTCGCCGCTGTGGACCGACTGGTATCACCAGACCAAGTCGCAGAACGCGGTCACGTTCGACGGCGGCAAGGGCCAGGTCGTGACCGGCTACCGCGAGCAACTGCAGCGTAACGGCCGCGTCTCCGGCTTCTCGGCCCAGTCGTCCTACGACTACGCCGAAGGCGACGCGACCCCGTCGTACGGCGGCCAGCTGACGATGGCCAAGCGCCAGATCTGGTACCTGCACGGCCAGAACGCCATGGTCGTGCGCGACAAGCTGCAGGCCGTCGTGGCCCACACCTACGAGTGGAACTTCCACGCGCCGGTGGCGATGACGGTCGAGAGCCCGTCGAGCGTGAAGATCGCGGCGGGCGGCCAGTCGGTGTGCCTGCGCGACCTGAACGGCAATGCCCCGTTCGCGAAGTGGAGCGGTCCGGCGGCCAAGTCCGGCGTGACGGAAGACCACGGCGCGTTCTACCTGAAGAACGACGGCAAGTCGGTGGCCGAGTTCCTCGTGCTGATCGACGTCGGCTGCAAGCGTCCGACGACCAAGGTCGCCACGTCGGGCACGACCCGCACGCTGACCGTAGGTAGCCAGTCGGTGAACCTGAACTGACCCAACCGTCACCTGATGTCGTCACGCGCCGTGCTACACTCGGCGCGATGACGACACAGGTATTCCTGATCCAGGCACACAAGGACCTGGACCAGCTCAATGCGCTGGTCGAGCAGCTGCGCGACGACGATTTTCGCGTGTACGTGAACCTCGACCGCAAATGCGCGCTCGACCCGGCCGCCGTCCACCCGTCCGCACGGCTCGTGCGAGACCGCGTCGACGTCCACTGGGGCACGTTCAGCCAGGTGCAGGCCGTGCTCAACTCCCTGCACCAGATCGTGGCCGAAGTGCCCGGGTTCGACAAGATCGTCTTCCTGTCCGCCCAGGATTTTCCCTTGCTGTCGAACGCGCGCCTGAAAGAGGCACTCGCGCGCCACGTCCACCATGAACTGCTGGACACGGTCGCCATCGGCACCGGACCCGGCCAGTGGGCCGCCGGCTTCCGCTACCAGTATTTTTACCGCGACGACGGCCCGCGCCTGCTGCGCACCGCCTGCCGCATCGCCAACCGCGCGATGCGCGCGACGGGCATCACGCGCCGGCTGCCGGGCGGGATGCGGCCGTACGGCGGCTCGTCGTGGTGGGCGCTGTCGCGGGCATGCGTGCAGGACATCCTCGCCCGCGTCGCGCGCGAGCCGGGCCTCGTGCGCTTCTTCCGCCGCTGCGTGTGTCCTGACGAGATGTTCTTCCAGACGCTCGTGATGAATTCGCCGTTCGCGTCCCGCGTGCTGGGCCAGAACTTCCGCTACGTCCAGTGGCCGGAACACGGCGCCCGCAACCCCAAGATCCTCGACGAGGGCGACTTCGAGCGCATCGCCGCGTCGCGCGCCCATTTCTGCCGCAAGATCGACAGCGAGGCCAGCGCCGCGCTGCTGCCGCGCCTGCTCGCGCTCAGGGCGGCCTAAGTTTCCTTAAGACTCGCGCAATTGTGCGCAGTGACGAGTAAGCTAGAATCGGATTCCATGCGTTGTTCATAAGGCAAGGAATCCATGCGCTCCATCCTCTTTGTCGTCCGCGATCCATTGCCCCCCATCCGCGCCGATGTGCGCACCCTGTTCGGCACCGAGATGCCGCGCTACGGCGTGGCGACGGAGCTGGTGGGGCAGGGCGGCAGCGGCGACGCGTCGCCGTGGCCGGCCGGCGGCATGCACGTCGTCGGTTCGCTGAAGAGCCGCTTCGCCAGCGTGTGCGCGCCGCTGTGGGACCTGCTGGGCCTCGTGCGTGCGCTGCGCCACGGCCGCCCCGGCTGCATCCAGGTGCGCGACAAGATCGCCAGCGGCGTGCTGGGCCGCATCGCCGCCGCGCTGCTGCGCGTACCGTTCCTCTACTGGATGTCGTTCCCCATCGTGGAAGGCTTCGAGGTCCGGCGCGACGACATCGGGCGCTCGGGCCGCGGGCTGAAATGGATGGGGCATGCGCTGCGCGCGTGGGCGTCGCGCGTCGCCATCTACCGCTTCGTGCTGCCCGGCGCGCGCCACGTGTTCGTGCAGAGCGATGCGATGGCCGACTGGCTCGCGGCGAAAGGGTTCGACCGGTCGAAGATGACGGCCGTGCCGATGGGCGTGGACGCTCAGTTGTTCGACCGTGCCAATGTCGACCCCGTCGCCGACCCGCGCCTGGACGGCCGCCGCGTCGTGCTGTACCTGGGCCGCATCGCGCGTTCGCGCCGGTCCGACTTCCTGCTCGACGTCGCGGAAAATCTCCGTGAAAAGAATCCCGCCGTGCTGCTCGTGATCGCCGGCGATGCCCCGTCCGACGACGAGATGGCGTGGATGCGCCGCGAGATCGCCCGGCGCGGCCTCGACGGCCATGTGCTGCTGACGGGCTGGCTGCCCCAGCGCACGGCGCTCGGCTACGCCGTGCGGGCCGAGGTGGGCCTGTCGCCGATCCCGCGCGGCACCCTGTTCGACGTGTCCTCGCCCACGAAGCTCGTCGAATACCTGGCGCTGGGCATCCCCAGCGTCGCCAACGATATTCCCGATCAGAAACTTGTCATCGACGAGAGCGGGGCCGGCCTGTGCGTGCCGATGGAGGCGGCGCCGTTCGCCGCTGCCGTGCTGGAATTGTTAAATGACGGGGCGCTTGCCGCCGAGTTCGCGTTACGTGGGCCACCGTACGTAAAAACGCATCGGACGTATGATATTCTCGGTAACAATGTTGCAAAAATTTACAAGAAAATCCTGACGGAGCCGAAGTAAAACATGTCGATGTGGACCTACTCGCTCAAGTGCTCGCTGCGTTCGCTCGTGCGCGAAGTGGTCCGTAACGTCTGGGGCAGGGTGCTCGTGTATCCGGGCCTCGTCGCGAACGAACGGTCGCGCGAGGCACTGTCCGCGTACGTCGCGCGGCGTGCCCGCCAGGTCGGCGTACCGCTGGACGGTGACGGCACGTCGCTGCCGCGGCTGTCCCCCGGCAGCGCCATGCTGACGAAGGCCGACGTGCGCCAGCACCCGGAAACACTGGTGCGCCCGCGCGGCCCCGGTTCCTGGATCCGCACGACCATCAGGACGAGCGGCACGTCCGGCTCGCCGCTGACCATCGTGCAGTCGCTCGGCAACCTCGTGCGCGAGGAAGGGTTCGTGCACCGCCAGCTGCAATGGATAGGCTGGCGCCGCGGCCAGCCGCGCGCGTGGATCCGCGGCGACATCGTCTGCCCCGACCACCCGTCGGATGGCCGCTACTGGTGCCATGACTGGGTGGGCAATATGCTCATGATGTCGTCGTACCATCTGTCGAACGAGACCATTGGCCGCTACATCGATGCGCTGGAACGCTTCGATCCCGTCGTCATCCACGCGTACCCGTCGTCGATCGCGGCGCTGGCCGCGTGGCTGAACGCGGCGGGCCGCACGTATCACGGACGCGCCCTGCGCGGCGTGATGACGTCGTCCGAGACGCTGGAACCAAGCGTGCGCGCGGCCGTGGAGCAGGCGTTCGGCGTGAAGGTGTTCGACTGGTACGGCCAGGCCGAGCGCGTGGCCGCCATCGGCACGTGCGAGGAGGGCCGTTACCACGTGCTCACGGATTATTCCGGCGTCGCGCTGCTGGACACCGAAGGCGATGCCTGCGAACTGGTCGGCACGTCGCTGAACAATGCCGCGATGCCGCTCGTGCGCTACCGCACGGGCGATACCGTGATCCCGGACGGCGAACCTTGCCCCTGCGGCCGGGTGTTTCCGACGATCAAGGCCGTGATCGGACGGCAGGAAAAGATCGTCACCCTGCCAGACGGCCGCATCATCGCGCGCCTGGACCGCATTTTTCAAGGCCACGACCGACATCTCGTCGAAGGGCAGGTGCTGTACCGCGGCGAGGGCGAGTTCGTGCTGCGCGTCGTGACGGCGGATGGATTCACCGATGCGGACGAGCGCGCGCTCGTCGACAAGTTCCTGCTCCGCGTGCCGGGCGTGAAGGTCCGCGTCGAGCGGGTGGCGGCGATTCCGCGCGGGCCGAACGGCAAGTTCGAGTTCATCGCGATCGAGAGTTGAAGCGTGCGCACGGCGGGAAAATCATGATGTATTATCGAAATATTGTCCAATTTATAAGGGCCTGAGCGTTGGAACGACCAGCACAGATGCGGACGAAGGCTCCGCCACGGGTCCTGATGGTCGGTACCGCGCTCGAAGGCAGGGGCGGGGTGGCGGCGGTGGTGTCCGTGCTGCGCCGTCACGGCCTGTTCGAGCGCGAGTCCGTGCGCTACGTCGCCACCCACCGCGACGGTTCGGCGCTCGTGAAGGCGCGCGGCGCGGCGTCCGGGTTCTGGCAGACGCTCGTCACCTGCGTGGCGCGGCATCCGGCCATCGTCCACGTGCACGCGGCGTCGCACGCGAGCTTCCTGCGCAAGTCGCTCGTGCTGCTGGTCGCGCGGCTGGCCGGCTGCAAGACCATTTTTCATTTGCACGGCGGCGGTTTCCGCACCTTCGCCACCGAAGAGTCGGGCTCCCTGCTGCGGCGCTGGATCCGCCACACGCTGGAAGCGAGTTCGCTCGTGATCACCCTGTCCGAAGGCTGGGCCCAGTTCGTGCACACGTTCGCGCCGCGCGCCCGCGTGGCCGTCGTGCCGAATGCCGTGCCGCTGCCGGCGCTGCCGCCCGTCGACGCCGCCGTGCCCGGCCGCGTCCTGTTCCTGGGCCGGCTGGAAGCGGCCAAGGGCGTGTATGAATTGCTGGAGGCGGGCGCGCGCCTCGTGCGCGAGGCGTCCGGCCCGACGCCGCTGCGTCTCGTGTTCGGCGGCGAAGGCGATGCGCAAGGCCTGCGCCGGCGCGCGGCCGAGCTGGGCATCGCCGAACGCATCGAACTGCCCGGCTGGGTCGGCCCGGAGGCGCGCGATGCCGAACTGGCGAAGGCCAGCGTGTTCTGCCTGCCTTCCCACGCGGAAGGCTTGCCGATGTCGATGCTGGAAGCGATGGCGGCACGCAAGGCCGTCGTCGCGACGCGCGTCGGCGGCATTCCCGAAACCCTGCGCGACGGCGACAACGGCCTGCTGGTGCCGCCGCGCGACGAACAGGCGCTCGCCAGGGCGCTTGCACGACTCCTGGGCGACTCTGCCCTGCGCGACCGGCTGGCGGAACGTGCGCGCGCAACCATCGAACAACAATACTCAACCGAGGTAGTGTGCGGGCAGCTGTCCGCGATCTACCGTGAACTGGCGGGGACACGATGATGAGCGAAGCGACAGGGATGGTCTGGCTGGTCAACCGATTGCGCTGCATGTCCGTGGCCGAGGTCGGCTATCGGATCCAGCAGGCGGCCGTTACGCGCGTGGCGAAACGCATGCGCGCGCGCGCCGCACCGCCGCTGCCCCGTGCCCGCATGTTCAATGTCCAGGGTAGCCCGACCCTGTCGCAGGCCGAGCGCGACGCGCTGCTGGCCGACGCCGACAGCATCTGCGCCGGCCACGTCGTCCTGTTCGCCAACCGCCGGTTCGATGTCGGCATGCCGCCCGTGTGGAACCGCGATCCGGACAGCGGCGTCGTGGGACCTGCCATCTATGCGGGCGACATCACGATCACGAACCGCGAACAGGTCGGCGACATCAAGCACGTGTGGGAACTGAACCGCCACCTGCACCTCGTGCGCCTCGCGCAGGCGTGGACCGTGACGAACGACGTCGCCTGGCTGCACGCGCTGCAGACGCAGCTGCGCAGCTGGCTCGACCAGTGCCCGCCGCTCGTCGGCCCCAACTGGACGAGCTCGCTGGAACTGGGCATCCGCCTCATCAACTGGGGCCTCGTGTGGCAGATGATCGGCGGCGAAGGCAGCGGCCTGTTCGCGGGCGAGGAGGGGCAGCGGCTGCGTGCCGACTGGCTCGATTCCATCCACGCCCACTGCAGCGCGATCGCGCGGCATCTTTCCCGCCATTCGTCGGCGAACAATCACCTGATCGGCGAACTGGCCGGTTTGTACGTGGGCGCGTCGATCTGGCCGTGCTGGAAGTCGTCGGGCGCGTGGCTGGAACAGGCCCGGCGCGAACTGGAGCACGAAGCGCAGGCACAGTTCTCACGCGACGGCGTGAACCGCGAGCAGGCGTTCGCGTACCACGTCTTTTCGTCCGAATTCCTGTTCGTCGCCGGCCTCGTCGGCCAGGCGTGCGACCACCCGTTCTCGCGCGCCTACTGGACCGCCTTGCTGCGCGCACTGCGCTTCCTGCGCTCCGTGCGCGACGTCGGCGGCAACGTGCCGATGGTGGGCGATGCGGACGACGGCATCGTGTTCCGGCTGGACTCTCCCGGCAGCGACCGCGCCGAACAATTGCTGGCGCTGGGCGACGCCGTGCTGCGCCGCGTGCCGCCCACGCACCCGGGCGTGCGCTGGCTGCTGCACACCTTGCCCGGGAAGCGGCCGGAAGCGGATCCGCACGAGTCGGAGACGGGCTGGGCCTTCCCGGACGGCGGCTACCTGCTGTTCGGCTCGCACTTCGGCGAGCCGGGCGAGATCAAGGGGATGGTCGATTGCGGCCCGCTGGGCTATCTCGGCATCGCCGCGCACGGCCATGCGGACGCGCTGGCGCTGACCCTGTCCGTCGGCGGCGAAGAGTGTCTCGTCGATCCCGGCACGTATTCGTACTGGCAGGAACACAAATGGCGCGATTACTTCCGCGGCACGTCGGCGCACAACACGGTGCGCATCGACGGGCTCGACCAGTCGGTGTCCGGCGGGCGCTTCATGTGGCTGAAAAAGGCGCGGGCGTCCATCGAGCGCATGCCGCAATCGCCGCACGAATTCGATTTTCGGGGTTCGCACGACGGCTACGAGCGCCTCGCCGATCCCGTCCGGCACATGCGGAGCGTCCGCTTCGACGCGGCCAGCGCGACCCTTACCGTGCGCGACGAGATCGCCGCCAAGAAACATCACCAGGTCGAGCTGTTCTGGCATTTCGCGCCCGGCCTGGACGTGCGGCTGAACAGTGCCGGCCTGCACGTGCGGGGCAAGCGCTTCGCGCTGCAGATGCATGCGCACGGCGCGGACCTGAAGCTGGAATTGGTGCGCGGCAATGAAAATCCGCCGCTCGGCTGGTACTCGCGCTGCTATGAAAGCAGGCAGCCGTGCGATGTTTTGAAGATCAGCACCGTATCGTCCGCCGTTCCGGTCGAGTGCAAGTTTACAATAACGTTTTTCTAACAGCGTTTTTCCATAACTATAGGGATTGTTTCAAATGCTCATCTATCTGGTCGCAGGTGCCCGCCCCAACTTCATGAAGATCGCACCGATCGTGCGCGCGCTGCAGGCGCGGGCCGACGCGCCGGCGTTCAAGATCATCCACACGGGGCAGCACTACGACCGCGAGATGAACGACGTGTTCTTCGAAGAACTGGGCATCCCGCAGCCGGACGTGTTCATGGCCGCCGGCGGCGGCAGCCATGCCCAGCAGACGGCCAAGATCATGATCGGCTTCGAAGAGCTGTGCCAGGGCGAGCGCCCGGACGCCGTGCTCGTCGTGGGCGACGTGAATTCCACGCTCGCGTGCTCGATCGTCGCCAAGAAACTGAATATCCCGGTCGCCCACGTCGAAGCGGGCCTGCGCAGTTTCGACATGGCGATGCCGGAGGAAATCAACCGCCTCGTCACGGACAGCATCTCGGACTGGTTCTTCGTCACGGAACCGTCGGCCGTCGAGCACCTGCGCCGCGAAGGCAAGAAAGAGGACGCGATCCACTACGTCGGCCACGTGATGGTCGACAACGTGCTGTACCAGGCCGAGAAATTGAGCAGTGCCGACACGTCGTCGTTCGAGACGAGCGCGTGGAAGGCCGAGCGCAAGAACGCCGGCCAGCGCTACGGCGTGGTGACCCTGCACCGTCCGAGCAACGTGGACGACGCCGCCACGTTCACGCGCATCGCCGGCGCGTTGAAGGAGATCGCGGCCGACCTGCCGCTGATCTTCCCCGTGCACCCGCGCACCCGCGCGAACATCGAGAAATTCGGCATCGACCTGGGTCCGAACGTCACCTTGGCCGGTCCGCAGGCGTACATGGCTTTCCTGAACCTGTGGAAGGATGCGGCCGTCGTGCTGACGGACAGCGGCGGCCTGCAGGAAGAAACGACGGCGCTGGGCGTGCCCTGCGTCACGATCCGCGAGAACACGGAACGTCCCGTGACCGTGGACGAAGGTTCGAACGTGCTGGCCGGCACCGACCCGGCCGCAATCCTCCTCGAAGCGCGCAAGATCCTGCGCGGCGAGGGCAAGCAGGGCCGCCGGCCGCACCTGTGGGACGGCCGTGCGGCGGAACGCATCGTGGACATCCTGACGAAGGAAATCCGCGGGCAAGGTTAATCATGAGGTAGACATGAACGAGCGCATCACGCTGATGGGGTGCTCCATCGACAACCTGACGATGGAAGAGACATTGCAGACGGTCGAGGGGTTCATCCACACAGGACGGCCCCATCAACACGTGGTGGTCAACGTCGACAAGCTGGTCAAGGCCAGCCGCGATCCGGAACTGCGCCGGATCATCAACGATTGCGCGCTCGTGAATGTCGACGGCATGCCGGTCGTGTGGGCGTCGCGCCTGCTGGGCCGGCCGCTGAAGGAGCGGGTCGCGGGCTGCGACCTGTTCGAGGCGCTGATGCGGCGCGCGGGCGAGAAGGGCTGGCGCGTGTTCCTGCTCGGCGCCAGGGAAGAAGTGGTGAGCAAGGTGGCCGCGACGTACCGGCACAGGTATCCGAACCTGGTGCTGGCCGGCTACCGCAACGGTTACTGGAAGGGCGAGGCGGAAGAAGCGGAGGTGGCCCGCCAGATCCGTGCCGCGCGTCCCGACCTGTTGTTCGTGGCGATCAGTTCGCCGAAAAAAGAGCAGTTCCTCGGCCGCTGGCAGGCCGAGATGAAGGTGCCGTTCGCCATGGGCGTGGGCGGGACCTTCGACGTGGCGATCGGACACGTCAAGCGCGCGCCGCTCTGGATGCAGAAGTCCGGGCTGGAATGGTTCTACCGTTTCCTGCAGGAGCCGCGCCGGATGTTCCGCCGGTATTTTATCGAGGACATGGCCTTCATCTGGCTGTTCCTCAAGGAGTTGAAGTTGAAGGGCGCACGATAGCGTCCACGAGGTTGTAGTACACCAAAACACCAGACAGGGATGGCGGCGGTTTTACCACGCGGCCAACAACATAACGATGCGCGCCGGCTCCAGAAAAGAAAACGGGGTCACGGCGGCAGCAACATTTAAAGAAAGAAGAGCATTCATGAAGATTCTCGTTACTGGCGGCATGGGTTACATCGGTTCGCACACCGTCGTGGAACTGCAGAACGCCGGCCACGACGTGGTCGTGTACGACAACCTGTACAACGCGGTGCGTTCCGTGCAAGACCGCGTGCAAAAGATCACCGGCAAGCCGTTCGACTTCGTCGAAGGCGACATCCGCGACCGCGCGGCCATGGAAGCCGTGTTTTCCGCCCACAAGATCGATGCCGTGATCCACTTCGCCGGCCTGAAGGCGGTCGGCGAATCGGTGGCGCAGCCGCTGCGCTACTACGACAACAACGTCTACGGCAGCGTCGCGCTGTTCGAGACGATGGCCAGGTTCGGCTGCAAGACGCTCGTGTTCTCGTCGTCGGCCACCGTCTACGGCGATCCGGCCTCGGTGCCGATCAAGGAGGATTTCCCGCTGTCGGCCACCAATCCGTATGGCCGCAGCAAGCTGATGATCGAAGAGATCCTGCGCGACGTGTTCAAGGCCGAGCCGGACTGGCGCATCGCACTGCTGCGATATTTCAACCCGGTCGGTGCCCATGAAAGTGGCCTGATCGGCGAGGAGCCGAACGGCATCCCCAACAACCTGGTGCCGTACATCGCCCAGGTCGCCAACGGCCAGCGCGAAAAACTGTCCGTGTACGGCGGCGACTACCCGACGCCGGACGGCACCGGCATGCGCGACTACATCCACGTCGTTGACCTGGCCATCGGCCACGTGAAGACGCTGGACAAGCTGGCCAAGGGCGACGGCCTGTACACGTACAACCTCGGCACCGGCAATGGCAACAGCGTTCTGGAAATGGTGCATGCCTTCGAAAAGGCCTGCGGCAAGCCGATTCCGTACCAGATCGTCGACCGTCGCCCCGGCGACATTGCCAAGTGCTACGCCGACCCGACGAAAGCCCGCGAGGAACTCGGATGGACCGCACAGCGTGACATCGCGCAAATGTGCGCCGATTCCTGGCGCTACCAGACTACCCCAAAATAAACGTATGAGGACCGAACCATGAAAGCGATGATTCTTGCAGCAGGCAAAGGTACGCGTGTACGTCCGTTGACCTATGACCTGCCGAAACCGATGATCCCCGTGCTGGGCAAGCCCGTGATGGCTTACCTGATCGAGCACCTGCGCAAGCACGGCGTGACCGAGATCATGGTGAACGTCAGCCACCTGCACGAAAAGATCGAGGAATACTTCGGCGAGGGCGAGCAGTTCGGCGTCCAGATCGGCTATTCCTTCGAAGGCTACACGAAGGAAGACGGCGAAGTCGTCGCCGTGCCGATCGGTTCGGCCGGCGGCATGAAGAAGATCCAGGAATTCGGCGGCTTCTTCGACGACACGACCATCGTCCTGTGCGGCGACGCGCTGATCGACCTCGACCTCAAGGCCGCGCTCCTCGAGCACCGCCGCAAGGGGGCGATGGCATCCGTCATCACGAAGGAAGTCCCGTGGGACAAGGTGTCGAGCTATGGCGTCGTCGTGACCGACCAGAATGGCCGCATCACCCAGTTCCAGGAAAAGCCGAAGCAGGAAGAAGCGCTGTCGAACTTCATCAGCACGGGCATCTACATCTTCGAACCGGAAGTGATCGACCTGATCCCGTCGGGCGTGGAGTTCGACATCGGTTCCCAGCTGTTCCCGCTGCTGGCCGAAAAGGGCATGCCGTTCTATGCCCAGGGCCGTCCGTTCAACTGGCTGGACATCGGCAGCGTGAGCGATTACTGGGAAGTGCTGCAGAACGTGCTGACTGGTGAGGTCAATCATATGGACGTGCCGGGCATCCAGATCGAGCCCGGCCTGTGGACCGGTTTGAACACGAGCATCGACTGGCGGGGCACGACGATCAAGGGTCCCGTCTACATCGGTTCCGGCGTCAAGATCGAGGCCGGCGCCACGATCATCGGCCCCACGTGGATCGGCCACGGCAGCCATATCTGCGAGGGTGCCGAGGTCGTCCGTAGTGTGCTTTTCGAGTACACTCGCGTGCTGAACGACGTGACATTACATGAAATGATCGTTTTCAAAGACTACAGCATCGACCGTGCCGGCGAGATGAAGCATTCCTCCGAGTACAGCTCGTCGGAATGGCTGAACGCGCGCGACCGTCGCCGCAGCCGGCGCACCGAGCAAGCCGAAGACACAGACAAGACACTAGAGAAAGCCAACGCATGAAAATTTACCCAGTCATCCTCTCCGGCGGTGCCGGTACCCGTCTGTGGCCGCTGTCGCGGGCAGTGATGCCCAAGCAGCTGCTGCCGCTGGTGACGGACAAGACGAT
The DNA here is from genome assembly GCA_946481275.1 of uncultured Massilia sp. The sequence continues at coordinate 30,822 of CAMLMV010000043.1, forward strand.
GCTGCAGGAAACCGCATTGCGGGTCCGCGGCTGGCCGGGGTTGATGGCGCCGCTGGTGGTCTGCGGCAATGAGCACCGCTTCCTCGTGGCCGAGCAGCTGCGCGGCGTCGGCATCACGCCGCACGGCATCCTGCTCGAGCCGGCGGGGCGCAATACGGCGCCGGCCGTGGCGGCAGCGGCCGCCTTCCTGAAGGCGCAGGATCCGGACGCCGTGATGCTCGTGCTGCCGGCCGACCACGTGATCGAAAAGAACGAAGCGTTCCGCCTCGCCGTGGAACGTGCGGCGGTGCAAGTCGAAAAAGGCGCGCTGGCCACGTTCGGCATCGTGCCGGGCGCCCCGGAAACGGGGTATGGCTACATCCGCCGCGGCGAGCCGTTGCCGGGCTGCGACGACTGCTACAAGATCGACCGGTTCGTCGAAAAGCCGGACCGCAACACGGCCGAAGGCTTCGTCGCCGACGGCGGCTTCTACTGGAACAGCGGCATGTTCATGTTCCGCGCCGACCGCTTCCTGGCCGAGATCGGGAAGCATGCGCCGACGATCGCCGAGGCCGCCGGCGCCGCCGTGCAGTCGGCGTACCGCGACCTGGACTTCTGCCGCCTGGACGAAGCCGCGTTCGCCGCGAGCCCGTCCGACTCGATCGACTACGCGGTGATGGAACACACGCGCGACGGCGTCGTCGTCGCGGCCGACATCGGCTGGAGCGACGTCGGTTCGTGGTCGGCGCTGGCCGACGTGCAGGACAAGGATGCCAATGGCAATGCGATCCGCGGCGACGTCTACCTCGACAGCACGAGCAACACGCTCGTGCGCGCCGAGAGCCGCATCGTGGCCGTCGTGGGCGTGAAGGACCTTGTCGTCGTGGAGACGAACGACGCCGTGCTCGTCGCGCACAAGGACATGGTCCAGCGCGTCAAGAATGTCGTCGACCACCTCAAGGGCAACGAGCGCACGGAACACCTGTACCACACGAAGGTGTACCGTCCGTGGGGCTATTACGAAGGCATCGACGCGGGCGACCGCTTCCAGGTCAAGCGCATCTGCGTCAAGCCGGGCGAAAAGCTGTCGCTGCAGATGCACCACCACCGCGCCGAGCACTGGATCGTCGTGTCGGGCACGGCGCGCGTCACGTGCGGCGACAACGTCACGCTGCTGTCCGAGAACGAGTCCACGTACATTCCGATCGGCATGACGCACCGCCTGGAAAACCCGGGCAAGCTGCCGCTGCACCTGATCGAAGTGCAGTCGGGCAGCTACCTCGGCGAGGACGACATCGTCCGCTTCGAGGACGTCTACAAGCGCGCTTAAGGCGTGCGCCTCCCGCGTCCGCGCCGAGCGTGCGGACGCGTCTTTTCCCATAGTTCCGTAGCGCTACAGTGCGTATGGCCGCGCGCATGCGGCATACAATGCATCGTCGAAACCCATCGGGGGAACATCATGAAGATGAAGACGATCATCGCGGCATGCGCGCTCGCCGGCGTCGGCGGCACGGCGGCGGCAGGCGATATCATCGGCGGATCTGCTCTGCTGGACGCGGACAGTCACGCCCAACTCGAACGCTGGCTCGGTGCCGGCGAATTCAACCTCAACAACGTGTACACCCTGCGTCCCGGCGATACGTCGGACGCCTTCCACGCGGGCGCGGACGGGAAGGGCGCGACCTTCACCCTGCTCGAAGTGACGAACGACGACGGCGCGAGCTTTCTCGTGGGCGGCTACAACCCGCAGGGCTGGGCCTCGGACGAGGGCTGGCACGAGACCCAGCGCGACTGGCAGCGCACGGCCTTCCTGTTCAACATGACGACGCCGGCCGTGTACCGGCAAGTCCTCACCGACTTCGTGCTGCCGAGCCAGGGCTTGCGCCAGACGTACAACGAGGCCGGCTACGGTCCCGTGTTCGGTTCCGGCCCCGACCTGTTCGTCAACGACGAGCTGACGGCGGCATTGTCCTGGCAACTGAGCTATGGAAATCCGGCTAACGAAGGCTACAGCATCATCGACGGCAGCCTGCACGGCGAGATCGTGAGGCTGGACGCGATGGAAGTGTTCGCGATCTCTCCCGTGCCGGAGCCCGGGAACGTCGCGATGCTGCTGGCGGGCGTGTGCATCCTGGGCGTCGCGGTGCGCAAGCGCACACTAAGCCGTGCCTAAGTTGTACGCCTTGCAAGCTGTGGCATGATGAACGGGAGCCTCGCGCTCCCGTTTTTCATCCACGTGACCACTGCCCATGATCCGGATCCCGAGACTCTGCCTGACCCTGCTTCTTATCGCTGTCTTGACGGCACCGGCCCGTGCCCAATTCGTCAGCGCCCCCCATCTACAGTCGGATCAACTGGCCATCGTCATCAACGATGCCGAGCCGAACAGCGTCAAGGTCGGCGAGTACTACCGCAAGCGGCGCGGCATCCCGGCGGTCAACGTCGTGCACGTGCGCATTCCCGGCAAGCCGCACGAGATCAGCCCGGAACGCTTCGCGCAACTGAAGGAAGAGATCGACGCGCACCTGCGGCCCGAGGTGCAGGCCGTGCTGATGGTGTGGACGGCGCCGTACAAGGTCGCGTGCAATTCGATCACGGGCGCCTACAGTCTCGGGTTCGATCCCGACCAGTGCATCAAGACTTGTTTGCCGGGGCGGCCGAGTCCTTACTTCAATTCCAGTTCTTCCCGTCCGTACACCGACCTGAACATCCGCCTGTCGATGCTGTTGCCGACGGAATCCGTGGAGCAGGCGAAAGCCCTCATCGACCGCGGCACCGGCGCGGGCTTCCGTATTGCGCCGGCCACCGCCTATTTCCTGGCGACGTCGGAAAAGGCGCGCAATTCCCGCGCCCAGTTCTTTCCGCCGGCCGGCCGGATCGCGGCGCGCAAGCTGACGACGAAGACGATGCAGGCCGACGTGCTGGACGGCGCGCAGGACGTCATGATCTACGAGACGGGCATGGCCGAGGTCGCCAAACTGGACACGCTGCGCTTCCTGCCCGGCGCGCTGGCCGACCACCTGACCTCGCTGGGAGGTGACCTGCTCGGCGGCGACCAGATGAGCAGCCTGCGCTGGCTGGAAGCGGGCGCGACCGCCAGCTATGGCACCGTCAGCGAACCCTGCAACCACTGGCAGAAATTCCCGAACCCGGCCGTGCTGCTCAAGCATTATGTGCAGGGCAATAGCGCGATCGAAGCCTACTGGAAGAGCGTCGCGTGGCCCACGCAGGGGCTGTTCATCGGCGAGCCGCTGGCCGCACCTTATCGCAAGCGCTGAATTAGTCCGTTCGGACTAATCCATGGTCATGATGTTGTCAATTTGCGCATTTAATATACATTTGTTAAGTGTTGCATTGACAAATCATTTCCAGGAAACCCCATGACCCATTTGCACTCTCCAGGTCGCATGACCGTGCTGGCCGCCTTGCTGGCCGGCCTGTCGGCACCCGTGTTCGCCGCACCGGGCGGCGTCGTCATCAGCCAGGTCTACGGCGGCGGCGGTAATTCCGGCGCCACCTACAAGAACGATTACATCGAACTGCTGAACACGGGCGACACGGCCGTCACCTTGACCAACTGGAGCGTGCAATACGCGTCGGCCACGGGGACCAGCTGGCAGGTGACGAAGCTGCCCGCCAGCGTGACCCTGGCCGCCGGCCAGTACTACCTCGTGCACGAGGCGCTGGGCAGCGGCGGCACGGATGCGCTGACGCCGGACGCCACCGGCACCATCACGATGAGCGCGACGGCCGGCAAGGTCGCGCTCGTCAACTCGATCACGGCCCTGTCGGGCGCCAGGCCGGTCGACAACGTCGTCGACCTCGTCGGCTTCGGCACCACTGCCGGCTATTACGAAGGCTCGGGCGCCACGCCGGCGCCGTCGAACACGCTGGCCGTTCTGCGCAAAGGTAATGGCTGCCTGGACACCAACGACAACAGCAGCGACTTCGTCACCGGCGCGGCGGCCCCGCGCAACACGTCCAGCGACCGTGTGTCGTGCAGCGGCGGACCGCTGCCGCAGCCGATCGTGCTCGCGTGTCCGGGCAGCGTGGGCATCGACGTCGGCACCGGCACGACCGCGCCGCTGCAGGCGAGCGACGCCGACAGCCTCGTCAACAGCGCCGTCATCAGCAAGGGGGCCGTGTCCGGCATCAGCCTGACGGGCTTCACGCCGGCCACCGCCGACAACCGCACGGCGACGGCGAACCTCGTCGTCGACGCGAGCCTGCCGGCCGGCACGTATCCGGTCGAGATCACGTTCGCCAACGACGCGAGCCAGAGCGCGAGCTGCACCGTCAACGTGGCCGTCAGCGGCCTCGTCAAGATCCCGCAGATCCAGGGCAGCGGCTTGACGAGCCCGTACGTGAACACCGTGCAGACGACCTCCGGCGTCGTCACGAAGAAGCTGGGCAGCGGTTTCTACATCCAGGACCCGCAGGGCGATGGCGACCCGAACACGTCCGACGCGATCTTCGTGTTCGGCGCCACGGCCGCAGCCGCCGTGAAAGAAGGCGACCTCGTGCGCGTGACGGGCACCGTGACGGAGTTCACGCCGAACGGTGCGAAACGCTCCTATACGGAACTGAAGGACGTTAGCGCGGCCACGGTCCTCGGCAGCGGCAACACGATCACCCCCGTCAACATCGACCTGCCGACCGAGCTGAGCCACTACGAAGGCATGCTCGTGCGCTTCACCAGTCCGCTGACCGTCAACGGCAACAGCTACCTGGGCGACCGCGGCGAACTGGTGCTGGCCAACGGCCGCCGCGAGACGCCGACGAACCGCTACCGCGCCGGCACGCTTGACGCGAACGCGCTGATCGCCGCCAACGCGCAGAACATGGTGGTCCTGGACGACGGCATCTTCACGACGCCGCCGCACATCCCTTACCTCGCCGCGGACAAGACCGTGCGCGCGGGCGACACGGTGACGGACCTCGTCGGGGTGCTCGACTTCGGCGCCATCGGTGGCGGCGGCGGCTGGTACAAGCTGCAGCCGACCGAGACGCCCGTGTTCAGCCGCACGAACGCGCGCGAGGATGCGCCGACCGTCGTCGCGGGCAATGTCCGCGTGGCCAGCGCCAACGTGCTGAACTTCTTCACGACGTTCACGGACGGCACCGACGCGTGGGGCCGCACGGGGCGGGGCTGCACGATCGGCTCGTCCGCACCATCGAAAAGCAATTGCCGCGGCGCCGACAACCTCGCCGAGTTCAACCGCCAGCGCGACAAGATCGTCAACGAGCTGAAAGAGATGAACGCGGATGCCGTCGGCCTGATGGAAATCCAGAACGACGGCGACATCACGGTGAGCTACCTCGTCGACGCGCTGAACGCGTCGATCGGCGCGCCCACGCCGACGTACGCGTACGTGGCCAAGCCGGCCGCGACGGGCACGGACGCGATCCGCGTGGCGATGATCTACAAGCCGGCCGTGCTGACGCCGGTGGGCGGCGCGCTGTCGGACGGCGACGCCGTCAACAACCGTCCGCCGATGGCCCAGACCTTCAAGGTCAATGCGAACGGCGCGAAGTTCTCGCTGATCGTCAACCACCTGAAGTCGAAGGGCAGCTGCGGCGGCGCGGGTGCGGGCGACACGGACAGCGGCGACGGCCAGGGTTGCTGGACCGCGACCCGCGTGCTGCAGGCCAAGCGCCTGTTCTCCTACTTCATCCCGACCGTCGTGGCGGCGGCGGGCGATCCGGACGTGCTGGCCGTGGGCGACTTCAACGCGTACGGCCATGAAGACCCGATCGCGTACCTGACGGACAACGGCATGGTCAACGAGCTGGAGCGTTTCGTGCGGCCGAACGGCACCCCGTATTCGTACGTGTTCGACGGCCAGAGCGGCTACCTCGACCACGCGCTGGCCAGCAGCGCCCTCGACCCGCAGGTGGCCGGCGTGACCGAGTGGCACAACAATGCGGATGAACCGGACGCGATCGACTACAACCTGGGCGACACGGCCGACGACCCGTACGTGAACAATCCGTTCCGCGCGTCCGACCACGATCCGGTCGTCGTGAGCCTGAACCTGGCGCCGGCCTACACGGACGTCACGGCCGGCGTGAAGATCGTGCCGGGCACGCTCGGCTACAACCGCGTCACCGGTAAATTCAGCGGCAACGTGACGTTCACGAACACGAGCGGCGCGGCGCTGTCCGGCCCGCTGCGCTACGTGCTGCAAGGCTTGCCGGCCGGCGTCACGCTCGACAACAGGAGCGGCGACTTCAACGGCGCGCCGTACGTGACCCTGCCGGGCACCACGCTGGCGCCAGGCGCCGCCGTGACCGTGGCGCTGACGTTCACGAACCCGTCGAAGACGAACATCACGTTCACGTCGAAACTGTATTCCGGCACCTTTTGATTGAGAGATCGCACATGATGAACCTGAAGACCTTCTTCTCCCGCGCGCTGCTGGCGCTGTCCCTGCTGGCCGGCGCCGCCACCGCAAGCCCGATCTACCACGTGGCGCTCGACACGACCGGCAAGACCGGCGACGGCTACATGCAGATCGATTTCCTGCCGTTCGCCACGAGCGACGTGCTGACGGCGACGATCAGCGGCCTGGACGGCGCCTTCACCGGCACGCCGTTCCTCGACAACGTGGTCCAGTCGGGCGGTTCGTACACGTTCTCGAGCGATGCGTTCTCGGAGTTCTTCCAGTCGATTACGCTCGGCGGCAAATTCGGCTTCGACGTGACGTTCGGCGGCGTGCCGACCGACGGCGGCAGCACGGGGCTGTCGGTCAGCCTGCTCGACAGCGTGGGCGATTACCTGGCGTTCCAGGCAGTGCAGATCAGCCTGGTGGCGGGCGAGGCGCCGGTGGTGGCCGTCGATCCTGGCGTTGCGGCCGTGAATCCGGTGCCGGAGCCGGCTGACTGGGCGATCGTCGCGACGGGCCTGGTCTTGCTGGGGGCGATGCAGCGCCGTCGATTTATTCGATAAACATATGAATTTCCAATAGAAATCATATTGTTCAGGGGACTTTGCTTAGTGCATATTTGATCCTGTTGTCGCCGAGACAAGGATCTTATATGCGCGCACATGTCCTCGTGGCGGACCCCGACCCGGCCGTCCGCCAGCTGCTGGAACTGAACCTGACCCGCGCGGGCCACGACGTCCGCCTGTGCGCGGACGCCGAGTCGGCGCTCGTCCTGCTCGACGACGCGGTCCCCGACATGCTGTTGCTCGAGTGGGACCTGCCGGGCCAGTCGGGCGAAGCGCTGATCCGGCGCCTGCACGCGCAGGCGCGCACGCGGGGGATCGCCATCATCATGGTGTCCGCGCGGGCAGGGGAGCACGACAAGATCCTCGCGCTGGAATCCGGCGCCGACGACTACCTGACGAAACCGTTCAATCCGCGCGAGCTGCTGGCCCGCATGCAGGCCGTGCTGCGCCGGCGCGTGCCGCATGCGTCCGTCGACGCCGTGCAGATGGCGGGCCTGCACCTCGATCCGTACACGCAGCGCGTGGTGGCCGGGGTCAGTCCGGTCGCGCTGGGGGCCGTCGAATTCCGTTTACTAAACTTCCTCATGCACCATCCGGAGCGCGTGCACACGCGCTCGCAATTGCTGGACAAGGTCTGGGGCCGGCACGCCGTGCTGGAGGAGCGCACGGTCGACGCGCACGTGGGCCGCCTGCGCCACGCGCTGCAGCCGAGCGGTCACCAGGAGCATATCGAGACGGTGCGCGGCACCGGCTACCGCTTCGTCGCCTGACCGTGGACCCTGTCGTCATCCTCAGCCGCCAGGAGCAGGAATACGTGCTGTGCGCCATCGAATCCGGCCTGCGCGTGGCGGGCCCGCACCAGTTCTTCCTGTGGACCCAGGGCCAGGTGCAGGCGCTGCTGCCGCACCGGGTGCTCGTGTGCCTGCAGTTCGGCCACGGCGGCATGTTGACGCGGCTGGAATGCCTGCACGGCACCGTGCTGGCGCCGGGGGCGCAGCAGGCGTTGACGGACCTGGCGCTGCGCATCGCGCGGGGTGGCCGGCTGGCGATGGCGATCGACGCGCACGAGGCGCCGGACGGCCTGGGCGGCGAGATCCTGCGGCTGGGATTCGACAATGTGCTCGCGCACGGCACGGGGCCGACGAGCATGGGCGGGAGTGTGTTCCTGCTGTTCGGCCTGGCGGTGCGGCCGACCGCGCGTCACGCGTATTTCCTGGAACTGCTGCTGCCGCACCTGCACCTGGCGCTCGGGCGGCTGCCGGCGGCGCGGACGCTCATGGCCGGGGCGCCGGTACGTGCGCTCTCCGCGCGCGAGACCGAGATCATCGGCTGGCTGCGGGCGGGGAAGAGCAATGACGAGATGGGGAGGCTCCTGGGGATCAGCGCGCTGACCGTCAAGAACCATTTGCAGCGGATCTACCGCACGCTCGGCGTCAACAACCGGGCGCATGCGCTGGCGCGCTGCATGGAGTTACGCTTGCTGGAGGGCGATCAGGACTGCGGTGCGTCGGCTGCGGCGCGGCGCATGGCTTCGTAGCGGAAGGCTTCGGCGTTCGCGTCGATGATGCGCAGGCCGTTGCAGCCTTCGGCCGCGCAATCCGGTGCCGGCGAGTTGGCCGAGGCAACCTGGGCGGCGCTGCCGGTCATCGCGGCGGTCTGGACCGGCTGGTCGATCTGGGCGCCACTGCCGCAGGCGGCGAGCAGGGAGGCGAGGCTGACGGCGATAACGGTACGAAAAGCAGAGATTTTCATGATTTAAGGCAACGCAAAACTCATCGATGCGTCACTGTAACGCCGGTTTTTCCGTAGCTCAATATTTTTGTTGTTAATTTCGTGCAAATATTATCGTTTCGAAAGATTTTCGCGTGGAAATAAGCGAAGATAAGCGATGATATTGGGAAATATACTGACAGAAACTTTAAATGCACTTGGGAAAAAATTCGCGCAAAAACGACAGAAATCCTTCTCCCATTAACGAAAAAACATAAAGGATTTCACACAGATAACGGGGTATGCTAGGCATTCCGTCATCCCCGACCCCAGGGATGGGGGGACGATTGCCTTAACAGTGTTCAGGCGGGCAGAACGAGGTTAGAATTTTGCGAACAAGAAATCCGTTTGCGAATTCGACCGACGATCGATGCGGGAAAATGATTTGTCGCCATGACGGGGCCATGGTAGCCTTCACGCAAGGCTTTACACTAAAGCAATAGAGGAGTCGGTTGGATGTATCGTGTGCAGAACCAGGACACCGCCGCGCGGGTCCGCCAGGCTGGTTTTACCCTGCTTGAACTCTTGGTAGTTATCGTTATCATCGGCTTGCTGGCGGCTTACGTCGGGCCGAAATACTTCTCGCAACTGGGCAAGTCCGAGGTCACGGTCGCCAAGGCCCAGATCGAAGCGTTCGAAAAATCGCTGGACACCTATCGCCTCGACGTCGGCCGCTACCCGACGACGGAAGAGGGCCTGAACGCGTTGCTCACGGCGCCGTCCACGGCGTCCGGCAAGTGGAACGGCCCGTACCTGAAGAAGGGTGTCCCGCTCGATCCGTGGGGCCATGCCTACCAGTACCGCGCGCCCGGCACCAAGGGCGAGTATGAAGTGGTCTCGCTCGGCAAGGACGGCCAGCCGGGCGGCGAAGGCGAGAACGCCGACATCAGCTCCCAATAACGCTTCCCGCCTGTCGCTCCCATGCAGTTCGCGGTTCGCACCCTTGCGCCCGACATGCGCATCGCCAGCGTGCTCGTCGACGCCGTCGACGAGGCGGACGCGCGCCGCCAGGTCGAGGCGCGCGGCCTGTTCGTCAGCGCGATCGAACCCGTGCAGGCGCCGCTGCTGCGCCGCCAGCGCGGCGGCAAGCTGTCGCTCGTGCTGTTCAGCCAGGAGCTGCTTGCGCTGCTGACGGCGGGCCTGGGCATCGTCGAAGGGCTGGAAGCGCTGCTGGAAAAGGAAACGAGTCCCGCCACGCGCAGCGTGCTCGAACGGCTGCTGGCCGGGCTGCGCGAAGGCAAGCGCCTGTCCACCGTGATGGCCGCGCAGCCCGCGCTGTTCCCGCCGCTGTACGTGGGCATCGTGCGCGCGGCCGAAGGCACGAGCGACCTGCCGCGCGCGCTCGAACGCTACATCGAATACCAGCAGCGCATCGACACCGTGCGCGCCAAGGTCGTCAGCGCCTCGATCTATCCCGCGATCCTGCTGCTCGTGGGCGGCGGCGTGAGCATTTTCCTGATGTCGTACGTCGTGCCGCGCTTCGCCGAGGTGTACCAGGGCGCCGGCCGCAACCTGCCGTGGATGTCGCGCCTGATGCTGGACTGGGGCCAGTTCGCGGGCCGGCATGCGGGAGGACTCCTCATCGGTTTCGTGGCGTTCGTCGCACTGGCCGCCTGGGCGATCCGGCGCGCGCTGAAACAGGGCGGCGCCGCGCGCCTGCTGGCGAAGCTGCCCGGCATCGGCGAGCGCGCCCGCATCTATGAACTCTCGCGCCTGTACCTCACGCTGGGCATGCTGAACGAAGGCGGCATCACGCTCGTCAATGCGATCGATACCGTGCAGGGCATGGTATCGCCCGGTATCGCCGGCGGCCTGAAAGCGGCGCGCACGGCGATCGAGGCGGGCCGGCCGATGTCCGACGCGTTCGAAGCGAACGGCCTGACGACGCCAATCTCGCTGCGCATGCTGCGCGTGGGCGAGCGCACGGGCGCGATGGGCACGATGCTCACTCGCTCGGCCGCGTTCTACGACGGCGAGATCGGCCGCTGGATCGACCGTTTCACCCGTACCTTCGAACCCCTGCTGATGGCGGCCATCGGCCTCGTCGTCGGCGCCATCGTCGTGCTGTTGTACATGCCCATATTCGACCTCGCCGGAGACATGTCGTGAACGCGCCGCTCGCCTCCCTGGATGCCGCATTGCTGGCGCGCGCGCGCGCGCAGAGCCGGCAATCGCGCCGTTCGCTCGTCGAAGAGCTGCAGGGCCTGTCCGGCCTGGAACCGCGCGAGATCGTGCGCCTGCTGGCCGAGCCGTTCGGCCTCGTCACGATGGAAACGCCGGAGATGTTCGGCCAGCAGCCCGCGTTCGACCTGCTGCCGCTGGCGCAGGCGCTGGCGCGCCATTGCGTGCTGCTGCGCGACGAGAACAAGAACCTGACCGGCGTGATCGCCGACCCGTTCGACCTCGACCTGCAGACGTGGCTGCAGGCGCAGTCCGGCGCGACGGCTGCTGCTCCGCTGCACCTGCGCCTCGCGCTGCAATCGGACATCCAGGCCTATCTCGGCAAGCACGAGGAGTCCGCGCGCGCCGTCGACACGCTCGTCGGCGACAGCGGGGAGGGGCGGCGCGACGGCAAGAGCGCGACGGTGCTGTCGTTCGCGTCCGTGTCGGAAGCCGCGAGCCCCGCCGTCAAGCTCGTGAACTCGACCTTGTACGACGCCTTGAAGGCGGGCGCCTCCGACATCCACCTGGAAAGCACCGCGGGCGGCCTCGCGGTGAAATACCGCGTGGATGGCGTGCTGGATCACGCCGCGTCGGTCGGCGGCATCGAGCTGGCGGAGCACATCATCTCGCGTTTAAAGGTGCTGGCGGAGCTGGACATCGCCGAGCGCCGCGTCCCGCAGGACGGCAGCTTCCGCGTGGAGTCGGCCGGGCGCGAGATCGACCTGCGCGTATCGATCATGCCCAGCATCCACGGCGAGGATGCCGTCATCCGTATCCTCGACAAGCGCGCGATGATCGAAGCCTACGGCTCGCTCACGCTGGAAGCGCTGGGCTTCGACGCGCCGTCGCTGGCCACGCTGCGCATGCTCGCGCAGGAGGCGTACGGCATGCTGCTCGTGACGGGGCCGACGGGTTCCGGCAAGACGACCACGCTGTATGCCGCGCTGACGGAGATCCACAACGGCCGCGAAAAGATCATCACGATCGAGGACCCCGTCGAATACCAGCTGCCGGGCATCCTGCAGATCCCCGTCAACGAAAAGAAGGGCCTGTCGTTCGCGAAGGGCCTGCGCTCGATCCTGCGCCACGACCCGGACAAGATCATGGTCGGCGAGATCCGCGACCGCGAGACGGCGGAGATCGCGGTGCAGTCGGCGCTGACGGGCCACCTCGTGCTGACGACCGTCCACGCCAACAATGTGTTCGACGTGTTCGGCCGCTTCACGCACATGGGCATCGACCCGTATGCGTTCGTGTCGGCGCTGAACGGCATCTGGGCCCAGCGCCTGATCCGCATGAACTGCCCGCGCTGCGCCGTGCCGTACACGCCGGACGATGCCGAACTGGCGTCCGCGCACCTGGCGCGTGCCGACGTCCACGATTATCAATTCATGCGTGGGCTGGGATGCGGCGATTGCCGCGGTACCGGCTACAAGGGCCGCCGCTCGATCGCCGAGATCCTGACCTTGAACGACGAGATCCGCGAACTGATCGTCGACAAGCAGCCGATCCGCCGCATCAAGGCGGCGGCCGCCGCCAACGGTACGCGCAGCCTGCGCCTGGCGGCACTGGACCTCGTGCAACGCGGTGCCACCACGATCGAGGAAATCCGGAGGGTCACGCTGCATGCTTAATGGTTTCAAGTCGAGCTTCGGCCAGTCGCTGCGCATCGGCATCGCGCCGGACGCGCTGGCGCTCGTGCGCACCAGCATCTGGCCGCACGAGCGCGCGCGCCTGCTCGGCCAGGTGGCGGCAACGGGCAACGATCCCGTGTCGCTGGGCGCGGCGCTCGGGATGCTGCTGGGCGAGCACGACGTGGCCGGCCTGCCGGCGACGGTGGTGCTGGCCGACGACCTCGCGCGGCTGTGGCAGGTGACGCCGCCGGAAGGCGCGACACGCCTCGCCGACCTGGAGGCGGCGGCCATGCTGCGCTTCCAGTCGCTGTTCGGGGGCGTATCCGGCTGGACGATCAGCGCGGACTGGGATGCGGCGCGCCCGTTCCTCGCGGCGGCGCTGCCGCTGTCCCTGCTCGAACAATTGACGACGGCAGCAATCTCCCAGCGCTTCAAGCTGGTCGAGATCGTGCCGCAATTCGTCGCCGCGTTGAACCAGCACCGCCGCGTGCGCCGCACGGGGGCGTGGTTCGGCGTCGTGCACGGCGGCGTATTGTCCATTGCCGCGTTCGACGGCGACCTGCTCGCGGCCGTGCGCACGGCGCCGATCCCGGCGGGCGCGGACCGCGACTGGCTGGAGGGCCACGTGGCGCGCGAGGCGCTGCGCGTGGGCCTGTCGCGGCCGGAGCGCCTGCAGATCTGCGGCCCCGCGCCGAAGGGCTGGGCGAGCAGCGCGGGCCGGCTGAAATTCGCCTGCACGCTGTTCGAGGACGAGACCGATCCGCTGTGGCCCGACTGCGCGCGGCTTGCGCTGACGGGGAGGGCGCCATGAAGAAGGTCCGCATCGATTTCGCGCCCCCCAGCCTCGCCCGCACGTGGCACCGTGCGCCGCGCGGGACGTGGAGCCTGCTGATCGCCGCCTTCGCGCTCGCGGGGCCGCTCGCGAGCGGCGTCGCGCAATACCGCAGCCTGCAGCGCGTGGAGGCAGAGCGGACGGCGCAGGTCGCGCAGGCGCAGGCCCGCGCCGTCGCGCGCGCACCCGTCGCCGCGCCCGCGCGCACGGTGCCGCCCGCGCAGGCCGGTGCCGTGAACGCGTCCGTGCAGCAGCTGAACCTGCCGTGGCGCGGCCTGCACGACGCCGTCCAGGCGGCGACGCCGGCGACCATCGCGCTGCTGGCGCTGGAACCGGATGCGAGAAAGAGCAGCGTGCGCATCACGGCGGAAGCGAAGAACAGCGACGACATGATCGCGTACGTCGAGGCGCTGCAGCGCGTCGAGTGGTTCACGACCGTCCTGCTGGCGCGCCACGAGATCAATGAGCAGGACGCGAACCGGCCGATCCGCTTCCAGATCGATGCGCAGTGGAGGGCCGCGCGATGAAGACGGCCTTGACGTCGCCGGTGCTGCGCCTGCGCCTGATGCTGCTGCGCGCGAATCCGCTCGTGCTGGCGGCCGGCATCCTCGTGTTCGTGATGGCGGGCGCGCTGGCGTGGACCCTGAATGCCGTGTGGGCGATGGAACGGGCGCAGGAAGCCCGCGCCGCGCTTGCGAAACAGAAGGCGCTGGTGACGACTGCACGGTCACCAGCGGCGGAGCCCGAAGCGGCACCGGCGCCCGTGCAGGCGCCCGACAACCTGGCCGCGTTCTACGGCGCCCTGGGCGCGCGCGGCAGTGCCGAGCAACAGGTGAAAACGCTGTTCGGCCTCGCGACGAAATCGGGCCTCGTGTTGCGCCAGGGCGAGTACAAGCCGGGCTACGACCGCAACGCGAAGGTCTACACGTACCAGGTCAACCTGCCCGTGAAAGGCAGCTATGCGGCGATCTGGCAGTTCGCGATGGCGGCGCTGCGCACGATCCCGTTCGCGTCGCTGGACGAGATCACCTTCCACCGCGACGCTATCGGCGACGCGACGGTGGACGCGCGCCTGAAGCTGACCTTGTACCTGCGCGACGGGACGGATCCGTCATGAAGAAGGCCGACGTCAAGCCGCGCCACGCGATCCTCGCGCTGGCACTCGTCGGCGCCGCGCTGCTGGCCCTGTTCGGCGACCGGTCGCCGGAGGGCAGCATCGCCGAGCCGGTCGAGCGGCCCGCCGCGAAGGCAGCGCTCGTGCGCACCGCCGTGCCTCCGCCCGTGCCGGTCGTACCTGCCGCGAAGACCAGCGATGCGCCCGCGGGACAGCAAATCCTCGCGCTGGTGCCGCGCGACACGCTGATCGGGGACGGCGACGCCGCGTTCGGCCAGGGGCAGAGTGGCGCCGGTCCGTTCGCGCACCAGGACTGGACGCCGCCGCCGCCCCCGCCACCGCCGCCGCAACCCGCGCCGCCGCCACCGCCGCCGACCGCGCCGCCGCTGCCGTTCACCTTCATCGGCAAGTCCGTCGGCGACGGCGTCTGGGAAGTCTACCTGGCGCGCGGCGACCGCACGTACGTCGTGCGCGACAAGGGCTTTGTCATCGACGGCACGTACCGCGTCGAGTCCATCGCGCCGCCGGTCCTGACCCTGACCTACCTGCCGCTGAACCAGGTTCAGCAGCTCAATATTGGAGTATTCGATTGATCGCTTGCCCCACTCTGGCCCGGCGCCTGCTTCCGGCGTGTCTCGCCATCCTGCTGTCCGGCTGCGCGGCCCAAATGGCCTACCGCGAAGGGAACGAGCTCGTGGCCCAGGACAAGGTCGAGGCCGGGCTCACGAAATACCAGGAAGCGCTGGCCGCGGACCCGTCCAACGTCCAGTACAAGACCGCGTTCCTGCGCGCGCGCGATGCCGCCACGAACCGCCTGCTGCCGCAGGCCGACCGTGAACTGGCCGACGGCAAGGTGGACCTGGCCGTCGCGGACTACCGCCGCGTGCTGGCGATCGATCCGCTCAACGACCGTGCCCGCGCCGGCCTGCGCCAGGTCGACGCGGACCGCCGCCACGGCGTGCTGATGGGAGAAGCGCGCGCCGCGCTGGAGCGCAAGGATTACGACACGGCGAAAACGAAGCTGACCGCCATCCTGACGGAACGCCCGACGCACGAACCGGTGCGCCAGTTGCTGGCCGAGGTGAACGAGAAGATCGCGGCGAATTCTCCCGAGGCGGCGCTGGCGGCCGCGTTCCGCACGCCCATCAACCTGGAATTCCGCGACGCGCCCATCAAGCAGATCTTCGAGGTCATCGCGCGCCACTCGGGCCTGAACTTCCTGTTCGACAAGGACGTCAAGACGGACCAGCGCGCGTCGGTCTTCCTGAAGAACAGCACGGTGGAAGCGGCCGTGTACTACCTCTTGATGACGAACCAGCTGGAGCGCCAGGTCATGGACGGCAACACGATCCTGATCTACCCGAACATCGCGGCCAAGCAGAAGGAATACCAGGAGATGACGGTGAAGACCTTCTACCTGGCCAATGCGGAAGCGAAGTCCATCGGCAACACGCTCAAGACGATCCTGAAATCGAAGGACGTCGTGGTGGACGAGAAGCTCAACCTCGTGATCCTGCGCGACACCCCGGAAGCCGTGAAGCTGGCGTCGCAGCTGGTGGCGCTGCAGGACGTGCCGGAGGCGGAGGTGATGCTGGACGTCGAAGTGCTGGAGGTGCAGCGCAACCGCCTGCTCGACCTGGGCATCGACTGGCCCACGAGCGTGGCGCTCACGCCGCTGACGACGACGACCGGCGGCGCGATCACGATCGACCAGCTGCATCACCTGGACAGCAAGACGGTCGGCGTGACCGGTATCGCCGGTTCGATCACCGCCAGCAAGACCGACGGCGATTCCGACACCCTGGCCGCGCCCCGCATCCGCGTGCGCAACAAGGAAAAGGCCAAGGTCGTCATCGGCGACAAGCTGCCGACCATCACGACGACCATCTCGTCGGGCGTGGGCGGGTTCGCGTCCGAGTCCGTGAACTATGTCGACGTGGGTTTGAAACTCGACGTCGAACCCACGATCTACCTGAACAACGAAGTCGGCATCCGCATCTCGCTGGAAGTCAGCAACCTCGTCGACACCGTCACGACGAAGGGCGGCACGACGGCGTACCGCATCGGCACGCGCTCGGCGTCCACGATGCTGCAGCTGAAGGACGGCGAGAACCAGGTGCTGGCGGGCCTGATCAAGAACGAGGACCGCTCCAGCAGCACGAAGCTGCCGGGCGTGGGCGACCTGCCGATCCTGGGCCGGTTGTTCGGCAGCCAGCAGGATACGCGCAACAAGACCGAGGTGGTGCTGTCGATCACGCCGCACCTGATCCGCACGCTGCAGCGCCCGCCGGCATCGAGCTCCGAATTCAGCGCGGGCACGGAGGCCAGCTTCCGGCGCCGTCCCGACACGAACGTGCGCACGCCGGTGCAGATCCCGGCGCAGGGTGCGCGCGCGGTGCCGGCAGGTGCGCCCGCGCGTCCGCCCGCGCCGCCTGCCGGTGCCGCGCAACCTGCTGCGCAGCAGCCCGCCACCGCCCAGCCTCCCGCCGCCGCGCAGCCGCCGGCGCCGCTGCCGGTGATCGGGGAGACCGGGATGGTGCCGGCCACCAGGGTCGGCGCGACCGGCTCGTTGCCGCCCGCGCCGGCATCCGCGTCGCCGTCGGAACTGCCGTCCGCGCCCGCGATCGACATCACGCCGCTGCCGCAGCCGGAAGCGACGCCGGTGCCGTCGGCGGCCAACCGCGTGCCGGCATCGCAGGCCGCGTTCCCGAACCAGAAGTAAGCGTGAGATGAGCACCCGGCGCCCGCGCGGCTTCACCCTGATCGAGCTGCTCGTCACGCTCGCGATCCTGGCGCTGCTCGGAACGCTCGTGGTGCCGACCGCCCAGATCGCGCTGCAGCGCCGCCACGAACAGGAGCTGCGTACGGCACTGCGCGAGATCCGCGCCGCCCTCGACGCGTACAAGAAGGCCGGCGACGAAGGCCGCGTGGCCCGCCAGGCCGGCGCCAGCGGGTATCCGCCGAAGCTCGAAGCGCTGGTCGAGGGCGTGCCGGACCAGCGCAGCCCGAAGAAGGCGAAGATGTATTTTCTGCGCCGCCTGCCGCGCGACCCGTTCAACGGCGACCCCGACCTGAAGGATGCCGAGACGTGGGGCAAGCGCAGCTACGCCAGCGAGCCGGACGAGCCGAAGGAGGGCGACGACGTATATGATGTTTACTCGACCTCGGGCAAGGTCGGGCTGAACGGCATCCCCTACAACCGCTGGTGAAGACATGAACCAAAGTATGAGCACTGAGCGCACGCGGGGATTCACCCTGATCGAACTGCTGGTGGTGCTGGGCATCGTGGCGCTGCTGCTCACGCTCGCGGCGCCGCGCTTCTTCCCGAAGGTCGACAGCACCAAGGAAACCATCCTGGCCGAGAACCTGCGCAACACGCGCGCCGTCATCGACCAGTTTCACGAGGACACGGGGCGCTATCCGGAATCGCTGCAGCAGCTCGTCGAGAAAAAATACCTGACGGCGCTGCCGTTCGACCCGATCGCCGACAGCGACTCGGCCTGGATCGTCGTCCCGCCGGAAGACGGCGACAAGGGCGGCATCTACAACATCCGCAGCGGCGCGCCGGGTTCGGGCCGCAACGGTACGCCGTATGCGGAATGGTAGAGCGCCGCGGCGCGAGGGCGGTTTTACTTACCTCGGCCTCATCATCCTCGTGACCGTGATCGGCCTCGTCGGCGCGGCCACGCTGAAGGTCGACGCGCTGCTGCGCCGTGCGGCCGCCGAGGAAGAGCTGCTGGAGATCGGCGCCGCGTTCGGCGAAGCGCTGCGCACGTATGCCGAGGCGACGCCGAAAGGCCAGCCGCAGCAGCCGCCGTCGCTGCAGGAACTGCTGAAGGATCCGCGCTTTCCCGGCGTGCGCCGGCACCTGCGCAAGATCTTCGTCGACCCGCTGACGGGCAAGGCCGAGTGGGGCATCGTGTGGGCCAATCCGGGCGACCGGCGCGGCGTGCTGGCCGTGTACAGCCTGTCGAAGGCGAAGCCGCTGAAGGTGGCGAATTTCGACAAGCGCTTTTCCGGCTTCGAGAACAAGCGGCATGTCTCGGACTGGAAGTTCGTGGCGACCGGGCAGGCGCTGATGCAGGGGCAGATCCTCGCGCAGGGCAAGCCGCAGATGCCCGGCCAGCCGTCGCTGTTCCAGGACCCGCCCGCGGGCACGCCGGCGCAGCAGCCGTCGCTGTTTCCCGAGCGGGACGCGACGCCGTCCGCGCCGGCCGACCAGGCGCCGCCGCCGGAGAAGGAAGAAAAAGAGCCCGAGCCCGCGGCGGAGAACCGCGAGGCTCCCCCGGCTACTTAGCGCGGCGCATGAACTGGCGCGGCCGGAAGCCCAGCGCCAGCAGCACGGCGAAATACACGGCGGCGGACACGCCGATGATGAGGAACAGGGCGCCCGCGCGCAGCACCGGATGCGCGCGCAAGGCGGCCCAGTCGAGCTGCGCCTGGCTGAACCACGCCACGGCCCCCATCAGCGCGACGGCCACGACGACTTTCACGAAGAACGGCAGCCAGCCCGCATGCGGCACGTAGATGGCGCGGCGGCGCAGGCCCGTGAACAGGAAGCTCGCGTTGATGCAGGCACCGAGGCCGATCGACAGCGCGAGGCCCGCCACGCCCAGCACCGGCACGAACACGAGGTTCATCAGCTGCGTGGCGACGAGCACGCCGACCGCGATCTTTACCGGCGTGCGGATGTCCTGGCGCGCATAGAAGGCCGGGGCCAGGATCTTGACGAGGATGATGCCCAGCAGGCCGGCCGCATAGGCCATCAGTGGCGCCGTGGCGGCCGTGACGGCGCGGGCGTTGAACGCGCCGTAGTTGAACAAGGTGGCGATCAGCGGTTCGGCCAGGGTCGCGAGGCCGACGGCGGCCGGCAGCGCGAGCAGGAATGTCAACCGCAGGCCCCAGTCGAGCAGGGCGGAGTATTCGACGGGGTCGCCATCGGCATTCGCCTTCGACAGGCTCGGCAGCAGCACCGTGCCCAGCGCGACGCCCAGCATGCCGGTCGGGAATTCCATCAACCGGTCCGCGTACTGCAGCACGGAGACGCTGCCGGCGCCCAGGCGCGACGCGATGTTCGTGTTGATGAGCAGGCTGATCTGTGCGGCCGACACGGCGAACACCGCCGGCCCCATCTTCTTGAGGATGCGGCGCACGCCCGGATCGGACAGGCCGGCGAACGGGTTGAACGACAGGCGCGGCAGCATGCCGATGCGCTTCAGCGCGGGGATCTGGATGCCGACCTGGAGCACGCCGCCGACCATCACGGCCACGGCCATCGAATAGATCGGCACGTCGAAATACTTCACCATGAACAGCGAGAAGAAGATCGACGACAAATTCCACAGCACGGGCGTGAATGCCGGAATCTTGAATTCGCGCCAGGTGTTCAGCACGGCGCCGGCCAGCACGACGAACGACATGCACAGGATGTAAGGGAACATCAGCCGGGTCATGACGACGCCGGCGTCGAATGCGGGGCCTTCGAGGCCGCTGGCGATGACGTACAGCACGACGGGCGCGCCGATGATGCCGATGACGCTCGTGGCGAGCGTCGCCCACACGAGGGTATTGGCGACGTGGTCGACGAGGGTGCGGGTGGCGGCGTCGCCTTTCTGGCTCTTGTACTCGGCCAGGATCGGCACGAACGCCTGCGAGAACGCGCCTTCGCCGAACAGGCGGCGCAGCAGGTTGGGCAGGCGGAAGGCGATGTTGAAGGCGTCGGTATAATCGCTGGCGCCGAACGCGCGGGCAAACAGGGAGTCGCGCAGCAGGCCGGTGATACGGGACAGCATCGTCATGCTCGAGATGGCTGCCAGGGTCTTGAGTAGGTTCATAGCCCGCGATTATAGCTGGGCTATTGCACAAAAACGAACCAGGATTTGCCCTTCGATGAAACCTTCGCTATAATCGAGGGCTGTATTGAATTCTGTTAGCAGACACTCGTTTGGCAGGCACTGGAATGGGCCGGTTTGAATGTTTGCAAACGCAACTTGACCCCGATTAGGAAATTCCATGGCAAATACCGCACAGGCGCGCAAACGCGCTCGTCAAGCAGTCAAGCAAAACGCACACAACTCGGCTCAGCGCTCGACCCTGCGTACCGCAATCAAGGCCGTCAAAAAGGCCATCCAGGCTGGCGACAAGGCCGCTGCTTCGCAAATCTTCCAGCAGTCCGTGTCGACCATCGACAGCATCGCTGACAAGAAAATCATCCACAAGAACAAGGCCGCTCGCCACAAGAGCCGCCTGGCTGCCGCCATCAAGGCCCTGTCGGCTTAATACACCCGACGGTAACGCCCGCGCGGCCAGGGCCGCGCGCTGAGCGTGGATGAAGAGCCCGCCCGACTTGCGTCTGGCGGGTTTTTTGTTGCCAAAATTCGGGGTCAGAGCACATTTTTCTCGAAATTCGGGGTCAGAGCACATTCCAGGAACATGTCGCTGCGGCACCGGATGTTCATGGCATGGTCCGGACAGGGCGCTTGGATCAGAGGGGGGGCGTGTGAGAGCGCGCACCTGTGGCAGTTCGTTGCGTTTAGAACCATTGCTCGGAAAAGTGCTCTGACCCCGAATTAGACGGGAAATGTGCTCTGACCCCGAATTGGGGAAATAAAAAAGGCAGCCCGCAGGCTGCCTGGATGTGCGCCGGTGGGCTTATTTTGCTGCCGGTTCGGCCGGAGCGGCGGCGTCGGTTGCGGCGGCCTTCTTGGCCTTCTTGTGGTGCTTCTTCACTTTTTTCGCGGGAGCGGCGGGCTGCTCGGCGGTGGCCGATGCGGCCGGAGCGGCTGCGGCCGGGGCCGGGGCCGGAGCCTGCGCGGCGAATGCGGAAACGGCGAACAGGGAAGCAACCAGGCCAGCGATCAGTTTGGACATTTCGGGTTCCTTTAAAGAAGAAGGTGATCCACAACGGTGAATCTGTCCCCTTAACGGCGCCTCGGAATTGCTGGTTGACAGTTTTCTGCCCTTCCTACATTAACGTTTGGAAAGGTTGATCTGCCTCAAACGTGTCACCGCTTGCCGCCGACGGCCGCGGCGGGCACTTCCATCCACTCGCCCGGCATCAGCGGATGTGTCGCCAGCGAAAACGGCCCGATGCTCGAGCGCACGAGGCGCAGGGTCGGCAGGCCGACGGCGGCCGTCATCCGGCGCACCTGGCGGTTTTTCCCTTCTTCGAGCGTGATCGCGATCCAGCTCGTCGGCTTGTCTTGGCGCACGCGGATGGGCGGGTTGCGCGGCCACAACCATTCCGGTTCCGCGATCAGGGTGGCGCGGCAGGGCTTCGTGATGAAGTCGCCCAGGTCGATCGGGCCCTGCAGACGGTCCAGGGTGGCGCGGTCGGCAACGCCTTCCAGCTGTACCAGATAAGTCTTCGCTTCCTTGTGGTCCGGATGGGCGATCTGGTGCTGCAGGCGGCCGTCGTCCGTCAGCAGCATCAGGCCCTCGCTGTCGGCGTCGAGGCGGCCGGCCGGGTAGATGTTCGGGATGTCGAGGTAGTCGGCGAGGGTTTCACGCTCGTCCTCGCGCGAGAACTGGCACAGCACCTGGAAGGGTTTATTGAACAGGATGAGGGACATGAAGGATGGATTTTGGAGCAAAATAGCGAGCCTCTGGCCCGTCGCGATCAATACTGGTGCATAATGTTGTGCCAGTGTTGCGTCTTAGACAAGACGACGGCCAGCCCACTATTCTAATGGAGATCGCAGACCTGGCGGTCCGCCGCCGCCGCGTGCCCACTTCGGAGAACATGATGTATCAACATATCAAAGTACCTACCGATGGTCAAAAGATTACCGTCAACGCGGACTTCTCGCTGAGCGTCCCCGACCAGCCGGTCATTCCCTATATCGAAGGCGATGGCACCGGCGTCGACATCACGCCGGTGATGCTGAAGGTCGTCGACGCGGCCGTCGCGAAGGCGTACGGCGGCCAGCGCAGGATCGCGTGGATGGAAGTGTTTGCCGGCGAGAAGTCGACGCAGGTGTACGGCCCGGACGTCTGGCTGCCGACCGAAACGCTGGACTGCGTGCGCGAATACGTCGTGTCGATCAAGGGCCCGTTGACGACGCCGGTCGGCGGCGGCATCCGCTCGCTGAACGTGGCGCTGCGCCAGGAACTCGACCTGTACGTCTGCCTGCGCCCCGTGCGCTATTTCAATGGCGTGCCGTCGCCGCTGCGCGAGCCGCACAAGACGGACATGGTCATCTTCCGCGAGAACTCGGAAGACATCTATGCGGGCATCGAATGGGCCGCCGAGTCGGCCGACGCGAAGAAGGTCATCGAATTCCTGACCCGCGAAATGGGCGTGCGCAAGATCCGCTTCCCGGAGACGTCGGCGATCGGCATCAAGCCGGTGTCGCGCGAAGGCACGGAACGCCTCGTGCGCAAGGCGCTCCAGTACGCGATCGACAACGACAAGCCGTCCGTCACCATTGTCCACAAGGGCAATATCATGAAGTACACGGAAGGCGGCTTCCGCGACTGGGCCTATGCGCTGGCGCAACGTGAATTCGGTGCCGAGCTGGTCGACGGCGGACCGTGGTGCAAGTTCAAGAACCCGCGCACGGGCAAGGACATCGTCGTCAAGGATTCGATCGCGGACGCGTTCCTGCAGCAGATCCTGCTGCGTCCGGCCGAGTACAGCGTCATCGCTACCCTGAACCTGAACGGCGACTACGTCTCGGACGCGCTGGCGGCCCAGGTTGGCGGCATCGGCATCGCGCCGGGCGCCAACATGTCCGACTCCGTCGCGATGTTCGAAGCGACGCACGGCACGGCGCCCAAGTATGCGGGCAAGGACTACGTGAACCCGGGTTCGCTGATCCTGTCGGCCGAGATGATGCTGCGCCACATGGGCTGGACGGAAGCGGCCGACCTCATCATCAGCTCGATGGAAAAGGCGATCGCGTCCAAGCGCGTCACCTACGACTTCGCGCGCCTGATGGAAGGGGCGACGCAGGTGTCGTGCTCGGGCTTCGGCGACGTGATGATCGAGAATATGTAAGCGCGGTCTTATTGACGCAGATCAAGCCCCGTATGCGTACGGGGCTTTTTTGTTTGCAGGGGAGGGATGATGCGTGACGGCTGTGCCATAAAAAAAACCCCGCCGAAGCGGGGTCCTTTACTTCCGGAGGGTGCTTACGCGCCGACGATGTTGGAAGCTTGCTTGCCTTTCGGGCCTTGCGTGACTTCGAATTGGACTTTTTGACCTTCTTTGAGGGTCTTAAAACCGTTCATATTGATCGCGGAGAAGTGCGCGAACAAATCTTCGCCGCCGTCATCAGGGGTGATGAAGCCAAAACCTTTGGAATCATTGAACCACTTAACAGTACCTGTTGCCATAAAATAACCTTCGATTAAAAACAAATCACACGAGCCATAAAAGCAAGAAGCTTCTTGCCCCCTCCTCAGCCTGC
>CAMLMV010000044.1 GCA_946481275.1 uncultured Massilia sp.
CCGCTGATCGACGGCCAGGGCAACTTCGGCTCGCGCGACGGCGACGGCGCCGCGGCAATGCGATACACGGAAGCCCGTTTGACGCCCGTCTCGCGGCTGCTGCTCGACGAGATCGACATGGGCACGGTCGACTTCCAGCCGAACTACGACGGCTCCAGCGAGGAACCGCGTACGCTGCCCGCACGCCTGCCGATGCTGCTGCTGAACGGCGCGTCCGGCATCGCGGTCGGCATGGCCACCGAGATCCCGTCGCACAACCTGCGCGAAGTGGCCGCCGCCGCCGTCGCGATGATCCGCAATCCGAAGATCACGCACGCCGAGCTGATGACCTTCATGCCCGGTCCGGATTATCCGGGCGGTGGCCAGATCATCACACCGGCATCCGCCATCGCCGACATGTACGCCTCGGGCCGCGGCTCGATGAAGGTGCGCGCGCGCTGGAAGATCGAGGAACTGGCGCGCGGCCAGTGGCAGGCCGTCGTCACCGAGCTGCCGCCCGGCGTGTCGTCGCAGCGCGTGCTGGAAGAGATCGAGGAACTCACGAACCCGAAGATCAAGGTCGGCAAGAAGACCCTGCTGCCCGAGCAGCTGACCCTGAAGCAGACGATCCTCGGCGCGCTGGACGCCGTGCGCGACGAATCCGGCCGCGAAGCGCCCGTGCGCCTCGTGTTCGAGCCGAAGTCGAAGAACCAGGACCAGACCGAATTCATGCTGATGCTGCTGGCGCACACGTCGCTGGAAACGTCGGCACCGATCAACCTCGTGATGATCGGCGGCGACGGCCGTCCGCGCCAGAAGGGTCTCACCGAGATCCTGCAGGAATGGATCGAGTACCGCTTCGTCACGGTTCGCCGCCGTACGGAATTCAGGCTGGGCAAGGTCAACGACCGCATCCACATCCTGGAAGGCCGCGAGACCGTCCTGCTGAACATCGATGAAGTCATCCACATCATCCGCAACTCGGACGATCCGAAGGCTGCCCTCATCGAGCGCTTCCGCCTGTCGGAGCGCCAGGCCGAGGACATCCTCGAGATCCGCCTGCGCCAGCTGGCACGCCTGGAAGCAATCAAGATCCAGCAGGAGCTGGCCGAGCTGCGCGGCGAGAAGGAAAAGCTGGAAGACATCCTCGAAAACCCGAACTCGATGAAGCGCCTGATCATCCGCGAAATCGAGGCCGATTCAAAGCAGTACGGCGACGACCGCCGCACGCTGATCGAGGAAGCGCAGAAGGCCGTGGCCGAGCAGAAGATCATCGACGAGCCGGTGACCGTCATCGTGTCCGAGAAAGGCTGGGTGCGCGCGCGTACCGGCGTCGGCCACGACCCGGCCCAGTTCACGTTCAAGGCGGGCGACTCGCTGTACGGCGCGTTCGAGTGCCGCACCGTCGACACGCTGCTGTGCGTCGGCGACAACGGCAAGGTGTATTCCGTGCCCGTGGCCGCCCTGCCCGGCGCGCGCGGCGACGGCGTGCCCATCACGACCCTCGTTGATCTCTCCGGCGGCGGTCGCATCCTGTACTACTACGTGGGCCCGGCCGAGACGCGCCTGCTGCTCGCAACGTCGACCGGCTTCGGCTTCATCACGAAGGCCGGCGATATGATCACGCGCCTGAAAGGGGGTAAATCGTTCATCACGCTGGACGACGGCGCCGTGCCGCTGCCGCCGCGCGTGGTGGTGGACAACGCGGGCGCCATCGCCTGCCTGTCCGAGAAGGGCCGCGTGCTGGTGTTCGGCATCGACGAAATGAAAGTGCTGCAGAACGGCGGCCGCGGCGTGATCCTGATGGGCCTGGAGCCGAAGGAAAAGCTGCTGGCCGTGCAGCCGATCAGCCAGAAGGGCCTGAACGTGGTCGGCACCTGGGCCGGCGACAAGCCGCGCACGGTGGAGTTGTTCGCGTCCGGCCTGGAACCGCACTTCGGCAAGCGCGCCAACAAGGGCAAGCCATTGTCGGCCAAGCTGAAGGCGAAAGACCTCGCGATGCGCCAGACGGACGGCGGTTGACGACAAAAAAACGGACCCGCGGGTCCGTTTTTTCATGGGCGCGCCAGATTACTTGGCGGCGTCCTTGTGGGCTTCGGCGGTAGCTTCGGCACGCTTTTCGTTGGCCTTGGCGTGGGCCTTGGCTTTATCGGCGTTGGCGTCCACGATTTTCTTCTGGGCCTTTTCGTCGGCCTTGATCATGGTCTTCTGGGCGTCGTAATTGGCTTCGGCGGTCTTTTCCTCGGCCTTGGCAGCAGCCTTGGCCTTGTCTTCCGGATCAGCCTTGGCGACCTTCTCGTTGGCCTTGTCGACTTTCTTCATGGCCTTGTCGTGTGCCTTGGCTTTCTTTTCGTTCGCCTTGTCGACCGCCTTGTTGATTTTCTCGTCCTGCTTCGACATCTCCTTGGCTTCCTTCTCGTTGGCCTTGGCGATCTTCTTGTCGGCATCCGCGTTGCCGGTCGAGGTCGTACCAGCCGTGCCGCTCTGGCCCGACGACATGGTGGTGTCGGTAGTGGTCGTGACCGGGGTCGCCGGTGCGGTCGTCGATTGGGCGTAAACCGAGGTGGCGAACAGGCCGGCGATCAGGGTGGCGAGCAGTTTATTCATCGTAGTTCTCCTGAAGATTATGGTGGGGCGCGCCGTAACGCGCCAATATGTTTTTGTTAAGTCAGGGCTTCAGAATATGCTTGCGACAACTTCCGCTCTGTTCGCCAGCGCACGCAGTACATACTGGTCATCATCCAATTTGTGACAAGATTTTTCAGCGCTCGGCCGCCTTCTCGGCACCCTTGCGTTTCGACTCGGCGTGTTTTTTCTTGCTTGCCTTTACGGACGCTTCGGTCTTCATGCGGCTGCCCGGCGGCTCTTTCACGGCGCGCGCATTCGCCTGCATGACTTCGCTCTCGGCCTTCGTGCCGGCCTTGCCGCGCCCGCCGGTGGCGGCCGCATCAGCGTTCGTGTTGTTGGGCGCCGTCGTGTTGGTGGCCTGGGCATTCACGCTGTCGGCCTTGCCCGGCGCCGGATTGATGACCGCCGTGCTCTTGCCGACGACCTGTCCGGCATGGTTGACGCCGGCCGCCTGGCGGCCCGTGGCGTCATGCGCGGAACCGGTGTTCGCCGTGCCGTCCGTGCGCAGGCCCGTGCCGGACACGCCGGCGGCCGTGGTGTTGTGGCCGGACACGGCCTGGCCGATCGGTGCCGTGTTGGCGGTGGTCTGTGCCCAGGCCGACGAAGCCAGCAGGGCGCACGCGAGGGTGGGAAGGAATTTTTTCATGATGATCTCGTTTCGAAGGTGGTTCGTCGAAACGAGGATAGGTGCGCCGCCCGGGTGACTCTGTTCGGCAGCGCACCCGCCGGTGCTACTTCCTGGCCGGGCGGCCCGCGTACAGGTCGATGATGTCGCTGATGCCGTCCTGGCAGACGGGGCAGAATTCACCGCTGCGGTCGAACATGATGCATTGCATGGCTGGACGGTAATAGCCCGTCGCTTCGTAGTTCGCGCCTTCGAATGCGCCGATCGCCTTGCGATATTTCGCCTGCGCAAACAAGGCGTTCGTGTGCGCCAGGTCTTCGCGGAACAGCGCGTTCATCTCCGCCTCCGGCCGGTTGGCCGCCCGCAGCGCCGCACGCTTTTTCTGGTACTCGCGCGAATACGCTTCGTACTCGGCCTTGGGCCACGGCGTCGGCAACGGCGTGCCGGCCTTCACGTATTGTTTCCATTTCAGGTGAGCGGGATCGCGCAGTGCCGTCACGTTCGGCTCCCACGGTTCCATGCGCGCCCCGGTGGACTGGTATGCGACGGGCGACGTGTAGTACTCGTCGGCCAGCCCGGCGAAATGGTGGCCGAACTCGTGCACGAACAGATAGTCCGCCCAGTCGTTGTTCGCGGCCGCCGTGCTGAACTGGCCGAAGATGCCGCCGCCGCCATACGTGTCGTTGTTGACGAGGATCTCGATGAATTCGTACGGCGCGTACTGCGCGATGTCGCGCAATGCCCGGTTGTCCAGGGTCAGCACGTAGCGTTCGCTGCCGAAGATGTCGTAGCGCGTGCCCAGCGCGGACGCGTGGTGCACGCCCGTCGACGGCCGCGACACGCCCGATTCCCGCGTCGGCACGGCCAGCGCCCACACGTTGAAATCGTTCGCGCGCTCCTTGAACGGCGACACCTCGAACAAATGCTGCGCGAGACGGCGCACGGCCGCTTCGAACTTGGGCATCTCGGCCTGCGTATAACCGTCGCCCAGCACGAGCAGGTCGACCTTGTGCGGCGACGGTCCGCTGACCTTGATTGGAATCGGCTGCGCGGGCGCCGGCCCCTGCGCGCGCACGACGTCCTGCGCATCCGTGTCGACATCGACGCTCCACGCGACGGAGAACTGGTTGCGCTCGTCGCGCTTCAGGATGCGCACGCGCACGGGACGGTCCGGCTTGGGAAAGCGCACGGACTCATGGAACCCGCGGCTGAGTTTATTGGCCTCTTCCGTCGTCTTCCACTCGCCGAACACGGTGGAAAAGTCGCGCGAATACAGCACGTCGCCCGTCTTCGCATCGGCCACCTCGACGCGGTTGTTGCCGCGGTTGGTATCGTCGAACGGCCGCGACATGTCGCCCGGCCACGGCAGCGGTTCGACCAGCACGCGCTCGATCGCGTACTGTTCGGACAACGCGTTGCCGCTGTGCATATAGTCGACGCGGACGATGGCGGGCTGGGCGGCCAGGGCCAGCGCGGGGAGGGCCCAGGCGGCCAGCAGGGACAAGAGCGTTCGATTCATGGTGCGCTCCATCGTCAGTTTGGCAGGCTCTTCAGCAAGCCCTGCAGGTTGCCGTCGATGCTGCCGTAGGCGCTGCGTATTTGGGTCAGCGTCTTGAGCATCTGATGCGGTGTCGCGATGCCCGTTTCGAGGTCGCTCAACATGTCCATCATGCGCGGGCCGTCGAGGAAATTCGCACTGCCGGCGCCCGTGAGCGTCTGCACGTCACGCATGTTGGCATAGGCCGTCACATACCGCTGCAACTGCTCGTCCTGCATCCATGTCACGGCCTGGTTGGCGACGGCGGCGTCCCATGCTTCGTGGCGCAGCGTGGGCACCTGGATGCCGAGGGTGATGCCATCCTTCCAGTCGGCCTTGAAGCGCGCCATCAACACATCGTCGGCCACCTTGTCGCGGATGCCCTGCAACAATTCGGCACGAACCCGTTTGACTTCCTTCAGGTCGCTCTCGTTATGCGCAAGCACGGTCTGGACGTCCTTCGCGTTGAGACGCAATTCGGCCTCGATCTTCTCGGCCGCCTCGTGCGCGAGGTGCTTGTGGTGGATGCTTTGGACGGTGTGCTCGAGCGCCAGGGCGGTGAGGATCGAGATGACGATCATCACGTACTCGCCGCCGAACTCCTTCAGCTTCTTCGACTTCGGAACCTCGAAATGCATGGTGCACCTTGCGCTAAATGTAAAACTTGCAATCTAGCGCAGGTTTGGCTTTCTGACAATCGACGATCAAGGTCCCTGGTCCAGCTCAAAGCCTTCGTCAATCCAACCCGTGATCCCACCGATCATCAACTTGACGGGCCGCCCCAGCTTCGCCAGCCGGTACGCGGCGCGGTGCGCGCCATTGCAATGCGGGCCGGCACAATAGACGACGAACAAGGTGTCCAGTGGATAATCGCGCAGCTTCGCCTCGACGATTTTCCCGTGCGGCATGTTGATCGCCTGCGGCACATGGCCCCGCGCATAGAGCTCGGGGCTGCGCACATCGAACAGGACGAAATCCTGCGTGCCGCTGGCGATCGCGTCGTGCACGTCCCAGCAGTCCGTCTCGAATTCGAACGCGGTACCGAAGTGGTCCATGGCGCGGTCGCCGGATGCGGCGGGGATGGCGGATACGGATGAAGTCATGGGTCTCTCCTGTCTGTGAGGCGCCAGTGTCGCAGCGCCGGCGCGCTGGCGGCAGTGCCTTGCGCGACAGAAATTGGTAACATCGTGCCATGTCCCATCACGTCTCCATCATCGCCTACGACGGCCTGTGCACCTTCGAATTCGCCTGCGCCATCGAGCTGTTCGCCCTTGAGCGTCCGGAACTGGGCGTCCATTGGTACAGCCATACGGTGTGCGCCATCGAGCCCGGTCCCCTGCGCGCCAGGGGCGGCCTGACGGTGCAGGTGCCGCACGGCCTCGACGCGCTCGACCAGGCCGATACGATCGTCATTCCCGGCTGGCGCGACCTGGCGGACGTGCCGCCGCCCGCCCTCGTCGACGCGTTGCGCGCCGCGCATGCACGGGGTGCGCGCATCTGCTCGATCTGCACAGGCGCGTACGTGCTCGCCTATGCCGGCCTGCTCGACGGCCGTGTGGCGACCACGCACTGGCACTACCTAGACGACATGCGCGCCCGCTTTCCCGACGTCGCGATCGATACGGAGGCGCTGTATGTCGACGCGGAGCGCATCGTCACGTCGGCCGGTTCCGCGGCCGGCCTGGACATGCTGCTGCACATCGTCCGCTCCGACTACGGCGCCGACATCGCCAACAAGGTCGCGCAACGCCTCGTGATCCCGGCACACCGCGACGGCGACCAGGCACAGCGCGTCGCGTGCCCGGTGCCCGACGCCGGCGTGGACACCATCGCCCGCCTCATGGACCACGTGCGAGAAACCATCCGCGCCGATCACACGGTGGCCTCGATGGCGGCCGAGGCACGCCTGGGGACGCGCACTTTCCAGCGTCGCTTCAAGGAAAGGACGGGCCTGGCGCCGCTCGGCTGGCTCGTGCGCGAACGGGTGGCCCTCGCCACGCAATTGCTGGAGTCGCGGCCGTCGCTCCCTATCGACGCCGTCGCCGACCTGGCCGGGCTCGGCTCGGCCGAATCGCTGCGCCGCCATTTCCGCGCGCATGGCCTCGCGCCGCCGGGACGGTATCGCCGCCAGAGCAGCGAGCGAGCCATGTCGTGACTTTTGGAGAGACCGGTCGAGAATTTCGTCATTACAATTAGAAGTCTTGTCCATTCGACCGGAGGATCCGATGTACGTGGTGCTTCTGAAATTTGCGGAAAACAAGAGCCGGGCCGGCGACTTCATGCAGGACCATAATGCGTGGATCCGGCAAGGCCTCGACGACGGTGTCTTCCTCCTCGTCGGCAGCCTGCAGCCGGGCCTGGGCGGTGCGATCATGGCCCATGGCGTGTCGCCGGCGGACCTGCAGGCGCGCGTGGATGCCGATCCGTTCGTCGTCCATGGCGTCGTCCGGGCCGAGATCCTCGAGATCAAACCCGGCAAGGCCGATCCGCGGCTGGAATTCCTGCTCGCATGAGCACGCTGTTTGTCGCGGCGGACGGCCAGCCGCGAGCCGGACCCGGCCCAGCTCGCCGCGCCGCAGACGGCGATGGGGCTGATCAACGACCATGCCGGGCCATGCGTCGTCCGGGCCAAGGCCGCGCAGGCACGCCGGCAATTCGAACGCCCGCGCGGCGCTATTTGTACTGGTATAGCGGACGGCGGATGAGGATCGGCCGGATGTCCAGGCGCACGTTGTAGATCGAATAGGATTCCATCGACGACGACTCGTAACCGACACTGTCGTCCGTGCGTGTAAAACGGAATTCGAAGCCGAGGTCGGGCTGGACGCCGTTCGGGCTGCCGAGCGTGATGCCGATGGCGTCCTGCTGGTCGCTGTCGATCAGCTTGCTCATCAGGTCGACGACGGTGGTGTTGCCGAGGATGTCGGCGGTGAACAGCGGCTCGCGGTAGTACGGCCGCAACGGGTCGAGCTTGTTGTCGGCCTTGTCCTCGGACGGTATGCATTCGCGGCTGACGATATTGAAGTGGTCGCCGTTGTCGAGGTAGCTGACGCGCACATTGGTCACGTTGAACGCACCCTCGTGCACGATCGCGTTCGACAGGTCGAGCACGAGCGCGCCCTTGTAGCCGATCACCTCGACGTCGCGGTTGGGCAGCACGACCATTGCCGTGTCCTCGTCGATGCCGAGGCCCAGCTTGTATCCCTTCTTGAGCATGGCCGGCAGCATGCGCGCGAAACGGCCGCGCACGAGCAGGTGCTGGTCGATGAAGACGTCGTCGCCGACGAAGCCGAGCCCGTCCGTGATCTCCTCGCCCTCTTCCACGCCCAGCTTGAGCGTGGCCAGCACGGTCCTGGGCCGCCCGAACATCGTGCTGCTCATGATGGCGGCGCCGGCGCTGGAGCCGGCGATCACGCCGCCGCGCCGGTACATGTCCCACAGCGCGTCCAGCACGCGGGTATTGCTGCCGTCCTCGCGGCGCAGCGCGCGCGTGATCCGGCTCTGGTCGCCGCCCGCGAAGAACGCACCGTTCGCGTTGCGCACGGCCTCGGCCAGGCCGCGGTCATCGGCCGCGGTCTGGTAATTGCTGCCGGACAGCTTGACCGCGACCGGGACGAAGAAGGCCTTGGCGCCATAGCTGTTAAGACGTTCGACGAGGCTCTTGCCGGACCGTTCCGGCGTGCCCGACGCCGATGCGAACACGGCGATGCGCGCCCCCTTCCCGCCCGCGAGCTGGATGATGCGTTCCCACACGGGACCATTCGAGGGGCGCAGATTGCCGCCAATGATGACGAGGGATCCCTTGGGCTGCGCCACCGCATCGGCGGCGGCGCACCAGGGCGCGCCGGCCAGCAGCAGCACGGCCAGGAAAAGACGCAACGCGAACCGAACCATAAAACCCTTCCCAGCTTCAACAAACAGTAAGACTGATTGTAGAGGACCGGCGGCGTGTTGCGTCCGGTCAGGAAAGATATATGTTCGGGTAGTAGCGTTCCATCAGCGAATCCGGCCGCTCCGACGGCGCAAAACCGAAGCGGGCAAACAGGCTGTGCGCGTCGTTCGTGTTGAGGGTGAAGCGGCGCAGGCGCTGCAGGCTCGGGTGCTCCATGACGATGCGAATCAGCTGCTTGGCATAGCCGCGCCCGCGGTACTCGGGCACGACGAACACGTCGCACAGGTGCGCCATCGTCGCATAGTCGGTGACGACCCGCGCGAACGCGATCTGGCGGCCGTCGAGGTAGCCGCCGAAGCACAGCGAATTCTCGATCGAGCGCTCGACCACGGTGCGCGAAATGCCGACCGCCCAAGTCGACTGCTCACTCAGGAAGCGGTAGATCATCGGGACATCGAGCGTCGTCCGGTCCGTGCTGACCTGGAAACTGGAATCGTTGGTGGTTGGAATCATGGACACGCCAAACCGTCAATCTGGTAAAAAAACCAATTCTAGCCCCGTTCGGGCCTGCATGGACGTTTCCGTCAATCGTGCGTGCATGAACCCGTTCAGCGCCCGGGCAGATAGCGTTCCGGCAAGCGCAGTGACGCATCCTCGGCACGCCACAACAAGTTCACGATCCACCAGCGCTTGCCGTCGTTGTACAGCTGGATACTGTTGATGCCGCGCTGGAACGGTTCGGCGTCCCCGCGCGCGTGCCGCGACTCGTACGTGCTGAACACGTGGACGATCTGGCCGAACGTCTCCGTGCTGCGCGCCGCCTCGCGCTCGAAGAAACCCATCGTCGCGAAGGCCTTCGAGTTACGGGCAATATAGTCCTCGACCGTCATGGCGCGCAAGGCATAGACGCCCTCCGGCCGCGCGCCGACGGCCATCAGCCGGCCTTCCGGTGCAAACAGCGAGCGCATCCGGTCCCAGTCGCGCGGCTGACCGGCCGTGCCGGAGATCACGTCGTACAGCGCCGCGACGATGCCGTCGACGGTGGCGACGTCGGCCGGACGAGCGGCCGGGGTTGCAGCCGGGGTCGCGGCCGGCGTGGTCGCGGCAGCCGGCGGCACCTGTCCCGGCTGGGCATGCGCCCCGCTCACGATCGCCATCGCCATCGCCGCCATCCAACCCATCCAGTGTCTCGCTGTCATGTCCGTCTCCTGTCGTTATGTTTATGTATTGCCAAGAACAGCGACATGATCGGACATTTACGGACGAAAGTCACCGGGACGCAATCGCCGGGCGTACGTCTGCACAGTTTATAATCAGGAATTCAAGAAAATCCCGTCACCCGTCTCCCATCATGACTGATCAATTTGCCAAAAAAGCGGAAGCCTGGTCGGCCCGCTTCTCCGAACCCGTCTCCGACCTCGTCAAGCGCTACACCGCGTCCGTCTTCTTCGACAAGCGCCTGGCCCTGTTCGACATCCAGGGTTCGCTCGCCCACGCCGAGATGCTGGCCGCCCAGGGCATCATCAGTGCCGCGGACCGCGCCGAGATCGAGCGCGGCATGGCCCAGATCCGCGGCGAGATCGAAGCCGGCCAGTTCGAGTGGCTGCTCGACCTGGAAGACGTGCACCTGAACATCGAAAAACGCCTGACGGAACTGGTCGGCGACGCCGGCAAGCGCCTGCACACGGGCCGTTCGCGCAACGACCAGGTGGCGACCGACATCCGCCTGTACATGCGCGCCGCCATCGACGACATCCTCGCCCTGCTGAAAGGCCTGCGCGGCGCCCTGACCGACCTGGCGGAACGCAACGCGGACACCATCATGCCGGGCTTCACGCACCTGCAGGTGGCGCAGCCGGTGACCTTTGGCCACCACCTGCTGGCCTATGTGGAAATGTTCGGCCGCGACGCCGAGCGCATGGCCGACACGCGCCGCCGCGTGAACCGCCTGCCGCTGGGTGCCGCCGCCCTGGCGGGCACCACCTTCCCCATCGACCGCCTGCGCGTGGCGAAGACCCTCGGCTTCGAAGACGTCTGCCACAACTCGCTCGACGCTGTATCTGATCGCGATTTCGCGATCGAGTTCACGGCAGCCGCATCGGTCTTGATGATGCACATCTCGCGCATGTCGGAAGAGCTGGTGACGTGGATGAGCCCGCGCATCGGCTTCATCGACATCGCCGACCGCTTCTGCACCGGCTCGTCGATCATGCCGCAGAAAAAGAACCCGGACGTGCCGGAACTGGCGCGCGGCAAGACGGGCCGCGTCTACGGTCACCTGATGGGCCTGCTGACCCTGATGAAGGGCCAGCCGCTCGCGTACAACAAGGACAACCAGGAAGACAAGGAACCGCTGTTCGACACCGTCGACACCGTGCTGGACACCCTGCGCATCTTCACCGACATGGCGTCCGGCATCACGGTCAAGCCCGAGAACATGCGCGCCGCCGCCCTGCAGGGCTATGCGACGGCAACCGACCTGGCCGACTACCTCGTCAAGAAGGGCCTGCCGTTCCGCGACGCGCACGAAGCCGTGGCGCATGCCGTGCGCGCGTGCGACGACGCGAAGTGCGACCTGTCGGAGATGTCGCTGGAGCGCCTGCGCGAGTTCTCGCCGCTGATCGAGCAGGACGTGTTCGCCGTGCTGACGCTGGAAGGTTCCGTCGCGGCGCGCGACCACGTGGGCGGCACGGCGCCGAACCAGGTGCGCGCGGCCGTCGCGCGCGTGCGGGCACAATTGGCGGAATAAGGACGCCGAAGGGTGTCCGCCACGGAGGACACCCATGCAACGCTACGGCAACCAGAGCCGCGAATCCGGCATCGTCGCCTACGACATCGACGCCGGCCAGATCATTGTCCAGTTCAGGAACGGCGACCGCTATCTCTACACGGAAGACAGCGCCGGCGCCGCCAACATCGCCAGGATGCAGGAACTGGCCCGGGCCGGCCGCGGGCTGTCGAGCTTCATCAGCCAGCACGTCCACGACCGCTACGCCCGCAAGATCAACTCACGCCGACTGTAACCCACAAGAAAGATCCATGACCGCAACGCCAGCCCTGCCCCAATGCGATTTCGCCGCCTTCCTGTTCGACATGGACGGCACCATCCTCACTTCCATCAAGTCCGCCGAGAAAGTCTGGGGCAACTGGGCCGCCGGGCAAGGGCTCGACGTGGCCGCTTTCCTGCCCACGATTCACGGCAAACGCACCGTGGAAACGATCCGCGCGCTGGAACTGCCCGGCGTCGACCCGGTCGTGGAAGCAGAGCGCATCACCCGCGCCGAGATCGAGGACGTGACCGGCATCGAAGCCATCGCCGGCTGCGCCGACTTCATCGCCAGCCTGCCGGCCGGGCGCTGGGCCATCGTCACGTCCGCGCCGCGGGCGCTGGCCGAAGCGCGCATCGCCGCGGCCGGGCTGCCGCTGCCGGCCGTGCTGGTGGCCGCGGAAGACGTCGAGCGGGGCAAGCCTGCGCCCGACCCTTTCCTGCTGGGCGCGCGCAAGCTGGGCGTGAAGCCGGAAGACTGCCTCGTGTTCGAAGACACGCTGGCCGGTCTGCGTTCGGCTGCCGCCGCCGGCATGGCGAGCATCGTCGTGACGGTCACCCACGCGCATCCGCTCGA
This sequence comes from uncultured Massilia sp., assembly GCA_946481275.1. The sequence continues at coordinate 12,285 of CAMLMV010000044.1, forward strand.
CACGGATGTCACCGCAGTCCTTGACTATGCGGATCTGCGCGCCGTGACGACGGCCGACGGCCTGCTGCGCGTGCAGCGCCGGGCGTGACCTCCAACAGGGGCCGCTAGCGGGGCTCGTCCGGCACGATCCCGGCCTGCTCCCCGTGGTCGGCCCGGAATACCCGCGGGTCCAGCGTCTTTTCGTCCGTTTCGATAGCTGCGCCTTGCGCCGCGGCCGGCATCGACGAGGTACGCGTGTCCCGCTTGGGATACGGCGTGCCGTCGCGGTGGGAATAGCTGTCGGTCTTGCCGTCGTACACAAGGTCGACGTCCGGGTACTCGGCCCGGTCCTCGGGAATGCGCGAACCGACGCACAGGAACAGCGCATTGCCCCAGCCCCGGTTGATGAGATGGTGGCCGTTCGGCCGCCCGGCCGGGAAGGCCGCGCAATCGCCCGCGCGCATCAGGGTCTCGCCTTCGTCCGTGACGAGCGTCAGCTCGCCGGAGACGACCATCACGAATTCGTCCTCGTGGCTGTGCCAGTGGCGCTGCGACGAGGCGGCGCCCGGTAGCAGTTCGACGAGGTTGACGCCGAACTGGGTCAGGCCGCCGGCATCGCCCAGCGCCTGCTTGCTGCGGCCGTTGACGGCTTCGGCAAAGGGATCGGGATACCCGGTACCGGTCAGCACGGGAATACTGCTCAGGTCTAGCCGCGACATGACTTTCTCCTTATCAGGTTCACGCGCGGCCTTGGCCTTTCCTCAGCCGCGTTTTTGCACCAGCGTCAGGATATCGTAACTTGCGACGAGTTCGTCGTTCTGATTCGTCACCTGCACGTCCCACGCCACCACGCCCTGCCCCCGCCCCAGGTCGTCCGTGCGGTTGCGGTCGACCTTGCGCTTGCACGTGAGGCGCGCGCGGATCGTGTCGCCGATCGCCACCGGTGCCACGAAGCGCAGGTTATCGAGGCCATAGTTCGCCAGCACCGGGCCGGGCGCCGGCGACACGAACAGGCCCGCCGCCGCCGACAGCACGAAGTAGCCGTGCGCGATGCGCTTGCCGAACTGCGTGTCCTTGGCGGCGATCTCGTCGAAGTGCATGTAGAAGTAATCGCCCGAGACGCCGCCGAAGTTGACGATGTCCGCCTCGCTGACGGTACGGCGGTGCGTCAGCAGCGAGTGGCCGATCTCCAGGTCTTCGAAGTAGCGGCGGAACGGGTGCACGTCCGATTCCTTGACCGCCGCACCACGTACATACTCTCCCGTGACGGCGGCCAGCATCGTCGGCGAACCTTGCACCGCCGCCCGTTGCAGGAAGTGTTTGACCGCGCGGATACCGCCGAGTTCCTCACCACCGCCGGCGCGACCCGGACCGCCGTGCTTGAGCATCGGCAGCGGCGAGCCGTGGCCCGTGGAATCCACGGCCGCGACGCGGTCGAGGATATGAACGCGGCCATGCGACGCCGCCGCCACCGGCACCGCGTGCGCCGCGATGGCCGGGTCCTTCGTCACCAGCGTCGTCACGAGGCTGCCCCTGCCGCGCGCGGCCAGCGCCAGCGCTTCGTCGATGTCGCGGTAGGTCATCATGGTGCTGACCGGGCCGAACGCCTCGATGTCGTGCACGGCATCGTTGACCATCGCGTTCCGGCACAGCAGCAAGGTGGGCGCGAAGAACGCACCGGCCGCACAGCCATCGCCGACAGGATTGAAACCGTCGCGGGCGCTGAACAGCACCTCGTTGCCGCGCGCGAGCATCTCCACGCGCTCGCTGACGTCGCGCTGCTGGTCCAGCGACGCGAGTGCGCCCATGCGCACGCCCTCCACTTTCGGATTGCCGACGACGATCTTCGCGAGGCGCGCGCGCAGGCGCTCGCCGACGACGTCCGCGAGGTGCTCGGGCACGATCACGCGACGGATCGCCGTGCACTTCTGGCCCGCCTTGCCCGTCATCTCGCGCGCCACTTCCTTGACGAACAGGTCCAGTTCCTCGTCGTCGGGCGTGACGTCCGGCGCGAGGATGGCGGCGTTCAGCGAATCCGCTTCCGCCGTGAACGGCACGGATTCGCGGATCAGGTTCGCATTGCCGCGCAGTTTTGCCGCCGTGTCGGCGGATCCCGTGAAGGTGACGGCATCGAAGCCGTTCAGGCGGTCCAGCAGGTCGCCCGTCGAGCCGATGACGAGCTGCAGGCAGCCTTCCGGCAGCAGTTCCGACTCCATCATCATCTTGACCACCGCATGCGTGAGGTAGCTCGTCGCGGTGGCCGGCTTGGCGATGCAGGGCATGGCGGCGAGGAAGCTCGGCGCGAATTTTTCCAGCAGCCCCCAGATCGGGAAGTTGAACGCGTTGATGTGCACCGCGACGCCGCCGCGCGGCACGAGGATGTGCGTGCCCGCGAAGCCGCCCCGCTTGCCGAGCGCCATGGCCGGGCCTTCGTGCAGCACGTTCGACGACGGCAGTTCGCGGCCGCCGATGCTGGCATACGCGAACAGCGTGCCGATGCCGCCCTCGACGTCGACCCAGCTGTCCGGCCGCGTGGCGCCCGTCAGGTGCGAGATCTCGTACAGCTCTTCCTTCCGCTCCATCAGGTAAGCCGCGAGGGCCTTCAGGCGCTGGGCGCGCTTCTGGAAGTCCATCGCCATCAGCGCCTGCACGCCCGTCTTGCGGGCATACGCGACGGCTTCGCCGAAGTCGATCCGGTCGGCGTGCGTGTGATAGATCAGCTGGTTGTCCAGGGCGCTGTGCAGCGGCTGGTGCGCTTCGGTGCCGAGCCAGCGGCCGGCGATCAGGCTTTGCAGGGTGGTTGGGGTGTGCATCCTCGTCTCCTTATCGTTTTGGCTTGTGCGGCTCGTCGAACACGATGCGCGGCCGGTCCGGCTCCACTTCCGTGTAAGCCTCGACTTCGCGCATCGTCCGCATCGACCGCACGTTCAAATCGTGGTACTGCCGCGTCCCGTAACTCTTCCACGCGATCTCCTCATCCGACACGGCCCGCACGATCTTCGCCGGCGCGCCCAGCACGAGGCTGCGCGGCGGGATCACCATGCCCGCTTTCACGAACGCCGCCGCGCCGACGATAGCCTCCGCGCCCACGACGGCCTTGTCCATCACGACCGCATTCATCCCGACCATCGCATTGCGTCCCACGCGGCAGCCGTGCAGCACGGCGCCGTGGCCGATGTGCCCGTCCACTTCGACGACCGTGTCGTCTTCCGGAAAGCCGTGCATCACGCACGTATCCTGCACGTTCGCGCCCTCTTCCAGGATCAGCCGTCCGAAGTCGCCACGCAGCGACACGAGCGGCCCGACATAGCAGCGTGGGCCGACGATCACGTCGCCGATCAGCACCGCCGTCGGGTGCACGTACGCCGTCGGGTGCACGACGGGACGCAGGCCATCGATTTCATAGACCTTCACCATCTCACACCCGTTCCACGATCAGCGCGATGCCTTGACCCACGCCAATGCACATGGTGCACAACGCATAGCGGCCACCCGTGCGGTGCAGCTGGTTGACGGCTGCCGTGACGAGACGCGCACCGGAGGCGCCCAGCGGGTGGCCGATGGCGATCGCGCCGCCGTTCGGGTTCACGTGCGCGGCGTCGTCCGGCAGGCCCAGGTCGCGCAGCACGGCGAGGCCCTGCGACGCGAACGCTTCGTTCAGTTCGATGACGTCCATCTGGCCGATGGAGAGCCCGGTCATCGCCAGCAGCTTCTTCGTCGCGGGGGCGGGACCAAAACCCATGATGCGCGGTGCCAGGCCCACCGTCGTCATGCCGACGATGCGGGCGCGCGGCGTCAGGCCGAACTTGTCGACGGCCGCGCCGGATGCCACCAGCACGGCACAGGCGCCGTCGTTGACGCCGGAGGCGTTGCCCGCCGTGACCGTGCCGTCCGGCGTCACGACGCCTTTCAGCCGGGCCAGCGATTCCAGGCTCGTGTCGGGACGCGGGTGCTCGTCCGTGTCGAACACGTGCGACTCGCCTTTGCGCCCGTGGATCGTCACCGGCACGATCTCGTCCTTGAAGACGCCGGCCGCGTGCGCCGCCGCCCAGCGCTGCTGGCTGCGCAGCGCGAACGCATCCTGGTCGCCGCGCGCGATGCCGAACTCGCGCGCCACGTTCTCCGCCGTCTCCGGCATCGAGTCGATGCCGTACTGCGCCTTCATCTTCGGGTTGACGAAGCGCCAGCCGATCGTCGTGTCCTCGATCTTCGCCGTGCGCGAGAACGCGCTGTCGGCCTTGGCCATCACGAACGGCGCGCGCGTCATGCTCTCGACGCCGCCGGCGATGACCAGGTTCGCCTCGCCGGCACGGATGGCGCGCGCTGCACTGCCGACGGCGTCCAGGCTGGAGCCGCACAAACGGTTGATCGTGGAGCCGGGCACGGATGGCGGCAGGCCGGCCAGCAGCGCGGCCATGCGCGCGACGTTGCGGTTGTCCTCGCCGGCGCCGTTGGCGCAGCCGTACAGCACGTCGTCGACCTGCGACCAGTCGATGCCGGGATTGCGGGCGATGAGCGCGGCGATGGGCAGCGCGGCCAGGTCGTCCGCGCGCACGCTTGCCAGGGCGCCGCCGAAGCGGCCGAACGGGGTGCGGATGGCGTCGACGATGAATGCGTCAGTCATGCTGGAGTCTCCTTATTGATTTTTCGGGCGCTTGTCGACCACGCGGCGCGCCTTGCCCGTCAGCGAGCGTTCGATGCCTTGCGCGGGCAGCAGGGTCACGGTCGTCGTCACGCCGATATACGTCTTGATGCGGTGCTGCAGGTCGCGGGCCAGCGCGTCCACGTTATCGGCCCCTTCTTCGCGCAGTTCGCAATGCACGGCCAGCGCATCGAGGTGGCCGTCGCGCGTGACGACGAGCTGGTAATGCGGCGCCAGTGCAGGCATCTGCAGGATCAGTTCCTCGACCTGGCTGGGAAACACGTTCACGCCGCGGATGATCAGCATGTCGTCCGAGCGGCCGTTGATGCGGCCCATGCGGCGCATCGAGCGTGCCGTCGGCGGCAGCAGTTTCGTGAGATCGCGCGTGCGGTAGCGGATGATCGGCAGCGCTTCCTTCGTCAGCGACGTGAATACGAGCTCGCCCTCCGCGCCGTCCGGCAGCACTTCGCCCGTGTCCGGGTCGATGATCTCGGGGTAGAAGTGGTCTTCCCAGATCACGGGGCCGTCCTTCGCTTCGATGCATTCGCTGGCGACGCCGGGGCCCATCACTTCGGAGAGGCCGTAGATGTCGACGGCGTCGATACCCGCGCGTTCCTCGATCTCGCGGCGCATGGCGTCCGTCCACGGCTCGGCGCCGAAGATGCCGACCTTGAGCGAGGACGCAGCCGGATCGAGACCCTGGCGCCTGAATTCCTCGACGATGTTCAGCATGTACGACGGCGTCACCATGATGATGGAGGGTTTGAAATCCTGGATCAGCTGGACCTGTTTTTCCGTCTGCCCGCCCGACATCGGCACGACCGTGCAACCGAGGCGCTCGGCGCCGTAGTGGGCACCGAGGCCGCCCGTGAACAGGCCGTAGCCGTAGGCGATGTGCACCATGTCGCCGGGACGCCCGCCCGCCGCGCGGATCGAACGGGCGACGACGCCGGCCCACGTGTCGATGTCGCGCTGCGTGTAGCCGACGACGGTCGGCTTGCCCGTCGTGCCGGACGACGCATGCACGCGCACGACCTGCTCGCGCGGCACGGCGAACAGGCCGAACGGGTAGTTGTCGCGCAGCGTCTTCTTTTCCGTGAACGGGAACTTGGCCAGGTCGGCCAGCGTTTTCAGATCGTCCGGATGAACGCCCGCTTCATCGAATGCGCGGCGGTAGTGCGGCACGTTGTCGTAGGCGTGCTTCAGGCTCCACTTCAGCCGTTCCAGTTGCAGGGCCTGCAGCTCGTCGCGGCTGGCGCGCTCGATCGGGTCGAGTTCACCCGGTTGCGGGATACGTTGGACCATCGTTGTCTCCTCCGTTTTACATGTCGACGACGTGCCCCACGACGCGGTGCGACTTCCCGCGGAACAGCGCGACCTTGCGCCCATCCTGGTCCATCACGACGACGTCGTAGACACCCGTCTTGCCGGCAAGCGCCTGCTCGACCGCTTCGGCCACGAGCACGTCGCCCGCGCGTCCGGGCGCGAGGTAGTCGATCGTGCAGCCGGCACCCACGGTATTGAAATTGTGGGAATTGCAGGCGAACGCGAACGCGCTGTCGGCCAGCATGAAGATGTAGCCGCCGTGGCAGGTGCCGTGGCCGTTCAGCATGTCCTCGCGCACCCGCATGCGCATGCGCGCGTAGCCGGGGCGGATCGTATCGAGCGTCATGCCCAGCGCCTGGCTGGCCGGGTCGCGTTCGTACATCGTCTTGCCGGCCAGTTCGGCCAAGGCTTGCTTTTGCTCCATGTTTTGATCGCTATGCATGGATGCATGCTCCCTCGGGGTTGGCGGCGAGCTTGCGGCGCAGCAGCGGCGACACGCGGTAGCGGTCCTCGCCATACGTGGCGCCCAGGTTGGCCAGCACGGTGAACACGTGGTGCAGGCCGATCGCATCGGCCCACGCCAGTGGACCGCGCGGATAGTTCACGCCCTTCTGCATCGCGATGTCGACGGCGGCGGCGGAGCACACGCCCTGGTTGACGGCGTCGAGCGCCTCGTTGGCCAGCATCGCGACGGTGCGCATCACGGCCATGCCCGGCACGTCGTCGAGGCGCGTCACCGTGAAGCCGGCCTGCTGGAACAGGCCGACGGCGGCGTTCCACGCGGCGTCGCTGCACTGGTCCGCGCGCGCCAGCGCGACGCGTGTGGCCTTGGCCGGATCGAGCAGCAGGTCGAACAGGATGGTGTCCGGGCGGTCCTCATCAAGCGCGCGCTGCGTGGCGCTGCGGCCGTCGGTCAGGAAGATCGTGGCGGCGCCCCCGGCCGCAGTACTGACATCATGCAGGCGCGCCTTCAGGGCAGAGGTCAGCGGATCGGCCCCGCCAAGCGTCGCCTGTGCGCCCCCCTGCTGCGCGGGCTCGGCCTGCGCCTGCGGCGGCGCCACGTCGTCACCGTAGCGGTAGAAACCGCGGCCCGTCTTGCGGCCCAGGAAGCCGGCATTCACCAGTTCCTGCTGCACGACGGACGGCGCGAAGCGCGGATCGCCGTAATAGGCGTGGAAGACGGATTGCGTGACGGAGTAATTGATGTCGTGGCCGATCAGGTCCATCAGCTCGAAAGGGCCCATGCGGAAGCCGCCGCAGTCGCGCATCACCGCATCGATCGTGGCCGGGTCGGCGGCCTGTTCGAGCAGCAGGCGCAGCCCCTCCGCGTAATACGGACGGGCCACGCGGTTGACGATGAAGCCGGGCGTGGACTTCGCGTGCACCGGGTTCTTGCCCCAGGCCGCGGCGGTCGCATACACCGTGTCGGCGGCGGTCTTGTCGGTGGCGACGCCCGAGATCACTTCCACCAGCGCCATCAGCGGCACCGGATTGAAGAAGTGCATGCCGACGAGGCGTTCGGGGCGCTGCAGTCTGGCACCGATCGCGGTGACGGAAATCGACGACGTGTTCGTGGCGAGGATGCAGTCCGGGCCCACGATGCCTTCCAGGTCGGCGAACAGGGCGCGCTTGACGTCGAGGTCTTCGACCACGGCTTCGACCACGAGCGCGGCACCCTTCCCTTCGTCCAGTGCGCGCATCGCATGAATGCGCTCGCGCGCGAGATCCGCTTCCGCGGCGCCCATGCGGCCTTTTTCGACCAGCCGTGCGAGGGCTGTGGCGATGCCGGCGATGGCCTTGTCGACGGCTTCCGGCCGGGTGTCGAACAGCCTCACGGTATGACCGGCGACGGCCGCCACCTGGGCAATGCCGGAACCCATCGCGCCGCTGCCGATCACGGCGACGACGCTATTCTTTTCCAGTGCGTCGACCATTCACTCCCCCTTGAACGCAGGCTGGCGCTTGGCGATGAACGCGGCGACACCTTCGCGGTAATCGTGGCTGTAGCCCAGTTCGCGCATCATCTCCGCTTCCAGCTGCAGCTGCTGTTCCAGCGTGTTGCCCCAGCTTGCCTGCATGGCCCGCTTCGTGAACGCGAGGCCCTTCGTCGGCGCGGCGGCGAAATGACGGGCCATGGCCAGCGCTTCGTCCATCAGCGACTCGTCCGGCACGCAGCGCCAGATCAGGCCCCATTGTTCGGCCTTCTCGGCCGGCAGCTTGTCGCCCAGCAGTGCAAGGCCCAGCGCGCGCGCCGGTCCGACGAGGCGCGGCAGCGCCCACGTGCCGCCCGTGTCCGGGATCAGGCCCAGCTTGCAGAACGCTTCGATGAACGACGCCGACTGCGCCGCCAGCACGATGTCGCACGCGAGCGCCAGGTTGGCACCGGCGCCCGCGGCCACGCCGTTGACGGCGCAGATCACGGGCAGCGGCAGGTTTTTCAGGGTGAGCACGAGCGGGGCATAGAATTTTTCGACGGATTCGCCCAGGTCGACGCCCGGTGCGCCCGGCTCCACGGCCCGGTCGTTCAGGTCCTGTCCGGCGCAGAAACCGCGGCCGGCGCCCGTCAGCAGCAGCACACGGATGCTCCGGTCTTCTTCCACGCGCTTCAGGGCGTCGCGCACTTCCAGGTGCATCGCCTGGGTAAAACTGTTCAGGCGCTCGGGGCGGTTCAGGGTCAGCGTGGCGATGCCGGCGTCGATCGTGAACTTGATGGTCTCGTAGGTCATCCGGGTCTCCTGTTATTCAACGATGTCGAAATCGACGACGACCTTGTCCGTCACCGGGAAGCTCTGGCAGCTCAACACGAAGCCGCGCGCGACCTCGTAGTCTTCCAGCGCATAGTTCACGTCCATGTCGACCTGCCCTTCGCGCACCTTGCAGCGGCACGTCGAGCACACGCCGCCCTTGCACGAGTAGCGCATGTCGATGCCGGCGCGCAGGCCGGCGTCCAGCAGCGATTCCTTGTCGCGGTCCATCGTGAAGGTGGCATGGTTGCCGTCCATGATCACGGTGACTTCCGTGTGGTGGTGCACCTCGGCCGCCGCCTGGCGGCGCGCCTTGCGCGGCGCCGATGCGGCGCCGGCGGCGAACAGTTCGATACGGATGCGCTCCTTCGGCATGCCCGCTTCCTGCAGCGCGGCGGAGACGCCGTGCATCATGTCTTCCGGTCCGCAGATGAACGCGTAGTCGACGTCTTCCACGCGCAGCCAGCGCTGGAACAGCTGGCGGCATTTGTCCTGCGTGATGCGGCCGTTGAACAGCTCGATGTCCTGCTGCTCGCGGCTCATCACGTAGACGAGGTTCAGGCGTTCCAGGTACTGGTCCTTCAGCTCGGCCAGTTCGTCGCGGAAGATCACGGACGACGACGCGCGGTTCCCGTACAGCACGGTGAAGCGGCTGTGCGGCTCGGCGATCAGCGTCGTCTTGACGATGGACAGGATCGGCGTGATACCGCTGCCGGCCGCGAACGCGAGATAGTGGCGGCGGCTCTCGGGTTCCAGCGGCAGGTTGAAGCGGCCTTCCGGCGGCATCACGTCGAGCGTGACGCCGGGCCGGATGCACTCGTTGGCCCAGGTCGAGAACAGGCCTCCCTGCACGCGCTTGATGGCGACGCGCAGCTTGTCGTCCTGCACGGCCGAGCAGATGGAGTAGGAGCGGCGCACGTCCTCGCCGTCGATCATCGCGCGCAACGTGAGGTGCTGGCCCTGGCGGTACTGGAACGCCTCGCGCAGCGGCGACGGGACGTCGAACGTGACGGCGATCGCGTCGCGCGTCTCGTGCTTCACGTGCGCCACGGTCAATGGGTAGAACTTGCTCATGTGGGCCTCAATGGCATTTGAAGTAGTCGAACGGCTCGCGGCAGTCGAGGCACTGGTACAGCGCCTTGCAAGGCGTGGATCCGAACTGGCTGGTGAGACGGGTGTGCATCGAACCGCAGTGCGGGCAGGCCACGTCGGGCTGCCGGATCGCATGGCGCTTCACGCCGCGCGCCAGGCCGCTGATGTCGATCACCTGCTGCACCGGCGGCGCGATGCCGTAGCCCTTCAGCGCGGCCTTGCCGGCGTCGCTCATCCAGTCCGTCGTCCACGCGGGCGACAGCCGGGTGACGATGCGCAGCCGGTCCACGCCCCGTGTGCGCAACGCCTTGTCGATGTCTTCGGCGATCACGTCCATCGCGGGGCAGCCGGAATACGTCGGGGTGATCGTGACGACGCATGCGCCGTCGCCGGCCACCGTCACGTCGCGCACGATGCCCAGGTCCACGACGGAGATCACCGGGATCTCCGGGTCCGGGACCTCGCCCAGCCAGGCCCACACCCGGCCGGCCGTGATCGGTGACGTGGCCGCGGTCATCACCATTCCACGCCCGGATAGGCGCGCTGCAGGAACTGCATCTCGGCCAGGATGTAGCCGAGGCGCTCCGTGTGCCGGCCCTGCTTGCCGCCGCGCTGGACGTACGCATCCACGGGCGGCATGGCCAGCGTCGCTTCGTCGAGCACCTCGGCCACGTGGGCCAGGAAGGCATCGCGCAGCGGTTCCACGGCGGGCGCCACGCCCTGTTCGACCATGGCCCGGTCGACGTCGTCGTAGATGAACATCTCGCCGGCATACGTCCACAGCTCGTCCAGCGCGTCCTGCATCTTGCGGTGGCTGACGTCCGTGCCGTCGCCCAGGCGCACGACGAGGTCGCCGCTGCGGCGCAGGTGGTACGTCACTTCCTTGATCGATTTTTCCGCGATCTCCCCGATGCGGCGGTCGCTGGACGCCAACAGGCCGCGCATCAGGAAGTAGTGCCACGTATCGAACAGGAACTGGCGCGTCAGCGTCTGCGCGTAGTCGCCGTTCGGCTGCTCGACGAGCAGGCAGTTGCGGAAGTCGCGCGTGTCGCGCAAATAGGCCAGGCGGTCCTCGTCGCGGCCGTGGCCTTCGATCTCGCCCGCATACGTCAGCCACATCCTCGTCTGTCCCAGCAGGTCGAGGGCGACGTTGGTGAGCGCCATGTCCTCTTCCAGCGCCGGGCCCTTGCCGCACAGTTGCGACAACTGCTGCGACAGGATCAGCGCGTTGTCGCCCTGGCGCAGGAGGTATTCGAACTTGTTCGCGTCCATGAGCCGCTCACAGGTTCTTGACGTCTTCCGGCATCGGGAAGAACGTCGGGTGGCGATAGACCTTGCTGTTCGACGGCTCGAACAGGGCGTCCTTGTCGGCCGGGCTGGACGCGACGATGTCGGCGGCCTTCACCACCCAGATCGACACGCCTTCGTTGCGGCGCGTGTAGACGTCGCGCGCGTTGTTGATCGCCATCCCGGCATCCGGCGCATGCAGGCTGCCCACGTGCTTGTGCGCGAGGCCGTGCTGGCTGCGGATGAAGACTTCCCACAGGGGCCATTCCTTGCTCATTGCTGTCTCCTTCATGCTGCGGCTTGTTTTGCGGCCTGCTTGTCGGCATGCGCGACGAGCGCCTCGCGGAACCATGCGCCATCCTCGTACGCCTTCACGCGGGTCCGCAGGCGCTCCTTGTTGCACGGCCCGTTCCCTTTCAGGACGTTATAAAACTCTTCCCAATCGATCTCGCCGAAGTCGTAATGACCCCGTTCCTCGTTCCACTTGAGGTCCGGATCGGGGACGGTGAGGCCGAGGAATTCGGCCTGGGGCACGGTCTGGTCGACCATGCGCTGGCGCAGCTCGTCGTTCGAGAACAGCTTGATGCGCCAGGCGGTCGATTGCGCGCTGTTGACGGATTCCGCGTCGGACGGGCCGAACATCATCAAGGAAGGCCACCACCAGCGGTTGAGGGCATCCTGCGCCATCGCCTTCTGCTCGGGCGTGCCCTGGGCCAGCTTCATCATGATGTCGTAGCCCTGGCGCGCGTGGAACGATTCTTCCTTGCACACGCGGATCATCGCGCGGGCATACGGGCCGTACGAGCAGCGGCACAGCGGGATCTGGTTGATGATCGCGGAGCCATCCACGAGCCAGCCGATGGCGCCGATGTCGGCCCACGTCAGGGTCGGGTAATTGAAGATGCTCGAGTACTTGGCCTTGCCCGAGTGCAAGGCAGCCAGCAGCTCGTCGCGCGACACGCCCAGCGTCTCCGCCGCGCTGTACAGGTACAGCCCGTGGCCGGCCTCGTCCTGGATCTTGGCCAGCAGGATCGACTTTCGCTTCAGCGTGGGCGCGCGCGTCACCCAATTACCCTCCGGCAGCTGGCCGACGATCTCGGAATGCGCATGCTGGGAAATCTGGCGGATCAAGGTCTTGCGGTATGCCTCGGGCATCCAGTCCTTGGCTTCGATCTTCACGCCGGCGTCGATGCGCGCCTGGAACGCCTGCTCCTCCTCGCTCATGTCGGCGCGGGTCTGGACCTGTTTCAGGCCGGTGTCCACCATCTGTGCATACATGGCTGGTCTCCATTTGTGTTCTATCTCGATTCATAATACGATACAAGAATAGCGATGTATAGCTAAATTTTGAATCATATTGAGACCGGGTAAAATCGCCGTCATGACCCAGCCCAGCAGCCAACAGTGGATCGCCCACTTCCTCGAGACCGACCCGCCGCGCTCCAAATCGCTCGTGATGACGATCTTCGGCGACGCCATCGCGCCACACGGCGGCCGCCTGTGGCTGGGCAGCCTGATCGAGCTGGTGGCGCCGCTGGGCGTCACGGACCGGCTCGTGCGCACGAGCGTGTTCCGCCTCGTGCAGGAAGGCTGGCTGGTGGCGAACCGCGAGGGCCGGCGCAGCAGTTATGCGCTGCAGCCGGACGCCGCGCCCCGCTTCGCGCGCGCCAACCGCCGCATCTACGCGCCGCCCGGCATCGACTGGGACGGCCGCTGGACCCTGCTGCTGGCCCCCAACGGCAGCATCGATAGTGCGCTGCGCGCGGCCGTGCGCAAGGAGCTCGAATGGGAAGGTTTTGCCATGCTGGCGCCGGGCCTGCTGGCGCATCCGGCGGCCGACCTGGACGGCGTGGCCGAGGTGCTGCGGCGCGTGGATGGCGAGGACAAGATCTTCGTCTGCGCCGCGACGGAACTGCCGGGTGTCGGCGCGCGGCCGCTGGCCGAACTGGTGCGCGAAGGGTGGGATTTGTCCGCCGTCGTGGCCGGCTACCGCCGATTCATCGATCAATTTACGCCGCTGCTCGACCTGCTGCAGGGCGAGCCGGAACCGGATCCGCAGCAGGCCTTCATCGTGCGCACCCTGCTGATCCACGCCTACCGCCGCGTCCAGCTGCACGACCCGATGCTGCCGCTCGCGCTGCTGCCGCAGCCGTGGCCGGGATCGGAGGCGTATGCGCTGGCGCAGGCGATCTACCGGCTCGTGTGGGCACCGGCCGAGCGGCACCTGATGGACGTGCTGCGGCGCGAGGATGCCGGCGCACCCGCGGCGGATGCGGGGCTGGCCGAGCGGTTCGGCGGGCTGGGCTGATCAGCAATCCAGCGCAAACTGCGCCGCCGCCATGGGATGGCGGATGCGGTCCAGCGCCAGTTCCAGGTCGAGCCCGGGCCAGTACAGGCATTCCACGCCCAGGGGTTGGATGTGGCACAGCTGCGCCACGGTGGCGTGCTCGAACCAGGGGAACAGCGCGAACGGCACGTACAGCTCCTCGTCGCGCCAGCGCAGCCAGAAGCCGCGCCGGTCGATGGTCGTGATTTCCGGACGCGCCACACGGATATTCATCATGTTCCCTCCCCCTCGATGAGGCCAAGCAGGAACAGTAGCAAACCATTCGGCATCGTCCTTTAAGCGTTATCATGCCGCCTCACACCCAACAACAACAGGACGCACCATGTCTATCAAGATCAGCAGCCAGTTCGACGCTGGCGCCATCGACGTCGTGAACGCCACGAGCGCCAACGCCATCGACCTGAACATCCGCAAGGACTCCCACGCCGACATCACCCAGTGGTTCTACTTCCGCCTGCAGGGCGCGCAGGCGCAGCCGTGCACGATCCGCCTGCTCAACGCCGGCAAGTCCGCGTATCCGAAGGGCTGGGAAGACTATCACGCGATGGCCAGCTACGACCGCGTGAACTGGTTCCGCGTGCCGACCGGCTTCGACGGCCAGGTGCTCACCATCGAGCACACGCCCGCGATGGACAGTGTCTACTACGCCTATTTCGAACCGTATTCGTGGGAACGCCACCTGGAGCTGCTCGACCGCGCCCAGCTATCCGAACACGTGCGCATGCTGGACCTCGGCTCGACCGTCGACGGCCGCGACCTGAATATGCTCGTCATCGGCGAGGACGCTCCCGGCAAGAAGAAGGTCTGGGTCATCGCGCGCCAGCACCCGGGCGAGACGATGGCGGAATGGTTCGTCGAAGGCATGCTCGACGCCCTGCTCGACCCCGCCCACCCGTTCGGCCGCCAGCTACTGAAAGAGACCGTGTTCTATGTCGTGCCGAACATGAACCCGGACGGGTCCGTGCGCGGCAATTTGCGCACGAACGCGGCCGGCGCCAACCTGAACCGCGAATGGCTGAATCCGTCGCTGGCACGCAGCCCGGAAGTGTTCCTGGTCCGCAAGAAGATGGAAGAGACGGGCGTCGACCTGTTCCTCGACGTGCATGGCGACGAAGGCCTGCCCTACGTCTTCATCGCCGGCAGCGATGCCCTGCCGACCTTTACGGCCGAGCAAGCCGCCGCGCAGAAGGCATTCTCGGACGCCTTCATGATCGCCAGCCCCGACTTCCAGGACGTGCACGGCTACCCGAAGGAGCCGTACACGGACGAGGTGCTGACGATGGGTTCGCCGTACGTGACGCACGCGTTCGGCTGCCTGTCGCTGACGCTGGAACTGCCGTTCAAGGACAATGCCAACGACCCGGACCCGCAGGTCGGCTGGGACGGCGCCCGCAGCGCACGCCTCGGCGCCGCCGTGCTGCAGCCGGTGCTCCAGGCAGTCCGTCAGCTCGAGAAGTGACGTTTACAGGAAGGTAAACACCTGTTCCTGCGCCAGGCGCGATTTCGGCAGGGAGGCGTTGAAATCGCTGTCGGCGTGGTAGCCGAAGCTCAGCAGCACGAGGCTGGACAGGCCCTTCTCGTGCAGGCCCAGCTCCAGCGCGATATAGGCCTGCTTCTCGAACCACTGCGGCAGGTCCTTCAGCGTGTAGCGGTGCAGGTTGACGTAGCCCAGGCGGCCCTTGGCCTGGCCAGCCTTCGCGGCATCGTCCTTGAAGCGGCCGTCGCGCTGCTCCTGCTCGAGCAGGCGCTCCAGGTGACCGCCTTCGGCGTCGACGCGGGTGCAGAACAGGATCACGTGCGACGCATTCAGGATCTTTGCTTCGTTGTAGCTGTATGGACCCTGCACGCCCTTGGCCAGGCGCGCCTTCGCTTCCGGCGTGCTGGCGACGATGAAGTGCCAGGGCTGCGAATTCACCGACGACGGGCTGTTGCGCAGCACTTCGTAGATCTGCTGCATCGTCTCTTCGGGGACGCGGCGGGTCGGGTCGTAGGCCTTGGCGGTATAGCGCTTGCGGGCGGCGGCGAGAATGTCCATCGGGTTCCTTTCAAAAATGCGTATGTGCACATTATTGCAGGAACCCGAAAAACGCGTGCGTCACATGGTCATGATGGGCGTGTCGAACACGAGCCCGCTGCCGATCAGCTGCACGCTCAAATCCACGTTTTCCTTGCTCTCGCTGATGCCGGCCAGCACCTCGGCGTTGGTGGCGGCCTTGCTGTCCAGGACACCCGTCCAGAAATCCAGCCCGGCCTGTTCCGGCGCGCGGTGCAGGATGTGCTCGTAATACTTGCCCACGAGGTCGCGGTTGGACAGGCCGGTGCCGTACAGCTGCTGGTACTCCGCCGACTTGATGAACGCGTCGGCAAT
Organism: uncultured Massilia sp.; assembly: GCA_946481275.1. Next base: position 28,070 of record CAMLMV010000044.1, read on the forward strand.
CGTCGCCAGCTTCGCGCCCCCCGCATCGATCTGGTGCGTCCAGTAATCCAGTCCCGCCTCGTCCGGCTTGCGGTCGAGTGCCGCCTGGTACATGCGGAATACCTGGCCGCCCGTGTCGTCCGGGCTGATGAGCGCCACGTCCTTGTCGATGAAATACACGCGCTCGACGTTCTTCAGCGTGTCGCTGCCGCCCGTGCCCTTCTGGTCCGCGATCGTCCACCCGTCGCCCGTGCGCTCGATCCGGTAGTTGGCGTAGGCGTCCCTGTAGATGACGGTGTCGAAACCGGTGCCGCCGTCGATCACGTCGCTGCCCGCATCGGCGCCGATGCGGTCGTCGCCGGCACCGGCCCGGATGATGTCGCTGCCCGCGAAGCCTTGCAGGATATCCTTGCCGGCGCTGCCGACGATGGTGTCGGAGCCGGCCAGCAGGGCCGCGTAAATCTGGGTGTCGGTGGCGGCCTTGACGACCGTATCCACGAACTTCGTGGCATCGATGGTCAGGTCTGTTGCCTGGAACACCGGGAGGCCGGCATAGCCGATCTGATACAGGTTCACGGCGGTCGCGGTGCCGCTCACCTCGCCGGCCGGGCCGATCGCGAAGTTACCCAGGACGGTCAGTTGCTGGAGTCCGTTTTCCAGCGTGACGCTGCCGGACGAGGTCGAGATGAGTTTCCATTGCACGGCCGTGCTGCCGATCAGGTCGAGATACGGGCCGAAGGTGCTGAATGTCGCCATGGCGTCTTCCTTGAAACCGAAAGTCACCAATGTAACATATAGTTAATGCGATTTTTGCAATGGATTGTCGCGAACTGTCGAGAAGATGAAATCAGTTACCCGCGACGACCATCTTCTCGATCAGGATCGAACCCGTCGACTTGTTCCCGCGCGTGAGCACGTCGTTGCCGATGCCGACGATGGCCTGGAACATGTCTTTCATGTTGCCCGCGATGGTGATCTCCTCGACCGGGTACTGGATGACGCCGTTCTCGACCCAGTAGCCGGACGCGCCGCGCGAGTAATCGCCCGTCACGTAGTTCGTGCCCTGCCCCATCAGTTCCGTGACGAGCAGGCCGGTGCCCATCTTGCGCAGCATGCCCTCGAAGTCGTCGGCGATCTTCGTTTCCTTCGAGAGGATTTCCAGGTTGTGCGAGCCGCCGGCATTGCCCGTCGTCTGCATGCCCAGCTTGCGGGCCGAGTAAGACGACAGGAAATAGCCCTGCAGCACGCCGTCGCTGACGACCTTGCGGCGCTGGGTACGCACGCCTTCTTCGTCGAACGGGGCCGAACCCACGCCGCCGATCAGGTGCGGGTCTTCGACGATCTGGATGTGAGACGGGAAGATGCTGCTGCCCAGCGAATCGAGCAGGAAGCTCGACTTGCGGTACAGCGCACCGCCCGAGGTTGCCTGGACGAAAGCGCCCAGCAGGCCGGCGGCCAGCGGCGCCTCGAACAGCACGGGGCACGTGCGGGTGTCGAGCTTGCGCGCGTTCAGGCGCGCGAGGGCGCGTTCGGCGGCATAGCGGCCGATCTTTTCCGGATCGCCCAGTTTGTTCGGATCGCGCGCCGACGAATACCAGTCGTCGCGCTGCATGTTGGCGCCCTTGCCGGCGATCGGCGCGACGGACAGCGTGTGGCGCGAGAACGGGTAGCCCGCGCAGAAGCCGAGCGAGTTGGCCGCCACGAAGTGCGACTGCTGCACGTAGACGCTGGCGCCCTCGCTGTTGGTAACGCGCTTGTCGACGGCGAACGCGGCCGCCTCGCAGCGCTGGGCGATGGCCACGGCGTCTTCGGCGCTAATGTCCCATGGGTAGCACAGGCGCAGGTCGCGCGGGTTCGTCTCCAGCAGGTCGGCGTCCGGCAGGCCGGCGGCCGGGTCCTCGGCCGTGAAGCGGGCGATGTTGTACGCCGCCTCGACGGTGGCGCGCAGCGAATCGCGCGAAAAGTCGGACGTGTTGGCATGGCCACGGCGCTTGCCGCTGTAGACGGTCACGCCGATACCCTTGTCCTTGTTCTGCTCGATGGTCTCGATCTGGCCCTTGCGGACCGTGACCGCCAGCCCGCTACCCTCGCTGATCTCGACCGACGCATCGCTGGCGCCCGTTTCTTTTGCAATGGCAAGCACGTCCTGTGCAAGCTGCTTGAGCTGATCCTGGGTATGGGTGAAGACGGAGTCGGTCATGTGCGTTTTTCGTAGCGAGCCCTAAAACAGTTATCATAGCAGCCGTTTACTGTTTTTACCGGCCGGCCGTGCGCCAGTCGAATCTAGATCATCATGCCAAATGCCAACCGCGGCTCCGTCGGCTTCCGCTCCGACGAGTTCGACCAGGAATACGAGCGCCCTTCCAAGTCCGAACTCAAGCGCCAGAGTAACGAGCTGCAGAAGCTCGGTGAACAGCTCATCGAGGCGCCGCGCGACCGCGTGAAGCGCGTCCCGATGCCGGACGAAGTCCGCGACGCCATCCTCATGTGCCAGACCATCACCAACCACGAAGGCCGGCGCCGCCAGCTGCAATTCGTCGGCAAGTTGATGCGCTCGCTCGACGAGGAAGAAGTCGCCGTCATCCAGCGCACCATCGAAAGCTGGAAGGGCACGTCGAAGGCCGAAGCGGCCGCGCTGCACGCGCTGGAGCGCCGCCGCGACAAGCTGCTGGCCGACGACAAGGCCCTCACCCAGCTGCTGGAAGAACACCCGGACCTGGACGTGCAGCACCTGCGCACGCTGATCCGCAATGCGCGCAAGGAACAGGCGGAGAACAAGCCGCCGAAGGCCTACCGCGAAATCTTCCAGATCCTGAAGGACCTGGCCAAGGCGCCGAAGGCTGCACCGGCCGATGAGGCCGGGGACGAGGACGAAGACGATGAGTCTGGACAATAAAGTCGAGGAGCTCGTCGTCGGCCTGGTATCGGTCTCGGACCGCGCCAGCGGCGGCGTCTACGAAGACAAGGGCATTCCCGCGCTGCGCGAGTGGCTGGAAGCCGCGCTCGTCACCCCGTTCCGCGTCGAGACTCGCCTGATCCCGGACGACCGCGCCAGCATCGAGCAGACGCTCGTCGAACTGGTCGACACGGTCCGCTGCCACCTCGTACTGACGACGGGCGGCACGGGCCCCGCGCGGCGCGACGTCACGCCGGAAGCGACCGTCGCCGTGGGCACGAAGGAGATGCCTGGCTTCGGCGAACAGATGCGCCAGATCAGCCTGCACTTCGTGCCGACCGCGATCCTGTCGCGCCAGACGGCCGTGATCCGCGAGACCACGGACCACGCCGCGCTGATCATGAACCTGCCGGGCCAGCCGAAGTCGATCAGGGAAACGCTGGAAGGCCTGAGAGATGCGGACGGCAACACGATCGTCGGCGGCATCTTCGCGGCCGTCCCGTATTGCATCGACCTGATCGGCGGTCCGTACGCCGAGACCGACCCGGCCGTCTGCAAATCCTTCCGGCCGAAGTCGGCGCAACGACCAAAGGACCCCGCATGAGCGACCTGCTCGAACACATCCAGATCGAGACCAACGACCACCCGGACATCGCCATCATCTGGATGCACGGCCTGGGCGCGGACGGCAACGACTTCGTGCCGATGGTGCGCGAACTGGACCTCGCCGGCCTGCCCGGCATCCGCTTCATCTTCCCGCACGCGAACACGATGCCGGTGACCATCAGCAACGGCTACGTGATGCGTTCCTGGTACGACATCACGGGCCTGGAACTCGGGCGGCGCGAAGACGAGAACGGCCTGCGCGCATCGCAGAAGGACATCGAGGCCTTCATCGAGCGCGAGAAGGCACGCGGCATCCCCGCCTCGCGCATCATCCTGGCCGGCTTCTCGCAGGGCTGCGCGATGGCCATCCAGACGGGCCTGCGCCATCCGGAACCGCTGGCCGGCCTGCTGTGCCTGTCCGGCTACGTGCCGCTGTCGGCCAACGTGGCGACCGAACGCTCCGACGCCGGCAAGTCCACGCCGATCTTCATGGCCCACGGCCGCTACGACAACGTGGTGCCGTTCAACCGTGCGGAAGCGTCGCGCGACCTGCTCGTCTCGCTGGGCTACCAGGTCGAGTGGCACGAATACGCGATGCAGCACACGCTGTGCCTGGAAGAAGTCCAGCACATCTCGGCGTGGCTCAAGAAAGTACTGGGCTGAACATGGCAAAGAAAGAGCAACTCGACGACGAGACGCTGGCGCTCATTCACTGGTGCATCGAGGTCGAACATCACCTCGTCGCCGGCGGCGCCACGCAAAAACAGGCGCAGGAACACATCGAGGAACAGGTCGAGTGGTTCACCGACATGTTCTACGAAGGCCTCACGCCGGAACAGGCGGCGAAGGAAGCGCTGGCGTAAGCCGGCTTACTCGGGCGCGCAGCGCGGTGAATGGGCTGCCGCCCATTCCGCGGCCGTCCTGAGCGATGCCTCGACCGGCTCGCCCTTCGGCGCCGGCTGCATGGGCGCGATGCCGCCGCGGAAGACCGGACCGTCGGCCAGCGCGGAGCGCGCCTGCGTCAACACGAACAGCGCGCCGTCCGGCAGCGTATACGTCATGTTCGCCGTCGACATCCCGGCCGACGTTTGCCCGAACGTCCGCACCCTCGCCTCCCCCATCAACGCGACGAGCAGCATCTCGCCGGCGCTTGCCGTCTTCGCGCCGACCAGCACGGCCAGCGGATCCGTGGCGAAGGAAGCGAACGGATTCACGTGGCCGGGCGCATCGCGACCAGCCTTCGATTCGAGGTAGCCGCGGTGCACCAACGGAATCGGATTGCCGTCGCGCTCCACCCAGCGCGCCTTGTTCGCGTCGCCGAACAGCGGATACATCGCGATGAACGGCGGCCACCCGTTGCCGCCCGTCTGTTCGCTCAGGTCGACGACGAGGGCGCAGGCCGCACGGATGCCGGGAAGCGCACCCGCCTCGTCGTACACGCCTTGCACGTAGGCCGACATGGCTTCGGGTGTGGAGATCGTGATGGGCGGAGGCACGAAGCGCAACACCGTGCCGCGGGCCGCCGCGACGAGCTGGAACATCGGCGCACGCGGGCCGGCCGGCGCGGCGCCGGCGAACTGTCCCGGCGCCACGGGCGGCATCACGAACGAATGCTTGTCCGTGTCCAGCGTGGCGAGCAGGCCGTTGATGCGCGCATACAGGTCGACCCGGTCGACATCCTGCGCCTTGCCGTCGACGGTCGCCAGCAAACGCTGCTTCGCCTGCGCATAGTCTTCCTGCCGCAGCGGATACATGCCCTTGCTCTCGACCAGTTCGATGGCCCGCGTGGTCACATCGCGCGCCAGGGCCAGGGGTAGGGTCTCCGCGGCGCCGGCGACGCCGGATGCGGCAAACGACAGGGCGCAAACGGCCGCCCGCAACAGGTTGCGATGCATGGTGTCTCCTTGTTGGATGATGCGGCTACATGCCGCGGAACAGATATTGGAAGCGCTGGCTGACCGGCAGTCGCGCGGAATGCCCGCGCAGGTGCACCCACCAGGCGCCATCCTCGGCACGCGCGGCGCTGGCGATGCGGCGCACGGCGACCATATAGCCCCGGTGGATCTGCCAGAACGCGGCCGGGTCGAGCGACTCGGCCAGCTCCTTCAAACTCAAACGGATGTGGGCCTCCAGCCCGTCCGTGACGACGCGCGTGTACTTGGCGTCGGCGCAGAAATAGACGACGTCGGCCAGGTCGATGAAGTGGATCGTGTTGCCGACCGTCGCCTGCAGCCAGGCCGGCGCCTTCGCTGCGGGCCGCAGGCGCGACACGAGGTGCGTGAGGTCCGGCGGCGGCGACGCCAGGCGCGCCCGCACGCGTTCGACCGCGCGCGCGAGGCGTTCCAGCGCGATCGGCTTCACGACGTAGTCCACGGCCCCTTCGTCGAACGCGGCCAGCGCATGTTCGCCGTAGGCCGTCACGAACACGACGTGGGTGCGCGCACCGAACACGCGCGCCAGTTCCAGGCCGTCCAGGCCGGGCATGCGGATGTCGAGGAAGGCCACGTCCGGCATCCATTCACGGCCCAGCCGCAGCGCCTCGATGCCGTCCTGCGCGGTGGCGACCTGCGCCTCCGGCCACAAACGTTCCAGGGCCTCGACGAGTTCCGCAAGCAGCAGCGGTTCATCGTCCGCGACGAGGATGCGGGGCGCCGTCATGCCGCCACCTCGATCGGGGCGGTCGCCGGCAGCGTCAGCACGGCTTCCGTCAGGCCGCCGTCGCCGCGGCGCAGGACGAAGCCGGCGCGTGTGCCATACAACGCCTGCAGGCGCTCGCGCAGGTTGCGCAGGCCGACGCCGCTGCCCAGCGTGGTCTCGCCGATGCCGGCGCCGTCGTCGGCGACGACGATGGTCAACACGCCGTGCTCGCGGCCGACCGTCACCGCGATGCGCACGGTGCCCGGCTTGGGCTCGACGCCGTGGCGCACGGCGTTTTCCACGAGCGTCATCAGGAGCAGCGGCGGCATCGACACGGCCGCCAGATCGGATGGGCAATCGAGCCGGTATTGCAGCCGCTCGCCGAAACGGATCGCCATCAGCGCCAGGTAGTGGCCGGCCAGCTCGAATTCGCGGCCCAGGGTCGACGCCTGGCTGCGCATGTCCGGCAGCGCGCTGTGCAGGTAGGCGATCAGGTGTTCCAGCATCTCCACGGCGCGCGGCGGCTGGTGACGCGCGAGATATCGCGTGTTGGCGAGCGTGTTGTACAGGAAGTGCGGTTCGACCTGCGCCTGCAGCGCTTTCAGTTCGGCCGCCAGCGCCGCGTTGCGCAGGTCCGCCAGCTGCTGTGCGCGGGCGCGGGTGCGGGCGAACCACAGCGGCAGTCCGAGGACGGCCACGTTCACGCCGAACACGCAGGCCAGCAGTTGCTGGTCGGGCAGCGCGTGGACGTCCCACGCCGCGAGTACGCTTTTGTATGCCGGCAGCACGGCCCAGGCACCGGCGCCGGTCGCGGCCAGCAGCAACGCCACCGCGCCGGCCCAGCGGAGCCAACGCGCAGCCAGCAGCAACGCCGTGCACGCGACGAAGCCCGGTACCATGATCGCGACGAACAGGGCGAGCAGGGCGTAACGCTGCAGCAGCAACGTGCCGCCCGCGACGAACGCCAGGCACAGGAGGCTGAGCAGGCCCTGGCGCCAGGTGCAGCCGTACAGGCGGCGGATGGCGCCGGCGCAGTCGTCGTCGATCATCGCTGCGGTCACAGGGTCGGCGTGGTCGGGATGGCGGTCTCCGGCGGCATCTGGTCCGCCGGTACGTTGCGGCCGACGGTTTCGAACGCGACCGGCTCCATCCACACCTGGCCCGTGCCCGCGCCGATGGCGCCGAACAGGATCAGCGCCGCATCGGCCGGCACATCCAGCACGATACTGCGCTCCTGCCAGCCGGTGGTGCCCTTGACCGGCTGGTTCTGGGTGTTATGGAAGGCGAGCATCTTGCCCTCGCGGCTATCGACACGCATCCACAATCCGCCCCATTTGCTCATCGACTCGGTACGCAGGCGCGCCCGGAAGCGTACGCGCTGGCCGAGATAGCGCTGCGCCTGGACGGTCTGCACCAGCCCCGCCCACGCGTCGGGATCGTTCGTCTTGCTGCGCAAGAACTTGGCCCCGCGCCCTTCCGGCGACGTGTCGACGCCGGCCGTGTATTTGTCGGGATTGTGGCCGGTCATGTGCCAGCTCGGCGGCAGCGGCGCCGGCGTAGCGGCCAGCGCCAGCACGGTGGTGGCCGCCGCCGCCGCGGCGAGGATGTAATGGGGTTTCATCGGTTTGTCTTTCAAGCGTGGTTGGGAGCCGTCACTATGCCGCCGGCGCGATCGCCGCGCGGGGCCATGCGACGGACGGCCGCCGCGCCGCGATGAACGCGGCCCGGCGCCGACGGGCTAATCGGGCAGCGGCGCCGCACTCGACGCCGGCGCTTCCGTGCGCGCCGTGTTCATCACCATCGCGAGGAATGTGTAGTAGCCGTTCACGCCCATCAGGTCGACGACGCCCTGCTCGCCGAACAGCGCCAGCGCGTCGTCGTAGACGCGGTCCGACACGCGCTTGTGGCGGTGCAGTTCGACACAGAAGTCGTACACTACCGCTTCGTCGACGAGCATTGCGGCGGGCCGCTCGCGCCGTGCGATGGCGGCGATGACGTCCGGCGGCACGCCCACCTGCTGCGCGATCGGCGCGTGGATCGCCCACTCGACCTGCTGGTCCCATTCGCGCGCCGTGACGAGGATCGCCAGCTCCGACAGGCGCACCCCGATGGCGCTGCGGTAGCGCAGGTACTCTCCGACCCGCTGCGCATGGCCCATCAGTTCGGGACTGCGCAGCAGCGGCACGAACGGGCCGTACAGCGCGCCGCGCGGACCATTGATGATCTCCTGGGCCGCGGCGCGTTGGGCGTCGGTCCAGTCTTCCGGCGGAATCGGGCGGAGGCGGTCTGTCATGACGAAAATATTCGCATGCCTTGAGGCAAAAATCAAAAGAATCCCGACGGTTACCGCTTATTGTCAAACGTCAACATTTTCGGGGAGTTTCGAATGACGCGTATCCTGCATCGCAGCCTGCGCCAGACGCCGCCCGTCGCGGTCGGCGGGGCGGGCGTCTACCTGTACGACAGCCACGGGCGCAGTTACCTCGACGCCAGCGGCGGCGCGGCCGTGTCGTCGCTCGGGCACGGCCATCCGGACGTGATCGCGGCCATGCACCGCCAGATCGACCAGTGCGCCTATGCCCACACCGCCTTCTTCACGACCGAGGTGGCCGAGCAGCTGGCCGACCGCCTCGTGGCGAACGCGCCGGCCGGCATCGAAGGCGTGTACCTCGTGTCCGGAGGATCGGAAGCGATGGAGACGGCGCTGAAGCTCGCGCGCCAGTACTGCGTCGAAGGCGGAGAATCCAGGCGCTCGCTGTTCATCGCGCGGCGCCAGAGCTACCACGGGAATACGCTGGGCGCGCTGGCCGTGGGCGGCAACGAATGGCGCCGCCAGCCATTCGCGCCCCTGCTGATCGACGTCGAACGGGTGTCGGCCTGCTACGAATACCGCGGCCGGGCCGAGGACCAGACCGTCGACCAGTACACGGCCATGCTGCTGGACGAACTGGAAGCGGCGATCCTGCAGGCCGGCCCGGAACGCGTGATCGCGTTCTGCGCCGAACCCGTCGTGGGCGCGACCGGCGGCGCGATCCCGCCCACCCCCGGCTACTTCCGCGGCGTGCGCGCGCTGTGCGACAAGTACGGCATCCTGTTCATCGCCGACGAGGTGATGTGCGGGATGGGCCGCACCGGTACCATGTACGCGATCGAACAGGACGGCGTGGCGCCCGACCTGATCGCCGTGGCCAAAGGACTGGGCGCCGGCTACCAGCCGGTCGGCGCGGTGCTCGTAAACGGCGCCATCATCGAACGCCTGCGCGCCGGCAGCGGCGCCTTCCTGCACGGGCACACCTACATCGGGCATCCGGTGGCGGCCGCGGCGGCGCTCGCCGTCCAGCAGGTCATCGAGCGCGACGACCTGCTCACCCAGGTGCGCCTGCGCGGCGCGCAGCTGCGGGCGATGCTGGACGAGGAATTCGAAGACCACCCGCACGTGGGCGACATCCGCGGGCGCGGGCTGTTCCTCGCGCTGGAACTGGTGCGCGAACGCGCGACGAAGTCGCCGTTCGCACCGGAGCTGAAGCTGCACGCCGCGATCAAGGCACGCGCGATGGAAAACGGATTGCTGGTGTATCCGATGGGCGGCACGATCGATGGCCGCCACGGGGATCACGTGTTGCTGGCGCCGCCGTTCGTCGTCACGCAGGGCGACCTGGGCGAGATCGTGGGGCGGCTGAAGGCATCGGTGGAACAGGCGTTGAAGCAGGTGGCGACGTAATCGTCGCCACCGTGTGCGGATCATGCCTTGGGGTACGCGAGCACTTCCTGCTGCTGCTCGCCCAGCCCCGCGATCCCGAGGCGCAGCTTGTCGCCCTTCTTGAGGAAGCGCTGCGGGCTGCGGCCGAGGCCCACGCCCGGCGGCGTGCCCGTGGTGATGATGTCGCCCGGCTCCAGGGTCATGAAGCGCGACAGGTAGCTGACGATCTGCGCGACCGTGAAGATCATCTTCGACGTATTCCCGGTCTGCACGCGCTTGCCGTTCAGGTCGAGGTACAGGTCGAGGTCCTGCACGTCGAAGATCTCGTCCTTGGTGACGAGGAACGGGCCGACGGGGCCGAACGTGTCGCAGCCTTTGCCTTTATCCCACTGCGAACCGAGTTCGAACTGGTAGGCGCGTTCCGAGACGTCGTTGACGACGCAATAGCCGGCCACGTATTTCAGCGCATCCTTTTCGTCGACGTACTGCGCGCGCGTGCCGATGACGACGCCCAGTTCGACTTCCCAGTCGGTCTTCTTGGAACCTTTCGGCAGCTGGATGGGATCGTCCGGGCCGTTCAGGCAGGACGTCGCCTTCATGAACATGATCGGTTCCTTCGGGATCGGCGCCCCGACTTCGGCCGCGTGGTCGGAGTAATTCATGCCGATGCCGATGAACTTGCCGACGCCCTTGACCGGCACGCCGAAGCGGGGATTGCCGCGGACGACCGGCAGCGTTTTCCAGTCGACCTTGGCGAGCTTGCGCAACGCCTTTTCCGACAGCACCGACGCGTCGATGTCGCCGATGACGCCGGACAGGTCGCGCAGGCGGCCTTCTTCGTCGAACAGGCCCGGTTTTTCCTTACCGGGGCGACCGTAACGAACCAATCTCATATTCTTCCTTCTGGGTGAGCATAACGATGCCGCATTTTACTTGACGGCGCCGAAGGAAGTCGTGGAAGTACCCGAGCAGGCCGGGCATCTGCAGCGCCACCAGCACGCCGAATGCGACGCGGTAGGCGAGCGCCGGAAAGTGGCCGGCGGCGTCGGGGCGCCACAGGCCGACGATCAACCCGAACCCCGCCTGCACGAGGAACGCGCCAATGAAGATCAGGAGATTGAGGCACGTGGCGGCACGTCCCGTCAGCGTGCGCGGCAGGCTCTGGGCCACGATCGCATATTCGATGCCGGTGATCGTCCCCACGAGCGTGAACAGCACCGACAGCAGCTGCAGGCTGGGACGCCAGTTGAATACGATGACCACCTGCACGAGGATGAAGAGGAACACGCCGACGGCGGCCACGTCCAGCGCCTCGATGCCGCGCCGCCCCGCCCACTCCGTGATCATGCCGACGGCGATGGCGCCGAAGATCACCGACGCCATGCCCATGTACAGCAGGTAGGCGACGGCGCCGTCCGGGAAACGGGCCACGTCCGACAGCCAGCGCCCGATCCACAGGCCCTGGATGCCGAAGAAGATCGCATGCGGCACGAGCACCAGCGAGATCGTCGCGCGGAACGCGGGCGTGCGGTACACGTCCAGCACCGAGCGCACGGTCGGCAGCGCGCCGCCGGGTGCCTTCGACCTGGGCGTGATGAGCCAGATCAGCAGGCCGCTGCAGGCCGTGAGCGCGGCGAGCAGCATGAACAGGCCGCGCCAGTCCGTGTGCTGCAGCAGCATCCGCACCGGCATGGTGGCCGACGCCGCACCGAGTCCGCCCACGGCGATCAGGTAGCCCTGCACGGACGGCAGGCGCTTGGGCGAGATCCAGGTGGAGATCGCCTTCACGGCGGACATAAAGCACCCGCCGAGGCCGCAGCCGATGACGGCGCGCGCCAGCACCAGCTGGCCGAACGAGCGGCCGGTGGCGAACAGCAGCGCGCCGAACGCCGCCAGCATCAACAGCACCACCTGCACCTTGCGCGGGCCGTAGCGGTCGAGCGCGATCCCGACCGGCAGCTGGACAAGGGCGAACGCGAAGAAGAACGCGCTCGTGAGGAGGCCGAGCTGGCCCGGCGTCAGCGCGAGCGCGCCGACCAGATGCGGTGCCAGCACGGCGTTCACGTTGCGCAGCAGCGAGGACAGGTAATGCCCCAGCGCGAACGGCAGGAACACGTAGAAAAACACTGCCACCCCGTTGAGGCGCGACTGGCTCTGGTCGGTTTCCATGGAGTTCTCCCGCAGGTCAGGCCGCGTCGGGTTGACTGTCGCTGGCACGCCGGTCCTGCGCGTGGACAGCCTGGATCGGGATCACGCGGCCCGCCGCGCCAAACGTGTCGTGATCGTCCTCGCCGCCCTCGAAGAAGAACTTCTTGCGGCCGAACGCGGGCTTCAGGTGATCGAGCCAGGTGGCGTCGGGATCGTATTTCGCGAAGAACGGCCGCCGCACCCAGTCCGGATTGCGCGCCTGCAGGAACTGCAGCGCGAACAGCTTTTCGCCGTTGATGGTGACGACGCCGTCGATCACGACCTTGCCCGGGAACGCGCTCATCGACGGCCCGCGCACGGTGCGCGACAGGCCCGACACCATGCTGTACGCGGCCTGGAAGATCTCGTGCGCGCGCGCCAGCGGCAGCGCGAAGTAGTCGCGCGGCCCCGTGTCCCGCTCGACGAACATGTAATAAGGAATCGCGCCCAGGCGCACGCCCGTCGTCCACAGTTCGGCCCAGCTGTTCGGGTCTTCGTTGATGTGCCGGATCAGCGGGCCCTGCATGCGCAAGGTGGCGCCGGTGCCGACGATGCGCTTGACGGCCTGCTGGGCCACCGGCTGGCGCAGCTCGACGGCGTGGTTGTAATGCCCCATCAGCGCGAGGTTCTTGCCGGCCTTGACGACTTTTTCGAACAGGCGCATCAGGTCGTCGCTGTCCTTGTCCGACACGTAGCGCTGCGGCCAGTACGCGACCGACTTGGTGCCGATGCGGATGTTCTGGATATGCGCCAGCTCGGGCGCCAGCAGCGGTTCGATGAACTCGGCCAGCGAGCGCGTATTCATGATCATCGGATCGCCGCCCGTGATCAGGACGTCCGTCACGTCTGGATGCGTGCTGAGGTAGGACACCAGTTCCGAGCATTCGCGCGCATCGAACTTCATCTCTTCCATGCCCACGAACTGCGGCCAGCGGAAGCAGAAGGTGCAATACGCGTGGCACGTCTGGCCCGCGCTGGGGAAGAACAGCACGGTTTCCTTGTATTTGTGCTGCAGGCCCTTGAGGGGCGCGTCGTTCACGCGCGGCACGTTGTGCGTCATCTGCCCGGCCGGGTGCGGGTTCATGCGCATGCGGATCTGGTGCACGAGTTGCGCGATGGCGGCGTCGTCCTTCTTGTGCAGCACGAGATCACGCAACTGCTCGTATTCGCGCGCGGGCAGCATGTCGCGGTGGGGAAACGTCAGGCGGTAGATCGGATCGTCGGGAATGTTGCTCCAGTCGATCAGCTGCTCCATCACGTATTCGTTCGTGCGGAAGGGCAGCACATGGGAAACCACCTGCACCGCTTCCTGCAGATCAGGGCTCAGCCATTGCCATTGGCGGGCGTTCTGGATCGACTGGCGGGTATAGGGCTTGAACTTGGCGGGGGTTGCGTCGAGGGTCACGGGATTTCTCCTGAGGGAAGTGGTTAGTGGCAGCAAAAGGTGACGCACGGAAATAATTGCCGACAGGAACCGATGGTAGGGAGACGGCCGTCCTTTTGAGTTGCCCGGAGTCAAGTTCTAATTCCGTTTCTCACTGAATTCCACATGCACTGCGAAAGATCAGCGTTGCCGTTGCGGCCGCACATCGGGCGCTACTTGCGTTAGCACAACAGCCCGGCTGGGGCTGCGGCGTAGAGTACGAAATGCAAATAGGCAACATTCAGACCTATCTCTTTCCCCCTTCCCGAAAGGACATCCTATGAAGCTGACCGCAACCGTAGTCGCTACCGCCCTGACCCTGTCCTGCGCCGGCGCGCTGGCGGCCGAACCGACCGAGAAAGATGCGATCGCCATGGCCGAGCGCGGCGCCGCGATGGTCAAGGCCAAGGGCAAGGAAGAAGTCATGAAACGCATCACGGCCAAGGATCCGGACTTTGTCCAGGGCTCGCTGTACATCGACATGCGCGACGTCAAGACCGGCATCGTGCTGGCCCATCCGTACAACCCGTCGATCGTCGGCAAGGACTTGACGGACGTGCCCGATGCGAACGGCAAGAAATACCGCCGCGAGATCATCGAACTGGCCGCCGCCAAGGGCAAGGGCTGGGTCGACTACCAGTACAAGAATCCGACCACGGGCAAGATCGAACCGAAGACGACCTACATCCTGCTCGTCGACGGCGTCGTGCTCGAGGCCGGGCTATACAAGAAACAATAGGTCGTGCGCGCGGGCGACATGCCCGCGTTCATTTTTGGAGTGGGAGCGCAACATGCTGAAAAAACTACGGATCGGTCCGAAGCTGCTGCTGGCGCCCGGCATGGTGCTGGTGCTGCTCTTGATGCTGTCCGGTGCCGCCTGGTACGGGATGGTGCGCCAGAACGCGTCGCTGGAAAACATCGTGCAGGTCCGTGCGGCGCGCCTGAAAAACGTGGCGGACGTGGCCGGCGACGCCAAGTACGTCCACGCCAACGCCTATCAGCTGCTGGCCTGGATCAACGGCAGCTTTGCCAAGAACCGCCTCGACGCCCTGATCGCCGACATCGGCAAGCGCCATGCCGCCGTGCAGGCGCAGTTGCAGGAACTCGCGCGCACGACCGAAGGCGCGGAACGCAAGCCGGTCGACGCGTCGCTGGCCGCGCTGGCGGCTTACCGCAAGGCCGTGCAGGAAACCATCGAGATGGCGCAGGTCGACCAGTCGATCGCCACCAACTCGATGCAGAAGGCGGAAAAGGAATTCATGGTGCTGAACCAGCAACTGGCCCAATTGGCCGCGCTGGAAAAGACCCTCAGCGAACAGGCCTATGCCGCCGCGCGCACGGAGTTCCATAACCTCGGCAGGTGGATGGCCGTGCTGGTGCTGCTGTCGATCGCCGCGTCGCTGGCCGTCACGATGTTCGTCCGCCGCGCCATGCTGCGCGACATCGGGACCATCTCGGCCGTCGTGGGCGAGCTGGCCGAAGGCCGCCTGTGCGCCAGTGCCCACAACGACGGCCGCGACGAAATCGCCGACACGGCGCGCGCGCTCGACCAGACCATCGCCAACCTGAACACGACGCTGCGCAGCGTGCTCGATTCCGTGCGCTCGATCGACACGGCGTCGAAGGAGATCGCCAGCGGCAACCTCGACCTGTCGACCCGTACCGAACTGCAGGCCGGTTCCCTGCAGCAGACCGCGAGCGCGATGGAGACGCTGACGCAGGCCGTGAAGGGCAATGCCGACAACGCCCGCCTGGCGACGGAACTCGCGGCCGAGGCGGCACGGCTGGCCGCCGGCGGCGGCCAGGCCGTCGACCGCGCCGTCGCCACGATGGAATCGATCCGCGCCAGCTCGCGCAAGATCGTCGAGATCACCGGCGTCATCGACGGCATCTCGTTCCAGACCAACCTGCTCGCGCTGAACGCGGCCGTGGAAGCGGCGCGCGCCGGCGAACAGGGGCGCGGCTTCGCCGTCGTGGCCAGCGAGGTGCGCACGCTGGCCCAGCGCTCCGCATCAGCCGCCAAGGAGATCAAGGCGCTGATCGCCGATTCGGTGGCGATCATCGACAACGGCAGCGTGGCCGTGGGCGAGGCCGGGTCCAGCATGGGCAGCGTGGTCGCGTCGGTGCAGCAGGTGAACGACATCATCAACCGCATCAGCGCCGCCAGCAGCGAGCAGGCCGACGGCATCGCCGAAGTGAATCGCGCCGTGGGACAGATGGACGACATGACGCAGCAGAACGCCGCGCTCGTCGAACAGGCCGCGGCGGCGGCGGCCAGCCTGCACGAGCAGACCGTCAACCTGGCGCGTGCCGTGTCGATCTTCCGCATCGAGGATGGCCAGGACGAAGCGGCACCGGGCCCGATCGAGCGGCGCGCGCCGGACAGCCCGATGCGCGGCCGGCCCGCGCTCGCGCATCACGCGACGGAAGACGAAGAAGGCGAAGAAGAAGCACCCCGGCCCCGGCGTGCCGCCAACGGCCGCTGACCGTTCAGCGGAACGGCTTGCTGACCCAGCGCGACCCGGCCAGGCCGAACCGCCAGGGCACGTCGACGGCTTTCGAAATCCCGATGCGCGGCCCGCTGACGACCTCGATGCCGGCGGGTGCCGGCGCCAGTTCGAACGGCGGCGCGGCCAGCGAGTGGCCGTTCAGGTCACGCGTCACGCCCAGCGCCTGGCACAGCTTGCCGGGCCCGGAACACAGCAGCCAGTGGTCGCGCGTGCCGCGCCGCTCGATCATCGTCTCGATGCCCGTCACGGGTTCGAGCGCGCGGATCAGCACCCCCGCGCCATGTCCCTCTTCCCGGCAGACGAAGTTCAGGCACCAGTGGATGCCGTAGGAGCGGTAGACGTAGGCGTGGGCCGGCGGGCCGAACATCGCGAAGTTGCGGTCGGTCGGTCCGGAATAGCTGTGCGAGGCCGAATCTTCGCCGTCATAGGCTTCCGTCTCGACGATGCGGCCGCCGACGCCGTCGACGAGCACCGTGACGCCGATCAGCTGGCGCGCGACCAGGTGTGAAGGTGCTAAAAAATCAATGTCGGCGAGGATGGTTGAGGACATGGGGCAATTCTATATTGTTAAGATTTGACAGGTCGCACTGTCGGTTTTGCTACACAAAAGCAATACTTTGCTGCAACTTCTACGGTACTGGTTTATAGTGACAAACTTCGCATGGATTGCCGTGCAGCATCATCAGTTCCTCTTCCCGTCATGAGTACAGCAGCCGCCCTGGCGCGCCCGAGCGCCGTCGCCGAGGATCCCGTCGACGCCCTGATCAGGTCGATCCGAATCCCGCCTCGCCCCAGCCTGCTCGCCGACCTGCAACGGGAACTGGCCTCGTCCGATCCGAGCCCGGCCGCCATCAGCCGCATCGTCGCCAGCGACGTCGGCATGTCGGGCGCGCTGCTGAAACTTGCCAATTCATCCATCTTCGGGGGCCGGCGCAAGGCCAAGTCGATCGAGCAGGCGATCCTGTTCCTCGGCATTAACCAGGTCGCATCCCTGATGACCGGGCTGCTCGCGCGCCGGTCGATCCCGGCCAACGGCGCCGCTCTGGCCAGCTTCTGGGAAGTGTCGAGCCGCCGCGCCGAGGCGATGGTGTTCCTGTCGCGCCGCCTGCGCATCGGCGAGGCCGACGTGGCGCACACCTTCGGGCTGTTCTGCGACACCGGCGTGCCGCTGCTGATGGACCGCTTCCCCGACTATGCCGCCACCTACGCCGCGGCGTCGCTGGAGACGGAGCGCCCGTTCACGGCGCTGGAAGAAGAGCGCCACAACACGAGCCACACGGCCATCGGCACCCTGCTGGCGCGCAACTGGGGCCTGTCGGAGGATGTCGCCTGGTCCATCCTGCACCACCACGATTACGCGGTCCTGGACGACGCCGACACGACGTCGACGGTGCGCTCGCTCGTGGCGCTGTCGCTGCTGGCGGAAAGCGCGATCCGCAAATACCAGGGCGATGCCGAATCGCTCGAATGGAACAAGGGCGGCGCACGGGCGGTCGCCTACCTGGGCCTTTCCGACGAGGAAACGGCCGAGCTGCTCGACGAGCTGCACGAAGCGTTCCACGCGGACCAGTAACGCGTCTTTACTTCCGCCCCGGACGGGCAGATACTTCGATTCATAAGAATGAGAATCGACGAATCGCCGGCCGAGGAGGAGACATGAAACGCCTGGCGTCCCTGCTGCTCGCACTACCCCTGCTGTTGCTGGCCGGTTGCGCCAGCACGCCGCAACTCGCCCCGCCGCCCCCGCTGTTCGCCGACGCGTCGTTCAAGCCGCCGTCGGAACCCATCGGCGCACAAAACCTGTTCACGCTGAGCCCCGCCATGCAGGCCTACGTGCACAGTCCCGCCTTCGAAGCGCACCTGCGCAGCAAGGGCCTGGAACGGGGCCTGATCGACGCGCTGTACAGCAAGACCGACCTGAAACTCGAATACGACGCCAGCCGCACGCGCACGGCCGCCGAAACGTACGAGGCGCGCGCCGGCAACTGCCTGTCGCTCGTCGTCATGACGGCCGCCTTCGCGCGCGAACTCGGCATGACGGTGCGTTTCCGCAGCGTGCTCGCGGACGAGACCTGGAGCCGCGACGGCGGCATCTACCTCGTGGCCTCGCACGTCAACATCGCGCTGGGCCACCGCAAGCGCAGCGGCCTGCTGTACGACGAGACGTCGGAGCGCGAACTGGTCGTCGACTTCCTGCCGCCGCCGGAAGCGAGCCGCTTCCACACGCGCCAGCTGGAAGAAGAGGACATCGTCGCGCTGTACCTCAACAACCGCGCCGCCGAATCCCTCGTGCGGGGCAAGATCGACGACGCCTACTGGTGGGCGCGCGCCGCGGTGGCGACCAATCCGCCGAACGCGATCGCCTACAACACGCTGGGCGTCATCTACCAGCGCCACGGCGACCTCGTCATGGCCGAACGGGCCTTGCGCACGGCCCTCGACCGCGAACCGGAAAGCATCGTCGTGATGCAGAACCTCGGTCCCCTGCTGGCGGCGACCGGACGCCCGGCCGAAGCGGCCGAGATGGCGCGGCGCGTGGCCAGGATCGAACCGGTCCCGCCGTTCCAGTATTTCGACAAGGGCATGGTGGCACTCAAGGCGGGCGACTACGACGCCGCGCGCAAGCTGTTCGAACGCGAAGTCAAGCGCGCGCCCTACTACGACGAGTTCCACTTCTGGCTGGCGGTGACGCTGCTGCAGCTGGGCGAGGCAAAAGAAGCGCGCGAACAGCTCGCGCTGGCGATCGACACGAGCACGAAGTCCGACAACCGCCAGCTGTACTCGGCCAAGCTGGCGCACCTGAAGCGCCAGAGCGCGAACAGCGTGCGCATCTACTAGAACGTAAAACGGCCGCATCGGCGGCCGTTGTGGTGCGATCGCCCGCCGATCAGCGGCGACGCTGGCGCGCGGCCGACGGCGTGAAGTTGCCGCGGGTTTCGAGATGGCGGAACACGATGCGGCCCTTGTTCAGGTCATACGGCGACATCTCCAGCGTGACGCGGTCGCCGGCGATGATGCGGATGTGGTTCTTCTTCATCCGGCCGGACGTGTACGCGACCAGCTGGTGACCGTTCTCGAGGTCCACGCGGAAACGCATCTCCGGCAGCACTTCGGTGACCTTGCCATTCATTTCGATCAGCTCTTCTTTCATGGTTTTCCTTTCAATGTACTCCCTGCCCCTTCGTATGGCATGCGCCCGGGACGGCCAAATGGCCATCGCAGCGTCATCCTCGGGACGCTGGTCACGCATTGCCTGCTGGGGTCTGGAAAAAGCGGCGCCGGCTTGGTTCGTGGCGCCGTGAATGGGGATGGGAGCGATATGGGGACGTTGCTGCGAAAAAAAAGGGGGCACTTCCAGCTTCTGTTGCCACGAAGCCATAATCTTGTAAAGTTTCCCAATATCCATGTTAAGCTTTTAATCAAAAAACAGGTCAGCATATAAAGCCTCGACCGACACAAGACAGATAACCGCCGTGCTGCCAGGGCCGGCACCGGCACGCGGCCGAGGCTCAGCGTGCGGAGGGACAATCAATGGGCTTGGTGGATGCCATCATGCCGGGAATCGTCATGCGTCGCCGGTTCATGCTGGTTTGCGCACTGCTGGCATATGCGTTGCACGCCGATGCCAGGACCTTGCACGTCGTTACCGACAACAACTATCCACCTTATCTTTTCCTGGACGCGAAGGGGCGCCCCGAGGGTTATATCGTCGACCTCTGGCACCTGTGGGAACAAAAGACAGGCGTCCACGTCGACCTGCAGCCCATGCAATGGAGTAACGCACTCCAGACGATGGAGGACCGCCGGGCCGACGTGATCGACATGATTTTCCGCACGCCGGCACGCGACACGCGCTACGATTTCTCCCGGCCATACGACACGCAGACCGTCGGCATCTATGTCGATCCGTCGATTTCCGGCATCCATGACGTCCAGTCGCTGAACGGCTTCCTGGTCGGCGTGCAGCGCGGCGATGCGTGCGCCGAACAATTGGCCAGGCAAGGCATCACGAACCAGGTCGCCTACCCCGGCTACGTCGCCATCCTGGATGCCGTCCGGGCCGGCGACATCAAGATCTTTTGCATGGACGACAGTCCGGCGAACTACTATCTCTATCTCTACCGCGACCAGAAGAAGTTCGCCAAAGCCTTTACGCTGTATTTGGGGCAGTTCCGCTGGGCCGTGGCCAAGGGCGACAAGGCGACCTTCGATCTCGTCGAGCAAGGCATGGCGCGCATCACGCCGGCGGAGCGCGAAGCGCTGCGGCACAAGTGGTTCAACCAGCCGATACAGTTCCGGCCCTACCTGCGCATCCTCGCGTTCGTGATCCTCGGCGCGCTCTCGGCGCTGGCCGCCACCCTGCTGTGGATCCGGTTCCTGCGCCGCGCCGTCCATGCGCGCACCGCCGAGATCCAGCTCAAGAACGCGCAACTGGAGCGGACCGCCCGCGCGCTCATGGTCGAGCAAGCCCAGCTCCGCACGCTGGTCGAAAACAGCCCCGATGCCATGGCGCTGAAAGACAGGAACAACGTCTACGTCCACTGCAATGCCGGCGCCCAGGCCCTGCTCGGCCTGCCGGAGGACAGGATCATCGGGCGCACCGACGACGACCTGTTCGCGGACAAGGCGTTCGCCGCGTTCAGCAAGGAAAGCGACGAGCAGGTCCTGCGCACGGGCCAGACGCACAGGTACGAGGAAGCGATCGCTGCGCCGGACGGCACCCTGCGCGACCTGGAAGTGATCAAGGTGCCGATCCGGGCGGACGACGGCGAGACCGCGGGTGTCCTTGCCGTCGCGCGCGACATCACCGAACGCCGCCGCGCCGAACGCGAACTGCGCGTCGCCTCGGTCGCGTTCGAAAGCCAGGATGGCATGCTGATCACCGATGCCCAGGGACGCATCGAGCGCGTCAACGCCGCGTTTACCCGCATCAGCGGCTACGCCGCGCCTGACGCCATCGGCCAGAGTCCGAGGCTCCTGCGCTCCGGACTGCACGACAATGATTTTTACGAGGCCATGTGGTCGACGCTGACGACGACCGGGTACTGGACCGGCGAGGTGATCAACCGGCATCGCGACGGCAGCCTGTACACGGCGCGGCTCTCGATCACGGCGGTACCGGACGCACAGGGCCGGACGATCCACTATGTCGGCAACCTGCAGGACATCACGGCGGAAAAACAGGCCCGTGCGCTGGCCGAGCGCCTCAAGATGTTCGATCACCTGACCGACCTGCCGAACCGCGTCCTGCTCGCGGACCGCATGGCCCGTGCCATGGCCGGTGCCGGCAGCGACCGGGAGTTCGGCGCCGTCATGATGGTGAACCTCGACCACTTCCAGAAGCTGAACGACTCCCTTGGACATGCCGTGGGTGACCAGCTGCTCGTGGAAGTGGCGCGCCGCATCCGTTCGATCCAGCGCGACGACGATACGCTGGGCCGGTTCAGCGGCGACAGCTTCGTGCTTCTGACCGAACGCCTCGGCACGGACCGGAATACGGCGGCGGCCCGTGCGCTGCTTGCCGCCGACGCCATCAGGACGGCGATCGCCGAGCCGATGATGCTCGACGGCCACCGGCTGACCTGCACCGCCTCGCTCGGCGTCACGCTGTTCCGCGACGGCCCGGACACCGCCGATGCCCTGCTGTGCCAGGCCGAGCTGGCCCTGTACAAGAGCAAGCAGAGCGGCCGCAACACGGTGCGCCTGTTCGAGGACGGGATGCAGTCCGAACTCGACGACCGCAACTGGCTCGAGAAAGCGCTGCGCGACGCCCTCCGCGACGACGCGCTGACGCTGCACTACCAGGTCCAGGTCGACGCCCGGGAGCGTCCGGTCGGGGCCGAGGCGCTACTGCGCTGGACGCACCCCGAACGCGGCCCCCTTTCGCCCGCCGCGTTCATTCCGCTGGCCGAGGAGACCGGGCTGATCGAACCGATCGGGCGCTGGGTGCTCGCCACGGCGTGCCGCCAGCTCGCCGCATGGGCGCGTCAAGAGACCATGCGTGGGCTGACCCTTGCCGTGAACATCAGTGCGCGCCAGTTCGAGTCCGACAGCTTCGTCGACGACATCCTGGCCGAAGTCAGGCGTACGGGGGCGCCCGTGGACAAGCTGAAGCTCGAGGTCACGGAAAGCCTCGCGTTCGGCGACCTCGACGCGTCGATCCGCAAGCTGCACGTCCTCCGGGCCAACGGCTTCAGCATCTCGCTCGACGACTTCGGCACCGGCAATTCCTCGCTCAACTACCTGACCAAGCTGCCGCTCACGCAGCTCAAGATCGACAAGTCGTTCGTCGACGAGCTGCCGGCCAGCCATCGCGACGCGATGGTGGCCCAGACGATCATCGCCATGGGACGGGGCCTGGGACTGGACGTGATCGCCGAAGGCGTGGAGACGGCCGCGCAACGCGATTTTCTCGTCGCGCACGGATGCCATTCCTTCCAGGGCTATTTGTTCGGCAGGCCGCTGCCGGTACGCGAATTCGAGGCGCAGGTGCTGGCCGCGCTGGTCGCGGCGGAGGCATAGCGCCCTCCGCGCCAACCGATTTATTCACTCAAGAGAAGACAATGCGACGACTGCTCCCCCTCCTGTTCGCTGCCGTTTCCCAGGCCGCCAGCGCCACCCCGTCCACCGTGACCCTGCACACGGAATTCACGGGCCGCAATAACTGCCTCGATATCGTCAACGCGGATAACCGCGACCAGTTGCACATGGCCCGCTGCGGTCGCTATTCGGGCCAGATGTGGGAGATCGCGCCCGACGCCGGGAACAGCTTCGTGCGCCTGCGGACGCGCTTTACCGGCGCGGACATGTGCCTGGACGTGGTCAACGACGGCACCAACGACCAGGTGCGCATGGCGTCCTGCGCCAACGTGACGGGCCAGCTGTGGCACATGGACCAGACCGGCCCCGGTCCGGGCGTGCGTTTGTGGAACCAGTTCACGGGCCCGGGCAAGTGCCTGGACATCGTCAACGATGGCAGCGGACGCGTGCAGCTTGCGTCATGCGGCCATTATTCGGGCCAGTACTGGAGCAGGCGCGGTTCTCGCTGACGGGTTTAATCGCCAGGCAACTGCCTCCAGCTTGCCAGCTTCTGCTCGAACGTCAGCGCCATGTGCGCCGGCGACGATGACGGCAGCACGACGGTCCGATACCCCTGCTCCGCAAACTGCGGCGCGAATTTGCCCGACGTCTGCCCATTGAACCCGACCGTCTTCAGCTCGGGACACAACCGGTGCAGCCGCTCGAAATCATTGGCCGCCGGGTTGCGGATCGCGGAATCGAGACTGCCTTCGCGTTCGCACCCGGCCAGTACGTCCCACAGGCCGACACGGTGCGCGAGAAGGCGCGGCAGGCGGTCGGCATACGGCAGCGAATACAGGTCTTCGCCCACCAGCGCGCCGACCAGTTTCCAGAACTGGTTACGCGGGTGGGCATAGTACTGCTGGGCCGCGAGCGATGCGGCGCCCGGGAAGCTGCCCAGGATGAGGATGCGGGTGTCTTGCGCGATGACGGGTGCAAGGCCGGTGAGCGGGGAAGAATCGGTCATGGCGCGATTCTAGCCCGCGCACGAAAAAAGCGGCGACACGCTCGCACGTATCGCCGCAAAGGGCATTACCGGAATCACAGTAAGGCCAGGGACTTCGTCTTCAGTTGCGCGCCTGCGCGGTATCGTCCGCGCGGGCAGCGGCATCCCAGCCGCCACCCAGCGCGCGGATCAGCGCCACGGTGGTGATCGCACGGTCGCCGCGCAGCTGCACGGCGTTGCGCTCGACGTTCGCCAGGTTGCGCTGGGCGTCCAGCAGTTCGAGGTAGCTGCCGCGGCCCGCGTCGTACAGCTTCTGCGCCAGGTCGGCCGAGCGGCGGGCGGAAACCACCGCCGCCTCGATCTCTGCGCTCTGCCCCGCCAGGATGCGCAGGCCGGCCAGGTTGTCCTCGACCTCGGCGAAGGCCGTCAGGACGCTCTGGCGGTAAGAGCCCACCGCTTCTTCCAGCGCGGCCTCGCTGCGCACGACGTTGTTGCGGTTGCGGCCACCGTCGATCAGCGGCATCGACAGCGCGGCGCCCAGCAGCCACGAACGGCTGCTCCACTTGAACACCTCGGCAAAGCTCGTGCCGACGCCGCCGGCGCCCGCCGACAGGTTCAGCGCCGGGAACATCGCGGAGCGGGCCACGCCGATGCGGGCGTTGGCCGCTTCCATCGAGCGCTGGGCGCTGGCGATGTCGGGGCGGCGCTCCAGCAGCGTGGACGGCAGGCCGGCCGGGATCACCGGCAGCGCGGCGACGTCCGACAGCGGCGCCGACGGCGCGGTGAAGTTCGACGCCGGCTTGCCCAGCAGGACGGCCAGCGCGTGTTCCGCCGCGGCGCGCTGGCGCTGCAGGCCGATGGCTTCCGAACGCGCCGTCGCCAGCTCCGTCTTCGCCCGCGACAGGTCGAACTCGCCGATGTCGCCGGCGTCGAAGCGGCGGCCCGTGACGCGCACGCTTTCTTCGCGCAGCTGCACCGTGTGGTTGACGGTCGCGATTTCCGCATCCAGCGAGCGGAGGCGGAAATAGGTCTGCGCCACGTCGGCCTGCAGCGACAGCAGCACGGAGCGGTACGTCGCTTCCACCGCGCCGGCATCGCCACGGGCGGCCGCCACGTTGGACGACACGCGGCCGAACAGGTCGACCTCGTAGCTGGCCGACAGCCGCGCCGAGTACACGTTCGCGGCCGGGACGTTCGTGCCCTTCGGCAGGTTGGCCTCCAGCGGCGACAGGCGTTCGCGCTGTGCGCCGACACCGACGCCAACCTGCGGGATACGGTCCGCTTCGGCGATGCCCGCGATGGCGCGCGCCTGCTTCACGCGGGCGGCGGCCACCGTCAGGCTCTGGTTGTTGGCGGCCGCTTCCGCGATGAGGCCATTCAGCGTCTCGTCATTGAAGGCGCGCCACCATTCGCCGCGCGGCTGGGCTTCGGCCGGACGGCCGACGGTCCACGTGGTGCCGTCGGCGGCGCTGCGCACGTCATTGACGGCGGCAGCGGGAGCGGTCTGCGCTTCCTTGAACGCCGTCGGCGTCGTGATGCTGGGTTGCTTGAATTCCGGAGCGGCGCACGCCGTCAGCAGCAGTGCCGCCATCAGCGGAGCCACGCCCCTTGCAATCATCGTTTTCATATCAGTTTCCTTCCAGTGCCGGTGCCTGGTCGCCGCCGACGGCATTCGGTGCCGCGTTGTTGGCTGGGGCGAGGGCATGCTTCGGCTTCTCGAAACGCTTGGCCAGCGTGCGCAGCAGGACGTAGAACACCGGCGTCAGGAACAGGCCGAAGAACGTCACGCCCAGCATGCCGGCGAACACGGCGACGCCCATCGCGTGGCGCATCTCGGCGCCGGCGCCGTGCGACAGCACCAGCGGCACCACGCCCATGATGAACGCGATCGACGTCATCAGGATCGGACGCAGACGCAGGCGGCATGCTTCCAGCGCGGCGGCCACGATGCTGCGGCCATGGTGTTCCAGCTCCAGCGCGAATTCCACGATCAGGATCGCGTTCTTCGACGCGAGACCCACCAGCACGAACAGGGCGATCTGCGTGAACACGTTGTTGTCGCCGCCGGTGAGCTTGACGCCGATGAGTGCGCACAGGATCGACATCGGCACGATCAGGATCACGGCCAGCGGCAGGGTCCAGCTTTCGTACTGCGCGGCGAGCACGAGGAACACGAGCAGCACGCACAGCGGGAACACGTAGATCATGGTGTTACCGGCCAGGATGTCCTGGTAGGTGAGGTCCGTCCACTCGTACGAGATCCCTTTCGGCAGCGTGGCCTTGACGATTTCCTCCATCGCGGCCTGGGCCTGGCCCGACGACACGCCCGGTGCCGGGCCGCCATTCAGCTCGGCGGCGACGTAGCCGTTGTAGCGCTGCACGCGGTCCGGACCATACGTGTCCTTGATCTTCATGAGCGAGGACAGCGGGATCATCTCGCCCTTGTCGTTGCGGACCTTCAGCTGCGCGATCTGCTCGCGCTGCGAACGGAACGGCGCATCGGCCTGCACGCGCACCTGGTAGGTGCGGCCGAACTGGTTGAAGTCGTTCACGTACAGCGAACCGAGGTTGATCTGCAAGGTCTGGTTGATCTCGGCCAGCGGCACGCCCAGCTGCTTGGCTTTCACGCGGTCGACGTCGGCGAACAGCTGCGGCACGTTGATCTGGTAGCCCGAGAACACGCCTTGCAGGCGCTTGTCGGTCCATGCCTTGGCCTGTACGGCCTGCACGGCTTTGTACAGCTCGTCGTAGCCGACGCCGGCGCGGTCTTCGATCATCATCTTGAAGCCGCCCGTCGTACCCAGGCCGTTCACCGGCGGGGGCGACAGCACCATCACGAACGCGTCTTCGATGGCGCCCATGCGCTTGTTGATCTCGGCGGCGATCGCGTCGGCGCTCTGCTCCTTGCCTTTACGCTCGTCGAACGGTTTCAGCGTGGTGAACACGATGCCGGCGTTCGGCGCGTTGGTGAAGCCGTTGATCGACAGGCCCGGGAAGGCGACCG
>CAMLMV010000045.1 GCA_946481275.1 uncultured Massilia sp.
GAGTTAATGACAACTTGCGAAGCGGAATATAAATCTCGCTAAAGCGTCGCAGGCCTTGGTACTGCGGCAATTTTTACAACAGTATCAGGAGCCTTAATGTCTTCCAACGATTACCTCTTCACTTCCGAGTCCGTGTCGGAAGGCCACCCGGACAAAGTCGCCGACCAGATTTCCGACGCCATCCTCGACGCCATCCTGGAACAGGATCCGCGCGCGCGCGTGGCTGCCGAGACCCTGTGCAACACGGGTCTGGTCGTCCTGGCCGGGGAGATCACGACGCACGCAAACGTCGATTATATTCAAGTTGCACGCAATACCATCAAGCGCATCGGTTACGACAACACCGACTACGGCATCGACTATAAAGGTTGCGCCGTGCTGGTCGCCTACGACAAGCAGTCGCCGGACATCGCCCAGGGCGTGGACGAAGGCGCCGGCATCGACCTCGACCAGGGTGCGGGTGACCAGGGCCTGATGTTCGGCTACGCGTGCGACGAGACGCCGGAACTCATGCCGGCCGCGATTTATTATGCGCACCGCCTCGTCGAGCGCCAGTCGCAGCTGCGCAAGGACGGCCGCCTGCCGTGGCTGCGTCCGGATGCGAAGTCCCAGGTCACGCTGCGCTACGTCAACGGCCGCCCGGTGTCCGTGAACACCGTCGTGCTGTCGACCCAGCACGCGCCGGAAGTCAGCCACAGCCAGATCGAGGAAGCGGTGATCGAAGAGATCATCAAGCCCGTGCTGCCGCGCGAGTGGCTGCAGGACACCCGCTACCTGGTCAACCCGACCGGCCGCTTCGTCATCGGTGGCCCGCAGGGCGACTGCGGCCTGACCGGCCGCAAGATCATCGTCGACACGTACGGCGGTGCCGCACCGCACGGCGGCGGCGCATTCTCCGGCAAGGACCCGTCCAAGGTCGACCGCTCGGCCGCCTACGCCGCCCGCTACGTCGCCAAGAACGTCGTGGCCGCCGGCCTGGCGCGCCAGTGCCAGGTGCAGGTCAGCTACGCGATCGGCGTGGCCCGTCCGATCAACATCACGGTCTATACGGAAGGCACCGGCGTCATTTCGGACGAGAAGATCGCCGAACTGGTGATGGAACACTTTGACCTGCGCCCGAAAGGCATCGTGCAGATGCTCGACCTGCTGCGTCCGATCTACACGAAGTCCGCCGCCTACGGCCACTTCGGCCGCGAAGAGCCGGAATTCAGCTGGGAGCGCACCGACAAGGCCGCGCTGCTGCGCGCCGAAGCCGGCCTGGCGTAATATCCAACGGGCGTTGCGAAAACGCCCGCAGCCGGTGGGCACAGAGGTGCCCACCGTGCTACACTTCCTAATTCCGAGGAGCGTTGCGACGAGATTCCCCATCTCGCCAGGCTCGGATATCAACACCGCGCTCACGTTACTTTTTTCTTAACTTGAAAGGAGGGCGTGATGAGCGCCGTACTCAAAGACACCACCCAGGACTACCTCGTTGCCGACATCGGCCTCGCCTCGTGGGGCGAGAAGGAAATCCGCATCGCCGAAACCGAAATGCCGGGCCTGATGGCCATCCGCGACGAATTCGCGGCCGCCCAGCCGCTGAAGGGCGCGCGCATCGCCGGTTCGCTGCACATGACCATCCAGACCGCCGTGCTGATCCGCACGCTGGAAGCCCTCGGCGCGCAAGTGCGCTGGGCCTCGTGCAACATCTACTCGACGCAGGACCACGCCGCCGCGGCCATCGCCTCGGTCGGCACGCCCGTGTTCGCCGTCAAGGGCGAGACGCTGGACGAATACTGGGACTACACCCACCGCATCTTCGAATGGGGCGATGACGTCTACGCCAACATGATCCTGGACGATGGCGGCGACGCCACGCTGCTGCTGCACCTGGGCGTGCGCGCGGAAAAGGACATCTCGGTGCTGGACAAGCCGGGTTCGGAAGAAGAAATCTGCCTGTTCAACGCCATCAAGGGCCGCCTGGCCGTCGATCCGCAGTGGTACTCGAAGCGCCTGCCGCAGATCCAGGGCGTGACGGAAGAAACCACCACCGGCGTGCACCGCCTGTACCAGATGCACGCGGAAGGCAAGCTGGCGTTCCCGGCCATCAACGTCAACGACTCCGTCACCAAGTCGAAGTTCGACAACCTGTACGGCTGCCGTGAATCGCTCGTCGATGGCATCAAGCGCGCGACGGACGTGATGGTTGCCGGCAAGATCGCCGTCGTGGCCGGTTACGGTGACGTCGGTAAAGGTTCGGCCCAGGCGCTGCGCGCGCTGTCGGCCCAGGTGTGGGTCACCGAGATCGACCCGATCTGCGCGCTGCAGGCCGCGATGGAAGGCTACCGCGTCGTGACGATGGACATGGCCGCCGAACACGGCGACATCTTCGTCACCTGCACCGGCAACTACCACGTGATCACCGAACAGCACATGCTGCGCATGAAGGACCAGGCGATCGTCTGCAACATCGGCCACTTCGACAACGAAATCGAAGTCGCCGCGCTGCGCAAGTACGAGTGGGAAAACATCAAGCCGCAGGTCGACCACATCATCTTCCCGGATGGCAAGCGCATCATCCTGCTGGCCGAAGGCCGTCTCGTGAACCTGGGCTGCGGCACGGGTCACCCGTCGTACGTGATGAGCTCGTCGTTCGCGAACCAGACCATCGCCCAGATCGAACTGTTCACCAATACCGCCGCCTACCCGGTCGGCGTGTACACGCTGCCGAAGAAGCTGGACGAGAAAGTCGCCCGCCTGCAGCTCAAGAAGCTCAACGCCCAGCTGACCGAGCTGACCGAAGAGCAGGCCGCGTACATCTCGGTGAGCAAGGAAGGCCCGTACAAGCCGGAACATTACCGTTATTGATCTGGTAAGCTCTTCCGTGGATTGATGCTGCGCACCGCCGGATTCCATCGTCGGCGGTGCCGATAACTTCTCACGAAAGACACAACATGCGCCTGCTCCTGACCTGGCTGATCAATGCGGTGGCCCTGATGGCCCTGCCTTACCTGATGCATTCGGTAACGGTCGACAACGTCGGCGCCGCCCTCGTGGCGGCCCTCGTTCTCGGCCTCGTGAACACGATCATCCGTCCCGTGCTCGTCGTGCTGACCCTGCCCGTGACGGTCGTGTCGCTCGGCCTGTTCATCCTGGTGATCAACGCACTGCTGTTCTGGCTGGTCGCGAACCTCGTCGGGGGCTTCCATGTGGCGGGGTTCTGGTCCGCGTTCCTGGCGGCGATCCTGTACAGTGTCATTTCGTGGGCGCTTTCTACCTTATTACTCAACAAAGATGGAAACCCCTAACATCAGTATCGAGTTTTTCCCGCCCAAGACCCCCGAGGGTGCGGACAAGCTGCGCGTGGCTCGCCAGAAGCTGGCCGAGCTGAATCCGAAGTATTTCTCCGTGACGTTCGGCGCCGGCGGCAGCACGCAGCACGGCACGCTGTCGACCGTGCTCGAGATCCTGGCCGAAGGCCACGACGCCGCACCGCATTTGTCGTGCGTGGGCGGCACGCGCGAATCGATCCGCGCGATCCTGCAGGAATTCAAGGAGAAGGGCATCCGCCGCCTCGTGGCGCTGCGTGGTGACTTGCCGAGCGGCTATGGCGGCGCGGGCGAACTGCGCTATGCCAGCGACCTCGTCGAGTTCATCCGCCAGGAAACGGGCGACTGGTTCCACATCGAGGTGGCCGCGTATCCGGAAATGCATCCGCAGGCCAAGTCGCCGCAGGACGACCTGCAGGCCTTCGCCCGCAAGGTGCAGGCCGGCGCGAATGCCGCGATCACGCAGTATTTCTACAATCCGGACGCGTACTTCCAGTTCGTCGACAACGCCCGCAAACTGGGCGTGGACGTGCCCATCGTGGCCGGCATCATGCCGATCACCAACTACACGCAGCTGATGCGTTTCTCCGACATGTGCGGCGCCGAGATTCCGCGCTGGATCCGTCTGAAGCTGGCCAGCTTCGGCGACGATTCGGCGTCGATCAAGGCGTTCGGGCTGGATGTCGTCAGTGGCCTGTGCGAGCGCCTGCTCGCCGGCGGCGCGCCCGGCCTGCATTTCTACAGCATGAACCAGGCGGCGGCCACGACCGCGATCTGGCAGCGCATCACGGCTGCCTGATCCGGCGCTGTCCTCGACATGCCCGTGCGACCTTGATGGCCGCGCGGGCATTTTTTCATCACGTGACGTTGGTCGTTTCCGTCACGATCACGTCCAGCGGCACATCGTGCGGCGCGTGCGAGAACACGGCTTCCTGATTACTGTAAGCAATGCCCAAGGTGTGCGGGCGCGGCGGTTGTTCGAGCGTGCGGTCGTAATAGCCGCCGCCATAGCCGAGGCGATACCCTTCGGCATTGAAACCGAGGCAGGGGATCAGGAGGGCCGGCGGGCGCTCGATGAAGCGCAGCTGGGCCGGCACCTGCACGCCGGCCTCGTCCGGCAACATGGCTTCGCCGGGCGTCCATTCCGTGAACGTCAGCGGTGCATCGCGTTCCATCACGACGGGCAGCGCCAGGCGCACGCCGGCCTGGTGCAGTTCCGCGTACGCCGCCCTCAGGTCGGGCTCGCCGGCCAGCGGCCAGTACACACCCATGACACTTACCTGGCGCAATCTCCACCATGCGACGACTTGCGCGCCGATATGTGCATCCCACTGGACCTTGATTGCGGGATCAAGCCCCCCACGTGCAGTCCTGAGCGCCTTGCGCAATGCCGTTTTCGCTGCCTGTTTCTCGTCCGCCACGCTCGGGCTCGAGGGGCATGGTATTCTTGAATCGCCGGTCATGGATGAAATGAAGCCTACATTGAATATTGCATTATCGATGTCGCAGACGCTGTTAGCCGGCGCCGTAGTGGCCGCTTCCAGCCTGCTCTTCCTCGCGTCGCCCGATGTCGCGGCCCAGGCCGCGCCGACGGCGGTACCTGCGCCGGGCGCGCTGTCGCCCGCCGGGCTGTCGCCCGCCCCTCCCGTGGTCGCGCCCGGCCCGCAACCGGACGCCAGCCGCGAGCAGGACGAGATCTTCGCGCAACTGCGCGACGCCGCCCGCAAGAACGATGCGGATAAAGCCGCGGCGCTGGCGGCACGGCTGCCGGACTACGCGATTCCGTCGTACGTCGACTATTATCGGCTCAAACCGCGGCTGCGCGACGCTTCCAACGAGGAAATCCTGGATTTCCTGAAACGTTACGAAGGCAGCGCCATCGCCGACCGCCTGCGCAACGACTGGCTGCTCGAGCTTGGCCGCAAGCGCGACTGGGTCAACTTCGACCGCGAGCTGCCCCTGTTCGTCAAGAAAGACGATTACCAGGTCAAGTGCTACGCCCTGCTGTCGCGCGCGTCGAAAGGACAGAACGTCGCGGCCGAGGCACGCGTGCTGCTCGACAATCCGCCGCTGTACGGCGAAGCCTGCGCCGCGCTCGTCAACCAGCTCGTCCAGTCCGGCCAGTTCACGAACAATGACTTGCTGGCCCAGCTGCGCCTGGCCGGCGAGATGCACGCGACGGGGCCGTCGCGCCGCACGGCGCTGCTGCTGGGCGCGTCCGATACGCGTGCGGCGCAGGCCGTCGACCTGCCGGCCGTGGCGATGGCGCGCGGCATCGGCAGCACGCGTGCCGATCACGAGATCTACCTCGTCGCCATCGGCCGCATGGCGCGCACGAGCCTGAAGCTGGCGACGGTGGCGCTGAACAAGAACGCGTCCAAGCTGTCGGCAGAGGAGAGGGCGATCGGCTGGGCGAACATCGCGCTGGCCGCGTCGCTGACCCTGGCGCCCGAGGCGTACGACGACTGGAAGAAGGCCGAAGGCGCGCCGCTGACGTGGTTCCAGCTGGAATGGAAGACGCGCATCGCGCTGCGCCGCGGCGACTGGAAGACGGTGCGGTCGACCATCGAGGCGATGCCGCCGCAGCAGCACGACGAGCCCGCCTGGACGTACTGGCTCGGCCGCGCGCTGCAGGCCGAGGGCCGGCGCGAGGATGCGCAGGCGCTGTATCGCCGGATCGCCGACCAGAACAGTTTTTATGGGCAGCTGGCGATGGAAGAGCTGGGCATGCAGATCAGCATCCCGCCCAGCGCCGCGCCACCCACGCCGGCCGAGCTGGCGCAGGTGGCCGCGAACCCCGGCTTCAAACGCGCCTTGAAATTCTTTTCGATGCGCATGCGTTTCGAAGGCACGCGCGAATGGAACTGGGCGCTCAACGGGTTCACGGAACGCCAGTTGCTGGCCGCCGCCGAGTTCGCGCGCCAGAACGATATCCTCGACCGCATGCTGTCCACGTCGGAACGCACGCGCACCGAGTTCGACTACACCCAGCGCTTCCCCGCGCCGCACAACGACATCCTGCATCCGACCGCGCAGGGCCTCGGCCTCGACCAGGCGTGGGTCTACGGCCTCATCCGCCAGGAATCGCGCTTCGTCACCGATGCGCAGTCGGGCGTGGGTGCATCCGGGCTGATGCAGGTGATGCCGTCGACCGGTAAGTGGGTCGCGGAAAAGATCGGCCTGACGGATTACGGCCACGGCATGCTCAGCGATATCCGGACGAACATCGTGCTCGGCACCAATTACCTGAACATGGTGCTGAACAATGCGGAAGGCTCGCAGGTGCTGGCGACGGCCGCGTACAACGCCGGGCCGGGGCGGGCACGCACGTGGCGCGGGCTGTTGACGGCGCCGATGGAAGGGGCCGTGTTCGTGGAGTCGATCCCGTTCGAGGAAACGCGAACCTACGTGCGCAACGTGATGTCGAACGCGACGAACTATGCCGCGCTGTTCGAAAAGCGTCCGCAATCGCTCAAGGCGCGCCTGGGCACGATCACGCCGCGCGGTGGAGGCATCGGCCTTCCCTAAACCAGCAGGAGACAGCATGCACGCGCAATCGGTCGTAATGTTCGGCGGGACCGGATTCATCGGCAGCCACCTGGCGGCCAGGCTGTCCGAGCACGCCATCGACGTCGTCGTGCCCACGCGGCACGAAAGCCACGCGATGCACCTGATGCCGCTGGGCGTCGACATCGTGCAGGCCGACCCGTACGACGATGTGGCGCTCCGCAAGCTCGTGGCGGGGCGCGATGCCGTCATCAACCTGGTTGGCATTTTGCACTCGCGCCGCGGCGATCCGTACGGGCCGGATTTCCGCCGGGCCCACGTCGATCTGCCGCGCCGCATCGCCGCCGCCTGCGCGGCTGAAGGCGTGCCGCGCTACCTGCACATGAGCGCGCTGGGGGCCGACCGCAATGGGCCGTCGATGTACCAGCGCTCGAAGGCCGACGGCGAGGCGGCCGCGGCGAGCCAGGCCAGCGTCGCGGCGACGATCTTCCGGCCGTCCGTCGTGTTCGGCCCGGAAGACAAATTTCTCAACATGTTCGCGCGCCTGCAGCGCCACCTGCCCGTCGTCCCGCTCGCCTGCGCGCATGCGCGCTTCCAGCCCGTGTACGTGGGCGATGTGGCCGAGGCGTTCGTGCGCGTGCTGCTCGATCCGCACACGGCGGGCCTCACGTACGAACTGGGCGGGCCGCAGGTCTATGAACTGGGAGAACTGGTGCGGCTGGCGGGGCGCTATGCCGGCCACGAGCGCAAGGTGATCGCGCTGCCGGACGCGCTCGCGCGGCTGCAGGCGATGTTGTTCGAGCTGCTGCCGGGCGAGCCCGTCATCACGCGCGACAACCTCGATTCGATGAAGGTCGACAACGTCGTCCACCCGTCCAGGGACAATAAAGTCTTGACAACAGCGGCGCTGGGAATCAAGCTCACGGCGCTCGAGGCCGTCGCGCCGCAGTACCTGGCGCCGCCCGGCGGACTCGACGTCCTGCGCGCCCGTGCCGGGCGCTGACCTTCAACGATCACGCCACACCATGCAGACTCTCGAACTCGACCCGACATTGACGCAGACCCTCGACAACGCACGCCAGGCCGGCCTGACCCTGGTCATCGGCAACAAGAATTACTCTTCGTGGTCGATGCGCCCGTGGGTGGCGCTCGCCGCCGCCGGCATCCCGTTCACGGAAGTGCGCGTCCTGCTCGACAAGCCGGACACGGCCACCAACATCGCGCAGTACTCGGCGTCCGGCCGCGTGCCCGTGCTGCTGGCCGGCGAGATGACGATCTGGGACAGCCTCGCCATCTGCGAATACGTGGCCGAGCAATTTCCTGAGAAGCATATGTGGCCGCAGGACGTAGCCGCCCGCGCGCTGGCGCGTTCCGTCGTGGCCGAGATGCATTCCGGCTTTGGCGACCTGCGCACCGCGATGACGATGAACATCAAGGCGCGCCTGCCGGGCCGCGGCCGCACGCCGGGCGCCCAGGCCGACATCGGCCGCATCTGCGAGATCTGGGAAGAGTGCCTGTCCCGCTTCGGCCACCACAACTTCCTGTTCGGCGATTTCTCCATCGCCGACGCCTTCTTCGCGCCCGTCGTCACGCGCTTCCAGACCTATGGCGTGGCGCTGGCGCCCGCGCTGCAGGCGTATTGCGCACGCGTGCTCGCGCACCCGGCCGTCGCGCGCTGGGTCGAGGAAGCGATGGCCGAAACGGAAATCGCCGGCCTGCACGAAGACGAGTTGCCGGACTGATGACGATGCAGGCGTACGTCGTCGGCGGCGCCGTCCGCGATGAGCTGCTGGGGCTGCCCGTGCAGGACCACGACTGGGTCGTCGTCGGCGCTACGCCCGAGGACATGATCGCCAAAGGGTTCCGCCCGGTCGGCAAGGATTTTCCCGTGTTCCTGCATCCGGACACGCACGAGGAATACGCGCTCGCCCGCACCGAGCGCAAGACGGCGCCGGGCTACCACGGCTTCGTGTTCCACACCGCGCCCGACGTGAAGCTCGAAGACGACCTGGTCCGGCGCGACCTGACCATCAATGCGATGGCGCGCGCCGAGGACGGCACCATCGTCGACCCGTACGGCGGCTTGCAGGATTTAAACGACCGCGTGTTCCGCCACGTGTCGCCCGCGTTTGCCGAGGACCCGGTGCGCATCCTGCGCCTGGCCCGCTTCGCCGCGCGCTTCCCGGATTTCACGGTTGCCGGCACGACGCTCGCGCTGATGCGGAGCATGGTCGAGGCGGGCGAGGTGGATGCGCTCGTGCCGGAGCGCGTGTGGCAGGAATTGTCGCGCGGGCTGATGGAGCAAAAGCCGTCGCGCATGCTGGCCGTGCTGCGCGACTGTGGCGCGCTGGCGCGCATCCTGCCCGAGCTCGATGCGCTGTGGGGCGTGCCGCAACCGCCATTGCACCATCCCGAAGTCGACACGGGCGTGCACATGATGCTCGTGATCGACTACGCGGCCGAACGGGGCTACGACCTGCCCGTGCGTTTCGCCGCCCTGATGCACGACCTGGGCAAGGGCGCGACGCCGCCCGAACACTGGCCGAAGCACCATGGCCACGAAGGCATGGGCCCGCGCCTGATCGCGGAACTCTCCAAGCGCCTGCGCGTGCCGACGGAGTGCCGCGACCTGGCCGTGATGACGGCGCGCGAGCACGGCAACGTCAGCCGCGCGCTCGAGCTGCGGCCGAACACGATCGTGACCCTGTTCGAACGCTGCGACGCCTTCCGCAAGCCGGACCGCTTCGCGCAGATGCTGCTGGCATCCGAATGCGATGCGCGCGGGCGCGGCGACGAGAACCACGCCATGCGCAGCCGCGACTATCCGCAGGCGCCTTACCTGCTGCGCGCGCTGGATGCGGCGCGCGGCGTGAACGCGGGCGAGGTGGCGGCCCGCTATGTCGAGAACCGGGAAAGAATTCCGGAAGCCGTGCACGCCGCACGGGTGAGCGCCGTGAAGGCGGCGCTGGGCGACGTGCGCGACTGAACTAGGCCGCCGCGGCGTCGGCCCCGAACCTGCACCACGTGTCGCGGCCCGCTTCCTTGGCGCAGTACAGCGCCGTATCGGCGTTCTTGTACAGCGCGTCCGTGTCGACACCGTCCCGCCAGGCCACGGCCGCGCCGATGCTGGCGCTGACGTGCATGGCGTGGGTGCCGAACGCGATCGGCGCGCGCATCGAGTCGACGATGCGCTGGGCCACGTCGCCGACGATGGCGTCGCTGGCGGGCGTCAGCAGGACGGCGAATTCGTCGCCGCCCAGCCGCGCCACGCAGTCGGTCTGGCGCACGACCGCACGCAGGCGCTCCGCCGCCGCGACCAGCAATGCGTCGCCGGCATCGTGGCCGAGCGTATCGTTGATGTGCTTGAAGCGGTCCAGGTCGATCAGGAGCAGCGCGAACGGGTCGCCGCCGCGCCGGCCGAGGGCGGCCAGGCGCTGCAGTTCGTCGTTGAAGCGGCGCCGGTTGGGCAGGTCCGTCAACGCGTCGTTGTAGGCCATGGTTTCCAGCTGCAGCTGGGTCGCGCGCAGCTCGGCGGTGCGGCTGGCCACCACCGCCTCCAGCTCGCGCTGGCGCCGGCGCAGCAACGACGTGCGGGCCTGCATCAGGGCGGCGAGGATGGCCAGCACGGCCAGCGCACCCAGCGCCCGCACCCAGGCGAGCTGGTGCCAGGCGGGCAGGACGCGGACCGGCAGTGCCAGGCTGGCGGCGTCGTCGCCGGCGGCGGTGGCGCGCACGTGCAGGCGATAGGTGCCCGGCGGCAGGTTGTTGTAGCTGGCGCGGCGCACGGCCGTGTCGGCATCGATCCATGCGGTGTCGAAGCCTTCGAGCCGGTAGCTGTAGCTGCGGTGCTCGGCCGGCATGTAGTCCAGGGCCGCGAACTCGACCGCGAATCCGCGTTCGCGATCGGCGGGCGTGATGGTCAGCGGGGCGGGCTCGCCGCTCGATGCGCCCGGCGCAAGCGTGCGGATCGTACGCCCGCCGAGCATCAGCTGCGTGATGGCGAGCGGCGGCAGGGGGCGGCGCGTGTCCAGCCGGTCCGGGAACACGACGGAAAGGCCCGTGAAACCGCCGAACAACACCTCGCCGTCGCGTCCCAGCGCGCCCGAACTGGTCCAGTAACTCGGCACGTGGGCGCCGTCGGCCTCGCCCAGCCGGCGTACCTGCAGGGTGTCGGGGTGTACGCCGGCCAGGCCGAGATCGGTGCTCAGCCATATTTGTCCGCTGCGGTCCAGCACCAGCATGTTGACGCTGTTGTCGGGCAGGCCGTCGGCCGTCGTCAGGCGGCGGAACCAGCGCCGTCCGTTCGCATCGGTGCGGTCCAGCACGGCGATGCCGTTGCCGAACGAGGACAGCCACAGGCGGCCCGTGCGATCGACGAGCAGGGAGGACACGAAGCCGTTCGGCGCGCGCGTGCGGTCGGCGTTGTCGGTCGGCAGGCGCTCCACGGTCGTGCCGTCCCGGTCCAGCCGCGCGACGCCGCGCCGGGTGCCGATCCAGACGGTGCCGTCCGCGAGCGGCAGCAGGGCGGTGACGCGGCGGTCGCCCAGCGACTCGTCTTCGTGACGCAGCGGCGCCGCCGGCCCGGCCGGCGGCGGCCGCACCGCCCACGCGCCGTCCAGTCCGCCCAGCCACAGGACGTCGTCCTGCCACGCCAGCGCCCAGACGGACGCATCGGGACGGCGTCCGTCGATCTCGATGCGGCGCACGTTGCGCCCGTTGCCGTCGCTGTGATACAGGCCTTGCTGGGTGCCGATGTAGACGCTGCCGTCCGGCGCATTCGCCATGGCGAGCACCCGGCCCTTGGGCAGGGGCCCGGCCGTCCCCGTCGCACCCGTGTGCGGGTCGACGATGCTCACGCCGCCGCCGGGAACGCTCAGCCATACGGTGCCGTCCGGGCGGGGCAGCAGGTGATAAATGTTGAGGCCGGTAATACTGCCGATCGTCCGCACCGTCACGATGCCGTGCGCGCGGGGATCGTGCTGGCTCAGCGTGCCGCCCGTGGCAACGAAGATCTGGCCGCCGCGCTCGCGCAGCATGGCGAGGATCTCGTCGCTGCGCAGGCTGTCCGGCACGTCGCCGCGGTAGCGCAGGCGCCGCGTCGTGCCGTGGCGCACGTCGACCTCGACAATGCCGCCGCTCTCCGTGCCGAGCCAGACGGTATCGTCATCCTTTTGCACGATCGTGAACACGCGCTCGCCCTGCAAGGTGGCCTGCGCGCCGCTTTCCACGATGGCGCGGGGCGTTGCACCCCGCGTGGCGATGACGAAGGCGCCGTGGGTGCGGGTACCGATCCATATGCGGCCCGCGCTGTCCTGGTACAGGGCGTTGATCGAGGGTTCGTTGGGCGTCGGCAGCCCGAGATGCACGACTTCCAGCCGGTCGTGGTCGCCGGACCGGTAGAACAGGCCCTCGCGGGTGCCGATCCACAGGCCGCCCTGGCGGTCGCGCAACAGCACGTCGACGCCATCCGGCGGCAGCGCGGGCGCGGCGACTTGCGGGGCGCCGCTGGCGGCGGGGTGCACCTTGCCGCCGGCGTCGACGCGCTCCAGTCCCGCGCCGGTGCCGACCCAGATGCCGCCGGCGCCGTCGTCGACGATGCTGGAGACGCGTGCATGGCCCAGGCCGCCCGGACCTGCCGGGATGACGACGAAGCGGTCGCGCGCGGCATCGTAGCGCGCCAGGCCGCCTGCGCTCGTGCCGATCCACAGGCGTCCGCCCGTGTCGACATGTACGCTCTGGATGTAGCCGTCGGGCAGGCTGCCTTCCCGCGCAGGATCGGCCACGTAGCGCCGCACGCGGAACCCGTCCCAGCGTACCAGGCCGGTCTGCGTACCCAGCCAGATAAAGCCTGCGCGATCCTGCGCGAGGGACGTTCCGAAACGCAGGGCTTCTTCGGTGTGATGCCGGAACGAGACGTGAGAAAATGGATGCCAGACTGCGGGCGCATCCGCGTTGGCTGCGCTGGACGGGAAGGCCAGCAGCGCGACTATCCAGAACATCACGCACGGCAAGGCTCGGCGGAAAAATGACATGCGACACTCTTGGTTTCTTTACGGAATCAAGTATATGTCGCTTCACCCCTGGTAACCCGTTCCCAGCGATAGATTGTTAAATTCTGTTGTATTGGCGCCAGAATCCGGGCCTTGTTGCAGTGCACAAATCGAATACTCCATG
This sequence comes from uncultured Massilia sp., assembly GCA_946481275.1. The sequence continues at coordinate 12,993 of CAMLMV010000045.1, forward strand.
CAGGACAATCCACTCCGCCGCTGGCTGAACCACCTGATCAAGAAGAAGGGCCAGGCCGTGCTCGTCAAGGCGCTGCGCAAGCGCGACCGGCGGCGCATCCTGCGCCACTTCCTGGCCCTCGACCGCGACGACCGCCTGCTGCGCTTCGGCAGCGTGCTGCCGGACGCGCAGGTCGAGGCCTATGTCGCGAAGCTCGATTTTTCGAAGGACATCGTGTTCGGCGTCTACAACGGACGGTTCCAGCTGGTGGGCGTCGGCCACCTCGCGTTCACGTCGCGCGACGCGCATCCGGACAGCATCCATTACACGGACAAGGAAAAAGTGGCCGAGTTCGGCGTCTCCGTATCCAAATCGGCGCGGGGGCAGGGCGTGGGCACGCGGCTGTTCGAACGGGCCGCCATCCACTGCCGCAATTCCGACGTCGACACGCTGTACATGCAGTGCCTGTCGTCGAACCGCACGATGATGCACATCGCGAAGAAGGCTGGCATGGAGATCCGCCGCGAATACGGCGAGGCGGACGCCCACCTGCACCTGCCGCCGCCCAGCCCGGGCAGCGTGCTCGCGGAGGCGCTCGAAGAGCAGTTCGCCAAGATCGATTACACGGTCAAGGCGAATGCGCGCGCGGCCGTCAAATGGTTCCGGCCGAAGCGTTGAACGTTTTCAAGCCGACTCGCGCGGCACAAGTCCACCCGTAAACCGCTTGCGGTACGGCGCCACGTCAGTGCCGTCGAGCTGCGCCTGCAGGCATTCCATCGCCGCGACGCCGATGGCGGCGACGTCCTGCCGGAACGTCGTCAGCGGCGGGTACAAGTAGGCGGAAATCGGCAGGTCGTCGTGGCCGACGATCGCGAGGTCCTTGCCCGGTTCCAGCCCGAAGCGGCGGCAGGCGGACATGGCGCCGATGGCGAGCCTGTCGGTGCCGCAGGCGAGCGCCGTGACGCCGGCGCGCTTCCAGGCGCCGCTCGCGAGCCAGTCGAGCACGTGGCGGAATGCGTACGCTTCGAAATCCCAGGACGGCTGCGTGCTGGCCGGCACCAGGTGCGGCTGCATGCCCGCTTCCGCCATCGCATCCAGGTAGCCGGCCAGCCGTTCTTCCGGTGACGGATGCGCGACGGGCGGCGCGCCCAGGTAGGCCGGACGGTGGCCGCGGCCCAGCAGGTAGCGGGTGAGCATCGCCATGCTCTGGCGGTTGTCGTTCATGACGTAGTTGCAGTCTTCGTGGACGTAGCTGTCCATGTAGACGATGCGCATTTCCTGCTCCAGCCGCAGCAGCAGGTCGAGGTTCGCCGTCGACGCGACCGCGGTCAGGATCACGCCCGCCACCTTCATCGACCGCATCGTCATCAGCGCCGCCGCTTCCTCGGCCGGGTCGTTGTACGAGCACTGGATGATCACGTCCATGCCCAGCGCCTTGGCCTTCGCCTCGATCGCACGCAGGGCTTCGGCGAAGAACGGTTCGTTCACGACCGGCAGGATGACGCCGACCATGCGCGAGCGGCCGCGCACGAGGCTCACGGCGTGCGGGTCGGGCACGTATTCGAGGTCGCGGCAGGCCTGTTCGATGCGGGCCCGCGTATCCGCCTTCAACCCCTCGCGGTCGTTGAAATACTTCGACACCGTGGCGCGCGACACGCCGGCCCGCGCGGCGACGTCGTGCATGGTCACCGGGCCACGAGAGGCCGGGCCACGGGAATTTTGCGCTGGTTTCATCAGTTTGTTGACTCGTGTAAAGTAGGCGCCCCGCCGACAGGCACGTCATCATCATAGCAAAAATACTTGCGTGCAATAAGAGCGCGGATTCTCCTCGCGCATGCGCCGTTCGCTCACTGTGCATCACGCGTTGTTGTGGTCACTCAACCATTAAAAATTTTGTAAAAAAATCTGTTGACGACAAAAAGTCGACACGTGTAAAGTTTCTCCGTCAGGCAGTAACCCATACCTAAAACAGCTCGGAGACAACGTCATGAACAGATCCGCCGTGTTCGCGTGCATCGCGGCATGCGCCTTCTCGCTGGCCGGCCAGGCGCTGGCGGCGCGGCCGCTGAAATCCGTGGGCGTCGCCGTCAGCGACCTCGCCAATCCCTACTTTGTCGCCATCGGCAAGGGCGCGCTTGACGCCGCGAAAAAGGTCGGCGGCGACAAGGTCAAGGTGACGACCGTCTCCAGCAAGTACGACCTCAACACCCAGGTTGGCCAGATCGAGAACTTCATCGCCAACAAGGTCGACATCCTGATCGTCAACGCGTCCGATCCGAAGGGCATCGCCCCCGTGCTGCAAAAGGCGCGCAATGCGGGCATCGTCGTGGTGGCCGTCGACGTCGGCGCGGACAACGCGGATGCGACGATCATGTCCGACAACACGATGGCCGGCACCGAATCCTGCAAGCGCATCGTGGAACGCCTGCACGGCAAGGGCAACGTCGTGATCGTCAACGGGCCGCCCGTCACCGCCGTGATCGCGCGCGTGGCCGGCTGCAGGCAGGCCTTTGCCGGCACGGGCATCCGCATCGTGTCCGACAACCAGGATGCGAAGGGCAGCCTCGATGGCGGCATGGAAGTCATGACGAACCTGCTGATCGCGCACCGCCGCATCGATGCCGTCTTCGCCATCAACGACCCGTCCGCGATCGGCGCCGAACTGGCGGTGAAACAGGCCGGCCGTCCGGACGTGCAGATGGTCGCCTCCGTCGACGGCGCGCCGGATGCGGAAGCGGCCCTCAGGTCGAAGAACAGCATCTTCGCCGTCACCACCGCGCAAGACCCCTACAAGATGGCCACGATGGCCGTCGACATCGGCTACGGGATCATGAACGGCAAGCGGCCGGCCAACCCGGTCGTGCTCATTCCGACCCCCGCGATCACCAAGCAGAACGTACTGGCCTACAAGGGCTGGGCCAGCCACTAAAAACCTCATCGGAGGAGACATGGCAACAATCAATCCACCGCCCGTGCTGGAGGTCTCCGGCATCCGCAAGCGGTTCGGTGCCGTCACCGTGCTGGACGGCGTCCAGCTGACCATCCGCCCCGGCGAAATCCACGCGCTGATGGGAGAAAACGGCGCCGGTAAGAGCACCCTCATGAAAATCCTGGCCGGCGTGTACCAGCCGGACGCCGGCGAGATCCGCGTGGGCGGCCAGCCCGTGCGGATCACCTGTCCGTTTGACGCGCGCGCCTGCGGCATCAACCTGATCTACCAGGAGCTGTCCGTCGCGGCCAATCTCACGGTCGCGCAAAACATCTTCATGGGCGCGGAGCCGCGCGGGCGCTTCGGGATCGTCGACACGGCGCAGATGAACCGGCGCGCGGCCGAGGTATTGAAAAGCCTCGGCGCCACGTTCGCGCCGGACCGCCTCGCCAGCGGCCTGTCGATCGCCGACCAGCAGCAGGTCGAAATCGCCCGTGCCCTCGTGCACGACAGCCGCGTGCTGATCATGGACGAGCCCACGGCCGCGCTGTCCGAACGCGAGACGGAGCGCCTGTTCGACGTGATGCGCGCCCTGCGCGAACGGGGCATCGCGATCATCTACATCAGCCACCGCATGGCCGAAGTGCGCATGCTGGCCGACCGCGTGACCGTGCTGCGCGACGGCACGTGGATCGGCGAGTTGACGCGCGACGAAGCGACGCCGGACACGGTCGTGCGCATGATGGTCGGCCGTGAACTCAACGGCTTCTACGAGCACACGCAGCGGCGCGTGCCGGGCCCCGTGCGCCTGAAGCTGACCGACGTGCACGGCGCCAGGGTACACCCCGTGTCGCTGGAGGTGCGCGCCGGCGAGATCGTCGGCCTCGCGGGCCTCGTCGGCGCGGGCCGCACGGAACTGGCGCGGCTGGTCTTCGGCGCGGACCCCCTGTCCGGCGGCACGATCGACGTCGACGGCAAGCCGGCCACGATCCGCACGCCGGGCGATGCGATCCGCCTCGGCATCGCCTATGTGCCGGAAGACCGCAAGGGGCAGGGCCTGTTCCTGCAGCAGTCGCTGCTGGCGAACGTGACGATGAACGTCCTCGGCAAGCATGCCCGCTGCGGGGTACTCCGGCGCGGCGAGCTGCTGGACGTCACGCGCGGCGCGATCGCAAAACTGTCCGCGCGCGGCGCGGGACCGGACGGCATCATCGGCGGCCTCTCGGGCGGCAACCAGCAAAAGCTCCTGCTCGCGCGGTGGCTGGAAATCAGGCCGCGCGTGCTGATCCTCGACGAGCCCACGCGCGGCGTCGACATCGGCGCCAAGCACGAGATCTACCGGATCATCCACGAACTGGCCGACGCCGGCGTGGCCGTGCTGTGCATCTCGAGCGAGCTGGCGGAAATCATCGGCGTGTGCGACCGCGTGCTCGTCATGCGCGAAGGCTGGCTCTCCGGCGAACTGCTTGGCGAGCGCATCACCCAGGAAAACATCATGGCGCTGGCCACCCAGGCCCAGGCCGCATAGGAGACATCATCATGCAGACCCTGAAATCATCCCTTCCCACGGCGCCGCGGGCGGCCGCGCACGGCGGCATTGGCCACGCGTTCTCGCGCATGTTCGCGACGATGGGCATGCTGCCCGTGCTCGTCGCGCTGTACGTCGTGTTCTACTTCCTGACCGGGTACTTCGCCGAAGACGGCGTCTCGAATTTCGCGACGACGGCCAACACGATGAACGTGCTGCGCCAGAGTTCCATCAACCTCGTGCTCGCGACGGGCATGACGTTCGTGATCCTCACGGGCGGCATCGACCTGTCCGTCGGCTCCGTGCTGGCCGTGTCCGCGGTGCTGGGCATGATCGCGTCGCTGCCCGGTCATGCGCCCGCGCTGTCCTTGCCGATCTTCCTGCTGGCGGGTCTCGGCATGGGCCTGCTGAACGGCACGCTCGTCGCCGTCTTCAAGATCAATCCGTTCGTCGTCACGCTCGGCACGATGACGGCGCTGCGCGGCGCCGCGTACCTGCTGGCCGACGGCACCACGATCCTGAACCGCGAGATCCCGACCTTCGAATGGATCGGCAACGATTCGTTCGCCGGCCTGCCGTGGCTCGTGTGGGTGGCTGCCGCCCTCGTGCTGGTGGCGTGGTTCATCCTGCGCCGCACCGTCCTCGGCATGCACGTGTACGCGGTCGGCGGCAATCCGCAGGCGGCGCGGCTCACGGGCATCAAGGTCGGCCTCGTCCTCGTCTTCGTCTACGCCTTCTCCGGCCTGTGCGCGGGCACCGCGGGTGCGATGTCGGCCAGCCGGCTGTATGGTGCGAACGGCAACTGGGGTTCCGGCTACGAGCTCGATGCGATCGCCGCGGTGGTCCTCGGCGGCACGAGCCTGATGGGCGGCGTGGGCACGATCTGGGGCACCGTCATCGGTGCCCTGATCATCGGCCTCCTCAACAACGGTCTCACGATCCTCGGCCTGTCGTCGTTCTGGCAGTACGTGGCGAAGGGCGCGGTCATCGTACTGGCCGTGATGCTCGATAAATGGCGTTATCAACAACAGGCGAACTGACATGCAAGCACAACGACTCCCCCGCTACGTGGTCTTCGGCGAAGCGCTCACCGACATGATCCGCCAGGACGACGGCACGTGGCGCTCGCTGCCCGGCGGTTCGTGCTGGAACGTGGCGCGCGTCGGCGCCCGCCTGGGACTGCAGACGGGTTATGCGGGCGCCGTCAGCATGGATGCCTTCGGCGACGAGATCGCGGCCGCCAGCCGCGCGGCCGGCCTGGACGAACGCTTCCTGCAGCGTGTGGAAGCGCCGCCGTTCATCGCGATGGTGACGTCGCGCCATCCGCCCCGGTACGTCTTCCTGGGCGAGAACAGCGCGGACCTGCATTTCCGGCCCGAGCTGCTGCCCGACGGCTGGCTCGAAGCGGCCGACGTGATCCACGTGGGCAGCCTCGCCCTGGCGCGCGGACCGCTGGCGCGGCGGCTCGTCGAGCAGGCGCTGATGGCGCGCCAGGCCGGCAAGCGTATCGCGTTCGATCCGAACTTCCGCAACGCGATGCGCGACGCGACTTACCGGCCCACGTTCGAACTGATCGCGGGCCTCGCCAGCCACATCAAGGTGTCCGACGAAGACCTGGAAGGTTTGTTCCCGGGCCTCGAGCAGCGCGACGCGCTGGCCGCGCTGCGCGCGCTGGCCCCCGACGCCGAGATCCTTTTTACGCGCGGGGCCGATGGTCTTTCCCTGATCCGCGGCGACGAGGTGCTCGACGCGCCCGCGCGCCGCGTGGACGTCGTCGACACCGTCGGCTGCGGCGACGCGGCTATGGCCGGCTGGGTCGTAGGCCTGCTGCTGCACCCCGAGTTGCGTGCGTCGTGCCAGCTCGCGCGCATCGCGGCGGTGGCCGCCACGGCGGCCATGCATGCCGGGCCTTATGCGCCGACGGCACAGGAAGTCGACGCACTGCTCGACTGACCGGTCATCCGATCCTGTTCCGTTGACCTGCCGCGGCATCTGCGCCGCGGCCGGACGGGATCCGCTTTGCCCATAAAAACAATCAGGAGACACCATGCGCATGCCAACCATCGCGCCGGCGCTGCTCGCGCTCGCGTTTTGCTTCCCTGCGTCCGCCGTGGACGTCCAGAACTACCTGCGGGCCAACGCGGCCGCGAATTCAGAAGGCGGCGGCCAGACCTGCTTCGCGCTGGCCGGCGCGGGCGCCAAGTACCGCTTGGGTAATGAATGCGGCGTCTACGGCGAAATGCTGCTGGGCCAGCACCTCGTGCAGGGCGACGCCGGCGAGGACGTGAAGGCCTATGCGATGCTCAACCTGGGCAACGCGGCCGCATCGAACAATGCTAGGCGGCCGCAGGGCGGCTGGAAGATCGGCCTCCCGCAGGCCTGGCTCGCCATCGAACACGTGAGCGGCCTCGGCGACGCCGCGCTGTGGATCGGGCGCCGCTACTACAAGCGCGAAGGCGCGAACGTCAACGACTTCCTGTACTGGAATCCGTCCGGCATGGGCGCCGGCATCGAGGACGTACCGCTTCGACCCATGAAGTTCAGCTATGCCTACCTGCACGACGACCAGCAGACGATGCCGATCATGCGCGTCGGCGACACGGCGAACCGCCACGATTTTCAGTTGCGCGGCGTGCCCGTGAATCCGGGCGGCACGCTGGAACTGGGCCTGGCGCTGATCCGCAGCGACGGCCAGCGCGGTCACCACGGCGGCTCGATGCTCACCGTGCAACACCGTCAGCGCGTGTTGGACGGCGCCGGCGACAACCGCCTCGCGGTCCAGTGGGGCACGGGCGCCGGCACCGACAATGGCGCGACGGGCGACATCACGAGCGGCGGCGACGTGCACCGGCTGCGCATCATCGACAGCTGGTTTGCGCAGGTCACGCGCCGCTTCGGTGGAGAACTGATCGCCGTCTGGCAGCGGGATACGGCACACGATCCGGCGAAAGCGAAGACGTGGGCGTCGGCGGGCGGCCGCATGTCGTACGCGTTGTCCGACAAGGTGAAACTGCTGGCGGATATCGGCCACGACCGCGTGGCGCCGCGGAACGGCGGCGTGCGCCGGCTGACCAAGGTCACGGGTGCCGTCGCGCTGATGTCGAAACCGGGCTATTTCGACCGGCCGGAACTGCGCCTGTTCGTCACGCACGCGCGCTGGAACGAAGCTGCGCGCGCGGCCGCGCGGACGAACGATCCGCTGGCCGCGAACGGCATTTATGGCACGACGCTGTCCGGGTTTACCGTCGGCGTCACGTTCGAAAACTGCTGGTGATTCAAGCGTGCATCCCGGCCAGCAGCGTATCGATTGCCGCGAGCGACGGCGGCGTGGCGCCGGCCGCGAGGCAGGCCGCGGCACCCGCCGCGACGGCGAAGCGCAGGTGGGCGAGGCCGTCGCGCTCCGGCGCATGCAGCATGCTCCAGGCCAGCGCGGCGATGCTGGCGTCGCCGGCGCCGACCGTGTCCACGGGCGTGATGCGCGGTGCCGCCATCTCCCACGACCCTGTCGGCGTATGCAGCGACGCGCCGGCGCCGCCCTTCGTGTACAAATACGTGGCGTCCGGATTCCAGCTACGCAGCGTCGCGAAAGCGGCATCCGCATCGTGCGTACGCAGCAGGCCGACGAGATCCTCTTCCGACACTTTAATCACGTCTGCCAACGCGGTCATGCGGCGCAGGGTCGGGTCGTAGTTCTCGTCCATCAGGGCGCGGAAGTTCGGGTCGTAGCTGATGCGCACGCCGCGCGCCTTCAGCGTCTCCGCCAGCGCGACGAGCTTGCCGGCCAGCGGCTGGCGCGCCAGGCTGATGCCGCCGAAGTGCGCCCAGCGGCAGGCGCCCATCCAGTCTTGCGGCAGCTGCGCGGCGTCGAAGTGCAGGTCGGCGCTGTCGTCGCCGACGAAGAAATAGCTGGGCGGGTCGAGCCGGTGCACGATCGCCAGCAGCGGCGACTTGTCCAGGCGCTGGATGAAACGCTCGTCCAGGCCCGCGTCGAGGCTGGCGCGCCACAGCTGGTCGCCGAACACGTCGCGGCTGACGGCGCCCGCGAAGGCGCTGGGCGCGCCCAGCTTGGCCATCGCGCGCGCCACGTTCCACGTCGAGCCGCCCGTCACGCTGTGCCAGCGCGTGGCGCCGGCATCATCCACGCTATTGTCGACAATGAGGTCGGTCAGCGCTTCGCCGGCCGCGACGAATACGGGAAAGTCGCTCATGTCAATCATGTCAGTCCTTCACGAGAACAGTCAGTACTTCGTAACAGGCGCCCATCGTGTGATAGTCGACCTTGCCGGCCGGGCTCTTTTCGTTGGTGAGTTTTTCGTTCTTCGGGCCGAGGATGCGGTACCAGGCGCCATGTTCGTGGTCGACGAAATGTTCCCAGCTGTACGCCCAGATGCGGTCGTACCAGTCCCAGTACGCTTTATCTCCCGTGCGCGCGCCGAGGAGGGCGGCGGCGGCGAGGCTCTCGGCCTGCACCCAGAAGTATTTGTCGGCGTCGCAGATTTCGTCCTGCGGGCCGAAGCCGTAATGAATGCCGCCGTGCTTCGCGTCCCATGCCTTGGTCAGCGCCGCGTCGAACAGCTGGCGCGCGCGCGGCACGAGCCAGCTGGATGGGCCGGCCATCCGGTCCTTGTGGCGTTCCATGATCAGCAGGAGCTTGGCCCATTCCGTCAGGTGGCCCGGCTGGTAGCCCCACGGGCGGAAGATGTTCGTCTTGTCGTCGCGGTTGTAGTCCGGGTCGACGGACCAGTCGCTGTTGTAGTGTTCCCAGACCAGGTTGCCGTACAGGGCGGCCTGGCGCACGGTGATGTTGTGGGCGAGCGTCTCGGCGCGCCACAGGTATTTCGTGTCGCCCGTCGCGTCGAACGCAGCCAGCATCGCTTCGCAGGCGTGCATGTTGGCGTTCTGGCCGCGGTACGGGTACAGCGTGGACCAGTCGCCGTTCGCTTCGTCCGCGTACAGGCCGTGCGTAGGTTCCCAGAAGCGGTGCTCCATCAGGTCGTAGGTCTCGTCCAGCCAGGCACGCGCTTCGTCGACGCCGGCCATGATGGCGTGGGCGTACGCCAGCAGCACGAAGGCGAGGCCGTAGCAGTGGTTCGTGTCGTCCGTGACTTTCTTCTGTCCGTCGTTCCAGTCCAGCGTCCAGGCATAGCCGCCCGTCTCCGGATTGCGGTGCGCGTCGCGCAGGAAGCGCAGGCCGTGCAGCACGCGTTCGCGGTCGGCCGGTTCCTGGAACTGGCGCCACGCCATCGAAAAATTGAACACGAAGCGGGTGCTGCTCACCAGGTGGCGCGTGCGCGCGTCGTAGATCGCGCCGTCGTCCTTGTAGAAGTGATAGAAGCCGCCGCTCGGGTCGACGCAGCGCGGGTCGTAGAACTGGCGGGTGTGGCGGATGTGCTGCAGCAGCGTCGAGCGGGAATGGAAATCGGGAAGCATGGTTGGTGTCGGTGGATAGAAAATGACTTACTTACGGATGCGGAAGTCTTCGCACACGGTGCTGGCGCGGACGACGAGTTCCACGGGCGCCACCTGTTCCAGCGGCGGATCCTGCGGACCGCGCAGCAGCAGCTCGACGCCCAGCGCGCCCAGCTCCTTCTTGTTGATGCGCAGCGTCGTCAGCGGGCGGTGGCCCAGCACGGCGCCGGGGATGTCGTCGAAGCCGACGATCGAGATATCGTGCGGCACCGTCTTCCCGGCCGCGAGGCAGGCGCGCATCGCGACGAGGGCGGCGGCGTCGTTGTAGCAGAACACGGCGTCGGGCGGGTGGGGCTGGTCGAGCAGGGCTTGCATCGCCTCGTAGGCGCCCGTCTCGAGGTCGACGCCGTCCGGCAGGCAGATCTCCAGGCGCGGGTCGGCCAGCATGCCGGCTTCATACAGGGCCTGGCGGTAGCCGCGGTTGCGCTCGCGGATGCTGTAGTGGCCGAGCGAGCCGGAGATCATGCCGATGCGTTCGCGGCCCAGCGAGATCAGGTGCCGGGTGGCGAGGTAGCCGCCCATGTGGTTGTCCGGGTTGACCGAGCTGTAGCCGCGCAGCTTCATGTCGATCAGGACGAGGGGCTTGCCGCTGGCGCGCAGGGCGTTCAAGAGTTCGGGTTCGAAGAAGCCGGCGCACACGATGGCGTCCGGCGCATGCATGCGCAGCTGCTCCGTCACGCCGTCGGCCGGGCCGACCGCCATGAACGACAGCACGATGCCCTGCTTGCGGCAGGCTTCCTCGGCGCCGTGCAGCACGGGCGAATAAAAGGGGCTGCTGGCGGCCGTATTGTGTTGTCGATGCAACAGGAACGTGAGGCGGCGAATGCGCTTGCGGCGCAGTTTACAGAAGTCGTACCCCAGTTCGTGGGCTGCCGACAACACCATCTGGCGAGTGCTTTCCGTGAGGCCGGGCTCGTTTTTCAGGGCGCGCGAGATCGTGCCGGCCGAGACGCCGGCGTACTTGGCCAGGTCGCGGATCGTGACCGGTGCGGGGCTGTCGCCCGCCTGGGGGCGTGAGGTGACGGGATTCACGTTGTCTCCGATATCGTTGCTGCGCGCGCCTTGGGCGCCGCTGATTTGAATGGAGTCTTGCATATGAAAATTCCCTTGGTCAAACGCGAAGGTGCATTTACAGGCAAGTTTAGTCGGCTTTACTAAACAGCTGTTTGCCCGGTATATTCTCATGTAAGAAACCGATTTCATAAGAGGGGAGGCGGTGTTTAGTGGCACCTGACTAAACTTCGCGGTGGATCGCATACCCCATTTGACCCCGTTACCCTGCTTCTGCAGAATCTTTTCACAATAAAAGCTACCGTCTTGTTAGCGGTAACATTTCAAGGAGACCTATCCATGGAACGCGCACCACAGGCTGCCGTCGAGCCTGCCAACCGGGCCCAGCCCAGTTACACCTTTCCCCTGACCGTCGTCACCGCACTGTTTTTCATGTGGGGTCTGATGACGTCGCTGAACGACATCCTGATCCCGCACCTGAAATCGGTCTACAACCTGACGTACGTACAGGCGATGATGGTGAACCTGGCCTTCTTCAGCGGTTACTTCCTGCTGTCGATCCCGGCCGGCGCCCTGATCCGCCGCATCGGTTATAAAGCCGGTGCCGTCACCGGCCTGGCCGTGTGCGCCGTCGGTGCCGCGCTGTTCTACCCGGCCGCCACCAGCGTGTACTCGCTGTTCCTGTTCGCCCTGTTCGTGCTGGCCGCCGGCATCACGATCCTGCAGGTCGCCGCGAACCCGTACGTTACCGCGCTGGGCGCCCCGGCCACCGCATCGAGCCGCCTGAACCTGACCCAGGCCTTCAACTCGCTGGGCACCGTCGTCGGTCCTCTGGTCGGCGGCATCCTGATCCTGTCGCACATGACGGAAGCGGCCGACCCGGCCAGCATGTCGGCCGCCGAGCGCCTCGCGCAGGCGCAGGCCGTGCAGGGTCCGTACCTGGGCCTGGCCGCCACGCTGGCGGTCCTGGCGATCCTGTTCGCCGTCATCCGGCTGCCGATCATCCGCGACGAGGACGCCGGCCCCGTGAAGGGTTCGATCTTCAGCCAGAAGCGCCTGATGCTGGGCGTGACCGCGATCTTTCTGTACGTCGGCGCCGAGGTGAGCATCGGCAGCTTCCTGATCAACTACATGGGCGACCCGGGCATCGCCGGCTTCACGGCCGAAACGGGCGCGAAATACGTCGCGTTCTACTGGTCCGGCGCGATGGTCGGCCGCTTCATCGGTTCGGCCGTGATGCGCACGATCAGCCCGGGCAAGGTCCTCGCGTTCAACGCGGCGGCGTGCATCGCGCTGCTGGTGGCGACCACCTTCGGCCACGGCCACTTCGCGATGTGGGCGGTGCTGCTGGTCGGCCTGTTCAACTCGATCATGTTTCCGACCATCTTCAGCATGTCCGTGCATGAACTGGGCCCGCTGACGAGCCAGGGTTCCGGCCTGCTCGTGATGGCGATCGCCGGCGGCGCCGTCGTCCCGGTCGTCCAGGCCCAGGCCGCGGACATGATCGGCCTGCAGACCTCGTTCCTGGTCCCGGCCGCGTGCTACGCCTTCATCCTGTACTTCGGCGCGAAATACGCCCGCATGTACGTGGACGTCAAGGCCGTCTGACCGCCTGATCCCGAATTGCCGCCGCTTGGTTTCTCTCGCGGCGGCATTGCTTCGCATACCTATAACGATCCGTATCCCTAAGAGAGCCTCGTCCCATGCGTTTGAACCAACTGACCCTCGTTGCCGCCCTGGCTGCCGCCTTCCCCCTGTCCGCCATCGCCGCCGACGCGCCCGCCGCGCCGGCCCAGAAGCCCTGGCTGGACCGTTCCCTCAGCGCCGACAAGCGCGCCGAACTCGCCGTCAAGGCCATGACCCGCGAAGAAAAACTGCGCTGGGTGTTCGGCTATTTCGGCACGTCGTTCGCCCCGAAGGGCACCACGCCGCCGAAAGGCGCGATCCCGTTCTCGGCCGGCTACGTGCCGGGCACCCCGCGCCTCGGCCTGCCGGACCTGCTGGAAACGGACGCCGGCCTCGGCGTCGCCACCCAGGCCACCCCGACCCCGCGCGAGCGCACGGCGCTGCCGTCGGGCCTCGCCACCGCGTCGACGTGGGATCCGCAGGTCGCCTATGCCGGCGGCGCGATGATCGGCTCGGAAGCGCGCCTGTCCGGCTTCAACGTGATGCTGGCCGGCGGCGTGAACCTGATGCGCGATCCGCGCAACGGCCGCAATTTCGAATACGCCGGTGAAGACCCGCTGCTGGCCGGCACGATGGTCGGCCACGCCGTCAAGGGCATCGAATCGAACCACGTCATCTCGACCGTCAAGCACTTCGCGCTGAACGACCAGGAGACGGGCCGCAACGAGCACGACGTCCGCATCGACAAGGCCGCGTCGCGCATGTCCGACCTGCTCGCGATGCAGCTCGCGCTGGAGCAGTCGGACGCCGGTTCCGTCATGTGCTCGTACAACCGCGTGTACGGCACCTATGCGTGCGAGAACGACTACCTGCTGAACGAAGTCCTCAAGAAGGACTGGGGCTTCAAGGGCTACGTGATGTCCGACTGGGGCGCGACGCACAGCACCGTGCAGGCCGCGAACAATGGCCTGGACCGCCAGTCGGGCCAGGAATTCGACAAGTCGCCGTACTTCGGCGGTGCGCTGGAAGAAGCGGTCAAGAACGGCTACGTGTCGGAAGCACGCCTGGACGACATGGCCACGCGCATCGTGCGCGCCATGTTCGCCAAGGGCGTCGTCGACAATCCGGTCGCGCAGGGCGGCAACATCGACTTCGCGAAGAACGGCGCCGTCAGCCGCGCGACGGCGGAAGAGGGCATCGTCCTGCTGAAGAACGACAACCGCGTGCTGCCGCTGTCGAAAGACGTGAAGACCATCGCCGTGATCGGCGGCCATGCCGACGTGGGCGTGCTGTCGGGCGGCGGTTCGTCGCAGGTGTACCCGATCGGCGGCAACGCCGTGCCGGGCCTGGAGCCGAAGGTCTGGCCGGGTCCGGTCGTGTACTACCCGTCGTCGCCGCTGCGTTCCATTAAAGCGCTGGCACCGGACGCGAAGGTCGTGTACGACGACGGCACCGACCCGGCCCGCGCCGCGCGCGTGGCCGCGCAGGCCGACGTCGCGCTCGTGTTCGCGACACAGTGGATCGGCGAGGCGAACGACGCGACGTCGCTGGCGCTGCCGGACAACCAGGACACCCTGATCGACAACGTGGCCGGCGCGAATCCGCGCACCGTGGTTGTGCTGGAGACGGGCGGTCCCGTCGCCATGCCGTGGGTCGCCAAGACCCCGGCCGTGCTGGAAGCATGGTACCCGGGCACGAGCGGCGGCGAAGCGATCGCGCGCGTGCTGTTCGGCGCCGTGAATCCGTCCGGCCACCTGCCGGCCACGTTCCCGGCTTCCGAGCAGCAGCTGCCGCGTCCGAAGCTGGACGGCGATCCGAAACAGCCGGAGCAGCGCTTCACGGTCGATTACACGGAAGGCGCGGCCGTCGGCTATAAATGGTTCGACCAGAAGGGCCTGACCCCGCTGTTCCCGTTCGGCCACGGCCTGTCGTACACGACGTTCTCGTACTCGGGTCTCGCGAGCCAGGTCAAGGATGGCCGCCTGCACGTGCGCTTCAAGGTCACGAACACGGGCAACGTCGCCGGCAAGGACGTGCCGCAGGTGTACGTGTCGCCGCTGGCCGCGAAGTGGGAAGCGCCGAAGCGCCTGGCCGGCTGGGACAAGGTCGCGCTGCAGCCGGGCGAGTCGAAGGAAGTCGACGTCGTCGTCGAGCCGCGCATCCTCGGCATGTTCGACGAGAAGAGCAAGACCTGGCGCATCGCCAAGGGCAAGTACAAGCTGGTGCTGGCCGAAGACGCCGCCGGCAAGAACGCGACCAGCGTGACGGTCGACCTGCCGGCGTCCACGCTGGACGTGCGCGGCCGCCAGCGCAAGTAAGCATCATCCCTCCGCCGCCCACCGCCCGGTGGGCGGCGCATGATCCCACATAACGACGTTCCCCAAGGAGCGCGAGGAGACTACGACCATGCAACGCAAGTTCGGCATTTTGAGCAAGTTCTCCGTGGCCGCCACCCTGCTGATGGCAGGCGCAGCCCATGCAGACAACAACGGCTTCGTGGCCGTCAAGGACAGCCATTTCGAACGCAACGGCCAGCGCTACATGATCGCCGGTGCGAACTTCTGGTATGGCGGCTACCTCGGCGCGCCGACGGGCGTGGGCCAGCGCGCCCGCCTCGTCAAGGAGCTGGACCGCATGAAGGCGCTCGGCATCAACAACGTGCGCGTGCTGGCCGTGTCGGAGAAGACGGCGATGAAAAGCGCCGTCAGCCCCGCCACGACGAGCGCGCCCGGGCAGTACGACGAGCAGCTGCTGCAAGGCCTGGACTTCATGATGGCCGAACTGGCAAAGCGTGACATGACGGCCGTGCTCTACCTGAACAACTTCTGGCAATGGTCCGGCGGGATGACCCAGTACCTGAACTGGTTCACCGGCTCGCCCGCGCACGATCCCAACGTGAGCAAGGACTACGAACGCTACATGGCCGAAAACGCGACGTTCTACACGAACGCCCGCGCCCAGGCCGAATACCGCAACGTGATCGCGGAGATCGTCCAGCGTACCAACACGGTGACGAAGAAGCCGTACCGCGACGACCCGACGATCCTGTCGTGGCAGCTCGCCAACGAGCCGCGCCCCGGCAACAGCAAGTCCACGCCGCAGGAAAAGGCGACGTACGTGAAGTGGATCGCCGATACCGCCCACTACATCCGCTCGCTCGATTCCCGCCACATGGTCAGCACGGGCAGCGAAGGTCTCGCCGGCTCCGCGCAGGATGCGCAGCTGTACCTGGATGCGCACCGCACGCCGGACATCGCCTACCTGACGTACCACCTGTGGCCGACGAACTGGGGCTGGTTCGATCCGAAGAAGCCCGACGCCACGTGGAACGGCATGATGGAGAAGGCCAGCCACTACCTGAACGTGCACGTCGACTATGCCAAGAAGCTGGGCAAGCCGATCGTGCTGGAGGAGTTCGGCCTGAACCGCGACGGGGGCTCCTTCGACATCAAGGCCTCGACCAAGGTGCGCGACCGCTTCTACGAGGAAGTCTTCACGACGCTGGAGAAGCGCGCGGCAGCGGGCGATCCGGTCGCCGGCTGGAACTTCTGGGCGTGGGGCGGTGCGGGGCGTGCGGCCAATGCGGATTACTGGTGGAAGCCGGGTAACGATTTCGTCGGCGATCCGCCGCAGGAAGAGCAGGGCCTTTATTCCGTGTTCGACAGCGATGCCAGCTCGCTCAAGTTGATCGCGGACCACGATAAACGCCTGAAGACGATTGGAGCAAAATAGTGAAACGTAGTGCCTCCCTGATCCTTGCCGCCACCATCGCGGCGTCCCCGGCCGCGGCCTGGGCGCAGAAATTCGACGGCCTCGCGGCCACGCCGCAGATGGGCTGGAACAGCTGGAATAAATTCGCGTGCGACATCGATGAAAAACTGATCCGCGAGACGGCCGACGCGATGGTGAAACTGGGCCTGAAGGATGCGGGCTACCAGTACATCAACATCGACGACTGCTGGCACGGCGCGCGCGACGAACACGGCAACATCCAGGCCGACCCGCAGCGCTTCCCGTCCGGGATGAAGGCCCTGTCCGACTACGTGCATGCGCGCGGCCTGAAGCTGGGCATCTATTCGGACGCCGGCGACAAGACGTGCGGGGGCCGTCCCGGCAGCCGCGGCCACGAATACCAGGACGCGAAGACGTACGCCGCCTGGGGCATCGACTACCTGAAGTACGACTGGTGCGAGACCAAGGGCCTGAACGCGGTCGGCGCCTACACGACGATGCGCGACGCGATCCGCGCGGCCAACCGCCCGATCCTGTTCAGCATCTGCGAATGGGGCGACAACAAGCCGTGGGAATGGGCGGCCGACGTCGGCCACTCGTGGCGCACCACGGGCGACATCTACCCGTGCTGGGATTGCGAAAAGAGCGCCGGCTCGTGGTCCGCATGGGGCGTGATGCGCATCCTCGACATGCAGGCGGGCCTGCGCAAGTACGCGGGTCCGGGTCACTGGAACGACATGGACATGCTGGAAGTCGGCATGGGCATGACGGAAGACGAGGACCGCGCGCACTTCTCGGTCTGGGCCATGATGAACTCGCCGCTCATCCTCGGCAACGACCTGCGCTCGATGCCGGACTCGGTGAAGAAGATCATTGGCCGCCGCGAAGTCATCGCCCTCAACCAGGACCCGCTGGGCGTGCCGGCGCTGCGCTTCTGGAAGCAGGGGCCCGTGGAACTGTGGGCCAAGCCGCTCGCCAATGACGAATGGGCCTTCATGGTGCTGAACCGCGGCGAGTCCGCGCTGCCCCTGCGCTATGACTGGAAGCAGAACGTGATCAACGACGACATGTCCAAGCGCGAAGTCGACTTCAAGAAGGCCACCTGGCAGTGGACGGATGCGTGGACCGGCAAGACGGGCGATACGAGCAAACGTCTCGACGCGACCGTGCCGTCGCACGGCGTGCTGCTGCTGCGCCTGAAGAAGGGGGCGTGATGCGTCGGCCGCTCGTTGCCGCGTTGCTGGCTTTGTGCGCGGCGTCGGCGGCCGCCGAGCAGACGATACCCGCCGCCGACGTCCACGTGGCCCGGATGGGCCGCACGGTGGCGGAAGCCGACGGCACGGTGCGCTTCGGCTATGCCGGCGTGACCTTGCTGCTGGCCGTCGACGGCACGCGGCTTGCCGTCGATGCCGCGGGCGGCACCCGCAGCCTGGTCGACGTGATCGTGGACGGCAAGCCCGCGGGCACGCTGCGCCTGGCGCCGCAGATGACACGCTACGACGTGTTCAAGGGCGCGGCGCCTGGTCCGCACAAGGTGGAACTCGTGCACCGCGGCGAGACGTGGCTGGGTGTGCCGTCCATCGCGCGCTTCACGTCCGACGGCACGTTTCTCGCGGCGCCCGCGCTGCCGGCGCGGCGCCTGCTCGTGCTGGGCGATTCCGTGACCTGCGGCGCCGTCATGGAGCGGGGCGCCGACGAGAAGGACATGCCCGAATGGTCGAACCCTCGCCTGTCGTACGGCATGCTGGCTGCGCGCGCCCTCGACGCGCAGGTGCAGCTGGTCTGCTATGGCGGCCGGGGCCTCGTGCGCAGCTGGAACGACCGGACCGACGAGTTCCAGCTGCCCGCGTTCTACGACCTCGCCATCGCCGATGCGGCGCATCCGGTGCGGTGGAACCAGGCCGATTACGCCCCGGACCTGATTCTCATCGCGATCGGCACCAATGACTTCAACCCCGGCATTCCGGAGCGCACGGCCTATGTCGACACGTACACGGCCCTGCTGCGCCGCGTGCTGCGCGACCATCCGCACGCGCAGATCGCGCTGACGGAGGGCGTGCTGCTGAATGGCGACAAGAAGGCGGCGCTGATCGGCTATCTCAAGGAGGCGATGGCGCGGGTGGGAGATAAGCGCGTGCACCTGCTCGCACCGGTGGCGTACCAGCCCGGCGACGCCGTCAATGGCCACCCGACGACGGCCCAGCATGCGGTCATGGCGGCGGAGATCCTGCCGCAGTTGCGGCGCATCACCGGCTGGTAGGCCAAAAAAAATCCGACGGACCGGGCATCTGCCCGGTGCATCGGAAAGCGAGCCGGACCACCCCGGCTGGAGACGATCCGGCCGCTCCCTGAAGCGACGGCCGGACCGAGACCAGATCGAGATTAGCGAGACCGCCGCGTCCGGTCAAACGCACGCGCGCATTGACCATCGAGTTTCGTGCTTATTACTAAACACCGTCAAACGATAGGCAGCGCCGTCGTTTCCTTGATGCGCTGCAGGGCGAAGCTCGACTTGACGTCCAGCACGGCCGGGTGGCGCAGCAACGTGCTCATCATGAAGCGCGAAAAGTGGTCCATGTCTTCCACGTGCACGCGCAGCAGGAAATCCATCTCCCCCGTCATCGCATAGCAGGCCACCACTTCCGGCCAGGTCGACACGGCCTGGGCAAATTCGAAGCGCGGCGACGTGGCCGGCACGCGTGCATTGGCCGCACCTTCGCTGTGTTTTTCCAGGCGGACATTCACATAGGCCAGCAGGCCCAGGCCCAGCTTGTCGGGATCGAGCAGGGCGACATATTGCCGGATGACGCCGGCCTCTTCCAGCCGCTTGATGCGCCGCAGGCAGGGCGACGGCGACAGGCTGACGCGCTCGGCCACGTCCTGGTTCGACAGGCGGCCATCCGACTGCAGGATCGCCAGGATTTTACGGTCGGTTTTATCCAGCTCGATTTTTGACATGAATTCTCCTCAGGACTCGCGCACTCCGCAATTTTATTGCGCAAATCGTCGGCCGGGGGGAATTCATTGAAATTTAATGCTGGGGGCGCAGGTCTATACTGGCCCCAACCGAAACACGACAAACATAATCGGAGACACGCATGAACGCCCCCCTGGACCGCAGCCAGCTGGAACCGCTACCCCCGCACGAGATCACGCTCGACGACAAATGGACGCTCGAGCGCGGCCGCGCCTTCATGACCGGCACCCAGGCGCTGATCCGCCTGCCGATGCTGCAGCGCGAACGCGACCTCAAGGCCGGCCTGAACACGGCAGGCTATATCACCGGCTACCGCGGCTCGCCCGTCACCCAGGTCGACCAGACCGCGTGGAAGGCGAAGAAACACCTGGAATCGCACCACGTCCACTTCCACCCCGGCATGAACGAAGACCTCGCGGCGACGGCCGTCTGGGGCACGCAGCAGACCAATCTGTTCAAGGATGCGAAGTACGACGGCGTGTTCGCCATGTGGTACGGCAAGGGCCCCGGCGTGGACCGCTGCGGCGACGTGTTCAAACACGGCAACAACGCGGGCTCCGCGAAGAACGGCGGCGTGCTCGTGCTGGCGGGCGACGACCATGCGGCGAAATCGTCGTCGACGGCGCACCAGTCCGACCACATCCTGCACCACTGCGGCATCCCCGTGCTGTACCCGTCGTCCGTGCAGGAATACATCGACTACGGCCTGCATGCGTGGGCCATGAGCCGCTACAGCGGCCTGTGGGTGTCGATGAAATGCGTGACCGACATCATCGAATCGGGCGCCGTCGTCGACCTCGATCCGGACCGCGTGCAGACCATCCTGCCGGCGGACTTCGAGATGCCGCCGGGCGGCCTGAACATCCGCTGGCCCGACGCCGTGCTGGACCAGGAAGTGCGCATGAACCACTACAAGTGGTATGCCGCGCTGGCCTATGCGCGCGCCAATAAACTCAACCAGATCATCTGGGACAGCCCCCAGCCCAAGATCGGCATCATCACCGCCGGCAAGTCGTACCTCGACACGCGCCAGGCGCTGGCCGATCTCGGCATCGACGAGCAGGCGGCCCGCGACATCGGCCTGCGCGTGTATAAAGTCGGCATGACGTGGCCGCTCGACTCGGTCGGCGTGCACGAATTCGCGCGCGGCCTGGACGAGATCCTCGTCGTCGAGGAAAAGCGGCAGGTGCTGGAATACGCGCTGAAGGAAGAGCTGTACAACCTGCCGGACGGCGAGCGTCCGCGCGTCGTCGGCAAGTTCGACGACGCCGGCGAATGGAGCGTCAAGAACCGCTCCGGCCAGGGCGACTGGCTGCTGTCGGCGAATTATGAATTGAATCCGGCGCAGGTCGCGCGCGCGATCGCGTCGCGCATCTCGCACTACTGCGCCGGCCACCCGGTCGAGCAACGCGTGAAGGAACGCATCGCCTTTCTCGAAGCGAAAGAGCTGATCCTCAAGAACATCCCGAAGGCGAACCCGGAAACGGACCGCATCCCCTATTTTTGCTCCGGCTGCCCGCACAACAGCTCGACCAAGGTGCCGGAAGGCTCGCGCGCGATGGCCGGCATCGGCTGCCACTACATGGTGCTGTGGATGGACCGCGAAACGTCCACGTTCACGCACATGGGCGGCGAAGGCGTCACGTGGATCGGCCAGGCGCCGTTCACGGGCGAGAAGCACGTGTTCGCGAACCTCGGCGACGGCACGTATTACCACTCCGGCGTGCTGGCGATCCGCGCGTCCGTCGCGGCCAAGGTCAACATCACGTACAAGATCCTCTACAACGACGCCGTCGCGATGACGGGCGGCCAGGTCGTCGACGGTCCGCTCGACCCGGCCAAGATCAGCCGCCAGCTCGCGGCCGAAGGCGTGAAGCCGATCATCGTCGTCACCGACGAGCCGGAAAAATACCCGGACGATTATCCGTGGGCCGAAGGCGTCACCGTGCGCCACCGTTCGGAACTGATGGACGTGCAGCGCGAACTGCGCGAGATGCCGGGCGTGTCCGCGATGATCTACGACCAGACCTGCGCGTCGGAAAAGCGCCGCCGCCGGAAGAAAGGCGCGTACCCGGATCCGGCCAAGCGCGCGGTGATCAACGACGCCGTGTGCGAAGGCTGCGGCGACTGCTCGAAGCAGTCGAACTGCCTGTCCGTCGAACCGCTGGAGACGGAACTGGGCCGCAAGCGCCAGATCAACCAGTCCTCGTGCAACAAGGATTTCTCGTGCGTCACCGGTTTCTGCCCGAGTTTCGTCACGGTCGAAGGCGGCGGGTTGAAGAAACCTAAAAAAACCACGTCGGACGCGGCGCCGCCTTCTCTGCCGATGCCGAAGATTCCGGCGACGACGAACCCGTTCGGCATCCTCGTCACCGGCGTCGGCGGCACGGGTGTCGTGACGGTCGGCCAGATCCTCGCGGTGGCCGCCCACGTCGAAGGCAAGGGCGCCCTCGTGCTGGACATGAGCGGCCTCGCGCAGAAGGGCGGTCCGGTGATGTCGCACGTGCGCCTGGCGGACCGCCAGGGCGACCTGTACTCGACGCGCGTCGGCACCGGTAACGCGGACCTCGTGATCGGCTGCGACCAGATCGTGACGGCCAGCCGCGACGCGCTGTCGCGCATGGGCGAAAACCGTACGTGGGCCGCCGTCAACGCGACCGGCGCCACCACCGCCGCGTTCATCCGCAACCCGGACTGGCAATTCCCGGCCGAAGGGTCGCGCGGCGCCATCGTGCAGGCTTGCGGCGAAGGCAACGTCGACTTCATCGACGCCGGCCACATCGCGACCACGCTGATGGGCGACGCCATCGCCACCAACATGTTCATGCTGGGCTACGCGTTCCAGAAGGGCCATGTGCCGCTGCAGGAAGCGTCGATCGTGAAGGCGATCGAGTTGAACGGCGTCTCCGTCGCCTTCAACAAGGCCGCGTTCAACTGGGGCCGTACGGCCGCGCACGACCTGCCATCCGTGCAGAAGCTCGTCACGCCCGCGAAGGTGATCGAGTTCAAGCGCGCACAGACGCTCGACGACCTCGTCAAGCGCCGCGTC
The DNA here is from genome assembly GCA_946481275.1 of uncultured Massilia sp. The sequence continues at coordinate 35,293 of CAMLMV010000045.1, forward strand.
GAACTTCTCACCGCGTACCAGAACGCCGACTACGCGGCGCAGTACAAGGCCTTCGTCGACCGCGTCCGCGCGGCCGAGGACAAGCTGGGCAAGGGCACGCGCCTGACGGAAGCCGTCGCGCGCTACCTGCACAAGCTGATGGCCTACAAGGACGAGTACGAAGTCGCGCGCCTGTACACGGATCCCGCGTTCATGGCCAGGATCGACGGCATGTTCGAAGGCGACGTCAAACTGAAGTTCCACCTGGCGCCGCCGCTGTTCGCGAAGAAGGACAAGGAAGGCCACCTCGTGAAACAGGAATTCGGCCCGTGGATGATGAAGGCGTTCGGTGTGCTGGCGAAGCTGAAAGGCCTGCGCGGCACGGCCCTCGATCCGTTCGGCCACACGGCCGAGCGCCGCATGGAGCGCGCCCTGATCCAGGAATACCGCGGCACCATCGAAGGCTTGCTGCCCAAGTTGACGGCCGAGAACCTGGCGCAGGCCGTCGCGATCGCGAGCATCCCCGAAGACATCCGCGGCTTCGGCCACGTCAAGGAGCGCAACCTGAAGACGGCCAAGCGCAAGGAAGCGGAACTGGTGTCCGCGTTCCACGCGGGCGGCACCGCCACCCGCGCCGCCTGATGCTGTCTTTTTGATACGACGCCGCCTGCCGGATGACCTTCGGCAGGCGGCGTTGTCGCATCGCATTTACTGTTACAGTTGGATGCATTTCACGAAGCGGCCGGGTCTATAATCGGACGCATGAAATCGCTTTCCGCCTCCGCTTCGCCGACCCGTTTTTCCCGCCTGTTCGCCTGCGCTGTCGCGACGCTCGTCACGCTGTCCGGCTGTGGCGGCGGCGGTGGAAATCCGAACATCGGCGCTTCGACGCCCGTCGCCGGCGATCCCGGCACCGGGACGGCCACGCCCACGCCGCCGGCCGTGACCCCGGACCCGATCCCGTCCGATTACATGAGCTACCAGAACCTGTGCGCCGCACCGCGCACGGGCGTCGACGCCGAGGGCTATGCGTTCCCGGACCGCCAGGGCACGCTGCAGGACGAGATGAAATTCCTGCGCGGCTGGACCGATGCGACTTATCTCTGGTACAAGGAAATTCCGGCGACGGTCCGCATGGCGGACTACACGAACACGCTCGATTATTTCGACGCGCTGAAGACGCCCGCACTGACCGCGTCGGGCAAGGCAAAGGACCGTTTCCATTTCACCTACACGACGGCGGAATGGGATGCGCTCACCAATGCGAGCCAGGACACGGGCTATGGCGTGACGTGGTCCGTCAACTCCACGACGGCACCGCGCACCTGGATCGCCGCGATCGTCGAGCCGGGCTCGCCCGCGGCCGCCGCCGGCATCCGGCGGGGCGACCTGCTGACGGCCGTCGACGGCATCGACTTCATCAACACCACGGACAAGGCGCAGATCGCGCTGCTGAACGACGGCCTGTCGCCGGAGACTGCCGGCGCGCGCCACACGCTCACGCTCCGCCGCGGCGACACCACGATGGACGTCGCGCTGACGTCCGCCGTCGTCACGACGACGCCCGTGAAAAACGTGAAAGTGATCGACACGCCGATCGGCAAGGTGGGTTACCTGAGTTTCGAAGACCACAACGCCGTCTCGGAACTGCAGCTCGTCAATGCGTTCACGACCCTGAAGAACCAGGGCGCGGCGGACCTCGTGCTCGACATGCGCTACAACGGCGGCGGCCTGCTGTACGTTGCCAGCGAACTCGCGTACATGATTGCGGGACCGGCCACGGCCGGCAAGACGTTCGAGCGCGCGGTGTACAACGACAAGACGGCGCCCGACGCGCCGATCCCGTTCCGCAACACGGCCTACGGCTTTTCCGCGCCGCGCAACCTGGCGCTGCCTTACCTGGGCCTGAAGCGCGTGACCGTGCTGACGACGCCCGACACGTGCTCGGCCAGCGAAGCCGTGATCAACGGCTTGCGCGGCGTGGACGTCCAGGTCGACCTCATCGGCGGCACGACCTGCGGCAAGCCCTATGGCTTCACGCCGATGGACAACTGCGGCACGACCTACTTCACGATCCAGTTCCAGGGCGCGAACGCGAAGGGCTTCGGCGATTACCCGGACGGCTTCGCGCCGACCTGCGCCGTGTCCGACGACATGGCGCACGCGCTGGGCGATCCGGCCGAGGGCATGCTGGCCGCGGCGCTGTCGTACCGCGCGACCAATGCGTGCCCGGCATCGTCGACGGCGCGGGCGCGCGGGGTGCCGATGCACCTGGCCCGGTCGCAGCTGAAGGAAATCGCGATTTACCCGCCGCGCACACGCTGACCGGATCACCGATCTATAATTTCCGGCTTGAATCTTTTCTAATTTGCCGGAGTTGTATCGATGATCCGCACTGCGTTCCTGTTGGCCCTGCTGGCTGCTCCCCTGGCGCACGCCGCGCCTGACCTGGTCACCGTCTCGGAGCGCTCCGGCTTCCAGGCCACGGGCCGCTACGACGAGGTCGTCAAACTGTGCGGCGCCTTCCAGCAGGCGTATCCGAAGCAGGTGAAATGCTTCCAGTTCGGCACGACGCCGGAAGGCCGGCCGATGCTGGCGCTGGCCGTCAACGCGCGCGGCGTGGTCACGCCCGAGGCGGTGCGCAAGGCGAACCTGCCGGTCACGCTGATCCAGGGCGGCATCCACGCGGGCGAGATCGACGGCAAGGATGCGGGCTTCCTCGCTTTGCGCGAGATCCTCGAAGGGAAAGCGGCAGCGGGCGCGCTCGACAAACAGGTGCTGCTGTTCGTTCCCGTGTTCAACGTCGACGGCCACGAGCGCTTCGCGAAATGGAACCGCCCGAACCAGCGCGGTCCCGTCGAAATGGGCTGGCGCACGACGGCGCAGAACTACAACCTGAACCGCGACTATGTAAAAGCTGACGCGCCCGAGATGCAGGCCATGCTGGCGCTGGTGAACGCGTGGGATCCGCTGACCTATGTCGACCTGCACGTCACGGACGGCGCCATGTTCCAGCACGACGTCTCCATCCAGGTCGAACCCGTGTACTCGGGCGACCCGGAATTCCGCAAGACCGGCCTGGCCCTGCGCACGAACGTCATCGCCGACATCGGCAAGCAGGGTTCGATGCCGCAGTCCTATTACATGTCGTTCAAGGAGACGGACGACCCGGCCTCGGGTTTCGTCGACAGCGTCTCCGACCCGCGCTTCTCGACCGGCTATTTCCAGCTGCGTAACCGCATGGCCATGCTCGTCGAGACGCATTCGTGGAAGGATTACCCGACCCGCGTGCGCGTTACGCACAATGCCATCGTCTCCGTGCTGGAGCAGGTGGCCGCCCACGGTGCCGAATGGATGCAGGCGGCACGCGCCGCGGACGCACGCGCCACGCGTCTCGCGGGCCAGCCCGTGGCGCTGACGTACCGCACCACCGACAAGACGACGATGGTCGACTTCCAGGGCTTTGCCTACACGCGCACGATGTCCGACGTGTCGGGCATGCTGATGACGCACTACGACGAAACGAAGCCGCAGGTCTGGCACGTGCCGCTGCGCGACGAAGTCGTGGCCGACCTGCAGGTGCGGGCGCCGGGTGCGGGCTACGTCGTGCCGGCCGCGTGGGCGCAGATGGTCGCGACCAGGCTCACGCAACACGGCATCGTGTTCCGCAAGGTGGACAAGGCCATCGATGCCGCGCCCGTCCAGACCTTCCGTGCCGACCAGGCCACGTTCGCGCCGTCGTCGTTCGAATCGCACCAGCGCCTGAAGGTCGAAGGCAGCTGGAAACCCGAGCCGCGCAACCTCGTCAAGGGCGCGCTGTTCGTGCCGATCGCCCAGCCCAAGGCGCGCCTCGTCATGGCCCTGTTCGAGCCGCAGGGCCCGGATTCGCTGCTGGCCTGGGGCGAGTTCAACAACGCCTTCGAGCGCAAGGAATACATGGAGGAATACGTGGCCGAGGACGTGGCGCGCGAACAGATGGCGCGCGACCCGGCGCTCGCCGCCGAATTCCGGCGCAAGGTCGAGACCGATCCGGCATTCGCGAAGAACGCGCATGCGCGCCTGGAGTTCTTTGCGCGCCGCCATTCGTCCTGGGATGAGCGGCTGAACCTGTACCCGGTATTGCGCAGCGACGTGGCACTGTAAATCTGATCCTGCGCAAGCAGCGTCGATTCCGCTGCAACCGTCGCGCACGGCGCCACTCTGAACCCATGTGTGTCGTTCGCTGGAGGGTGCCATGGACAAGATTTTCCGTTTTGCAACTAACCGCCGAACGCGCGCGCGCGGCGGAGGCTGAGCATGTGCGCCGCGGCCGTCCGGGCCAGCTGCTGCATCGTCTGCGGCACGGCGGCACCGGACCGGATCGAACACCTGCTGCTCAGCCTCACGACGGCCTGTCCGCACTTGCAGGTCTACCTCGTCGACGATGCGCAACAGCCAGTGCTGGCCGCGCTGGCCGGACGCTACGGCGCCCACTGCCGCCCGCAACCGGACTGTCCCGGTCAGGCGCGTGCCCATAACCGGATGCTGCGCGAGGCCGCCGCGGCGGGGAGTGCCTACCACCTGCTGCTGGCACCCGACATCGGCCTGCCGCTCGACGCGGTGGCCCGGATGATCGCCTACATGGAGCAGCATCCCGACGTGGGCCTGCTGGCGCCGCGGGTGCAGGATGTGGACGGGCGCCTGCAGCCGCTGTGCAGCCTGCTGCCGGGGCCGCTTGAACTGCTGCTGGGACGCTGTTTTCCGCTGCTGCGCCGGTCCAGCGGCAGGCTGGCGCGCTACCAGCTGCACGCGGGCGGCTACAGCCGGGTGATGGAGGTGCCGGTGCCGCCGGCGTGCTGCCTGCTGATGCGGGTAGAGACGGTGCTGCGCGCCGGCATGTTCGACGAGCGCTTCCTGCAGCGTTTCGACACCGTCGACCTGGCACGCCGCATTGCACGCATCGCGCGCACCGTGTTCGTGCCGCATGTGACCGTTGTCCGTGACGCTGCCCAGGCGGGCACGCGCGGCTGGCGCAGGCGGTCGGCAGCGCTCTGGTGGCGGTGCGTGTCGGCCTGGCGCTACTTCGACAAGTGGGGCTGGCTGCGCGATGACGAGCGCGACCGCATCAATGCCCGCGCACTGCGCCAGCTCGGCCAGGTGCGCAGGCAGTCGGATGGCGTTAGTCCGGCCGGGACCGACGTGACCGGATGAGGTGGCCGAGCGCCGCGCTCAGCAGCGCTGCAGCGGCCGGCGCGCGTACCAGCCGAACGCGAGGATCAGCAGGTAGCACAGCGCGGGCACGGCCAGCGCGAGGCGCAGGCCGGCGGCGTCCGCGGCGTAGCCCGTGATCAGGGGCACGATGGCGCCGCCGACGATGGCCACGCAAATCAGGCCCGAGCCTTCGGCCGCGCGCTCGCCCAGGCCTTCCGACGCCAGCGTGAAGATGGTGGGGAACATGATCGAGTTGACGAGGCCGACGGCCAGCAGCGCCCAGCCCGACGTGGCACCCTGCGTGGTGGCGGAGACGAGCAGCAGCAGGGCGGCGATGGCGCCTGCGCCAGCCAGCACCTTGCCCGGTGAGCAGATGCGCAGGACGTAGGCGCCGAGGAAACGGCCGACCATGGCGCCGCCCCAGGACAGCGGCACGTGCTTGCCGGCCGCTTCCGCACCGAGGCCCAGCACGTCGTGCTGCATCAGGTAATTGACGATCAGCGAGCCGACGGCCACTTCGGCGCCGACATACAGGAAGATGCACAGGGTGCCGAACGCGAAGCGGGGCTGCTTCAGCAGGTCGAAGGCGCTCCACATGCTGCTGTCGGGATGGGGATGTTCGACGAGCTTCTTGCGGTTCGTCCAGACGAGGAGGGCGACGACGGCCAGCGCAACCGCCAGGCCGAGGTAGGTGTGCACGACGACCTGGCTCTCGGCCGCGCGGTAGGCGGCGAGCGCGTCGGCGGACAACGTCGCCTGGTCGACGTGGGCCAGCGAGCCGAGGATCAGGATGGCGCCGACGTAGGGAAAGACGGTCGTGCCGAGCGAGTTGAAGGCCTGGGCGAAGGTCAGGCGGCTGGATGCGGTGGCCGGCGCGCCCAGCATCGAGATCAGCGGATTGGCCACGACCTGCACGATGGTGATGCCGGCCGCCAGCACGAACAGCGCGAGCAGGAAGGTGATGAACATGCCCGAGGAGGAGGCGGGGATGAACAGCAGGCAGCCGGCCGTCATCGTGAGCAGGCCAACGACGGCCGTGCGCATGTAGCCGATGCGCTGCACGATGGCCGCCGCCGGCAGCGACACGATGAAATAGGCGGCAAAGAAGGCTGATTGCACGAGCATCGCCTGCGCGTACGACAGCGTGAACAGGTCCTTCAGTTTCGGGATGATGACGTCGTTCAGGCTCGTGATGCCGCCGAAGATGAAGAACAGGGCGAACACGAAAACGCGCAGGCTCGCGACCTGGGTGGTGGCGTGGGTGGCGGTGCCGCCGGGCTGGGCGGTACTTGCGGGTTGGCCGATTTGCATGAGGAATCCAGGTGGGCGTGACGGGAATGTAGGAATATTACATCGCTTTGCCGGCCTGTAGTTAGCTTGGATCGTCGGCCCCTCGTATGAAAACGATCTCATTGCACGTTCATGAAGAAACTGCACTACACGGATGATGTCAAATAACGCGTGGTGCGTAGTGCGTGGTACGTGGCGCGTAGGGCGAAGCAGGTTGGCCCGGTATTTACACCTGCTGAACAATCGCTGTTGGTCTTTTCTTTTGGAGAAAAAAATGAAGAAACGATTCACGTTGCGGATGAAAGCAAGCATTTTACTAGTGACCATGTCGCTCACGTATTCAGGCGCGGCCCTTGCATGGACCGCGACCTACCTGGGCGGCCAGAAGTGGGCGATAACCTGTGCCAATGGACTGTCTTTTTCGTACAGCGGAAGCTCGGCAGGGCTCGATTATGTCGGCCCAGCTCTGTGCCCTGGGGGAAAGGCAGCGCCGCCGAGGTGGAAATTCCCCGGCGTTACACAAGGCGTCCCGGCCAATCATGATCGTGACATTCTCGCCAACAAAAAGGAAATCGGGGAAACAAAGCAGGGCAGCGAGGAGAAAAGTACGAACAAGGCGCTGGCGCAATAGCCGCCTGATGGTCTATTCCTGTTCCGCTCGTGCTAGTCTGGCTGACCGGTCGCGCCGGATGCGCGACCTTATCATCGACCCAGGAGCACCCGATGTGGATACGAAGAATTGCGGCGGGATGCGTCCTGCTGCTGGCTGCACTGGGCCCGGCGGCCGCGCAGGACGGCCCTGCCGCGCAATACGATGCGGCGCTGGCCCAGTCGCTCGGCGCCAACGAGAACGGCATGCGCAGCTATGTGCTCGTGATCTTGAAGACCGGCCCCACGCGGGTGCCGGACGGCGCCGAGCGCACGAAGATGTTCGAAGGCCATTTCGCCAACATGAAACGGCTGGCGGCCGAGAAGAAGCTGGTGGTGGCGGGGCCGCTGGACGGTGTCGATGGCAAGCGCGGCATCTTCGTCTTCGCCACGCCCGACATCGAGGCGGCGAAGACGTATGTGGCCACCGATCCCGTCATCATCAACGGCGAAATGGTGGCCGAGTATCACAAGTTCTTCGCGTCGGCCGGGCTGATGGCCGTGAACGACATCCACGCGAAGCTACAAAAGCAGTAAGGCTTACAGCGGCTGCAGCGGAATGGTTCCTGTCGCCGGTGTCGAGCACGGTTCCTCGTCGAACGCGATGTCGCCGGCCGGGTTGGCCACGCCGTCCGCCTTCAGGTCCGTGAAGCCGAACATGTCGCGGTCCATCAGGTGCGACGGCACGACGGTCGACAGCGACGAGAAGATGTTTTCCACGCGGCCCGGGTGTTTCTTTTCCCAGTCGCGCAGCATCGCCTTGATCTGTTTGCGCTGCAGGTTTTCCTGCGAGCCGCACAGGTCGCACGGGATGATCGGGAACTGTTTTACCTCGGCATAGCGTTCCGTATCCTCTTCCTTCACGTAGGCCAGCGGACGGATCACCATGTGCTTGCCGTCGTCCGAGACGAGCTTGGCCGGCATGCCCTTGATCTTCGCGCCGAAGAACATGTTCAGGAAGAAGGTCTCGAGGATGTCGTCGCGGTGGTGGCCCAGCGCGATCTTCGTGCAGCCCAGCTCGTCCGCCACGCGGTACAGGATGCCGCGGCGCAGGCGCGAGCACAGCGAACACGTCGTCTTGCCTTCCGGGATCAGGCGCTTGACGATGCTGTAGGTGTCCTGGTTTTCGATGTGGTACGGGATGCCCAGCTTGTCCAGATAGGCCGGCAGCACGTCGGCCGGGAAGTTCGGCTGTTTCTGGTCGAGGTTGACGGCGACGATGTCGAAGTGGATCGGCGCGCGCTCGCGCAGGGTCATCAGGATGTCCAGCAGCGCATAGCTGTCCTTGCCGCCGGACAGGCAGACCATGACCTTGTCGCCGTCCTCGATCATGTTGAAATCGCCGATCGCCTGGCCGACGAGGCGGCACAGCCGCTTGTGCAGCTTGTTGTTCTCGTAGGCCCGCTTTTCGGCCTTTTTATCGACCGCGTCCGGCTCCGGACGCGTCATCGTCACTTCGTTCATGCTTCATCCTTGATCTGGAACACTTCGACGCCGACGCCTTCGCAGTCGGGATACACGTCGGGCTTCATCGTCGACACGCGGGCCGCGCGCACGTTCGGGTGCGCCAGCATCGCCTTCACGACGTCGTCGCACAGCGTTTCCTGCAGGTGCACGTGGCCCTGCGCCATGCGCCTGGCGATGGTCTCGCGCATGAAATCGTAGTCGACCACTTCATGCAGCTGGTCGTCCTTCGGCGTCGACAGGGCGAGCGGGATGTACAGGTCGACATTGATCAGGACGCGTTGCTCGCCCTTCTTTTCGAACTCATGGACACCGATGTTGATCATGACTTCGTAATTGCGCAGGAACAGCCTGCGGCAATCGCGCAGCTGCGGGTAGAACAGGGCGGACAACATAGGAAACCTTCGATGGTGAGGTGGGTACAGGTTATTCAGTCAAAAACATCACGTCGCGCGCCAGCGGCATCAGGTGCTGGCCGCCGTCGACGAGCAGGGTGGTGCCGGTGAGCGCCTTCGCGTTCGCCGCGTAGCACACGGCCTCGACGATGTCCTGCGGCGTGGACGAGCGTCCCAGCGGCGTGACCTTGTGCGCGCGTTCGAAGCCGTCCGCGCTCTGGTCGCCCGAGACGAGCGTGATGCCGGGCGCGACGCCGACGACGCGCAGTTTCGGTGCCAGCGCCTGGGCCAGCATCGTGGTCGCCGTCTGCAATGCCGCTTTCGACAACGTGTACGACAAAAAATCCGGGTTGAGATTGTACAGTTTCTGGTCGAGCAAGTTGATCACGACGGCCTGGCCGCCGTCCGGCACCAGCGCGTGCAATGCCTGCGCGAGCAGCAGCGGCGCGCCCACGTTGCACTGCATGTGGGCAGCCAGCAGGGCCGGAGAAAAATCGTCCGGCTTGTCGTATTCGAACAACGACGCGTTGTTGACGATGCAATCCAGAGCGCCCAGCAGGTGCACGGCCTGGCCGGGCAGGGCGCGCACGGCCGCGTCATCGGCCAGGTCGGCATGCAGCGCGACGGCGCGCCGTCCCAGGGCGCGGATGGCGGCCACGACCTCGTCGGCATCAAGCGAGGACTGGCGGTAATGCACGGCGACGTCCCAGCCGGCCTCGGCCATGCCGAGCGCGATGGCGCGCCCGATGCGCCGGCCGGCGCCGGTGACGAGGGCCACGCGCGCCCGTCCCGCATGCGGGCGGTCGGAGGGTGTGCCAACTGGGTCAGGGGTCGAATATGTCTGTGTCATCGTGGTTTGTGGGTCGCTGCCGATTCTCGCTACAATGGCCGGATGTCCTTACCTCTTCCCTCCAGCGACGCGCTGGCCGCGTCCCAAGCCCTGCAGCGCATGATCGCTGCCGAGATCGCCGACCAGGGCGGCGCCATCCCGTTTTCGCGTTTCATGGAACTGGCGTTGTACGCGCCGAATCTCGGCTATTACAGCGGCGGTGCGGCCAAGCTGGGCCGCGATGGCGATTTCACCACGTCGCCCGAGATCAGCCCGCTGTTCGGTGCCACGCTGGCGCGCGCGGCAGCCGCTATTATGGCCCAAAGTGCCCCTAACATCATCGAATTCGGCGCCGGCACAGGCAAACTGGCCCACGATGTCCTGACGGCGCTGGGCGAACTGGGTGTGCGTGTCGACACTTATACGATCATCGAACTGTCGGGCGAATTGCGGGCGCGCCAGCAGGAAGCGCTGAAGGATTTCCCGCAGGTGCGCTGGACGCACGATTTCCCGGTGGCGTTCCGCGGCGTCGTGCTCGCCAACGAGGTGCTGGATGCGATGCCGGTCGAGCTCGTCGTACGCGACGGTGGGCGCTGGCACCGGCAGATGGTGACGGTGGAAGACGGCCGCTTCGCCTTTACGCCCGCAGAGCCCGATGCGGCGCTGCTGGACCAGATCGCCCGCCAGATGCCTGGCGCCGACACCCTGCAGGACGGTTATCTGACCGAAGTGCACCCCGTCGCCTGCGGTTTCATGCGTTCGCTGGCGCAGATGTTCGAGAAGGGGAAGGGCGCCGCGATCCTGATCGACTACGGTTTCCCGGCCCACGAATATTATTTCGACGAGCGCACGAGCGGCACGCTGATGTGTCATTACCGCCACCATGCGCACCCGGATCCGTTTTATCTGCCGGGCCTGCAGGACATCACGGCACACGTCGATTTCACGGCGATGGCGCTGGCGGCCCACGGTGCCGGCCTGGACGTGCTCGGCTACATGAGCCAGGCGGCCTTCCTGCTGGCGGCCGGCATCGGCGAGCTGCTGCTGAAGACGGACCCGGAAGATGCGCTGCGCTACCTGCCGCAGTCGAAGGCTGTGCAAAAACTTGTGTCGCCGGCCGAAATGGGGGAATTGTTCAAGGTGCTCATCGTCGGCAGCGGCGTCGCGCTCGAACCCGCCATCGAGCGCGCCGATCGCAGCCACAAGTTGTGATACTGACATCTTGCGTGGTGGACACAAACCCGGCTATGCTGTAATGCCGCCCGTACGGCAGGCTGGCCTTTGCCTCTGCCGTTACAGAACGAATCGGCTAATATTGAAGCAGCTGGCGCCTTGTGCAACCCGACCCTGACCCATGGCCAAGATCCATACCCATTATGACAACCTGAAGGTGTCGCGCCACGCACCGCAGGAAGTCATTCGCGCAGCCTACAAGGCCCTGAGTCAGAAATATCACCCCGACAAGAATCCGGGCGACGAGCGCGCCGCCCGCATCATGGCCATCGTCAATACGGCCTACAACATCCTGTCCGATCCCGTGCGCCGCAAGGAACACGACGAGTGGATCGCGTCGGAAGAGTGGGAAGTCGAGTGGCTGGAAAGTTCCCATGGCGAAGAGGGCCGCGAGAAGCCGCGCGGCGAGCACTGGGAGCCGCGCCAGGTCGAGGCGCCGTCGCGCTGGCGCGTGCTGCGCGACCCGCGCTGGTGGGGCCTGATGCTTGCCTCGTTCGCGGGCGGCGGCGCGCTGGCCGTCGTCCTGCTCGATCCGCCCAGGATGCTGCCGAGCGCGCTGGCGTGGCCCGGTAAATCCCAACCGGCGGCCCAGCCGGCAGCCGCGGCGCCCGCGTCGGCGTCCGCTTCCGCCTCCACGCCGAACACCCCGCCGGACCCGCTCGGCAGCGACGTCAGCGCCGACGGCTGGGCGCGCCCCGCCGGGCAGACCGATGCGCCGCCCGACATCAAGGCCCTCGGCGTGACCCAGTTGATCGTGCCCGCCCGCGCGCCCGATTGCGACACGGACCTGCAGGCCCAGGTCGCGCCCACGGGCGATCCGTGGCCGGCGCAGTCCGGCTACATCGACGGTTATCCGCTCGGCAACCAGGGCGAGGACATGCAGGTGCTGGTCGACAACAGCAACAATGCGTCGCCTGTGCTGGTGAAAATCTACGACCTGGACCGCCGCTCGAACGTGCGCCACGCCTACGTGCTGGGCCGCGCCAAGTTCCTGATCGATAAACTGTCGGCTGGCAAGTACGAAGTTCGTTACCAAAACATCATGATCGGCGGCGTCCGCCCCGAATGCGCCAGCGGCCACCGTGCGCCGCTGCGCCAGGCCGCGGCACGCCAACCCGGCGCCTGAGTGTGGTTTTTTGCGACATTTCACCAGGTTAGATGCTGGTGAAGTTCAAGAATTTTGTTCCCTGGACGTAATATACTCGGTAGACCACGCGGGCCCATGCAGCCCTCTACGCCCATCGCAGGCACACACGGAAAACCGGGACATGAACGAACTTGACGGCCTCAACGCCCTGATCATCGAGCCGCACGCCGGGATGCGCTCGACGATCCACAACATGCTGAACATGTGCGGCCTGAGCAAGATCGACCACGTCGGCGGCTCGAACCAGGCCGTCAAGCACCTCGGCCTGAAGCACTACGACCTGATCCTGTGCGAATACGCGCTGGAAGGCGGCCAGGACGGCCAGCAGCTGCTCGAGGACGTGCGCCACCACAAGCTCATGCCGCTGTCGACCATGTTCTTCATGGTCACGGCCGAAGGCGATTACGGCAAGGTCGTCAGCGCCGCCGAACTGGGCCCCACCGACTACATCCTGAAACCGTTCACGGCCGACCGCCTGCTCGAACGCATCGCGCGCGGCCTGGAACGGCGCAATGCGCTGCTGCCCGTGTATGAATTGATGGAGGCGGGCAGCCAGCGCGAGGCGATCGCCGCCTGTCTCGAGGGCGAGGCGCGCCATCCGCGCTACCTCGTCGACTTCCTGCGCCTGCGCGCCGAACTGCACATGTTCCTCGGCGAGCCGCACGAGGCGGAGCCCATCTACCGCCAGCTGGTCGAGACCAAGGCCATCGCCTGGGCGCGCCTGGGCCTGGCGAAGACGCTGTTCCTGCGCGAGCGCTACGACGAAGCGCGCGAGATGCTGGAAGACCTCGTCGACGGCAACAAGAACTTCGTGGACGCCTACGACTGGCTCGCGCGCACCCACGAGGCCATCGGCGCGCTGGACGCGGCGCAGGCCGTGCTGACGGAGGCCGTGGCCGTGTCGCCGCACGCGGTGCGGCGGCTGCGCAAGCTGGGCGAGACGGCGCTGGATGCGGGCGACCACGACACGGCCGAGAAAATCCTCAAGCAGGTCGTCAGCAAGGCCAAGTATTCCGAATTCAAGGACCCGCAGGACCACGTGCGCCTCGTGCAGACGCTCGTGCGCAAGGGCGACCCGGTGCAGGCCGCGGCCGTCATCCGCGACCTCGACAAATCGATGGCGTTCCAGAAGCATGCGCCGCTGTGCAGCGCCATCGCGTCGAGCCTCGTGCATGAATACACGGGCAACGAGGCGCGCCTGGCCGAATCGCTGGCGACGGCCCTCGCGGCCAGCCAGGACGCGCCCGACCTGCGCCCGGAGATCAAGCTGGAGCTGGCCCGCACCTGCATCGAGAACGGCATGGAGGAGGGCGCCGCCGAGATCGTGCGCGACGTGATGCGCAATGCGCAGAACGGCGCCGCCGTGGCGCGCGCGATGGCCGTGTTCGAGAACGCGGGCCAGGCCGAGATGGCGCAGAAGCTGGCGCTGGAAAGCCGCCAGCAGGTCGTCGACCTCGTCGCCACCGGCGCCGCCAAGGCGAAGAGCGGCGACTACAAGGGCGCCGTCGTGCTGATGCAGGAAGCGGCAACCAAGCTGCCGGACAATCCGCAGGTCGTGTTCAACGCCGCGCTGGCCATCCTGAAATGCCTGGACCACGAAGGCTGGGACGAGCGCCTCGGCCATCAGGCCATGGACTATATCGCCGGCGTGCGCCGCCTCGATCCGGTCAACCCGAAGCTGCCGGCGCTGGCCGGGCTGCATCAGCAAATCCTCAAGAAATACGACAAAAGCCCGCGCCCGAAGAGGGCCGGCTAAGCGATCATGACGACTTCGAACCCCGGCACGCCGCCGGACGGGCGCCGCGTACGCGCCGCGCTGCTGCAGAAGGTCTGCGGCGACGAGGACATGTTCGCGCTCGGCAGCGCGATCGCGCGCGTCGTGCAGATGGTCACGTCGGAAGACCAGGGCACCCACGACCTCGCGCACTACGTGCTGTCCGACGTCGCGCTCACGCAGCGCATCCTGCGCCTGGCGAACACGGTCCGCTACCGCACGGCGGCCGGCACGTCCGTCACGACGGTGTCGCGCGCGATCTCGCTGCTCGGCTTCGACAACGTGCGCACGGTCGCGCTGGCGATGCTGCTCGTCGACGCGCTGGCCAGCAGCGAGCATGCGTACAGCGTGCGCGTGGAGCTGGAAGCGTCGCTGTGCGCGAGCCTCGTGGGCCGCGAGATGGCGCGCCACAGCTTTTACCAGGGCGCGGAGGAAGCGTCGATCGGCGCGCTGTTCAAGAATCTCGGCGCGCTGCTGGTCGCGTCGCACGAACATGACCGCTACCGCGAGATCCAGGCTCTTCTCGCCACCGGCAAGCACACGCCCGCGCAGGCCGCGCAGATGATCCTCGGCTGCAGTTTCGACGCGCTGTCCGAGGCCGTGCTGGGCGAATGGAAGATCCCGGACGTGATCATGCGCGCCCAGCGCCCGCTGGAGACGGGTGTGCTGAAGCTGGCCGTCAACCGCGGCGAGTGGATGCGCCAGGTGGCGTCGTTCAGCCTGGACGTGGCGCGCCTGCTGGGCAAGACGCCCACGCCGTCCGACACGCCGGAAGCGCAGGCGCTGCTGGCGCGCTACGGCACCGCGCTGAACCTCGGCGCGGCCGAGCTGGACGAGCTGTTCGAAACGGTGGCGTTCGAAATGACGAGCCTCCTGCAGAGCATGAACCTGCAGCCCGTGCCGCGCCGCGCGCCGCCGGAAGACAAGGGCGGCCTCCCCAACGTGCTGCTGCTGGCGACCCTCGGCGGGGAAGAAGAAGAGCAGGGCACGTACCCGAGCGGCAAGCCGAAGAATGCGCGCGACCTGTTGCTGGCGGGCGTGCAGGACGTCACCCAGATGCGCGCCTCCGGCCGGCACAAGGTCAACGACGTCGTCATGGCCGTGCTGGAGACGCTGTACACGGCGCTGGGCTTCCGCTTCGCGACGGTCGTGCTGAAGGACGTGCGCGCCGGCCAGTACCGCGCCCGCGCGTCGTTCGGGCTCGCGCAGGCGCGCGTGCAGGAAGGCTTCACGTTTGCGCTGGCGCCCGCCGGCGACAAGGGCGCGCGCGACCTGTTCTATCTCGCGATGGAAAACGACGCCGACCTCATGATCTCGGACGCGCGCGGCGCCAAGATCCGCGACCTGCTGCCGGCCTGGCACAAGGCGCTGCTGCCGGACGCGCAGAGTTTCATCGTGCTGCCGCTGGTGGTCGGCAAGGTGCAACTGGGCCTGTTCTACGCCGACCGCACGGAGCTGGCGCCGGAAGGCGTGCCGCCCGACGAGACGGCCCTCATCAAGGCGCTCAAGGGCCAGGTACTGGCTGCGCTCGCGCCCTGACGAAATCGCGGAATTCCGGCGCCGGCATCGGCCGCCCGAACAGATAACCCTGCGCCACGTCGCTGTTGCGGTCGCGCAGGAAGCCCCATTGCGCGTGCGTCTCCACGCCTTCCGCGATCACGCCCAGCCCCAGCGCATGGGCCAGGCCGATGGTCGCGTCGACGATGGCGGCGTCGTTCGGATTCGTCTCGATGTCGCGCACGAAGCCGCGGTCGATCTTGATGCGGTCGATCGCGAACAGCTTCAGGTAGGCCAGCGACGAGTAGCCGGTGCCGAAGTCGTCGATGGCCAGCTTGAAGCCGCGCGCGCGCAGCTGCTGCAGCAGGTGGCGCGTGTTTTCCGGGTCGCGCATGGCGGCCGTTTCCGTGATCTCCAGCTCCATCCGCGCCGGGTCGATCGCATGCTCGGCGAGCAGCTCGTCCAGGCGCGCCAGCAGGGCGCCGCCGCTGAACTGGCGCGCCGACAGGTTCACGGCCAGGCGCAGGTGATCCATGCCGTCGTCGCGCCACTCGGCCAGCAGGGCCATCGCGCGCGCCAGCACCCAGTCGCCGAGCGGCAGGATCAGGCCCGATTCCTCGGCGATGGGGATGAAGCGCCCGGGCTCGACGCTGCCCAGTTCCGGATCGTGCCAGCGCAGCAGCACCTCGGCGCCGATCACGCGTCCCGTATCGAGCTCGACCTGGGCCTGCAGGTAGACGTCGAAGCCGCCGTTTTCCAGCGTCGCCCACATGCGGTTTTCCAGCAGCAGGTGCTCGTGCGTGGCCGCGTTCATGGCGGGCGAGAAGAACTGGAAATTGCCGCGGCCCTCGCGCTTGGCCGCGTACATCGCCATGTCGGCGTGGCGCAGCAGCGTGTCCGCATCCTGGCCGTCTTCCGGGAACAGGGCCACGCCCACGCTGGCGCCGCTGTGCGCCGTCGTGCCGGCCAGGCGGTAGGGCTGCTGCAGCGATGCCACGAGGCGCACCGCCACCGCGCTCACGCTGTCGGGAGAAAGGGGGCCGCACAGGACGATGATGAATTCGTCGCCGCCGAGGCGGGCGAGGGCGTCGACGTCGCGCAGCAGGTCCTTCATGCGCGCGGCCGCCCCCACGAGAAGCTCGTCGCCGGCCTGGTGGCCAAGCGAATCGTTGATTTTCTTGAAGTGGTCGAGGTCGATGAACAGCACGGCCAGCGGCTGCCGGGTGCGGCGCGCCTGCGCGAGCTGCTGTTCCAGGCGCATGCCGAGCGCATGGCGGTTCTCCAGGCCCGTCAACGGGTCGTGGTGGGCCAGGCGGTGGATGCGCGCCTGCGCACGCTGCTGCTCCGTCAGGTCGCGCAGGATGCACACGTACAGGCGCTCGCCCGCCAGGTCGACGATGGACACCGCCACCGCGAGGGGCAGCGGTTCGCCCTGCGCGTTCAGGCCGTCCAGCTGACGTTCCTCGGGGCGGCTGCCGGCCAGGCGCGCCAGCAGGTCCAGGCCGTCCTCGTCGCCGTGTCCCGGCACCAGCGCCGTGAAGGCGAGGCCGGGGAGGTGGGCCGGCGGATAGCCGAACAGCGCCGCCGTGGCACGGTTGGCCGACAGCACCGTGCCGCGCGCGTCGATGGTGACGATGGCGTCGGCGGCATTGTCCAGGATGGCCTGCAGGCGCGCCGTGCGTTCTGCCACCTGGGCCTCGATCTGGGCGCGCTCGCCGCTGACGATCAGCATGAGCGCGCCGAGCAGCGCGGCCAGCAGCAGGCCCGTCGTGATCACGATCCAGCTCGCGAGTCCCCGTTCCCCTTCCATGTAGGCGGCCGTCGGCGTGAAGCGCAGTTGCAGGGTGCGGCCGCCGTACGCGAGCCGCACGGTGTAGTCGCCGCTGACCGTGTGCCGGCCCGGATTGCCCACCAGCGTGACGGGCGCGCCGCGGCCGGTCGTATCCGCCAGGCTGATGTCGAAGCCCCCGAAGCCCGCGCGCCGCACCGCTTGCTGGACGAAGAGATTGGCATCGAGGATCAGGGCCAGTACGCCCAGCGGCGGCTGGCCCGGTGCGCCGACGGCGCGGAACAGGCCGATGCCTTTGCCGCCGTTCGCCACCAGCTGGATCGGGCCGGTGGCCACCGGGGCCGTGCCGGCGAGCGCGCGCGACACGGCGTCCGTGCGTCCCGGTGCGGTCAGGAAGTCCATGCCGCGGATGCGCGCGTTGGACGGCGGCCAGGTGTACAGCAGGGGCAGGTACCGTGCGCGCGGGCCGGCTGGATGCAGCCCTTGTCCCCGGGTCACGTCGCGCACGCCGGCAAACGCGGGGTCGACGTGCGTGCGCACCCACGTCTCGAACGCGGCGCGCTCGGCCAGCGTGACGGGCACCAGCCAGTTGACGGCGGCGATCTCCGGCCGGCCGTCGACATGGCCGCTGGCGATGCGCAGGAATTTCTCGCGCTCCATGAACCGGTCTTCCGCGGCGAGCGTGCGCGAGAACGTGCCGACGAAGCGCTCGTGCTCGCGCAGCTCGGCCTGCAGCTCGTCGGCCACCTGCTGCGCCTTCAGGCGGTAGGCCTGCAGGTATTGCTGGTGTTCCCACTGCACGGTCTGCTCGTAGGCGGCGATGACGACGCCGGCCGCCAGGAGCAGCGGTAGCGCGACGAGTGGCGCGCGCCGGCGCCACAGCCGGCGCGGCCGGCCGCACACGATCCAGACGAGCGGGGCGGCCAGCAGGACGCCCACGGTGTCGCCCGCCCACCAGTTGATCCAGTTCGGCGCGCGTTCGGCCGCCGTCACCACGTCCAGCCGGTACAGGGCGGCCACGTTGGCGGTGGCGTTGATCAGGCAGAACACCGGTGCCAGCGCGAGGAAACGGGCGACGTCGCCCGCCGTGCCGAGGGCCGGGTCGACGAGGCGGCGGAACCAGCTGGCACCCAGCCAGGCCTGCACGAGCGAGCCCAGCGTGGCGACCGTCGTCGCGAAGGCCGCGGTCACGGGCGCGGTGTCGGGGGCCATCCAGCCGTCGGGCAGGTGCGACAGGCACGCGCCGATGGCGATGCCGGGGAGGGCGCGCCAGCCGAACGCGACGGTCAGCGCGAACCCGACGCCGGCCGGCAGGTACACGGGCGTGGCATAGCCCGCGGGCAGGGCCAGTGCGCGGCTGAGGAGAAGGGTGCCGATATAGACGGCAATGGTCGCCAGGTTGGCCAGCCACAGCCGAAGCCCGTGCCCTTCATGATTGCCGGTGCGATGCTGGTCCATGGGGTGCCTCTGACGTAAATACAGTGTACGCGCAAACGCATGGTTAGACCGCTCTGCTGGGATTCTTGCAAACAGCCCTTGCGGAGTTGTACTGCGGCCGTTACAATCACGCCCCGAAGCAACGACACTGTTTGAGTTTGATCAGTTCGAACAAAAGCAGTTGACGAAGTTGTTATCTTGCTTCATACTCTGCGGTTCTTCGCGGTGGGGTGGCCGAGTGGTTAAAGGCAGCAGACTGTAAATCTGCCCTCTCTGAGTACGCTGGTTCGAATCCAGCCCCCACCACCAAATGCGATGATCGTGTAGTGAATCGAATGAGCTGAGCTGAGAAGTACCTCGCGCGGGTGTAGCTCAATGGTAGAGCTGAAGCCTTCCAAGCTTATGACGAGGGTTCGATTCCCTTCACCCGCTCCAGTTTCAAATAAGCCCTTGTAGCTCAGTGGTAGAG
The DNA here is from genome assembly GCA_946481275.1 of uncultured Massilia sp. The sequence goes on from CAMLMV010000045.1 coordinate 54,434, forward strand.
CACTCCCTTGGTAAGGGAGAGGCCACGTGTTCAATCCACGTCAAGGGCACCAGAATTT
>CAMLMV010000046.1 GCA_946481275.1 uncultured Massilia sp.
ATTTGGCCATGAAAAAACCCCAAAAGTTAGTGTCCAACTTTTGGGGTTCAGTTCATCGAAGCGGCCCTTGTCGATTACGCCTTCGGCTTCAGGTAGCCGTGCATCCCGAGCCACCGCGAGAACGCATCGAACCACCCGGTGCTGGTGGTCGTCTTCTGGTACATGCCGAATCCGTGCCCGCCCTGTTCGAACAGGTGGAATTCGACGGGCCGCCTGGCCGTGCGCCAGCTGTCGACGAGGCCGAAGCCGGCGTTGCCGAACAGCGGGTCGTCGGCCGCCAGCCCGACGAACAGCGGCGGGGCGTCGGCCGGCACCTTGACGGCGGCGAGCGGTCCGTAGATGTCGCCGATGAACGCGGGCTTCGCGTCCTGGCCGTACAGCGTCGTCGCCATCGTCAGCATCGCGCCGGCGGAAAAGCCCAGCATGCCGATGCGGTCCGGGTCCACGTGCCACGCGCCCGCCCGTGCACGCACGAGCGCGAACGCGGCGCGCGCGTCGGCGATCTGCGGCGCCAGCGTGACGGCCGGATTATCCGTCGGCGGACGGTTCGGGCGGGAAGCGCCCGAGAACATCTTCGCCATCTCGTCCGCGAACGCATCCATGTCTTGCGGGGTCTGGTTCAGGCGGTACTTCAGCACGAACGCGGCGACGCCCTTGTCGGCCAGCGCCTTCGCCACGTCCCAGCCCTCGTTGTTCATCGACAGAGTCCGGAAGCCGCCGCCCGGCGCGACGATCACGGCGGCGCCCGTCGCCTTCGCGGGGTCGGGCAGGAACGGCGTCAGCGTCGCGACCGTGACGTTGCGCGCGAAGACGCTGCCGTACTGGCTGTGCCAGCTCTCCTGCGCCTTGGCGCCCGGCAGCGGGCCGGTGTTCAGCACGATGGCGTCCGGCTGTGCGGGCGTTGCGATGGGCGTCATCTTGTCGTTCTGCGCGTGGACGGGTGCCGCGAGCGCGCAGGCGATGACGGTGGCAATCAACAGTCTGGTCTTCATCATGTAGTCTCCTTTGTTATGGTTATTGCGCCAGCACGACGGTCTGCTTCAAGGTCAGCGTGCTGTCCTGCTGTGCCACGCCGGTGCCCGGCTGGCCGGAACCCACGCTCAGCCTGTACTGGCCGGGCGTCAGTTGGCGGACGCCGTCGCGCGTGACGAAACTGAGATCGCGCGGCGACAGGGTAAAGCTGATCTTGCGCCGTTCGCCGGCCTTCAGCGGCACGCGCTGGAAGCCGCGCAGCGCCACGCGCGGCGCGCCTTCGAACGCGGGCGGCGTCAGGTACAGCTGCGCCACCTCGTCGCCGTCGCGCTTGCCCGTGTTGACGACTTCCGTCGTGACGACGATGCCGTTCTCCGGCGCGCCGCCCACCGGTTCGATGCGCAGCGGGGCATAGCCGAACGTCGTGTACGAGAGACCCGCGCCGAACGGATACACGGGCGTGCCCGTGTAATAGCGGTAGGTGCGGCCCTGCATCGAGTAATCGTCGAACGGCGGCAGGTCGGCGAGGCTGCGGTAGAAGGTGAGGGGCAGGCGTCCGCCCGGATCGGTGCGGCCGGTGAGCACGTCGGCGATGGCGGCGCCGCCGGACTGGCCCGGATACCACGCTTCCAGGATCGCGGCCGCATTGTCCTTCGCCCACGACAGGTCGATGGCGCTGCCGTTCATCACGACGACGACGAGCGGCTTGCCCAGCGCCTTCGCCCGCTCCAGCAGGGCACGTTGCTCGGCCGGCAGGTCCAGCGACGTCTTGTCGCCGCCGGCGAAGCCCTCGACCTTGATGGCCATCTCCTCGCCTTCCAGGTCCGACGTCAGGCCGACGACCGCGACGATCACGTCGGCATCCTTCGTGCCGGCCTGCAGGTCCTGCTCGGGGGCCGTCGAGATCCGTTTCCAGAACAGGCCGGGCACGCCCGTCGATCCCGTTTCGGCCTGGAAGCGCAGCGGATAACGCTGGCCCTTTTCGAGGCGCACGTCGGTGAGCTTCAGCGGTTCGCCCCATTGCGAATAGGCCGACGCCTGCACGGCCGGCCTGCCGCCGACCGTCAGTTCGCCCTTCACGCCGGTCACGCCCAGGCGGTACGTGCCCGTCTCCGGCGCGACGAGTGCGCCGGTCCACACGACCTTGTGCTTGTCCGCGACGTCCTTGAACTGGAGCGCGTGCGATTCCAGGCCCGGTTCCGTGCGCACGAGGACCGGTTTCGTGTCGGTGCCGTTGATGTACTCCGCGCGCAGGCCCGGCTTGCCGTCGGGCGTGCGCAGCGCGCTGGCCGGGACCGGGTCGCCGTCCGTGATCGACGCGGCGGCCGGCACGAGCGTCACGCGCGCCTGCGGCAGCACGCGGCGCAGGCCGTCGACGACGGAGACCGGCGGTGCGGACTGCGTCGACGAATAATTCCCGCGCAGGACGCGCGTGGCGTCGGCCAGCGGACCGATCACCGCGACCTTGACGCCGGCCTTCAGGGGCAGCGTGCCGTCGTTCTTCAGCAGCACGAGGCTCTTGTTTGCGGCCTGCAGCGCGAGGTCGCGGTGCGCGGGCGTGTCGATCGCATTCACCGGCGTCTGGTTCGGCTTGCGCTGCGCGAGGCCCGCCAGGTCGCCGTTGCGGTAGCGCGCGGAGAATAACCGGACGAGCGCCGTATCGATGTCGTTCATGGAGATCAGGCCGCGCTTCCACGCTTCGCGGTAGCGCTCGCCCAAGCCCTTCACATCGCCCAGGGTCTTCGTGTTGCACTCGTTGTCCGTGCCGGCCTTCAGCGCGACGGCCGCGGCCGCGGCGGCATCGGGTGCGTACTTGTGGTGCTCGTCGATGTCGGTGACGGCGTCGCAGTCGGACACGACGTAGCCTTTAAAACCCCACGCGCCACGCAGGTGCTCCTTCAGCAGCAGGTCGCTGCCGCACGCCGGCTGGCCGTTGATGCGGTTGTAGGCACACATGATCGACCCGGCCTTCGCATCGACGATGGCGGCGCGGAAGGCGGGCAGGTACGTGTCCTCGAGGTCGTGGCGCGACACGAACACGTCGGCCACGTGGCGCGTCGATTCCGGCCCGCTGTGCACGGCGAAGTGCTTCGGCGTGGCGACGACGTCCGGCAGGTCCGGGTTCGGTCCCTGGATGCCCTGGATGAACGCGACACCCAGCTGCGCCGTCAGGTACGGGTCCTCGCCATAGGTCTCCTGGCCGCGGCCCCAGCGCGGATCGCGGAAGATGTTGATGTTCGGCGACCACGTGTCGAGGCCTGTGCCGATCCTGCCCAGGTGGCCCGTCTGGCGGCCCAGCGTGTGCAGCGCGCGCACTTCCGTGCTGATCGCGGACGCGACCTTGTGCACGAGCGGCGCGTCGAACGTCGCGGCGAGGCCGATGGGTTCCGGGAAGTTCGTGGTGGGCAGCGGTCCCAGCGCGCCGTGCAGCGACTCGGTCCACCAGTTATAGGCGGGGATGCCGAGGCGGGGCAGGGCGGGCGCGACGTTCAGCAGCTGGTCGATCTTCTCGTCCAGCGTCATTTGTCCGACCAGGCTGCGGGCGCGGGCGTCCGCGTCCGTGCGCGCGTCGGGCGATGTGGTGGTGGTCTGTGCCGCGGCCGGCAGCGCCGCGGCGAGCATCAGGGCGCCGCACAGGGCGGTGCGCTTGATGCCTCTCGATAAGTCTCCTGCTTGACCAATTCGTTTGGTCTTATCTTTTTGCATGGAATCTACCTTGGAAAGGTCATGCCATCGGAAGGGCTCCGTACATGATAGTTGAGTGGAAAATGTTTGCGATAACATAGTGTCCGGCCAAACTGGATCTACGCCGAGCGAGGATCAATGTAGTGCAGGAATTGTTCAGAAGCCAATAACTTTTTAGCGTGAACCGATATCGAAATGTATATCTGTCGAGTGCGCCATTCCACTGTTACGTAACATTGATGTTATGCGCGAACATTTGCGTAATGTTGCGCTAGCGCATCGCCCAGATTGTTTCGTTGAGGAAAGTCAAAGTTAAGCCCATAATGGCTTCAACAGACGTATTGATTTCCTGCCGGCGCATCGTCATGTCTCTCCCTCACCGCCTTGTCTCCCTCCTGATCGCGACCGCCACGGCGCTCGGGCCGGGCGCGCATGCCGGTGAATTTGCCCTCAATCCAAAGGCGGAAGTGGCAGCGATCCGGGAACTCGCGCAGGACTCCCCGCGCGCGGCGCTCGACCGGGTACAGGCTGCACGCCGCGACCTGGGAGCGGATGCGCCTTACGAAGCCAGGCAGGCGCTGTTGCGCACGGAAGTCTGGCTGCGGGAAGACCTGGGCCAGCAGGACGCGGCCTACACGCTGGAACGCGAATCGCTGCAACTGGCACAAGCCCGTGGCGACGCGGCCGGCGCGGCGCTGGCCACGCTGGCGCAGGCGCGCGAGCTGCTCGAAGCCCACCGGCTGGACGATGCGCAGGCGCTCCTGGACAGGATCGTGGCGCGGGCCCCGAAGGACACGTCCTTGATGTTCAAGGTGTCGGCCGAGCGGACGCAGGGCGATATTTTCAACCTGCGTGCCCGCTTCGACGAGGCGCTGGCGGCCTATCTGCGCGGGCTCCGCCTGTTGCAGGGCCAGCCCGGCGAAAGCGGCAGGCGCGCCGTGATGTATGCCCGGATCGCCCAGGTATACGTCAATGCGGACAATCCCGCCAAGGCGATCGACAGCGCCGACCTGGGGCTGGCGGAACAGAAGATGTCGCTGCGGTCGCTCGCCTCGCTGCAGTTCACCCGTGCCATCGCGCTGGTCAGGATCGGCCGCGACCGTGAAGGCATCACGGCGTTCGAGCATGCGCTGGCGACGGCGGTGCGTGCGGGATTGCAGGGCATGGAAGCGGCAGCCCGCGGCAATATCGCGGACTATTATCTGCAGCACCATGACTACATCCGCGCCGAAGCGGAGTCGCGCAAGGCCCTCGCCGTGTCGGAAAAGGGCAGCGACCAGAACGTCATCCAGATGGCGCGCGCCAATCTCGGTTTCTCCCTGATGGGGCAGGGGCGCGTCGACGAAGGCCTGCCTTGGGTCGACGGCGTCATCGCGCACCTGCGCAAGGACCAGCTCACCGGGGACCTCGAGGCGATGCTGGACGAGAAGGGCCGCATGCTGGAGCGCGCGGGCCAGTACCAGCAGGCGCTGGCGATCGTGCGCGAGCAGCAGTCGCTGCAGCAGCAGAGCGCCCGGGTCGCGCGCGACCGCGCGATCGCGACGCTGCAGGAAGAATTCGACGCGCGCCGCCGCAGCCAGCAGATCGTCCTGCTGCAGCGCGAGAACCGGCTGAAGGATGCGGAGTTGAACAACCGCCGCACCGTGCAGCTGGCGACGACGTTCGCCGCCGTGCTGACGGTGCTGGCGGGCGCCGTCGTCACGGTCCTGTACCGGCGCGCGGCGCGCAGCAATGCGCGCCTGAAGGAATTGAACACGCAGCTCGAATTCGGTTCGACGCACGACGCGCTGACGGGCCTGCACAACCGGCGCTCGCTGACGAACCGGATGAGCGTCCGCAAGGACGACCGCCGCCACCCGGTGCCGGACGCCGTCGACTGCTTCGTCCTGATGGACATCGACCATTTTAAAAGCATCAACGACCGCTGGGGCCACGGCGCGGGCGACGCGGTCCTCGTCGACGTCGCGCGCCGGCTCGCGGCGGCCGTGCGCGACACCGACATGGTCGTGCGCTGGGGCGGCGAGGAATTCATGATCCACGCGCCCGCCATGGACCCGGCCAGCGTCGCCGGCATGGCGGAGCGCATCCTGGACGCGATCGGCGGCAAGCCCGTCGACGTGGGCACATGCACGATCCCGGTGACGCTCACCGCGGGCATCGTCGCGCTGCCGGGCGCCGGCACCGCGTTCGACTGGCCGTGTGCCGTGCGCCTGGCCGACTGGGCGCTGTACCAGGGCAAGGCGCAGGGCCGCAACCAGGCGCGCATCGTCACCCGCCTGTACACGCCGGCGGACACCGTGATGGCGGCGCTCGACTGCGACGGCGAAGACGTCGCCGCGCTGCTGGCACTGGAGAGCGTGCATGGCCCGCGCCAGCCGGTGGAAAGGCCGGTGCCGGTAGCCATGCGCGATGCCGTCGGCCATGCCTTGCACGCGATCGCGCGTGCCTGATCGGCAAGATTGTTGTAAGTTAAGTTACATTTCGTTGAGGAAATATAACTTTGCAGCCATAATGGCGTCCAGATGTATTGACTCGCCTGCTGGCGCTTATGCTATGCCTTTTCCTCGTCGTCTGGTTTCTCTCCTGTTCGTGATCGCCACCGCGCTCGGCCCCGCCGCGCATGCCGGACAATCCGTCGCCGCCGTCCAGGCGGAAGTCAACGAGGTCTGGGAGCTCTCCCAGAGGTCCCTGCGCGCGGCCCTCGACCGCGTGCAGTCCGCGCGCCGCGACCTCGGGCCGGACGCGCCCTACGAAGCCAGGCAGAAACTGTTGCGTACGGAGATCTGGGTCAGGGACGATCTCGGGGAGAAGGACGCGGTCTATGCGCTGGAACGCGAGTCGTTGCAACTGGCGCAGGCCCACGGCGACGCGGCGGGCGTGGCACTGGCCAGTCTGGCGCAAGTGCGCGAACTGATCGACGGCCACCGGCTGGATGACGCGCAGGCGCTGTTGGACAAGATCCTGGCGCAGGCACCGCACGGCCGCCCGATGCTGTTGACGATGTCCGCCGAACGGCTGCAGGGCGATATTTTCAGCCTGCGCGGGCGGTTTGCCGAGTCGTTGACGGCCTATCTGCGTGGCCTGCGCATGCTGTCCGGCGATGCGGGCAACAGCGAACGCCGCGCCATGATGTACTCCCGGATCGCCAAGATGTACGTCAATGCCGACAATCCCGCCAAGGCCATCGAGAACGCCGATCTCGGATTGGCGGAGCGGGGCATGTCGCTGGGGCCGCTCGCGGCGCTGCAGTTCACCCGCGCCGTCGCCCTCGTCAGGCTCGGGCGCGACCGCGAAGGCATCGCCGCGCTGGAGGAGGCGCTCGCGACGGCGGTGCGGGGAGGCCTGGTGAACACGGAAGCGACGGTCCGCGGCAATATCGCCGATTACTATCTGCGACACCGCGACTACGTCCGCGCGGAAGCCGAGTCGCGCAAGGCGCTTGTCGTATCGGAGAAGAGCGGCAAGCGGAACACGATCCAGATGGCGCGCGCCAACCTCGGTTTCGCCCTGATGGGGCAGGGGCGCATCGACGAAGGCCTGCCCTGGGTCGACGGCATCGTCGCCGAGCTGCGCAAGGGCAAGTTGAACGTGGACCTCGAGGCGATGCTGGACGAGAAGGGCCGCATGCTGGAGCGCGCCGGCCAGTTCCAGCAGGCGCTGGCGATCGTGCGCGAGCAGCAGGCGTTGCAGCAGCAAAGTTCGCGGGCCGCGCGCGACCGCGCAGTCGCCGCGCTGCAGGAAGAATTCGACGCGCAACGCCGCAGCCAGCAGATCGTCCTGCTGCAGCGTGAGAACCGCCTGAAGGATGTGGAGCTGAGCAACCGCCGCACCGTGCAGCTCGCGACGACGTTTGGCGCCGTGCTGACCGTGCTGGCGGGCGCCGTCGTCACGGTCCTGTACCGGCGCGCGGCGCGCAGCAATGCGCGCCTGAAGGAATTGAACACGCAGCTCGAATTCGGTTCGACGCACGACGCGCTGACGGGCCTGCACAACCGGCGCTCGCTGACGAACCGGATGAGCGTCCGCAAGGACGACCGCCGCCACCCGGTGCCGGACGCCGTCGACTGCTTCGTCCTGATGGACATCGACCATTTTAAAAGCATCAACGACCGCTGGGGCCACGGCGCGGGCGACGCGGTCCTCGTCGACGTCGCGCGCCGGCTCGCGGCGGCCGTGCGCGACACCGACATGGTCGTGCGCTGGGGCGGCGAGGAATTCTTGATCCATGCGCCCGCCATGGACCCGGCCAGCGTCGCCGACATGGCGCAGCGGATCCTGGAAGCGATCGGTTCGCAACCCGTCGACGCCGGCACCGGCACGATTCCGGTGACCCTCACCGCGGGCATTGTCGCGCTGCCGGGCGCCGGCACGGCGTTCGACTGGCAGGCCGCCATGCGCCTGGCCGACTGGGCGCTGTATCAGGGCAAGGCGCAGGGCCGCAACCAGGCGCGCATCGTCACCCGCCTGTATGCGCCGGCGGACACCGTGATGGCGGCGCTCGACCGCGAGGACGGCGACGTCGCGCCGCTGCTGGCGCTGGACTGCGTGCGCGGCCCGGGCCAGCCGGTGAAGCGCACGAGGCAGGCCGGCGCGCGCGACACCGGCATCGGCACACCGTACACGCTGATGCGCGCATGACCCGAGCCACGCTTGAGTGCCTTGCGCACGAACGAAAGATCTATTTCGTTGAGGAAAATAACATCTGGAGCCTTCATGGAGGGGCGAGGTATCGGCATTCCGGCCGCCACTAATTCTATGACTTTATTTCATCGCTTCATTGCTTTCTTGTTCGTGATCGCCAACGCGCTCGGCGTGGTCGCGCACGCCGAACAGCCCGCCGGCGACGTCCGGGCGGAAATGGACAAGGTCCGGTCGCTGGCGCAGGAGTCTCTCGTCGCGGCCCTCGACCGGGTACAGGCCGCGCGCCGTGCTCTCGGGCCGGACGCGTCTTACGAAGCAAGGCAACATTTGTTGCGCACGGAAATCTGGGTCAGGGATGACCTGGGGCAGATGGACGAGGTCTATGCGATGGAGCGCGAATCGCGGCAACTGGCGGAGGCGCGCGGCGACGCGGCGGGCGCGGCGCGGGCCAGGCTGGCCGAGGTGCGCAAATTGCTCCAATCCCGCCGGCTGGACGATGCGCAGGCGCTGTTGGACGAGATCCTGGCGCGGGCGCCGCAAGACCGGCAGGCGCTGTTCACGATGGCGGTCGAACGGCTGCAGGGCGATATCTTCAGCAAGCGCGGGCGGTTCGCCGAATCGTTGGCGGCTTATCAGCGCGGCCTGCGGGCCCTGCGCGGCCTGCACGCGCAGCCGGGCGATCCGGCCAACAGCGGGCTCCGCGCCTTGCTGTATTCCCGGATCGCCAAGATGTACATCGGTGCCGAAAATCTTGCCAAGGCCATCGACAACGCCGAACTGGGATTGGCGGAGCGGAAAATATCGCTGGGTCCGCTTTCCTCGCTGCAGTTCACGCGCGCCATCGCCCTGATGCAGAGCGGGCGCGAGCGCGAAGGCATCGCCGCGTTGGAGGATACGCTGGCGACGGCTGTGCGGGGGGGGATGCGGGGCACGGAAGCGGCGGTCCGCGGCAATATCGCGGACTACTATCTGCGGCAGCACGACTATGTTCGCGCGCAAGCCGAGTCGCGCAAGGCGCTCGCCGTATCGGAGCAGGGCGGCAAGCGGGACATGATCCTGATGGCCCGCGCCAACCTCGGCTTCGCGCTGATGGGGCAGGGGCGCATCAAGGAGGGGCTGCCCTGGGTCGACGGCGTCATTGCCGATCTGCGCAAGGAAAAGGAGATCGTGGACGTCGCGGAGATGCTGGACGAAAAGGGCCGTATGCTGGAGCGCGCGGGCCAGTTCCAGCAGGCGCTGGCGATCGTGCGCGAACGGCAGTCGCTGCTGCAGCAGACCGCGCGCGCCGCGCGGGACCGCGCAGTCTCCGCGCTGCAGGAAGAATTCGACGCGCACCGCCGCAGCCAGCAGATCGCGCTGCTTCGGCGGGAGAGCCGCCTGAAGGACGTGGAGCTGAGCAACCGCCGCACCGTGCAGCTGGCGACGACGTTTGGCGCCGTGCTGACCGTGCTGGCAGGCGCCGTCGTCACGGTCCTGTACCGGCGCGCGGCGCGCAGCAACGCGCGCCTGAAGGAATTGAACACGCAGCTTGAATTCGGTTCGACGCACGACCCCCTGACGGGCCTGCACAACCGGCGCGCGCTGACGCGCCGGATGAGCCTCCGCGAGGACGACCGCCGCCACCCGGTGCCGGACGCCGTCGACTGCTTCGTCCTGATGGACATCGACCATTTTAAAAGCATCAACGACCGCTGGGGCCACGGCGCGGGCGACGCGGTCCTCGTCGACGTCGCGCGCCGGCTCGCGGCGGCCGTGCGCGACACCGACATGGTCGTGCGCTGGGGCGGCGAGGAATTCATGATCCACGCGCCCGCCATGGACCCGGCCAGCGTCGCCGGCATGGCGGAGCGCATCCTGGACGCGATCGGCGGCAAGCCCGTCGACGTGGGCACGTGCGCAATCCCGGTGACGCTCACTGCGGGCATCGTCGCGCTGCCGGGCGCCGGCACCGCGTTCGACTGGCAGTGCGCCGTGCGCCTGGCCGACTGGGCGCTGTACCAGGGCAAGGCGCTGGGCCGCAACCAGGCCCGCATCGTCACGCGCCTGTATGCACCGGCGGACACCGTGATGGCGGCGCTCGACCGCGAGGACGGCGACGTCGCGCCGCTGCTGGCGCTGGACTGCGTGCGCGGCCCGGGCCAACCGGCCGGGCGTTCCGTGCCGGCCCCCGCGCTGGTGCCCGCCTGACCGCTCAGCCGCGCCGCGCAGCCTCGATCGCCGCGACGTCGATCTTCTTCATCTCCATCATCGCGTTGAACGCGCGCCTTGCCGCGGCCCGGTCGGTGCCCGTAAACGCTTCCATCAGCACGCGCGGCGTGATCTGCCACGACACGCCCCACCGGTCCTTGCACCAGCCGCATGCGCTTTCCTGCCCGCCGTTGCCGACGATCGCATTCCACAGCCGGTCCGTCTCTTCCTGGTCCTCGGTCGAGACCTGGAACGAGAACGCATCCGTGTGCTGCACGCCCGGGCCGCCGTTCAGGCCGAGGCACGGGATGCCCATCACCGTGAACTCCACCGTCAGGACACTGCCTTCCTGGCCGGCCGGATAATCGCCCGGCGCGCGGTGGACGGCGCCCACCGAGCTGTCGGGAAACGTCTGCGCGTAGAACGTCGCCGCGTCGAGGGCGTCGTTGTCGTACCACAGGCAAATCGTGTTCTTGTTGATCATCGCGTCTCCCTTCGTGGTGTGGAAATGGAGCGGCAACGATAGCACGGCGCGCGGCTCGCCGGCATGTGGCGGCTCATCGCTCGGCCTGCGCGGTGTGCCCCGCCAGCGGCAATTCCGGCAGGAACAGCAGCGCGATGAGCCCCGCCAGCACGATCAGCGCGCCCGCGGCGAAGATGTTGGCGATGGCGTGGCGGTACACGTCCACGGTCAGCGCCTGCGCGGCGGGCAGCGCACTCGCCGAGCGCGCGACGTCGGCGATGCCGTGTGCGTGCACCTGGTGCGCGAGGATGGCGCCGGAGCCCGTCACGCCGAGCAGGCCGCCGAGCGAGCGGAAGAACGTCAGCATCGCCGTGCCCACGCCGCGGCGCGGGACGGGCAGCGCGTTCTGCACGGCGATCGTCATGTTGGGCATCACGAGGCCCAGTCCCGCGCCCAGCATGAAGATGGCGGGCTCGATGATCCAGTAGCCGCGCGCCGTGGCCATGCCCCATGCGAGGACGGCGAACGCCAGCACCGCCGCCGACAATCCCACGACCTGCACGGCCTTGTACTTGCCCGAGCGCGACAGCACGCGGCCGTTCAACGTGGAGGACGCGATCATCCCGACCATCATCGCCACCGTCATCATGCCCGAATGCGCGGGACTGCTGCCCATCACGAGCTGGAAGAACAGCGGGAAGAACACGCTCGCGCCCATCAGGCCCATGAACGTCAGGGCCATCACGATGCTGGCGATGTTGAACACGCGGCTGTGGAACAGGTCCGGCGGCAGCACGGGTTCTTCCGCGCGGCGCAGGTGCACCACCAGCCAGCCGCCCGGCACGACCGTCAATGCCGCGCACACCTGCACCTGCACCGAATCCCACGCCCATTTCGTGCCGCCCAGCGCGAGGATCAGGAGCAGCGCGGTGATAGTCACGGTGAGCAGCACGGAGCCGAGGTAGTCGATGCGATGCGCGTGCGTCTGCACGGGCTTGCGCAGCGAGCGCGCGATGGCGTAGAACGCGACGGCGCCGACGGGCAGGTTGATGAAGAAGATCCAGTGCCACGACAGCAGGTCCGTCATCATCCCGCCCAGCACGGGCCCGAGCACGCTGGTGACGGCGAACACGATCGCGATCGAGCCCTGGCGGCGCGCCCGTTCCTGCGGCGGCACGAGGTCGCCGATGATGATCTGCGCCAGCGGCATGAAGCCGCCGGAGCCCATGCCCTGGATGGCGCGGAATGCGATCAGCTGCGTCATGCTCTGCGCGAAGCCGCACAGCACGGAGCCCAGCAGGAACGTTGCCAGTGCCGTGAAGATCATCGGACGCCGGCCGTACTGGTCGGCCAGCTTGCCGTACAACGGCATCGTGGCGGTGGAGGCGAGCACGTACGCCGTCACGACCCACGACAAATGATTCATGCCGCCCAGGTCGCCCACGATGCGGGGCAGGGCGGTGGCGACGATGCTCTGGTCGAGCGCCCCGAGGCCCAGCACGGCCATCAGGGCGAGGTAGACGGCGCGGATTTCGCGGGCGTCGGCAATCGTGGGGGATTCAATCTTCATGGTCGGCGAGGAAGTTGAGGGCGTCGATGGCGCCGGCGAGCGCGGCCATCTGGTCGGGCGACAGGCGGGCGATGCGTTGCGACAGCCAGTCGTGACGGCGGTCGCGCAGCCGGCGCAGGGCGGTGTGGCCGGCGGGGCTGACGTGCAGGCCACTGCGGCGCCTGTCCTGTTCCTGTGCGGCGCGTTCGACGAGGCCGGCCGCTTCCAGTGCCTTGACCTGGCCGCTCATCGTCGGGCTGCGCACCTGCTGCATGCGCGCCAGCTCGGCCACGCCGATGCCGGGGTGCTCGTGGATCTGGTGCAGGAGCATCGCCTGCATCAGCGACAGGCCTTGCTCCTGGCGCCCGGTGTCGCGCCGCATCTGGCGCACGAGCCCTTTGAGGGCCGTGCGCAGGTTTTGGGACAGGCGCTCGACGTGTTGGTCGTAATGGGGCATGATGAATATAGGTAGGCTACCTAACTATCTTACGCCCATCGCCCGGCGCATGCAAATGGTGTCTTCGTGACAATGCACGCATTTTTTCGGCGACGCATTTGATAAGGTGGCGCCCTATGCATTTTCGAGCCCAACTGGACCGTTCCCTCGCCGTGCTGTCGGCGCGCGGCCTGTCGCGTCGCCACACCGAGCCGCTGCTGTTCCGGCTGCTGTGGAAATGCGGCGTCCGCGTCCGCCCGCCGCATTTCCTCGGCTTTGCCCACATTGCCCTCATCTACGGCACGTGGTTCACGTGCGCCTGGGGCGTGTTCATGTGGCTGCTCGTGTGGTCGCATCAGGAGGTGGACTTCCCGGGCGTGGCGCTCAGGTCCGGCGGCGCGGGTGCGGCGGTCGGCTTGGTGATGGCGTGGTTTTATACGCGCGAACGCAGGGAATTCGCGCTGCCGGCCTGGGAATCGTTCGGCCGGGACGAACAGACAGGCTAAACGGGGGAATCTCATGTACCACGCCATCGTCCGACGCAGGATCACCAACGCATTCGCCGGTCTCAGCGCGGGAAGCATCGATGCCATCACGGACGAGCTCGCGCCGGACGCCGTGCATTACTTCGTCGGCACGCATGCGCTGTCGGGCACGCGCCGCACGCCGGAGGCCATCCGCGCGTGGTACGAACGCCTGTTGCGCCTGCTGCAGGGCATCCGCTTCACCGTGCACGAGGTCCGGGTGTCGGGCTGGCTATGGCGCACGCAGGTCGAGGCGATCTGGACCGAAACGAATTACGGCACGGATGGCGTGCAGACGTCCGCCGAGGGCGTCAACCTGATCGAGGTCCGCTGGGGCAAGGTGACGAGCGTACGCATTTACCCGGACACGGCCATGCTGGAGCGGACGCTGCAGCGCATCGCGGCCAAGGGCACGGCGGAAGCGCTGGCCGCGCCCATCACCTCCTGAGCAGTTTTACAGCGCTTGCCAGGCAAGCGCGGCCATCACTTCATCCACGCCGATCTTGTCGACCCAGTCGTCGCGCCGCACCACGGTGACGACGGTGCTGTTGTGCTTGTCGATGGGCGTCCATTCCGGATTCTTTTGACGCATCAGCGCGATCACGGGGACGTGCACCGCGTTCGCCAAATGCATGACGGCCGTCTCGACGGAGACGATCAGCTTGCACAGGCTGAGGATGGCCGGTAGCTGGAAGAAATTGTCTTCGGCACTGAACAGATGGGTGCGCGCGAGGTCGTGGCCGGCGAACAGGGCGCGGGCACGCGCCAGGTCTTCCGGGACGACGTTGACGATGAAGCCGGCGTCGCGCCACGAGGCGTCCTGCTGCATGGTGCGGATCAGTTCGATGACCCGTTCCAGCGGCCACGAGCGTTCGACCGATTTCGAATACGCATTCAGGAACACGACCTTGGGCGTGGCGCCCCCTGTGCCGCCGAATCCCCAGGCCGCGAACTGGCCGCGCGCGTAATTCATCCACCGGTCGGGGATCGACAGTACGGGATAGCGGGCGGCCGGCGGGATCGTGATGCCGAACAGCTGCGTGAACCAGTCGGCGTAGATGTCGCTGATGTGCTGGTCCGGATGCGATGCCGCGCTGTACGCGGGAATGAAGGCGTCCAGCTTGCGGTAGGCGAGGTGCTTCGGCAGGTCGTAGGACCGCACGCGCTTCTTCTGGCCCACGACGAAGCCGTGCGGGCTGATCTTGCGGGCCAGGCCCGCGTACTTGTGCCGGTCCAGCACGGCGAGCGACACGACGATCGGATAATCCTGCCGCTGCGCTTCCTGCAGCGAGGCCTTGTACAGCGCGGGGCTGTAGGTTTCGTCGTAGACCTTGTCGAAGCAGGGGCACTCGGCCAGCCAGTCGTACAGCGCGTATTTTTTCAGGTGCGGCCAGTCCGCGGCCCGGCGCGTGCGGCGGCGCTCGTCGACCCACAGGTCGATCTTGATGTGCGGGAAGGCACGCGCGAAGGCGGTGAAGCAGCTTTGCAGGTAAGTGAAATCGCCCAGCGCCAGGTGGGCGATGAACAGGATCCTGTCGGCACGCGCCAGCCGCGCGCGGTCGACCAGCGCCGTGCGGGCGACGGTGTCCGCGAGCCAGTCCGTGTCGAACCCGCCCGGCTGTGCGCGGCCACCCCAGCTGTCCAGTTTCAGCGTCTGTTCACTCGAGATTTTCATGTCAAAATTGTAGAGGGCGAATGGCCGGGGTAGAACGGGCGGTGCTGTAAAGTTTCGTAAAGCTTTTGTTAAGAATTAGCATGCTTCAATGACATCTGTGTTACATGCAGGTGCGACACAAAGTGGCTGATTAGTAAATATTGCATCCCGTCAGTCTGCCAGATTGCATGGAAAAACGATGCACTATTGACGTTACAAGTTGTAACGACGTGTGTCGCCAGCCGCACCACCGGCCTTTGGCGGGCCGATGGTGCGTGCTCCAGCGTCAGCCGAGGTTGCTGCCGCGGATCTTGCTCAGGTCCGTGTCGCTGCCGGCCGTACCGGGCCGTGGGTCGAGACTCCCGCCGGCACCGCCAGCGACGCCGCCACCGGGCATGGCACTGCCCGCGCCCGTGCCCATGTCGGACGAACCCGCATGCCCGGCGCCCATCGAGCCCATGCCGGCACCGGCGCCCGTGCTGGCGCCCGCGCCGCCGCCGACCATGCCGCGCATCGCCACGTTCGGTCCCATGCTGGGGGCGCCGGAACGCATCGGGTCGGTGCCATAGAAGCTGTGGATGTGCTGGGCCCATTGCGCATCAGCCATGTCGGGCCAGGCATCCTTGTCGAAGCCGGGGGCGGTCTGCAGGCGTTCCTTCTCGATGTCGAGCACGAAGCGCTTGTTGACGGTGTCCAGGTGCAGGGCCTGCCAGGGCACGGCGAACAGCTTGTCGCCCATGCCCAGGAAGCCGCCGAAGGACAGCACGGCGTAGGCGACCTGGCCGGTCTGCATGTCGAGCATGATTTCCTTGATGTCGCCCAGGTCTTCGTCGGCAGCGTTGACGACGCTGTCGCCGATCAGGGTGTCGGCGCCCATCAGCGCCGGGCCGGGGCCGGCATGTCGTCCGGTGTCCTTGTACATGCCGTATTTGTCGCGATCTGCGTAGCTCATCTCTCGTCCTCCTGATGTCGATGATTGCAGGCTGTCGGTGCGGTATCCATTCAGGGTAAATGGGCCGCCTGGTACGCGTTTGCGTCCGCTCAATCGTGCGCGAACGCGGTACGCGCCAACGGTCCGATCCTAGCCCCAATCCGCATTGCCGTGCGCCCGCTAGAAGACGGGCAAGACTTGCCGCCGGCCCGGCGCCGGCGGAGGAGGATGGCGGATAACGTTCAGTCCAGGTCGGAAGAGTCGTGCCGCTCCAGCACCTGCTCTTCCGGCTTGCCGCGCACGCGGTTGACCTTGCGGCCGCGGATCACGGCCGGGCGCGCGCCGACCTCGTCCGCCCAGCGGCGCACCTGCTGGTACTGGTGCACGGCGAGGAATTCGCCGGCATCGTACAGCTCGCCCAGCACGAGGCCGCCGTACCACGGCCAGATCGCCATGTCGGCGATCGTGTACTCGTCGCCCGCGACGAAGCGGCGCTCGGCCAGCAGGCGGTCGAGCACGTCCAGCTGGCGCTTCGTTTCCATCGCATAGCGGTTGATCGGGTATTCCAGCTTTTCCGGCGCGTACGCATAGAAATGGCCGAAGCCGCCGCCGACGAAGGGCGCCGATCCCATCTGCCACATCAGCCAGTTGAAGGTCTCGGTGCGGGCGGGAACGTCCTTGGGCAGGAAGGCGCTGCCGAATTTTTCCGCCAGGTAGACGAGGATCGAGCCCGATTCGAACACGCGCACGGGCTCTTGCCCGCTGCGGTCGACGAGGGCCGGGATCTTGGAGTTCGGATTGATCCCGACGAAGCCGCTGCCGAACTGGGCGCCTTCGTTGATGCGGATGAGCCAGGCGTCGTATTCCGCCCCCGTGTGACCGGCGGCCAGCAGCTCCTCGAGCATGATCGTGACCTTTTGCCCGTTCGGCGTGCCCAGCGAATACAGTTGCAGCGGATGCTTGCCCACCGGCAGTTCCAGCTCGTGGGTCTTGCCCGCGACGGGGCGGTTGATGCTGGCGAAGGCGCCGCCCGAAGGCGTCGCCGGGGACCAGACCCGGGGCGGGACATAGGGGGACGTGAACGGGTTCGTGGGGTCGGACATTGCACTTCTCCTTCTGTGACTCGGTGGAGAGGCGATGATGCCCGAAAAGCCGGCTTCGTGCTGGAAGCGGACGCGCCGTTTCAGCGCAGCAGTTTCAGTCCCGGCGGCAGCGCATCGCCGAACATGCGCGTGCTGCTTTCCTGGTCCAGTTCGACGACGTCGCGCACCTGCGCGGACCAGCTGGCCGGCGCCCCCGCGGACGCGAGCTTCAGCAGCACTTGCGCCCGCAGGTCGTCGTCGATGTCGCGCGTGCGGTCGCCCGTCCTGCGCGCGAGGTGGGCGGCGGCGAAGCCGGCCGGTTCGATCCGTTTCCAGTCCAGCTGCATGAGTGCCGTGAGCCAGCGACCCGCAGCCTCCGGCGGCGCCACTTCGTGCGCACTGCCGTGCAGCGGTGTCCGTGCGCCCACGCGCGCGAGCGCCCACAGGTAGCGTGCGTACGTGGCCGCCGCCTTCGCATCGGGCTTGGGCGTGACGGGGATGCCCATGATGCGGCCCACCATCCAGTCCCCGATCTCGGCCTTGTACGCGGCCGGGATGCGTTCCAGCGACGCGCCCAGGCGCAGCATGTCGTCCTCGCTGCCGTCGACGAGCGTGGCGGGACGCTTCGCGCGGTCGCCCGGGTCGGCCTGCAGGTTGAACGCGAAGTCGTCGAGCAGGCGCAGCTGCGCTTCCGTCGAGAGTCCCCCTGCCACGCGCCGCCACAAGGTCCACCATTCGGCGCGCACCTGGGTGTCCTTGACGTATTGCGCGCCGGCCGGGAACAGGGCCCACAACTGCTGGATGCGCCAGTCGTCGAGCGGATCGCCGAAGCCGGGCCGCAGGCACCAGCCGGCCAGGTTCAGCCACACGCGTTCGTGCTCGGCCGAGCGGCGCCGGCCTTTCGCGCGTTCCATCAGGGCGTCGAACAGGCGGCGCAGCAGGGGCGTCTCCCACCGTTCGCGGCCGCCCAGCACGTGCTCGAGCGCGCCGCGCAGCTGGCGCACTTCGCGCGCCTCCACCTGCTGGTTGCGCGCGCCGAAGATGCGGTCGATGCGCCTGATGGCTTCGTCGATCCGTGGATGCACGAATTCCGGCACCTCTTCTTCGCCGCGCAGCTGGAATTCGAGGCGCCAGCGCTGGCCGCTGCCATCCTCGGCCACGCAGAACATCTCCAGCGTGCCCAGCTCGGACAGCGCGGCCGCCAGTTGCACGGGAATCGACGCCGTCTTCGCATCCTGCGCGTGCAGCACGGTGGCGATCGCGGGCAGGCGCACGACGTCGGCGGGATCGAGGTCGACGAGATCGCCCGCCGCGGCCGTATCGGCGATGGCGGACACGAGGTGGAAGCGCACGGGCCGTCCCACGCGCAGCGCAAAGCTGCGTTCGGCCAGCGTGATCTCTGCGCCGGCGCGGGCGCCGCGCGGCAGTACGCAGACCGCGCGCAGACGTTCGCCTTCTTCCAGGATCAGGTAGTAGCTGCGCGCCGAGCCGCTTTCGATGGCGGGCGCGAGCCCCGCCCGCGCGAGCGAATACGCGACGGCGCCGCGCGCGACGGCGACGTCCGGATCCGCATTGTGCAGCACGCGGATGGAGTCTCTGCGCCACGCGGACAGCACGTCGGCCAGCCGCCGCGCCAGCGCTTCTCCGCGGAACACGCCGCCGTTCAGCAGCAGCGTATCGGGGACGGGCAGGCGGCCGTCATCTTTCATGCCCAGCGCTTCGCGCGCCGCCTGCGCGTGCTGGCGCAGGAAGCCCGCCAGATGGCGCGTGATGGCCGGGTCGCTCGCATACGGCAGGCCGAATTCGACGATGCCGGCGCGGGCGCGCTGCGGCCCTTCCTGCGTGTCGTTAAAAGGGAAAAAACCGTCCAGCACGATGCGTTCGACGTCGGCCTTCGCGATCGCCGCCGAGCGGCTGGCGCCGATGAGGCGCGAGCCGCTGCCCAGCAGGGTGACGGTCGTTTCATCCGGCGCGTCCGGCGCGAGCAACTGCTCCTTCGCGGCGCGGCACCGTTCCGTCAGTTGCGCGAGCCGGCCGGCCGACAGGCGCTGGCTTTCGCCCAGGCGCGATTCGGCCAGGTGGGCCAGGGCGAGGTCCATGTTGTCGCCGCCGAGGATCAGGTGGTTGCCCACGCCGATGCGCGACAAGGATGGTTCACCGTCCTTCAGTTCGACTTTGACGAGCGTGAAGTCGGTGGTGCCGCCGCCCACGTCGGCCACGAGCACGAGCTTCGCATCCGCGAGGTCGGCGGAGAGGGTCGTCCGATGGCGCTGCAGCCAGTCGTACAGCGCGGCCTGCGGTTCTTCGAGCAGGCGCACGTCCGGCAGGCCGGCGAGACGCGCCGCTTCCAGCGTCAGGGCACGCGCGCCTTCGTCGAACGAAGCGGGGATCGTGAGGACGATCTGCTGCCGTTCCAGCGGCCTTGCGGGGTACTGCGTATTCCATGCCGCGCGCAAATGCGCCAGATAGCTGGCGCTGGCGGCCAGCGGCGACACTTTCGGCACGTCGTCCGGCGCGCCCCACGGCAGGATGGGCGCGGTGCGGTCCACGCCGGGATGCGACAGCCAGCTTTTCGCGGAGGCGACCAGCCGCCCCGGCGACGCCGCGCCCAGGCTCCTTGCGAGACGCCCGATGGCAACGCGATCCACGCCGCCGACGTCCGGCTGCGACCAGGGCAACTGCAGCGCATCCGCCGCCAGTTCGCCTTCGAGCGGATGGTAGCGGCTCGACGGCAGCAGCGGCGCCATGCCCACTTCGCCCGGTGCCACCAGTTGCGTGATGGCGAAGGTGGCGACCTGTTCGGACCCGGCGTCGGCATGGGCCAGCACCGTATTGGTGGTGCCGAGGTCGATGCCGACGAGGGCTGCTGGCGTGCGGGTCACTGCTCGGTGCTGCGGACGTCGAACTCGACCTTCCAGCGCTGGCCTTCACGGGCCACGGCCACCAGTTCCAGCGTGCCCGCTTCCGTCGCGACGGCATGCAGTTTCACCTGCACGACGTCGCCCGGCGTGCGGCCTTCCGCCGGCAGGGTCGCCTGGATCTCGTTCAATTCCTGCAGCTCGTCCGGGCTCCACGACTCCAGCACGGTGCCGATCTGGTCCTGGCGGCGCACGGTGGAGCCGAAGAAGCGGAAGTGCACGGGCTCGCCCACGACGAGGCCGAATTCCTGGCCCGGCAGTTCCAGCTCGCTGCCTTCTTCCATGCCGAACGGCGCCACGCACAGCGCTTCCAGCGGCGGCTCGAAGCCGGGGATCGCGGGCATGGCCGACTCGACGCCGACATAGTACGAGCGGGCCGTGCCGCCGCGGATGCGCACGCCGCCGCCGCGGCGCGCATAGCCGTAGTAGGCGGCGCCGCGCGCGACGGCCAGATCCAGGTCCGCGCCTTCCAGCATGCGGGCCGGTTCCGCGCCTTCCATGTACAGCCAGTCGTTGATGGTGTCCATCACGCGCTTGGCGAGGATGTCGGACTTGAACACGCCGCCGTTGAACAGCACGGCGCTCGGGTGCAGGAAGGTGTGCTCGGCATTCACCTTGCCGTTGAAGCCTTCCAGCTCCGCCGTCGCACCGGCCTGGCGGCCGAGGAAGGCAGCGAGGTGGCGCGTGATGGCGGCGTCCTGCGCATACGGCAGGCCCACTTGCGTCAGGCCCGCGCGGGTGCGCACGGCCGGGCGCGCGGAGGCTTCCACGCGCGGGAAGAAGCCGTCCGTGATGAACGTGGTGACTTCGTCGCGCGTGAGCTCCGTGCGGATCGAACCGCCGATCAGCTTCGAGCCGCGGCTCGGCACGACGATGGGCCACGTGGTCGCGTTGGCGTCCGCCAGCAGGTGTTCCTTGGCGCCGCGGCAGGCATAGGTGAGGGCGCGCATCTGCCACGCGTCCAGCTGCGTGCCGTTCGCCTGGAGCTTGCGCGCGACGAGGTGGGCCAGCGCGAGGTCCATGTTGTCGCCGCCCAGCAGGATGTGGTCGCCGACGGCGACACGGTGCGGTTCCAGGTTGCCGTCGCGTTCGAGGATGGCGATCAGCGAAAAGTCGCTCGTGCCGCCGCCGACGTCCACGACCAGCACGATGTCGCCCGCTTTCACTTGCTTGCGCCAGCCGCCGCCGCTGCCTTCGATCCAGCTGTACAGCGCGGCCTGCGGTTCTTCCAGCAGGGTGGGGTTGCTGTAGCCGGCGCTCTTTGCGGCTTCCGCCGTCAGTTCGCGCGCGGCCGGGTCGAACGAGGCCGGGATCGTCACGGTGACGGCTTGCCGTTCGAACGGCGCGTCCGGATGCGTGGCGTTCCACGCGGCTTTCAGGTGCTCGAGGTAGCGGGTCGATGCGGCCAGCGGCGACACGCGCTCGACTTCTTCCGGCGCATCGGTCGGCAGGATGGCGGCGCGGCGGTCCACGCTCGGGTGGCTCAGCCAGCTCTTCGCCGACGACACGAGGCGGATCGGCGTGCCGGCGCCGCGCGCGCGGGCCATCTCGCCCACGACGGGTGCGGCCTGGCCGTTCGTCCACGGCAGCGCCAGTTCGCCCGGCGCCAGTTCGTCCGGGTGCGGCAGGTACAGGAACGAGGGCAGTAGCGGCAGCGCCTCGACGGTGCCCGGCGCGCTCAGCTGCGGGATGCCCAGCACGCCCTGGTCGGCCTTTTCGCCGTCGCTGGCCTGCAGGTCGACGTACGACAGCGCGCTGTGCGTCGTGCCGAGGTCGATGCCGATGGCGTAGCGGGCGTCGTTGGTTTGAATCTCGCTCACAGTTCCACCTCCGCCGGGGCGATGACGCTGGCGTCGTGTTTATCCGCCAGCTGCGGCAGGCGCACGTCGCGGGCGCGCCAGCCGCGATGCGACAGGGTGCCCGTGAACGGGGCCTTGCCGACGACGTTGCCGGTCAGGCGCACGCTGGCGGCGTCGAAGCCTTCCGGCAGCGTGATGCGCGTGCCTTCCAGCTCGCCGCGCACGGGCTCGATGGTGAAGTGCTCGCGCAGCACGCGCGCGCAGCCTTCGTGGACGAGGCGGGCGGCGGCGCCGATGTCGGCGTCCGCGTAGACCGTGATGTTCTCGTTGGCGAAGTCGATCAGGCGCGCTTCGCGTTGCAGCAGGCCCAGCAGCTGCAGGGCGGCGTCCGGCGTGGCGATGCGCAGCGGGGCCGGTGCCGGGGCAGGAGCCGGCTTCGGTTCGGGCGCCGGGGCGGGCGCGGGAGCAGGTGCGGCGATCGGGCCGACCTGGTCGTCGCGCACGCGCGCGGCGAACTCGGCGTCGCCCAGGGTCTTGAAGAAGGCGCCGAAGGCAAGGGACAGCCGGCTCCAGAAGGATGGCAGGTTGGTCGGTTGGCTCATGTTCTTGTGGTGTCTGGTGCGTGGTTCAGAAAGGGCGCATGATACCAGTTAGACAGCATCCGCCGCCGGATCCTCTGTCGTGCTACCCGCCAGCAGCGCGCGTGCATACACGTCGAAATCGTCCAGGCCCCGCTTGATGATGGTCACCAGCGCGGGCAGCGGCGCGGCCTGGTGATCCCATTCGGCGCGGCAGAATTCGCCCGTGCGCTTGAGGTCTTCGGCCAATGCCGGCTCGATCCAGCCGTGATCCGCCAGCAGGGTGATGACCTCGCGCTCGTCGTGGGCCGGACCCAGGCCGCGGTCGGCCAGCACATAATCTCCCATCTCGACGGCCGCTTCCCATGCGCGGATCACGTTCAACGTGGCCGCGTCCTGGCGCGTGATGTCGCCGACGAAGGTGGTGGGATCTTTCTCGTATTCGTCGCGGGCACGCTTGCAGCAGCGCTCGATGGTGCCCGTCTTGCTGACCAGCAGGTCGTTGTCCATGTTTCCCTCGCTGCGGGACGTGGAGGGTCCCGCTTCAAGGTATAAGTTACAACAAGAACAACAGAGCCGCCGCACAAGTGGCGCCGGCGCTCAGGCATGCAAGCGGAAATTGCGCACCGCCCCATTCAGTGCCTCGGTCTGCTCCTGCAGCGACGCCGCTGCGCTCGCGGCCTCCTCGACCAGCGCCGCGTTCTGCTCGGCGACGGATTCCATCTGTCCGATGCTGGCGTGGACTTGCAGGATGTCGGCACTCTGCTCGCGGCTGGCCGTGCTGATGCGGGCGATGAGGTCGCTTACCTGGCGCACGCTGCCGACCACGTCGCTCATCGTGCTGCCGGCCTGTCCCACCATGTGGCTGCCTGCCTGCATGCGCTCGACCGACTCGTCGATCAGGGCCTTGATCTCTCTCGCGGCCGCGGCCGAACGCTGGGCCAGCGTGCGCACCTCGCCGGCGACGACGGCAAAGCCCCGTCCCTGTTCGCCGGCGCGCGCCGCCTCGACGGCCGCGTTGAGCGCGAGGATATTGGTCTGGAATGCGATGCCGTCGATGACGCCGATGATGTCCACGATGCGCGCGGACGAGGAATTGATCAGCTCCATCGTGCGCACCACGTCGTCGACCGCGCTGCCGCCGCTCGCCGCGACGGTCGACGTGCGCAGCGCCAGCTGGTTGGCTTCTTCGGCCGCCGAGGCGTTGGATTGCACGGTCACCGTCAGCGCGGCCATCACGCGGCTCACCTGCTCCAGCGAGGCGGTCTGGCGCTCGGTGCGTTCGGCCAGGTCGCGATTGCCCGCCGAGATCTGGGTCGTGCCGGCCGACAGGTTGTCCGCCGCGTCCTTGATGCCGCCCACCATGCCGGCCAGCGTGCCGTGCATCGTGCGGATCGAGGCCAGCAGGCTGTCGCCCGCCTTGTCCACGTCCTCCACCTCGACCTCGATGTCGAGGCGTCCCGCCGCGACCTGCCGGCAGATCTCGGCCGCGTAGTCGGGATCGCCGCCAAGGCGCCGCCGCACGGTTTTCAGGATGAACCAGGCCACGGCCAGGCTGGTGCCGAGCGAGGTCGCCAGCACGGCCAGCATCACCAGCTGCGCATGGTCGATGCGGCGCGCGGCCGCCGTCTCGTCGGCATCGCCGCGTGCCGTCGCAAGTTTCACGACCTGGTCGATGGCCTTGCGGTGCTGGTCATACAAGCCGTTCAGGTCGCGCATGATGGCCGCCACCTGGTCCCCGTCGCCGCCCGCCAGCGCCGGCACCAGCTTCCTGAACGCGAGATCGTAGAAGGCCTGCGCCGGCGCATACGCCTGTGCCAGCATGAAGTCGCCCAGCTCGGGATCGAGCCCGGCGGCCTTCCAGTAGCGGTGGCGTGTCTCGTAGTCGTCCCGCAAGGCTTTCAGGCGCTCGACCAGGGCGGTGCGCTGGTCTTGTCCGGCCTGCGCGAGCTGCAGCGTGACCAGGTAGGATTCGATGATGTATTCGGGCGGCGGCAGCACGTCCGCCACCAGGTCCTTGTTCTGGACGATGTGGTCGTACAAGGGCCCGCCGACCTTGAGGGTTCGCAACGTGTGGAAGGCCACGGTGCCGAAGATGGCGAAACCGATGAAAAACGTGGACAGCAAAACGCCGAACCGGCGTGTCAATGAGGATGCATTCTTCAAGGTCGACTTTCCGATGCGTTGGCGGGATGGACGCAGTCGGAAAAGTAGAACACAGATATTTTGTCAACAAAAGGACGGCATTTCCCCCCTGTGCAATATTTGCGCGGGCTTGGTGCAAGGCATGGTGCAAGACGGAATGTTTGCACCGGATGGGTGCCGGCCCGATGATGCTGCGTTGTAAATACGCAACTTCCTGGCTCACAACAAGAACAACACGGCCGCCGCACAAGTGGGCGCCAGCGCCCCCAGCAGCAGGCCCACGGCCCCGATCGACTCGTCGTTGAAGCCGCGCCGCAGCAGGGCGACGCCGGCCGGGTTCGGCGCGTTGGCGATGACGGTCAGGCCGCCGCCCGCCACCGCGCCCGCGACCAGCATGTACTTCGCCTGCTCGGACAGTCCGGCGATCAGCGAGCCGAGGTAGGTCAGCGCGGCGTTGTCCGTGATCGCGGTGAGGCCCAGCGCGCCGAAGAACAGGGCGGTGGGTTCGAGTCTCGCGACGATGGGCTGCAGCCACCATTGCTGCATCCCGCCCAGCACGACGAGGCCGGCGAGGAAGAAGCCGACCAGCAGGCCTTCCTTCACGAGGAGCGGGTCCTGGTAGCGCGGGTAGGCCTGGGTGATGCCGAGGAACAGCAGAAAAATGCCGATGAACAGCACGGGATGGTGGGCCAGCAGCACGATCGCCGTCAGCACGCCCAGGTGGGTGAGCGTGACGAGAACCGGCATGCGCACGGGCGCCTCGCCCTCGATCGACACGTCGAACGGGCGCAGGTGCGGGCGCAGCAAATAGGTCACGACGCTGGCGTTGACCAGCACGGCGATGGCGGCGCGCCAGCCGAAGTGCGCCAGCATGTGGACGCTGTCCCAGCCCCACGTCCCGGCCACCATCAGCACGGGCGGCGCGGCGTAGGACGTCAGGGTGCCGCCGATCGACACGTTGACGAACAGGACGCCCAGAGCCCCGTATTTCAGCCATTCCGGCATTCCGGGACGGAACACGGACGGGGCCAGCATCAGCGCGGCGATCGTCATCGCGGCCGGTTCCGTGATCAGGGAGCCGGCCAGCGGCACGAGCGCGAGGCCCAGCCACGTCTGCGCGACCTCCGTGCGCAGCGGCAGCAGCCGCGCGAGCAGGCGCACGAGCGCGCGCGCCGCTTCCAGCACGGGCCGCGACGCGGCCACCACCATCACGACGAACACGAATAGCGGCTCCGTGTAATGGCGCGATTCGGCGTAGTCGATGGCGGCGGCGCTGCCGTCGACGAAGGCCAGCGCGAGCATCAGCACGAAGGCCCAGAAGCCGAAGACGACTTCCACCTCGCCGAGCAGGTGGAACAGGCCGGCGTGGCGCGGATGGCGGTGCGCCAGGCTTTCGAAGAGCCGGGTGGCGAACGTGTGCAGCAGGGCGAGCACGAACAGGATCAGGGCGATCTTGTGCATGGTCGTGGTCATGGAACGGTTCCTTTCACGGCTGGCGGGCCGGATAGCTCCCGAGTTTGATCCGGAGCACGCGCGGCACCGTGGTGAAATTTAACCCGTAATCCGTCTGGTCGCCGTTCCATACGTGGTGCAGCACCCAGTTGCCCGCGTCGTCGTAGCGGCCTTCCTCCACGCGCGCGAGCAGGGCGCGCCGGCCGCTGCCCTCGGGCGCCGTGAAATCGATGCGTGCCATGCGGCCCGTGACCAGGTATTCGTCCGGGCCCAGCGCCGCGACCAGCACGCCGCCTTCCGGCCCCTGCGGATTCGCGGGGCGCGGCTTCATCCACGTCCAGTCGGACGCGCCGAACGTGCCCTTGTCGTAGTGGACGCGCGCCTTCCAGTTGCCGAGGTCCAGGTCGACGGGCTTGCGGTCGTCCGGTTCGCTCGCGCCCCAGACGTTACCCTCGAACGCCTGCCGCGCCCAGATGCGCATGATGGGCGCCACGAGGCGGTAGTTGCTGGCGAACGGCTCCAGCATGTCCCACGCGCTTTTCGGGATCGCGGCCGGGTCGTTCGCTTCCTTCGTGAAGTCGACGCCGAACGGCGCAAAGCCGATGCCGCGCCGGCCCATCACGTCGAACAGGTAGCGCGCGTAGGCGAAGGTGTGGCCCGTTTCGGGGACGAACAGCGGATTGTCCGGGCGGTCGTACAGTTTCAGCACCGCATGGTATTTCGGCGTCTCGGGAAAATAGATGTCCGGGCCGATCGCGTCGATGTGCGGCGCGCCGGCTTTCCACACGTCGATCACGTTGTCGGTGGGGCCGCCGGCCGAGTACGACGTCGGCTCCTGCTGCTTGAACGGATCGCGCAGCGCCACGTTGACGTACATGGGCAGGTCCAGCTCCGCCTTGCCGGCGGCGGCCACCTCGTCGGCGAAGCGGGCGATGTACCAGGCGTGGAAGGCTTCGTCGGCTTCCTTGCCGAAGACTTCCGTCCACGTGCCGCCCGTGCGTCCGCGCGCCTTCAGCAGCGGCACGGGCACCGGGCCGGCGAACAGTTGATTGGCTTGCGGCGAGTGGTCGCGCGCGCTGCCGTAGGTGCCCGTCTCGTTCTCGATCTGGACCATGATGACCGTGCGTTGCGGGTCCTTCTCGCGGATGTGGCGCATCAGCGCGACGAAGGCGGTGCGGTCGGCGTCCAGCGTGGCCGGGAAGATCGGCGACAGCGAATCGCGCAGCTCGCCCTTCGCATCGACGACGCGCGGATAGCGGGCGTTGTCCAGCTTGATCCATGCGGGGGTATAGCTCGGTCCATTGTTCTTCCACGCGCCGAACCACAGCAGCACGAGGCGCACGTTATGGGTGCGCGCCTGCGCGAGCAGCAGGTCGAGGTAGCTGAAGTCGAAGGTGCCCGGCTGTGTTTCGATCTGTTCCCACGCGATGGGCACTTCCAGCGTATTGGCGCCCAGCCTGTCGATGGCCGGCCAGACCAGCGGCATCTGCGCGGGCCAGGCGCTGGAATTGTTCACCTGCGCGCCCAGCATGAAGAACGGCTTGCCGTCCACCAGCAGCGCATGGCGCCCGTCCCTGTGCACGATCCGCGGCACCGGCGCATCGAGGACGATATCGGCGCCCTGGGCCGACCAGGCCAGGGCGGACAGCAGCAAGCCGGCCAGCGTCTTTTTCATTGGGTCTCCTGTCGTGGTGATTTTGACCATTGTCCCACGACAGGGACCGTCTCAGCGCAGGTGGGCGCGCAATCCGGTGACGCCGGGCGCGACGTCGTCCGCCAGCACGTGCCGGTCGGGGAAGTCGCCGCCGTTCTGCGGGCGATAGGGAATCGGCGCATCGGTGAACAGGGTGCGCATGCGTGCCGCCAGGCCGGCCTTCGCGCGTTCGACGCCCTCGGCATCGATGCGGCCCGCGCCATGCACGGCATACGTGGGCAGTACCTCCATGCCGGGGTAGAACAGGACGCCGTGCGTGATGGGGAACAGCAGTTCGTCGAGCTGGCCGTTGATGCCGCGCGGGCCGTAGTCGGCGGCCGGTCCGCCCGTCGTCACGGACAGCATCGCGCGTTTGCCCGCGAGGCCGCCCTCGCCGTAGCGGTGGCGGTTGCCGGCGCCCTGGTAACCGTAGGCGAGGCCGAAGGCGTACACGCGCTCGATCCAGCCCTTCATGATGGCCGGCATGCCGAACCACCACAGCGGGAACTGGAAGACGACGGCATCCGCCGCCATCAGCTTGGCCTGTTCGGCGCGCACGTCGTCCGGCTGCGTGCCGGTGCTGAACGCGTGGCCCGATTCGTCCACGAACGACAGGCGCTCGGGGTTCAGGCGGTCGGGGAAATCGTGTTCGTCGTAGACGGCCTTCCAGCCCAGCGCATACAGGTCGGACTGGATCACTTCATGGCCCTGGGCGCGCAGTTCGGCGCGCGCGGCGGCCGCCATCTGCGCGGTGAGGGAGTGCGGGTCGGGGTGGGCGTGCACCACCAAAACAGTCTTCATCGTTGTTCTCCTTGTTGACGATGGAGACCATTCTGGGCGCGAAAACCACGGTCGGGAATGCCAGCCGGCTTTTGGGGTAGTATCCAAAAAATGGATATCAAGCGCATCGATTTCAACCTGCTCGTGACGCTGGACGCGCTGCTGGCCGAACGCAGCGTGAGCCGCGCCGCGCAGCGCCTGAACCTGAGCCAGCCCGCGCTGAGCGCCCAGCTGGCGCGCCTGCGCGAGATGCTGGGCGATCCGCTGTTCGTGCCGAGCCACCGCGGCATGACGCCCACGCCGCTGGCCCTGGGCCTGCAGGCGCCGCTGGCGGCGGCCCTCGCGCAGCTGCGCGACGTGGTGACGTCGGCCCGCGCCTTCGACCCTGCGCGCGACGAGTTCACGGTCCACGTGGCGTGCTCGGACTACGTGCAATCGGCCCTGCTGCTCGACTTCACGCTCGCGCTGCGCCGCGCGGCACCCGGCCTGCGCATCGCCCTGCGTCCGGCCGATGCCGCACGCCTGGAAGCGCAGATGGAAAAGGGCGAGATCGACCTCGCGGTGCTGACGCCGGAAGGCATCGCGGAGTCGCTCCGTTCGCGTCCGCTGTTCGAAGAGCGCTACGTCTTCATCGCGCGGCGTGGCCACCCGGCGCTGCGCCGCCCGCTGGATACGCAGCGCTTCTGCGAACTCGAACACGTGATGGTCTCGCCGCGCGGCGGCAGTTTCACGACGCCGGTCGACGAGGTGCTCGACGCGCGGGGCCTGCGCCGCCGCGTCGTCGTGTCGGCGTCGACGTTCCACTCCGTGCTGGACCTGGTCGAACGTTCTGACCTCGTCGCCCTCGTGCCGGCCCGCATGGTGGAGGGCAGGGGGCGCAACGTCCGCGTCCGCGTGCTCGCGCCGCCGCTGCCCGTGCCCGGCTTCGCCATCCACATGGCCTGGCATAACCGCAACCATCGCGACGCGGCGCAGCGCTGGGTGCGGGAGCGGCTGGTGGCGTTTGTACGCGAGGCATCCTTCATGAAAAAAACGGACTCACGTCGACCGTGAATCCGTTTTTTTGTGGCGACGCCCACGCTATCTGCGTGGTGCGTCCCGATGATCAGTTTGGCTGATTAAATCGCGCGGATATTTCCCGCTTTTTCGCCTTTGGGGCCGGTCGAGCGCACGAACGAAACGCGCTGGTTCTCCGCCAGGCTCTTGAAGCCTTCCGATTGGATGTCCTGGAAATGGGCGAACAGGTCGCCGCCGCCTGCGTCGGGCGTAATGAAGCCGAAGCCCTTGGAGTCATTGAACCATTTCACGGTGCCGGTTTGAGTAGTCATTTTTAATCCTTTTTACATGCATGGGCAAAACGCCCGAAACGCACTTTCGACCAAGGGAGTGTAACGAAGGAAATCAAACAGGACCAGCGGAGGCGGGACGGGAGAGAAAGGCCAACAATAACGACGACTTGATGCAGTGCCAGAAGAAAGATACAGGACTTTTCCCTGTTCACCTAATCATTTCCGATTTATTTTTTTTGGGGCCGGCGTGGCCGGATTATCGATTGCGACGCGCTTTTGATTATTGCTGTATCTTATGTTTGCGGGAAGCCGGATGATTGCCCGCCTCGCGCATGCCTTTTCTGGCGGCCCCATTCTTTTCCGTTATCCGGCTTTCCACGCACCGAGTTGCCCGGCCCGCGCATCATTCGACAACCACAAGGCTGGAACTACAATGAACGATATCTCCTACGATATGGATGACGCAGTGGCGGCCATGGAAGTGCTGCATGCCGCGCTGACGTTCGATCTGAAAGAACTCGAAACGAAAATCCTCGCACTGGGCCAGTCGGTGACCGCCGTGCCCGTGCCCGACGGTGGGGACCTGTCCGACTATTACGCAGCCCGCGCTTCCTTGCACAGCGGCCTGGCCAGTATTGCCGAAGTGCTTGCATGGATACAGTGTAAAACCGAGGAAGATCCGGAAGGCGACGTCGCTATTGCCATTCAACCATTGCCTACGCTACGTGGCTGCTCGATCCATTAAATCCGGAGAATACAATGAGTAAGAGTCAAGACGCAAAAAAGTCCACAAAGAAAGAACCGGCCAAAACTGCCAAGGAAAAAAAGGCGGATAAAAAAGTAAAAAAAGAAGAGAAAAAGCGCCAGCAGTAAAAGCGTCGTCCGCTCCTCAGGAATGCGTGAGCGGATACAGGATGAGTTCCACCGCCGCGGCGGTAATGCCGTCGACTCAGCCCAGGCTCTCGATATACCTCTCGTCCACCTGCGCGCAATACTCCGCGCAGGCCGCGCGCACGGCGGATGCCGCCGCATGCACCGCCACCGGCGCGTTCGTGCGGCGGCTCATCGACACGATGATCGGCGGCGGCACCGGCTGCAGCGGCACTTCCACGAATTCGCCGTTCTCCAGGTGGCTGCTGACGAACAGCCAGGGAATCGCGGCCACGCCGAAGCCGTTGCGGATCAACTGGATGATGGCCGCGACGGACGGCGAGCAGGTGATCCGGGTCTGTTCCAGCGGCACCGCGCTCAGGTTGGCGAGCCGGGTGACGATGTCTTCCAGCATCCGGTGCGGCTGCGTGCCGCGGCCGAACGTCAGGATCGGGAACTGCAGCAGGCGCTGGGCCAGGCCCTCGCGCTGCGCCGACAGCAAGCCGGCCCGCGCGATCCAGCGCACCGGGTACACGGCCAGCGGCTCGGACGTGATCTCGCTGCTGTTCACGCCCTCGATGCCGACCACCAGGTCGAGCTCTCCCGCCAGTAAACGTTTTTCCAGCGTCGTGCTCATGTCCACGACGAGATCGATTTCCAGCTCCGGGAAACTGGCGTTCAGCTGGCGCACGGAATGCGCGAGCCAGCTGTGCACCACCGTCTCGATCACCCCCAGCCGCAGCCGGCCCCGCACCGCGCTTTCCGTGCGCGCCGCCTCGCGCAGGCGCCGGGTCGCATCCACCACGGCCTTCGCGTGGTTCAACAGGTAGTCCGCGTTCGGCGTCAGCCGGAATTCGCGCGTGCTGCGGTCGATGAGTTCCGTCTGCAGTTCTTCTTCCAGCGCCTTGATCCGCAACGAGATCGCCGCCGGCGTCGCATGCATGGCACGGGCCGTCGCGCGGACACTGCGCAGCTGGGCGAGGGTGATCAGGGTTTCGAGGAAGCGCGTGTTCATGGCGTAAAGAATACTTTAAGCAAAAGAGGAACGGTTTAAAGAGGTGTTTAGAAAAATTTAACACATGCGATAAAAATAAGTGATTTGGTGAAATGAGGAGGACGCAACTATGCTTGTTCCAAGTCATTACGAGCAGAGAAATCGATGAAACCGATCCAGTTCCGTCACCTGGTCCGCGCGGGCGAATTCCGCAAGCCGACCGCCGGCGTCTGCGGCGGCTATGCCCAGGCCAATCTCGTCATCCTGCCGGACGCGCAGGCCCATGATTTCCTCCGCTTCGCCCAGCGCAACCCGAAAGCCTGTCCGCTGCTCGCGGTCGGCGAGCCGGGCGCGTGGAGCGTGCCGGCGCTGGGCGCGGACCTCGACCTGCGCACCGACGTCCCGGGCTATTACGTGTACCGCGACGGCGAGCTGGCGGAAGCGCCGGTAGCGCTGGAAGGCCTGTGGCGCGACGACCTGGTCGCGTTCGCGATCGGCTGCTCGTTCTCGTTCGAGGAGATGCTGCTGGCCGCCGGCATCCCGCTGCGCCACATCGAGCAGGACCGGAACATCGCCATGTACCGCACGAACATCCCGAACGCGGCGGCGGGGCCGTTCGGCGGAAACATGGTCGTGTCCATGCGGCCGTTGAAGGCGAAGGACGCGATCCGTGCGATCCAGATCACCAGCCGCTACCCCGCGATCCACGGCGCGCCGGTGCACCTGGGCGACCCGCGCCTGATCGGCAT
Source organism: uncultured Massilia sp. (assembly GCA_946481275.1). Next base: position 32,392 of record CAMLMV010000046.1, read on the forward strand.
CGCCGACCTCGCGCGGCCCGACTACGGCGACGCCGTCGAGGTCATGGCGGACGAGGTGCCGGTGTTCTGGGCCTGCGGCGTCACGCCGCAGGAGGCGATCCGGGCGGCGCGCCTGCCGTTCGTGATCACCCATCGCCCGGGCTACATGCTGGTGACAGACATCCCGAATGCATCGCTGGCGACGTTGTAAAAACAAACCAAACGGAGACGACATGAACACACAAGAACTCGCGCAGGAGCGCGTGGACACAAGCCATTTCGGCTGGCTGCGCCAACTCACGAAAACGGAACGCCGCACATTCATCGGCTGCAAGGTCGGTTATGCGCTGGACGCGATGGACACGCAATTCCTCAGCTTCGTCATCCCCACGCTGATCGCGACCTGGGGCCTGTCGAAAGGCGACGCCGGCCTGATCGGCACCGTCACGCTGCTCACGTCGTCGCTGGGCGGCTGGCTGGCCGGCATCCTGTCGGACCGCATCGGCCGCGTGAAGACGCTGCAGATCACGATCCTGTGGTTCGCGCTGTTCACGGTGCTGAGCGGCTTTGCCCAGACCTTCAACCAGCTGCTCGTGCTGCGCGGCCTGATGGGCTTCGGCATGGGGGGCGAATGGACGGCCGGCGCGATCCTGATGGGTGAGGTCATCCGCGCGAAGGACCGCGGCAAGGCGGTCGGCATGGTGCAGGCCGGATGGGCGCTGGGCTGGGGCGTCTCGGCGCTGCTGTACGCGCTGATGTTCTCGCTGCTGCCGGCCGAACTGGCGTGGCGCTCGCTGTTCCTGCTGGGGATCCTCCCCGCCATCTTCGTCATCTACATCCGCCGCTTCGTGGAAGAGCCGGACGTGTTCCTGGCCGAGCAGCGCCGCGGCGCACAAGCGGAGCAGGCGAAGTTCACCGAGATCTTCTCGCCGCGCATGCTGTCGACGACGTTGCGCGCCGTGCTGCTGACGACCGGCGCGCAGGGCGGCTACTACGCGATCACGACCTGGCTGCCCACGTTCCTGAAGACGGAGCGCCACCTGACGGTGCTGGGCACCGGCGGCTACCTGGCGATGGTCATCGCCGGCTCGTACGTCGGCTACATCGTCAGCGCCTACCTGACGGACCGCCTGGGCCGCAAGCGCAACTTCATCCTGTTCGCCGCCGGCTCGCTGGCGATCGCGCTGGCCTACACCCGGCTGCCCGTGACGGACAACGTGATGCTGCTGCTCGGCTTCCCGCTCGGCTTCCTCGTCTCCGGCGTCTTCAGCGGCATGGGCGCGTTCCTCACCGAACTGTTCCCGACCCGCATGCGCGGTTCCGGCCAGGGCTTCTGCTACAGCATGGGCCGCGCGATCGGTTCGCTGTTCCCGTTCGCGATCGGCGCGGTCGGCCAGACGCTCCCGCTGGGCCACGCCATCGGCCTGTTCGCGGCCGGCGCCTACGGGATCATGGTCCTGGCCGCGCTGACCCTGCCCGAGACCCGCGGCAAGCGCCTCGAATCCTGATCCTTCCCTGATTTCACACACGACGATATTGCGCGCGGCGCGCGAGGGCACCGCTGTGCCTGCGCGCGCCCCGATTTTTGAAGAGGCAAGACCATGTACCCACAGACCAACCACGACAACACGCCGCGCCAGCGCTGGCAGTTCTGGATCGACCGCGGCGGCACGTTCACCGACATCGTCGCGCGCAAGCCGGACGGCGCGCTGGTGACGGCCAAGCTGCTGTCCGAAAATCCCGAGCAGTACCGCGACGCCGCCGTCGCCGGCATCCGCCGCCTGCTCGGCATCGCGCCCGACGCACCGATCACGCCCGACCTCGTGGAAGCCGTCAAGATGGGCACGACGGTCGCGACGAACGCCCTGCTGGAGCGCAAGGGTGAGCGCACCGCGTTGCTGATCACCAAAGGGTTCAGGGACGCGCTGCGCATCGCCTACCAGAACCGTCCGCGCCTGTTCGACCGCCATCCCGTGCTGCCGCAGCTGCTGTACGAGCGCGTCGTCGAAGTGGATGAACGCGTCGGCGCGCACGGCGACGTCGTCGAACCGCTCGATACGGCGGCCGTGCGTGCGCAGCTGGCGGACCTGTACGCGGACGGCTTCCGCTCGGTGGCGATCGTGCTGATGCACGGCTACCGCTATCCGGGCCATGAGCGCGCGATCGCCGCCATCGCCACGGAAACCGGCTTCGCCCAGGTGTCCGTCTCGCACCAGGTCAGCCCGATGATGAAGCTCGTCTCGCGCGGCGACACGACGGTCGTCGATGCGTACCTGTCGCCGATCCTGCGCCGCTACGTCGACCAGGTCGCGGCCGAGATGGAAGGCGTGCGCCTGCTCTTCATGCAGAGCAATGGCGGCCTGACGGGGGCGCACCGCTTCCAGGGCAAGGACTCGATCCTGTCCGGCCCCGCCGGCGGCATCGTCGGCATGGTCGGCACGGCGCGCAAGGCCGGCTTCGAAAAACTGATCGGCTTCGACATGGGCGGCACGTCCACCGACGTGTCGCACTACGCGGGCGAACTGGAACGCGAATTCGAGACGCAGGTGGCCGGCGTGCGGATGCGCGCGCCGATGATGAGCATCCATACGGTGGCGGCGGGCGGCGGCTCGATCCTGCATTTCGACGGCAGCCGCCTGCGCGTCGGCCCGGACAGCGCGGGCGCCAATCCCGGTCCGGCCAGCTACCGCCGCGGCGGTCCGCTCACGGTCACCGACTGCAACGTCATGCTCGGCAAGATCCAGCCCGCGCATTTCCCCAAGGTGTTCGGCCCGCACGCGGACGAGCCGCTCGACGCCGCCATCGTGCGCGAAAAATTCTCGGAGATCGCCGCGCGCATCGAACGCGAGACGGGCCAGCGCCGCACGCCGGAAGAGGTGGCCGAAGGCTTCCTCGAAATCGCGGTGGGCAGCATGGCCAACGCCATCAAGTTCATCTCGGTGCAGCGCGGCCACGACGTGACGGAATACACGCTGGCCACGTTCGGCGGCGCCGGCGGCCAGCACGCGTGCCTGGTGGCCGACGCCCTCGGCATGACCCGCATCTTCGCCCACCCGTTCGCCGGCGTGCTGTCCGCGTACGGCATGGGCCTCGCGAGCCAGACCGCGATGCGCGAGCGGACCATGGAAACGGCGCTGTCCGACGGCGGGCTGCGCGCGGCGCTCGATGCGCTCGCCGACGAAGCGGCAGCGGAACTGGGCGCGCAAGGCATCGCGGCGGACGCGGTGCGCGTCGTCGAACGGGCGCACCTGCGCTACGAGGGCACGGACTCCGTCATCATCGTGCAGCACGGCAGCGTGGCCGCGATGCAGGCGCAGTTCGAGGAAGCCTATCGCAAGCGTTATTCGTTCCTCATGCCGGACAAGGCGATCGTCGTCGAGGCGATCTCGGTGGAAGCGATCGGCGACACCGATGCGGGCGCCGGCCCCGCCTTCGACCCCGCACCGCGCGCCACGCAGCTGGCGCCGCACGAGACGGTGCCGGTGTACTCGGGCGGCCAGTGGCACGACAGCGCGCTGTACCTGCGCGCGCAGACCCGGCCCGGCGACCGCATCGCGGGACCCGCGATCATCGTCGAGGCGAACGGCACCAACGTGGTCGAACCGGGCTGGATCGCGGAAGTCACGGCGGACGACAACCTCGTGCTTCAGCGCGTGGCGCCGCGCGCGCGCCGCAAGGCCATCGGCACCGAGGCCGATCCGGTCATGCTCGAAGTCTTCAACAACCTGTTCATGAGCATCGCCGAGCAGATGGGCCTGCGGCTGCAGAACACGGCGGTGTCGGTGAACATCAAGGAGCGCCTGGATTTCTCGTGCGCGCTGTTCGATGCCGAGGGCAACCTGATCGCCAACGCGCCGCACATCCCCGTCCACCTGGGATCGATGGGCGCGAGCATCCGCACCGTGATCGAAGCGAACCGCGGCCGCATGCGGGCGGGCGACGTCTACATGCTCAACGACCCATACCACGGCGGCACGCACCTGCCGGACATCACCGTGATCACGCCCGTGTTCGACCGCGCGGGCAAGGACATCCTGTTCTACGTCGCGTCGCGCGGCCACCATGCGGACGTGGGCGGCATCGCGCCCGGCTCGATGCCGGCGGACAGCCGCAGGGTCGAGGAAGAGGGCGTCCTGATCGACAACTTCCAGCTGGTGCGCGAAGGACGCTTCCTGGAACGCGAGACGACGGCGCTGCTGCTGTCGGGCGACTACCCCTGCCGCAACGTGGCGCAGAACATCGCCGACCTGCAGGCGCAGGTGGCCGCGAACCAGAAGGGCGTCGAGGAACTGCTGAAGATGGTGGACCAGTTCGGGCTCGACGTCGTGCAGGCCTACATGCGGCACGTGCAGGACAACGCCGAGGAAGCCGTGCGCCGCGTCATTCGCGCGCTCAAGGACGGCAGCTACACGTACCGCCTGGACAACGGCGCCGTGATCAAGGTGGCGATCCGCGTCGACCACGCGGCGCGCACGGCCGACATCGACTTCACCGGCACGTCGCCCCAGATCGACAATAATTTCAATGCCCCGAGCTCGATCTGCATGGCGGCCGTGCTGTACGTGTTCCGCACGCTCGTCGACAACGACATTCCGCTCAATGCCGGCTGCCTGAAGCCGCTGAACGTGATCATCCCGGCAGGCTCCATGCTCAACCCGTGCTACCCGGCCGCCGTCGTCTCCGGCAACGTGGAGACGTCGAGCTGCATCACGAACGCCCTGTACGGCGCGCTCGGCGTGCAGGCGTCGTCGCCCGGCACGATGAACAACTTCACGTTCGGGAATGCGGACTACCAGTACTACGAAACCATCGCGGGCGGCTCGGGTGCGGGCGAGGGTTTCAATGGCACCGACGTCGTCCAGACCAACATGACGAACTCGCGCCTGACGGATCCGGAGGTGCTCGAATGGCGCTATCCGGTGCGCCTGGACAGCTACGAAATCGCGCACGACTCCGGTGGCCGCGGACGCTGGCATGGCGGCAATGGCGGCGTGCGCAGGATCCGCTTCCTCGCGCCGATGACGGCCTCGATCCTGTCGAACAACCGCATCGTCCCGCCGTTCGGCATGGCGGGCGGAGAGCCCGGCAAGTGCGGCCGCAACTACGTCGTGCGCGCCGGCGGCAGGGTCGAGGAACTCGGCTTCGTGGCGACGACGGACGTGCAGCCGGGCGACGTGTTCGTCGTCGAGACGCCGGGCGGCGGCGGGTATGCGCCGGCCGCGAACCACGAATAACCACAACGAGAAAGGGACAACGATGAAAACAATCCTGTGTGCCGGCGCGCTGGGCGCGCTCTGCATGAATGCCGTCGCCGCGGATGGCGCGTCGGTCAGCGTGTATGGCCTGGTCGACGTCGCGCTCGTCCGGGAAACGGGCGGCAGCGGCGGCGACGTCACCAAGCTCACGAGCGGCGTGGGCGCGGGTTCGCGGCTCGGCTTCAAGGGCCGCGAGGAACTGGGGAACGGCCTCGCCGCCATCTTTTTGCTGGAGAGCGGCTTCCAGGCCGACACCGGCGCGCTGGGGCAGGGCGGGCTGCTGTTCGGGCGCCAGGCGTACGCGGGGCTGCAGGGCGGCTTCGGCACGCTGACGGCGGGCCGCCAGTACACGCCGCAATACCTGACGGTGGTGATGGCCGATCCGTTCGCGTCCGGCTACGCGGGCGATACGAAGAACCTGATGGCCCCGACCGGCAACTCGGCCAGCCGCATGGACAACTCGCTGAAATACGTGTCGCCCGCCATCGGCGGCGTGAGCGCGGAACTGGTGTATGGCGCCGGCGAAGTGACGGGGGACAGTACGGCCGGGCGCCAGTTCGGCGGTGCGCTCGACTACACCAGCGGCCCGCTGCGCGTGCGGCTCGGCTACCACAACCGCAACAACGACACCGCGGCAATCAAAAATGCGGGCAGCGCGAAGAACACGGTGCTGGCCGCGGTCTACGACTTCGGCGTCGTGAAGGCGCACGTCGCGTACGGCGTCGCCAAGGGCCTGAACAGTTCCCTGCTGCGCAACACGGCGAACCCGTACGGCCGGCCCGGCACGCCGGTTGCATCGAGCGACAGCCGCGACGTGCTGCTCGGCGCGACGATCCCGACGGGCCCGCACACGTGGATGGTGTCGTGGATCCACAAGGACGACCGCGGCGCGCTCGACCAGGATGCGAGCCAGTATGCGCTGGGCTACCGCTATGCGCTGTCGCGCCGGACCGAGCTGTACACCTCGATCGCGCACATCGTGAACCGGCATGGCGCCAGCTATACGGTGGGCAGCGCCATCGAAGGGGGATCGGGGAACGGAGCGGTCGATGTGGGGATACGGCATGCGTTTTGATTGCGTAGGCATTCAAGACGATTAAGCTTGCCAAAACCCGATGGGAATCATGCTGTATGACCATGCAGCATGTATTTCCATCATACCGGATGCACCATGTCCCCTTCCCCCTTGCTTACGCCCGAAGTCGTCCTGCGACACTACTTTCATGCCAAGGATGAAAATCGCCCCTGTTTGCTGGACCGCGTTTTCACATCCGATGCATCGCTCCACATCGACAATAGCTGCAGCAACATCACGTTCCCGACAGTCACGCAAGGGCGCGGCGCCATCGCCGATACGCTGGTCACGCAGTTCAACAAGACCTACGAGAACATCTACTCTTTCTATCTGGCGCGCCCACCGGAAGCTGCCGATGCTTTCTCGTGCGCGTGGCTCGTCGGAATGACAGAGAAGGACACGAAGAACACCCGCGTCGGATGCGGCACCTACGACTGGACGTTCAGTTCCGGATCGCCGCGTTTGGCCAGCGCGCTCGTGATTTCCATCCATGCCATGGTGGTGCTTCCGCCGAGCACGGCCAGTCTGGTATTTCCGTGGCTCCAGCGCGCGGGCTACCCTTGGACTTCGGCAGCGCAGGCTTGCGAATTCGCGCCGCCGTTGCCTGAGCTGGATCCCGTTGTTCAGTATCTCAGGCGCCAGGCCATCGGCGCCTGAGCATTCCATCGGGAGGACACGCCCCGTCCTCATCATTCTCGATCCTGTCACGAAATGGGCGCCGAGATGGCAACTTTAAGTCTCGGCATTGTTCACAACCTGACATTCAAGAAGATTAACCTTGCCAAAACCTGATGAGAATAGTACTGTATGTTTATACAGTATTTCTTCGCATCATACATGAATTGCTCAGGTTCAATATCTGCGGCGCCGGAATCCTTGCATCCGTCGCTCTGGCTTGCCTCGCAGCTGGCGCGTAGCGACACGCGCTGCATCGATACCGGCCATCCCACGCTGTCCGCCCAGTTGCCGGGCGGCGGCTGGCCGACGGGGACGCTCGTCGACCTGCTGCTGCAACAGCCGGGCATCGGCGAGATGCGCCTGCTGCGTCCCGCGCTGGCGGCCGTGGCGCAGCGGCGCATCGTGCTGCTGCAGCCGCCGCATCCGCCCCAGGCGCTCGCGCTGGCTGCGCTCGGCGTGCCGCCTTCGCAATTGATCTGGGTGCGTGCGACGCGCACGGCGGACGCGTTGTGGGCGGCGGAACAGGTGCTTACATGCAAGTTTTTTAATTGAGGCCTACAAGTGTAAGTTATAATTAATGGACAAATGGAAATGATATAGGAAGCGTTTTGTCCGAAATACGCCGGAAAATATTGATCCCTGCATTTACGATGACCGAAACCTGTTTAGCTGACGACCCGATGGCCGTTGAGCGAACGATCAGGAAGCGGACGGGCCAGGAGTCTTTCACTTATCACGTGCGCAACGTCGTCAATCCTTTCGATGGCACGCAATCAAGCTACAACCTTCTTCCAGTCATCCTCGACAAACATTCTGTGCCTTGGGAATTAGGGACCTTGTTTATCCTTGGTCGACTGGAAGCCGAGTCCCTTCCGAACATGGTAACCATCAAGAGCCTGGCGGATGATTTAGGGGCGTTTAAAGAGTGGTTGGACTCTCACGATGATCCCGACGCGTTACTAATCAGCTTCCCCGTTATGAAGCTGCGTCGCGTCACGTACCGCTATCGAGGTTCGCTAAAAATAAAAATTGAGGCGGGCGAGATTGCAGTCAGCACTGCAAAGCGCCGCATGGGTACCGTCGTCGCGTTTTACCGCTGGATGATTGATGAAAAGTTTTTTGAGCCGACTAGCCCGCCGTGGGACGAGCAAACATATAGTTTGGGAATAAAAACCTCTCACGGCCGATTATTGAAGAAAGCTGTTCGAGGCACCGATCTTCAGTTCAATACGTCCACCGCCGATGACCCCTTCTCCGGCACCATTCAGGACGATGGAAAGTTGCGTCCGCTTTCTGCAGAGGAACAAAGATGGGTGATGGAAGCCGCGAATGCGCTTGGCAACGGCGAGATGTATTTGCTGCTTTTGTTCATGCTTGCTACGGGGGCCCGGCTGCAAACTGCTGCAACGTTACGTCTGCGACATTTCACTCGTCCAGCTACGTTTTCCAGGGCATTGTCAGGCGGCGGAGAAGTGGTCAAGTTGCGAGCTGGTCCGGGAACGGGTATCGATACAAAGAGGGACAGGCTTGGAGTCTTGCAGATTCCTCGGCCGCTGTATGAGGCGCTCCAGACATATGCTCAGTCCGACAGAGCAAGGCATCGACGACAGGCGGCGATCGGCGGGGATGATGAGAACCAATATTTGTTCCTTACTCAGCAGGGTAGTCCTTATTACACTGCAAAGGAAGTAAGCAGCCGCTTCGACAGCGAGTTTTCGAGCCGCCATCAAAAAAACGGGGGCACCATCCGTCAATTTTTGAAGGATAGACTGATCCCATATATCCAGGAAAGACACTCCAAGTCATTCCATTTTCGCATCCACGATTTGCGTGCCACGTTCGGAATGAACCAAACGGATCTCCAGATGGCCCTTGTTAGCACGGGGAGCATTACGCTCAATCGGGCCCGCACCAATGTGATGGCGTTGATGTGGCATACCTCGCTAGGAACAACCGATAAATATCTCGATTATCGAAAGCAAATGGAAACCGTCTACGCTGCAGTGAATGGCTACGGTGAGAATTTGCAGGGATGGATCGCTGGGGCGATGAAGGGAGTGGACGATCGAAAGCATAGCTAGTGAAGAATTCGCCAGTCGATCGGTGACGCTGCTTCAATTCCCTTTGGATCCCGAAACGCCACTTCAGAACCCTCAAGATTTTTTAGTTAAAATAGGGCGCGACTCGCGTGATTTAGGCGCTTACTGTTATCTTCGTAGGTCGTCCGAACCACGCCAGTCCAAGAAGCCACAAAGAGTGGTTCTATCCTCATTCTCTTCCAGAAGGGCTGGGCAAGTCGCACGCTTGATCACCATACTATCCACGATGGCCTTGGACAGAGGATTACGGCCCTCGACGATTATTGCCTTATGGGATCCGGTGGCAAGGTTTCTTGACTGGGCAGATCACTATGGTCACGGGAACTGTCTAAATGGGGGCGACGAGACGCGGGCCGCATTTCGGGGTTGGGCCTCCTTCGTCGAAGAACGCCTCCGCAGACATGAGATTAAAGCCATTACAGCGTGGCTGCTGCAGACGTCGGTACTTGATATTCTTGAACTTCATACGGATGATAAATACCTTTCACGAGGTGTTCGTCTGGTAAGCAGTAAGCAGGCAGACAGTAGTACAGAGCCCGTAGCAACGTATGATTTCGTACACATACTCGCGGTGAAACAGGCTCTGTTCGAAGGTTTGTCAAAACTTGTCATCGAAAATCAGGATTTTCCATATAAGCTCGAAATGCCTCGATCCTTGGGGTGGACTGACAGCCATTTGTGGTGTTTTCCCGATAGTACTTGGCATATGCCTCCTAGTCGGCGAGCGAGTGGATCAACTACAGGGGGAGGAACTTGGGCTTTCGATTACGAAAATGGAAAAGTGGCCGATGTTCGAGCCATACGTAAGCATTACAGCAAACCTCACACTGCCAAGCGAGCCGTTGAGCGGGCTCAGGCGGCGCTGGTCGCCAGCAATAGCGATTTCTTCTGCAGAATGCGCTTCAGCTTGGCAAGGTTAGCCAGCGATGCTTTTTTAGCTCTCTTTTTAGCAAATACTGGCTGCAACCTGTCAGTTGCAGCATCAATAGAGACGGATGGTACTTTAGACATTACCACTACCAACCAAAACTATCGAGGGCTGAAATTTCGGGCGGGCGGCAAGTTAGTGTCTGTTGTTATTCCTGCTTCATTTACGCCGGCGTTGCGACTGTTTCTGGAGCTTAGAAAATTTCTTCTTCAAGGTAGAAATTACCCTTATCTTTTCTTTTCATTCCGCGGCAGAACTGATGATGAGTTGGTTCCAGACGTGGTTCGCGCGGATGTTTTTGAAAGGTTGCATGGTGTTTTGCGCGGGATTTTGCCAGATGCGCAGCTCCTGAGGGCCAGGGCAATTCGAGCTTCGGTCGATGATTACTATCGTAGGACTTACGATAGGTCGATCACCGCACGTGTCATGGGGCGCACTGAGGCGGTCACTGATCGGCATTACCTTGCCGGGTCGTCAGTCGATCATCAAGATGAGCTGACGCTATTTTTGACGGAAGTTTCAAAGGTAGCGCAAAATCAAAAGGTAGTAGCAAGTGTTCGCAGACCTTTCGGAGCCAAGGTGCTTGAGGAAGGTGGCAGTTGTTCAAGCTTTGGCGCCCCGCAGCCGCTCACCGATGATAATGCGGTCCCCGACTGCCGGAGTGGATGTATTTTTTGCGCGAATCGAATTCTCATCGCTAACGAGGACGATGCCAGGAAAGTGGCAAGTGCCGCATTTCTAATGGAACAGCTAATAATGGGGCCTCTCTCGGAGGCTGAGTTTCGCCCAAGTATAAAAAAGTGTGAGGACGATTTGAATTTAATTGCTAGGTTCCCCGGGTGCGATACGATGGTGAGTGACGTCAAAAGAGACGTCTCAGAGAACGGCAACCTTACCTCATATTTTCGCGAAAAATATGAATTATTACTTGAACTAGGTGTGCTCTAGTGACCAGATTTGATGCCTTGGTTTGCTTGCCCAGCAGTGCAATGCCGCCAGATTCCTGGACGGCAGAGCCAGGTGATTTTATATCACTTGATCACGTTATAAGTCGGAACAGTGACGGGACAGCGGCTTCGCTCGTAGGGGACTTCGTCTGGAACTGGACTGCTTATGATCCGCGCGGAAAGACTCGTAACTTCTATTTTTACTACTGGACCGTCAATTATAAACGAGTAAAATTGGCGGAGATTTCTGTCGATCGGATAGCACGCATGCGCGAAATGCAGCAGCTTATGGTTCTGCTAGTTTTTCGTAAGGAAGGCGAGCCGTTGGCAGCTAGCTCAATCAAGACGTGGTTAAAAGGGGTTTCGCAGATTGCATTTTTTGCCGAGTCAGCAAGTTGCTCAATCAAAGAAGTGCTAACGACATCGGGACTTCTTGATGCATTTATTGCCGGTTTGACGGATTATTCTACTCAACGAATTTTGGCATGGTTAAAATTTCTTTGGAAGTTGGATAGGGTCGAGCAACTTAATTTTTCGGTTGCTGTGCCCCGCCGGTTGGGCGAGTTGCAGCGCAGGGCCCGGGCGGCGAGTGAAGCAGACAAGCAACATACGCCCCTTCCGACACGCATCTACGCTTCGGTAATCAATTCATTGATACATGAGATGGAGGATATTGAGGAGCATGCTGAGCGCTTAATCGCAGCGCTATGCTCGGCCATCGCCGACAAGGACTACGTAAAAAAAGGAAGTATCTTTGGTTACAACGTGATATCGCGCTATGGTCTGGAAGATTATTTCGCCCGGCGCGGCATCGAGTTAAGTTTACCTGGACTGAGCTCTGCAATTGCAGACATTTACCGAGTGTGTAAGCTTCAAATCCACGTTTTCAGTGGAATGAGAGACGCCGAGGCCGCCCATTTGCCGTTCCATTGCATGCTATCTGAGCGCCGAATTGCTGGAGGCAAACATGCTCTTATTGTGGGTGTCACGTCCAAGCTAAACGGTGGGCACCCCATGCGGAGCAGATGGGTGACAACGGAACAAGATGGTTTCCGGGCCATTCGCATCGCGCAAAGATTTGCATCGGTGATCTACGGCTGTATGGGCGTGTATCCACGGGAGGATGAAAGGGGGCGGGACGACTTCCCACTCTTCGTATCGACGACCTACTTGCCTTGGTGGTCAAAGAAACTGAGGGTTGTACCACAGCGTTTCTCGGCTCTCCGTTCGGATCTAGGAGCTGATACATCGGCATTGCGGCTCCGTATTGCCCCGATGATCGAACGCGGTGATTTGGTTGAATTGGAAGAAATTGATCCACACCGAGATTGGGCCGCTGAGCCTGAGTATGCCGTCGGTGCTCGTTGGCCATTGAAGCCTCACCAGTTGCGGCGTTCTTTAGCCTTGTATGCCAATGCGTCTGGTCTTGTTCGAGTTTCGTCGCTCCGTAGGCAGCTGCAGCACATCACGCGAGAGATGTCCCTTTATTATGCGCGAGGTAGTGCTTTTGCAATCAACTTTCTCTCCGATGATCCGGATGGTTTTAAACACCATGTTATTCGTGAGTGGCAGGATGGCGTGGAGGAATCACAGTACCTTGCTCTCGTTCGAGATGTTTTGAAAAGTGATGAGCCATTGTACGGTCCGGCTGGGAAATTTTACGATATGCAAAAGAGGCGTGATGAGGTAGTGTCGGCCGATCATCTCAAGAGGCAGATCAAAATGGGGCGCTTGGCTTTCCAGGCGACGCCGCTTGGAGGATGCACTAACCCCGCACCTTGTAACAGTCCGAAAGGACTGCGTGTGGTGAACGTTACATGCGTCACTGAAAGTTGCAAACATTTGATTGGGAAGCACTCAAAAATTATTCGGATCATAAAAATGCAGCGGGCTATGTTGAATAAGATGAATGCTGGCTCTATAACATACCAGATCGAAAAGGAAGATTTGGACGCCCTTCTTGTAGTAGAGGCAATGTGGCGTCCGGCTCGAGTTGGGGAAGCTGAGCAGAATGGAGTTGAAAGTGCTTGATATTCTAGACGATTATTTTAATGCGCTGGATCGGCTCATTAAAGGCAAGCCGAAGAGAGTCGATGTAGGAACGAAAATTAGCAAGGACGCGGTCGCCCTTGAGGCAGGAAGGAAGAAAGGTACGATTAAAAAGTCTCGCCCTGTTTTTCACGATTTGATTATTGCTATCGATGCCGCAGCCTCAGCTAAATCCGATCCGGTGGAAAAGAAGAAAGAGCAATTATCTCAAGCAAAGGCTGAGGCAAAAAAATATCGGTCTCTGTGGGAAGAAGCGTTAGCAAGAGAGATTTCATTGGTAAAGCAGTTGTGGAGCGAGCGCGCCGACTGGGCTGCGGAGAAGGCAGCGCTTACAGGAGAGAAAGTGACAGCTATTCGAGGTCGATACTTGGAAAAGACTCCGACGAAGAGTTTGTGAGGCGACAGTCAAAGAGTTTCGCCGTGCGGACAGGTAATCAATTGCGCCGAAACATAGCTGAATATTCAGTCGGTTGGCTGTTATCATCGATTGTTTAAAGCGCCAGAAAGAGGAATACGGATCGATGATAGATAACCCATTCCCCGCCGATTGGAGGGAGCTTCAGGAAGGCGTGAGACGAATTTTCCGCAATATTGGTCTGGCTGCCGATGTGGAAGTGAACTTGGAAACGCCGCGCGGATCAGTGACCGTTGATGTTTTTGCCGTTGATGGTCGGAGCGTGGATAAGATAAAATACGTAGTCGAGTGCAAAAACTGGAACAGCGCGGTCCCGCAAACGGTTGTGCATGCTTTCACCACGGTCATGCATGAGACAGGGGCAAATATTGGATTCATCATTTCAAAACATGGGCTACAGTCCGGTGCCGCGCAGTACACGCGACACACCAATATATCTGGGCTGACCTTTCTAGAATTTCAGCAGCGGTATTTTGAAGTTTGGTGGAGGCGTTATTTCTGCCCTAGGATTGGCGACGCAGCGGACAGGCCGCTTCAATATACAGAAGAGTTCAACACTCTTCGGGATAGGAAATACAACGAACTTTCAGACGAACGTAAAGCTGCTTTCGACACACTGCGCTCTGAACACTGGCAAAGCATCATGATATTGTCAATGTTCAACTTTCATTCCATGAGTCCGATGCTTCGGACTGGTACGTTATTGAACGTACCCCAGGATCTTGAAACATTTAAGAACGAGGTTTTGTCGAAAATCACGCCGCATATAGTTTGGCAGTGCAGCTCATTCCGCGAACTGCTCGACATTATTTTGCAATATCTTGCCGATGTCGAAGCGGAGTTCAATGCGGTTTTTGGGGGGTGTATCTTTGATTTGCAGCCTATCAGTAAAGTCGACCATGACGGTCCCCCGCTAGACGATGAATTTGGTCCGCGATGACGCTTACTTTCGACAACTAGTTGGCTGGCACGTCACTTGGCAAGATCAAGTCAAACTTCTCATGTCCCGTATTTGCACACCTTTTATCATGAAGCTCCGGTAGTGAATTCACTGTAAATCCGGCTGGCTACTCAGCGAAAGTTTGAAAATTCTATATGCCCGAGAGGTTCTTGCGCACGTTTAGTTAAGTGCGCAATCCGCCTCTCGTTTGTCCGTTGGGACGGCACAAAGTTGCGATAAACCGGGTCGCCTTTGAGTTATTAAGCCGTCTTTTAGATTTTTACGTGGGCTATCTTTTCTTTCAAGGCAGAATTCAGCTGAGAATTAAGTTGTTGACCAAGATTAGTAATGCTGTCGTCGTAATAAATCCGATGAATATTAAATGATGCAGCACTAGCAACGATAGGGGATATGGATGCGATATCGACAATAGCATTGCCAACTTTCACATTAATCTGTTGAGCATCTCCACCAATGATATTTTTAGGCTTATAAATCGGCCTATCATAGGTATCATAGTAATATGACGTTTTTGACGATGCACTTCCAATGTTAAGCTCTGCGCAGACTGCCGTACACGTTTCTCTCAAAAACTTCACACGATCTGCAGCTGCCAATTTTTCAATGGCAGTTCCTGTTGCCACTTGATCCGCCATTTTCCAGACGTCGATGTGTGGATAGATTCTACGTTCAGATATTCTCGTAGATATTTCCTTAACTGTTGGGTCTTTTGCTTCCTGAAACAAATATAGTGAACCCCAGAAGAGCGTATCATCTAAACGGAGTAAATTTTCTAGCTTGCTTGGATTTTGGAAAAACCGCGCGAATGGATGATTAGTGGAAATACCTGCATCTTTGATATGCCCCTCTGCGATGAGTTCAAAAATCCTACTCATCAAGAGGGCAAACATGTATTCGAGACCTCTTGTTTTTTTGTGTAGATATATAGTTGGGTACAGCTGAAATAAAGTTACAGCAAATTGCTCTAACGATATATACGCTTTACTGTCCACGTAGAAAAATTTATTATCTTCACCTCCCACCTTTAAATTGCGGATGAGCCAATCTAAATCGATCCCTCCGGACGAGACGCCAGCAAAATATGGATCTCTCTTGGCATAATCAAGACGATCAGCATCAAGCTGGCTTGATACAACGGCAGTGTAAATGCACCCTGGGTTCGATTTTTTAATCATCCCCGCAACAAGATCAGGGAATTTGTTTCCGCCTACATTTTTTAAAATCTCTGTAACGGAAGATTCCAAAACGATTTTTAGCGTAACTTCCTCATGATCGACAGCTTTCAAAAGATCTGTTCGGTCTCCGTCAAAATCTGGATTTCTTGCAAAATAAAATTTCATTGCATTTTCGAATGCATGACTAAACATGCCGTGCCCGACATCATGAAGAAGTGCAGCCGCAAGGCATGCCTTACCATTTAATGACCATTGACTAGGCTGCGTATTTGGTTCGATAATTGACAACATTCGTCGTGCAACAGAATATACTCCAAGCGAATGCGCGAACCGACTGTGAGTTGCAGAAGGAAAGACATAATCAGAAAAACCTAATTGCTTTACCCTACGTAGCCGTTGGAAAAATGGGTCAGAAAGCAAGCCACGCAAACCATTTTCTGCATGCCCCTCAAATTCAATAAATCCATGGATGGAATCTTTAATCATTTTAGTTGTCATATCTTCTCGTCCAGAAAAATTTATTAAATTCAAGTTAGGATGAAATTCTAGGGAAGTGCTGATTTATTCCGCAAGCAACGTTCCCTGTGGTGGCTCGACTTGAGACAATCGCGGCATCTCTACAGTCCGCCATCGATCATACAGAAAATCCTTTCCGACCTCGAGTACGTCGCCGAGAAAAAGTTGACGCTCCGCGATCGCTTCTTAGCGCGATAGACAACGTCACCCTGTGGGCAAGTTACACAAGCTTGGCGAACCGTTTTATCCGAAGGTTGGAGGAGCTGCTCGCCCACCAATCGGCCTGGCGTGCATGTTGCACATGTACTTGGCTCAACACTGCTTTGATCCATGAGGGCTTGCATCGACTAGTACTGCCTAGCCTACGGTGTCGAGCCGATCTGAAAGTAATGTAGGTCGCGTTGTCGGGCCACCGGTCACTTGTCTAGTTAGTGCTGGTTTCGATTGTCTTAAGCTTGCCAAAACCTCATCGATCAGATACTGTATGGGCATACAGTATTGCGAAACATTATGTTCCCTCAGGCCTACTCAACGATGGAATCGATTCATCCCTCACTATGGCGTGCGTCACAGCTCGCTCGCTCTAGTACGCGTTGCGTTGACACCGGATACCCTGTCTTGTCTGCACAGTTACCGGGTGGGGGATGGCCGGCTAGCAGTCTGGTCGAATTGCATCTGCGACAAGCCGGCACGGGTGAGTTGAGGCTTTTACAACCTGTCTTGGCTAGAGCCGGCAAACGCCGGGTGATGATGATCCAGCCACCACATGTCCCAAATGCGATCGCGCTGGCAGCAATGGGTTTGAATCCATCGCAAATTGTCTGGATCCAACCTGAGCGGACTGCTGACGCACTTTGGGCTACAGAACAAGTCCTCCGGAATGGTGGATGTCACGCACTCCTGTTTTGGCAAAGTCACATTCGGAACGAGAGCCTGCGGCGCCTGAATCTGGCTGCTGCCGAGGGAGAGAGTCTTTTCTTTCTTTTCCGGCCTCTTGCTGCAGCACAAGATGCTTCGCCTGCGCCGCTGCGAATTGCTGTACACCCAGCACTCGGAGGTGTTGAGGTCGAGTTTCTTAAACGTCGCGGTCCGCAGCGTGAAACTGCACTGTTCCTGCCTTTGTCTCCCTCTTTTGTTCCTCGTTATGCGTCTGTGGATCGGCCTCTATCTGCCCCAGCTCCCACTCGAAGTCTTCGAACCCAGCTGGTCGAGTGACAGCCTTGCGGTTGTCGTCGAACGCGAGACGGTTCTAACGATGTCGCACAGCGCACGCGCAGCCGGCGTCAAGGCTGCAATGCGCCGTGGTGGGGTGTTAATGCTGGCACCCGATGCGCGGATTCACGAGCGAAACGCTGCACGGGAAGAAGAGGCTTTACATGCCGTCGCAATGGCAATGCTTCAGTACACACCGCAGGTTGCGCTCGCAGAAGAGTCAACGCTGTTGCTGGACATTGGTGCGAGCCTGCGATTATTCGGCGGTATACAGGCGTTATTCAGGCGAGTTCGTACTGATCTTCGTGGTCTCGGATTCACCGGGAAGTTGAGCTGCGCTCCGACCGCTCGGGCAGCATGGATGCTTGCGCAAACCGGCGGTAGACGTGTGTTAAAGCAGCAGTCATCAGTACGCGCATTGAATCGTCTCCCTGTCCTAGTCCTACCGGCTGCAAGGCCATTTGCTAGTTGGTTCGAAGGAATTGGCTGCGACACGATCGGCGACTTGCGAAGGTTGCCGCGCCCTGGACTTCAGCGCCGATGTGGCCGTGCATTGCTCGACCCTCTTGATTGCGCGTTCGGCAGCGCTCCCGAGATGTACGAATGGATTCAGATGCCGGAGAAGTTCGTAGCGAAAATGGAGCTTTTCGATCGGATCGAGAATGCCGATTTATTGCTGGCCGGCGCACAACGTCTGATATTGCAGCTGATCGGCTGGCTCTGTTCGATGCAGCTTGCAGCAGAGGGGATCACGCTCAAGCTGGAACATGAGCGCGGCCGGGTCGCGCGTGCCCCAACCGAAGTCGAGATAGTCCTGGCCGAGCCGACCTGGCATACCGATCATATCGTACGTTTGCTGAAGGAACGGCTGGGAAAACTAACGCTGGAAGCTCCAGTGATCGGATTGGCACTTCATACGACCCGGCTGCAACCAATGGCGCCCCTCACCGCGTCACTTTTCCCTGAACCGGGCGGTACAGAGGCGGATCAGATGCGCATGATTGAACTTCTGGTGGCCCGTTTGGGTGAGGACAAGGTGCGCCAGGTAAAACCAGTGGCGGATTACCGACCCGAAGTGGCGAATACATGGGTTCCGATCCAGGAGAAGATAAGGGAGGCGACAGTTACTTGCCAGTTTCCTCTAAATTTGAGCAGCGTCCTCCGTCCGACGTGGCTCTTGGTGAAGCCTATCCCGCTGCTCATCCGAAACCATAGGCCATTCTATGGCTCGCCGCTGCGAATGATATCGGGCCCCGAGCGTATCGAAGCTGGATGGTGGGGGGATACAGCGGCCAGGGATTACTGGATTGCAGAAGGTCAAGAACACGCCTTGTACTGGGTTTATCGGGAACGGATTGCTGGTACTGGTGAAGACCCGGAACCACGCTGGTTCCTACATGGGTTATTTGGATAGCTAGTGCAGCCGACCAGACTGCAATAGCGTTTGCGTTTGTGAATCGCCATCGTTTTTCTAGATACTCTGCAGCCGTAAAAAAATGCCGCCAATAACAACTGCCACCAATAACAACTGCCACCAATAACAACTGCGACCAATGGCCGCCGCATCTCTGCGCCGGTACTCGTCGCCAGGTCCATCGGCAGGGAGCTCAGCGAAGCGACGAGCGCGGTCATCAAGACAGCTCCCAACCGTACCTGCGGACAAGGAGATAAAGTCGATCGCCGCGGAGATCGAGAGCGGCAGCCCTCGCAGCCACAGCGCGAGCACACCACCGGTCATGGCAAACGGAATGCCACTTAAGACCACAGCTCATCCTTGATGCTGTTGAACATCAGGTAGAGCAGGGCGAAGAGATCGCCAGCGCTGCAGGAATGACGATGGCTCGACACGCCCCGCGACTTCTTGCGAGATTCTGACTCTGAAACAGCTCAGTGAACTAAGGTGTAGATGATAGTCACGGTATCTTGCAAATTGAGCAATTTTATATCGATGCAAGACGCCAAGGAAGGGCTTGATTGGGCAAGTCGGGACAGCACAGCAGCTGTTGTGCGCTATGAGCCAAACCCTTCCACTTGGTGCTCAGTCAACTGAATCAGATGGGATGCGGAGACGCGCAGAGCAGCAGCCAACTTGAACAGTACGCGTACTGTTGGCTGCCGTTCCCCGCGTTCGATCAAGCTAACGAACGTCCGGTCGATATCCGCCGCGTGCGCAAGTTGCTCCTGCGTCAGCCCAACTTCCTTCCGAACTGTACGCAACACTTTTCCAAACGCTAGTCCTGGATCCAATGACCTCTCCCCGTATTTGGGAGAAATCATGTCTGTGCGGTATCATTACGTCTTCGGACTATAGTCCTCATTTCTGGCGGGTAGACGTACGGAAGTGAGGACTTTGAGATGGCTTCCCTCCAAGCGATGCCGCGTAGTCCTGTTTCTTGCATTAGCCACACCCAAATGACTGAAGACCGCACGCCGCTCATATGCCTCCTGACCGACAATGAGACCCACAACGCGTTTTGCCTGAAATACTGGTCAGTAGATCGCACAGGCAAATGGAGCGAGGCGTTCGATGCTTTGCTGTCTGATTCTGGACTCAGCAAATGGGAGATGACGAATATGCTGAAGTCGGCATGCCGTGCATACCTTCCTCACCTCCGCTGCGGCAGTTGCGGAACCCCACTTCAGGTCAGTACTCGTAGCGAATATTCGCCCTTAACCGGGTTACATCTGAAGCTAAGAAAGCGTTCACATCAGCCGCTGTGTGCTTCCTGCGATGCGGCAGCGCTTGCTGCGAATCGTGAAGCGGACCTCTTCGCACAGCAACAGCATCGAGATCGTGTGACTTCGGCATTGAAGCGACTTCATGAAAACGCAGCGCCAGTGGACTATGCCAAGTTAGGTTATGCCCAGTCATGCTTACTGTATGCGGCGCTTGTCGCCGCGAACGTGGGACCGGACGACTGCGTGATTCCACCGCTTGCTTCCCAGGTAGGTGCACTCGCTCCCACTCCAAAGCTATCGGAAGATATCTATGCGCGGCTGTTTGGGTAATCCCCCCGTTTTTAGAGCGCGCTAAAAGTAGAGGTTAAGCGGCAAGGGC
>CAMLMV010000047.1 GCA_946481275.1 uncultured Massilia sp.
GTGGTGAAGTTGTTCACCTTCTTCATGCGGGTGCTGATGAAGCGCTCGTAGTGGCCCAGGTCCAGGTCGGTCTCGGCGCCGTCGTCGGTGACGAACACTTCGCCGTGCTGGGTGGGGCTCATCGTGCCCGGGTCCACGTTGATGTACGGGTCGAGCTTGAGCATGGTGACTTTGAGACCGCGCGATTCGAGGATCGCGGCGAGGGAGGCGGCCGCGATCCCTTTACCCAGGGAAGACACGACGCCGCCAGTGACGAATACGAATTTGGTCATTGTGCAGAAGGTGCCGAACGGCACGCGCGGGAAATAGAAATTATACCTTAAACCTGCAAATACTTCCTCATTCCATCTTGGCAACATAACCAATTGCCAAGTATGCGCGATTGTGGCTACACTGGGCGCCATGCACGCATCCGACGACAGCCCTGTTCACGAGCCGACCTCGCATGGCCTGTCGTTCTCCGGCAGCGGCGCCGAATATTTCCGCATCTGGATCGTCAACCTGCTGTTGACGGTGGCCACGCTGGGCATCTACTCGGCCTGGGCCAAGACCCGCCGGCTGCAGTATTTTTACCGGAACACCCAGCTCGCCGGCGCCGGCTTCGACTTCCGCGGCGACCCGAAAGCGATCCTGCGCGGGCGCATCCTCGCCGTCGCGCTGCTGGCGACATACCACTATGCGTTCGGCTTTTCGCTCAAGGTGGGCGTCGTCACCGTCGCGCTGCTGCTGGCCGGCCTGCCCTTCATGATGCGGTCGGCGCTGCGCTTCCGCCTCTCGAACACGGTCTACCGCGGCCTGCCGTTCGGCTTCGCGGGCGGCATCAAGGAAGCGTATATCGTGTACTTCGTGCCGGTGGCGATCTTCGTGCTGCCCGGCGCGCTCGTCGCCCTGATGCCCAAGAGTCCCCTGATCGGCGCCATCTTCCTGCTGTACCTGTGCTGGCCGCTGATGCATGGCGCCATGAAAGCGTACCAGCACAAGCACCTGATGGCGGGCGACCAGCACGCCGCGTTCGGGCTCGACACGGCGGGCCTGGCCAAGCCGTACGTGCGTGCGTTCCTGATCGGCCTCGGCGTGATCGTGGTCGTCGGGCTGGGCATCGGCCTCTCGGTGTTCCTGGCGCGCGGCAACAAGCCGACAGCATTCATCGCGTTCATCCCGGCCATCCTCGCCATCGTGGCCATGTATCTCTATGTGCTGCTGATGGGTCCGTACATCCTCGTGCGCATGAACAACCTGGCCTGGTCGGCGACGTCGTTCCCCGGCGTGCGCATCACGTGCGCCATGCGGACCTGGCCCTACCTCCGCCTGCAGACGGTCAACGTGCTGCTGACCCTGCTGACGTTCGGCCTGTTCCGCCCGTTCGCCGTCGTGCGCACGTGGAAATATCGCGTGGCCCACATCACCGTCGACGCGCCGGACGGGTTCGAACAGGCCGTGCTGGCGGCGCGGCGCCCACCCGCGGCGGCGGCCGGCGACGGTATCGCCGACTTCCTCGGCGTGGACCTGTCGTGGTAAGGAACCGGACATGATCGCCGCCCACTTTTTCGATGGCCACGACGCCCGCCTGCAACCGGTGGGCCTGGACGTGCGCAACGACCACCTGCACGTCGATGCGGCGGGGTTCGAGCGCAGTTATCCGCTGGCGGACGTCGTGCTGGCCGAACCGTTCGAACAGGCGCCGCTGGTCCTGCGCCTCGGCGACGCCACCTGCGAGGTGCCGTACGGTCCGGGACGGCAAACGCTGCTGGCCGCGCTCGGCTACCGCAGGAGCGCCGTGGAACGCTGGCAGGCGCGCTGGCCCGCCGCGCTGGCCGCCCTCGTCCTGCTGCTGGCGCTGCTCGGTGCCGGCTTTGTCTGGGGCGTGCCGGCCGCCGCCGAATTCATCTCGGCGCGCCTGCCGGCCTCGGTCGACATCAAGCTCGGCCGCGCCGCACTGGCCGGCCTGGAAGCGCAGGGCATGCTGGCGCCGTCGCGCCTCTCGGACGACCGCATCGCCGACGTCGAAGCGCTGCTGCCGCGCGCGCTTCCCCCGCACCCGCGCGTGCCCGTGCGCCTGCTCGTGCGCTCGTCCGATGCGTTGGGCGCCAATGCCCTGGCCCTCCCTGACGGCACGATCATCGTGACCGACGCGATGGTCCGCCTCGCGTTCGACGACCACAACCAACTGGACGACGACGGCAAGGCCGCCCTGCTGGGCGTGATCGGGCACGAGGTCGGCCACATCGAACGGCGCCACGCCACCCGCGCCATGACGGGATCGTCGCTGACGGCCGCCGTGTCGGCCACGCTGTTCGGCGACTTCAGCGCCGTCGCCGCCGGCTTGCCCGCCGTGCTGACGCAGATGCGGTATTCGCGGGCGATGGAACTGGAAGCGGATGACGACGCCGTCTCGGTCCTGCGCCGCAACGGCCTGGAACCGGACGCGCTCGCCGATGCGCTGGAGGCGCTGGAACGGGCGCACCCGGGCGAGGACAAGCTTCCGCGCTGGCTGAAGCGCTCGATGACCTATTTGTCCACGCACCCCGCCACCAATGAACGCATCGCGCGCCTGCGCGAGGCGCGTCCCTAACTCAACTTGTCATTCTCGTCATTGCGCCGGATCAGGCGCGCCGCCCGGTGTTAGCCGGCATGCATCACAGTGTGTCCCGCAGGCAACATTATGATGATAAGGTTTCATCTTTCCGCCCCCCTGAATTCCCGAAAGTAACAAAGTTCGTCTGGCCATAAGTAGAATCGGCATCGGGGACACCGCCTGACGCGGCTCCCGGGCCGCACCACCGGCGGACACAATAATCACGCTTGACCAAGGAAGAATCATATGGGCTTTCTCGCCAACATGAACATCGCGAAACGTCTCGGCGTGGGCTTCGCCCTCGTGCTGGGCCTGACTCTCGTCATCGCGGCCGCCGCCGTCTGGCGCCTGAACACGATCGCGGATGCCACGCGCGCGATGATGGCCGTCCCGCTGGCCAAGGAGCGCATGATGGAAGAATGGCATATGCAAACGTTCGCCGCCGTGCGCCGCACCGCTGCCATCGTCAAGAGCTCGGACCCCAGCCTCGTCGAATTCTTCAAGGCCGACGGCGTCAAGACCGCCAGCCGCTCGACCGAACTGCAGAAGAAGATCGAGGCGCTGGTCGACGGCGCCGAAGAACGCGCGCTGTTCAGCCGCATCGGCGAACTGCGCAAGGCCTATACGTCGTCCAAGGAACGCGCGATCAAGGCCAAGTCCGCCGGCGACACCGCGGAGGCCGAACGCATCCTGAACCAGGAGTACATGCCGACGTCGGAAGCCTACGAAGGCAAGCAGGCCGAGCTGGTCAAGATGCAGCAGAACCGCATCGACACCGTCGCGAAGGAGATCGACGCCGCCAGCCGCAACAGCGCGCGCGCGATCACGATCGTGGCCGGCGTGGCCGTGCTGTTCGGCGCCGTCTGCGCGTGGGTGCTGGCCAATGCCATCGTCCGTCCGATCCGCCAGGCCGTGGACGTGGCCGAGAAAGTGGCCGGCGGCGACCTCACCCAGCACATCGACGCCAGCGGCACGTGCGAGACCGGCGCCCTGCTGCGCGCGCTGCGCCACATGAACGACGGACTCGTCGCGATCGTTTCCCAGGTCCGCAGCGGCACGGACACCATCGCCACCGCATCGGCGGAAATCTCGGCCGGCAACATGGACCTGTCCTCGCGCACCGAACAACAGGCCGGCTCGCTCGGCACGACGGCCAGCACGGTCGAGGAACTGACGGGCACCGTGCGCCAGAACGCGGATAACGCGCGCCAGGCGAGCCAGCTCTCCATCGCCGCGTCGGAAATCGCCACGCAGGGCGGCGCCGTCGTCGACCAGGTCGTGCAGACCATGGGCGCGATCAACGATTCGTCCAAGAAGATCGTGGACATCATCAGCGTCATCGACGGCATCGCCTTCCAGACCAACATCCTCGCGCTGAACGCGGCCGTCGAAGCGGCGCGCGCCGGCGAACAGGGCCGCGGCTTCGCCGTCGTGGCGGGCGAGGTGCGCACGCTGGCGCAGCGTTCGGCCGCGGCCGCGAAAGAGATCAAGGCCCTGATCGTGGATTCGGTCAGCAAGGTCGAGGACGGCACGAAGCTGGTCGACCAGGCCGGCATGACGATGAGCGAAGTGGTCGACAGCATCCGCAAGGTGAGCGACATCGTGGCCGAGATCGCCAGCGCCAGCGGCGAGCAGAGCACCGGCATCGAGCAGGTCAACAAAGCCATCGCCGACATGGATTCGTCCACGCAGCACAATGCCGCCCTCGTCGAGGAATCGGCCGCGGCCGCCACCGCGCTGCGCGACCAGGCCGACAAGCTGGCCGAAGTGGTCAGCCTGTTCCACATCGATGCCAACACCATGACGGCACCGAAGGCCGCGCCTGCATCCGTGCCCGCGCCCACGCGCGCCGTCGTGCCCGTGAAGACGAGCATCCGCAAGCCTGCACCGAAAGCCGCGGCAGCGGCGACCGAGGAGTGGGAAACGTTCTGAAGCCGTCCGTGCGTGCGCGCCGGACTCGGGTATCCTTCTGCTTCCGGACTGGAATGAGGCGAGAGAGGGAAAAATGTCCTACGAGGAACGCGACGACTACGGCATGTACAGGAACAAGCACGGCAAGGGACCGGGCCCGGAACTGATGGGCGCGAACACCCTGATCGGCGACCACGTCCACAACCTGCAGAACGAACACCTGGGCGTCATCAAGGAATTCATGGTGGACATGCGCACGGGTGCCATCGCCTACGCCGTGATGTCGTCCAGCCGCTTCCTCGGGCTGGGCGAAAAGCTCTTCGCCGTGCCCTGGCAGGCGCTGACCTTGGACCCGCAGCACAAGCGCTTCACGATGGACATCCCCAAGGAACGCATCGCCGGCGCGCCCGGCTTCGATACCGACCACTGGCCGGACATGGCCGATACGCGCTGGATGGGCGAGGTGCACGCGTATTACGGCACCTCGCCGGCCTGATTACTTCTTCGGCATCAGGTCGAGCAGAACCGCCGTCTCGGCCTTGATGGTGTTGACGACCGTCGGCTTGAAGTCCGGGGCCCGCGGCGCCCAGCACGGCCTTCACCATGCGGGCCAGCGTGGTGCATGATCGTACCGGACGGCATGGAGGCGTCGTCATGGAACGACGGCACGTAATCCGGCTTCGGGAAGCGCGTGAACAGGCCATCCTTCAGCATCGCGCTTGCCGCGCGTGGCCGCGACCTGATCCCCGTTCTTATACCTTGCGCACGCTGCAGACCGTGTCGAACCACGACTGCATGCCCACCAGCGGCGCCGGGTTGACGGGCAGGATGGCGTTGATGTTCACGCCGTTGCCGCGCCCGCCGCGGCGCGCGTCCCACCACACGCCGTTCGTGAGGTCGTCGACGCGCGGCGCCGACGCCAGGCTCTTGCGCATCGCCGCCTGGCCGGTGGCATCCAACACGGCGTCGCGCGCGCCTGCGCGGCCCTGCGCGGCACGCCCGCCCACCTGCCAGCCCAGGGAGTTCGACACGGCCAGCACCTTCGGATGGATGGCGTCGGTGACGAACACGCGGATGCGCGCGCGTCCCACGACCTCCTCGCGTCCCGCGGGCGCGGCCTTGAAGGCGGCGTCGCCCCGGGCGCCCGAGCGGGGGCGGTAGGTCGTCAGTTCGACCATGTCGCCGGACTTCACCCCGATGCGCCGCGCCACCTTCGGATGCATCCACATCGGGTTGTCGTGCACGATCTCGGACAGGTATTTTTGCGACGCCGTGCGGCCCTGCGTGTGCACGTTCCACTTGAACGTCGTCAGGACGAAGCGGTCGTCGGCAAGCCGGTCCAGGCCGGGCACGGGATGGAATGCCGGCATGCCGTCGTCCGCAATGCCCGCCTTCGCCGCGACCTCCGCCACTTCCGGCGCGAGGATCTCGAAGCGGCGCGACGGCGTGGCGAACCCGCGCAGCGGATCGCCCTTCACCATCAGTCCGACGGCGCGTTCCTTGCCGGCCCTGTCCGCCTTGAGGATGCGGCCCGCGTCGTCCACGCGCGTGCCGGCCAGCTGTTCCGCGCCGAGCCTGCGGCGGTACACCTCGTAGGCCTTGGGCTGGCTCCTGTCCACATGCACGCCGTAGTGCTTCATATAGTCGAAGCCCGACGCGAACGTGCGGCCGTCCGGACCTTGCGTCGGCAGCTTCGAACACTGCGTTCGCACGAAGTCTTCGTGCGTACCGAACGCGAAATACTTCGCCTGCTCCGGCGCCAGGCGCCGGCCCACGTCGAACAGGACCTCGGGGAAGGACCGCGCCTCGCCCGGCGGCGCCGTCATCGGCTGGCGCAGCATCACGTAATGCTGCAGCTCGAGGTTGTTGCGGATGTCCATGCCCCATCGTTCGAGATACGTCGCGTCGGGCAGGATCAGGTCGGCCCAGTGCGCCATCTCGGAATACACGATGTCCGAGCAGGCGTGGAACGGGATCAGCTTTTCGTCGGCCAGCACACGGGCGGCCGTCGTGCGGCCCTCCGGCCACGTCATCGGGGACACGATCGTGTAGCTCAGGTAGACGTCGAGCTGCGCGCGGCCCTGCTCCAGGTAGTCGTACACGACCTGACCCACCTTCATCTTCTGCCACCGGTTCGCCAGCGGCCACTCGGGAGGGTCTTCCAGGTCGGTGCGGATCTTGACTTTCGGCGGCTCGGGCTGCGGCGCGGGATACTTCACCGGCGCCAGCTTCTCCTCCAGCCCGTAGCAATAGCCGCCCGGGCGGCCGACGGAACCGACCAGCGCATTGAGCATCACGACGGCGCGTTCGTTGTTGAAGCCGTTGTAGTGCGCGCCCGTGCCGCGGTTGGTGAAGGCGGCGACGGCGGGACGCGCGCGCGCGAACTCGATCGCGATCCGTTCGATGTCCGCGGCCGGCACGCCCGACTGGACCTGCGCCCACGCCGGCGTGCAATCCTTCAGCCACGCACGCAGTTGCGCTTCGCCGGGCTGCACGAAGTCCTCGACGAAGGCGCGGTCGTGCAGGTTCTCGCGCAGGATCACATGCGCCATCGCGAGCGCGAGCGCGCCTTCGGTGCCGGGATGCGGCTGGAACCATTCGTCGCTGCGCCCCGCGGTATTCGACATGCGCACGTCGAACGTCACGAGCTTGGCGCCGTGATCGAAGCGCGCCTTCACGACGCGTTGCACCAGATGCAGTCCGCCCTGGTGCGCCTCGTAGAAGTTGGCGCCGAAGTTCAGGAAGTAGCGGCAGCGCTCGGCGTCGATCGATTCCCAGTCGGTCTCGCCCAGGCTCACGTAGTTGGCGGCACGCTTGTTCGACGAGCACAGCGCGCGGTGGTTCAGCAGGACGGGCGAGCCCACTGCATTCAGGAAGCGCGCGAACTCCGCTTCGTAGCGCGAGCGGCCCTGGTGGATCGCCACGCGCTCCGGGTGGCCGGCGGCGATGCTCTTGCGGATGCGCGCCGCGATCTCGTCGTACGCCTCATCCCACGTGATGCGCTTCCACAGGCCCTCGCCCCGCTTGCCCACGCGCCTGAGCGGGTACAGCAGACGCTCGGGATACGTGTTGATCGTGGGACCGCTCTGCCCCTTCGCGCACGTCATGAAGCTGCCGAGGTTCGGATCGAGCGGATTCCCGCGGATCTTGACGACCTTGCCGTCCTCGACGAACCCTTCGATGCCGCACACGGTGGAGCAGTTCAGGCACACGCTTTTCACCGCCGTGGCGGTGCGGTAGTCGACGTGCCGCTTGCGCGCCTTGCCGTCCGCGTCGACGGCGTAGTTCAGCGGCTCGGCGACGGCCGCCGCGGCATCGCCCGGGGCGAGCAGAATGGTCTCGCCGACGGCCAGCGTGGCCAGCGCGCCGAGACCGGACTTGAGGAAACCGCGACGTTCCATCACTTGCCCCCCTTCGGTTTCGCCGTCGCGTTGCCGACGGCGGTGCCGTAGTCGGCGCGCAGCTCCGCCCACGTGTCGATCTCGTACGTGAACGGATCGTGGTTGCGGCCCTTCGGCAGCTTGTTCTCGACGGCGCGCGGCACGACGGTCCCGATGCCGCGGTAATGCACGGCCGGGCGCGTGCCTTCCTGCGGCTTGAGCACGGCCAGATCCTTCCTGTGCTGCGCGTTGAAGCGGCTCACGGCGCTGCCCGGGTCGTTCAGGTCGCCGAACGCGAACACGTCGGCGGGACACGCCTCCACGCACGCCGGCTGCATGCCGGCGTCGAGCCGGTGACTGCAGAAGTCGCACTTGTCCGCGACCTGCGCGACCGGATCGATGTGGATGGCGCCGTACGGGCACGCGGCGATGCAGTCGCGCGACCGGTCGCAGCTGTCCACGTCGATGCGCACGACACCGTCCGCGTCGCGGCGGATCGATTCGGTGGGACACGCCTTCAGGCACGGCGCGTCCTCGCACTGCATGCACAGGGCAGGCAGGAACGCGCGCTTCGGCGAGACCTTGCCGGCGGCGTTCTTGCCGTGGAAGTCGTGGTAATAGACCTTGGTGCGGAACATGCCGAGGTAGACCGAGTTCTCGACCTTGCAGGCGACGGAGCAGGCATGGCAGCCGATGCAGCGCTCGGTGTCGATGGCCAGGCCCCAGTGCGGAGTTTTTTCAGGTGTCATGGCGTGAAGAATAGTGGGCCGCGCGGGCGCGAACCCGCGATGATAAACGATCGCGCCGCGCGCCCCCCTTCACGTCGTGTTATGCCGTGGCCGCGAAGTGGCGGTTCACGCCGCTGAGGATCGCCCGGAACGACGCGGTCATGATGCTGCCGTCCACGCCCACGCCGAACAGCGAACCGCCGCCGTCGACGCGCAGCTCGACATAGCACGCCGCCTGCGCATCGGCGCCGCGGCCCAGCGCGTGCTCGTGGTAATCCATCACCTTGACGCCGAGGTCCAGTGCATTCACGAAGGCGTCGATCGGGCCGTTGCCGATGCCGTGACGGGTCGTGCGCACGCCGTCGATCTCGATGTCCACCTCCAGCCGCGTGCCCTCCTCGCCTTCATTCGACATGGCGTGGCCGCGATAGACGTGACGGCCCGGATCCAGGTACTCGCGGCGGAAGATCGCATGGATGTCGGCGGCGGCCACTTCGCGTCCGCTGCTGTCGGTCGCGTGCTGCACGGCGCGGCTGAATTCGATCTGCAGGCGGCGCGGCAGCACAAAACCGTATTCCTGTTCGAGCAGGTACGCGATGCCGCCCTTGCCCGACTGGCTGTTCACGCGGATGACGGCATCGTAGCTGCGCCCCAGGTCGGCCGGATCGATGGGCAGGTACGGCACTTCCCAGATCGCGTCGGGCTTCTGCTGCGCGAAGCCCTTCTTGATCGCGTCCTGGTGCGATCCGGAGAACGCGGTGAACACGAGGTCGCCCGCATACGGATGGCGCGGGTGGACGGGCAGCTGGTTGCAGTCCTCGACGCACTGGCGCACCGCGTCGATGTCGGAAAAATCGAGCCCCGGGTGGATGCCCTGCGTGTACAGGTTCAGCGCCAGGGTGACGATGTCCACGTTGCCGGTGCGTTCGCCGTTCCCGAACAGGCAGCCTTCGACGCGGTCCGCGCCCGCCATGACCGCCAGTTCCGCCGACGCGACGGCCGTGCCGCGGTCATTGTGAGGATGCACCGAGAGGACGATGGCGTCGCGCCGCTCCAGATGGCGGTGCATCCATTCGATCTGGTCGGCATACACGTTCGGCGTGCTGCACTCGACCGTCGACGGCAGGTTGACGATCATCCTGCGGTCCGGCGTCGGCTGCCAGGTCGCGGAGACGGCATCGCACACCTCCTTCGCAAAATCCAGTTCCGTCATGCTGAACGTCTCCGGCGAGTACTCGAACACCCATTCGGTGCCGGGCCGTGCGTCGGTCAGTTCCTTGATCAGGCGGGTGCCGTTCAGCGCGATCTGCTTGACGTCCTCCCGGGTCGCGCCGAACACGATGCGGCGGAAGGCCGGCGCGATCGGATTGTAGAGGTGGACGATGGCACGCCGCGCGCCCTGCAGCGAGTCCACGGTGCGGCGGATCAGGTCCTCGCGCGACTGGGTCAGCACCTCGATCGTCACGTCGTCCGGAATGCGGTCTTCCTCGATCAGCTTGCGCACGAAATCGAAATCCGTCTGCGACGCGGAGGGGAACGCGACTTCGATCTCCTTGAAGCCGATGCGCACGAGCTGCTCGAACATGCGCAGCTTGCGCTCCACGCTCATCGGCTCGATCAGGGCCTGGTTCCCGTCGCGCAGGTCGGTGCTCATCCAGATGGGCGGTTGCTCGATGATGCGGTCCGGCCAGGCGCGGGATGTGTTGGGGACGGTCGGGAAACGGCGGTACTTTGCTGCGGGGTGCGACAACATGACGACTCCTTTTCAGGGCTGTGGGAAAACGTGGACGCGACGGGTCCCGCCGCATAGGCGGCACAATGCGACGCGCATGCGGATCACGGAATCCAGACGACGGAAATCAGAGGTGGCGGAAAGGCTGCCCGGCTGCCACGGGGCACGTGGCCAGGCAACCGGACGCTAGTCGAAAGACGGGAGTGAGCATGGGAATGCGAATCCTATTCTGAAACTTCGGTGGTACGGCACTGCAGTCGAACTGAGGACGAACTGCGGGGACAGGCGATTCAGGCCAGGTGCGGTAGCACTAGCGCTAGAGGTAGCGCCAGGGAAGTCAGAAATGTGAGGTTCGCGGTGAGCATTCTTTTAATATAAAAAGTTTATGCCGATTGTGTCAAGCAAAACCTAGCAAAAGTCACGACTGCGCGCATCGAGCTTGCCGAGCAGGTGCGACATGTCGACGAGGCGCTTGGCCACGAGGTGCCGCACTTCCCCTTCGCGCTGCCACACGCCGTACACGCCCAGCAGCGACGCGTTCAGCACTTCGCGCCGCTGCTGTTCGACGAGCTGCGGCCACACGATCACGTTGATGTTGCCCGTCTCGTCCTCGATGGTCAGGAACAGCACGCCCTTCGCCGTGCCGGGACGCTGGCGCACCGTGACGATGCCGCAGGCGCGCGCGAGCTGGCCATTTTGAAAATCGTGCAGTACGTCGGCCGGCAGGAAGCGCTGCGCCAGCAGCCGATCGCGCAGCAGCGCCAGCGGATGGCGGCCCAGCGTGAGGCCCTGCGCGCGGTAGTCGCCGACGATCTCCTCACCTTCCTGCGGCGCGGGCAGCTCGGGCACGTCCTCGACGGGCGCCGTGGGCTTCAATAAATCCTTGTCCGGCACGGCGCCCGCCGCTTCCCACAACGCCTGGCGGCGGTGGCCCGCCAGCGGTCCGAGCGCATTGCCGGCGGCGAGCACCTGCAGGTCGCCGCGATCGAGTCCCGCGCGGCGCGCGAGGTCGGCGACATTTGCGAACGGCCGCAGCGCGCGCGCGAGCTCGATGCGCTCCGCCGCTTCCTGCCCCATCCCGCGCAGCATGTGCAGGCCGAGGCGCATGGCGGGCTGGCCGCGTGCGTGGTCATCCAGATCCTCCAGGGTGGATTCCCAGGAACTGATCGTGATGTCGACGGGCCGCACCTCGATGCCGTGCCGGCGCGCGTCCTGCACGAGTTGCGACGGGCTGTAGAAGCCCATCGGCTGGCTGTTCAGCAGCGCGCACAGGAATGCGGCCGGCTCGTGGCACTTGAGCCAGGAACTGGCATACGCGAGCAGCGCAAAGCTGGCCGCGTGCGATTCGGGGAAGCCGTATTCGCCGAAGCCCTGGATCTGGCTGAAGATCTGTTCCGCGAACGACTGGTCGTAACCCTTGGCCAGCATGCCGCCGACGATGCGCTGGTAATATTTTTCGAGCCCGCCCTTGCGCTTCCACGCGGCCATCGCGCGGCGCAGCTGGTCCGCCTCGCCCGGGGTAAAACCGGCGGCGAGGATCGCCACCTGCATCACCTGCTCCTGGAAGATCGGCACGCCCAGCGTGCGTTCCAGCGCAACCTTCATGTCCGGGCTCGGATACTTCACGGGTTCCTTCTGCTCGCGCCGCTGCAGGTACGGATGCACCATGCCGCCCTGGATCGGCCCGGGGCGCACGATCGCGACCTGGATCACGAGGTCGTAGAACGTCTTCGGCTTCATCCGCGGCAGCATGCTCATTTGCGCGCGCGATTCGATCTGGAAGACGCCGACCGTGTCCGCGCGGCGGATCATCGCGTAGGTGGCAGGATCGTCGTGCGGGATGTCCTGCATTTCGAACGTCGTGCCGTGGCGCAGGCCGACCAGTTCGAACCCGCGGCGCAGCATCGACAGCATGCCGAGCGCCAGCACGTCGACCTTCATGAGGCCCAGTTCCTCGAGGTCGTCCTTGTCCCACTGGATCACGCTGCGGTCTTCCATCGTCGCGTTCTCGATGGGGACGAGGCGCGACAGCTGCCCGCGCGCCATCACGAACCCGCCCGGATGCTGCGACAGGTGGCGCGGAAAGCCGAGCAGGCGCTGCGCCAGCGACGCCCATTGCTGCGACAGCGGCGCCTCCGGATCGAGCCCGCTCTCGGCCAGGCGGTTCAGCAGGTCGGCCTTGCTGTCGAACCAGTGGTGCTGCTTGCACACCTTGTCGACGATGGCGAGGTCCACGCCGAGCGCGCGGCCGCTGTCGCGCAGCGCGCTTTTCGGCCGGTAGCTGATGACGACCGCCGCCAGCGCCGCGCGGGTGCGCCCGTACTTGCGGTAGATGTACTGGATGACTTCCTCGCGGCGCTGGTGCTCGAAGTCGACGTCGATGTCGGGCGGCTCGTTCCGCTCCTTCGAGATGAAGCGCTCGAACAGCAGGTTGCCGCGCGCCGGATCGACTTCCGTGATGCCCAGGCAGTAGCACACGGCGGAATTGGCCGCCGAGCCGCGGCCCTGGCACAGGATCTGTTGCGAGCGCGCGTAGCGCACGATGTCGTACACGGTGAGGAAGTAGTGCTCGTAGCGCATCTCGGCGATCAGCGCGAGCTCGTATTCGATCTGCGCCTGGACCTTCGCCGGGATGCCGTCCGTGAAGCGCCGGTGCGCGCCGATCCACGTCTGCTCGCGCAGATAGCTCGCGGCCGTGTGGCCGGCGGGGACCACCTCGTCCGGGTATTCGTAGCGCAGTTCGTCCAACGAGAACGTGCACAGGCGCGCGATGCGGACCGTCTCGTCCAGCGCCGCGCGCGGGTAGATGTTCGCGAGGCGCACGCGCGAGCGCAGATGCTGCTCCGCGTTGGGCGCGAGCTGGTAGCCGCACTGCGCCACGGGCTTGCCGGCGCGGATGGCCGTCATCGTGTCCTGCAGGGGTTTGCGCGAGCGGACATGCATCGTCACGTGGCCGCACGCGACGATGCGCATGCCGTGCTGCCACGCGACTTCCTTGATGGCGGCGCGGTGCGCGTCGTCGAACGCGCGGTGCAGCAGCGTGAGGCCGAGCCACGCGCGGCCGGGGAACGTCTGCGCGAGCCACGCGGCCTGCCGGTGCAGGCGGTCGACGTCTTCCGGCAGGTGACCGGGATACGCGGGCAGCAGGATCGCAAGGCAATCCGGCATGCCGCGCAGGTGCTCGAGGCCTTCGGGCGGTCCATCGAAATCGGACGGATGCAGCCGGTACGTGCCCTTCTCGCTGCGCGTGCGGCCCAGTGTGATCATCTCCGACAGGTTGCCGTAGCCGTTGCGGTTCTGTGCCAGCAATAACAGGGACAATGCGCGGCTGCCGTCCTCCGGATGCTGCAGATGAAAATGCGCGCCGACGATGAACGGCAGCTTCGCCCGCTTCGCCTCCGCATGCGCGCGCACGACGCCGGCCAGCGAGCACTCGTCCGCCAGCGCCAGCGCCGTGTAGCCCAGCTGCACGGCGCGGTCCACCAGTTCTTCCGCATGCGACGCGCCTTGCAGGAACGAAAAGTTCGACAGGCAAAACAATTCCGCATACGCTGGCAACCCTGCTGCCGCGCCAAGATGAGCATCAAACGCAGGCGGCGACAACCGGGTTGGAGGAAGATCAGGCATGGTTTTTTAGTCAAAATAGTGTATTATGAAATACTGTATATAAACCCAGTATAGCTGACGAACCCGACCTTGCCAAATATGCACACCCACTCCTTGCGCTGCTTCGGTGCCCGCCCGGGTACCGGCAACCCGGCCCTCGTCATCGAGGGCGGCGACCACGACCCCGACGCCCGCCTGGCGCTTGCCCGCGCGCGCGACACGACCTGCGTCTTCATCGACGTCGGTAGCGATGGTGCGCTGTCCGTCGATTACTACTACCCGCACAAGCGCAGCCCGCTGTGCCTCCATGCGACGCTGGCCGTGGCGGCCGTGCTGTCCGCACGCGATCCGCATGCGGACGCGATCGCCGTGCGCACGGCGGTCGAAGGGCAACGCCTGGAACTGGTACGGGGCGGCGAGGATTATTTCGTCCGCCTGTCCGCGCAGCCGGTGGCGGCGCAGGACGTCGGCGCCGACGTGGCCGCCGAACTGCTGGGCGTACCGGCGGCGTCGCTGGGCACGCCGCCGCGCGTGGCGTCGGTCGGCAGTCCCAAGCTGCTCGTCAAGGTGGCGGATACGGACGCGTTATATGGCCTCGCGCCCGACCTCGCGCGCATCGCCGCGTGGGGCAAGGAGGCCGGCATCAACGGCATCTACGCGTGGTGCCGCCGGGATGACGGCACGTTCGAGGGCCGCAACTTCAACCACCTCGACCCGCGGCTGGAAGACAGCGCGACGGGCGTCGCGGCGGGTGCGTTGACGGCACTGCTCGGCCTCGGCATCCGGCTGCGCCAGGGCCGCGCGACGGGCGGCGATTGCCTGATCCGCACGCGCAGGGAAGGCGCCGCCATCCTCGTCGGCGGCGCAGTCGAAACCATTTGATTCGCAGGTGTTGTACCCCCCAACCCACTCATCAAGGAGACCGAAATGGAACGGAACGTCGTAGGCTGGTTCGAAATCTATGTGGACGACATGAAGCGCGCCCGCGCTTTCTATGAAACCGTGTTCGAGGCAAAACTGGAGAACCTCGCGCCGGAAGGCGGCGAAGCGCCGGGCGGCCTGGAGATGTGGGCCTTCGCGGGCGACCCGAACGCCGGCGGCGCGGCCGGGTCGATCGTCAAGATGGAAGGCTGCAAGGCCGGCGGCAACAGCACGATCGTCTATTTCAGCTGCGCCGACTGCGCCGTCGAAGCGGCGCGCGCCGCCGCGAACGGCGGGCGCATCTTCAAGGACAAGTTCTCGATCGGGCAGTACGGCCACATCGCCCTCGTCGAAGATACCGAGGGCAACATCATCGGCCTGCACTCGATGAATTGATTCAAGCCTGGGGGGCCATCCAGGCCAGTTCCCAGATATGGCCATCGAGGTCTTCGAACCCGTGGCCATACATGAAGCCGTGATCCTGCGGCGGCCGCGGCGCGCGGCCGCCGGCAGCAACGGCTTTCGCCACCAGCGCATCCACTTCCTCGCGGCTCTCGCAGCTCAGGCAGACGAGCACCTCCGTCGCTTCCTTCGCCTGCACGAGGGGCTTGTCGACAAACGTCTTGAAGAACGGTTCCGTGAGCAGCATCGCGTAGATGCTGCCGTCCGCGATCACCATGCACGCGCCGCTCTCGTTGGTGAACTGGGGATTGAACGTATAGCCCAGCGCCTCGAAGAACGCCTTGGATTTGTCCAGGTCCTTGACGGCCAGGTTGACGAAGATCTGCTTGTTCATGATGCCTCCTAGTGTTGGGTGAAAGTGGATGCCACATGCCTACGACGAACGGGGCATCACGAAATCGACAACGTCTTCAAAAAAACTTTTTTTGAACACCGGGGTCAGAGCCCGATTTGACGTTTGTCAGCCGGCCAGGAAGCCGCTCAACTTCGCCAGGTCGATGTTGCCCCCGCTGACGAGAATCCCGACCTTCTTGCCGCGGAGTTCATCCTGCATGCGCCGCGCCGCCGCGAACCCGAGGCAGCCGGTCGGCTCCACGACGATCTTCATGCGCTCGGCAAAGAAGCGCATGCATTGCACCAGCTCGTCGTCGCTGGCCGTCAGGATGTCGTCGACGTCGCGCCGGATGATCGGGAACGTCAGGTTGCCCAGGTGCTGCGTCTGGGCGCCGTCGGCGATGGTCTGCGGGGTGTCGATATGCACGATCGCGCCCGTGCGGAACGATTGCTGGCCGTCGTTGCCCGCTTCCGGTTCCACGCCGTACAGGCGGCAATCCGGCGCCAGCGCGCGCGTGGCCAGCGCGGAGCCGGACAGCAGCCCGCCGCCGCCCAGGCACACGAAGAACGCGTCCAGCGGGCCCACTTCCTCGAACAATTCCTTCGCGGCCGTGCCCTGCCCCGCGATCACGTCCGGGTGGTCGTACGGCGGGATCAAGGTGAGGCCGTGCTTCTGCGCGAGGTCGCGGCCGATCTGCTCGCGGTCTTCGGTGTAGCGGTCGTACATCACGACGTTGCCGCCGTAGCCGCGCGTGGCGGCGACCTTGGCGGCAGGAGCGTCCTGCGGCATCACGATCGTGGCGGGGATGCCGAGCAGTTTTGCCGACAGCGCGATGGCCTGCGCGTGGTTCCCCGACGAGAACGCGACGACGCCGGCGCGGCGCTGCTCGGGCGAGAATTTCATCAGCGCGTTGTAGGCGCCGCGGAACTTGAAGGCGCCCATGCGCTGCATGTTCTCGCACTTGAAAAAGACCTGGGCGCCGAAGGCGTCGTCGACGGTACGCGACGTCAGCACCGGGGTGCGGTTGGCGATGCCGGCGATCCGGGACGCCGCCTGGACGACGTCATCGTAGGTAGGGAGCGAAGGTGTGCTCATCCTGTTTTCCTTTTGGGTTGGTCGATGGGTGGCAGCATTCTAATCCTTCCTTGTTGTACTTATGAGACGTCCAATGGTTGCCTTCATGGAAATTCATTAATATGCAATTTTTCCCTGGAGCCTACCCCTTGAAACTTACAACGATTCGTCAGTCCGTCCTGCTGGGCCTGTACGGCAGCGCGGCACTGGCTCTCGCGCCGGCCGCCTTCGCACAAAATGCCACCGCGCCCGCCGCTTCCGACGCCAACATCCAGAGCGTCAACATCGTCGGCTCGCGCCGCGTCGGCAACACGTCGTCCACCGATACCCCGGTGCCCGTCGACTACATCCCGCTGACGAAGGCCGCCGAGCAGAGCGGCCAGTTCGACCTGGCCCAGACCCTGGCCAATATCTCGCCGTCGTTCAACTCGACGCGCCAGACCGGTGCCGACGGCGCCGACCTGGTCGACTCCGCGGCGCTGCGCGGCCTCGGCTCCGACCAGACCCTCGTGCTCGTGAACGGCAAGCGTCGCCACACGACGGCCCTCGTGAACCTGTTCGGCGCGCGCAACCGCGGCAACACGGGCACGGACATGAATGCGATCCCCGTCCTCGCCATCAAGAACGTGCAGGTGCTGCGCGACGGCGCCGCCGCACAATACGGTTCCGATGCCATCGCCGGCGTCATCAACGTGGAACTGCGCAAGGACCTGGGCTGCGAAGCCGTTGCCGGTTTCGGCGAATATTCGAAGCACGACGGCAAGAACTGGCTCGCCTCCGCCTACTGCGGCGTGGCCGTGGCGGACGGCGTGCTGGGCATCACGGGCGAATACTACGACCGCGGCCGCTCCAACCGCTCCGACCCGGGCAGCCTGCGCATCATCGGCGACACCAAGTCGAAGAACGAGACCGTCTACCTGAACGGCGAATTCCCGGTCGGCCCGGGCAAGCTGTACGTGACGGCCGGCGCCCAGACGCGCGACGCGTCGTCGGCGGCATGGGCACGCGGCGGCATCGGTTCGGACGACATCCCGTCGCGCAACTCGGCCGCCATGTACCCGGGCGGCTTCGTCCCGTTCATCAACGGCGACATCGACGACCGCTACGGCATCATCGGCTACCGCACCCGCATCGGCGACTGGGCCAGCGATTTTTCGCAGACCTATGGCTACAACCGCATGCGCTACGACATCGCGCACACGCTCAACGCGTCGATCGCGAACCTGGACCTGATCAACGGCGGCAAGGGCATCAGCCCGTCGCAGTTCGACGCCGGCGGCTTCTCGTTCCGCCAGCTGACGACCAACGCCGACTTCAGCCGCTTCTACGACGACATCCTCGGCGGCCTGAACGCCGCGTTCGGCTTCGAATACCGCAAGGAGAATTACCAGATCTTCGCGGGCGAGCCAGGTTCGTACAACGACGTCGACGGCCTGGGCTTCGGCGGCAATGCCGGCAGCCAGGGCTTCCCGGGCTTCCAGCCGGGCGACGCCGCAAACCGCGACCGCCACAGCTCCGCCGCCTACCTCGACTTCGAGGCCGACATCGCTCCGCGCACCAAGCTGCAGGCCGCCGTGCGCCACGAGCGCTACTCCGACTTCGGCTCGACGACGACCGGCAAGCTGGCCGGCGCCTTCAAGGCCACGGACGACCTGCTGCTGCGCGCATCGGCCAGCACGGGCTTCCGCGCACCGTCGCTGCAACAGGTCTACTTCTCGTCGACCTTCACCGACTTCGTCAGCGGCGTGCCGATGGACGTCGTGCTCGCGCCGAACGGCGGCAAGGTCGCCAACGCGGCCGGCATCCCGAAGCTGCATGAAGAGAAATCGAAGAGCTACACGCTGGGCGCGACGTGGACGCCGACGAAAGCCATCTCCGTCACGGCCGACCTGTACCACATCCAGATCGACAACCGCATCGTGCTGTCGGGCCGCTTCGACGCCGACAACTACCCGGCCCTCGGCGCCATCCTGCAGAACCTGGGCGTGGGCCAGGCGCAGTTCTTCGTGAACTCCGTCGACACCCACACGCGCGGCCTGGACCTGACCGCGTCGCACCGTATGAGCCTGGGCGCCGGCAAGCTGGCCACGTACCTGGCCATGAACTTCAGCAAGACCGACGTGACGGGCGTGCACGCCCCGGCCGCGCTGGCCGGCTACGAAGACGTGCTGCTGTCCGAACGCGAGCGCCTGTTCATCGAACAGGGCGGCCCGCGCCGCAAGGCCACGCTGGACTTCGACTACCTGCTCGGCCAGCTGGAAACGGACTTCCGCATCATCCACTACGGTCCGCAGACGCTGGGCACGTTCTCCGGTCCGCCAGTGCCGAACCAGTACTACAAGGCGAAGACGTCGGCCGACCTCGCGTTCACGTGGTCGTTCACCGAGAAGACCAAGCTGACCGTCGGCGGCACGAACATCTTCAACGTGCATCCGACCCAGCAGAACCCGGATGAGACGGATAACGGCTTCAAGTACGAAAGCGTGCAGTTCGGCCTGAACGGCGCCGCCTACTTCGCGCGCCTGTCGCACAAGTTCTGATCCTCGCCCCCACGTCGCCCTCGCCCGAGGGCGACGTTCCCCGCCATATCGTTTCCGAGCCGAACTGAACGCATCCTGACGGCATCGTCGCGTAACGCACGCGAAACGAAAAATCGCGTCCGTAAAACCTGTGTTATGTTTCGTATCGCTGATGCATAACAAGGCTGTCGACGGATCGATATGAGCTTCCCCAACGAAACCGTAGTTCCCGACAAGTTTGCAGTCGGCCCGTCAGGCGCGCCCCTGCTGTCGCTCGTCGTCCCGTTCTACAACGAACAGGAGATGATCCCGCACTTCTTCAGCGGCGTGATCCCGGAACTCGAACGCATTCCGAACATCCGTTTCGAGATCCTGTGCGTGAACGACGGCAGCCGCGACCGCACGCTCGACGCCCTCATCGCGTACGCCCACGCGGATGCGCGCGTGCGTGTCGTCGATCTCACGCGTAATTTCGGCAAGGAAGCGGCACTGA
This sequence comes from uncultured Massilia sp., assembly GCA_946481275.1. The sequence goes on from CAMLMV010000047.1 coordinate 19,736, forward strand.
CGGCCGCCATCTTCGAAGCGCGCGGCGACCTGATCGTGCCGTTCGATGCGGATTTGCAAGATCCGCCCGACGTCATCGGCAAGCTGGTCGAGAAATGGCGCGAGGGATATGACGTCGTGCTGGCCAAGCGGGCCGACCGCGAATCCGATTCGCTGCTGAAGAAATGGACCGCGCAATTCTTCTACCGCATCCACAACGACATGGCCGACCTGCCGATCCCGGAAAACGTCGGCGATTTCCGCCTGTTCACCCGCAATGTCGCCAACGCGTTGAAGACGCTGCCGGAATCGTGCCGCTTCATGAAGGGGCTGTTCGCGTGGGTCGGGTTCAAGACGGCCGTCGTCGAATACCGGCGCGCGCCCCGCGCGGCGGGCAAGACGAAGTTTTCCGGCTGGAAGCTTTGGAATTTTGCGCTGGAAGGCATCACCAGTTTTTCGACGCTGCCGCTGCGCATCTGGACCTATCTCGGCGTTTGCGTGGCGATCTTCGCGCTGACGCGCGCCGTCTGGCTCGTCATCCGCACGATCCTGTACGGCGTCGACGTGCCCGGCTATGCGTCGCTGGCGACGGCGATCCTGCTGCTCGGCGGCATCCAGCTGATCGGCATCGGCGTCCTTGGCGAATACGTGGGCCGCATCTACCTCGAATCGAAGGGGCGGCCCGTGTACCTCGTGCGCAAGCGCTACGAAAAGGCGATGGCCCATGCCTGAACGCGGCGGCGTGGGCCGCTTCCTGATGTACGCCGCGGTCGGTGCCGCCGGGACGGCCGGGCACTACGCCTTCCTGCTCACGGCCGTCGCGCTGGGCGTGCTGGCGCCCGTGCCGGCGTCCGTCATTGGCGCCCTCGTCGGCGCCGTCATCAATTTCGTGCTGAATGCCGCCGTCACGTTTCGCGGCCATGCGCACGCGCACTTCGCGTGGCGCACGGCCGCGCGCTTCTTCGCGACCGCCGGCGTGGCCGCCGCCCTCAACGGCGCCGCGATGGCCGTGCTCGTGAACGGCGTGCGCCTCGACTATCGCCTGGCCCAGGTGCTCGTGACGGGCACGCTGCTGTGCGCCACCTATGTGGTCAACTCGCTATGGACATTTCAAGCCACCAAGGCCCGCTGACGCCGTTCCCGGCGGCCGCTCCGGTCGGACGTGACGTACCGCTGGCCCGCTTCTGGACGCTGGCGCTGCTCGTGACAGGCCTCGCCCTGCTGCTCCGGTTGCCCACGCTGGCCAGCCGCTCGCTGTGGCTGGACGAGACGTACAGCGCGTGGTTCGCCGCCGTCCCGCTGCGCGAACTGTGGACGAGCGTGCCGCTGTACGAGACGCACCCGCCCTTCTACTACACCCTGCTCAAGGGCTGGACCGCCCTGTTCGGCACGCACGAGGCGGCGCTGCGCAGCCTGTCCGTTCTCGCCAGCGTGCTGACGGTGTTCGCGCTGCCCGCCTGTGCACGCTGGGCGCGGCTCGGCGCAAAGGCGGAGCGCGTCGCGCTGCTGGCCGCCCTGTTCCTTGCCGTGAACGCGGCCAGCATCCAGTATGCGCAGCAGGCCAGGCCGTACGCGCTCCAGGCGCTGGCCGGGTCGCTGGCCGTGTTCTTTGCCGGCATGCTCGTGCTGTCCTTCATGCGCCCGGACGCGCGGCGGTGGCGGTGGATCATCGGCCTCGCCATCAGCGCGGGCCTGACGATGTGGCTGCACAACACGGGCGTGTTCGCCGCACTGGGCCTGTGGACGGGCATGACGGCCGCGCTGCTGGCAGGGACGCCCGGCCCGCGCCGCCCGCAGATCCTGGCCGTGGGCCTGGCGGGCATCGGCGCGCTGCTCGTGTGGTCGCCGTTCATCCCGATGCTCGTCCGGCAGAACGCGGCGATGGCGCACCTGTCGTACTGGATCCGTTTTACGCCGCGTAACGTCACCGCGGCGTGGACCGTCATCAGCGGCGGGCAGGTGCTGCACTATCCCGTCGCGCTGCTCGTGCTGCTGGGGTTTGCCTGGCTGTGGAAGCGGGCACGTGCCCATTTCTGGCTGTTCGCGTGCGTGCTCGCGCTGCCGATTCTCGCGTTGGCCGGCTACAGCTATTTCGTGAAGCCGGTGTTCCTGTCGCGATTGTTCCTGTGGCTCGGGCCGTTGGGGATGGTGTTGACGGCACTGGGCATCGTGCGCCTGCCGTCGCGCTGGCGCCTGTCCGCGACCGCCGCCGTGCTGGCGTTGTCCGCGTATGCCGTGCTGGGTTTTTATCGCTCGCACACGGAAGACTGGCGCGGGATGCTGGCGCAGGTCGCGCGAGAAAGCCGGCCGGACGACGTCGTGCTCGCGTTCCCGAACGAAGTGCAGATGCCCGTCGCCTATTACATGAAGACGGGACCGGCCGTCGCCTGTCTGCCGGGCCCCTTCCCCGCGCTGCACCTGCCGCGCACGTACACGGGCAATTCCGGCGCGCCGAACGTCGCGCCCGAGGACGTGGCGCGGATCCGGGCGTTGACGGCCGGGCACCAGCGTGTGTGGCTGATCGAGCGGCTGGCGAAGCTGTACGATCCGGACGGGATCGTGATGAAGGAATTGGGAAGCCGCTACCGGCTGGTAAAAACCATCGAAGGGAACGGGGCCAATATCCGCCTGTACGAAGCTGTTACGCCGGGAACGTGACGGTGGCTTCGAGCCCGCCCAGCCGCTTCGACTCGCCCAGCGCCAGGGTCGCGCCATGCCGCTCCGCGATCGACTTGATGATGGCGAGACCGAGTCCGCTGCCTTTCGCGTCGCTGCCCGGCACGCGATAAAAGCGGTCGAACACGCGCTCGCGTTCCGCCGGCGGGATGCCCGGGCCGCTGTCTTCCACGGTCACGGTCACGCCGCGGTTGTCCGCCACCACCGACACGTCGACCGTGCCGCCCTCCGGCGTGTACTTGATCGCATTGTCGATGAGGTTACGCAGCAGGATCATCAACGCGTCCGGCTGCCCCTCCACCTCGGCGCTGTCCGCGCGCGGCAGGCCGAGATCGATCTGCTTGGCGGCCGCGACGCCGGCCAGTTCCGCGACGGCGCGTTTGGCCGCGCCGGCGACGTCGACCGGCTGGCGCGGCGCGCCGCCCGCGACGCTCGCTTCCTGGCGCGCCAGCACGAGCAGCTGCTCGACCAGTCTCGTCGCCCGTTCGATGCCGGCCGTCAGGCGGGCGACGGCGACGCGTTTCGCGTCCGGGCTGTCCGACCGCTCCAGGCTCTGCACCTGCAGTTTCAGGGCGGCGAGCGGCGTGCGCAGCTCGTGCGCGGCGTCGGCGACGAAATGCTGCTGGGCGTCGAATGCCGTGCGCACGCGGCCGAACAGCAGGTTCAGTTCCTGCACGAGCGGGCGCACCTCGTCCGGCAAACCGGCTTCGGACACGGCGGACAGGTCATCCGCCTGGCGCGACGCCACCTGCTTGCGCACGCGCGCGACGGGTTCCAGAGAGCCGCTGACGACCCACCACACGACGAGCATCAGGATCGGCATCATGACGGCGATCGGACCCAGCGTGCGCAGCGCGAGATTACTGGCCATGCTGCGCCGCACGGCCAGGTCCTGCGCAACCTGCACGGTCTGGTTGTCGGTCTGGATCGAGAAGATGCGGTACGTCGTGCCGTTCGCGCGCACGTTGGAAAAGCCCAGCACGGCGCGCTGCGGCAGGTGCGCGTGCGACGCACTGCGGAACACGCGCACGCCGTCCGGCGACCACACCTGCACGACGAGGTCGTCGTTGCCGCTGATCGGGGTGTCGGCGTTGGCGTCCTCGGTGCTCGTCAGGGGCACGCGCGAACGCAGCGACAGCGCCATCTGCTGCATGTGGTAGTCGAAGATCTGGTCGGCGTCGTTGAGGGCGGTGCGATACGCGATGGACGCCTGCGCGACGGCCGCGATGGTGATCGCCGCCAGCAGGAACCACAGCAATCGCCCGCGCAGGGAGTGCGTGACCCTGACTTTCATGAGGATGCCTTCACGCCTTCGGGACCATGTAGCCCACGCCGCGCACGTTCTGGATCAAGTCGCTGCCCAGCTTCTTGCGCAGGCCGTGGATATAGACCTCGACGGCATTGCTGGACACTTCGTCGCGCCAGCTGTACAGCTTTTCCTCGAGCTGGGCGCGCGACAGCACGGCGCCGGGACGCGCGACGAGCGCTTCCAGCACGGCCCATTCGCGCGCCGACAGCACGACCGGCTGCCCGTCGACCAGCACTTCGCGCGTGGCGGGATTCACGGAGATGTTCTTGTACTCGAACACGGGTTCGGCGCGCCCGGCGGCACGCCGCAGCAGCGCGCGGATGCGCGCCAGCAGTTCGTCGAGATCGTAGGGTTTGAGGACGTAGTCGTCCGCGCCGGCATCGAGCCCGGCGATACGCTGGGAGACGGCGTCGCGCGCCGTGGCGACCAGCACCGGGGTGCGGTCCTTGCGGGCACGCATCGCGCGCAACACCTCGAGCCCGTCCTTGCGGGGCAGGCCGAGGTCCAGAACGACGAGGTCGTAGTTCTGGTTCTGCATGAGGGCCGTGTCGGCCATCTCGCCGTCCTTGACCCAGTCGACGGCGTAGTGCTCGGCCCGGAGCAGGTCGAGCACTACTTCGCCGATCATCGTATCGTCTTCCACCAGCAGCAGCCGCATCCAATCCCCCGATTCTCAGAAACCAGTGCCGACATCAGACATTACGATCCATCAGCTGATCGGCACCGGGATGAAGATCTTCTCATCCCCGCGCTGAACCAGCAAGGCCACCGACTTGGCGGACTTCTTCACCACGTCGCGCACCTGGGCCACCGACGCCACCGGCTTGCCGTTCACGGCCAGCACCACGTCGCCCGGCTGCACGCCGGCCACGGCCGCCGCACCGCCCGCATCCTCGACGACGAGACCCGACGCGACGCCGACCTGGCTGCGCTCGGCCGGATCCAGCGGACGCAGGGCCAGGCCCAGCTTGGCGCCGCCGTCGATGCCGGCCAGGTTGTCGCGGCTGGCCGGATCCGCCTTGGCGCTGGCCAGCGTCGCGGTCACCTGCATGTCCTTGCCGTCGCGCCAGACATCCATCGTCAGCCGGTCGCCCGGCTTGGCGATCGCCACGATGGCCGACAGGTCGCCGCCCGAGATCAGGGACTGGCCGTTGACCTTGCGGATCACGTCGCCCGCCTTGAGGCCGGCCTTCTCGGCCGCGCTGCCGCGCTCCACGTTCGCCACGAGTGCGCCGTCCGGCGACTGCAGCTTGAACGCATCGGCGAAGCTCTGGCCGACGTCCTGCAGGCTGACGCCAAGCTTGGCGTGCTGCACCTTGCCGGTCGCGACGATCTGGTCCTTGATGCGCACGGCGACGTCGATCGGGATCGCGAACGACAGGCCCTGGTAGCCGCCCGTCTGGCTGAAGATCTGCGAGTTGATGCCGACGACCTCGCCGCGCGTGTTGAACAGCGGGCCGCCCGAGTTACCCGGGTTGACCGCGACGTCGGTCTGGATGAACTGCACGCCGTTATTGTCGATGGTGCGGCCTTTCGCGCTCACGACGCCGGCGGTCACGGTCGATTCCAGGCCGAACGGCGAACCGATCGCCAGCACCCATTCGCCGACCTGCAGGTTGCGCGTGTTCCCGAGCGGGACGACGGGCAGGTTTTTCGCATCGATCTTCAGCACGGCGACGTCGGTGCGCGGATCGGAGCCGAGGACTTTCGCGCGGTATTCGCGGCGGTCCTGCATCTTGACCGTGACTTCGTCGGCATCGCGCACCACGTGCGCATTCGTCAGGATGACGCCGTCCGGGCTGACGATGAAGCCCGATCCGGCGCCGTAAACGAGTTCCCCGCGTCCGCCGCCGCGCGGTTGCTGCGGCTGGAAGCGGCGGAAGAATTCGAAGAACGGATCGTCCTCGTCGAACTGCGGCATCTGGCGCTGCGACACCTTCGTCGTGCCGACGACGCGGATGTTCACGACGGCCGGGCCGTTGTGCGAGACGATCTTGGTAAAGTCCGGCAGGGCCGTGCCGACCGGACTGCCCGCGACCGGCGCGGGGCTGGCTGCGACGGGAGCCGGAGTGGCAGCGGGGTTGGGTGCCCCAGTGGCTGCCGCTGCGGCGGCGGCCAAAGCGTTATTGTGTTCGACTGCGATCGCGCCAACCGCGCCGCCAATGACACCGGCCGCACACAGGGCCAGCGTGAGACGTTTTGCGGTGATGGCAGTAACGTTACCTTGGTTAGGCATCGACGTGCTCCCAGATTGGAAAAAGTGGTTTTGAAAACTGCTCTTTTCGTAGGGAGTATATTGGCGCAGCAGTCTTAGACGTCCCTTAAGGAGGAGAACGCCGGCGTCTGGCCACTTTCGCCACCGAAGCGCGCAGGCTCACGCTGACGGGGAAGGTGCGGGTGACGGGGCGGTTGAAGCCGTAGCACAGGTTGAGCAGCTCGGCGATGCCGTTCTTCGTCATCTCGCGCCAGGGGATGTGCACGGACGTGAGGCGCGGCGCCGAGTAGGCGGCGGCGGGCGCGTCGTCGTAGCCGATCACGGACACGTCCTGCGGCACCCGGATGCCCGTTTCGTGGAAGTACGACAGCGCGCCCAGCGCCATCTCGTCGTTGGCGCAGAACAGCGCCGTGAAGGGCCGTCCGGACGCCACCAGTTCCATCGCGGCGGCGCGTCCCTCGGCCGAGGAAAAGTCGCGCTCCGAGACCCAGACGTCGTCCGTGGCGATGCCCGACCCGGCCAGTTCGTCCAGGAAGCCGGCGATGCGGTCGACGTTGTCGGCCGCCGTCGATGGCCCGGCGATGACCGCGATGTCGCGGTGCGCATGATCGAGCAGCGCGCGCGCCGCCAGCCGGCCGCCGAGCTTGTGGTCGACCGTGAAGCACTGGCCGGGCATGCCGTCGAAGCTGTCGTTCAGGGCGACCACGCGCTCGCGCCTGGAGCCCAGCGCGGCGAGGTCCTCCTCGGTGAGCGGCGAGGTGAAGAGGACGACGCCGTCGCACCCGCGCTCGATGAGGAAGTTGACGCCGTCGATGGCCTGGCGCCGCTCGTCCTCGCGGCTGACGCCGAACGCCACCATCATGTGCATGCCGGCGCCGCGCAGTTCCGTGTCGATGATCTGCAGGATCGACGTGTAGAAGGTGCCGGACAACAAAGGGATGTACACGCCGATCATGCGCGACGTGCCGTAGAGGAGTGAACGCGCCGCGTGCGACGGCCGGTAGCCGAGTGCCGCGATGGCCTTCTGCACGCGTTCCATCTTGGCCTGCGACACCGATCCCTTGCCGCGCACGACGCGCGATGCGGTGCCCAGGCCGACTCCGGCCATGCGGGCCACGTCCTTGATGGTTGACACTTGTCTCCCCGGTTAGTCTGGTTTTTGGGCCCAAGCATACTGCAAGCCGGGGCATTTATCCACGTTTGCCCGCTACCGCCACGTGAACGTCGCCACGCTGGCCGCCGGCAGCGTGTAGCGGAACGCCTGCGTCCCCACGCGCACTGTGAGCGCGCGCGGCTGCGCCTCGCCGTTCGCCACGAGCAGCGCGTACGAACCGTCCGGATTCACGAAGGCGACGTTGTTCTCCCCGGTCGTGGCGATGCGGTGTGCGCCCGGCAGCACGAAGCGGCTCGCGTGGGCCAGCGCGTAATACTCGACGTTGCGCGTGACGGCGCCGGTGGCCGCGTCGATGGTGACGACGCCGCGGCAATCCTTGCAGCCGCCCAGGTGCGGGCCGTCGCTGGCATCGAGCGCGAGGTTCCAGAACAGGACGCCGCGTGCCCAGTTGCGCGTCGTGTCGATGACGAGCGTCTTCGCGAAGTACTGCAGGTTCTTCGACCAGTCCGGCGCCCAGCGTCCGCCCGAGCACTCGGTGAACCACGTGTCCTTGGCCGGGAACAGGTCGTGCAGCCGGCCCTGCGCGCGCACGTCGCCGCCGTAGCAATGCCAGGCGATGCCGCTCACGTACTTCGCGGCGCGCGGGTCGGACAGCACGACGGCCGGCGACTCCGGCTCGTCCCAGTTGTGGTCCCAGTCGAAGATGGCGGTGCCGGGATGCGAACGCGCCAGCAGCGGCCCGAGATGGTCGCGGATGAACGTGGCCCGCTTGTGCGGATCGACGCGCATGCCGGGATAGTTGTCCGGCTCGAAGTGCGGCTCGTTCTGCAGGGTGAGCGCGGAGATCGTCACGCCCTGCTCCCGCATCGCGGCGACGTAGCGGCCCAGGTAGCGTGCAAAGGCATCGAACGCCTCGGGCTTCAACGTGCCTTTCACGAGGCTGTCGCTCGTCTTCATCCAGCCCGGCGCGCTCCACGGCGACGCCATCACTTTCAGTTGCGGATTGATGGCCAGCGCGGCCTTCACCGTCGGCAGCACGGTGGCTTTCTGCGCATCGATCGAGAAGTGCGTCAGCTGCGGGTCGGACTGCCCCGGCGGCATGTCGTCGAAGCTGTAGTGGGTGCGCGAAAAATCGGAGGCGCCGATCGTCAGGCGTGTGAACGACAGGCCGATGCCGTCCCCTTCCCGGCCGAACAGCTGGCGCAGCAACGCATCGCGCCGGGCCGGGTCCAGGTGCTGGATCAGGTCCGCGGAAGCATCCGTGATCGCGGCGCCGAAGCCGGCGATCTCCTGATACTTCGTGGACGGGTCGACGACGATCGTCGGGGCGTCGACGGACGCCTCCAGGCGCGCATCAAGCGCGCGTGCCAGTAATTGCGACTGGTCGCCGGTGGTGATCCAGGCCTGGACCGGCGCCGCGTGGGCTGGGTGGACCAGCGCGACGATCGCGGCCAGCACGGACAGGATAAGACGGGGGTTCTGCATGCGGCTCTCCTCGAATTGGAAACGTTGCCAAACTTGCGGCGCCAACTATAACAGAAAAGAAAAAAGGCGCCGAAGCGCCTTTTATTCGAGGGAGACGAGGCGATTACGCGGCGTGTTGTTGCTGGTTCGGTTGTTCCAGCACTTGCACGTTGTCGGTGTTGCCGTTGGCATCGGCGATCGCGATCTTGCGCGGCTTGAATGCTTCGGGCACTTCGCGCACCAGTTCGATGGTCAGGATGCCGTTGTCGAAGCCGGCGCTGACGACCTTCACATGGTTGGCCAGCTGGAAGCGCTGTTCGAAATCGCGCTGGGCGATACCGCGGTGCAGGAAGGTGCGCTGCACGTCATCCTTTTGCTTGCGGCCGGTCACGAGCAGGGTGTCGCGTTCGGAGGTGATCTCGATTTCGTTGCGGGTGAAACCGGCGAGCGCCATCACGATGCGGTATTTGTCTTCCGACACCAGTTCGATGTTGTACGGCGGGTAGCTCGGCGCGCTTTCGGCGCGTTGCTCGAGCAGGTTCACCAGGCGGTCGAAGCCGATTGCGGAACGATACAGGGGGGACAGGTCAAAAGTACGCATGATTCGATATCCTCTAAAAAGTACAAGCGATAAGTTGACGGACCTCATCGTGAGCATCCGTTGGAACCAATCTAATGGCCACCCCACCCCTTTTCAAGTCGTACAAAATATCTTTTTTAAGGCTTGTTTTAAAATTTTATTTGGATCGCTGCCGAAGGGAATCTGGGTCTATTGCACAGTGCTACACTCGGCCGTTTATGTCTCTTCGCCAGGGTTTCAGCCAATGACCGCTTCCAAGTTTGCTTCGTCCGTTTCAGCCGCCGCACTCGCGCTGGCGCTGGCCTTTCCGGCGCATGCCGACGTGCCTGCACCCGTCGACCAGCCCTACCCCGGCACCATCGTACTGAACGTCGATGCGACCGATTTGTCGCAGCAGGTCTTCCGCATGCACATGTCGATCCCCGTGAAGCCCGGTCCGCTCACCCTGCTGTATCCGCAGTGGCTGCCCGCGAACCACGGCCCGAACGGCCCGATCACGCAACTGGCGGGCCTGAAGTTCACGGCGAACGGCAAGCCCGTGGAATGGAAGCGCGACCCGGTGCACGTGTACGCGTTCCACCTGACCGTCCCCGAGGGCGCGACGAGCCTGGAGGCGGAGTACCAATACCTGTCGCCGCTGGAACCGGGCCAGGGCCGCATCACGATGACGGACGATATCCTCGGCGTGCAATGGATCTCGACGACCCTGTACCCGGCGGGCTACGTCGCGCGCGGCATCAACGTGCAGGCGAATTTGAAGCTGCCCGCGGGCTGGCAGTACGCCACCGCGCTGGAGACGGACAACCGCGCCGGCGACGACGTGCATTTCAAGGCGAGCGACCTGGAGACGCTGATGGATTCCCCGCTGTTCGCGGGCCGCTACAGCAAGCGCTTCGACCTCGACCCGGACGGCAAGGTGCCCGTGCGCCTGAACGTCTTCGCCGACAGCCCGGAAAGCCTGGAAGCGAAGCCCGAGCAGATCGCGGCGCACCGCGCGCTCGTGCAACAAGCGTATAAACTGTATGGTTCGTATCACTACGACCATTACGATTTCCTGTTCGCGCTGTCGGACGAATTCGGCGGCATCGGCCGCGAGCACCACCAGTCCAGCGAGAACGGCGTCAAGCCGGGCTATTTCACCGACTGGTCCAAGAGCGAGGCCGGACGCGAGCTGCTGCCGCACGAATTCACGCACTCGTGGAACGGCAAGTTCCGCCGCCCGGCCGGCCAGAACGTCCCCAACTTCAACACCCCGATGGACAACGAACTGCTGTGGGTGTACGAAGGCCAGACGCAGTACTGGGGCAACGTGCTGGCCGCGCGTTCGGGCCTCGTCTCGGCCACCGGCGCGCGCGACGCGCTGGCCGCGAGCGCGGCGCGCTACGACAGCGTCGCGGGCCGCGCCTGGCGCGCCGTGCAGGACACGGTCTACGACCCGATCCTCAACGCGCGCCGCGGCCTGGGCTGGCCGAACTGGCAGCGCAGCGAGGACTACTACGTCGAGGGCATGCTGATCTGGCTGGACGTCGACACGCGCATCCGCGAACTCTCGGGCGACAAGCGCTCGCTGGACGATTTCGCGCGCGCCTTCTACGGCGTGAACAACGGCAGCCACCTGCCCGCCTTCTACACCTTCGACGACGTCGTCGCGACGCTGCAGAAGATCCAGCCGTACGACTGGGCCGGCTTCCTGCGCGCGAAACTGGACGGCCACGGCCCGGGCGCGCCGCTGGACGGCCTGGCCCGCGCCGGCTGGAAGCTGGTCTACACGGACACGCCGACGGACTACCTGAAGGCCGCGGACGACCGCAACAAGGTGCTGGACCTGACGTACTCGCTCGGCTTCACGGTCGCGCAGGACGGCGCCGTGCGCAACGTCGTGTGGGACGGCCTGGGCTTCCGCGCGGGCCTCGCCGCCAACTCCACCGTCATGGCCGTCAACGACCGCGTGTACAAGCCGGAACTCTTGAAGGCCGCCATCAAGGATGCGAAGGACGGCAAGCCCATTCGCATCCTGGTCAGGAAGGGCAGCGTGCTGCGCACGATCTCGCTCGACTACCGCGGCGGCCTGCGCTACCCGCGCCTGGAACGTATCGAGGGCACGAAGGACCGTTTGACGCCGATCTTCTCGGCGCTGAAATAAGTCATCAAACTGTCATATTTGCCCCGTAAGCTGGATCTGCCGACAACAACAAACAGGGGGGCAACATGAAATGGATCCAAAAACTGCGCGCCGCACGGCTGCGGCGCATCTCGCCCTGGCAGGCCGCACTGGCGGACCTGCCGGCGGGACTGGAGAGTTACTGGCGCGCGAGCGCGCCGCGCGAATACGAAGGCATCCGGACGGATGCCTTTTTTTTCGCCCGCGCGGCGGAAGGCCTGCTGCGCTTCTTCGACGCGGTCCGGTACAGCGGCCGGCCCTGCGCCCTGCCGTCGGAAGCGGCGGACTCCGTGTGGCACGCGTGGCTGCGCTGGAACCCGGTGTCGCTGGAACGCTTCTGCGTGCGCCACTTCGGCGCGGCGGTGCCGCACGTCGAACGGGCGGCGCTCGCCGGGAACGCCCTGCTGCACACGTTCGCGGCCTGCCGTGAACGCGATGGCATCAGGCCGCGCAGCATGCGCCTGCCCGCGCTGTTCGGCCTGGACGCGCTGCTGCGCATGCCGGGCGGGCATGGATACTGGAGCCGGGCCGGCGAGATCGTCCACGCGCGCCTGAACGAACGCGGCCGGGGCATGTGGCACGCGCAGCCGCATCCGGAACTGGCCCTGGCGGTGCTGGTTGCGGCAGGCGTCGTCGACTGGCACCTGCTGGCCGCCCACCTGGGCCGGCGTGAAGCCGGCGCCGACGGCGGTTCCTGCGGCGGCATGGCCTGCGCCGATGGCGGCGGCGACGGTGGTTGCGACGGCGGCGGCAGCGGTTGCGGCAGCAGCTGCGGTGGCGGCTGCGGCGGCGGCGACTAGGATGCGCGGATGATCGCCGCGAGTTCGTCGGCTACCTGCCGCCCCAACAGGTGGATGTGCCAGCCGTCGACGAAGCCGTGATGCGCCTGCACGGAGAACGGCAGCTGCAGGCCGTCCGGCCCGTCGCGGAAACGGCCCCATGCGAACGACGGGATGTCCGGCGTGGCGATGGATGCCATCGGGTGCTGGATCGACGTGAAGTCCAGCCACGGCATGCAGGTGACGAATACCTGGTCCTTCGCGTCGCGCGGCGACATCGTGCGGTATTTGACGTTCAGCTCCGTCATGTTCGACGCCTCTTCCCGCGCCGCCATGCCGCGCGCGACGAATTCGCGCACGTCATCGGACCAGTCGAACTGCGCGAAATTCAGGTCGCCATGCTGGTTCATCACGGTAAACGACGGCACGAGGCGGTCGATGCGGATGACTTCACCGTCCACGATCCGGTAGCGGAAATTCTCCACCTTCAGCACCGCGCGCAGCACGGCGCACAGCATCACGTGGAACGGCGCCAGGCCCTGCGCTTTGCACCACGGCCGGAAATCGGGCACGTCCAGCGTAAAACACAGGTTGACCGCGGGGCTTTCCATGCGATCGAAGAAATCGAAGCGGTCGCGCCGCCGTTCGAACTCACGCATGCGCGCCTCCCGCGTCGAGGTAGCGTGCGCTCCACGCCGAAATGACGCCGGCCACGTACGCGGCATCCTCGCGCCGCGTGATCAGGTGGTCCATGCCGTCGAGCGAGATAAAGCTCTTCGGATGCTGCGCGAGCTCGAAGATGCGGGTGGCGTTGTCCATGCTGACGGTGTCGTCCTGCGGCGCGTGCATCACGAGCAGCGCGCGGCCGAGGGTCGCGATCTTCTCATGCAGCCGGTGTTGGCCGGCGTCCTCGACGAAGTGCTGGCGGATGTTGAAATCGCGCCCGGCCAGTTTTACCCGTGCCTCGCCCAGTTGCGCGATCGTGTCGAGGTGCTCGCCCAGCAGCGTGTTCACGACGTAGTGCGGATCGCTGGGCGCCGCGATCGTCACGATGGCCTTCGCTTCCGGCACGCGCTGGGCCGCCGCCAGCACGGCCGCGCCGCCCAGGCTGTGGCCGATCAGGAGCTGCGGCGCCGCGAATTTTTCGCGCATGGTGTCGGCGGCCGCGACGAGGTCTTCGACGTTCGAGGAAAAATTGGTGTCGGCAAAATCGCCGTGGCTGGCCCCGAGGCCGGCGAAGTCGAAGCGCAACACGGCCACGCCCAGGCTGGCCAGGCCGCGCGAGATGAAGGTGGCGGCCAGCACGTCCTTGCTGCAGGTGAAGCAGTGGGCAAAAATGCCGTAGGCGCGCGGCGTGCCGGTGGGGGCGTCCAGCTTGGCGGAGAGCTTGCCGTGGGGGCCGGGAAAGTCGATACGTTCGGTGAGCATGATGGTTCCGTGTTCGTTGCAATGCGCATTGTGGAACAAGCGGGCAATCTTTGCTTGAAATCGCGTTCCGCAGGTGGAAATGCGTGAGCTTTCGGGACCGCGAAGCCGTTATGCTGGAGGCTTACCTGAAGGAGAACGACATGCGCCTCATCATTGCCCTGGTCCTGCCCTGGCTGACCTTTTTCACCATCGGCCGCCCTATCGCCGGCATCATCTGCCTGATCCTGCAGATCACGCTGATCGGCTGGCTGCCGGCCACCATCTGGGCCGTGTATGCGCTCAGCCAGTTCAAGACCGACCAGAAGATCGAACGGGCGTTGCGGCAGCGGGCATGAACGTACCGGGGCGTCTCCTGCCGTTGCTGGTGCTGCTGACCGCCTGCGGGCAGCCCCTGGCGCCGCAGGCACCGTTGGTGCCCGCCTTGGCAACAGGCCTGGATGCGTACCGCACGGCTGCGGCGTCCGGCACTGCCGTCTACGCAATCGACCCGGGCGCCTCGCTGGTGGCCGTGACGGTACGCCGCGGCGGCCTGATGGCCCGGCTCGGGCACGACCACGTCGTGGCCAGCCACACCTTGACCGGCTATGCCGCGCCCGGCATGGGCCGTGCCGACGTCTCGTTCCGCCTCGACCAGCTGACCGTCGACGAACCGCAACTGCTGCGCGACGCGGGCATCGCCACGTCGCCGTCGCCGGAAGCGGTCGATGGCACGCGCAGGAACATGCTCGGCCCGGTGCTCGACGCCGAGCGCTATCCGGTGGTGACGCTGCATGCCGAACTGCCGGCGGACGGCCGGCTGCGCGTCGCCGTCACGCTGCACGGCACCACGCGCCGGATGGACCTGCCGGCCGCGGTGCGGGTCGACGCGGCGCAGGTGACCGCGAGCGGCACGGCGCACCTGAAGCAGACCGATTTCGGCATCACGCCGTTTTCCGTGGGCGCCGGGCTGCTGGCGGTGCAGGACGAGCTGGAGGTGCGTTTTGACATCGTCGCGCGGCGCTGGAGTCCGCCCTCATGACGCCGAAAAGCGTCATCGGCGCGCTGCTCTGGTCGGCCGGACACGTCATCAATGCGCTGGCCCTGCTGGCGGCCGGCATGTACGTCCTGTTCTGCGTCGCCTGGCTGCACGCACCGCTGCTGGACGTCCTGCGTCTGACCGTCACGATGGTGCTGCCGGTCCTCGGGCTGGCCTGGCTGATCCGCTGGGGCGGCCGGCGCCTGTGGAAACCTGCGCCCGCGCCCTCGCCTGTCAGGCGCGGATTGCTGGCCGTGGCCGGCGTCGCCGTGGTCATCGCCTGCGGTTCGCTCGTCCGCACCGGCGTTCGGGACTACCAGTGCAGCGTCGAACGGTCCCGTCACGAGGCCGGCACGCGGAAGGATGGTGTCGAGCGCGTGTGCGCGACCGATCTCGATCGTTACGACATCTCGTTCCAATCGCTTGCGCGGGCCACCCGCAAGCTGGCGTTCACGCCGGTCGACCTGACGCACACGCCCTTCGCGCAGTTCGAGAGCCTGGGCGGCCGGGCCGAATCGGTCACCGACGTTCGCTCGCGCCTGTACCGCGGCTTCCTCATGCCGGATGGGCACCAGGTCACCCTGTTCGAACACGACATGTCCGCCGACGGCAGCCGCAGCTGGCGCGATCCGAAAGACGAGCCGGAACGCATCAACGGCCTGCCGGCCAGGCTCGTCATCATGGAAGCCTCGTCGGGCAATGCGGTCTCGGTGCTGTCCTGGTTCGAAGGCCGGCGCGGCTACCAGCTGTGGATCGATGCCAACGTCGTGCGCGTCCCGTTGCGCGACCGGTTGTTCGCGCTGGCGGCATCGCTGCCGCGCGCCGTGCCGGCATGCCCCAACGAGCCGCCGCGCCCACCGCTGGGTTTCGATGCGAACGGCAATCCTGTCGAGGAGCCGATGCCCCAGGTACTGACGAAGGCGCAGATGGATGCAATGATGGACCGGAGCAAGCGGCCTTGTAAATAACCTCAAACTCGATTCGACAATATGCCTTCCCCGATACAAGACGACATCGCCCAGTCAATCCTGGCAAAGGAAAAACGCAAAGCGGACGCCAAGGCCGTGCTGAATCGGCCGGACTCGATCGTTCCGACGTTTCTTGTCACCATGCTGTTTGTTGGCCTGGGTGTGTATCTGCAGAGCAGCGACAGGTTCGAAGCGCCGGCATGGGTCGTCATACTGCTGATCGCGAGCGTGAGTTCTTCGTTCGCGAATGCGATGGAGCTGTGGAAGACGCGCCGCCGGCTCGATGCCATGATTCTTCTGCAAGACCAGCAGGCGTCCGACCGTTAGCATCACGTTCGTCCGTCACCCGAACAACCCGTGCAAGAACCACTTCGGCCCATCCTCGCCCATGCCGATCCGCTCCCGGTACACCCAGTACAGCGTGTGATCCAGCCCTTCGGCAATGAAGTAGTCGCGCGTTTCCGGCCCCTCCCACCAGCCGGCCTCGATGCGCTCCGGATTCGACGCCATCCGCAACGGTGAGCCATAGAACGGCCGGTGATCGCGCATCAGGAGCGCGATCGGCCGCGCCAGCAGCCACGTGGGACGCGGCAGGCTCAGGACGTCGGGCGGCAGTTGCGCGTTGCGCGCCTTGTCGCTGACCTTCTGCTGCACCGGCACCCAGACGTTGGCCTGTTCCGGGCGGTAGTCGGCCAGCGGCAGCGGTTGCAGGACGTTTTCCGCGCCCAGGCGCGCGGCCAGCAGTTCCAGCATGCGCATGCGGTCGTCCTCGCTGCCGCCCGGTTCGGGGAACAGCGATGCGTTCGGCGGCGCCATCGGCCGCACCTGCAGCGCTTCCAGCGCGAGGCCGATCACGGGCGCCTCCAGCGTCAGCCGGCCCAGGCGCTCCTTCAGCAGGCGGATCAGGTGCTCGTCGCGCCACGTCGGTTCGGCCAGCACGATCTCGATGCTCGTCGGCGGGCGTGCAACCCGGCCGCGTTCATGCTCCAGCTGCAGCGTGATGCGCTCCACCGCCAGCTGGCGCGCGCACAGCCACCCCGTCAGCTGCAGCAGCAGGCATTGCGCGCCCGCCAGCAGCAGGTCGGCGTCGTCGATGCGGTCGTACAGTTCCAGGCGCGCGCGGAAGGTTTCCGGCGGTGCGATCCACTCGTACAGTTCTGGCACGAGGCCGTAGGCGGCGTCGAGCAGGTCGAGCAGCTCGCGCCCGCAGCGCCGCTGCAGGCCGGGGCGCGGCAGGCGGCGCAGGTCGCCCAGCGTGTGGCAGCCGATGCCGTCGAACCAGGCCGCGTACGGCCACGCCGGCGGCATCAGGAGCACGGCCAGCCGGTCGAGCCGGCGCAAGAGCGCTTCCATGCGCACGGCGCGGCGCGCGTGTACATGGGAAGATGAGCGCGCCAGCAGCCACGCGCCGCGCGCGGTGGGCGCGCACGCGAGCGAGGCCGTGAAGCCCAGCGCGCGCACGTTGGCATGCACGCGCCGGCACAGCGCGCGGATGCCGCCGAACAGGCGCAGGCTGGCGCCCACGTCCATCAGCAGGGTCGACTCTTCCCCTTCCGCGACCTGCGGCGTGTACTGCAGCAGGGCCAGCGCCACGGCCTGGCGCGCGTCCGTCTCCAGGGCCGGCGCGCGCTCGTGGATGCGCGCGTCCGGCAGCAGCATCAGCACGCCGCCGCGGCGCATGCCGGTGCGCACGCCCGCGTCCTGCGCGTATTGCGACGCCACCAGCACGCGCTCCTGGTCAAGCACGACGCTACCGGTGTCAGTGGACCAGCTCGGTGTAAACACCTCGAGCGGTAACCGGGGCAGGTGCAGTGCGATCCACAGGCGCATGGCGATTGGGCAGATGATTGGGCAAATAAGAGGTCAAGGGAAGGAACAGGGTCGCGTCGCGTTGCGGCCCCCGGCGTTTCACGAAACCGATCCCGATACCGCCCGCCTGCGGCCGCAGGGACAGGCGCAACGGCGCCGGCGAGGCGTCCTGCCCGGCCGCCAGCGGCCGCATCATGAAGAACAGGGTTTCCCCCGCCTGCGCGGCCAGGTGCAGGCGGCGCAGATTGTCGGCGCGGATGTTGTTCTGCCAAAACAGCAGCGCGCCGCAACTGCCGCTGCGCAGCACCTACACCCAAGTTAATGACAAATGGACAGATCAAATGTCAATAAAATCAAGGACTTCCGCATTTGACTTCTGTCCATCGTCACAGGATATCAATGGACAAACTTTGTCGCTCTTGTCCATATGGAGACATAGTATGTTCGTCGGAATTGGCCAATCGCGATGAGCCGTCGATAGTAGCTGCTCGAGATAAGAATAAAGTGCGTTCAGCTACATGTCTGTATTGACTACAATCGCACCATTTCTCGTATGCCTAAACAGAAAAGTATGTGTATAGCGGGTCGCCACACATAACTCACTTCGGCTGTCTTCCTCTATAAGAAAATAGTCTGTCACAGCTGAATAGCTACCGCCATGCTAATCTCCGAATACCAATACTGAAATATCATGCCGACTCATATGATTTCTTCAGAATCTTTACCAATAAAGCTGAGCCACTACACCATCCACCAGATCATCGTAACTGATTATGTTTATTCCTGAATACTCTGATAGTAACAGCCTTACCTCCGAAGTATTTATATCGAGACGCCTGCCTATTACAAGGGTAACTGTTGGCATTTCAACTATTAATCCATATTTTTCCTTCATATCCACTCGATGTCTCGGGTCGGAAAAATGTCTTCGATAAGCGCTTGCTTGTGCCAAGTATGTGCTGAACCAGCTCGCAAAATGCCTTCTGTTTTTCGGCCCCACAACCATCGGCTTCGTTATGCGAGGCAACTTAAATTCCACGATATCGCATACGCCATTAGTTTTCTCAACAAAGAAATCTGGTCGAACTGCCTGAGCGGACTGATCGAACTTCAAGCAATTCAATTCAGGATAGATATCTCTTGCACCAAAATGCATAGTTAATATGAACTTGTGCTTATCCTTTCGCAAGAACTGAGTAATCGCCGTTTCTTTTGTAGACGCATATCCCCAAAGCTCGACGAATCGATTAATAGCATGGAATTTCACCTGATGGTAAGAGGTTGGGATAAAAAACTTTTTCAAGCCCGCATTATGCGCCGCCTGCCCAATCACAGAAGGACTGCCCAAGACTGCATTAATCTGTCCCTGCGAATCGAAACCAATTTGATACGGAATAACCTCCAGCCATTTTATGTGATGACTAGAAACGCCCTTCCCCGTAATTTTCTTAAATATAAATACGTTTTGGAAGTTAAATGACTTATTTCTAGGTATCGCGCACTCAGTGAAGCCAAAAATTATTCCTGTCGTATTGAGGGCTTCAATCCGCCACCCCAATTCGAGAAGATCAGCCAGGGTAGATTCTGAAAACAAGAACCCGCGCCCACTCATTGCGCCAGAAATCATAAACAGAGAGACCTCTGCCATTAAATCATTCTCTCCAGCCGATTTTTTCAAATCCAATCCGGAAACGGCGCTAAAAACATATGTTTTTTCACATTCGGAAAAAAATACTCGGTGAACAAACTCCGGCCTCAAGGGTTCGCTTAAAGATTTTTCACGTCCCTGCCCCTCAAAAGATATTGCAATGTGTTGATCAAACCAATATAACACTATTGTTTTTGGATTAATCAGAAACCCTGGAACGTTCTCAAAGAACGTTTTGTCTTGCGCCGCTAAATCCCTGATTCGGTCGATGTATAAGCTGGAAATAATATTTTCCATACTGACACGAGCAACCTGGCTAAGTCTTTTATTCATATTTAAAACACATCATCGATGCATCAAAAAGGAGTTTTACTTCGGCTGTATTGCAGTTTATGATCACAATTGCGCGCGGAAAGCCCCAGTCGCAGTCGGTTACGTGATCTCCGCCATTTTGTGCCTTCGAATGATGACTTTTGTGTGCACGCAACTTGCGATTGAAGACGACGCCACAGCGAAAACCGATTGTCTGCCCATAGTTATAAAGCAGCGTATGGTATGGTCCTGAGAGATCGCTCCTGAGCTAAGTTTGTACTTGATGGGCCGCGGGACGAGATAGGCCTGCTGCAGTTTCGAGTCGATGGCTATGCACACTTTGCGCGGCAAGTCTATGCTCGACACAAGCGCGATGGTTTCGACCAGGTCTGATTAAACCTTGCAGAGGTGCCGTCAGAAATCGTGCTCTCGCGGTAGCAGCTGTGGCAGCCATGACGAATCCAGCCACGAAGCCAATGATTCTTCCAGAGTCCGGTGCCATTGAAGTACAGCAGTTAGGCATTCCAAATGGGTGCGGAGGGCTTATCCAGGTAGAATAAGCCAGTCGGCTACCATGATTAGGTCATCGTTAAGAATAGTTCAACCTTGTCTAGCAACTTTTGGTGGAAGTCGTCGAGGCTTCACGTAAGAGTGTTTGAGCCTGTAGTTTTCCCAAATAAAATTCAAAAGCCGGCGGCAGCTTACACTATGTCCATGCGGAAAGAACACATTAGCGTATCGGTCAAACTTTTTTTGTGTAGCTCTATTAAATGATTTTGCGGCCCAAAAAACAGCACGACGCTTTTTCCTTTTCAACCTATCATAGTTAACAATGCTGAGGCCAGCTTCGATACGCTTGTCGCGATTTTCGCCCACAAAGTTTTGTCGGAAGATGCGGCCTAATACACCAAAGAAGAAACGTTCGGAGTTATATTGCTTAAATTCTCTTCCCACTCTATCCATCGCAGCGTTCAGATCACCGCTTGCGAACAACTCTTTGTAGAAAGCAAGCATATTTCTTTTTATTTGCTCAACCTCAAGGAGCTCTTGACTTCCCATCAAAAAGAAAAACGGAGTTGCCTTTTTTATATCAAGCGGCTTTAGAGCATAAAACCCGTTGCATGTACTCATTACAACCCCCAAGTTTCCTTGAGCGAAATCGTTTATTGCCCGCAAATACTCCATCATTTCCGACCAGCGCATTTGATCATTCGGAAAAGCAATTACTTCCTTACTTCCATGAGCTTCAAAATGCAAAATTGGGAGCATTCCTTCGTGTACACATCGAAACGCTACTCTTTCCAAAAACTCACGACATTCACTCGAAGAAGAAACTTTGTGTCGCTCAATAGTCGGCAGATTAATCGAGTGCTGCAGATCGAGCAACTCATTTCGAAGCCAAATGCCTGACTGACTTTCGGACGACTCCAGGCCGTCTATAATTATCAAAGCATTGTTTCTAAAACTAGCTCTAGAAATAAATACGTCACTCATTAATCGTCAAAAAAATTAATAAAAATGTAAATAGGTTTACGCCGCTACTGTTTCTGAAAACTATGCGTGACAGGGACTGCTTTAGACATCGTCTGTCTTCTATCATGACATTCCGTGCTGCAACCCGACGCGAGCCATTGATCATCTATACGTCGCACCTTTGTACGAACTTTACAGTCGAGAGATAGTCGTCCACAACTGCGCACATATCGTGAAGTGTCGCCGAGCCCCATTGACCAAGAAACATCATCTGCTCCTTGATGCGACTATGTTTTCAGACCTCACTGGATGACGCATAGAACGAGGCAACTTGAATTTCCCGAACAACGTGTCAGGCACAACGTAGAGATTTCCTCGCGCTCGAGACAATGCTACATACAGTTTGTTTCTTGTGGTCGCGCTGGCGTTACTAAGTTCGCCCGCATTGAAATGCTTCCAAGTAGTGTTGTGCAGCACGACGCAAACGTTATTATAGTGATCCAGTCCCTTCGACGCTCCCCAGTTTTGGGAATAACACGCATAACGCTCATGCTCCTGATAAAACAGCTTGACCGTTGTCGGTGAGGCATGAAGCGCTTGCGCTTGTGTCGCATCACGTATGACAAAAACGTCAGTTGCACGCTCGACCGCCGGATAAATATCGATCCCAATGTGTTCGCGGATAAATGAACAAACCGTCGTGCTGCACCGGTGACTGGCAACAAGCGAAGTAAGGTCTACTGATAGACCAGCCTTTGCAAACCGACTCCTGTAGCGCTCATAACTGTCATGCAGCCTCGCGTTTACATTACCGTCGAAGCTCGTCGAATAAGTGTGCTGGTAAAAGTCGCCAACTAGCAGAACGCCAACGTTAGAGCTCACGAGATGAATTAACAAATCGAAGTCGTGCCCACCAAAATCTTGAACCTCGTCTATACAGATTTGATCAAAATATCGTTCAAGTCGGTTTTGCAGCTCAGGGATACATCCCATGGCATCGAGTACCTTCGCCATGCGCGCATGATAGACCCGACTCGCGTTGTCGACATACCGCGCTCGACTCGACAGTGGCCTGCTAGATGAGTAGGCTGATGGAGATTCGAATGAAATTCCCTTCGTTTTCAACCTTTCCTGTAGCAGCGGTCGATAGGCAAACGAATTAAGGAAAGTAAAATACGTCGTGACAGTAACGTTTTCGGGAAAATAGCCAAACTTATCGATAATTCGACGTCGAAGCTCGGCTTCGTTATTATCAGTGTACGTGATTAGTAAAACACGTTTCTGTAGATCAAGCTCGCTTATTAGGCGCCTTGTCTTGCCCGATCCAGCCACGGCAAATATTACGCTCTTATCCAATCGATGGCTTCCTGAATGTACGATGGAGTAGCGAGTTCAGCGCCCCTCTTATCGAGAAGTTCAAACGCTGCATCAGTCTTGTTCGCCAGCATGTAATCGATGGTAGAGAGCGTGCGGCCTGGTGTTTGAAACAGACCATCGCATGTTGCACGGTTATCTTCATAGAGACAAATTTCAAATGTTCTTCGCAAAGGATTTTTATCTGAAAACACCTTGGTGTTTGCCGTGGCGTAACCCAAATAATTGTCGACGCAATTCTTCTTATAGTCACCGTCGTTATCCCGCAGGACAGCGGTCTTGACACCAATAAGTTTAGCCAAGTCGAGGTAACGCTTGAAACTTGTGCCACCGACAGAGATGACGTGTACTTTGTCGTTCTCTAGCGTTGAGCCACAGTGCCTTCGGTAGAGGGCGTCCAGAAGGATGAACTCAGCATCGCCTTCGACAAGGATCACCCGCGTCGACAACGCAAACTCCAGAATATTGTTGTCTGGGGCTTTCATAAAGAACGCAGCAGTGTCCTTTGGCAGGCTCTTTAGCGCTGCTGGCTTCTGCCCAGTCCCCAAGAGCAAAGTCTTGCGAAGGTCCAGTCTTGATGAGATAAGGCTGCTGTGCGTCGCAATGAAAAGTTGCTTGTTCGACGATTTCCTGATCAGTTCGATAAGTTGTTTCATCGTGGAGTGGCTTAGGTGGTTCTCTGGCTCCTCTAAAAGCAACACATCGAGGCGGCTTTCGTTACCTCTCTTTCTAAGCGCGAATTCTGTCTTGATGAAACACTGACGTCCCTTCCCTTTGCTCTCGATCGGGATACCGTTCTCGGTAATGACCAAGTCTGCCTCGAGATTGGATTTTGCGTTAGTACGAACAGCGAATTGGTAGGTCTCTAGCGCGCCATTAATGTCGGCCAAATGGGCGTTTCTGAAGGCGCCCTTACTCTGACGGTAAGCGTTTTCCAACTTGCTACGGTGACGCACATCGGCGTTCATCGCGAATACCGAGCGCGTGTACTCACGTGCCGCGTACTCGTTATCGATGCGCGAGCTATCGATCGTCAGATGGCGCACATGCCTCTTCAGGTTTGAGTACGGCTCCCCGGAAAACGTAGTGAACTGGATACCGTAATACTCATAGGGAAAATTGGAAGGATCTTCCGCAAGCGCTTCAGCGATGTCTTTACTGAAACCCTCTAACGGTGACAGTGTCATGCGTAGGCCATCACGCTCAATATGCTTTGAGTTGCATTTCCCGTTTAGCCCTGGTGATGTGCCGTCTGAGAGATAGATTTCAACAAAAAGTTCAGGAAGTAGGTCGACCGTCTTAACGCCGCACTGGAAATCGGTGACAGCACTGCGGCAAAGCAGTGTTTCTACGCCGAGTGTATCAACCCGGCTTCGGCTAGCGCTCATCACCAGATCAAGAGCAAGAAGCACCGTGCTTTTACCGGCCTCGTTGTCACCGATGAGAAGGTTCAGTTCTGGGTCAAATTCGAGATCCAGATGTTTAAACTTCCTAAAGTTCGATAGAACGATTCTCTCGACTGTCGGCATATATTCCTATTGACACGATTAATTTACGCTGACGCTACGTCTCATCACGAGTTTCGTTCAACTATTACCTCTGTCTGCACTCGTACGTTTGTCCGCCTTTTACATCCACCTTAAGAAGATGGAACCAGCGTTAGAGTTAGGGCGGAGGTGTCCAGCCTTGTGCCCGGGCGATCCTTTGCCACTGTGGTTCGACTGAAGCGATGGCGGCATCGCAGTCGGCGACGACCCGGTGGTACGTTTTCATGAGGTGTGATTGGCTGACCGTCGTCGTCGGCTGTCGAGATAGTGCGTTAATATAGGTTGGCAATGAATCTGGCGCACCATTGGCCCGCAGAGCTTCGACCATCTTCTGTCCCAATTCACGCAACTGCGGGTCTTGCGTTTCAATGGTCAGTTTAATCAACTTGTTCATCCTATTGCCCGGAGTGGCAATGGTGTTTAGGATGACCAGCAGCTTTGTGTATTCCTTCTTGTCATTCATAGTGGCTCACTTCACGCTGAGGTACAGATCGTCCCTTGAGGGGGGCAGATGCCTTTCAGACAATTTTACTCCTTGAATGTTGTTTGTGGTGAAATCTTGTTTACAGGCGGCCACTGTTCCAGATGTAAACATTTATTGCTCAAAGCAAAGACGAAAACACCCAAAGGCGATCAGATGTTTAGGCCAAAATTTGCCGAGTAACATCGAAAAAGTAGATGAGATAGGACTGAGCATGGAGCTTCCTGCCAAGATTTTGACGCAACTTTCACAGGCGTTACAGCAACCTATCTCGGTGACAGGTAGGTTTCCCGGTCGTCCTTGGGGAGCAGTATTAAGGCGAGGATGGGCATATCGAACTGACGTTGAAGATATTCTTTTAGCTCTCGACAAGCGCTTAGACGCGTATAGTGTTGATCTCGAGTCTTTGGCTGAACATGCCGGTTATCCGATGCGCCCCGTTCGCTCACGGCCGCGCTTTGTAACGGCTGACTGGATGTCCATGGATGCGATGGCTGTCAGCGATTTCGCCGGCTTTTGCATTTTTCTTGAACGGTGCGGGTTCCTGACTGACGCGACGCCGATGGTGAATGACCTGCAGGCCGAGATCGCGACGCATAATTACCTTACGCTCGCCGAAGGCGACATTTATGGGTTCGCAAAACTTCGACACCGCTGTCGTATTGGGTTATATGCCCAAGAATCGTTGACGGGCGAGCCATCACATCATTCGTGGAGGTCAGCGCAGGGCTACCGCTTTGAATGCACGATGCGTGGCGATCAGGTGGAAACGCTCAAGATCCAGGGTCCTAAATGGCGCCAACAACTTCGAGTGGAAACCGTCTGTCCGGTTTGCGGGATGCATTACACCAAAGGGGCCCCCCAATCTAGCGCGAACCATCGGAGCGAGCACCAGCGGGTGACACGTCTACTTGCACCTCGTCCAGAGCCCCGCATGAAGATAAGACTTGAACAGGTGACGGACGGAGAACGTGTTGACGTCAACGCGCCAGTATGGATGCATCGAGAGGTGTACGAGCGGGCGCTTCGCTTCAAGCGCGAGTTTGGTTACGACTTCGTCCAATGGCCGTTCGTGAAAAAAACTTCGGACATCGACCCATCATGGGTTGGCTACTTGTTTGCGACATCGGAAGGCGTAATCGACGGTGCCTGTGCTTTTCGATATGAGGGTAGCGAATGGGTTTTAGGTTGGGTGTGGGTTCGGCCGGAGCGCCGGCGCTCCGCCGTGCTGTCCGAACGTTGGCCGACCTTTGTTGAAAAGTACGGAGATTTCTGGATTTCGCACCCGCTGTCTGAGGCCATGCAGGGTTTTGTAGCGCGCCACGCAACACCTGGTCAGCGCCGCAAGATTGCGGAACGCGCCCTTATCTTTCCAACTCCAGGCACTGGCACATAGGCCTAGGCAAGCGCCGCATGATGATCGGGTTGGCTGTCGGGAGCCAGGCGACAGCATTCACTGGCGCAAGCTTTTTCTGCTCCAGAGGGCATTGGGCCAATGGACATCACATCTGCTAAAGTGTTCAGCTAATCGCGGCTCCCAGCCGTGGCCGGAGCAGATGTCACACACTGGAGGCTGAGTTGCCGTTGCGCATAGATTTCAATGACATTCGAGAGCACCGGAGTACCCAGATGGGTGGCTTCGAAGAGCTCTGCTGCCAGCTAGCTGCCTTAGAGGATCCGGCAGAGGGCTCTCGGTTCGTTCGGAAAGGCCCGGGGCCGGACCAGGGTCTGGAGTGCTACCGTACGTACG
This sequence comes from uncultured Massilia sp., assembly GCA_946481275.1. The sequence goes on from CAMLMV010000047.1 coordinate 45,817, forward strand.
CGGACGGGCGCGAAGTTGGTTGGCAAGCCAAGTACTTCATGAACGGGTTCGACTCGGACCAGATCAGAGATCTTGCCGACTCCTTGCAACGCGCGATGGCCGCCCATCCGCAACTGAAGAGGTTCATTGTCTGCCTGCCTATTGACCTCCAAGACAACCGCTCGGGCAGGAAGCTTAGCCAGGTGCAGCGGTACGAGAAATGGCGCGACGAGAGCATCAAGACTGCTGCCACGCAGGGCCGCATCTTGGAAATCGAGCTCTGGAGTGCGTCAAGTATCACGGAGCGGCTCGGGCGCGACACCCCGGCCTATTCGGGACGAGCCCGCTACTGGTTTGACACCGTCCGCTTCAGCTCGGCTTGGTTCTGCGAAAAATTCGAGGTTCCGCGCCGCAATCTCGGCGAACGCTACAGCCCTGAAAGCCATGTGGACTTACCTATCCAACAAGCCTTGCAAGCGCTTTCGCGTGCTCCGGAACTGCTGATAGAGCCGGCCGCCTGGGCCGCAGAAGTCACGTACCGCCTAGACGGAGCAGCGCGCACTTTGGCGCCGCACGGCTTGACGTCCGCTGTTGACCGGATAAAGCACGCCTGCGAACTGCTGCTCGATACCCTGACGGGTTCACCTGCTACGTTGGATGTCGATCTTCCCTTGGACGCCTGGGCCACACTGTCGGCAGCTGTCATTCAGAGCATCTCGAGTGCGCTGACCGAGCTTCAAGACAAAGTCGCCGAGAAGGACGGTGCCAGTGCTCGCAGGGACCTGTTCGATCTGTATTCCTCGGTAGACCACATCCGCCGCGAGCTCGCAAGCATGCATTGGCGACTGGCGAATAAGCGGGAGCTAGTCATCTCTGGACAAGCCGGCATCGGCAAGTCGCATCTGGTGGCCGACTTCGGAGCAAAGCAGCTCGAGTTGGCACGCCCCTTCGTCTTAGTGCTGACCGGAACCCTGACCGAGGCCGACCCTTGGGAACAGATTCGCGGGCAACTGGACCTGGCCCAGATTAGCACGTACGAGTTCTTGGGAGCTCTTGACGCTGCGGCAGAGGCCGCAGGCTGCCGGGCGGTGCTTGCAATTGACGCCCTGAACGAAAGGCACGGGGTTGACCTGTGGGAGACACGACTGCAAGGGTTCATTGCACAAATACAGCGCTTCCCACGCTTGGCCCTGGTACTAACTGTGCGCGACACGTACCTACAATACCTTCCGTTAAAAGGACTCGAGCACCTGGTCCACCACGGCTTCGCAGGCCATGCCGGCGCTGCTGCCAAGGCATACCTCGACCGGCGCGGTATCGCACGGCCCAGCTCGCCAAATCTGGCTCAGGAGTTCGAAAATCCACTGTTTCTGCGGACGTGCTGCGCATATCTCGACGCGGAAAACCTTAAGCAACTTCCGAAAGGCCTGGAAGGAATTACGGCCATTTTCAACTTCTACCTGTCGGCGGTCGCCAATAAGGTGGAAAAAGGGCTGCGGCTTATTCCCCAGCAGAAAGTTGCACGCAAGGCGCTCGACGGCTTCCTTGATGCTTGCGCTACGTACGGCGACTTTGGCAGTCTGCCACTCGATGCGGCGAATGAACTATTCGAGCGCTTCTACAATTCAGGAGGCAGAATCGACAGGAGCCTTCTGTCGGCGTTCCTTTCTGAAGGCGTGCTTACGCAGGAAGTCGAGCGCCACGAGGACGGGATTGTCGAAACCATTAGGTTCACGTTCGAGCGGCTGTCGGACCATCTGCGTGCCGAGCGCCTCATCGCGCAAATCGACCCCGCCGACCTGCAGGGTTCAATCCGACGGGAGCCTCTGGCGGCCTACTTTGGCCCCAATGCATCTTGGCGCTATGCCGGAGTCATCGAGGCATTTACGGTCCAGTTTCCCGAGCAGTTCGGGTACGAACTGTTCGATGTGCTGCCCAAGGATGCAATCGACGACCCGTCGCTTGTCGACGCGTTTGTAAGCTCGCTTGCCTGGCGCGCTCCCAAAGCGTTCACGCAGCGGACGGTCGATTGGCTGTCCACACTTTGCGAGCACACTGGCCAATCTTCGTATGGGCTGCTGCTGCTGGTTTGCAGCGAGCCGGAGAATCAGTTCAATGCCGAATGGCTGCACCATGATCTCTGGCAGCGGCCTATGCCCCAACGGGACGCTGTCTGGTCGGTCTTCCTCGCGGAAGACGACTTGAGTGAGGGAGGTGCGGTTGAATCCCTCATTGAGTGGGCATGGGAGGTGGACGCTGGTGAAGTGGACGAGCAACGCCTATGGCTGGCTGCCGTCACGCTGACATGGTTTCTGTCCACCAGCAACCGCACCGTGCGGGATCGTGCTACGAAAGCCCTGGTAAATCTGCTGTCCGCCAACCTCAAAGTTGCCGCCGCCCTGCTCGACAAGTTTAGCCTAGTCGACGATCCATACATCTCTGAGCGCTTGCTGGCCGCATGTTACGGGGCCGTAATGCAGGGGATAGACCGCGCCGGATGCACGGCCGTTGCGTCAGCAGTTTGGAGAAACTACTTCGCCGGGGAGCGCACACCGCCTCTTCATCTGCAAGCACGCGATTATGCGCTGGGCGCGCTGCTGTACGCCCGAACTGCTGGTCAACTGCCTCCGGATGCCGACATTGAAGTCGCCAAAGCCAAGTTCACTTCGCCTTGGCCTTTGGAGCCAGTGACCGATGAAGACCTCGAGGCATACCGCAAGAGGGGCTACGGTGATTCCATTTTCTCGTCGACCGAAGAACACGGGGACTTTGGTAACTACACCTTACGCGCATGGTTGCATGACATTATGAGACTGCCGCGGTCGCTCGCCGGGCAGACCGCTCGGCAGCTTTATGAGCGCTGGGAAACCGACTTCAAGGTAAAGGCGACGGCAGCGCAACTTCACGCTTACTCGGCCCTGCTTCGCACGAGCTTGAACTACCGCCAACGACCTGGACGAGGTTGGTTCATCGAAAAGGAGAAAGACCAGTCGCCGCGGCTATGGAAAGAGCTGGCGCAAGCGAACATGGTGTTCAAGGACCAACTCGCCCCTGAGATGCTTGCTGAGTATTGCGGTTTCGCCGAGGAGCACCTGCTCGAGGCAACCCGGATGGACGACGACGACAGGCGTCCGCCCGAGTTCGACCACGCACCCATCAGACGCTGGATATGTGCTCGTGCACACACGATGGGGTGGACCGAGGAGCTCTTCGAGAGGTTCGACGAAGGCCCCCACATCGATCGCGAGCGCATGGGCAAGCACCGGGTGGAGAGAATAGGGAAGAAATACCAGCACATCGCACTTGCGGAGGCTACGGCCCGATTAACCGACAATCTCGCTATATCCTCCTACGAAGACGATGGCAAACTGCGGGGCTTCGAGTACGGCCCCAGCGGCCGGGACATGAAAGCGGATATTGATCCGTCGCTGCTTATACGCAGCACGCAAGAGTCAAATTGGGCCTCGACTCCCGTTACCTGGTGGACGCCCTCTTCCCCGCGACTGCCGTTCGGTGACACGGAGCAGCTCCTTTCCTGGGTTGAGGTGGAGAGTGACCTGTGCAACGGTCCCGAAGAGATTGAAGTGGCTAGCTCCGACAGTCATCAGTGGCTTGTCGTACACAGCTCTCGCCATTGGGAAGTCCCGGGCCAGAGGCGGCGCAACCACGCAGAGGCTTGGTCCCGCATCACGTGCTTGGTCACTCGCCTGGGTGCCGGCACCGCATTGGCCACGGACCTGCTAAGCGAGCAGCGTACGGACGCGTCGAGACTGTCGGGCGAAGGGCAACTGGAAACCTTCTTGGGCGAGCACGGCTGGCGCGATGGGAAGGAAATTCGTCTCTCGAAGAACACCTCCATCGGGATTGCCACTCCCTATGCAGGCATCGTCGAATATCTTAGCGCCGAAGGCAATACCGAGGACAATTCTCTCGAGGAGTCGTTCACGCTCCACCTTCCGTCTGCAGCCGCCATGAAGCTTCTTGACCTGCGGCTCCGTAGCGGAAAGAGACCGGAGTACGTTGACGCTGCAGGAGTTATTAGGTGGCAAGATCCCTCCCTGCACACGCGTGGTGCCGGAGCAGGCGTGGTCTCGCGCGACTACTTTTTGGAACGCCTCGCCCGAGCCGGGCTCGAACCGGTGTGGATTCTCGCCGGGGAGAAGAACGTATATGCGGGTCAGGGCCTGGGCGGCGGCGATGGGTTTGGTGGCCGCCTCCATCACACTACTGTGTTCACCATTGATGGCGGAAGCTTAAAGCCATTCGGTCAGAAGACTGATCTGCTCCGGCCCAGAAAGGAACAGTTGGAAGCGCTCCAGGAGAACCGATAAGGTAAGACAGTCAGGGCTAGGGCCAAGCCTTCGAATATGGGCAGGACTAGTCGTTAACTGTACCGGTCTCTAGGGGTGGCAGGCGCATGGCCGCAGCCATCAGTTAGGTCTTGCAAGCGTCGCCGAACTGAAGGCTATGTTGCAATCGATATAGCATCAGGTGGACTGGCAAGTAAATGCTCGACATAGCCGGTCACATCCTGCCCTTTTAGAGTTTCGAACGAAATGTTGCCGCCTTTGAGTACCTTGTCCAAAAGAATACTGGTTATCCACGATTCCGTTGCCGGCGGCGGTCTGCGCCAAGGATGGATCACTTTATCGTTCGCGAGACGGTAGTCTGCGTATCGCCGTATGCTTCCAGGGATCATGTTGTAGATGTGCTGCCGCGCGTAGGTCTTCTCCTGTGATAAGGCCGCGAGGTCCTTGAGCACGTAAAAGATGATGTTCCACACCTGTCCAATCGAGAACCGGTCCAGGTAATGACGAACGGCCGCAGCAACCTTTGACGAATAGATGTCCGGTTGGATGAACCGGTAGCGTTCGCACTGGCTGACGAAATATCTCTTGCATTCGTCTTCTGCTACCAAATACCAAAGCTCGTGGACCGCCTCCGGTTCGGGTTTCTCAAGGCGTTCGAATAGCACGGAGAAGATCTCGTCAGTCGACCTTCCTGAAACATCATCAGCAAGCGTCCACGCTCCAGTTCGGATGCTAAGCATTACGCTATCAGATTCGTCGTTGAGGCTGAATGCATTCGGATCTGACGACAGGGAAGGAAGCAAGATTCCTTCTGCAAAGGTAATCCCCCCGCAAAAAGAGCGCGTTTGGAAGTAGAATTTTCTACTTAACA
>CAMLMV010000048.1 GCA_946481275.1 uncultured Massilia sp.
ACCGCGAAGTGGCGCACCTGAAGGACGACCTGATGCCGCGCTACGCCTCGCTGATCTATAACGGCTACTGGTGGGCACCGGAACGCGTCGCGCTGCAGACGCTGATCGACCACACGCAGAAGAGCGTGAACGGCTGGGTGCGCGTCAAGCTGTACAAGGGCAACGTCATCGTCGTCGCGCGCGATTCGAAGACGGATTCGCTGTTCGACCAGACCATCGCCACGTTCGACGAAGACGGCGGCGCGTACAACCAGGCGGACGCGGGCGGTTTCATCAAGCTGAACGCGCTGCGCATGCGTATCGCGGCGAACGCGCGCAAGAAGCGCGGCCAATAAAGCCTGAGGTTCAAAGCAAAGCCGCCGGTCTGCAAGGACCGGCGGCTTTTTTTACGCCGCCGTCAAATTCGGGGTCAGAGCACATTTCGGCGCCAATTCGGGGTCAGAGCACATTTCGGATCAATGTCCGGAAGGCGACCATTTGCCGGCTCCAACTCCGGCGTGGAGAGAGCCTATCGCACGACGGCGCGATATCGCATGCTTACTTGCTTGACAGATCGTGCATCAAAATGTGCTCTGACCCCGAATTTTCTCGAAAATGTGCTCTGACCCCGAATTAAAAAAGCCGTCCCCCGCTTGCGCGAAAGGACGGCAAAGGGAGGCGCACCGCTTGATCCCCGCCCCACCCCGCATTGCCCCCACGGCTGCGGCGTACGGCGGAAGCGGCTAACGCCGGCTCACAACTCAGAAATGGAAGTTCGCGGTCAGGCTCGCCCAGCGCGGCGCGCCCGGCGTGTAGCGGTAGCCGCTCTTGTTGATCGCGGCGACATACTCCTTGTCGAACAGGTTGTAGACGTTCAGGCGCAGGTCCAGCCAGCGGTTGACCTGGTAGTCCGCGACGGCGTCCGCCACCCAGTAGCTGTCCGCGTAGGCCGGCGTGCCGACGGCGCCGTCCGTGCCGCGCAGCAGCTTGCCCTGGTAGCGCACGCCGCCGCCGAGCGTCAGGCCGTGCGGCAGTTTATAAGTCGTCCAGCTGGTGAACGCCTGCTTCGGCGTATACGACAGCGCGTTCGCGCCGCTCGCCGTGACGATCCTGCCCGCCTCGATGCTCGTGTCCATGTACGTGTAGCCCGCGTTGATCGACCACGCCCGCGTGATCTCGCCCGTCACGGCCAGCTCGATGCCCTGCACGCGCTTGCGGCCCGTCTGGTAGTACTTCAGGTCGACGGGATCCTGCTCGACCTCGTTCTTCACGTCCGTGCGGTACAGCGCCGCGTTCAGCCCGAGGCGGCGGTCGAACACTTCCCACTTGGCGCCGACTTCCGTCGTCGTGCTGACCTGCGGATCGTAGATCGGGTTCGCCGCGCTGTTCGCGCTGCCGGAAAGCGCCAGGTTCGAGCCGGGCGGGTTCTTCGAATTGGCCCACAGCGCGTACACGCTGCTGTTCGGCGTCGGCTTGTACAGGGCGGAGACCTTGCCGCTCACGAGGTTGTCCGACAGTTCGATATGCGTCGGTACCAGCGTGCCCACGGGGAGCGTCGGCGCCGACGTGGCCGTCGACAATGCGATCGCATCGTACGTCGTGTCGAAGTGATCGAGACGCGCGGAGGCGTTGAAGATCCACTGGTCGCCCAGCTTGATCGTATCGAGCAGGTAGCCGGACTGCGTGGCCGACTCGCCCCGCGTACGGGCGCCGCTCGGCCGCAGGTTCAGGCCCGCGATCGGCAGGCTGGGGTCGGGGTGGTACAGGTTCGCGGGGACCAGCGTGCCGCCGCCGGTGTAGCTGCGGTTCGACTGCTTCTCGTTCGACAGGTCCAGGCCCGCCACGAGCGTATGGCGCAAGGTGCCCGTGTCGAAGTCGGTCGTCAGCGTCGTCTGGTTGGCGAGCACCGTATTTTCCTGGTCCTTGATCGTGCGCGTCGTGCGCGCCAGCGACCACGTGGACGGGTCGGTGGCGCTCGGCGTCAGGATGTTGGCGGTATTGCCCATGAAGGCGCTGAGCAGGTAGAACTGCTTCGTCTTGCCGTAGCGGCTCGTGTTCTTCAGGCGCATGCCATTGCGGAACTCATGCTCGACGATGGCGGTCGCCATGTCGGCCGTCACCTTGTCGAAGTCGGACAGCGCGCCATAGAACCCTTGCGGATCGACGGGCGCGGCACCGGTGAGGAAGGGCCGCTTCGGGTCCGGGCTCGTGTAGCCCGGCAGGCCGATGGTCGGCACGCCGCCGTCCGGGCGGTTGTCCTGCTTCACGTGCAGGTAGTCGAGGTAGACGTGGGTCGGGCCGTGCAGGCCGAACGCGAGCGACGGCGCGATGGCCCAGCGTTGATCCCGCACCTCGTCGCGCGCCGGATTGCCGGCGCGCTGGTCCAGGACGTTCAGGCGGAACGACGTGCCGGATTCGCGGTCGATGACGTGGTTGATGTCGGCCGTGCCATGCACGCGGTCGGCGCTGCCCACCGTGAGGCTGGCGTCGCCCGTGTTCTTCAGCGTCGGCTGCTTCGTGTTCAGGTTGATGGAACCGGTGGGCGCGCCGCGGCCGGTGTCCGTGCCGGCCGGGCCTTTCAGCACGTCGATCTGCTCGATGTTGAAGACGTCGCGCGAGATCGAGCCGATGTCGCGGATGCCGTCGACGAACAGGCTGCCGGACGTGTCGAAGCCGCGCATGTAGACGGCGTCGCCCGTGTTCGTGCTGCCGTTCTCGCCGAGGAAGAACGTGCCCACGCCCGGCGTGTTGCGCAGCGCTTCCGTCAGCGTGGTCGCGCCCTGCTGCTCGAACAACTCCTTCTTGATGACGATGAGGGTCTGCGGCGTGTCCACCAGCTTTTCCGTGTACTTGGCCGATTGCGCATGCTCGGCCTTGTAGTCGTTGTCGCGCGTGCCGTTGACGTGGACGCGGTGCGGGCGGGCGGCGCCGGCGTCCGCATCGGCGGCAGCATCGGCATCGGGCGCGGCGTGGCCGGCGAGCGGCAGCACGAGCAGGGCGAGCGCGGCGCCCGCACGGCGCGGCATGGAAGGATGTTTGCGGCTGGTGATCGTGGTTCTCATCGTGGTCGTTGAATGTTGTTTTTGAATGTTTGTCGGAACGCCATGAACTGTATCAAGTTTTAACGGATAAGTAAACGCGAATCATTCTCATTTGTGTTAACAATACGGACTCCATCCTTTTCAGCCGCGTGCCGGCGCGCTACCATCGCGTTCTCACTTGCCGAATACGAAGCGCATGAGCGACACCAGCGAAAATCCCTGCCTGTCGTGCGGCGCCTGCTGCATGACCTACCGCGTCTCCTTCTATTGGGCCGACGCCGACGCGCGCGGCCTGCCGCCCGCGCTCACGGAACAGGTCAACCCGCACTTCTCGTGCATGGCCGGCACCAATGCGAAAGCGCCCCGGTGCGCTGCCCTGCAAGGCGAGCCCGGCGGCCGGTACGCGTGCAGCGTGTACGAACAGCGGCCCGAACCCTGCCGCGAAGTCCAGATCGGCGACGACAAGTGCCTGCAGGCACGCGCGCGCCACGCCCTCCCCGCCCTGGCGTGACCGGGCGATCCCCGGATTGGTGCACGCGGGACGCCGTGCATCCGGGCAGAAATGTTACATTGACCATGTCTTCACGCCATTTGGAGCGCGCATGTTTCACAACTTGAGCATCAGGAACAAACTGGTCGCCGGCCTCGGCGCGATCGTCGCGATCATCCTGTGCCTGCTCATCCTCGCCTATAACAATTTCGCCCGGCTGTCCGAGGCCAATGCGTGGAACCGCCACACGCTCGAGGTGCTGCGCAAACTCGACGCCATTGCGACGTCGGTGCTGCAGATCCAGTCGTCCACGCGCGGCTATTTGTTGACGGGCAACGAGAGCCTGGTGACGCCGATCCGCAACGAATACGCGACGGCGCGCGACCACGTGAAGCGCGCGCAGGCGATTACCACCGACAACGCCCAGCAACAGGAACGGCTGCGCCGGCTGGACACGCTGCTCGTCACCTGGATGGACCAGGTGGTCGCTCCGCAGATCGAACGGGGCCGGACCGCCGGCACTGCGGCCACGCAGGCGCAGACCGAAGCCGCGGTCATCGCGGGCACGGGTTCCGTCGCCACCCTGCGCGCAGCGCTGGACGACGTCGAGGCCGAGGAAAACCGCCTGCTCGTGCAGCGCCAGAAAGACACCGACGAGCTGCGCCAGGCCATGAGGACGCTGCTGACCGCGGGCGGCGTCATGTGCGTGCTGCTGGCCACCCTCATCGCCACCCTGCTCGTACGCGCGATCTCGCGGCCGCTGCACAGCCTGATGCATGCGGCCGGCCAGATCGCCGGGGGCATGCACGGCGCCCGCGCCGAAGTGCTGTCGCGCGACGAACTGGGCCAGGTGGCGCTGGAATTCAACCGCATGGCCCAGGCCATCGAGGACAGCCAGGCGAAGGAGCTCGCCGCGACGAACGAACTGCGCGCCAAGGTCGACATGCTGCTGGACGTCGTCTCGCGCGCCGCGCGCGGCGACCTGACGGGCACCGTCAACATCGCCGGCAGCGACGCCATCGGCCGCCTGGGCGAAGGCCTGGGCACGATGCTGGGCAACCTGCGCACCCTGCTGAGCAACGTGCAGCGCGCGGGCATCCAGGTCACGACGTCGGCCACGCAGATCGCCGCATCCGCGCGCCAGCAGGAGGCGACGGGCATCGAACAGGCGCAGACGACCGTCGAGGTGCTGTCGACCACGCGCGAGATCTCGGCCAACACGACGCAGCTGCTGCGCACGATGGAAGAAGCGGGCGAAGTCGCCGACTACACGACGGCCGCCACGACCGAAGCGCAGGACAACCTGAAGCGCATGGACCAGTCGATGCAGCAGATGGTCGCCGCCACCGACGCGATCACCGCCAAGCTTGCCACGCTGTCCGAAAAAGCCAGCAACATCAACAGCGTGCTGACCACCATCACCAAGGTCGCGGACCAGACCAACATCCTGTCGCTGAACGCCGCGATCGAGGCCGAGAAAGCCGGCGAGGCGGGCCGCGGCTTTGCCGTCGTCGCCGCCGAGATCCGGCGCCTGGCCGACCAGACGTCCGTCTCGACGTGGGACATTGAGCAGATGCTGAAGGAGATGCAGTCCGCCGTCTCGGCCAGCGTCATGGGCATGGACAAGTTTACCGAGGACATCCGCCGCAGCGTGGACGAGGCGCGCCACGTGGCCGAGCAGCTCTCGGGCATGACGGAGCAGGTGCGCAAGCTGGCGCCCCGCTTCGACCTCGTGCTGCAGGGGATGCAGTCGCAGGCCGTGGGGGCGTCGCAGATCACGGCGACGATGACGCAGCTGTCCGACGCCAGCCAGCAGACCGTCGACTCCCTCAAGGCCACGAGCGAGGCCGTGCACCAGCTGCAGTATGCCGCCACCGACTTGCAGCAGTCCGTCGCGACGTTCTCCGTCAATCCGGCATGAAAACGCTGGTGTTCCACATCGGCCGTGAACGCTACGCTTTGCCCCTGGCGAGCGTGCTGCGCGTGCTGCCGGTGGCGCGCCTGAAAGCGCTGCCGGGCGCGCCCCATTTCGTGCCCGGCCTGCTGGACCTGCACGGCGAGGCGATCCCCGTGATCGACCTGTCGCGCCTCGCGGGCACGCCGCCGGACGCGGTGCGCTACGACACCCGCATCCTGCTCGTCGAGATCGACGCGGCCGGGCGCCGGCGCCGCCTGGGCTTGAAGGCCGAGCGCGTGGCCGGCGTGGCGGCCATCGACGGCGCATTCGCCGAAGCGGGCGTGGCAAGCGCACCGTGGCTCGGCCAGGTCGCGCCCGGCGCCGAGGGCATGCTGCAACTGGTCGACCCGGACCGCCTGCTCGCGCCCGACGTCGAGGCCCTGCTGTTCGGAGAAACCACGTGAATCTCACGCTGCGCCTGCGCGCCGCGACCGGCCTCGATCTCGACGTCGCCACGGTCGAACGGGCCGTGCGCGAACGCATGCGCGGCGGCGGCGCCGGCATCGATTACGATCCGCTGCCGGGCACGCCCGAATTCGACGCGCTCGTCGACCTCGTCGTCGTGCCGGAATCCTGGATCCTGCGCGACCCCGCCGTGTTCGAGACCGCGCTGCGCTTCGTGCAGGCGCGCCTGCCGACGCGGCCCGGGCAGCCGGTCCGCGTGCTGTCCGTGCCCTGCGCCGGCGGCGAGGAACCGTATTCGCTGGCCATGCTCCTGGCGCGCGCGGGCGTCGACCCCGAGCACTGCCGCATCGACGCGTTCGACCTGTCGCGCGCGGCGATCGCCCGCGCCCGCGCCGGCAGGTACACCCGCAACGCGTTCCGCGGCGACGACCAGGGCCTGCGCGCGCGCTTTTTCACGGAGGACGGCGACGAACAGGTGATCGGTCCGGAGCCGCGCGCCTACGTCGCGTTTGCCCAGGCCAACCTGTTCGACGTCGACCCGGCCGCCACGGGCACCTACGACCTCGTGTTCTGCCGCAACCTGCTGATCTACTTCGACCTGGCCACGCAGCAGCGGGCGGCCGCGCGCCTCGCCGCGCTGCTGGCCGACGACGGCCTGCTGCTGGCCGGCTATGCCGAAGCGCCCGCCCTGTGCCGCCACGGCTTCGCGCCGCGCACCCCGCACGATACGTTCGCGCTGCGCAAGCACGGCCGGCGCGCGGCGACAGTCCGGCGTACGCTCGCCCCGCCTGCCGCGCATCCCGTGCCGAATCCACCCGCACAGGCAGCCGCAACAGCAGCCGCCGCAGCGGCCGCACCGGCCTCGCGCGACCTGCTGGCCGAAGCGAAGGCCCACGCCGACGCGGGCCGGCTGGCGCAGGCGGAAGACGCGTGCCGCGTGCTGCTCACCCAGCGCGCGGACGATGCCGAAGCGTGGTTCCTGCTCGGGCTCACGGCCGAATGCGCGGGGCGGCCGCGCGATGCGGAGGATGCCTGGCGGCGCTGCGTGTACCTCGATCCGGAGCACTACGAGGCCTTGTGCGCGCTGGCCCTGCTGGCCGAGCAGCGCGGCGACCTGGCCCAGGGTGCCGGCCTGCGCGAGCGCGCCGCGCGCGTGCATGCGCGGCGCGGGAGGCAGCCCGCATGAAGCAGCTGCCGGTCCGCGCCTGGAACGGGGACGCCTGCTGGCGCCGCATCGGCGTCATGGGCGACCGCAGCTGCCCCGAGCTCGCGCGCCACGTCCATTGCCGCAACTGCCCCGTGTACGCGGGCGCCGCCCAGCACAACCTGCAGCGTCCCGTCGACGCGGACTACCGCGACGCGTGGGCGCGCGAACTGGCGCGGCCCGAACCGCCGCCCGCGCGCACGGACGCCGCCGCGCTGGCGTTCCGCGTCGGCCGCGAATGGCTGGCCGTGGCCATGGCGCTCGCCGTCGAAGTCGCCCCGCCGGCGCCCGCGCACCGCGTGCCGCACCGCAGCCGCGGCGCCCTGCTCGGCATCGTCAACGTCGGCGGGCGCCTGCTGCCGGCCGTGTCGCTCGCGCGCCTGATGAACGTGGACACGGACAACGTCCCGCCGCCGCCGGGCCGCCACGCGTTCGCGCGCCTGCTCGTGCTCGCCCTCGGTCCCCACCGCTACGCGCTGCCGGTCGACGAAGTCCACGGCGTGGTGCGGCACGCTCGGGACGCCATGCGCCCGCCTGCCGCCAACGTCGGCCACGCGCCGCCCGGGCTGGTCGCCGGCGTGATCGCCGACGGCGCCATCGAGGCCGGGCTGCTCGACACGGTCCGTCTGCGCGCCGAGCTGGAGACGCTGCTGCGATGAGCACGAAGGATGAGAAAATGAGCGAGGACCTGAGCGGCTATTCGATGCTGGACCTGTTCCGCATGGAGACGCGCGAGCAGATGCGCGTGCTGACGGAAGGCCTGCTGCTGCTCGAACAGGGCGCCGTCGACGCGGCCCGGCTGGAATCGATGATGCGCGCGGCGCATTCGGTCAAGGGCGCGGCCGCGATCGTCGGCCTCGAACCGGCCGTGCGCCTCGCGCATGCCATGGAAGACGTGCTGGTCGCGGCGCAGCAAGGCCGGGCGCAGCTCGACGCGGGCGGCGTGGACGTGCTGCTGGGCGCCGTCGACGTGCTGCAGCAGCTGGCGGAAGCCGAAGGCGCCGCCGCGCCGCGCGGCAACCGTATCGCGGCCGTGGTCGCGGCGCTGGGCGCCCTGCACGGCAAGAGCAGCGCGGCAGCGCCGGCCGTCGCGCCGCCGGCACCGGCGCCCGCACCCGTCGCGGAACCGCCCTCGCCGCCGGCCGGCAGCGACGAACTACTCACGCTGGCCGGGCAGGCGCGCCTGCACGCGGGCCAGCTGCGGCCGTGGATCGCCGGGCTGCAGCGCTACAAGCGCCACCAGCGCGCCGTCTACGAGGCGCTGGACGAGCTGCAGGACGCGATCCGCGCGACGGGCGACGCGCGCCTGGCCGAACTGGCGCAGCGCGTGGCCGACCGCGCCGCGCCGCTGCGCGACACCCTGCACCGCACGATCGAGGGTGCCGAGCACTACGAACGGCAGGCGCTGACGGTGTCCATGCGGCTCGCCGACGAAGTGCTGGCGCTGCGCATGTGTCCCTTCGCCGAGGGCGTGCACGGGCTGCCGCGCATGGTGCGCGACCTGGCGCGCGGCCTCGGCAAGGACGTGCGCGTGGAGATCGCGGGCGCCGACACGCTCGTCGACCGCGCCGTGCTGGCGCGCATGGAAGGTCCGCTGCACCAGCTGCTGCGCAACGCCGTCGACCACGGCATGGAGCTGCCGGCGGAGCGCACGGCCGCGGGCAAGCCCGCGCGCGGCACGATACGCCTGGAAGCGCGCCACCGCAGCGGCATGCTGGCGCTGGTCGTCGCGGACGACGGCCGCGGCGTCGATCCGGAGCGCATCCGCGCGGCCGCCGTGCGCCGCCAGGTGGCCGCGCCCGCGTTCGCGGCCGAGCTGTCCCAGGCCGAGCTGATGGAATTCCTGTTCCTGCCCGGCTTTTCGCTGAAGGAGAGCGCGAACGAACTGTCCGGGCGCGGCGTGGGCCTGGACGTCGTGCACGACGCCGTGCGGAGGCTGAACGGCACCGTGCGCGCGGACTCGACGCCGGGCGCGGGATTTACCACCGTGATCACCTTGCCGCTCACGCAATCGATCGTGCGCGCCCTCGTCGTCGACGTGGCCGGAGAAGCCTACGCACTGCCGATCGCGCGGGTGGAAGGCGTGCGCCGCGTGCCCGCGGCCGACGTGCGCACATTGCACGGCCGCCAGTACGTCGACACGACCGAAGGTGGGGCCAACAGCGGCCAGCTGGGCCTCGTCGCCGCCAGCCAGGTGCTGGACCTGGGCGAGGCCGTGGCGGGCAAGGACCTCACACTGGTCGCGATCGGGACGGGGCGCGAGCGCTACGGCCTCGTCGTCGACGCCGTGCGCGGCGAACAGAGCCTGACGGTGCAGCCGCTCGAACCGACGTTCGGCAAGCTGCGCGACATCGCGGCCGCCGCGCTGCTCGACGACGGCACGCCGGTGCTGATCCTCGACGTGCCCGACGTGCTGCACTCGATCGCGCGCCTGCTGGACGACGGCGCGGCGCTGCGCCTGGGCTTCGCCGCGCAGGAGTCCCCGGCCGGACGCGCGCGGCGCGTGCTCGTGGTGGACGATTCGCTCACGGTGCGCGAGATGCAGCGCAAGCTGCTGGCCGCGCGCGGCTACCACGTGGACGTGGCGCTGGACGGCGTGGACGGCTGGAACCAGTTGCGCGGCGCCGACTACGACCTCGTGATCACGGACATCGACATGCCGCGCCTGGACGGCATCGGCCTCACGGAACGCATCCGGCGCGACCCGCGCCTCGCCCGCCTGCCGGTGATGATCGTGTCGTACAAGGACCGTCCGGAAGATCGCGCGCGCGGCCTGGAGGCGGGTGCCGATTATTATCTGGCCAAGGGCGCCTTCCATGACGCCACCCTGCTCGACGCGGTGCGCGACCTGGTCGGCGGCGCCGATACCAAAAGGACGCCATGAGGATCGGCATCGCCAACGACAGCCCCACCGCTTCCGAAGCGCTGCGCCGCGCGGTTGCGCTCGGCGGCGAGCACCAGGTCGCGTGGGTCGCGCGCACGGGCGCCGACGCCGTGCGCCTGTGCCGCGACCTGCCGCCCGACCTCGTGCTGATGGACCTCGCCATGCCGGTGATGGACGGCGTGGAGGCGACGCGCCGCATCATGCGCGAGGCGCCGTGCGCGATCCTGGTCGTCACGGCCGCGCCGCAGGACAACGTGGGCCAGGTGTTCCGCGCGCTCGGCGCCGGCGCGCTGGACGTGACGGCGACGCCCGTGCTGCTCGGCCGCCCCGGTGGCGAAGCCGCCCTGCTCGCGAAGATCCGCACCATCGGCAAGCTGATCGCGGGGGCGCGCCCCCCCGCCGCCAGCGTGCCCGCCCCGGCGGCGGTTGCGGCATCGGGTTCGCCGGTCGCGCGCCTGGTCGCCATCGGCGCGTCCACCGGCGGGCCGATCGCGCTGGCGCGGCTGCTGGCACGCTGGCGTCCGCCGGCCGACACGGCCGCCGTCGTCGTGCAGCACATCGATGCCGCCTTCGCCGGCCAGCTGGCGCGCTGGCTGGGCGAGCAGGCGGCCGTGCCCGTGCGCGCGATCGCCGGCGGCGAGCCGGTCGAAGGCGGCGTCGTGCAGGTGGCGGCCAGCGACGACCATCTGCGCCTCACGCCCGAACGCCGCCTCGTCTACGACGCCCATCCGCGCGACGAGGTGTACCGGCCGTCGATCGACGTGTTCTTCCACTCGGTGGCGCGGCACTGGACCGGGAACGCCGCCGGCGTCCTGCTCACGGGCATGGGACGCGACGGCGCCGCCGGACTGCTCGCGATGCGCCACGCCGGCCACGCCACCATCGCGCAGGACGAAGCCACCTGCGCCGTGTACGGCATGCCGCGCGCGGCGGCGGAACTGGGTGCGGCCGAGAGAATTTTACCGCTTGACAATATCCCTACCGCATTAGGTTAAAATTACGCCCATCATTCATCCCGGTCCCGCCAACGATTCCCGATGTCCGCAGTCAGCCACTTCCAAACCCGCGAGCGGGACGACGCCGACTACAAGGTACGCGTCCTGCTCGTCGACGACCAGCTCATCGTCGTCGAAGCCGTCCGCCGCATGCTGGCGCGCCACCGCGACATCGAATTCCATTTCGTCACCGATCCGCACACGGCCCATGCGGCGGCGCTGCGGCACCGGCCGACCGTGATCCTGCAGGACCTCGTCATGCAGGGCACAGACGGCTTCCAGCTGATCCAGGGATACCGGGCGGACGAAGCGCTGCGCGACGTTCCCGTGGTCGTGCTGTCCACGCGCGACGAGCCGAAGCTGAAGGCGCGGGCGTTCGCCATGGGCGCGCACGACTACCTCGTCAAGGTGCCCGACGAGCTGGAACTGACGGCGCGCATCCGCCGCCATGCGGCCGGCTACATCAGCGGCCTGCAGCGCGACGCCGCGTACCGGTCATTGCGCGCGAGCCAGGTAGAGCTGGCGCGCGCCAACGAGGAACTGCGCCGGCTGGCCGCGCTGGACGGCCTCACCGGCATCGCCAACCGCCGCCGCTTCGACGAAGCCATCCACGCCGAATGGAACCGGGGACGGCGCCAGGCATCGCCGCTGGCACTGCTGCTGTGCGACGTCGACCATTTCAAGCCGTACAACGACCACCTGGGCCATCCGGCCGGCGACCTGTGTCTCAAGAAGGTGGCCGCCGTGCTGACCGGCCAGTTGAAGCGCCCGGCCGACCTGGCGGCGCGCTACGGCGGCGAGGAATTCGCGCTGCTGCTGCCGGACACCGACCTCGCCGGCGCCCTGCGCGTGGGCGAGGCCTGCCGCGCGGGACTCCAGCAACTGGCGCTGCCGCATCCGGGGGTGCCGTGCGGGTACGTCACCATGTCGATGGGCGTGGCCTGCATCGTGCCGGGCGAGGACGACGGCATGGACGACCTCGTCGCGCGGGCCGACGCCGCGCTGTACGACGCCAAGCGCGGCGGCCGCAACCGGGTCGCCGCGGCCGGGTGAATCAGACCAGCACGGGTTCCGGCTCGAGCCGCACGCCGAAGCGCGCCTCGACGTCGGCC
This sequence comes from uncultured Massilia sp., assembly GCA_946481275.1. The sequence continues at coordinate 12,068 of CAMLMV010000048.1, forward strand.
TGGATGGCGCGTGCCAGCGCCATGATCTCTTCCCCCGTCGCGCCGCCGTTGTTGACCAGCACGAGCGCCTGCTTCGGGTAGACGCCCGCGCGACCCAGGCTTCGTCCCTTCCAGCCGCAGCGGTCGATCAGCCAGCCCGCGGCCAGCTTTTCGCTGCCGTCCGGCTGGGCGTGGTGCACGAGCTCCGGCCAGGTTTCCAGCAGGCGCGCGCAATGCTCGCGCGGCACGACCGGATTCTTGAAGAAGCTGCCCGCGTTGCCGATCTCGGCCGGGTCGGGCAGCTTGCGGCGGCGGATCGCGATCACGGCGTCGGCCACATCGCGCGCCGTGGGCGCATCGACGCCTGCCAGCGCCTGTGCCAGTTCCGCATAGCGCAGGTTCGGCGCCCACGCGCGCGGCAGCGCGAACGTCACGTCCAGCACGACGAGGGTGCCGCCGTCCGCATGCTTGAACACGCTGTCGCGGTAGCCGAAGCGGCAGGCGGCGGCGTCCATGGTGCGGATCGAGCCGTCCGCGAAGTCGAACACGGTGAGCGAATGAAAACGGTCCTTGACCTCGGCCCCGTACGCGCCGATGTTCTGGATCGGCGACGCGCCGACCGTCCCCGGGATCAGCGCCATGTTTTCCAGGCCGCCCAGGCCCTGCGCCAGCGTCCATTCCACGAATTGATGCCAGTTCTCGCCGGCCTGCGCGCGCACGAGGATCGCGTCGGCCGTTGCGCCGACGATCTCCCTGCCTTCCAGCCCCATGTGCAGCACGAGGGCGTCGACCTCGTCGCGCGCGATCAGGAGGTTGCTGCCGCCGCCCAGCACGAGGCGCGGCAGCGCGGCGAGAACCGGATCGGCGGCGACGGCCCGCAGCTGCGCCGGGTCGGTCACGCGCACGTAGCGCCGGGCGCGTGCGGGGATGCGGAAGGTGTTGAAGGATTCGAGGGAAACGTCGGAAGACAGGAGCAGATCGGCTGGCATGGCTGGGGCGGGTAGTGTTTGGCGCATTATAGTGGTTACAATATCGGCATTCATTACTGTGCAAGGAAAAAACACGATGCCATCGTTTGATGTGGTCTGCGAAGCAGACATGGTCGAAGTCAAGAACGCCGTCGAGCAATCCAACAAGGAAATCGGCACCCGCTTCGACTTCAAGGGCAGCTCGGCCAAGGTCGAACAGAAGGAACGCGAGATCACCGTGTTCGGCGATTCCGACTTCCAGCTCGGCCAGGTACGCGACGTGCTGTTGAACAAGATGACCAAGCGTAAGGTCGACGTGCGCTTCCTCGACGAAGGCAAGGTCGAGAAGATCGGCGGCGACAAGGTCAAGCAGGTCCTCAAGGTGCGCAACGGCATCGAGACGGAGGACGCGAAGAAGATCACCAAGCTCATCAAGGAAAGCAAGATGAAGGTGCAAGCCTCGATCCAGGGCGAAACCGTGCGCGTCACCGGCAAGGATCGCGATACGCTGCAGGAAGCGATCGCGCTGATGCGCAAGGAAGTGAAGGATCTGCCGCTGGAATTCAACAACTTCCGCGACTGAACGTCCCGCGCCGGCTCCGCACGACCGTGCGGCAAATGGTGCTCTCTACCCGTCCCCGCGTGGGGTAAAATGCGGGGCGAGAGAGCACGCCGGTCGGCGGCATCACCTATAACAACGAGTTGGATAGCAATGAAACGTGTTGATGATTTCCGCCTGCGTTTGGGCAACAAGGAATATGTGCCCATCATGATCGGCGGAATGGGCGTGGATATCTCCACGTCGGAACTGGCCCTGGAAGCGGCCCGGCTGGGCGGTATCGGCCACATTTCCGATGCGATGGTGCCGGACGTGTCGGACCGCAAGTTCGACACCAGCTTCGTCAAGGAAAAGACCAAGCTGTACAAGTTCAACATCAACAACATGGACAAGTCGGTCGTCCAGTTCGACCTGGAACGCCTGGCCGAAGCGACGCGCCTGCACGTGGGCGCGACCATGGCGGCGAAGAAAGGCGATGGCCTGATCTTCGTGAACTGCATGGAAAAGCTCACGATGAACGCGCCGAAGGAAACCCTGCGCACCCGCCTGTCGGCGGCGCTGGACGCGGGCATCGACGGCATCACGATGTCGGCCGGCCTGCACCTGGGCTCGTTCGAACTCATCAAGGACCATCCGCGCTTCCGCGACGCCAAGCTGGGCATCATCGTCTCGTCCGTCCGCGCGTTGCAGCTGTTCCTGCGTAAGGTCTCGCGCCTGAACCGCCTGCCCGACTACGTGATCGTCGAAGGCCCGCTGGCCGGCGGCCACCTGGGCTTCGGCATGGAAGACTGGAAGGACTACGACCTGCATACGATCATGGACGAGATCCATGCGTACCTGGCCGCCGAGAAGCTCGACATCCCGCTGATCGCGGCCGGCGGCATCTTCACGGGCAGCGACGCCGTGTCGTTCCTGGAAAAGGGGGCGGGCGGCGTGCAGGTGGCGACCCGCTTCACGGTCACCCACGAATGCGGCCTGCCGGACGCCGTCAAGCAGGAATATTTCCGCGCCAGCGAAGAGGACATCATCGTCAACGGCGTCTCGCCGACGGGCTATCCGATGCGCATGCTGAAGCAGACGCCGGCGATCGGCTCGGGCATCCGTCCCGGCTGCGAATCGTACGGCTACCTGCTGGACGCGACGGGCAACTGCGCCTACATCAATTCGTACAACCGCGAGGTGCAGGCGAATCCGGGCCAGAAGAACATCCAGGTGTTCGACAAGACCTGCCTGTGCACGCACATGCGCAACTTCAATTGCTGGACCTGCGGCTCGACGACGTACCGCCTGAAGGACACGACGCACAAGCTGTCGGACGGCACCTACCAGATCCTGTCCGCCGAACACGTGTTCAAGGATTACCAGTTCAGCGTGGACAACCAGGTCGCGCTGCCGCCCCGCCAGGAGGCGGCGGCCTGACGGCTACCACGTTCGGCGGAAAGGCGTGCTGCGGCACGCCTTTTCTTTTGGCGGAACGGAAACGCGGCAAGGCTGTCCAATGGGTTCCATCGACACCGGGAGCCTGCATGTCCGAGTCCGAAGCGCCCAACCGGTGCGTCTTCCTCACCGACGAGACCGGGACCATCCAGGCCTGGAACGACGGCTGTACCGCCGTATTCGGCGTGGCCGCCAATCAAGTGCTCGGACGCCCCGTCACCACGCTGTTCACGCCGCCGGGACGCGACGCCTGGAGCGCCGGCTGGAGCGCCCTCGCCGGCCATCCCGAAGGCGCCGAAGTCCATGTCGAACTCATGTGCGCTCACGGGCGCGTGCTCGAAGGCACGCTGACGCTCGCGCCGCTGGTCGACGCCGATGGACGCGCACACGGCTGCGCCGTCGCCGTCACCACCGGCTGTGCGCGGAGCGGCACGGAAGCCGAACGGGTCGCGCGCACGCCGCTGTCCGCCATCGTGGACACGTTCCCCGGCACGTTTTATGTGCTCAATCGCGACGGCCGCTTCGTCCTCTGGAACCGGAATCTCGAAAAAGTCACGGGGATGACGGCGGACGAACTGGGCGCCACGCGCGCCCTCGACCTCATCGAATTGCCGCAGCGCGCGCCGCTGGCGAACGGCATCCGCGACGTGTTCGACGACGACGGCGAACTGAAGCTGGAGATCGACTTCGTGTCGCGCAGCGGCCGCGAGACACCCGTGCTGCTGAACGGGACGAAGATCCGCTGCAATGGCGGCGACTACCTGTTCGGCACGGGCATCGACGTGGCCGAGCGGCGCGCGCACGAACAGCAGCTGCGCCTGCGCGAGCGCGCCCTGCACGCGGCCAGCAACGGCATCGTGATCACCCGGCTGGACCACGGCCAGAGCGCCATCGAATACGTGAACCCGGCCTTCGAGCGCATCACGGGCTACGCGGCGGACGAGGTCATCGGCACGGACCCGCGCTTCATGGCCGCGCCCGGCATGGACCTGACGGAGCGCGCGCAGTTGCGCGACGCGGTCGCGGCGCGCACGGGCGCCAAGGTCGTGCTGCGCAACCTGCGCAAGAACGGCGAGCTGTTCTGGAACGACCTCTCCATCACGCCCGTGCAGGACGAACACGGCGCCGTCACGCACTACATCGGCGTGATCACGGACGTCACGGCCACCATGCTGCGCACGGCGCACCTGGAGCACGAGGTCAACCACGACCCGCTGACGGGCCTCGCCAACCGCAACCTCCTGTGGGACCGGCTCGAGCAGGCGCTGCACCTCGCGCAGCGCCACAAGTCGCTCGTGGCCACCGTGCTGATCGACCTCGACAACTTCAAGACCATCAACGACACGTTCGGCCACGAGGCGGGCGACGTCGTGCTGAAGGTCGTCGCGCGCCGCCTGCAGGCGTCCGTGCGCGACAGCGACACGGTGGCGCGCATGTCCGGCGACGAATTCGTGCTGATCCTCGCCAACCAGCCGTCGCTGCGCTTCACCCTGCGCATGGTCGAGCGGCTGCGCCAGAGCTTCGCGATACCCGTCGCCTTCAACAACCGCGAGATCCCGGTCGGCGCCAGCGTCGGCGTGTCGCTGTATCCGCACGACGGCAACACGGCGGCGGAGCTCGTGCGCGCGGCCGACCTCGCGATGTACCACGGCAAGGGCACCGGCCGCAACGACGTCCATTTCTTCTCGGCCGACATGAAATCGACCACGGAAGCCAGGCACCGCATCGAACTGGCATTGCGCGACGCGCTCGACCACGACGAACTGTTCCTGCTGTACCAGCCCCGCGTGTCCGTCGCGACCCAGCGCGTCGCCGGCTTCGAGGCGCTGCTGCGCTGGCGCCACCCGGACCAGGGCGTGCTGTCCCCTGCCCGCTTCCTCGCCGAGGCCGAGGAAAGCGGCGTGATCGTCCCCATCGGCCAGCGCGTGCTCGACCAGGCGTGCGCGTTCGCGGCCCGGTTGCGTGCCGCGGGGTACGTGGACGTGCCCGTGACCGTCAACGTCTCGCAGCGCGAATACACCCAGCCCGGGTTTCTCGCCGGCCTGGCCGACCGCCTGACGCGGCACCGCCTGCCGCCACGCAGCCTGCAACTCGACCTGCGCATCGATGCCCTGATCCGCAATCCGGCACTGGGCCAGGAATTGGCGGAACAATTGCACACACTGGGCGTGGACCTGTCCGTCGACGGTTTCGGCGCGGGCTTGTGCGACCTGGGCTATCTGCAGCAGCTGGCGGCCACGCAGGTCAAGCTGGCGCACACGACGGTCCAGGCGCTGACCGACGGCGGCCAGGCCGTGGCCAAGAGCCTGATCGACATCGGGCACAACCTGAACATGGAAGTGGTGGCCGAGGCCGTGGAAACGCGGCCCCAGCTAGACTTTCTCGCTTCGCATGGCTGCGACCAGGTCCAGGGCATCTGGGTCAGCGAACCGCTCCCGGCGGAGGCGGCGCAGCGCATGCTGGAAGAACGGCAGCCGGCGTGATCACCCTTCGCTGGTGATCCGCCTGATCAATGCGCCGAGCACGTCTTCCGCCATGTCGTTGGACACCTGGCACGTCCCCGCATTCTCGTGCCCGCCGCCGCCGTACTCGAGCATCAACGTACCGATATTCGTCTTCGACGTGCGGTTGAGAATCGACTTACCCGTCGCGAACACCGTGTTCTGGTTTTTCAGGCCCCACAGCACGTGGATCGAGATATTGGTCTCGGGGAACAACGCATAGATGATGAACCGGTTGCCCGCATAGATCACGGGTTCCTCGCGCAGGTCGAGCACGACGAGGTTGCCGTGAACTTGCGCGCAGCGCCTGATCTGATCCTTGCACAGCTCGCTGTGCTCGAAGTACAGCCGGGTGCGTTCCTGCACGTCCGGCAGCTGCATGATCTGGGCTATCGTGTGATTGCGGCAGTAATCGATCAGGTCCATCATCAGCCGGTAGTTCGAGATGCGGAAATCGTGGAAACGCCCGAGCCCCGTGCGCGCATCCATCAGGAAATTCAGCAGGTTCCAGCCCTGCGGATCCAGCACTTCCTCGCGCGTAAAACGCGCGGCGTCGGCCTTGTCGACGGCGTCCATCATGTCGCGCCAGGCGGCCGGGAACGCGCGCGTGGCGCCGTAGTGCTCGTAGACGACTCTGGCGGCGGACGGCGCCTTCGGATCGATGACGTGGTTGTCGCGCTGGCCCGTGTTGCGGATCGTTTCCGACAGGTGATGGTCGAATGCCAAGTGTGCACCGGCAACATACGGCAAATTCGTCGTGATGTCGCGCGCACTGATCGCGATCTTGCCGTCCTGCATATCCTTCGGGTGGACGAACAGGATCTCGTCGATCAGGTCCAGGTGCTTGAGGAGGACGGCGCAGACGAGGCCGTCGAAATCGCTGCGGGTAACGAGGCGGTAACGCTTGGGAACGGCAGACATCGGCAAACCCCTTTCATGGCGAGAATGAAGCATGGGCTGGCGCAGCCAGGACGTCGTTCATCATACCGCGCAATATTGCTGATTAACAGTTTTTCTATAGGTCATCACGGCGTCATCAACCTGTGCATTCCAGGGCCCGAAACGTGCAGGCTGTCGCAAAGGGATGGCCGGCGTTCATGCCAGCGGTTACACTCGCCGCACCTTTTGAAAAAGATAAGTTTCATGCAAACACGGCGTTCTACCCAGCAAACTTTCTCGAACACCCTGTCGGCGCTGTACCGGGCCTTCGACGCGGTCGCGACGTGGGTGACGCAGCTGTCGTGGTGGAAATTCTTCCTGTTTGCCGCGCTGATGCTGGTCGCCGGCAAGATCCTGCAGGATGAATTGTTCTCCGGCGGCGAGGAAGAGATCGCCCGCACGGAACACAGCGCACGCCGGCCGGAGCCGACCGTCACGATCGATGACAGCGGCATCCATATCAACCCGGGCAAGAACAGCAGGCGCGGCACGATCACGATCAATCCGGAAGTCGAGGCGGCCAAGGCCGAAGCGGCTGCCAGGGCTGCGGAAGCGGCGCACGCGGCGGCCGAGGGCAAGGCCGACGAGGCGCTGGCGACGGCCGACGCCGCGGAACAGGCGGCCGACAAGGCGGAACATGCGGCCGACGCCGCCGAGCCTGCCCCGCCCGCGCCGCCGGCACCACCCGCCCCGGCCAAGCCGCCCGTCACGAAGACCCTGCGCGGCGCCAACGGCGAGGAAGTCCACATCGACCTGCCGCCGCAAATCGGCGAAGAATTGTCCAACGCAATCGAAGCGGCCGTCGACGACGCGGCCGAAGCCAAGGCGCGCAGCTACCACAAGCAGGCGTCGACGTGGTTCACGAGCTTCGTCTGGCTGCTGATCCTCGCGCTGTTCGGCACGAAAGCCCTCGTGGGCGGCAAGAAGCGGGCGGAAGCCGAGATGCAGTCGGCCACGGCCGCCGCCGAGCGCGAATCGATGCAGCGCCAGCTGTCCGAAGCGAAGATGCAGGCCATGCAGGCCCAGGTAGAGCCGCACTTCCTGTTCAATACCCTTGCTTCCGTCGAGCACCTGATCGAGACCAATCCGCCGCGGGCGTCCGCCATGCAGCGCACCCTGATCCAGTACCTGCGCGCCGTGCTGCCGCAGATGCGCGACAACAACCTCGTCACGAACCTGGGCCGCGAAGTCGACATGGTCAAGTCCTACCTCGACCTGCTCAAGATGCGCATGGAAGAACGCCTGACCGTCGAGCTGAACGTGCCGGACGGCCTGCGCAGCGCGGCGTTTCCCCCGATGATGCTGCAATCGATGGTCGAGAACGCGATCAAGCACGGCCTAGAATGCAAGCCCGAGGGCGGCCACCTGGCCGTCAGGGCGGAAGTGGTCGACAGCAAGCTGCGCGTGACGGTGGCGGACGACGGCGTCGGCTTCGGCGTGATGCCCAGCAAGGGGACCGGGCTGGGCCTGTCGAACATCCGCGAACGTTTGAAACTCCTGCACGGCGAGACGGGCCAGCTCCATATCGCGGCCAACAGCCCGACCGGGGTGATCGCGACCATCGAGGTGCCGTACCAGCTTGCACCGAAGTAAGCATTTCGGGTATTGCCTGCACCGACGATTCGTTGAATAATCGACACTCCTTCACTGCCTGCCCCCGACCATGCCTACCGCTATCATTGCCGACGACGAAAGACTGATGCGCGACCTGCTGCGCACCCGATTGTCCCAGGTGTGGCCGGACCTCGAGATCATCGGCGAGGCGAAGAACGGCGACGAGGCCGTGCAGCTCGTCGATGAACTGAAGCCCGACCTGACCTTCCTCGACATCCGCATGCCGGGCAAGACGGGCATGGAAGCGGCGCGCGACATCGGCGACGCCAGCCAGGTCGTGTTCGTCACCGCATACGACCAGTACGCCGTGGAAGCGTTCGAACGGGGCGCCATCGACTACGTGCTGAAACCGCCCGAGCCCGAGCGCCTGAAGATCACGGTCGAGCGCCTGAAGGAACGCCTGGCGACGCCCGCGCAGGCGGCCACCGCATCCGTGAACGTCAGCGACACGGTGACGGCGATGCTGTCGCAGCTGGCCGAAAAGATCGCCGCGCCGAAGCCGAAATACCTGCAATGGATCCAGGCCAGCATCGGCCAGGACCTGCGCATGATCCCGGTCGAGGAAATCCTGTTCTTCCGTTCCGACGAAAAATATACCTGCGTTCAGACCGAGAAATTCGAGGCGCTGATCCGCAAGCCGGTGCGCGACCTGGCGGAAGAGCTCGATCCGTCGCTGTTCTGGCAGATCCACCGCGCCACGCTCGTGAACGTCAACGCCATCGAAGGCGTGACGCGCGACATCCGTGGCCGTCATCTGGTGCTGATCAAGGGCCGCTCGGAAAAACTGGAAGTCAGCCGCAGCTTCCTCCACCTCTTCAAGCAGATGTAAGTCAAGCCAGCGGTTTGCACGGCGGGTAAGGTAGAAGCCGGACCCGCACAGCGGGTTGTTTTCTATCAAGCAAGTTCGATGAAACGCCCGCGCCGCCCCCGCGCTTCCGGCAAGTCCGCCGCCTGGCTTCTGGCCGGGTTCGCGGCCGGCTATTGGCTGGGCCGGCGCTTCCGACAGGAGCCCGAGACCGTGCCGGCCAGCCGCCAGATCGTCAACCACGTCAGCGAAGCCATCATTTCCGCCGACCAGTCGAACATCATCGTCATGGCCAACCCGGCCGCGGCGACCCTGTTCGGCACGAGCGTCGAGCAGATGGTGGGAAGTCCGCTGGGACGCTATATCGAGTCACCGGACGGTGACACCGGCGAACCCGTGGATTATTTCCGCCCCGGCAGCGGCCGCGCGGGCCGCCGCGCCACCGACTACACGGTCATGGGCCTGCGCGGCGACGGCGAGCGCTTCCCCATCGAAGGTTCCATCTCGCGTTCGAATGGCGGCACGCCGTTCTACACGGTCGTCATGCGCGACGTCAGCGAACGCCGCCGCGTGCAGGAAAAACTCACGCGCTCGCACGACCAGCTGCGCCAGCTGTCCGCCGCGCTGCAGACGATCCGCGAGGAAGAACGCACCCACATCGCGCGCGAACTGCACGACGACCTCGGCCAGCTGCTCGCATCGCTGCGCATGGACCTCACCCTCCTGCAGAACGCCGACGGCACGCCCAGCGACAGCCTGCGCCTGATGCGCGGCATGGAAGACAATCTGCTCACCGCGATCACGTCGCTGCGCCGCATCGCCACCAACCTGCGTCCGCGCGCGCTCGACGAAGGCGGCCTGTATTTCGCACTGCAGGGCCTGCGCGACGATTTCATCGAACGCTACGCCATCCCCACCACCCTGCTGGCCGACGAAGCCGAGCTGCGCCTGGACGACACGGCCAGCACGGCCATCTTCCGCATCGTGCAGGAAGCGCTGACCAACATCGCCCGCCACGCACAGGCCACGCGCGTCATGATGAACCTGTTCCGGCTGAACAGCGACCTGCTCATCACGATCCGCGACGACGGCCGCGGGATCCGTCCGGAAGACATGGAAAAGGCGGAATCCCTGGGCCTGATCGGCATGCGCGAACGGGTCTGGGCGATGAAGGGCGAGATCACGATCGGCGCCGACGAACCGCAGGGCACCCGTATCGACATCGTGCTGCCGCTGCACGACCACCTGGTGTGACAACAAGTGACGTTGTATTTTCACAACATTTCACTGTGTCATCAAACCGACATATCGCTTCGATAAGATGCGTGCCAATCAAGCAATAGAACACATCGCTTGAATCGTCCGACATCTTATTGGAGAAACCTGAATGCAAGTCAAACGCCTGGCCGCCGCACTGGTCGCCGCCGCTCCCCTGTTCGCCGCTGCCCAGTCCAACGTGACGCTGTATGGTGTCGTCGACGCCGCCATCGAGTCCGGCGATGCCGGCAATCCGGATGGCCGCCACACCAACGTCCAGTCGGGCAACCAGTCGGGCAGCCGCTTCGGCTTCCGCGGTTCGGAAGACCTGGGCAACGGCCTGAAAGCCATCTTCAACCTGGAAGCCGGCGTTGCCGTCGACACCGGCGCGCAGGATTCCTCCGGCCTGTTCCAGCGCCGCGCCGTCGTCGGCCTGGAAGGCGCCTTCGGTACCCTGACGCTGGGCCGCGAATACTCGCCGATCGCCATCGTCGCCGGCGCCTCCGACGAATTCGGCCAGGGCTTCTACGGCACCAACCTGTCGGCCTTCGGTTCGGGCAAGGTGACCCGCCGCCTGGCCAACTCGGTCAACTACAAGAGCGCGTCGTTCAACGGCTTCGACCTGCTGGCCACCTACTCGGCCGGCGAAAAGACCACGGGTCCGTCGGGCGACCTGAAGGGCATCGGCGCCGAATACAAGATGGCCGGCCTGTACCTGGGCGCCGCCTACCACACGCTGAAGCGCGTCTCGTCGGGCAACGACAAGGAATACGGCGCGGGCGCCGCCTACACGTTCGCCGACCTCGGCGGCTTCGAGCTCAAGGCCAACTACCTGTCGGCCGATCCGGACGGCGCGAACAACAAGTTCAAGCAGTACAACCTGGGCGCGGGCTACCCGTTCGGCGCGAACAAGGTCTACGTGAACCTGCAGCAGAACAAGCTGGAAAACGGCGCCAAGGGCAATGCCTGGGCACTGGCCTACAGCTACTCGCTGTCGAAGCGCACGAACCTGTACGCGTCGTACGCCAACATGAACAACAACGGCCTGGCCACCTTCGGCCTGAACTCGGGTTCGAACAACCTGACCCCGGCCGCGACGTCGCTGGGTGGCGATCCGTCGGTGTTCACCGTCGGCATGCGCCACTCGTTCTAAGCGCTGTGCGTGGGCACAAGGTGCCCACTTTTCTTATTTGAGGCGGCAGGTGAGGAGCCAGTAATAGGTCAACCGCTCGATGCGGATCTCCCTCACCTCGCCGCCCAGCCGCTTGCGCAGCGCGCTGTCGGCCGGATAATTCTTCGGCAACTCGAACCGCTCGCCGTCCGGCGCCGCGACGATTTCATAGGTATTGCCCTGCGCATCCGTGCGCGCGATGGTCGTGCTGCTGCCCTCGACGTAGGCGTCGTCCAGCAGGATCAGGGTGACGTCGCGGCCAAGGCGTGCGCGCAGCTGGGCCAGCAGCGCATCCTGCTCGTCGCGCTTCAGGTGCGACCACCAGAAGCCGATGAACACGCACGAAAACGTCCCCAGGTCCCCGGGGAGGTCGAGGCCGTCCACGGTGCGGAACGCGACCTTGCCCTCCGGGAATCGACGGGTTGCAGCGCGGGCGATCATCTCGTCGAGGATATCGGTCGCCAGCACCTTGTCGGCGTTGGCGGCGATCACTTCCGTCCAGTAGCCGGTGCCGCAAGCCAGTTCCAGCACGGTCTGCCCGCGCACCAGTTGCGCGATCCGTTCGCGCACCTTCGATAAATCGTTGGCGCGTTCCGCCCGCGACAGCGCGGCGTCGGCCGCCTGTGTGCTGCTCGCGTAGTAGCGCGCGACGGGGTCATTCTGTCGATTCATGATATTAAAGCTCGTAATTTTCACTGGTGCCGCGCATCGCGGACTCCACCATCTTGCGGTTGAGCGTGGGGGCCAGCAGCTCGATGAACGTATAAATATAGCTGCGCAGATAGGCGCCCTGCTTCACGGCCACGCGCGACACGTTCATGCCGAACAAGTGACCGACCGGAATCGCGCGCAGGTTGCGGTCGCGTTCCTGGTCGAAGGCCATGCCGGCGATGATGCCGATGCCCATGCCCAGTTCCACGTATGTCTTGATGACGTCGGCGTCGATCGCTTCCAGCAGGACGTCCGGCTTGAGGTTGCGCAATTCGAACGCATGGTCGATCTTGCTGCGCCCTGCGAACGCGGCGTCGTACGTGATCAAGGGGTAGCCCGCGATCTCTTCCAGCGAGATCGCCTTCGATTTCGTCAGCGCGTGCTCGTGCGGCACGACGAGGACGTGTTCCCATTGATAACACGGCAAGGTGATCAGGCCGTCGACCGCGGCGATGGATTCCGTCGCGATGGCGAGGTCGGCCTGGTCGTTCTTGACCATGTCGGCGATCTGGCGCGGATTTCCTTGCAATAAAGACAATCTCACCTTCGGGTAGCGCTGCATGAAGGCCTGCACGATCTTGGGCAGCATGTAGCGCGCCTGCGTGTGCGTGGTGGCGATGGTGAAGCTGCCGCTGTCTTGGGCGGCGTATTCCTTGCCGATGCGCTTGAGGCTGTCGATCTCCTGCATGATCAGCTCGACCGAATGCAGGACGAGCCGGCCCGGTTCCGTCAGGCCGCGGATGCGCTTGCCGTGGCGGGTGAAAATATCGACCCCGAGCTCCTCTTCCAGTTCGATGATGGCTTTCGACACCCCGGGTTGCGACGTGAACAACGCCTTGGCGGCGTCGGTCAGGTTGAAGTTCTGGCGGACCGCTTCGCGGACGAAACGTAGTTGGTGTAGGTTCATTGCCCTTATCTTGTTGATCCGATCCCGCATTTTACAAGGATGCTTATACCGCAGGCTCATATAAGCAAATAAATTCTCCGTCGTTTGGAATATAGCTGGATTTTATTAATATTCGGGATAGTTTGGGTCAGGATTGGCCCGCCCCTAAGGAATCTTGCCCATGTACCGTTACGACCAATACGACCATCTCATCGTACGTGAACGCATCGCCCAGTACCGCGACCAGGTACGGCGCCGTCTCGCCGACGAGCTGACCGAAGAAGAATTCCTGCCGCTGCGCTTGCAGAACGGCCTGTACATGCAGCGTCATGCCTACATGTTGCGCATCGCCGTCCCGTACGGCCTGCTGTCGACGGCGCAGATGCGCATGTTCGCCCACATCGCCCGCAAGTACGACCGCGGCTATGGCCACTTCACGACGCGCCAGAACATCCAGTTCAACTGGATCGAGCTGGAACAGACCCCGGACATCCTGACCGACCTGGCCTCGGTCGAGATGCACGCGATCCAGACGTCGGGCAATTGCATCCGTAACACCACGACGGACGAGTACGCCGGCGTCGCCGCCGACGAGATCATCGATCCGCGCCCGTACGCCGAGATCATCCGCCAGTGGAGCACGTTCCACCCGGAGTTCATCGCCCTGCCCCGCAAGTTCAAGATCGCGATCAATGGCGCCGTGAAAGACCGCGCCGCGATCGCCGTCCACGACATCGGCCTGACCGCCGTGCGCAACGAGGCCGGTGAAGTCGGCTTCAAGTTCATGGTGGGGGGTGGTCTCGGCCGTACCCCGATCATCGGCAGCGTGATCAACGAGTTCGTGCCCTGGCAGCACCTGCTGACGTACACGGAAGCGATCATGCGCGTGTACAACCAGTTCGGCCGCCGCGACAACAAGTACAAGGCCCGCATCAAGATCCTCGTGAAAGCCGTGGGCGCCGAGGAATTCGCGCGCATGGTCGAGGCGGAATTCGCCGACCTGAAGGACGGTCCGGAAACGCTGACCCGCGAGGAAGTCGAACGCGTGGCGCAATGGTTCAATCCGAAGCCCTACCTGACGCTGCCGGCCATCGATCCGCGTGCGGACCACGCTGGCGACAAGGCGTTCGCCAACTGGCTGCAGCGCAACGTCAAGCCGCACAAGGTGCCGGGCTATGCGTCCGTCGTGCTGTCGCTGAAGAAGACCGGCGTGCCGCCGGGCGACGCGACCGCCGAGCAGATGGATTTCGTGGCCGACCTGGCCGACAAGTACAGCTTCGGCGAACTGCGCGTGACGCACGAGCAGAACCTCGTGCTGGCCGACGTCGAGCAGGCCAAGCTGTTCGAGATCTGGCAGCAGGCGAAGGCGCGCGGCCTCGCGACGCCGAACATCGGCCTGCTGACCGACATGATCTCGTGCCCGGGCGGCGACTACTGCTCGCTGGCGAACGCGAAGTCGATCCCGATCGCGGCCGCCATCGCCGAGCGTTTCGACAACCTGGACTTCCAGCACGACATCGGCGACATCGAACTGAACATCTCGGGCTGCATCAACGCCTGCGGCCACCACCACGTGGGCCACATCGGCGTGCTGGGTGTGGACAAGGACGGTTCCGAGTGGTACCAGGTGTCGATCGGCGGCGCCCAGGGCAACGAATCGGCCATCGGCAAGATCATCGGCCCGTCGTTCTCGGCACCGCAGATGCCGGAAGTCATCGGCCGCCTGCTCGAGGTCTACGTGAAGAATCGCGTCGAGGGCGAACGCTTCGTCGACGTGGCGCAGCGCCTCGGTGTCGCGCCGTTCAAGGAACATGTGTATGCCACGCCGATCCCGGCCGGCGCATTGGTTGGGGAAGACGAATATGCCTAATTTCGAATTGCACTCGCACAAGCAGATCATCAAGCACCGCGAAGTGGTGGATGACGACTGGAGCGTCCTGAAGCTCGTCGAAGACGGCACCCCGGAAACCGTCGAGGTCCCGGCCGGCAAGGTCATCGTCCCGGTCAAGGTGTGGCTGGCGCAGCGCGAGCAGCTGCTGGGCCGTGCCGCCCGCAAGGAACTGGGCATCTGGTTCGCGTCGGACGAGCTGGCCACCACGGTCAAGGACGACCTCGACAAGTTCGCGGTCGTCGCCGTCGACTTCCCGAAGTTTTCCGACGGCCGCGGCTATTCGATTGCCTACAACCTGCGCAAGCGCCTCGGTTACCAGGGCGAGCTGCGCGCGATCGGCGACGTGCTGCGCGACCAGCTGTTCCAGATGGTTCGCTGCGGTTTCAACGCCTATGCGACGCGCCAGGACCGCAACATCCATGACGCACTGAAAGGCCTGACGGTGTTCTCGGAAACGTACCAGGCATCCGTCGACAACGAACTGCCGCTGTTCCGCCGCCACGAGCGCGGCGCGCTGCCCGAGCACAGCGACGTCGGTGCCGGCATCTGAATCAACAGGACTACCCATGAGCGACCTGAACGCGCGGGTGAATGAAACCCGCGGCATCCTGGAGCGCATTGCGCGCGATTTTTCGCCTGCCGTGTTCGCTTCCAGCCTGGCGGCCGAGGACATGGTCCTCACCGACCTGATCTTGAAGGCCGGCCTGCCGATCACCATCTTCTCGCTGGAGACGGGCCGCCTGCACAAGGAAACCCTGGCCATGATCGACAAGGTCAAGGCCCATTACGGCTACGACATCGTCGTGATGCGTCCGAAGCAGGAGCTGGTCGACGAGTACGTCGGCAAGAACGGCCTGAACGCCTTCTACGACAGCGTCGAGATGCGCAAGGGCTGCTGCTACGTGCGCAAGGTCGAACCGCTGGGCCGCGCCCTCGCCGGCAACAAGGCGTGGATCACGGGCCAGCGCCGCGCGCAGTCGACGACGCGCAGCGACCTGCCCGTGCAGGAAGACGATACGGCGCACGGCCTGGCCAAGTTCAATCCGCTGGCCGACTGGAGCGAAGAGGACGTGTGGGAATACATCCGCGGCAATAACGTGCCGTACAACGACCTGCACGACCGCGGCTACCCGTCGATCGGCTGCGAACCCTGCACCCGCGCGATCCAGCCGGGCGAGGACGTGCGCGCCGGCCGCTGGTGGTGGGAAAACGCCGACTCCAAGGAATGCGGCCTGCACCTCGTCGACGGCAAGCTCATCCGAATCAAATCCGTGGCCGCGTGATCGGCCTTACAAAGACATCAGGCACAGCAAATGACGACTTTTAGTGACACCCCGCTCGCGCTCAGCGACGTGAATGCGCGCCACCTGGACGCGCTCGAATCCGAAGCCATCCACATCCTGCGCGAAGTCGCGGCGGAATGCTCGAACCCCGCGCTGCTGTTCTCGGGCGGCAAGGACTCCGTCGTGCTGCTGCGCCTGGCCGAGAAGGCGTTCCGTCCGGGTAAATTCCCGTTCCCCCTCGTCCACATCGACACGGGCCACAACTTCGACGAAGTGATCGCCTTCCGCGATGCGCGCGTGGCCGAACTGGGCGAGCGCCTGATCGTCGGTTCCGTCGAGGACTCGATCAAGAAGGGCACCGTCCGCCTGCGCAACCCGCAGACGGATTCGCGTAACGCGGCCCAGGCCGTGACGCTGCTGGAAACCATCGCCGAGTACGGCTTCGACGCCTGCATCGGCGGCGCCCGCCGCGACGAAGAAAAGGCACGGGCGAAAGAGCGCATCTTCTCGTTCCGCGACGAATTCGGCCAGTGGGACCCGAAGGCGCAGCGTCCGGAACTGTGGGACCTGTATAACACCCGCGTGCACCCGGGCGAGAACATGCGCGTGTTCCCGATCTCGAACTGGACCGAGCTCGACGTCTGGCAATACATCGCCCGCGAAAAGCTGGCCCTGCCGCCGATCTATTTCGCACACGAACGCCAGGTGATCCCGCGTAACGGCCTGCTCGTGCCGCTGACGCCGCTGACGCCGGCCCGCGACGGCGAGGAAGTCGAGACGCGCGTCGTCCGCTTCCGCACCGTGGGCGACATCTCGTGCACGTGCCCGGTCGCATCGGATGCATCGACCGTCGACGCCATCATCGCCGAGACGGCGATCACCCAGATCACCGAGCGCGGCGCGACCCGCATGGACGACCAGACGTCGGAAGCCTCGATGGAAAAGCGCAAGAAACAAGGATATTTCTGATGAACGCCCTGAACGAAAACCTGAACCACGATAACGACCAGAGCGGCCAGGCCGGTCTGCTGCGCTTCATCACCGCCGGCTCCGTCGACGACGGCAAGAGCACCTTGATCGGCCGCCTGCTGTTCGACAGCAAGGGCATCTTCGCCGACCAGCTGGCCGCCGTGTCGCGCTCCAAGCACAAGCGCACCGTGGGCGACACGATCGACCTGTCGCTGCTGACGGACGGCCTGGAAGCCGAGCGCGAACAAGGCATCACGATCGACGTCGCGTACCGCTACTTCGCCACGCCGAAGCGCAAGTTCATCATCGCCGACACCCCGGGCCACGAGCAGTACACCCGCAACATGGTGACGGGCGCGTCGACCGCCGACGCCGTCATCATCCTCGTCGACGTGTCGAAGGTGAAGCTCGGTGACGATGGCAGCGTCGAACTGCTCGTGCAGACGAAGCGCCACTCGACCATCGCCAAGCTGCTGCAGATCGAGCACGTGATCGTCGCCGTCAACAAGATGGACCTCGTGAACTACGACCGCACCGTGTACGACCGCATCGTCGCGGAATACACGAAGTTCGCGGACACGCTGGGCCTGAAGGACATCACGGCGATCCCGCTGTCGGCACTCGCGGGCGACAACGTCGTCGAGCGCGGCGACAACATGACCTGGTACGAAGGCCCGACCCTGATCGAACTGCTGGAAGGCCTGTCGGTCTACGACGAGACGCACGCCGCCCCGTTCCGCTTCCCCGTGCAGCTGGTGGCACGCCACAACGGCCATGAAGCCAACGACTTCCGCGGCTACATGGGACGCATCGAGTCGGGCAAGGTCGCTGTGGGCGACAAGCTTGTCGTGCAGCCGTCCGGCCACAGCGCCACCGTGAAGGAAATCCTGACGTTCGACGGCCCGCTGCAGCAGGCCGTCGCCGGCCAGTCGGTCACGATCACGCTGAACGAATACGTCGACATCTCGCGCGGCGACGTGCTGGCCCCGGCCGAGCAGCCGGCCACGCTGCTGAAGCAGGTGAAGGCGGACGTGTGCTGGATGTCCGACGAGCCGCTGGACGTGCGCCGCAAGTACTGGATCAAGCACGGCACCCGCCAGACGATGGCCAAGGTGAAGGCGATCGATTCGGTCCTCGACGTCAACACGCAGCAACGCCGCACGGTGGACAACCCGGCCGAAGGCCTCAAGCTGAACGACATCGCGCAGATCGAACTGGCCGTGCAGCAGCCGCTGGCCGCCGACGCCTACGATGCGATCCGCGCAACGGGCGCCTTCATCCTGATCGATGAAGTTACCCATCAGACCGTTGCTGCGGGTATGATCCGTATTGACGCGTAACGAACGACAGAAAGGGATTCATGGCGGCGCTGGGAAAAGTGTATCTGATTGGAGCCGGACCCGGCGCTGTTGATCTCATCACCGTTCGCGGGGCGCGCCTGCTCGGGGAGGCGGAGGCGGTGCTGTACGACGCCCTCGTCACCCCCGAGATGCTGGCACTGTGCAAACAGGCAGAGCTGATCCCGGTCGGCAAGCGCTCCGGCCAGCGCTCGACGGCGCAAACCGTCATCAATGAAAAACTCGTCGACGCCGCACGGCGCTACCAGCGCGTCGTGCGCCTGAAAGGCGGCGATCCGATGCTGTTCGGCCGCGCCGACGAGGAACTGCGCGCGCTCGAGGAAGCGGGTGTCGAGGTCGAAGTCGTGCCCGGCATCACGACGGCCGTCGCCGCCGCCGCGGCCACGCTGCAGCCGCTGACCAAGCGCGGCGTGGCGCGCAGCGTCGCCTTCTTCACGTCCAGCACGGCGCCCGACCAGCCGGACCACCCCGCTCTTCCCGAAACCGACACGCTCGTCCAGTACATGGGCGGCCGCGAAGCCGCCGCCACGGCGGAACGCCTGCTGGCCGAAGGCCGCCGGCCGGACCTGCCCGTCGTCGTCGTGGAAAACTGCAGCCGCGCGGACCAGCGCGTGCGCCGCCTGACCCTGGCCGACCTGGCGCATGGGCTCGACGTGGCCCACGGTCCCGTGCTCGTCATGATCGGCGAGGCGATGGCGCACCGGCCGCACCAGCCCCTCTGACTTAGCGCGCCCGCGCTTCCAGCTCGGCCTCGAGCCGCTGCGCGGCCGCATGCGTATCCACCGCGATGCGGTTCAGGCGCGCCAGCGCCGCGGCCAGCCGCGCCCCGCACTCTCCCCCGCATTCACGCACATGCCATAACGCGAGATCGCAACGCATGCGCGCCAGTTCCGCGCGCAGGCCGGCCAGCATGCGCCGCAACGCGCCATCCGCGTCGGACGCGGGACCGCCCGGTGCGGTGGCACCTGTCAAGTGGTCCTGCATGCGGGCGATGCGCGCGTGCATGCGCTGCAGGCGGACCGCGAGGCGGTCGAGGCGGCGGGCGCAGCGCAACTCGACCCAGGCACGCGGCATCGGAGGCAGCACCGCGCGCAGGCGGGCGAACAGGGAATTGAGCTTGGCGGACATCGCAGCAGTGTGGCGCGCTCACCGCCGCCGGCCATGATGCGCGACAAACTTCCGTCGACTCAGCCCCAGTGCAGGTAGTCGATGCCGTTCTGGATGCTGCCGATGACCTGCGTCTGGTTCTCGGCACTCTCGCTGAAGTGGGCCAGCACGTCGGCGCGGGTCACGGACGACGCGAGCGCGTGCAGCCAGAAATCGGCGCCGGCGCTGTCGCCCGCGCGGTGCAGCACGTTCTGGTACAGCGCGTGGACGAACTGGGTGTCGCTCGTGTTCGCGCCGTACCGGCTCGCGAATTCGGCGCTGCCCGCGAAGCCCGCCGCCGCCTCCGTCAGCGTCATGCCCTTGTCCATCGCGGCGATCCAGTAGCCGAGGCCCGCCTTGTCCGGCGTGCGGTCGAACGCGGCCTGGTACAGGCGGTACGCTTCGCCCGCCGTGCCGTTCACGTCCAGCGCCACCATGCCGTCGCTGAATTTCAGGCGCTCGACATTGGCCAGCGTCGCGTGGTTGCCGGCCGCATCCGTCACCGACACGCCGGTGCCCTGGTTGACGATGGCCGCGCCGGCGCGCGCGCTCGCGTACACGAGCGTGTCGAGGCCGGACTGCCCCGTCACCCTGCTCTCGCCCGCGACGGCCGCCATCGCATGCGTGCCGGCGCTGAATGCGAGGCTCGTGACGACGCCCGGGGGCGGCGTTGTCGCCACAGGTGCCGGTGCGGGAGCCGGTGCCGGTGCCGGTGCCGGTGCTGGTGCGGGTGCCGGAGCGGGAGCCGGCGCCGGGGTGCCGACCTCGATCGCCGCCGCGGTCACGGTGCCGCTCACCAGCGTGCGCATCTCGATGGACGCGCCGCCGGCCGCCGCCGTGTCCACCCACGCGCCGGCGAAGCCGCCGTTCGCGAGCGCCGTCACGTCCGGGCTGGCCTGGTCGCCGCTGCGCAGCTGGCTGATGCCGAATTCCTGGGTGTCGATGGCGTTGCCGTCGCCGTCGAAGCGGCGGCCGAAAATACCGTTGCCGTCGTCGTCCGCGCCCTGCCAGGCGACGAGGAACGAACCGTCGGTCAGGGCCGCGACGTCGGCGTCGTAATGGCCGCCGCCCGACGCCACGTTGGCCTGCGTGACGGCGCCCACGGCGTGGCCGGCCACGTCGAAGCGCTGGAAGAAGATGTCGCTGTTCGCGAAGCCCCACGGATCGTTGGCATAGCTGTCCCACGCGACGACGAAACCGCCGCCCGCGAGCGCCGTCACGTGCGGCAGCGGCGCGGCCGTCGTGATGCTGGCCGCGTAGCCGTCGCCGCTCGCGACGAACACGGCGGCGGGTGCGCGGCTCAATGCGGCGTAGACGTTGCCGTCGTTGATCTCGCCCCACGACACGACGTAGCCGCCGTCCTTGAGGCCCGCCAGCGCCGGGCTGTAGGCGGAACCGAGCGCGCCGTGGACCTGCTGCGTGCCGACGGGAGTGCCGTCGGCCGCCGCCTGCTGCACGCGCACGGCCGCGCCGCTGCGCCAGCCGACGGCGAACGAACCGTCGGCAAGCGTCGCCACGGTGGGCATCGCGGCGTCGCCTGCGGCGCCCGTATCGAGCACGTGTTCGGCGCCGGCGCCGCCATTCGCGTCCACGACACGATACGCGACCCTGTTCGCGCCGCCGTCGTTCAGGACATAAGCGACGACGAAGCCCCCGTCGGCCAGCGCGCTCACGGCCGGCTGGCCTTCGATAACGGTGTCGCCGGCCGGCGTGAGCGCGAACGCGGCGCCCAGCGGGTTGCCCGCCGCGTCGCGCAACTGCGCGCACAAGCTGGCGTCCGGCCCCGCCCAGACGGCCACGATGCCGCCACCCGACAGCGTGGCCAGCGCCGGGGCGGACGTCCAGGCGTCCAGCGCGGCACCGGCCTTCGATTCATTGTTCAGGCCGGGCAAATCGCCCGTCGCGCCGTTTTCGACGGAATAGGTCAGGACCTGGGTGACGCCCGTGTTCGGGATCGGTTTGCCGGTCGCGTCGACCTGGTAGCGGTCGTAATAGTGCACGGTCACCGCAGTGGCCAGGCCGTCGGCCGGGATCTGGCTCGCATCGGCCACGACCAGGCGTGCGCTCGTGTCGACCAAGGGGTCGTAGCTGATTGCGAACAGGCCCGGTTGCGACTGACTGTCGATCACCCAGCGGCCGCCCGTCTGGGCACCCGTATCGATCGGGGTCAGGACGTCGACGACGTCGCCCGCATGCGCCGTCGTGAACACGACGTCGTTGCTGCCGACGGCGCCCACCGGCTGGTTGTCCGCGAATATCGTGATCTCGGCCGTGACGACGCTGCCGTCCGCCTGCTTGTAGTGGACGCCGAACGTATCGGGCGTCGTCGCGTCCCCCACCATGCGGTCCTGGAAGCGCCACAGCGTCCCCGCCGTCGCCACGTACGCGCCCTGGCCATCGACCGGCATCGTGTAGGTGATCCAGGTCTTGCCGTTGTCCTGGCTGTATTGCACGTCGCCGCGCGCGAACGCCTGGCCCAGCGCGGTGGAGGCATCGAAGGCGACGGCATTGATGTCCGACGCATGGCTCCAGGCGGCACTGGCCTGGCCGGGACGAACGTAATAGGAAGTCGTGGGCGTGCTCATGGCGGTGAATCTCGTTTACCCGAAAAGCATATTTTTCCTCACGGCAAATTTAAATTCAATGAGGAAATTGCCTATGGTGCGTAAAGACCACCGAAAACCAACGGAACGTGATTTCCGTGCCAACGAAATTGGCACGGATAAATGCATCCGCTACAACACAAGTTGCGAACAGATCAGCTTGGCATTTTTGCCATTGCCGGGTCGGCGATGGCGGCCGCGCCCGCACAATAGGCGGCCATCGCCGCCAGCACGCCGGGATCCTCGCCGACGGCGGGCACGGTGCGGAAGGTCACCTGCGGATGGCTGGCGCGCAGCTGCTCCAGCAGCAGCGGCAGGTCGCGCAGCAGATGGCCGCCCTGTCCCAGGAACACGGGAACGATGGTGATGTCGCGCGCGCCCAGCGCCACCTGGACGTTGACTTCGTCCGGCAGGCTCGGCGTCATCAGCTCGAGGAAGGCCAGCGACACGGCGCAATCCGGACGCTGCGCCGCGGTCAGGTCGCGCAGGCGCTGGAACGGGGCGGCCCAGGCGGGGGCGCGGGCGCCGTGGGCGAACAATACGAGTGCTTTTTCCATCAGTGTCTCTCCACCCAGCGCAGGGCGCCGATCGCCAGCAGCAGGAACAGCAGGCTGGGCGCGGCCGCCGTCACGAAGGCCGGCCAGGTCGACAACATGCCCACGTGCGAAAACAACGCGTTAATCAAAATGAAGCTCACGCCGATCATGATGCCGATGAAGCTCTTCAGGCCCACGCCGCCGCTGCGGGTGTGCAGGTAGCCGAACGGCAGCGCGAGCGCCATCAGCACGAAGATCGACAGCGGATCGATCAGCTTCTTCCAGAACGCGATCTTGAAGCGTTCCGTCTCCTGGCGGTTCTCGGCCAGGTGGCGCGTGTACACGGCCAGTTCGTTGGCGGACATCCGTTCCGGATCGGAACGGGACACGGACAGGATCTTCGGCGTGATCTCGGACACGAGGTCCAGGCTCGCCACCTTGCGCGTGGAGACGGACGCCGTGTCCTGGCCGTACGTGCTCTGGATGGTCTGGCCGGCCGGGATGGGCGTGCCCGGCTCGGGCAGCGCGCGGCTGTTCGAGAACAGGGTCTCGGTGACGTCGCTCAGGCGCCACGTGCTGTTGCCGCTGAACTTGGCGTTGGCGGCCGTGATCAGGGAGCGCATGCGCATGCCGTTGTCGAACTCGTACAGGCGCACGTCGATCAACTGGCCGTCCGGACGGATCTGACGGGCGTTGAAGAAGCGCGAGCCCGTCACGGGCCCCTTCGGGCCGCCCGTGTGGATCGTGTCCTTGGTCCACATGCCCGAGCGGAATTCGGCCGACACCGTCGCGCCCTTCGCGGACAGGCGCACGCGTTCCGCGATCGGCGCCGTGCGCGGCGTGATCAGCTCGCCGAACAGGAACGTGATGGCGACGAACAGCACGCCGATCTTCGCCAGCATGATGCCAGCCTGCTGCGTGGACATCGACGACGCGCGCATGATCGTGAATTCCGAACTCTGCGCGAACTGCGCCATCGTGTAGATGGTGCCGACCAGCGCGGCCACGGGCATCGCCTCGTACACGTGGCCGGGGACGAGCAGCAGCACGTACAGGATCGCGTGCTGGATCATGTAGCCGCCCTTGCCCACCGAAGGCAGTTCCTGCGTCAGGTCCATGAAGGCGATGAGGCCCAGCGTGGCGACCAGCGCGAACGAGACGGCCTGCGTGATGTTGACGAAGAAGTAGCGCTGCAGGATCTTCATTGCGCGCCCTCCTGCGTGGCTTCGCCCCCGCGCAGCAGGCGGCGGCGCTTGAAGGCGCCCACCAGTGCGAGCGGATGCCACGGGTGGTTGACGTTCAGGCGCCAGGCGAACAGCCCGGCCACGACGAGCAGCGCGAACAGGTGCAGCGGCCACCACGCCACGCCGAAGCTCATCTTGCCCTGCTTGACGCTGGCCTCGAACAGTTTCGACAGGTTACTGTAGGTGAAGAAGATCAGCAGCGCGAGCATCAGGTTCGCCGAGCTGCCGGCGCGCGGATTGACGAAGCCGAGCGGAATCGCCAGCAGCAACAGCACGACGCAGGAGATCGGCGCCGAGATCCGGTACAGCAGTTCGGCATTCGTGAAGCGGTTGTTGGGCAGCGCCAGCAAGGCGGGCGTGGTCAGCGCATCGGCCGGCGTCTCGGACCCGATCACGGGCACCTGGCTGGACACGCGCATGCGGTAGCGCTCGAACTCCATCGACTGGAAATCGGCCCGCCCCGGCTGGCCCAGGTAGCGGCGGCCGTTCTTCAGCACGAGGTATTGCCCGCCCTTGCCGTCCGGCTCGATCACGCCTTCCTTGGCGACGACGATCGAATTGCCGTCGGCGTCGACGGAATTCACGAACACGTTCTGCACGACGGTCGCGCCGCTCGTGCTGCCTTCGACGAAGAACACGCGGTTGGTCGACGGCGATTCGCGGAACTGGCCGGGCGACACGCGCTTGAGGTCTTCGCGCTTCTCGAAGCGCTCGACGAATTCCGCGCTCTTCATCTTCGCCCACGGCGTCGCGACGAACGACAGCACGGCGACGATGGCCACCATCGGCAGGCCGAACACGAGCACCGGCGGCACCCACCGCATCAGCGACTGGCCGGACGCGAACCACACGACCATCTCGGAGTCGCGATAGCTGCGCGTCACGGTGACGATGACCGCGATAAAGCTGGTAAGAATGATGATTGTTGGCAGATAATTCAGCACCGAAAAGCCGATGAGGGCCAGCACGTCGCTCGAGGCGACCTTGCCGCCGGCGGCCTTGCCGAGGATGGAGATCAGGGTCCAGGTGACGAAGACCGTAAACAGGGCCGTGAAGGTGGCGCCGGCCACACTGGCCAATTCACGCTGTAGGGCGCGTTGGAAAATCATTCGATCGTTATAATTGCTGGTTTGAAGGAACCCCAAGGAACCGTCACGAGCGGGCGCCATATGGAAGGTTCCTCGGACAGCACGCGCGTCAAAAACTCGAAACGGAGAATCAAATGGACTTTAGCATAAAAGCATTCGACACAAAAAACACGCTGGCCGCAGCCAAATCGGGCTGTGTGGCAGTCGCGGTGTTCGAAAACAAGAAACTGTCGGAGGCGGCGAAAGCCCTCGATCTGAACGGCGGGATCAGCGCGGCCGTCAAGTCGGGTGACATCTCCGGCAAGCCCGGCTCCACCCTGCTGCTGCGCGGCGTGGCCGGCGTGACCGCTGCCCGCGTACTGCTGGTCGGCATGGGCGCCGACGAAGCCGTCAGCGAGAAAAGCTTTACCGGTGCCGTGTCCGCTGCCCTCAAAACCTTCGCTTCGCTGGGCGCGCAGGATGCCATTATCGCATTCCCGCTGGAGAATGTGAAAGCGCGCGACCTGAACTGGGCCATCAAGGGCATCGTCATCGCCGCGAACGAGGCCGAATTCCGCACCGACGCGCAAAAGAGCAAGAAGGATCCGGCGCCCACCGGCGTGCGCAAGCTGGCCATCGCCGTCCCGGCCGCGACGCCGCAGATCAAGGGCGTGCTGGCGCAGGCGCAGGCCATCGCCAACGGCATGAACCTGACGAAGGAACTGGGCAACCTGTCGCCGAACGTCTGCACCCCGACCTACCTCGCGAACACGGCGAAGAAGCTGGCGGGCGACTACGGCTTCGACATCGAAGTCCTGGACCGCAAGCAGCTGGAAGCCCTCAAGATGGGCAGCTTCCTGTCCGTGACGCGCGGCAGCGAAGAGCCGCCGAAGTTCATCGTCCTGAAGCACAACGGCGGCAAGAAGAACGACGCGCCGGTGGTCCTCGTCGGCAAGGGCATCACGTTCGACACGGGCGGCATCTCGCTGAAGCCCGGTCCGAACATGGACGAGATGAAGTACGACATGTGCGGCGCCGGCTCGGTGCTGGGCACCTTCCGCGCCATCGGCGAGATGGGCCTGAAGCTGAACGTCGTCGGCATCGTCGCCGCCTGCGAGAACATGCCGTCGGGCCGCGCCACCAAGCCGGGCGACATCGTCACCGCGATGAACGGCACCACCATCGAGATCCTGAATACGGATGCGGAAGGCCGCCTGATCCTGGCCGACGCCCTGACCTACGCCGAGCGCTTCAAGCCGGCCGCCGTCGTCGACGTCGCCACGCTGACGGGCGCCTGTATCGTCGCGCTGGGCCACCACACGTCGGGCCTGTTCACGCGCCACGACGATGCCCACGACGCCCTCGCCCAGGAACTGCTGGACGCCGGCAGGCAGGCGAACGACGTCGCCTGGCGCTTCCCCATCGGCGAGAACTACAACGAGCAGCTGAAGTCGAACTTCGCCGACCTGGCCAACATCGGCACGCCGGGCGGCGCGTCGATCACGGCGGCGTGCTTCCTGGAGAACTTCACGCGCAACTACACGTGGGCCCACCTGGACATCGCCGGCACCGCATGGAAGTCGGGCGCGGCCAAGGGCGCGACCGGCCGTCCGGTGCCGCTGCTGACCACGTTCCTGCTGAACCGCGTGTAAGCGTTACCGCAGGCTGACGAAGACGGGCGCCGCGTGGCGCCCGTTTTTTTCAGAACACGACGTTGCCGCGCTCCCGCTGCGCCTCCCGCTGCGCCTCCGGCCCGGCCGGCGCCTGCATCAGCACCGTCAGGGTCGACTCGTAGGCGACACCCGAGCTGCCGTACGGGTCCCTGTGATTGCCGCCGACGCGGGCGACGATGCTGCCGACCAGCCGGCCCGTGTCGAACAGGGAGGTGTTGTGCGCCGGCGCGACGTCGAGCGCGCTGCCCGCCCCCTCGCGCGCGCAATCGATCGTGAGCGGACTGCGGCTGCGTTCGACGGTGACCCGCCCAGGCGCGACGACGAACCAGCGCCCTGCGGCATTGGACAGCACGCAGCCGACGCCCGTCACCTCGCGATGGTCGAGGATGGTGTGGATTTCCAGCTGCTGCGTCGTCGGTTCGGCGGGCGCAGTCACGCATCCGGCCATGACGGTGCACAGCGCGAACGTGGAGATGGTACGGAACGAAAGAAAGGACATATCTTCAACCGATCATGCATACAAGGCATACCACCCGTTTACGGCGGCAATCGGAAAGACATGAGGCGAAGCGCATCCCGGGATCGCCGGGATGGCGTTGCTATGCTGCGGCCGGCACCGGATCGATGGGCGCAAAGCGCGGCAAGCGCTCCCCGTCCACGTCGACCAGTCCGAAAAATGCATCCCGCGGGCGGACCCAGGTCTTGCCGTCCTGCCCGCGATACACGACCACGGCCGTGTGGTCCGCCTCGAGGATTGCCTCGCAGACCACCTCGTACACCCCGCCCTTGTAGTGGCGGTAGCGCATCAGGCCTTTTCTTCGGCCGTGGCGCGATTCCGCTTCTTGAGGTTCTGGATAACCTTGACGATGCCTTCGATGCCGGCGTTGTCATCCAGTTCGCTGAACGCGTCCAGCACCTCGTTGAGGACGCGGTTGCGCACGCTCGCCTCGTCAGCCTGCATCTTCTGCGGCTGGTTCTCGGACGGTGCGAATTTCTGCGGCGCTTCGGCCGCAGCCTTCTGTCCGTGTGCCAGCGCGGCCTGCCAGATCAGCCAGCGGCGTTGGGTTTCGTACACGAGGTACTCTTCCGGCTTGTCTTCACGACGCCGGACAATGTGGCCATCGCGTTGGGCCCATGCTTCAAATGCTTGGCGCATTGTTGTCCTTTACAAAGCTGTGTGCAAATCCTGCTCTCGGATCCGCGATCGTTACACACCTGCCTAAGCCGGCCGCTCGACCGACCACGGCAACCATCTAATCAAAGCAACGGATTGCTTTTGAATACTTGGTTCCAGAGCAATATGCCAATAGTACAACCAAAGTTGGCCTACTGCAATTTTTTTCTTTCGAGAAGGAGACGATACGTAAATGTCCCCTGTCTTGCTGTGATTGTTACATCTTGTCACAGTTCGGCGCAACTTTCCAGCGGCGTTACGATTTTTTACTCCAGGGACAATAATTTTACGACATCTTTGTTGCAATCGAAACAAATAATGACAATCGTGTCGTGCCCTTTCGAGCCATGATGGGTAACAACAACGGTGGCGCCCGATCCGCCGAAGCGGGCTCGGGATTGTACGCGACTTAGCGCCGGGACATGCGCCGACGTAAAGCGGCAACGCCCAGCAGTCCGACGCCGAACAGCATTGCCGTGGCCGGTTCGGGTACCGGGCTCGGATCGGGCGCCGGCGTCGGGTCGGGGACGGGCTCCGGTGCGGGCAGCGTGGCTGGCACACCATTCACCGTGAAGACGATTGGGTTATACACGCCGAGCGCATTGAAACCAGTAGCGCCCGGTCCGGTACCTATTTGGAAATTTATACTCGAATTATTCCTGGAGGTCGTCTGCAAGTACTGCGTCAACGAATTCGATCGAATACCATAAGTAGTCAAACTTTCATTGACGTGAACCCAACGCCCGAGAGCATCCGTACCATTCGCGCCCATCGCAAGGCCATCGGACGTACCACTATTCGTAGAATATGCATTGAAGATAATGGCGGTCTCGGTCGCGTTGCCGGCTTCGAAGACGTAACTCGACGCGCCGACAGTCAACGCCACGATGAGGGGGACGGCCGCATCGACCCGGCTGTATCTCAATGGTTTAAGTTCGTAGCGAGCCGTCTCATCCATGTCAAAGCTCAGCGTCAAAGAATATGGCAGCCCACCGAGGTTTGTTCCGGGAGCGCCTAACACGCCAAGTCCGTCAAAACCATTTTTTACGGTACCTGACGAACTGAAGGTAAATACTGTCGCGTTCGCGTAGCTACTCACCGTAAATGCCACGGCGACAGCAAAAGCCAATGTTACGATTTTCAAGTCATCCCCTTCTTGTTGTTGAGAATCAACATTGTAAAGATGACGCCATATTGTTGATGCCTTGAAATAAAGCTTAATCTCCTGCCATTTCGGCGCAATGATGGATGACTCGCCTGGGTCCGGTACAATCCTGTTTTGCCCAGCTGCAATGCGGTACGCGACTGTGCGGCAGTCCGCCCCCCCTGCTCTCACTGTAAAGAAAAGAATTATGAAAATCGCAACCTGGAACGTGAACTCGCTGAAAGTGCGCCTGCCGCACCTGCTGCAGTGGCTCGCCGCCAACCCCATCGACGTACTCTGCATCCAGGAGACCAAGCTCACGGACGATAAATTCCCCGTGGCCGAGATCAACGCGGCCGGCTACGAAGTCGTGTTCAGCGGCCAGAAGACGTACAACGGCGTCGCGATCCTGTCGCGCCTCCCCGTCGCCGACGTCGTGCGCAACAACCCGCATTACCAGGACGAGCAGCAGCGCCTGATCGCCGCCACCATCGGCGGCGTGCGCTTCATCTGCGCCTACGTGCCGAACGGCCAGGCCGTCGGCTCCGACAAATACGCCTACAAGATGGGCTGGCTGGCCGCGCTGCGCACCTGGGTCGGCGAAGAGCTCGAAATCCACGAACAGTTCGCGATCCTCGGCGACTACAACATCGCGCCCGAAGACCGCGACGTGCACGACCCGGAACTGTGGGCCGGCCAGATCCACTGCTCCGACCTCGAACGCGAGCAGCTGCGCGAACTGTGCGGCCTCGGTCTCGTCGACGCGTTCCGCCTGTTCGAACAGCCCGAGAAGCAGTACAGCTGGTGGGACTACCGCCAGATGGCGTTCCGCCGCAACCGCGGCCTGCGCATCGACCACATCCTGCTGTCGCAGGCGCTGGCCAAGCGCTGCGAGGCGTGCGTCATCGACCGCGAACCGCGCAAGTGGGAGCAGCCGTCCGATCACACGCCGGTGATCGCTACGATCGCTTAATCCAGCAGCGCCGGCACGGCTTCGGCGTCGACCGGCCGCGCGAACAGATAGCCCTGGGCATACTGGCACCCGTGCCGGCGCAGCAGCGCCAGCTGCGCGTCCGTCTCGACGCCCTCCGCCACGACGGCCATCCCGAGGCTCCCCGCCAGCGCCATGATGGCGGCGACGATGGCCTGGTCCTCGCTGCTCGTCTCGAGGTCGCGCACGAACGCGCGGTCGATCTTGATCTTGCGGACCGGGAAGCGCTTCAGGTACGCCAGGCTCGAATAGCCGGTGCCGAAATCGTCGATCGACAGGCGGATGCCCATGCGGTAGATCTGGCCCAGCGTCTCCAGCGTCTGGCCGCCGTGCTGCATCAGCGCCGTCTCCGTGATCTCGAATTCCAGCAGGCCCGGATCGATGCCGGTGTCGTCGACGATGGCGCGGATCGACTGGATCAGGCCCCGGTGCATGAACTGGCGCGCCGACAGGTTCACCGCAAGCGGCAGCGCCGGCAACCCGGCCCGCTGCCAGGCCATCGCCTGTTCGCAGGCGCGGCGGATCACCCATTCGCCGACCGGCACGATCAGGCCGTTCTCTTCCAGGATCGGGATGAAGTCGTCGGGCGCCACGAGGCCCTGCTCCGGATGGCGCCACCGCAGCAGCACTTCCAGGCCGTGCACGCGGCCATCCTGCACGCCCACGATCGGCTGGTAGAACAGCGCGAATTCCTCGCGCAGCAGCGCGCCGCGCAGGCGCGTCTCCATCTCGAAATGGCGCGCGGCCGCCGCGTTCATCGGCTCAGCGTAGAACTGGTAATTGTTGCGGCCCGCCGCCTTCGCGTAGTACATCGCGGCGTCGGCCTTGCGCATCAGGCCCGCCGCATCCGCGCCGTCGTCCGGGTACAGGCAGATGCCGATCGACGGCGAGATGTGCAGGCTGTGGCCTTCGAATTCGATCGGGGCCGCCAGCGCCTCGATGATCTTGTCGCCCACGTGACCGCACTCCTCGGCCACGCGCACGCCCGGCACCAGCACGACGAATTCGTCGCCGCCCAGGCGCGCGACGGTGTCGCTGGCGCGCACGACGCGGCACAGGCGCTGCGCCACTTCCTTCAGCAGGTGGTCGCCCGCCAGGTGGCCGAGCGAATCGTTGATCGTCTTGAAGCGGTCCAGGTCGATGAACAGCAAGGCCAGCTTCATGCCGTCGCGCCGGGCCGACAGCAGCGCGCGGTCGAGGCGGTCGGACAGCAGCGCGCGGTTCGGCAGGCCCGTGAGCGCGTCGTGGTACGCCATGTGGTGCACGCGCGCCTCGGCCTGGCGCCGCTCCACGATCTCGGCCTGCAGTTCCGCCGTCCGCTCCTGCACGCGCACTTCCAGCTCGTCGCGCGCGCGGCGCAGCGCGTCCGCCGCCTCGCGCTGGGCGGTGACGTCGTCGATCAGCCAGACGCTGCGCCCGCCCCGGTCCGCCATGTCGAACGGGCGGCCGGACAGGCGCGCCCAGAAGCGCTTGCCGTCGCGCCGCACCAGTTCGTACTCGGCCATGTGCACGCGGCCCGCCTCGAAGTCGCGCCGCGTCTGCTCGCGCGCGGCGATCCAGCCCGCGTCGTCGGGATACAGTTCGCGCACCGGCAAGCCCTCGATGCTGCCGCCCTGGTGGCCGAACAATTCTTCCATCTTGCGGTTGCAGTGCAAGGTCCGCCCCCTTTCGACGACGGCGATGCCCAGCACGGCGTTGTCGAGGATCGCCTGGTTTTCCAGCAGCGCATTGCGCAGCGATTCCTCGGCCGCCTTCTGGCCGGTGCGGTCCTCGATCATCCAGATCATCGTGCCGGTGCCCAGCTCCTCCGGATTGACGGCGTAGCCGATCATGTTTACCCACATCCGCGTGCCGTCGCGGCGCACCATGGTCGTCTCGGTCTTGAACGAGCCGCCCTGGCCCAGCACGCCGTATGCGGTATGGCCCATTGCGTCGAACGCGGCATCGTCCGCATACAGCATGCGCGTCGAGCGGCCCAGCACCTCGCCCGCCACATAGCCGAACATCGAGCCGAAACAGCGGTTGTAGCGCGTGATGGTGCGGGCGCGCGTGAAAAAGATGCCGATCGTGGCATTGGTCATGATCGACTGGATCTCGGTGAACGCTTGGCGCGCTTCCGTCACGTCTTCCACGATCCACACGGTACCCGCCTCGCGCGCGCTCATGTCGACGGCCTTGGCGCGGATGCGGCACCAGATCGTGCTGCCGTCGCGGCGGCGCAGCGGCACCTCGCTTTTCTCGAACAGGCTGCCGGTCGTCAGCACGAGGACGGCCTCGCCGATGAACGCGTCGTACTGGGCGCGCGAGGCGAACACCTGGGCCGGACTGTGGTTGATGAGTTCCGCGGGCGCATAGCCCAGCATCTCCGCCATGCGCGGATTGCAGGATTTGACGAGGTCGGGCAAGGTGACGGCGATGCCGACCGGCGCATGCTCGACGACGGCCGCCTGTTCCAGCAGCCGTCCGCGCAGCGCCGCCTGGCCGTCGCCGAACGTGAGCACGTCGCCGAACACGAAGGTGGCGCCCGCGATGCCGGCACCCCGCGGCAGCGGCTTGGCGCGCACTTCGACGGGCCGGCCCGTGGTGCCGTGTTCGACCAGGCCGTCCCAGCGCCGTTCGCCGGCCTGCGACAGGCGGATCTCGACCGCCATCGCCGCCGCCGTGTGCGGACAGAACAGCGACACGAGGGGGCGCCCTTCCACCTCGCCCCCCGCCAGTTCGACGAGCGCCGCGTTCGCGGCCCAGATCGTGCCCTCGCCATCGCAGGCGCAGGCCGGCGCGGCGATCAATGCCAATGCGTCGGCCACCAAGGCCGCTGTGCTCGTTCCCCGATCCATCCCTCTTGTCCCAGTGCGCCTATTGACAAGGCACTTTGTCTATTTTTGGATGGATCATAGCCGAAAATCAACGTAATTTATCGTTCTGGAAAGATGAAATTCAGCGTGTGATGCGGCGCAGCAACGGTCTCAGAAGGCATCGGCGGGCACGCGCACCCAGCCTTCCATCAGCACGCGCGCGCTGCGGCTCATCACGGCCTTCGTCACGACCCAGTCGCCGCCCTCCTGGCGCGCTTCGGCGCCCACGCGCAACGTGCCGGACGGATGGCCGAAGCGCACGGCCTCGTGCGCCCGCCCGCCCGCGGCGAGGCTCACCAGCGTGCCCGGGATCGCGGCAGCCGTGCCGATGGCGACGGCGGCCGTGCCCATCATCGCATGGTGCAGCTTGCCCATCGACAGGGCACGCACGAGCAGGTCGATGTCGCCCGCGTCCACATGCTTGCCGCTCGACGCGGTATAGGCCGCGGGCGGCGCGACGAAGGCGACCTTCGGCGTGTGCTGGCGCCGCGCGGCCTCCTCCACGTGCGCGATCAGGCCCATGCGCATGGCGCCGCAGGCACGGATCGTCTCGAACATCGCCAGCGCCTTCGGGTCGCCGTTGATCGCGTCCTGCAGCTCGGTGCCCGTGTAGCCGATGTCGGCCGCGTTCACGAAGACCGTCGGGATGCCCGCGTTGATGAGCGTGGCCCGGAGTGTCCCGACGCCCGGCACCTCGAGGTCGTCGACGAGGTTCCCGGTCGGGAACATCGCGCCGCCACCCTCGCCTTCCTCGGCCGCCGGGTCCATGAATTCGAGCTGCACTTCGGCAGCCGGAAACGTGACGCCGTCCAGCTCGAAGTCGCCCGTCTCCTGCACCTGCCCGTCCGCGACAGGCACGTGGGCAACGATCGTCTTCTTGATATTGGCCTGCCAGATGCGCACGCTGACGGTCCCGTTATCCGGAATGCGCGCGGGATCGATGAAGCCGTTGGCGATGGCGTACGGGCCGATCGCGGCCGACAGGTTCCCGCAGTTGCCGCTCCAGTCGACGAACGGCTTGTCGATGCCGACCTGGCCGAACAGGTAGTCCACGTCGTGGCCGGGACGCGTGCCGGGCGCGACGATCACGGTCTTGCTCGTGCTGGACGTGGCGCCGCCCATGCCGTCGATGTGCTTGGCGTAAGGGTCGGGGCTGCCGATCACGCGCAACAGGAATTTATCGCGCGCGTCGCCGGGGACCTGGGCCGCTTCCGGCAGGTCTTGCAGGCGGAAGAACACGCCTTTGCTGGTGCCGCCGCGCATGTAGACGGCGGGGACTTTGATTTGGGGTAAGTGGGCCATGGGATTCCTTTACGCCGCGACTTTGGACGATGCGAGGAAGTCCTGCGCGAACCGCTGCAGCACCCCGCCCGCCTCGTAGATCGACACTTCCTCGGCCGTATCGAGACGGCAGGTCACCGGCACCTCGACGGTCTCGCCGTCGCGACGGTGAATGAGCAGCGTCAGCGTCGCGCGCGGCGTCCGCTCGCCCACGACGTCGAACGTCTCCGTGCCGTCGATGCCCAGCGTAAGCCGCGTGGTCCCCGGCTGGAATTCCAGCGGCAGCACGCCCATGCCGACGAGGTTCGTGCGGTGGATGCGCTCGAAGCCTTCGGCCACGATGGCTTCCACGCCCGCCAGCCGCACGCCTTTCGCGGCCCAGTCGCGCGACGAGCCCTGGCCGTAGTCGGCACCGGCGATCACGATCAGCGGCTGCTTGCGCTCCATGTACGTCTCGATCGCTTCCCACATGCGGGTGACCTGGCCTTCCGGCTCGATGCGGGCGAGCGAACCGGCCTTCACGCTGCCGTCCGGGTTGCGCACCATCTCGTTCTTCAGCGTCGGATTTGCGAACGTGGCGCGCTGCGCCGTCAGGTGGTCGCCGCGGTGCGTCGCGTACGAATTGAAATCTTCCTCCGGGAGGCCCATCTTCGCGAGGTATTCGCCCGCCGCGCTGTTCAGCATGATCGCGTTGGACGGCGACAGGTGATCGGTCGTGATGTTGTCGCCCAGGACCGCCAGCGGACGCATGCCCGTCAACGTCCGTTCGCCCGCCAGCGCGCCTTCCCAGTACGGCGGACGGCGGATGTAGGTGCTCATCGGACGCCAGTCGTACAGCGGCGACACGGGCGCATCGCCCGCTTCACGGCGCGCGAACATGATGTCGTAGACCTTGCGGAACTGCTGCGGCTTCACGGCCTGCTCGACGACGGCGTCGATCTCCGCATCGCTCGGCCAGATGTCCGCGAGGCGCACCGGGTTGCCGGCGGCATCCGTACCCAGCACGTCCTTCTCGATGTCGAAGCGGATCGTGCCCGCGATCGCGTACGCGACGACGAGCGCGGGCGACGCGAGGAACGCCTGCTTCGCATACGGGTGGATGCGGCCGTCGAAGTTGCGGTTGCCCGACAGGACGGCGGTCGCGTACAGGTCGCGCTCGACGATCTCCTGCTGGATCGCCGGGTCCAGCGCACCGGACATGCCGTTGCAGGTCGTGCACGCGAAGGCGACGACGCCGAAGCCCAGTTTCTCCAGCTCCGGCAGCAGCCCTGCTTCCTCCAGGTAGAGCGGCACGGCCTTCGAGCCCGGTGCGAGCGACGACTTCACCCACGGCTTGCGCGCGAGCCCGCGCGCGTTCGCGTTGCGCGCGAGGAGGCCCGCGGCCACCATGTTGCGCGGGTTGTTCGTGTTCGTGCAGCTCGTGATGGCGGCGATGATGACGGCGCCGTCGGGCATCTTTCCCGGCTCGTTCTCGACGATGCCTGTGATGCCGTGCTGCGCCAGCTCCGTCGTCGCCACGCGCTTGTGCGGGTTCGACGGGCCGGCGATGTTGCGCACGACGGTCGACAGGTCGAAACGGAGCACGCGCTCGTACTGTGCGTTCTGCAGCGTATCCGCCCACAGGCCCGTTTCCTTCGCATACAGCTCGACCAGTTTCACGAGGTCGTCGTCGCGGCCCGTCAGCTTCAGGTATTTGATCGTCTGCCCGTCGATGGCGAACATCGCCGCGGTCGCGCCGTATTCCGGCGCCATGTTGGAGATCGTCGCGCGGTCGCCCAAGGTGAGGTTCGCCGCGCCTTCGCCGTAAAACTCGAGATAGGCCGACACCACCTTCGACTTGCGCAGGAATTCCGTCAGCGCCAGCACGATGTCGGTCGCGGTGATGCCGGGGCCCGGCCTGCCTGTCAGTTCGACGCCGACGATGTCCGGCAGGCGCATGTATGACGCGCGGCCCAGCATGACGCTTTCCGCTTCCAGGCCGCCGACGCCGATCGCG
Organism: uncultured Massilia sp.; assembly: GCA_946481275.1. Next base: position 48,106 of record CAMLMV010000048.1, read on the forward strand.
ATGACGCCCAGCGCATCGACCATCGGCGTGTGCGAGTCGGTGCCGACGAGCGTGTCGGGGAATGCCACGCCATCCTGCACCTGCACGACGGGGCTCATGCGCTCCAGGTTGATCTGGTGGAGGATGCCGTTCCCCGGCGGGATCACGTCGACGTTCTCGAACGCCTTGCGGGTCCATTCGATGAAGTCGAAACGGTCTTCGTTGCGGCGGTCCTCGATCGCGCGGTTCTTCGCGAACGCGTCCGGATCGAAGCCGCCGCACTCCACCGCGAGCGAGTGGTCGACGACGAGCTGCGTCGGTACGACCGGGTTCACGAGGGCCGGATTGCCGCCCTCCTGCGCGATGGCGTCGCGCAGGCCGGCCAGGTCGACGAGGGCCGTCTGGCCGAGGATGTCGTGGCAGACGACGCGCGCCGGGAACCACGGGAAATCGAGGTCGCGCTTGCGCTCGATGATCTGTCTCAGCGACGGCACCAGCGCGACGGGATCGCAGCGGCGCACGAGGTTTTCGGCCAGCACGCGCGAGGTGTACGGCAGTGTGTCCCAGGCACCGGGCTGGATCTCCTCGACGGCGGCTTTCGCGTCGAAGTAGTGCAGATTGGTGCCGTGCAGGGGCTTGCGATATTGGCTGTTCATGGCGTTGCCTGTGAAACGAGAGAGAGGTGCAGGTGGTGCAGCGCACGGTACCCGCCCTCATGGTAAATGGCGTCCGGCTCGAGGCCGAAGGATTCGAAGCCGAAGGCATCGTACAGGCGCCGCGCGGGCGCGTTGCCGTCGATGAGCTTCAGGGTGAGCCGGCGCACGTGGCCCAGCGAACGGGCGTGCTCGATCAGGTGCGCCGTCAGCAGGCGTCCGATGCCGGCGCGCTGGTGGCTGGTCGCGACCATCAGGCTGCTCAGCAGCGCCGAGTGGTGCAGCCGGCTGCCCTTCTTGGCACACAGGCAGATGACGCCGGCCAGCGTGGCGCCGTCGAACGCCCCGAACCACGTGTAGTCGGGCCGTGCCAGCCGGTCGGCGTGCCACGCTTCCGGCTGCGCGAGCGCGTCTTCGTACGCGGGGCCGTGCGCGAACTGGAAGTCGCGCAGGTTTTCCAGGCGCAGCGCGCGGTACGCCGCGGCGTCCGCGGCGCCGAGGAGACGGATGCGGATGTCGCCGGCGTCCATCACTTGCGCTCGGCCAGCGGCACGAACTGCAGGTCTTCCGGACCGACGTAGTTCGCGCTCGGACGGATGATCTTGTTGTCGATGCGCTGTTCGATCACGTGCGCCGACCAGCCGGACGTGCGCGAGATGACGAACAGCGGCGTGAACATCGCCGTCGGCACGCCCATCATGTGGTACGAGACGGCCGAGAACCAGTCGAGGTTCGGGAACATCTTTTTCACTTCCCACATCACGGATTCGAGGCGCTCGGCGATGTCGAACATCTTCATCGAGCCGGCGCTGTGCGACAGCGAGCGCGCCACTTCCTTGATCACCTTGTTGCGCGGGTCGGAGATCGTGTAGACCGGGTGGCCGAAGCCGATGACGACTTCCTTGTTCGCCACGCGGTTGCGGATGTCCGCTTCCGCTTCGTCCGCGTTCTCGTAGCGCTTCTGGATGTCGAGCGCGACTTCGTTGGCGCCGCCGTGCTTCGGGCCGCGCAGGGCGCCGATCGCGCCCGTGATCGCGGAATAGATGTCGGAACCGGTGCCGGCGATGACACGGCCGGTAAAGGTCGACGCGTTGAACTCGTGTTCCGCGTACAAAATCAGCGACGTGTGCATCGCCTTCACCCACTCGTCCGACGGCTTGAAGCCGTGCAGCAGGTGCAGGAAGTGGCCGCCGATCGAATCGTCGTCCGTCTCCACGTCGATGCGCTTGCCGTTATGGCTGTAGTGGTACCAGTACAGCAGCATCGAGCCGAACGACGCCATCAGGCGGTCGGCGATGTCGCGCGCGCCGGCGATGTTGTGGTCGTCCTTTTCCGGCAGCACGCAGCCCAGCACCGACGCGCCCGTGCGCATCACGTCCATCGGATGCGCGCCGGCCGGCAGCGCCTCCAGCGCCGCTTTCACGGCGTGCGGCAGGCCGCGCAGCGATTTCAGCTTGGCCTTGTAGCCGCGCAGTTCCGCCTCGTTCGGCAGCTTGCCGTGCACGAGCAGGTAGGCGATTTCCTCGAACTCGCTGTTGCCCGCCACGTCGAGGATGTCGTAGCCGCGGTAGTGCAGATCGTTGCCGGAGCGGCCCACGGAGCACAGCGCGGTATTGCCGGCGGCGACGCCGGACAGCGCGACGGATTTTTTCGGCTTGAACGCGGGCGTATCGGTCTTCACGTCGGTCATTTCGAGTCTCCTTGTTTATTTGATTTTATTTTGTGCGAACAGCGCGTCGAGCTTCTGTTCGTAGCTGTGGTAATCGATGCGCTCGTACAGTTCGGCGCGGGTCTGCATCGTGTCGACGACGTTCTTCTGCGTGCCGTCGCGGCGGATCGCCTCGTAGACGCTTTCCGCGGCCTTGTTCATCGCGCGGAACGCGGACAGCGGGTACAGCACGATGTCGACGTCGGCGCCGCGCAGCTCGTCCACGGTGAACAGCGGCGTCGAACCGAATTCCGTGATGTTCGCGAGGATCGGCACCTTGACGGCTTTCTTGAATTGCGCGTACATCTCCAGACTCGTGATGGCTTCCGGGAAGATCATGTCGGCGCCCGCCTCCACGCACGCCACCGCGCGCT
>CAMLMV010000049.1 GCA_946481275.1 uncultured Massilia sp.
CCTGTGGCCCTGGGGGGGGGTCCGCCCCCGACAACGAGCGTGGGGGTCGTTTACTAAATTCCGGGGGGCCCTAACCCCGGGGGGGCGCGGCCCCACCCGCGGCCGCGCCAGACTGTCGAACGGATGATGTGCATGGCTGACGCGCCTTCGCGCGAGGCCAGACGCACGCACGCGCAGAAGGTGTGAGACCCGGAAAGGTTTCTTTATTCCTATGGAGCTAAACCATGGCACTCGTATCAATGCGTCAACTGCTGGACCACGCCGCCGAACACGGCTACGGCCTCCCGGCGTTTAACGTCAACAACCTGGAGCAGGTCCAGGCCATCATGGCCGCAGCCGACCAGACCGGCAGCCCGGTGATCATGCAGGCTTCGGCCGGCGCCCGCAAATATGCCGGCGAAGCGTTCCTGCGCCACCTGATCGACGCCGCCGTCGAAGCCTACCCGCACATCCCGGTCGTCATGCACCAGGACCACGGCCAGTCGCCGGCCGTCTGCATGGCCGCGATCCGCTCGGGCTTCACGTCCGTCATGATGGACGGCTCGCTGGAAGCGGACGGCAAGTCCGTCGCCTCCTACGACTACAACGTCGAAGTGTCGAAGGAAGTGGTGAAATTCGCGCACTCGATCGGCGTGACCGTCGAAGCGGAACTGGGCGTGCTCGGCTCGCTGGAAACGATGAAGGGCGACAAGGAAGACGGCCACGGCGCGGACCGCACCATGACCCGCGAAGAGCTGCTGACCGACGTCGCGCAGGCCGCCGACTTCGTCGCGCGCACCCAGTGCGATGCGCTGGCCATCGCCATCGGCACCTCGCACGGCGCCTATAAGTTTACGCGCAAGCCGACCGGCGACATCCTCGCCATCGACCGCATCAAGGAAATCCACGCGCGCATCCCGAACACGCACCTCGTGATGCACGGTTCGTCGTCGGTCCCGCAGGACCTGCTGGCGATCATCCGCGAATTCGGCGGCGACATGAAGGAAACCTATGGCGTGCCGGTCGAGGAAATCCAGGAAGGCATCAAGCACGGCGTCCGCAAGATCAACATCGACACCGACATCCGCCTGGCGATGACGGCCGCGATCCGCAAGTACCTGTTCGAGAACCCGTCGAAATTCGACCCGCGCGACTACCTGAAGCCGGCCCGCGAAGCCGCGACGCAGATCTGCAAGGCACGCTACATCGCCTTCGGCTGCGAAGGCATGGCGGCCAAGATCAAGCCGATTCCGCTGGAGAAAATGGCGGAGCGCTATAAAGCTGGCGAACTGGCGCAGATAGTTCAGTAATCAGTAGCCCCAACACATCCGTCATCGCCGCTCCCGCCGTGATGACGGATGTAGTGCAAGAATTCGCGTAAAATATCGCTTTGGCACCGGCTCTCCCGAGCCGCCGCCCATCCGACCGGCTCCTTCGCCGGTTTCGCTTTATCAAGATATCCCCTCTATGAAAAGCCTCTACCAATCCACTATTTCCTCCCTGCCACTGCTGGGCCATGGCAAGGTCCGTGACAACTACGCCGTCGGCGACGACAAGATCCTGATCGTCACGACCGACCGCCTGTCGGCCTTCGACGTCGTCATGAACGAACCGATCCCCGGCAAGGGCATGGTGCTGAACCAGATGAGCGACTTCTGGTTCGAAAAACTCGGCCACATCGTGCCGAACCACCTGACCGGCGTGGCGCCGGAATCCGTGGTCGCACCGGAAGAAGTGGAGCAGGTGAAAGGCCGCGCCGTCGTCGCCAAGCGCCTGAAGCCGATCCTGGTGGAAGCCGTCGTGCGCGGCTACATCATCGGTTCGGGCTGGAAGGATTACCAGGCCACCGGCTCCGTCTGCGGCATCCAGCTCCCGGCCGGCCTGCGCCAGGCCGACAAGCTGCCCGAGCCGCTGTTCACCCCGGCCGCGAAAGCCGACCTGGGCGAGCACGACGAGAACATCAGCTTCGCCGACATGGAACAGCGCATCGGTTCCGAACTGGCCAACAAGATCCGCGACATCAGCATCCAGCTGTACAAGACCGCCGCCGACTACGCGGCCACGCGCGGCATCATCATCGCCGACACCAAGTTCGAATTCGGCCTGGACGAGAACGGCGTGCTGCACCTGATGGACGAAGTCCTGACCGCCGATTCCTCGCGCTTCTGGCCTGCGGACTCGTACGCGCCGGACATGTCGCCGCCGTCGTTCGACAAGCAGTTCGTGCGCGACTACCTGGAAACGCTGAAGGACTGGAACAAGGCCCCGCCGGCACCGCCGCTGCCGCAGGACGTCATCGAAAAAACCCAGGCCAAGTACTTCGAAGCCATCGAACGCCTGACGGGCGAGAAGCTGAAGGTCTGAGATGGCCGACCAGAACAAGCCCGAAGTTAAGCCCCTTGTTGGCGTGATCATGGGCTCCAGCTCCGACTGGGACGTGATGCAGCACGCCTGCGCCATGCTGAAGCAGTTCGGCGTGCCGTTCGAAGCGCAAGTGATCTCGGCGCACCGCATGCCGGACGAGATGTTCACGTATGCCGAAACCGCCCGTAGCCGCGGCCTGCGCGCCATCATCGCCGGCGCCGGCGGTGCCGCGCACCTGCCGGGCATGGTGGCCGCGAAGACGGTCGTGCCCGTGCTGGGCGTGCCCGTGCCGTCGAAATACCTGCGCGGCGAAGACTCGCTGCTGTCGATCGTGCAGATGCCGAAGGGTGTGCCCGTGTCGACCTTCGCCATCGGCGAGGCCGGCGCCGCGAATGCCGCGCTGACGGCGATCGCCATCATCGCCACCACCGACGACGCCCTGGCGGGCCAGCTGGAACAATTCCGCCAGCAACAGACCGCCGCCGCCAAGGCCATGACCCTGCCTGTGAACGAGTGATGAGTAATACGAAGTCCCAAGCCTATCTCCCGGCTGCCGGCGAACCTGCCTGGCTCGGCGTGATGGGCGGCGGCCAGCTGGGCCGCATGTTCGCCCACGCCGCGCAGGCGATGGGCTACCGCGTGGCCGTGCTGGAGCCGTCGACCGACTGCCCGGCCGGCCAGGTGGCCGAGCGCCTCGTCGAGGCCGGCTACGAAGATGCGGCCGGCCTGGATGCGCTGGCCGCGCGATGCGTGGCCGTCACGACGGAATTCGAAAACGTCCCGGCCGCCAGCCTGTCGCGCCTCGCGCAGCAGGTGTTCGTGGCACCGGACGCGCACGGCGTGTCCGTCGCCCAGGACCGCATCGCGGAAAAATCCTTCTTCGTCGCCTGCGCCGGTAAATCCGGTGTGATGCCGGCGCCGCACAAGGTGATCGCGAGCGATGCCGACATCGACGCCATCGCCGACGACCTGCTGCCCGGCATCCTGAAAACCGTGCGCATGGGTTACGACGGCAAGGGCCAGGTGCGCGTGCGCACGCGCGAGGACGTCCGCGCCGCGTTCGAATCCATGGACCGCGTGACCTGTCTGCTGGAAAAGATGCTGCCGCTCGCGTACGAGGTGTCCGTGCTGACGGCGCGCGGGGCGGATGGCCAGTCGGTCGTCTACCCGATCGCGGAGAACGTGCACCGCGACGGCATCCTGTTCACGACGACCGTGCCGGGCCCGAACGTGTCGGATGAATGCGCCCGCAAGGCGCAGGATGCAGCGCGTGCCATCGTGGCCGAGCTCGGCTATGTCGGCGTGCTGTGCATCGAATTCTTCGTGCTGGCCGACGGTTCGCTCGTCGTCAACGAGATGGCGCCGCGGCCGCATAACAGCGGCCACTACACGATCGATGCGTGCGTCACGAGCCAGTTCGCGCAGCAGGTCCGGGCGATGGCGAAACTGCCGCTGGGCGACGTGCGCCAGCATTCGCCGGCCGTCATGCTGAACATCCTCGGCGACGTGTGGTTCGAGGGCGAGACTGTCCGTGAACCGGCGTGGGATCAGGTGCTGGCGCTGCCCGGCGCGAACCTGCATCTGTACGGCAAGACGGACCCGCGCCGCGGCCGCAAGATGGGTCACGTGACGTTCGTCGCGCCCACCTTGTCGGAAGCGCAGGCGAGTTTCAACCAGGCTTGCGCCATCCTGGGGATCCCGTTGTGACGGATGATGTGATCAAAGCGGCCGCGCGCGCGCTCGAGGCCGGCCGCCTCGTCGCGCTGCCGACCGAGACCGTGTACGGCCTCGGCGCCGACGCGGAGAATCCGGCCGCCGTCGCCGCGATCTACGCCGCCAAGGGCCGCCCGCAGGATCACCCCGTGATCGTGCACGTGGCCCCGGGCGCCGATCTCGACTACTGGGCCACCGACATCCCGTCGGAAGCGCGCCAGTTGGCCGACGCCTTCTGGCCCGGCCCGCTGACGATGATTCTGAAGCGCGCGCCGCATATCCCGGACGCCGTCTCGGGCGGCCAGGACACGGTCGGCATCCGCTGCCCGTCGCATCCGGTTGCCATCGAGCTGCTGCAGGCGTTCAAGGGCGGGAAGGGCGGCATCGCGGCGCCGTCCGCGAACAAATTCGGTGCCGTCAGCCCGACGACCGCGCAGCACGTGCGCGACGAGTTCGGCGACGACATCGGAGAACATGGCCGCATCGCGTTCGTGCTGGATGGCGGCCAGAGCGAGGTCGGCATCGAATCGACGATCGTCGACCTGTCGCGCCTGGCGACGCACGGCCCCGTGCTGCTGCGCCCAGGCCATATCTCGGCGGATGCCATCGCGGCCGTGATCGACCAGGTGCCGGCCCGTCCGGACGCCGCGGCACCCCGCGCCTCGGGCACGCTGGAATCGCATTACGCGCCGCACACGCCGGTCGCGATGCAGGACACGGCGACCTTGGCCGACACCTTGTCCAGGTTGCAAGGGGCGGGACGCAAGGTCGCCCTGATCCATTATTCCGACTTGCCGGCCACGCACGCGGCCGTCCGCCTGCCGGCCTCGCCGGAAGGTTTTGCGCACGCGCTGTACGCGGCGCTGCGCGCGATGGATGGCGTCGCCGCCGACGTCATCCTCGTCGAGGCGCCGCCGCAGGATGGCCCATGGCTGGGCGTCAACGATCGCCTGCGCCGCGCCGCGCATGGGTCGACCGGCATCGTCCACGGGTTGATAAACAACACCCCCGCGCTGTAACTCGTCGGGAATCTTCCCAAAAACGCCTGTCCGGTGCATGCTAGACGGCAATCACAGGTCCGCCTTCCGCGCGGACCTTTTGTTGTCATCCGTCAGCCGAAGGACATCCAATGCGTTCCCTCTTTACCCTGGCCCTCTGCCTCGGGCAGGGTATTCTCCTTGCCGCTTGCAGCGGCGGCACCACCGCCGGCGGCACGCCGGCCGGCGTCTCGAATCCTGAACCGCTGCCCGTCGCGGCGCGCGGCAGTCTCGTGGGGCAGGCCGCCTCCGTGGCCGTCAACGTCGGCGGCGCGAGTCTCACCACATTGAGCCCGACCGTGCTGGCCGGCTTCCTCGAATCGGCCCAGCAGGGCACGCTCGCCGTTGCGGGCCAGCCGCAGTGCTCGGTTTCCGTGTACAAGGTCCACTACAACACCATCGGCGGCGCCGGCGAAGCGACGGACGGCAGCGCCGCCGTCTTCGTCCCCACGGGCGGCGGCGCGTCGTGCACCAATTCGCGGCCCGTCGTGCTGTATGCGCATGGGACGTCGTTGCAGAAATCCTACGACATGGCCGACATCGCCAACAACACGGAAGCCCGCCTCGCGGCGGCCGTGTTCGCGGCCCAGGGCTTCATCGTCGTCGCGCCGAATTACACGGGCTACAGCGGCTCGTCGCTGGGCTACCACCCGTACCTGGACCGCGTCGCGCAGGCCGCCGACATGATCGACGCGCTGCGCGCCGCACGCACGTCGTTCGCGGCGATCGGCGCCAAGGATTCCGGCAAGCTGATGGTCACGGGCTATTCCCAAGGCGGCTATGTCGCGATGGCCACGCAGCGCGCCATGCAAGACCTGGGCACGAACGAATTTACCCTGACGGCAGCGTCCGGGATGTCGGGGCCGTATGCCATCGCCCGCTTCGGCGACGACCTGTTCGGCGGCGCACCGCGCAATGGTGCGACCGTGATCGTGCCGATGATCATCAACGCGGGCCAGCATGCGAGTGCCGCGCTGTACGCGACGCCGGCGGATGTCTACGAGGCGCAGTACGCTCCCTCCATCGCCGACCTGGTGCCGGGCAGCCTCGGCAGCGGTGACCTCGTCGACCAGGGCAAGCTGCCGGCGACCGCCCTGTTCGCGGCGGATTCGCAGCCGCAGACGGCCGGCTACACGGCATATTTTGGCGCCAACAACCTGATCCGCACGGCCTACCGCAGCGGCTACCTGGCCGACCTCGCCGCGCACCCGTGCGACCAGAGCGCCACGTCGCCGCTGGCCTGTTCTCCGGCCCATAACCTGCGCAAATGGCTCGTGCGCAATGACTTGCGCAGCTATATGCCCAGCGCACCGACGATGCTGTGCGGCGGCCATGACGACCCCGTCGTGCCGTTCTTCAACGCGACGGCCGCCGCGAGCTATTTCAGCGCGCGCGGCAGCAGGGTCACGCTGCTGGACATCGACGACACGCCGAGCCTGAACGACCCGTACCGCTCGGCCAAGGCAGGCTTCGTGGCGGCCAGGGCGATCCTGCGCGCGGCGTCGGGCGACGGTGCCGTCGCGTCGGCCTACCACGCCGGTCTCGTGGCACCGTTCTGCATGGCCGCGACGCGTGATTATTTTCAAACAACATTGTCACATTAAGACATGAACTCGCCAGCGGCGTTGCTATAATCGGCCGCGCTGCCGGCCTTGTCTCCCAGGCGTAACCACGGGGTGTTGTTGCCGGTGCACGACAAAGCTTTTCGCTATACAACGATGCCGAACACTGGCATATTAGTCAAGACACGAATAGCACGGCCGTTCGTTGCAAAAGAAAAATTTTCTTTAGGAGACACAATGCGTAAGACCTCATTCGCGCTCGCGCTGTTGACCGCTGCCGTACTGTCGGCTTGCGGCGGCAGCAGTACCAGCCCTCGCGGCGGCGACCAGACCCCGGTTACCAAGTTCAGCGCACAGGTATCGTTCGGCGACAGCCTGTCCGACGTGGGCTCGTATGCCGTCGGCGGCGTCAAGGCGCTGGGCGGCGGCAAGTTCACGATCAACGGCGACAACACGTCGATCAACGCCGACCTGACGGGCAAGAACTGGACCGAATTCGTCGCAGCCCAGCTGAAGCTGCCGGCACCGTGCGCGGCCCAGACCGGCCTGCAGGGCGACGCGACCAAGGGCTTTGCCGTGCCCGTCACCTTCAATACCAATTGCCTCAACTACGCGCAGGGCGGATCGCGCGTGACGAACCCGGTCGGCCCGAACAACAAGGCCGTGAACCCGACGCTGGGCCTGACCACCGTGCCCGTGGTGACGCAGATCGCGAACCACCTGGCCAAGACCGGCGGCAAATTCAGCGGTACCGAACTCGTGACCGTGCTGGCCGGCGGTAACGACATCCTGTTCCTGCTGGGCCAGCTGTCGACGAACGCCACCGCCGCCGGCACCGCCGCCGGTTCCCAGGCCTTCGCTGTCTCGCTGACGACCCAGCTGGCCGCCGGTGCGACGAACCCGGCCACCGCGGCCCAGGCGATCGGCCTCGCGATCCAGACGGAAGCAGCGCGCGCCGGCCACACCGATGCGTCCATCGTGCAAGCCGCCGTCACCGCCGCCGTCATGGCCGGCAACACGGCAGCCGCGCAGGCCACCGTGTACGGTCCGATGGTCGCCAAGGCCCAGGCCGACGCCACGGCCGCCGGCCAGAAGGCGGGCGCCGACTACCTGACCGCCAACGCCGCGGGTGTCGTCACCGCGATGGCCACGGCCGGCGCCGAGCTGGGCGCCCTGGTCAAGACGCAGATCGTCGCCAAGGGCGCGAACTACGTCGTCGTGAACAACCTGCCGGACGTGGCATCGACGCCGTCGGGCAAATCGCAGTCGGCCGCCGTCCAGGCCCTGATCGCGAAAGCCGTCGACGCGTTCAATGCGCAGCTGAAGGCCGCTGTCGCGAGCGAGCCGAAGGTGCTCTACGTCGACCTGTGGACCGTCAGCCACGACGAAGTGATCAACCCGGCGCCGTACGGCCTCACCAATACGTCGACCCCGGCTTGCGGCCCGAACGCACTGGGCACCACGTCGCTCGTCTGCAACGCGAAGAACGTGATCGCCGGCGACGTCAGCCGCTACATGTTCGCCGACGATGTGCACCCGACGCCGTTCGAGAACTGGCTGATCGCGCGCTACATCCTCGAGCAGATGGCCGTGAAGGGCTGGCTGTAATCGTCACGACAGGCTCGTCCGCGCAGGCGGGCGGGCCATCAATAAGAATCAGGAGATAACATGAAAGTAAGTTCCAATGTCGTGAAACTGCTGGTCGCCGCCGGTGCGCTGGCCGTGGCGGGCGGCGCCGCGGCACAGGCCAAGGGGAAATGGGCCGTGTCGGTCGGCGCCATCGAGATTGAACCGAAGGTGGAGAGCGGCGCGATTTCCGCCCCGGCCCTGCCGAATTCGCTGGGCGACGTCGGCAAGGACACGGAACCGGTGGCGATCATCAACTACGGGATCACCGACAACATCACCACCGAATTCACCATCGCGAAGCCGTACAAGCACAGCATCTACGGCGCGGGTGCCATCGCCGGGACGGGCGAGCTGGGCACCGCACATGCCTTGCCGCCGACCTTGTTCGCGCAATACCGTTTCTTCGCGCCGAACGCGGCGTTCCGTCCTTACGTCGGCCTGGGCGTGACTTATGCCTACTTTTACAAGGAAACCGGCTCGTTCCGCATGACGGCGCTGACGAACCCGGGCGGTCCGGCGACGACGTTTAACATCGACAACAAATGGACCTATTCGGGCCAGATCGGTGCCGTCTGGAACTTCAGCGAGAAATGGTTCCTCAACGCCGCGCTCGTGAAGACCCGCCTGCGGACCGACGTGCACTTCTCGACGGGACAAACCCAGCACATGAAGCTGGACCCGAAATCGACCGTGCTGACCCTGGGCTACAAATTCTGATCGCGTTCCGCGCAATAAAAAACCCGCCGGTTTCGGCGGGTTTTTTTTTCGTGCCTGGGTACGATCAGAACGCGGCGATACCGGTCTGCGCGCGACCCAGGATCAGCGCGTGGATGTCGTGCGTGCCTTCGTACGTGTTGACGACTTCCAGGTTGACGAGGTGACGCGCCACGCCGAATTCGTCGCTGATGCCGTTACCGCCCATCATGTCGCGCGCCATGCGGGCGATGTCGAGCGCCTTGCCGCAGGAATTGCGCTTCATGATCGACGTGATCTCGACCGCCGCCGTGCCCTCGTCCTTCATGCGGCCCAGGCGCAGCACGCCCTGCAGGCCCAGCGTGATTTCCGTCTGCATGTCGGCGAGCTTCTTCTGGATCAGCTGGTTGGCGGCCAGCGGCTTGCCGAACTGCTTGCGGTCCAGCACATACTGGCGGGAACGGTGCCAGCAGTCTTCCGCGGCGCCCAGCGCGCCCCAGGCGATGCCGTAACGGGCCGAGTTCAGGCAGGTGAACGGACCTTTCAGGCCGCGCACTTCCGGGAAGGCATTCTCTTCGGGGCAGAACACCTCGTCCATCACGATCTCGCCCGTGATCGATGCGCGCAGGCCGACCTTGCCGTGGATGGCCGGCGCCGACAGGCCTTTCCAGCCCTTTTCCAGCACGAAGCCGCGGATCTTGCCTTCGTCGTCCTTGGCCCAGACGACGAACACGTCGGCGATCGGCGAGTTCGTGATCCACATCTTCGAGCCGGACAGCGAATAGCCGCCGTCGACCTTGCGCGCGCGCGTGACCATCGAGCCCGGGTCGGAGCCGTGGTTCGGTTCGGTGAGGCCGAAGCAGCCGATCCATTCGCCGGTGGCCAGCTTCGGCAGGTATTTCTGCTTCGTCTCTTCATTGCCGAACTCGTGGATCGGCACCATCACGAGCGACGACTGCACGCTCATCATCGAGCGGTAGCCGGAATCGACGCGCTCGACTTCGCGCGCGATCAGGCCGTAGCTGACGTAGTTCAGGCCGGGGCCGCCGTATTGCTCGGGGATGGTCGGGCCCAGCAGGCCCAGCTCGCCCATTTCGCGGAAGATGGAGGCGTCGGTCGTTTCATTGCGGAAGGCTTCGAGGACGCGCGGCAGCAGCTTGTCCTGGCAATAGGCCGCGGCGGCGTCGCGCACCATGCGCTCTTCGTCGAGCAACTGCTCGTTCAGCAGCAACGGATCATCCCAATGGAACTGGGCTTTATGGGGCGAATCGGAACGGCTCATGGGGCTCCTGTCTCAATCTTTGTAAGAATGTGGCGGGCGAATGGATGGCCGCCCGGGTCGAGCCATTATAGAAACCCCGCCTTGCCGCATCTTTTCAAACTGCGACAGGCATTTTCATTTTTAAACGAGCAATGCTTACGTACTGCCGAAACGCCCGCCATGGAACAGCAGGGCGGACTGCGGATGCACCGCGCAGTCTTCCACTTCGCCCACGAAGATCACGTGGTCGCCTTCCGGATAGCGGCTGCGGTTGTGGCATTCGAACCAGGCGGAAACGCCTTTCAGGATCGGCTGGCCGGTGCGCGACAATTCGTATTCGACGCCTTCGAATGGATCCTGGCCGCGCCGCGAGAACCGGCGCGCCAGCTCTTCCTGTCCGGCGGACAACACGTTGATCACGTAGTGCGAATTGCCGGTGAAGATGGGCAGGCTGTTGGCGACGTTCGACAGGCTCCACAGCACCAGCGGCGGCTCCAGCGACACGGAATTGAACGACGACGCGGTCAGGCCGCGGAACTTGCCGTCGCCCAGGCGGGTCGTGATGACGGTGACGCCGGTCGCGAATTGGGACAGGGCTTGGCGGAAATGGGCGGAATCGAAACCGCGCGTGGTGGCGCGAGGTGAGCTGGTGTTCATGCGCGCATTATGCCATCAATGGCCCGAGGTTCCCCGAGCCTGCACGAGCGGGCGGTTTCGGTTACAGTGAAACCATGAACAACTATTCATTCCTCGAGGAGTCAGCATGAGCCAGCAATCAGCAACCGAAGTGGCCATCCTGGGCGGCGGGTGTTTCTGGTGCCTGGAAGCGGTCTATCTGGAAGCGCGCGGTATTCTCCGCGTGGAATCGGGCTATATGGGCGGCGAGACGCCCGCGCCGACCTACGAGCAGGTATGCGCGGGCACGACGGGCCACGCGGAAGTGGTGCGCCTGGAATTCGATCCGGACGTGATCAGCTATCGCGACATCCTGGAAATCTTTTTCACCATCCACGACCCGACGACGCTCAATCGCCAGGGCAATGACGTCGGCACGCAATACCGCTCGGTGATCTTCTTCACGTCGCCGGAACAGGAAGCGACGGCGCGCAAGGTGATGGCCGAGATGGCCGCCGTCTGGGATGCCCCGATCGTCACGGAGGTGTCGCCGGCCGAGCAGTGGTACAAGGCCGAGGACTACCACCAGAATTATTTCGCCCAGCACCCGTTGCAGGGGTATTGCGCGTTCGTGGTGGCGCCCAAGGTGGCCAAGTTCCGCAAGGTCTTCACGGACCGGGTTAAATAAATCCGGCTACCGGTACATGTACCGCCGCGACCACGGAATCAGGTCCGGCTCTTCTCCCGCCTTGCCGCACACGATCTGGTACAGGCTGATCCAGTCGTGCGCAAAGCCGTACGCGCAGCCGGCCAGGTAGACGTGCCAGATGCGGAAGGTCTTCGGATCGCACGTCGCCCGGATACGGTCGGCATTGTTCTCGAAATTCTCGGTCCACAGCGCGCACGTGCGGGCGTAGTGACGGCGCAGGTTTTCCACGTCGCGGACTTCGAGGCCGCCTTCCTGCATCGTACGGATGACGGTGGACAGGTGCGCCAGCTCGCCGTGCGGGAACACGTATTTGTCGATGAACTCGCCGCCGCCGTACGGGCTGTTGCGCTGCTCGACGTCGGACGTGGTGATGCCGTGGTTCATCACGACGCCGCCCGGCGCCAGCAGCCTGCTGATGCGGCCGAAGTACTCCGGCAGGTTGTCCACGCCCACGTGCTCGAACATGCCGACGCTCGTGATGCGGTCGAACTGGCCCGCGACGTCGCGGTAGTCCTGCAGGCGGATCTCGATGCGGTCCTGCAACCCGGCCTGCGTCACGCGCTCGCGCGCCAGTTCGTACTGCCGTTCGGACAGCGTGACGCCGACGCAGCGCGCCCCGAATTTACTCGCCGCACGGATCACGAGCGCGCCCCAGCCGCAGCCGATGTCGAGCAGCGTCTGGCCCGGCTGCACGCCGATCTTGGTGAGGATGTGGTCGATCTTCTTTTGCTGGGCCGTGGCCAGGTCCTCGTCGCCGTTCTCGAAATAGGCGCAGGAATACACCATGGCCGGGTCGAGGAACAGGCTGTAGAACTCGTTGGAGACGTCGTAGTGATAGCGGATGGCCTCGGCATCCTTCGCACGCGTGTGCGGCGAGACGAGGCGCAGCGCGGCACTGGCGACGCGGCTCGTGCGCGCCGGCTTGCCCGTGGTTTCCGCGAGCGCAGAGCCCACCTGGATCATGTCGGCCGCGCGTCCTTCGATTTCGAGCGCACCTTCGACATAGGCTTCCCCGAGGTTGCCCAGCGACGGCGCGAGGAGGTAGCGCAGGCCGCCCGGACTGGGGACGCGGATTTTCACGCGTGGTTGCTCAGCGGACAGGTCCACCTGCGCGCCATTCCATAATTCCACGCGCAGGGGCAGGTTGAATTTACTGCGTATGCCTGAAGTCCAGGCGGAAAGCTTCATCTGGTCGAACACGCGTCTTCTCCGGCTGATCCTGAGCCGGATGCACCGGGTCAGGGTTGCAAACGTTGCCGCGTCCAGCTGCCGTCTTCCTGCCGCGTGTAGACGATGCGGTCGTGGAAGCGTGAACGCCGCCCCTGCCAGAACTCGACTCGTTCCGGCACCAGGCGAAAACCGCCCCAGTGTTGTGGCCGTGGCGGTGCTTCGCCATACTGACGCGCCACTTCCTCGTAGTGTTGTTCGAGGGCGGCACGGTTTGCGATCGGCTCGCTTTGTTCGGACGCGATCGCCGACAGCCGGCTTTTC
Organism: uncultured Massilia sp.; assembly: GCA_946481275.1. Next base: position 13,054 of record CAMLMV010000049.1, read on the forward strand.
AACGGTCGGCTGTTGAAATACTTATCGCTTTCCTCGGCACTCGTGCGTTCCACTCTGCCTTCGATTCGCACCTGCCGTTCAAGTTCACTCCAGAAGAATAGCAGAGCTGCAAAAGGCTTGCTTGCCAGCTGCTTGCCTTTCTGGCTGTCGTAATTCGTGTACCAGGTGAACCCGCGCGTATCGAATTGCTTGACGAGAACAATGCGCGACGTCGGCCGCCCATCCTCGCCCACGGTGGCCACGCTCATCGCGTTCGGCTCGTTCACTTCGGCCTTCAGCGCTTCCTCGAACCAGCGCGTGAACTGGTCCATCGGGTCGTCGGCGACGTCGCTTTCGTCCAGGCGGGCCTGGCCGTAATCCTTGCGCAGGCCGGCGACCGTTTCGCCGATGGACGGTGCCGGCTGCTCCAGGCCGCGGCGCTGGCGCATGGCGCCACCCAGGCGCGCCATCTGATCCGGACCAAAGAGACGCAGCGCCATCGGCGCGACGATGCCTTCTTCGCGTTCCATATGGCCGTGATAGTTCTGCACGAAGCGGCGCACGATCGAGGCCGACAGCTGCGTGCCGCTGCCGTCCGCGATACCCGTCAGCTGTTCGTGCAGGTCTTGCCACATCGCATCCATGTCCTTGTGTTCCTGCAGGATCACGGGCACGAGGGCCTGCAGGGTGGCCGCATCTTCGCCCTTGGCGATGGCCAGCAGCATCGGCAGCAGGTCCTGTTCCTCGTCCTCGTGGTGCAGGTGGGCCGCCTTGTCGAAGTATTTCAGCACGGCCGCTGCCGCCTGGCGCGCCTGCTCGTCGGCGCCATGTTCGGGCAGGTGCGCGAGCAGTTTTTCCAGCGTGGCAAGTTGCTTACGGATGCGGCCGTGGCAATGCTTGAGGACGGCGACGGGTTGGTCGAAATCGGGAGCGGGGTCGGCAAGAAGGTTGGTCATGATCGCTGTTGTGGACGTGCAGAATGCGGGGAATTTTTTGATTGACTGAAAGTTATTTTAGAGCAATGAGCGCCGTTCCGTCCGGTAAAATGAAGGGATCATGATTACGACTTCCACCTCTCTCTTCGATGACGTCGACTTCGAGCGGCGCTTCGGCGGCATTGCCCGCCTCTACGGCGAGCGTGCACTGGAACGGTTCCGTGCGGCGCACGTTTGCGTGGTCGGCGTCGGCGGCGTCGGCTCCTGGATCGTCGAGGCGCTGGCCCGCAGCGCCGTCGGCCGGCTCACGCTCATCGACCTCGACAACGTGGCCGAATCCAACATCAACCGCCAGATCCAGGCGCTGTCGACCACGGTCGGCATGCCCAAGATCGAGGCGCTGAAACAGCGCATCGCGCTCATCAATCCGTATTGCGAAGTCGAGCTCGTCGAAGACTTCATCGATCCGGACAACATCCCGCAGATGATCGGGACGGCCCGTTTCGACTACGTCGTCGACGCCATCGACAGCGTCAAGGCCAAGGCCGCGCTGATCGCGTACTGCAGCCAGCATGCGATCCCCCTGATCGTCATCGGCGGCGCCGGCGGCCAGCTCGACCCGACGAAGATCGAGGTGCGCGACCTCGCCCGCACCGAGCAGGAACCGCTGCTGAAAAAAGTGCGCAAGATCCTGCGTGCCCGCTACGGCTTCGCGCGCGGCGAAAAGAACAAGTACCACATCGACGCCGTGTTCTCGATGGAACCGCTGCGCTACCCGCAGTCCGGCGACGCCTGCGAAGTCGATGCGAACAGCATCACGGGCCTGAATTGCGCCGGCTTCGGCTCGAGCATGGTCGTCACCGCGACGTTCGGCATGGTTGCGGCCGGCCATATGCTGCGCAAGATGGCGGAGGAGGCCAATGCCGTTCCGGTGCCGGACCATGTAACCGAATCCGTCGACGCTGTGCAACCGGAGGAGGCCTTGTTATCATAGGATCAGTTTTTTACTGATTCGTGAAAAGAGGCTCCATGATCCGTCGTATCGCCGTAGCTAGCCTGCTGCTGGCGGCCGTTGCCGCCCACGCGCAGGACGCATCCCAGCAGGCCGGCGACGGCCTGCAAGGTCCCAAGGACCCGGCCCAGGCCACCGCCAACGCCGCCCATCCCGGCAACCCGAACAATCCCGTCGATCCGACACCCGCCGGCCAGGAACAGCAAGGGCCGAAAGTGCAGGTCATCGACCATGTCATCGGCAAGGGTACCGAGGCGATGGTCGGCAGCACGGTCGTCGTCAACTACACGGGCTGGTTCTACAAGCCGCTGGCCGCCAAGCAACGCGGCCGCAAGTTCGACTCGTCGCTGGACGCGGGCCGCGAACCGCTCGAGTTCCAGCTCGGCGCGCGCCAGGTCATCAAGGGCTGGGAGCAGGGCGTGCAGGGCATGAAGGTGGGCGGCAAGCGCACCCTGATCATCCCGAGCGAACTCGCGTACGGCAAGCGCGGCGCCGGCGGCGGTTCCATTCCGCCGGATTCCGATCTGATCTTCGACGTGGAACTCCTGAAGGTCAAGTAAATCCAAATCACTCAACGGGAGAACTGCATGCGCATCGCGAACGACGTGACGGAACTGATCGGCAATACCCCCCTGGTGCGGATCCGCCGCCTGGCGCAGGGCGCCGGCGCGGACCTCACCGCCAAGCTCGAGTTCTACAATCCGGCCCACAGCGTGAAGGACCGGATCGGCTGGGCCATGATCGAGGCGGCCGAGCAGGCCGGCAAGATCGGCCCGAACACCATCATCGTCGAGCCCACCAGCGGCAACACCGGCATCGCGCTGGCGATGGTCTGCGCGGCGCGCGGCTACCGCTGCCGCCTCGTCATGCCGGAAACGATGAGCAACGAACGGCGCATGCTGCTGCGCGCATACGGCGCCGAGCTGGTGCTCACGCCGGGACCGGAAGGCATGCTGGGCGCCATCCGCCGCGCCGAGGAAATCGTCGCGGCCGACCCGAACTGCTTCATGCCGCAGCAGTTCAACAACCCGGCCAACCCGGAAGTCCACCGCCGCACGACGGCCGAGGAAATCTGGCGCGATACCGACGGCAAGGTCGACATCCTCGTGGCCGGTGTCGGTACGGGCGGCACGATCACGGGCGTGGCCGAAGTGATCAAGGCCCGTAAGCCTTCGTTCCAGGCCATCGCCGTGGAACCGGAAGCGTCGCCCATCCTGTCCAAGGGCACGAAGGGTCCGCACCCGATCCAGGGCATCGGCGCCGGCTTCATTCCGGACGTGCTGAACACGAAAGCCTACGACGAAGTCATCACCGTCAAGAACGAGGACGCCTTCGAGACGGCCCGTGCGGCCGCGCGCGAGGAGGGGCTGCTGGTCGGCATCTCGTCCGGCGCAGCCCTGTGGGCCGCGATCCAGGTCGCCAAACGGCCGGAGAATGCGGGCAAGCTGATCGTGACGATCATTCCGTCGTTCGGGGAGCGCTATCTCAGTACGGCGCTGTACGCGAACCTGGCCGGCTGATCAGGTTCCCCTCCACGAAAAAGGCCCGCTTGCATGCAGGCCTTTTTTAATGTGCGTGCGAGTGACCGTGATGATGGTCGTGATCGTGGTCGTGATCATGATCATGGTCGTGACCGTGCTCATCGTGCAGGCAGCAACTGCTGTGCTTGGTCGTTCCTTGCTCCACCTGCAGCGTGCAGTGATGGATGGCGAAATCTTCGCGCAAATGCCCGACGATGTCGTCGATGGCCGCATCGCCCGGGTAACCGCCCGGCATGACGAGGTGGGCCGTGAGGGCCGTCTCCGTCGTGCTCATCGCCCAGATGTGGACGTCGTGCACTTCGGTCACGCCCGGCTGCGCGGCCAGGAAGGCCGTCACGGCCTTCGCGTCGACGCTGGCCGGCACGCCCGCCAGCACCATCTGGATCGATTCCTTGAGCAGCGACCACGTCCCCACGACGATCACGACGACGAGCACGAGGCTGACGACCGGGTCGAGCCACGACCAGCCCGTGTAGATGATCACGACGCCGGAGATGACGACGCCCAGCGACAGCAACGCATCCGCCGCCATGTGCTGGTAGGCGCCGCGCACGTTGATGTCGTCCTTGCTGCCGGCCACGAACAGCCAGGCCGAGAAACCATTGATCAGCACGCCGACGAGGGCGACGATGGAGACCGTCGTGCCGGCCACCGGTTCCGGATGGGCGAAGCGGTGCACGGCTTCCCACGCGATGGCGCCGCACGCGACCATCAGCAGCAGGGCGTTGGCGAGCGCGGCGAGGATGGTCGTGCCGCGCATGCCATACGTGAAGCGGCGCGTGGGCGCGCTCTTCGTCAGCAGCGCGGCGCCCCAGGCGAGGCCCAGCCCCAGCACGTCCGACAGGTTGTGGCCGGCGTCGGCCATCAGCGCCGTCGAGTTGGCGATGAAGCCGTAGATGAATTCGATGGCGACGAACGCGGTATTCAGGCCGATGGCGATGCCGAACGCGCGGCCGTTGTCGCCCGGCGCCGGGTGGTGGTGGTGGCCATGTCCATGGCCGTGGGAATGGTGGTGACTCATGCGTCCAGTCCGGTGGTGGGTTCGGCGATGTGCTCGAACATATTGGAAAGCAGGCTGCTGATGTGGGCATCGGCGGCCGCATAGAACACCTGCTTGCCCTGGCGCTCCGCCTTGACGATGCGGGCCGCGCGCAGCAGGCGCAGGTGGTGGCTGACCAGCGAACTGGACAGGCTCAACGCGCCGGCGATGTCGCCCACGGCCGTCGGCTGTGCCAGGCAGGCGAGCACGATCCGCAACCGCGTGGGGTCGCCCAGCAGGTGGAACAGGTCGGCGAGTTCGTCGACCGCGTTGTCGATGTCGGGTGGGATGCTCATGCTTAACGTTTGAAGAACTGTTCACATGTTAAGCGCATAAAGAGGCGGGCGCAAGGGTTGTTACGTCGGAATGGAAACTTGAACAGATCGAAGGTTCTGGCCGTTGCCGGTCCTTCGAACGAGGATGGCAGGTTGTTGGCGAGGAAAGGTCACGGAGTATCACAACCGGCAGGAACCGAGCCATCTCCCGGGATGGCCTGGCTTCAGGAGCGTCTCAACTTATGAATTGTGGACGCCAATGATGCATTCACTATCGTGAAAAGCGCTGCGCATAAGGCTGAGTCATTATTTCCCTCAGCTAAAGATAGAATGCACCCAACAGCACCACAAGCGACGCTACCGTACACTATGCCGAGAGAGAATCGGCTTGGCTTTCGTCGAGCAAGCGGTATCCCGTTACACTTATTATTCATCGAACCCCTTTTTGCTTAACCCGGCCTTCGTTCACATCGTGCTGCTCACGGCACCTGCCCATCCACATCCCGTATCTCGGGCTGCCCCAGCCCAAGCTTTTGCAACTGCGGCAGAATCGCCGCCCGATCCCCGACGGCGATGACTTTCAACTGGTCGGGTTTCAAATACTTTTGCGCCGCCGCCTGCACCTGCGCCGCCGTCACGCCGCGGAACCGGTCGGGCAGCGTGCGCCAGTAATCCGCCGGCAGGTCGAACACGAAGGTCTCGGCCAGGCTCGCGCCGATGCCGCTGTTCGTTTCGAACTGGCCCGGCAGCGAATACACCTGCGAGTCGCGCGCGCCCGCCAGCTCGGCCGCAGGCAGCGGCTTGTCGCGCATGCCGTTCACTTCCTTGAAGATTTCGGTAACGGCAGGCCCCGTGACGTCCGTGCGCACGCTGCCCGCGATGATGAACGGGCCCGGCGTGCGGTCGTAGCGGAACGCCGAGAACACGCCGTAGCTGTAGCCCTTATTTTCGCGCAGGTTGAGGTTGATGCGGCTCGAGAACAGGCCGCCCAGCGCCGCGTTCATGACCTGCATGGCCGGATAGTCCGGCGTCTTGCGCGCGGCCGCGATGGTCGTCACGCGCAGGGCCGTTTGCGGGGCGCCCGGTTTGTCGACGATGACCAGGCGCGCCCTGGTGCCGGACGGATCGCCGACCGACGTCACGGCCGCGTCGGCGCGTCCCCAGCCGCCGAAGCGGGCCGTCGCCAGCGCGCGCAGCTCGTCCGCCGTGATGTCGCCGGAGACGACGAGGGCCGCGTTGTCGGGCAGGTAGTGGCGGCGCCAGAATCGCACGATGTCTTCGCGGGTCGTCGCGCGGATCGCCGGTTCCGTGCCCAGCTGGCCGTAGCCGTACGGGTGATCCGGGCCGTACAGCGCGCCGGCCGCGGCCACGGCGGCGATCGAAGCGGGATCGTCGCGCTGCTGCGTCAGATCGCCGATGCGGGAGGCACGCTGGCGTTCCACTTCGGCGGTCGGGAAGGCCGGATGCAGCACGACGTCGGCCAGCACGTCCAGCGCCTGCGGGAACGTGGACCGCAGCGCCAGCAGCGACACCGTCGACGCGTCGGACGACGCGGCGCTGCCGAGAAAGGCGCCCAGCTGCGCGATCTCGTCGGCGATGCGCGGTGCGCTGCGCGTGGCCGTGCCTTCGTCCAGCATCTGCGCCGTGAAGCCGGCGAGGCCCGGCTGGTCGGACGGATTGGCGTCGGAACCGCTTTTCACGACCAGTTCCGCCGCCACGAGCGGCAGCGCGGGGTTCGGGTGGACGATGACCGTCAGGCCGTTCGGCAGCTTGAACGATTCGCCCTGCGGCAGCGTGAAGCGCGGCGCCGGGCCCGGTTTCGGCGGCGTGCGGCGCCACGCTTCGTCGCGGTTGATGCCGGCGGCGCGGTCCGTCCTGCCGGCCTTCGAGGCTAGTGGTGGCGGCGGCGTCGGCACGTCGGGGCCGAGGTCCGGCTTGCCCGGCACGCCCGCGACGATCACGCGCGCATTCGGTTGCAGGTACGCCTGCGCGACGCGGCGCACGTCGGCGGCGGTGACGCGGCGCAGGCGCTCGATGTCCTTCGGCAGGTAGCCCGGGTCGCCCGTGTACTGGTTGTACTGGTTGATCTGGTTCGCGAGACCCGTGCCGCCCAGCTTTTCGATCGACGTCAGCATCGCCGTCTCGATCGTGTTGCGCGCGCGTTCGACTTCCTGTTCGGACGGTCCCTTGTCGCGCAGCGCCTTGAGTTCCGCGTCGATGGCCGTCTCCAGCTCGGACGGTTCGAAGCCCGGACGCGCGGTGGCGTCGACGATGAAGGTCGACGTGAGCGCGTTCGAATTCTGCGCGGCCGCCGCCTCCTGTGCGATCTGGCGCTCGTACACGAGGGTTTTATACAGGCGGCTCGACTTGCCGCCGGCGAGGATCTGCGCCGTCACCGCCAGCTCGGCGTCGCCCGGCTGGAAGGCCGGCGGCGTGAGCCACGCCATGTACAGGCGCGGCAGCTCCACGCGGTCCGGCACCGTGATGCGGCGCTCGCGCGTGATGGCGGGCGTCGTCACTTTCGGATGCACGACGGGCGGGCTCTTTTTGAAACTGCCGAAGTATTTGGCCACGAGGGCGCGCGTCTTGGCCTTGTCGATGTCGCCGGCGATGACGATGCTGGCATTGTTAGGACCGTAGTAGCGTTTGAAGAAGTCGCGCACGTCGGCCAGCTTCGCGTTCTGGATGTCGGCGTGCGAGCCGATGACGGCCGCGTAATAGGGGTGCGTCTTCGGGAACAGCGCGTGGTTCAGCGCTTCCTCGACGACGCCGTACGGGCGGTTCTCGACGCTCTGGCGCCGCTCGTTGCGCACGACGTCCTGCTGGTTCGACAGGGCGGTCTGGTCGAGCACGTCGAGCAGGTAGCCCATGCGGTCGGCATGTACCCACAGCGCGAGTTCGAGCTGGTTCGACGGCACCGTGTCGTAGTAATTCGTGCGGTCGTAGTCCGTGCTGCCGTTGCTGTCGGTGGCGCCGGCGCCTTCCAGCAGGCGGTCGGCGAGGCCGCGCGGCAGGTGCCGCGTTCCGGCGAACATCATGTGCTCGAACAGGTGGGCGAAGCCGGTGAGTCCTGGCGCCTCGTTGGCGGGGCCGACGTGATACCAGATGTTGACGGCCACGATGGGCAGGCGGTGGTCCTCGACGAGGATCACTTCCAGGCCGTTGGGGAGCGTCGTCTTGTCATAGCGGACTTGCGGCACCTCGGCCGCCGCGGACCCGGCGAGGACGAGCAGCAAGGGGAGAGAAGACAGGAAGCGTCGCATGCGGGCTCCGTTTTTTTAATGACACGCGGCGCTGCCGTGGTCGGGCGGGGCGATGCCGAAAGAAGATACGCGCGTGGACTCGATGAATTCCCAGCCGTAGCCGCCCGTGTACAGGCGCAGGCGCAGCACGCCGGTGCGGTTGCTGTCGCGGACCTCGCTGTGCGCGACGGTGAGCAGGAACGGCGTCGGATACGCGCCGCCGGTGCCGACGACGAACTGGCGGATGCCGTGCGTCGGGTCGAGCCGGCCGTCCGCATCCTGCGGGGCGAAGCGTTCGTAGTCGTGGTCGTGGCCGGACAGCACCAGCTCGGCGCCGGCCGCGTACAGGAGCTGCCATGCGTCGCGCATCTTCGGGACGCTGCCATGGCCGCCCGAGCTGTACAGCGGATGGTGCCAGTAGGCGAGCGTGCAGCGCGCGGGGTGCGCGGCGAGGTCGGCGCGCAGCCAGTCCAGCTGGGCCGCGTGCTGGGCCGGGGCGAGATTGCTGTCCAGCGAGATGATGTGCCAGGTGCCCAGCTCGAAGCTGTAGTAGCCGCGGCCGGCGCGCGCGCCCCACCACTCGAAATAGGGCTTCGCGCCCGGCGTGTAGTACTCGTGGTTGCCGGGCGCGGGCCACGTGCGGTCCTTGAAGCGGCCCCACGTCGGTGCGTAGCAGTCGGTGAATTCCTTCTTGGCGCCGTTCGGGTAGGTCAGGTCGCCCAGCGCCAGCACGACCGCCTCCGGATCCTGCGCGAGCCCGGCGGCGACGGTGGCGGCCGTGTCGGCCGCGCCCGAATAGGCCGGATCGCGATACGCGCAGCGCGCGATGTCGCCGGCCGCGTATACGGTGACACCCTTATCCGGCTCCGCCGCGGCCGCGTGCACGGATACGGCCGCGAAGAGCGCGGCCGCTGCCAGGCAACGCATCCTTATTCGAGCAGTCGCAAGAGGCCGGCCAGCGCGTGCGCCACCGTCTGCTCGCGTACCGCGTGGCGGTCGCCGGAAAATACGAGGCGTTCGGTGTACGTCGTGTCGCCCTTCGACCAGCCGAAGCACACCGTGCCCACGGGCTTGCCGGGTACGGCACCGGTCGGGCCGGCGATGCCGGTCGTGGACACGGCCACGTCGGCGTTGCTGTTGGCGACCGCGCCTTCGGCCATCGCGCCCGCGACTTCCTCGCTGACGGAGCCGAATTGCGCGATCAGCGCGGCCGGCACGTCCAGCATCTCCGTCTTGGAGGCGTTCGAATACGTCACGAAACCGCATTCGAACCAGCCGGTCGAGCCGGGGATTTCCGTGATGGCCTGGGAGACGCCGCCGCCGGTGCAGGATTCGGCGGTGGCCAGCAGCAGGTTCTTGGATTCGAGTGCCCGGCCCACACGGGTGGCCAGGTCGATGATGTCGTTCGTCACGTGTCGCTCCTCCTTGTAATGGCGGTAGCAGAGAACCGCCAGGTCTCCAGGATCCAACCTGAGCACGCAGCCGTGTGCCGGGTCGCGGAAGGTTCCGCTGCGCGCTCGCGTCCATTCTAGCGCGCCTTCCCGCCGTGCGGCGTCGTAATCTTAACGAAAAGCCATTCTTGCGGTTATGTCTTTGACGTCCTTACAAACGCAAATGTCTTTACCGGTGCAAATACCAGGCCCCGTTCCGTGCGACATCACCTCCGGCCGTGCTGCTATGCTGCTCGACTTGCGGCCAGCCCCGCAGTGTTGTTCATTGACCGAACCAGGACCTCGCATGCCGCTCGACCGTTTCGTGCATGACCATCCGGGGCCGGCATTCTCGTGATGGCCTTGTCCCTTGCAGCCGCGCGCGGCCGCCTGCCGGCGCTTGCGACGTGGTGACATCCATGATCCGTCCGCGCCGCTCCATCCGCGAAAAGCTCGTCACGATCGTGATGTCGACGACGCTCGCCGCGCTGGCGGTCTCCGTCGGCACGGTCGTCGTCTACGACCTGCGCAGTTATAAACACGCGCTGCTGAACGACCTGGCGACGCAGGCCGAACTGGTGGGCCACATGACGTCGGCCGCGCTGGCCTTCGACGATGCACGCCTGGCGCACGAGAACCTGGCCCTGCTGCGCAGCCGGCCGTCGGTGCGCGCCGCCGCCATCTACGACGAGCACGGCGCGTTGTTCGCGACCTATGTGGCGCCCGGCGAGACCGGCGCGTTCCCGGCGCGCCCCGCGCAGCGCGGCCGGCCCGTGCATGCGGGCGGCACGGAAACCTATGTCGGGAGCGGCGACGAACTGGTGCTGTACAAGCCGATCAGCGAAAACGGCGACCTGCTCGGCACCGTCTACCTGCGCTCGGAAAACCAGCTGATGGAACGCATGCGCGACTACCTCGTCATCTGCGCGTGCGTGACGGTGCTGGCCCTGTTCACCGCGTGGCTGCTCGTGCGCCGCCTCGGCCACACGATCACGACGCCCATCGACGCCATCACCCGCATCGCGCGCGACGTGGTGGCGCGGCGCGACTATTCGCGGCGCGCGCCCCGCATCAGCGAGGACGAGGCGGCGGAACTCGTCGATTCCTTCAACGCGATGCTGACCGAAATCGAGCAACGCACGCGTGCGCTCGAAGATTCGAACCGCGAGATCGTGCGCCTGAACGAAGGCCTCGAAGCGCGCGTGCAGGAACGCACGGCTCAGCTGGAGCTGGCCAATTCGGAACTGGGACTCGCCATCGACGAGGCGCGAAACGCCAACCAGGCCAAGTCCGCGTTCCTGTCGTCGATGAGCCATGAGCTGCGCACGCCGCTGAACGCCATCCTCGGCTTCGCCCAGATCCTGGCATCGAAGGACATGCCGACGACGCCGGAACAGAAGCTCGAATTCTCCGGCCACATCCTGAAATCCGGCCGGCACCTGCTCACCCTGATCAACGAGATCCTCGACCTGGCCAAGGTCGAGGCGGGGGCCGTCAGCCTGTCGATGGAACCGGTGCTGCTGGCCGAAGTGCTCGCCGAATGCAAGGGCATGATCGCGCCGCTGGCCGCCGCGCGCGGCGTGCGCGTGCTGTTCCCGGAAGCGCCCGGCACGCGCGTGCAGGCCGACCGCACGCGCCTGAAGCAGGTCCTGCTGAACCTGTTGTCGAACGCGGTGAAGTACAACCGCGACGGCGGCGCCATCGTCGTCGATTGCGCGCAGCCGTCGCCGCAGCGCCTGCGCGTGTCCGTGCAGGACACCGGGATGGGCTTGACGCCGGAACAGGTGGCCGGCCTGTTCCAGCCGTTCAACCGCATGGGCCAGGAAGCAGGCACGCAGGAAGGCACGGGCATCGGCCTCGTGGTGACGCGCCGCCTGGTCGAGCTGATGGGCGGCGAGATCGGCGTCACCAGCAGCCCGGGCGTGGGCAGCGTGTTCTGGATCGAGCTGGCCGTCGCCGGTGCGGATGGCGCGCTGCCGGCCGCGCTGCCGGCCGCGCGGCCGGCGCCCGTCCCGGCGGACGGGGCCGCGTCGGGAGCGCCGCATACGGTGCTGTACATCGAGGACAATCCGGCCAACCTGAAGCTCGTGCAGGAGATCGTGCGCTTCCGGTCCGACCTGCGGCTGGTGAGCGCGCCGGACGGCCATTTCGGCCTGTCGCTCGCGCGCAGCCAGAAACCCGACATCATCCTGATGGACCTGAACCTGCCCGGCCTTTCCGGGTTCGAGGTCCTGGCGCAGCTGCGCCGCGAACCCGAGACCGCGCGGAGTCCGGCCATCGCGGTGTCCGCCAACGCCATGCGTGCCGACATCGACCGCGCGCTGGCGGCCGGCTTTGCGTACTACCTGACCAAGCCGATCGACATCGGCCAGTTCAACGAGGCCATTGACGACGTATTGTCAGCCCGAATGAGGACGACTCCATGATTTCCCCCAACGACATCCGCCGCGCACGCATCCTTGTCGTCGACGACGAACCGGTGAACGTGCAACTGCTCGAGTTCCTGCTCAAGACCAGCGGCTACGAGAACGTTGCCAGCACCACCGACCCGCGCCAGGTGGCCGCGCTGCACCTGCAGCACCGCTACGACCTGATCATCCTCGACCTGCAGATGCCGCACATGGACGGCTTCCACGTAATGGAAGCGTTGAAACCGATGGAGCGCGAGTCCTGGCTGCCCGTGCTCGTGGTGACGGCGGAGCCGGACAAGAAGCTGGCCGCGCTGGAAGCGGGCGCGCGCGACTTCATCGGCAAGCCGTTCGACACGGTGGAGGTCCTCACGCGCATCCGCAACCTGCTCGAAGTGCGGTTGTTCCACAAGGAGTCGCAGGACTACGGCGCGCGCATGGAGCGCACGGTGCGCGAACGGACGGCCGAGCTGCAGCGCTTCCGCGGCGCGATGGACGCGACCACCGACGCCATCTTCCTCGTCGACGCGCGCACGATGGCGATGGTCGACGTCAGCGACGGCGCCTGCCGCATGCTGGGCTTTTCGCGCGAGGCGCTGCTGCGCATCGATCCGGTGGCGCTGGGCCTCGCGGAACGCGCGCAGCTCGAACGCTACGCGGACCCGGCGTCCACGTCGCGCGAGCACGACATCGTCGAGACGGAGCTGCTGCGCTCGGACGGGCAGGGCGCGGTGCCGGTCGAGATCAGCTGGCAGCTGCAGCAGCAGGAGCACCACCGCATCCTGATCGCCGTCGCGCGCGATATCAGCGAGCGCCTGCAGGCCGCGCAGCGCCTGAAGCACATGTCGAACTACGACAGCCTGACCGGCCTGCCGAACCGCAGCCTGTTCTTCCACACGCTGCGCGACGCCATCGAACTCGCGCAAGATAAAAACTGGCGCATCGCCGTGCTGTTCATCACGCTCGACCGTTTTAAAATTGTCAACGACTCGCTCGGCCCCGCGCTGGGCGACGAGCTGCTGCGCCAGTTCAGCACGAGACTCGTGCGTTGCGTGCGCCTGCGCGACACGATCGGGCGGCTGGGCGGCGACGAGTTCGCGCTGATCCTCACGATGACGCGCGAACAGACCGAGGACGAAGCGGTCAGCGTCGCCAACGAGGTGCGCGAGGCGCTGCGCGCGCCGTTCGACCTGAACGGCCAGCAGGCCGTGCTGACGGCCAGCATCGGCATCGCGATGTACCCCGATGACGCCACCGACCCGGGCACGCTGGTGAAATACGCGGACGTGGCGATGGTGCGCGCGAAGGAGGCGGGTCGCGACGGCTACCGCTTCTTCACGGCCGGGATGAACGTGCAGGTGCTGGCGCGGCTGGACCTGGAGCTGGCGCTGCGCGCGGCCATCGACGGCGAGCAGTTCGAGCTGCACTACCAGCCCAAGCTGGACCTGAACACGGGCCGCGTGAGCGGCGTGGAGGCGCTGCTGCGCTGGCGCCGTCCCGGCTTCGGCCTCGTGTACCCGGCCGAATTCGTGCCCGTCATGGAAGACACGGGCATGGTCGTGCGCGTGGGCGCGTGGATCATCGACGAGGCCTGTCGCCAGATCGCCGCGTGGAATGCCGAGGGCGTGCGCGACGTGCGCGTGGCCGTCAACGTGTCGAGCCGCCAGTTCGTCGAGGGCGACCTGGAAGGCGACATCCGCGCGGCGCTGGCGGAACACCGCGTGGATCCGGGCCTGCTCGAACTGGAGCTGACGGAAAGCGCGCTGATGTCGAACTTCGAGCACACGGTGCAGGTGCTCGAACGCCTGAAGGCACTGGGCATCCGCATCGCCATCGACGATTTCGGCACCGGCTATTCGAGCCTCGCCTACCTGAAGCGCTTCCCGATCGACAAACTGAAGATCGACATCGCGTTCGTACGCGACATCACGACGAACCCGGACGACGCGGCGATCGCGCTGGCCATCATCAGCATGGCGCACAGCCTGCACATGCAGGTGATCGCGGAGGGCGTGGAATCGCGCGCGCAGATGGCGTTGCTGCGCCGCCACCGCTGCGACGAGATCCAGGGTTTTCATTTCTCGCGCGCGCTGCTGCCGGCCGACCTGGCCCGGCTGGTGCTGGAAAACCGCGCCCAGCCCACGCGGCCGGCGGAGGACGACCGCAACGTCCAGACGCTGCTGCTGGTGGACGACGACGTCAACGTGCTGGCCGCGCTGCACCGTCTGTTCAGGCGCGACAACTACCGCGTGCTGACGGCGGCGTCGCCGTCCGAGGGCTTCGAGCTGCTGGCGCTGTACCACGTGCAGGTGATCCTGTGCGACCAGAAGATGCCCGGGATGAACGGCACCGAATTCCTCAGCAAGGTCAAGGAGATGTACCCGGACACGATGCGCATCATCCTGTCCGGCTACACGGGCGTGGAGACGGTGCTCGATTCGATCAACCGCGGCGCCATCTACCGCTTCTACACGAAGCCGTGGAACGAGACGGAATTGCGCGACAACGTGCGGCTCGCGTTCCGCCAGTACTGGCTCACGCACGGGCCGTACGACGACCGCAAGACGCCGCGGGGGGACGAGGAAGCGGCGTGAATCAACCCGGGCTGAAGTGGTCCCAGCCCGCCAGCTGCAGGTCGAGCGGGGCGCCGTCCGCATCGACGAGCTTCAGGCCCGCCTCCGCCGTGATCGACCCCACCCGCGTCACGGCCGTCCCGCTGGCCGCGCCGGCGGCCACGACCGCCTCGCGCTGCGCCGCCGGCGCCGTGAAGCACAGTTCGTAATCGTCCCCGCCGGCCGCGGCGAAGCGGCGGCGCAGTCCGACCGGCTGGCGGGCCAGCGCCGGGCCGGCCGGCAGCGCGTCCACGTCCAGCACGGCGCCCACGCGCGACGCGGCGAGGATGTGCTTCAAATCGCCCACGAGGCCGTCCGAGATGTCGAGCGCGGCGTGCGCCAGGCCGCCTTCCGCCAGCAGGCGCCCCAGTGCCACGCGCGGCGTCGGCGCGTGCATGCGCCGGCCGGTGGCGGCGTGGTCGGCGGCGTCCAGCGCCACCTCGCTGCGGCGCGCGGCCAGCCACAGGCGCGCATCGCCCAGCGTGCCCGAGATCCAGATGTCGTCGCCCGCGCGCGCGGCGTCGCGCCGCAAGGCCTGACCGGGCGCCAGTTCGCCGAAGATCGTGATGCAGACGTTCAGCGGGCCCTTGGTCGTGTCGCCGCCCACCAGCTCGCAGCCGTGGGCGTCGGCCAGCGCGAACAGGCCGCGCGAGAACGCGTCGAGCCAGTCGGGTTCCGCCGCCGGCAGCGACAGCGCCAGCGTGAAGCCGAGGGGCCGGGCGCCCATCGCGGCCAGGTCCGACAGGTTCACGGCGAGACACTTGTGCCCGAGCGTGAGCGGGTCGGCGCCGGCGAAGAAATGGCGGTCCTCGACCAGCATGTCGGACGAGATGGCCAGCACCTTGCCGGGCGTGGGAGACAGCAGCGCGCAGTCGTCGCCGATGCCCAGTAGCGTGTTGGGACCGGGGGCGCGGTCGCGCTGGAAGTAGCGTTTGATGAGATCGAATTCGGAGAGCATCCCGCGATTCTAATCCGGGACCGTCGCCAGGTGGGCGGCGCGCCGGTAGCCGCCGGGGCCGATCCCGTAATGCCGCTTGAACACGCGGTTGAACGCCGCTTCCGACTGGTAGCCGACGGCCAGCGCCACGTCGCCGACGGCCCCTTCGCCCTGCAGCAGGGCTCGGGCGGCGCGTGCCATGCGCAGCTGGGTCAGCATGTCGGCCGGCGGCATGCCGCACAGGCGCGCGAACAGGCGGGCGAACGTGGCGCGCGACATGTGGCACGCCTCGGCCAGGTCTTCCACTTTCCACGGCCGTTCGGGCGATTCCAGCATCCGGGCGAGCGCGTTGCCCAGGCGGCGGTCGGCCAGGATGGCGAACAGGCCGGGGGCGGCATCCGTGCCGGCCAGCCAGGCGCGCAGCAGCAGCGCGAACAGGGCGCCCGACAGCTGGGCGACGACGACGTCGCCGCCGGGCCGGACCACCGTCGTCTCGTGCTGCAGGAGCCGCACGAGCGCATGCAGGCCGGGGAAGTCGTCGGCGCGGCTGGCGCGCACGACCATCACGTCGGGCAGGGCGCGCGCGAGGGCCTGGCGCGCGGCGCCGTCGAACACGAAGCTGCCGCACAGGATCGCCGTGCCGGGGCCCTCGCCGTCGTTGCCCTTGCGTTGCAGCGGCCCGTCCGCGGGGAGGGGGCGGACCGGGGCGGCGTCCGCGGCCGGCCCGGCGTGCAGGCGGTGTGCACTGCCGCCGGGGAAGACGACGACGTCGCCGGTGGCCAGGTCCAGGGTGTCGTGGCCGGGCACGTCCACGCGCGCGTCGCCCTCGACGATCACGTGGAACGGCGCCACGCCCGGCGTCGCGGCCGGTTCGTCCAGCACCCAGGGGGCCGCCAGTTCGCAGCGGATGTCGAGGGAAGTGCGGATCGTATAGAGGGACAGCAGGCGGCTCAGGGTATCCATGTCTTTATCAGATGAGACGATCGGGCAAATTATCGCAGCATCCGGGCATTCATCGTACTGGTCCAATGGCCTAGACTTCTTTCCACACCAACTCACAACGAAAGGAAAACATCATGAGCCGTCTGAATGCACTGGGTGCCAACGCCACTGGCCGTACCGCCGAACTCTTCACCGCCATCAAGTCGAAACTGGGCAAAGTGCCGAACGCGTACGACACGATCGGCAGCAACAGCCCCGTCGCCCTGGAGGCCCTGCTGAACTTCGATGCGAAACTGGCCGACACGAGCCTGTCGAAGAAAGAGGTCGAGGTGATCAAGCTGGCCGTCAGCGAAGTGAACGCTTGCGATTACTGCCTGGCCGCGCACACGCTGATGGGCAAGCTGGCCGGCCTCGACCCGGACGGTATCCTGGCGGCACGCCGCGGCACGCCGGGCGGCGATGCGAAACTGGACGCGCTGTCGACGTTCGTGCGTGAAGTGGCGGGCACCCGCGGCACGGTGCCGCAGCCGGTGGTGGATGCCTTCAGGGCGGCCGGCTACACGGATGCGCAGGTGGTGGACACGATCTTCGCGATCACCAGCATCACGTTCACGAACCTGCTGAACCGCATCAACGACACGGTGGTGGACTTCCCGAAAGCGCCTGCCTGAGAAGGGAAACGGAGGCCGGTGCCATGGTACCTGCCTCCGGTCACTACTGTCGATACCAAGAAATACGTAGACGATTAGAGGTGACACTCTGATAAAATCGGAGACCCCCGGTCAGTTCAGGAAGGCTGCAAAGCATGGATTCGTCAATCGATAAAAAAGAAGAACTACGTCAACAACTGCGGGCTGCCGCGCTCGAGTACCACCAGTTTCCCACTCCCGGCAAGATCGCCGTCACCCCGACCAAATCCGTCTTGAACCAGCGCGACCTGGCCCTGGCGTACTCACCGGGCGTCGCCGCACCGTGCGAAGAAATCGTCAAGGACCCGTCCACCGCCTATAAATATACGGCGCGCGGCAACCTCGTCGCGGTGATCTCGAACGGTACCGCCGTCCTCGGCCTTGGCAACATCGGCCCGCTTGCCTCGAAACCGGTCATGGAAGGCAAGGGCGTGCTGTTCAAGAAGTTCGCCGGCATCGACGTGTTCGACATCGAGATCAACGAGCAAGACCCCGACAAGCTGGTCGACATCATCGCCTCGCTGGAGCCGACCTTCGGCGGCATCAACCTGGAAGACATCAAGGCGCCCGAGTGCTTCTACATCGAGCGCAAGCTGCGCGAGCGCATGAAGATCCCCGTCTTCCACGACGACCAGCACGGCACCGCGATCATCGTCGGCGCCGCCATCCTGAACGGCCTGAAGGTCGTCAATAAAGATCTCAAGAAGTGCAAGATGGTCGTGTCCGGCGCGGGCGCGGCGGCACTGGCCTGCCTCGACCTTGCCGTCGACCTCGGCTTCCCGATCGAGAATATTTACGTGACCGACCTCGCCGGCGTCGTCTACAAAGGCCGCACCGAGCTGATGGACCCGGACAAGGAGCGCTTCGCGCAGGACACGCCGCACCGCACGCTGGCCGAAATCATTCCGGACGCCGACATCTTCCTGGGCCTGTCCGCCGGCGGCGTGCTGAAGCCGGAAATGGTCGCGAAGATGGCGCCGAACCCGCTGATCCTGGCACTCGCCAACCCGAACCCGGAAATCCTGCCGGAAGACGCGAAGGCCGTCCGCAACGACGTCATCATCGCCACCGGCCGTTCGGACTACCCGAACCAGGTCAACAACGTGCTGTGCTTCCCGTACATGTTCCGCGGCGCGCTGGACTGCGGCGCGACGACGATCACGCGCGAAATGGAAATCGCCGTCGTGCACGCGATCGCCGACCTGGCCCACGCCGAGCAGTCGGACATCGTGGCGTCGGCCTACGGCATCTCGAACCTGTCGTTCGGTCCGGAATACCTGATCCCGATGCCGTTCGACCCGCGCCTGCTGACGCATATCGCGCCGGCCGTCGCCAAGGCCGCGATGGAAGGCGGCGTCGCCACCCGTCCGATCGCCGACCTGGCCGCGTACGCCGAGAGCCTGGAGCAATTCGTCTACCGCAGCGGCAGCTTCATGAAGCCGCTGTTCCAGATCGCCAAGAGCGCGCCGGCTGAACTGAAGCGCATCGTCTACGCCGAGGGCGAGGAAGAGCGCGTGCTGCGCGCCGTGCAGGTCGTCGTCGACGAGAACCTGGCCCGTCCGATCCTCGTCGGCCGTCCGGCCGTGCTGGAAAAGCGCATCGAGAAATTCGGCCTGCGCCTGAAGCTGGGCAAGCACTTCGACGTCATCAACCCCGACTTCGACGAGCGCTACCGCGATTACTGGCAGTCGTACCACCAGATGGTCATGCGCAAGGGCATCACGGAAGACCTCGCCAAGCTGGCGATGCGCCGCCGTCACACGCTGATCGGCGCGATGATGATCCACAAGGGCGACGCCGACGGCATGATCTGCGGCACCTACGGCACGACCGACGTGCACCTGCAGTACATCGACCAGGTGCTGGGCAAGCGTGCCGGCAGCAATGTCTATGCGGCGCTGAACTTCATCATCACGCAGGAACGCCAGATCGCGATGGTCGACACGCACGTCAACGAGAACCCGACCGCCGAAGAGCTGGCCGAGATCACGCTGATGGCGTCCGAGGAACTGGAGCGCCTGGGCATCACGCCGCGCGTGGCGCTGCTGTCGCACTCGAACTTCGGCACGTCGAACAGCGCGTCCGCCAGGAAGATGCGTGCCGCGCTGGGCCTCATCCAGCAAAAGGCTCCCGGCCTGGAAGTCGACGGCGAGATGCACGGCGACACGGCACTGGATTCGAAGCTGCGCGCCAAGATCATGCCGCAGTCGACGCTGAAGGGCGACGCCAACCTGCTCGTCATGCCGAACATCGAAGCCGCGAACATCGCCTACAACGTGGTCAAGACGGCGGCCGGCAGCGGCATCGCCATCGGCCCCGTGCTGCTGGGTTGCGCGCGTCCGGTGCACATCCTGACCCCGTCGGCGACCGTGCGCCGCATCGTCAACATGACGGCGCTGTGCGTCGTGGACGCCGTCTCGGAGCGTTGATACGACATCTTTGTGTTGTAGATTCGCCACCTGTGACGAAATGACCAAAAAGGGCCTATTGCGGCCCTTTTGTCATTGAAATGTAGAAGTTCCCGACATTTCGTGAATATGTAATAAAGCTTGAGGGACTCGTAACAATGCGTAATCACGCGACGTGTTTGCGTGGTTTCAGGCGATAATAGACGAGTACATATTGTTTATTTTGCACGATTTCTTTCGTGCAAGGCCAAAAGCACCACTCTGATACAATGCGGGGTTGTCGGAAATTTATTGGTCCGCGCCAGCGCGGCTGGCATCCCGCATGCCGACCCGCCTCGGCTGTCGCGGCGGCCGCACGGACCACCACTGGATCACCAAGAACATGCAAACCACAAAAAAGGCCTTGATCACCGGTATTACCGGGCAGGATGGCGCCTATCTGGCGCAACTGCTTCTGGATAAGGGCTACCACGTGACCGGCACCTTCCGCCGGTCCAGCTCGGTTAATTTCTGGCGCATCGCCGAACTCGGTATCGAGCAGCATCCCAACCTGAACCTCGTCGAATACGACCTCACCGATCTCTCCTCGAGCATCCGCCTGATCGAGTCCACCCGTCCCGACGAGGTGTACAACCTGGCGGCACAGAGCTTCGTCGGCGTCTCCTTCGAGCAGCCCGTGACCACCGCGTCCATCACCGGCATCGGCGCCGTCAACCTGCTGGAAGCGATCCGCAACGTGCATCCGAAGGCGCGCTTCTACCAGGCGTCCACCTCCGAAATGTTCGGCAAGGTGCAGGCCGTGCCGCAGGTCGAGTCGACCCCGTTCTACCCGCGCAGCCCGTACGGCGTGGCCAAGCTGTATGCCCACTGGATGACCGTGAACTACCGCGAATCCTACGGCATCTTCGGCAGCTCGGGCATCCTGTTCAACCACGAATCGCCGCTGCGCGGCCGCGAGTTCGTCACCCGCAAGATCACGGATTCCGTCGCCAAGATCGTCCTGAACAAGCTGCAGGTGCTGGAGCTGGGCAACCTGGACGCCAAGCGCGACTGGGGCTATGCACGCGAATACGTGGAAGGCATGTGGCGCATCCTGCAGGCCGACGAGCCCGATACGTTCGTGCTGGCCACCAACCGTACCGAGACCGTGCGCGACTTCGTCACCATGGCCTTCCGCGGCGCCAACCTCGACGTCGAGTGGAAGGGCGCGGGCGAGCAGGAGACGGGACATTGCGCCCGTACCGGCAAGCTGCTCGTGCGCGTGTCGCCGAAGTTCTACCGTCCGGCCGAGGTCGACCTGCTGATCGGCGACCCGTCCAAGGCGCAGCGCGAACTGGGCTGGAAGGCCGAGACGTCGCTCGAACAACTGTGCCAGATGATGGTCGACGCCGACCTGCGTCGCAACGAAACCGGTTTTTCGTTCTGACATGAACCTTTTGGTCGCGGAAGATCTCGTCCGTATAAGGGAGCCAATAAGCGACCCGCAAGAGGGCGAGGGCAAGCGCGCCCTCATCACCGGCCTGCGCGGTTTCACCGGCTACTACATGGCCCGCGAGCTCACGGCGGCGGGCTACCATGTGTTCGGCACGGTGCTGCCGGGCAGCGAGACCGGACCGGACATCTTCACCGTCGACCTGAACGACCGCGCCGCACTGGCCGCCGTCATCGAGCAGGTGCGGCCGGACGTGGTCGTCCACCTGGCCGCCATCGCATTCGTGGCCCACAACGACGCCGAGCAGATGTACCGCGTCAACGTGGTCGGTACCCGCAACCTGCTGGAAGCGCTGGCGCACGGTGCGCACAAACCGTCCAGCGTGCTGCTCGCGTCGTCCGCCAACATCTATGGCAACGCGGCGGTGTCCGTGATCGACGAATTCGTCCCGCCCGCGCCGGCCAACGACTACGCCGTCAGCAAGCTCGCGATGGAATACATGGCGCGCCTGTGGATGGACAAGCTGCCGATCGTGATCGCGCGGCCGTTCAACTACACGGGCGTCGGCCAGAACGAGAGCTTCCTGCTGCCCAAGATCGTGTCGCACTTCCGCAAGGGCGCGCACCGCATCGAGCTGGGCAACCTGGCGATCGCGCGCGATTTTTCCGACGTGCGCATGGTCGCGAAAAGCTACCGGCGCCTGCTCGCGGCGGCGCCCGCGGGCGAAGTCTTCAACGTCTGCTCCGGCCGCTCGCACTCGCTCGAGAGTGTCATCGACATGATGAACGACATCGCCGGCTACCGCATCGAAGTGCACGTCACCCCCGCCTTCGTGCGCGCCAACGAGGTGCTCACGCTGTCCGGCAGCAATGCCAAGCTGGCAGGCACGATCGGTACGATCGAGCCCACGCCGCTGGTCGAGACGCTGCGCTGGATGTACCAGGCGTGAACAGGGTACCGACCGGCCTGGACACCACCATGATCGAACTGGGCCTCCCCAAGCGACTACCGGACGATACGTCCGCCGTGCAGGACCGCCTGCGCACGGTGCCGGGCGCCGCCGAGGCCGCGAACGATGCGCTCGTCCAGCCGGACCTGCAGCCGGATCTGCACATCGGCATCGGCACGACCATGATCGAACCGGCCTTCACGGGCGGGCACCTGGACGGCATCGGCGTCTATACGCAGGCGCTGCTGCGCCACCTGCCGCACGCCGGCTGCGCGATGCGGCCGTATTCCTGGCCGCGCCTGCGCAGTGCCGGGCCCGTGACGAAGGGCGAGGCCTTGCCCCACACCTTCGAGCGCGCCTCGTTCGTCGACCTCGTGACGCCGAACGCGCACCGCGTGCACATGCCCGTCGACGTGTTCCACGTGACGGACTATCGCGTCGTGCGCATGGATTGCCCCGTGGTGGCCAGCCTGCACGATGCGCTGCCCGTAAAACATCCCGAGTGGTGCAACCCGCGCATGCGCGGCCTGAAGAACTGGCTGCAGCGCAAGGCCGCGCAAAAGGCCGACCACGTGATCGCGCTGTCGCACTTCGCCATCGACGAACTGGTCGAATGCTTCGGCATCGACGAGCGCCGCATCACCGTCGTGCCGTGCGGCGTGGACGACGAATGGCTAGCTCCGCCGCCGGCCCCCGCCGTGGCGACGACCCTGCAAGCCAACGGATTGCGTCCGGGGTATTTCCTGTTCGTGGGTACGCTGCAGCCGCGCAAGAACGTCGAGCGCCTGCTGGACGCGTACCTGTCGCTGCCGCCCGCCGTGCGCGCGGAGCGCCAGCTCGTCATCGTCGGCAGCGCCGGCGCGCGCTCGGACGAGCTGCTGCGCCGTATCGCCGCCGCCGTGCAGGACGGCGCCAACGTCGTCTGGCTGAACCGCCTCACCGACAACACCGAGCTGCGCCACGTGTATGCGGGCGCGGGCGTGTTCGTGTTCGCCTCGCTGTACGAAGGCTTCGGCATCCCGGTGGTCGAGGCGTTCGCGTCCGGCGTGCCGGTCGTCGCATCGAACACGACGTCGCTGCCGGAAGTGACGGCCGGCGCGGCGCTGGAGGTCGATCCGCTCGACACCGGCGCGATCGCCGACGCCATGCTCACGCTGGCGCGCGAATCCGCCGTGCGGGCGCGCTGCATCACGGCCGGGCGCGCGCGCGCCGCCCAGCTGACCTGGAACGCGACGGCGCGGCAGACCGCCGCCCTCTACCGCTCCTTACTCTGATCAGACTGTCTCCATGACCCAGCCCATGCGTGTCCTGCACTTCTACAAGACCTATTTCCCCGATTCGGTCGGCGGGGTCGAACAGGTCATCCGTCAGATGTGCGTGGGAACAGGGCGTTTGGGCATCACGAACCAGGTGCTGTCGCTGTCGCGCGACCGGCGCCTGGAACCGTTCGACTACGAAGGCCATACGGTGCACCGGGCGCCGCTGAATTTCGAGGTGGCGTCGAATGCGGTGTCGGTGCAGGCGATCGGCAAGCTGGCGCGCATGGCGGCCGAAGCCGACGTCGTGCACTACCACTTTCCGTGGCCGTTCATGGACCTGGCGCACTTCCTCGCGCGCATCGACAAGCCGACCGTCGTCACGTACCACTCCGACATCGTGCGCCAGAAAGCGCTGCTGAAGTTGTACCAGCCCCTGAAGCACCGGTTCCTGGAAAGCGTCGACACGATCGTCGCGACGTCGCCCAATTATCTCGCCTCGTCGGCCGTGCTCGACCGCTACCGCGACAAGACGCGCGTGATCACGTTCGGCCTCGACAAATCCAGCTATCCGGAACCGGACCAGGCGCGCCTGGACCATTGGCGCGCGCGGGTCGGCCCGAAATTCTTCCTGTTCGTGGGCGTGCTGCGCTACTACAAGGGCCTGCACATCCTGCTCGACGCCGTGGCCGGCACGGATTACCCGGTCGTGATCGTCGGCGCGGGCCCGATCGAGGCGGAACTGAAGGCCCACGCGGAACGCCTGGGCCTGAAACGCGTGCAGTTCGTCGGCGCCGTGGACGACCTCGACAAGGCCGCGCTGCTCAAGCTGTGCTATGCCGTCGCCTTCCCGTCGCACCTGCGTTCGGAAGCCTTCGGCATCTCGCTGCTGGAAGGCGCGATGTACGGCAAGCCGATGATCTCCAGCGAGATCGGCACGGGCACCACCTACATCAACGTGCATGGCGAGACCGGCCTGGTCGTGCCGCCGTCCGACCACGAGGCGCTGCGCGCCGCGATGACGCGGCTGTGGAACGATCCGCGCATGGCGCAGGAGATGGGCCAGCGCGCGGAAGCACGCTACTGGCAGCTGTTCACGTCGGCGCAGATGGCC
The DNA here is from genome assembly GCA_946481275.1 of uncultured Massilia sp. The sequence continues at coordinate 37,254 of CAMLMV010000049.1, forward strand.
GACAACTATGCGCGCCTGTACCAGGAACTGGTGGCGCGCAGGGCGGAAGTGCGGCTCGCGGCCGCGCCGCGCCTCGGATAATCACGCCGCTGCCTGCATCGGTGCCGCTGCCGGCACCTCGTCCCGCTCCGCCCACCGCTCGCGGATCCCCCGAATGGCCGGCATCTGCGCGAGGAACAGGTCGATCAGCTCCGGATCGAAATGCTTGCCCTTCTGCTCGACGAGGAAGTCGAGCGCCTCGGCTTCCGTCCACGCCTTCTTGTACGGCCGGATCGACGTCAGCGCGTCGAACACGTCGGCGATGGCGCAGATGCGGCCTTCGAGCGGGATGTCCTTGCCGGCCAGACTGTTCGGATAACCGCTGCCGTCCCATTTCTCGTGGTGGGTGAGGGCGATGTTGCGCGCCAGCGCCAGCACGCCGTGGTCGTGCCGGCCGATGATCTCGGCTCCGATGTGCGCGTGGCTCTGCATGATCTTCCATTCGTCCGGATCGAGCGGTCCGGGTTTCTGCAGCACGCGGTCGGGGATGCCGATCTTGCCCACGTCGTGCATGGGCGCGGCGTGCAGCAGGTCGTCCGCTTCCGCTTCCGTCATGCCGGCGGCGAGGCCGAGGATGCGCGCGAAATGGCTCATGCGGATGACGTGCAGGCCCGTCTCGTTGTCCTTGTATTCGGCGGCCAGGCCGAGGCGTTGGACGATCTCCAGGCGCGACGCGCGCAGTTCTTCCATGCGCACGAGCGACAGGTGGGTGCGCACGCGCGCGCGCACGATCGGCGGGCTGACGGGCTTGGTGATGTAGTCGACGGCGCCGGCTTCGAAGCCTTCCACCTCGTCGCTCGTGTCGTTGAGCGCGGTGACGAAGATGACGGGGACGGCGGCCAGCGCCGGATCGGCCTTGAGGGCGGCACACACTTCGTAGCCGCTCATGCCGGGCATCATCACGTCGAGCAGGACCAGGTCTGGCGTCTCTTCGCGCGCCAGTTCGAGCGCGCGCGGGCCGTCCTTGGCGAAGCGCAGGCGGTAGTGGTCTTGCAGGATCTGGCGCAGCAATTGCAGGTTGCTGGCCTCGTCGTCGACCGCGAGGATCAGCGGCTGGGTGACGGTGGTCATTCGGTGATCTCCTGTGCCGGCTCGTCGATGGCGGCCAGCACGGTGTCAAGTTGTTGCAGGGCGAGGTCGAATTCGAAATCGGAAATGGCGGCGTGCACTTGCGCGACGCGGGCGGCGAGCGGATGGCTGCTCGTGGCGGCGGCGAGGCCCGCCAGCGCGGCGTCGTCCAGGCTGCCGAGCTTGAGCGCGTCGCGCAGCACGTTGCCGGCGCGGCGCGCGCGGTCCAGGTCGGCCACGGGGCGCGCCGCCTGCGGCCTGGCGGCGGCCGGCTGGGGCAGGACCGCGCGGATCGCGTCCAGCGCGGCGTCGAGCAGGCCGCACAGGTCGGCCAGCGACGCTTCCAGCGTGGGCTCGGCGGCCGGATACAGCCTGCCGCTGTCGCCGTCGACGAGGCCTTCCAGCCTGGCCAGCGCATCGGCCAGCAGTTCGAGGCCGAGATTGGCGGCGATGCCGCGCACCTTGTGGGCCTGCATGCGCAGCGCGAGGTAGTCGGCCGCCGTGGCCTGGGCCGCGAGCGTCGCGCCGAGGCCGTCGTGCTGGGTGGCGAAGTGGGCGATGGCTTCCAGCCAGGCGTCTTCGTTGCCGTTCCAGCGGCGCACGCCGGCGTGGCGGTTGAGGGTCTGGCGTTCCTGCGCGGGCAGGTCGTCCGCGTGGTGGCCGGGCCCGAGGCCCAGCACGCGCGCGATCTCGTGCGACAGCGCGAACCAGTCGACCGGCTTGCTCGCGAAGCCGTCCATGCCGGCCTCGACGCTGGCGCGGCGGTGCTCGGCCAGCACGCTGGCCGTCATGGCGATGACCGGTACGCGCGCCCGGCCGCTGGCGGCCTCCTGGTCGCGGATCATGCGCGTGGCGGTGAGGCCGTCGATGGTCGGCATCTGGAAATCCATCAGGATCACGTCGAAGCGCTCGCGGGCCGCGATCTCGACGACGGCGGCGCCGTCGCCGACGGCCGTCATCGTGTGGCCGCGGCGCGCCAGCAGCAGTTGCAGCAGCTCCTGGTTCTGCGGCACGTCGTCCGCCACCAGCACGCGCAGCGGCGGCAGGGCGGCGGCCGTGCGCACGCGCGGCTGCTGCGGGGCGAAGCGCGCCAGCACGAGCGGCAGCACCACGTGGAACGTCGTGCCCCGGCCCGGCTCGCTCTCGGCCCAGATGCGGCCGCCCATCAGGTCGACCAGCTGCTTGCAGATCGTGGTGCCGAGGCCCGTGCCGCCGAAGCGGCGCGTCATCGACGCGTCGGCCTGGGTGAACGGTTCGAAGATGGCGGACAGGCGCTCGGGCGCGATGCCGATGCCGGTGTCGCTGATCGTGAAGTGCAGGTGTTCGTCCTTCAGGTCGGCGCGCAGGGTGACGCTGCCCTGTTCCGTGAACTTGATCGCGTTGTCGAGCAGGTTGGTGAGCACCTGGCGCACGCGCAGCTCGTCGCCGCGCAGGCAGGTCGGCAGCGCCGGATCGTAATGGATGTCGACGTGCAGGCCTTTCGCACGCGCGTTCGCGGCCAGCGTCGACGACAGTTCGTCGATCAGCGACAGCAGGTTGTAGTCGTTCTGTTCCAGCTCCACCGCGCCTTTTTCCAGCTTGGCGGTGTCGAGGATCTCGTTGAGGAGGCGCAGCAGGGCGCGGCCCGAGCTGCGGATCGTGTCCAGGTGGCGGCGCTGGTCGGCGTTCAGCTCGCCGTCCAGCAGCACGTCGGTGAAGCCGAGGATGGCATTCATCGGCGTGCGGATCTCGTGGCTCATGTTGGCGACGAAGCTCGCGCGCGCCGCGGCCGCCTGCTCGGCGTGTTCCTTCGCCACGCGCAGCGCGTCTTCCATCTCGCGCCGCTCCGTGATGTCGAGGATGACGCCGTCCAGCCAGCACAGCTCGCCCGCCTCGTTGCGCACGCCGGTGCCGTTTTCCCACATCCAGCGGGTGCTGCCGTCCGCATGCAATAAACGGTATTCGACGAGGTACGGCCGGTCCTCGCGCAACGCGGTGGCGATCGTCTCCGACACGCGCACGCGGTCGGCCGCGTGGATCAGGGGTGCGAACGCGCGGCGCGGCGCCGCGCCGAGGAAGTCGCGGCCCGGATAGCCGGTGATGCGCTCGACGGCGTCGCTGATGAACAGCATCGGCGCTTCGCCGTCGACCAGGCTGCTGCGGTACGAGATGCCGGGGATGTTGCCGATCAGCGAACGGAACTGCTGCTCGCTGGCGCGCAGCGCCTGTTCCATCTTGCGCCGGTCGCTGATATCGGTGATGAAGCAGACGAACAGGTCCTGCCCGTCCAGGCGCGCATGGCCGAGGGCGCGCCGGATCGGCACGATGCTGCCGTCCTTGCAGCGGCCCGTCACGTCGGCACCGCGCGCGCTGGGGCTGATCTCGCCCGTCCGCAGCGAGCGCAGCAGGCCGACTTCCTCGGACGCGGACTCGTTGCCGATCACGAGCCGGATGTTATGGCCGACGATCTCGTCGCGGCGCCAGCCGAAAATGCGTTCGGCCGAGGCATTGAATTCGCGGATGGTGCCCTGGCGGTCGACCGTGATCACGCCGTCGACCGTGGTGGTGAGCAGCGCCCGCATCCACGCTTCGCTGCGCGACAGTTCGCGGAACATCTGGCGGTAGCGCAGCAGGCCGTTGGCGGCCAGCACGAAGACGGTGAAGGCGACGGTGATCAGGGTGATCGCCAGCGCCAGGAAGGTGCTGGTCTTGTGGGTCGTCTGCGTCGCCGCTTGCCCGACGAAGCGCGCGGCGCCCATGCCCGTGTAATGCATGCCGGCGATCGCGCAGCCCATCACGATGGCGGCCAGCAGGAGGCGGCGTTGCTCGCTCAGCCGGTGCGACAGGCTGGACAGGCCGAAGCGCACCCACAGCGCCAGGGTCGCCAGCACGACGGCGACGACGATCGACAGCCCGAACATGAACGGGTCGTAGCGCAGCTCCAGGCCCATCCGCATGCCGGTCATGCCCGCATAGTGCATGACGCCGATGCCCGCGCCCACGATCACGCCGCCGGCCAGGAGGCCCCAGCCGCCCAGGCGCTCGCGCGCGATCAGCGTCAGCGCCACGAACGACGCACCGATGCTCGGCAGGCTGGAGAGGATGGTGGCGGACGGGTCGTAGTCGACCTCCGTGCACAGGTCGAACGCGAGCATGCCGATGAAGTGCATGGCCCACACGCCGGCGCCCAGCGCGAGGCTGCCGGTGCCCAGCACGATCCAGCGCTGGGCTCGATTGGCGGCGGCCTGGCCGGCGATCTGCAGGCCCATCCAGGAAGCGAAGATGGCGACGAGGACGGACAGTGCGACCAGCTTCGGCGTATACAGGCCGTAGCTGAGAAGCGACGGATCGGAGGGGAGTGTGAACACGGATAGCATGATCGCGTGGTTTTTAGAGAGAATGACGAAATTGAGCGCGTTCTCGTCAGTATGGCATTTTCATAGCGGAAAGTCTTGCCTAGTGGAATTAAGTTGTAAAATGAACATGAAATTGTCGCAAAGTCGCCACCCGGCGCATGCGCGCGTTGCCGGGTGACCACGCGTTGCCGCGTGCGCGATGTTGCTGCTATGCTAGTTAAACGGGTTGTCCGCCGGGGACGCCCGCATAAGGTGCGAACGTATGAAAACGACAGTTCTTGCCGCATTGCTGGCCGTGGCCTGCATGTGGGCGCGCGCGGAGCCGGCGCCGCGGCTGTACCTGACCACCGAGACCTCGGCACCGTACAGCATGCGCGAAGGCGACCGCGTGACGGGCATCGGTACCGACATGGTGCGCGAAATCATGGCCCGCTCCGGCATCGCCTATTCGATCGACCTGCTGCCCTGGAAGCGCGCCTACACGGCCGCGCTGGAACGCCGCGACGCCTGCGTGTTTTCGACCACCCGCACGCCCGAGCGCGAACGGCATTTCAAATGGATCGGACCGATCGGCGAGGCCGAGTGGGTCCTGATGGGCCGCGCCGACCGCCGCTTCGACGTGCGCACCCTGGACGATGCGCGCGTCTTCCGCGTGGGCACCTACAACGGCGACGCGCGCGACCAGTTCCTGCGCGCGCGCGGCTTCAACGTCGACCCCGCGCCGAACGACCTGATCAACCCCCGCAAGCTCATGATGGACCGCATCGACCTGTGGGCCGCCAGCATCCGCCGCGGCAGCCTCACGCTCGACCGGCTGGGCTATACGGGCAAGGTGGTGCCCGTCCTCGTGTTCAACCGCATCCGCGTGTACCTGGCCTGCAACCGCGCGGTGCCGGACGCGCTCGTCGCGCGCATGAACGGTTCGCTGGAAGCGATGGAACGCGACGGGACGTCGCGGGCGATCGTGCACAGGTACGACGACTGGGGATTGCCGCCGCGCTGACCGTTGCCCGTGCTGTACGAACGCCTGGCCGCGATGCTGACGCCGGCCTATTTCGCGCGCGACGGCATCGACGTGACCAGCATCGCCGCCGAACATGGCGTCGAGCGCGCCAACCTGACGGACTTCCAGGCCGAGACCATTCTCGCCGAGTTCCAGATCTTCCGCGGCGTCCTGTTCGACATGCTGGACGCGCACGACCTGCGCCAGCCGGTGACCAACGTGTTGCTGGCGGCCGACCTGATCCTGCAACTCGACTCGCCGCCCATGATCGCCGATTGGACCCGGCGCATCGCGAAGAACGGCGAGCGCATCGCCACGATGCTGGGCGAACTGCTGGACGCCTTGTCGGTCCCGCCCGTGACGGGCTGGTGGAACCGGTCGGCCCTCGAGCGCGCGGTGGAAAACCTCGTCGGCAATGCCCAGAAATATGGCGACCCGGGCGCGCCCATCGATGTGACGGTCGGGGAGAGCAATGGCCGTGTCATCCTTTCCGTACGCAACCAGGGCGAGCCAATCCCGCCGGAGGAATTCGAGACGATCTTCCAGCAGTTCGTGCGTTCGAAGACGGCGGGAGAGTCGACGACGGGCGGATGGGGCGTGGGCCTGCCCTATGTCCGCACGGTGGCGCAAAGCCATGGCGGCAGTGCCGTCGTGTACAGCGATGCGGGGACGGGGACCGTGTTCGTCATCGACATGCCGGTCGATGCGCGGCCGTTTCAGCAGGGTGATGCTGGGTGATGCCTCGGAATCGATGAGTCCGCTCGAAGCCGTGTGGTTGCCGGGTTTTCTTTGCGGAATGGCCGGCATTGGGGCGTTCGGGCCACAAATTTCGTCATGACTGCACAAGGCGATGACCGAAAGCGTCGAGACGGTCGATGTCGCGGGCACGCTGGTGCGCGTACCTGGTCATGAAGATGTGGGACGGGACGGCGCTTGAGGTATGGCCGGCTCCGGCGGATTCGCCCCCGTCAGCCGGTCGCCACTTAGCAGTTCACTGTCGGGCGCCAGCGCCTCTGCCAAGGCCGGGTCAGTACTCTCATAGTGAGGTTGAGCGGTATTAGTCGTGTATATAAGTATTTTGCGGCTGCGGACGTTCCAAGCATCTCCTGCAGAACAAGTCCGACCTCGACCTGTTCAGCTACAAGTCGGTTCGGTCGGTTAGATGGCTCGTGGGACTCCGGTTTCATGGCGTTGGGAGTGGGCTCAAGATTGCTCATACAAAATCCTTTCAGGATGATACGTATGATTATTTCCGGCTGTTTTATTTACCCCAAGACCGAAAAACCTACGCTCCCAAGGCCGGGTTAAAACGCGCATTGCGACCTCCAGAGGTATGCCGTTGTGAGCCAGAGCGCGAGCGATTGTCTGAATACTTTCGAAGGGACGGTTTACCAGAATGGCCTCAATGAGGATGGCGGAAAGACGATCGAGTCTACTTTTCATTGCCTGTCCTTGGGAGTGAACATGCCATTCTGGAGTCCAAAGGCGTCGCCACCTACGATTCAAATGTAACGCTCGCTAAAAGTGCACAGATGGTCAGTCTGCCAGGAAAGTTGCATAAAAAATCTGACCGGAAACGCCACGGCGATCCGCTGGCTGACTGTCGTGACCTGCTCCTCGCCTTTCAGGCCAAGCCCTAGCGCAAAGCAGATCCGCTCGATCTCGTCGTTGGTGATTGACGTTCGAACCGGTCGTCTTGTCGATATTGATGCGGTGTTCCCGCCATTTGCCGAGGAGCTCAGAAGTGACGTCCACGAGTCGTATGTCGCGGAACGGTGTGCCGTTAGCCTCTCACCTGCCGATTGCCGTCAGCCTGAGGGTCGCTGTCGTTCGACCTGAGCAAAGAGTGGTAAGTCAGGCGTAAATGCCGTGTAATTCGTGCGTAATTGATCGCCAGACGATGCGGTGATTTGCGGTATTGTGCGGATCATCAGGACGGGGCCTGAGGGGCTCAATGCCTGACAGTGCTGAAAAAACAGTAGATTGCGGGACTTTGAGGGTCGTGCGATGCAAGCTGTTGGTGCCTCCGGCCGGAATCGAACCGGCACGCCTTTCGGCGCTTGATTTTGAGTCAAGTGCGTCTACCAATTCCGCCACAGAGGCTGCAAGCGCAGGCGCGCATATTAGCACATGGAATGCAAAACTGACCAGAGTACGTGCGCCCGGCAGTGGGCGCAGGCGTCGTTACGGCGTATGATCTCGCCTACCTGAGCAAACGCGCCGTCCGGCAAGGCGGCCTGTACGATGAAGAACAAGAAAATACGCGAGATCATCCTCGGCAAGCCGCTCGACCCCATGAAGAGCGAGACGCGTCACTCGATGGCCCTGGTCGCCTTCCTCGCCTGGGTCGGGCTCGGCGCCGACGGCCTGTCCTCCTCGTCGTACGGTCCGGAAGAAACCTTTCGCGCGCTCGGCGCCCATACCCACCTCGGCCTGTACATGGCCGTCGCCACCGCCGTCACCGTCTTCATCATCGCGCTCGCGTACAACCAGGTGATCGAACTGTTCCCGACCGGGGGCGGCGGCTATCGCGTGGCCACCAAGCTCGTCGGGCCGTATCTCGGCCTCGTGTCCGGCGCCGCCCTGATCCTCGACTACGTGCTGACCATTGCGATTTCGATCGCGTCCGGCGTCGATGCGCTCGCGTCGTTCCTGCCGCTCGGCTTCCAGCCTTATAAACTGTGGGCCGAGGCGTTCTTCATCGGCCTGCTGATCGTGATGAACCTGCGTGGACTGAAGGAGGCGATCCAGATCCTGCTGCCGATCTTCCTCGGCTTCGTCGCCACGCACCTCGTGCTGATCGTGTATGGCATCGTGGCGCATGCGTCGCACCTGCCGCAGCTGGTGCCGGACACGATGGCCGAGACAAGCTCGCTGGCCGGCGAGATCGGCTGGGCCGGCGTGGCCGGCATGCTGCTGCTCGCGTACTCGCAGGGCGGCGGTACCTATACCGGCCTCGAGGCCGTGTCGAACAACGTCAACCTGCTGGCCGAGCCGCGCGTCCGCACGGGCAAGATGACGATGTTCTACATGGCCCTGTCGCTTGCCGTCACGGCCGGCGGCATCATCCTGCTGTACCTGCTGTGGGACGCGCAGCCGACGGCGGGCGAGACGCTGAACGCGACCACCTTCCGCCGCATCATCGCCAGCATGGGCCTGGGCGGTGAGCTGGTCAACAAGATCCTGCTCGCCGTCGTCCTCGCGTTCGAGGCCGGCCTCCTGTTCGTGGCGGCGAACACCGGCTTCCTCGGCGGGCCGTCGGTGCTGTCGAACATGGCGGGCGATTCGTGGGTGCCGCACCAGTTCCGCTACCTGTCCACGCGCCTCGTCACGCAGAACGGCATCCTCGTGATGGGCATCGCCGCGCTGGCGATCCTGTTCTGGACGCGCGGCCAGGTCACGCTGCTCGTCGTGCTGTATTCGATCTCGGTGTTCCTCACGTTTGCCATCTCGCTGTTCGGCCTGTGCCTGTACTGGTGGCGCCATCGCAAGGACGCGCGCTGGGTCCGGCGCTTCCTGCTGTCGCTGACGGGTTTCATCATCTGCGCGGGCATCCTCGCCGTGCTGCTCGTCGAACGTTTTACACAGGGCGGCTGGGCCACGGCGCTGATCATCGCGGCCATCGCCGGCCTGTGCATCTTCATCCGCAACCACTACCGCGAGACCAAGCGCGCGATCCGCTCCGTCGATCGCGTCTTCGCCAACCAGCCGTTCGGCCCCGTGAAGGAAGCCGTCGACCCGGAACCGGATGCGCAGACGGCCGTCTTCATCGTCGGTAACTCGCGCGGCGGCGGTCTGCACGCGCTGCTGTGGGTGCTGCGCATGTTCCCCGGCCACTTCAAGAACTTCCTGTTCGTGAATGCGCGCACGGTCGACGCCCACGCCTACGGCGGGGAAGGTGCGCTCGAGAAGATGCGGACGGATGCGGCGCGGACGCTGGAATACTTCGTCGACTTCTGCCAGAGCCACGGGATGGCGTCGGCGTCGTACATCGGCTTCGGCACGGACGCGGTGGAAGAGGTGACCCGCATGTGCGAGCAGATCAATCACGAGTATCCGAACTCGATCTTCTTCACCAGTAAATTGATCTTCGCATCCGACAACTGGTTCACGCGGCTGCTGCACAACCAGGCCGCGCTGGCGGTGCAGCGCCGGCTGCACCTGGAAGGCTTGCAGATGGTGATCCTGCCGATGAAAGTGTAAAAGCCTTCAGCAACTGAGTTGCCGGCGCAGCACGTGCAACGTGCGCACGGGGCCGGTGACTTCGAGCATGTGGTCGCGCACGGTCACCGTGATGTCGGCGTTTTTCCATGCGGGCCAGCGCGCCGCGCGCATGCGGTAGCGCACGCTGCCGGGGCCGCGTTCGACCGGCGCATAGCCGAGCTGTTCCATCGCATCGTCCAGCGTGCCGACCAGGTGGCAGGCCGAGAAGCGTGTCGTGACTTCGAAGCGGCCGGGCAGCGTGCGCGCGATCGCCGGCAGCAGGCCGCCCAGCAGCACCGGCACGACGATGTAGCCGAGCGGCGCCGTCGGATCGACGAGGTGGAACGCGAAGGCCAGCGCGGGCAGGCCCAGCACCATGCTCAACAGGAGAACCGCCGTGCGCTGCGCGGGGGCGAGGGAGGCGGGGCGATGCGGTCCCTTCCGGACGCGCTCGATCTCGGAAAACGTCACGCTTTTCATGGAAAGTTCCTTTCATTGAACGACGGCTGGGACCGGCTACAAACTCCATTTTGATCAAGCGCCCCCGGGGCGGATTGACCTCCCTCAAAGTCGCTTTTTCCGAGAAGAATTGTTCCGGAATGAAAGGTTCCTAGGTGGAAAATTCTTTTCTATCCAGAAATGATGGAAATTTGTGCGAGATCTAACGGTTAGTCGGGCTTTCGGAACTTAAGCTGTTCCGACGGATCGGTGTAAAGACACCTGCTCCTGGATAGCGAGTCCGATTAATCTCTCAACGGAACTATCATGAAACTCAAATCTCTCGTTCTGGCCATGGTCGCGGGCGCGGCCCTGATGGCGCAAGGCGCGGGGGCGGCGACGGTCAACCGCACGGCCCCGGTCGTCACGGCGGACGATGGCCTGGGCGGCTTCAACGCGCATTTCGGCGATACGTTCGCGCAATCGACCACCGGCAGCACCTTCACCGACCTCTTCACGTTCGACGTCGGCACGCCGTTCGATGCGGCCGCCTCGCTGACGTCGTCGTACCTGAACACGCCGCAGGCGAAGGACCTCCTGATCACGGGCCTGTCCCTGTACCGCTACGATCCGGTTACGCAGGCCGTGCTGGGGACCGCCATCGCGGGCATCGATCTGACGGGTTCGGGGACCGACGCGCCGGATTCCTGGGCGCTCTCCGGCTTCGGACTGGCGAGCGGTTCCTACGCGATCCAGGTGAATGGCGAGGTGCGCGGCGTCGGGGGCGGGGCATTCGGGGCGGACCTGACGATCTCGCCGGTGCCGGAGCCGCAGACCTGGGGCATGCTGCTGGCCGGCCTGGGCGTGTTGACGACGCTGGCATGGCGCCGGCGCCAGCCCGCGCGCGTGCGCGCGGAGGCCGGACGCATCCGGCGGCGCTGAGCGGTCAGCGCACGCGCCGGTACAGGCGGAAGCGTTCGTCGCGGTCGGACGGGCGGCGGCCTTCCCACAGCAACGTCCAGTCACGGCCGCGGAACGGCAGCGCCGCGCCGCCGCGCACGAGCGCGCCGTTCTGCATCGGGCCGGACTGGGCGGGCACCTTCTGGCCGACGCTGTCCTGCAGCAGCATGTAGCTGCACGCGCCGCCGTCGACGGGGGCGAACGGCAGGTGGCCGAAATAGGCGAACGAGGCGCGCTGGGGCGCACCGACGTTCGTGTCGATGCAGTCGGCGTCGGCCGGCAGGCGTGCGGCGATCTGCTGGGCCACGCTGGCGTAGCTCTTGCCGTAGTTGAGGTCCGGCAGGAACAGCGTCATCAGGAGGACCCACAGCAGGATCAGGCCGCCCGACGACAGCACGACGGCGCGCCACAGCACGGACGGCTGGCGCGACAGGCGCCAGTGCACGAGGAAGATCCAGCCGACCGTCGTCGCGGCCGCGACGAGGAAGGCGACGATGCCGAATTCCGGCTTGAAGCCCGGGACCAGCTTGAGGGCGTTCTTGGCGAATTGCGCGGGCCAGCCCGTCAGCTTGGCGATCCAGAACAGCCAGACCAGCCCGCCCAGCAGGGTCAGCACCATCACGGAGAACCAGTCGATCGCATTGATCGCGCCGCGCTTCATCGTCGGCAGGCCGAACGCGGCCATCAGCGCCATCGGCGGCAGCAGTTTCAGCAGGTCGCCGCTTTCGGGAATCGGGTCGCACAGGATCACGAGCGTCAGCACGCCGACGAAAAAGGTCGGCAGGATGATGTGCAGCAGCCCGTGCTGGCGGCGCCAGGCCCAGGCGGCCCACGCGGCGAACGGCCACGCCGGCCAGAAATACCAGATGCCGACGCGGAAGAATGCCTTGATCGCATGCCAGCCCGGCACGCTCAGCTGCTCCGCATTCCAGGCCAGCCAGCCGCTCACGGGCGACAGGCCGTACGGATGCGCCAGCGTGGCCGGGATGGCCCAGACGAGCGTGATGAGCAGCGCGGTGCCCGCGGCCTGGCCGAGATGGCGCAGCAGGGATGCCGACGGCAGCTTGAGGAAGCGGATGCACAGGTAGAGCGCGCCCAGCAGGGCCAGCGGCGGCGCGAAGCCGCGCGTCAAGGTGAGCAGGCCCAGCGCTACGCCGACGTGCACGGCGTTGCGCGGCGTGCTGTCCTCGATGTAGCGCACCGAGCGGAACAGGAACCAGGACAGCAGCGCGCCCTGCAGGGTGACGGCCAGCGTCTCGTGGCTGTGCAGCAGCAGGCCCAGGCAGCCGAGGTAGATCAGGACGGCCGTGTCGGCCAAGGTCCGGCCATAATCGTCCGGCTCGGGTTGGCCGCCGAAGGCCAGGCGCAGCGGCTGGGCTTCCGACCGCCGGCCCAGGTGGAATGCCGTGTGCCACAGCGACACCGTGCCCAGCACGAAGATGCCGATGGTCGAGAGGCGCGCGCCGAGCACGTCGCCCACGAGCCAGCCGAACAGCTTGATGCACAGCGCGCCGAGCCAGAACGCCAGCGGCCCTTCCTCGGGCGCGGGCAGGCCGGCAATGTGCGGCATCAGCCAGTCCTGGATGCCGCCGTGGGCCATCGTCCACATGATGCCGAAGCTGGCGGCGTCATCCTTCCACGGATCGCGCCCGATCAGGCCCGGCAGGATGTACAACAGGCCGAGTGCGTACAAAGCCCAGCGTGGCAGCGCAAGGGTGGCGGCGGCGGGTAGGCGGACGGGTTTCATCGATAGGGCGCGAAGTAATGCAATAAATTAATGTCGCGTAGTATAAGGGGACCGTGGCAAAGCGTCGCGGGTGGTATTGCTACGAGGCGTAACGCGGGATGGCGACGACGAAAAAAAAGGAAGCCCCGGGGCTTCCTTCTTGGAAGCCCGAAGGCTTCCCGGGTGTTCGCTCGTCGGGGACTTAGCCGTTGGCGACGCTGGTCTTCGAACCGACCGAGCCGAACTTCTGGCGGAATTTTTCAACGCGGCCAGCGGTGTCGACGATCTTGTGCTTGCCCGTAAAGAACGGGTGCGATTCAGCGGACACCTCGATCTTGACCAGCGGGTAGTCTTTACCTTCGAAATTGATGGTTTCGCGGGTAGCGATGGTCGAACGGGTGATGAATTTGAAATCGCAGGACAGGTCGTGGAACACGAC
>CAMLMV010000050.1 GCA_946481275.1 uncultured Massilia sp.
TTCTCGCCGTCTTCCTTCGTCCACCAGTTGCGCAGGTTGCCGTCGCCGTCGTACTGGGCGCCCTGGTCGTCGAACGCGTGGCTGATCTCGTGGCCGATGGAGATGCCGACGGCGCCGTAGTTGATGGCCGGTTCGGCATCCGCGTCGTACAGCGGCGCCTGCAGGCGCGCGGCCGGGAACACGACTTCGTTCATCTCCGGGCTGTAGTAGGCGTTCACGGTCTGCGGCGTCATGTGCCATTCGGCGCGGTCGACCGGCTTGCCCAGCTTGGCGACGGCGTAGCGGTGCGCGAATGCGCGCGAACGCATCACGTTGCCGGCGAGGTCATCGCGCTTCACGGCCAGCGCCGAATAATCGCGCCACTTGTCCGGATAGCCCACCTTGACGGCGATCTTCGCCAGCTTGGCCTGTGCCTGCTTCTTCGTCTCCGGGGTCATCCAGTCCAGCGTCTCGATGCTGTCCTTGTAGGCCAGCAGGAAGTTGTGGACCATCTCCTCGACCTGCCGCTTGCGCTCGGCCGGGAAGTAGTGCTCGACATAGACCTTGCCCACGACTTCGCCCAGGTCGCGGTTGATCTGCGCGATGGCCAGCTTTTCCGTCGGCCGGTTGACCTTCGCGCCGGACAGCACCATGCCGCGGAATGCAAAGCTCTCGTCGACGAACGCCTGCGACAAATAAGGCGCGTAGGCGCTCAGCACGCGGAACGTGAAGTACGACTTCCACGTGGCTACGGGCGTCGCGGCGACGATGCCGTCCAGCTTCTGCACATAGGTCGGCTGCTCGACGTTGACGGCGTCCGCCTTGCCCGCGATGTCCTGTGCCTTCATCCACGCGGCCCAGTCGAAGCCCGGTGCCAGCGCCTTCAGTTGCGCGACCGTCAGCCTGTTGTACGTTTTCACCGGATCGCGGTTCTCGACGGCGCTCCACTGCGCCTGCGCGAGCGCCGTCTCCAGCGCGACGATGCGCGCGGCCTGGCCCGCCGCATCCGGCTGGCCGGCCAGCGCCAGCAGTTTTTCCACGTGCGCCCGGTATTTGGCGCGCGTGTCGGCCAGCTTCGCGTCGTCCTGCAGATAGTAGTCGCGGTTGGGCATGCCGAGGCCGGACTGCGAGATCACGACGAGGTAGCGCGTGGACTGCCGGGCATCCTGCTGGACCGACATGGACAGCGGGCTGCCCGCGCCGATGGTATCGAAATGCGCGGCCAATGCGGCCAGCTGGCGCTTGTCCTTCAGCGCCGCAATGCGCGCCAGTTCCCCTTTCAACGGAGCGACGCCCAGCGCGTCGCGGTGCGCGCGGTCGATGTAGCTGGCGTAGTAATCGCCCATCTTTTGCGTGTTCGAACCGGCTTTCGCTGTCTTGTCCTGCGCGGCCTGCTCGATCAGCGTGCGGATCTGCGTCTCGACGTTGTCCTGGGCCACGTTGAACGCACCCCAGCTGGCGCGGTCGGCCGGGATGTCGACGTCGTGCAGCCACTTGCCCTGCGAATAGCGGAAGAAATCGTCCTGCGGACGGACGGCCGGATCGACGGCGGCCTTGTCGACGCCGGAGGGTGCGGTAACGGCCGGGGCCGCGTAGGCCTGGCCTGCAAATACGCCCAGGATAAGGGCGCTGCACAGAAGTCGTTTCATGGTGTCTCCACGGTTGTGTAGGCTTGCGATGCTAAAGGAACCGTTGCCTGATGCCAAGCGCCCGGGCTGGCTGGAATTCCGCGCCGGCGTCCCCATCTGGATGACGACCATGCCTGACCTCACCCGTCTCGTTCCGCTCGCGGCCGCGCTGGCCGTTACCGCCACGCCCGCGCGTGCGGACGAGCTCGCCAATCTGATCAATGACTACCGTGCGGCGCCCGGCACCTGCGACGGTGCTGCGGTCGCGCCGGTTGCGGCGCTGAACGTCGAACCGGCCCTGTCGCGCATCCGCATCGGCCCCGGCACCTTCCTCGAATTCGCCCTGCAGCGCGCCGGCTACGAGGCCGCGCATGCCGAGGCGATCACAGTCACGGGGCCGCCCGATGCGCGCGCGGCCATGGACGTCATCGCGCAAAAATACTGCCGCACCCTGCGCGCCGCGGCATTCTCTGCGGTGGGCACGACGCATATCGGCAACGACTGGCAGGTCGTGCTGGCGCGACCCATCGTGATCCCGCCGCTGCCCGAGTGGCCGGACGCGGGCCAGGACATCCTCGCGCTCGTGAACGCGGCGCGCGCACAGCCGCGCACGTGCGGCACGCAGGCGTTCGGTCCGGCCCGCCCGCTCGCGTGGAATCCGCTGCTGGGCCAGGCCGCCCTCGTGCACAGCACGGACATGGCGCAGAAGCGCTACTTCAACCACAAGCAACCGGACGGCAGCGTCGCCGCCGACAGGGCCACGCAAGCCGGCTACCGCTGGGCGCGCGTCGGCGAAAACATCGCGTCGGGCCAGCGCACGCCCGAGGAAGCGGTCGCATCCTGGCTGGACAGTCCCGGCCACTGCGCCAACCTCATGAACCCGACGTTCACGGAAATGGGCGCGGCCTACGCGATCAATCCGCACAACCGCAACCGCACCGCCTACTGGACGCAAGTCTTCGGCACCCCGCGTTGATCATTAATCCAGGCTATGGCGTTCATGTAAACGAACATATTGCGCACAATTTAATTGCGCGCTATAGTTCAACCCATGGAAACGAACGACGCAAACGCAGCGCTCCTGCTCGACAACCAGTTGTGCTTCGCACTCCACTCGGCATCGCTGGCGATGACGAAGGTGTACAAGCCGCACCTGGACAAGCTGGGCGTGACGTATCCGCAGTACCTGGTGCTGCTGGTGCTGTGGGAGCGCGACGGCTTGACCGTGTCGGACATCGGCGAGCGCCTGTACCTCGATTCCGGGACGTTGACCCCGCTGTTGAAGCGGCTGGAGGCGCAAGGCCTGGTCGACCGCTCCCGCGATCCGCAGGACGAGCGCCGCGTGGTGATCCGGCTGACGGCGGCAGCGCGTGCGCTGAAGAAACAGGCGGCCGGCATCCCGGCCTGCATCCTGGGCGCCACCGGTTGCGACGTGCAGGAAGTTGTAAGACTCGTCGGCGAGATCAGGACGATGCGCGACAGGCTCGCCGCCGCGACATGAAGATTTATGTGCAGTACGAACTCAACCACTGAAAGGGTAATGCGATGACCACCAAACTCGATAAAGTCCTGTACACCGCCAAGGCACACACCACCGGCGGCCGCGAAGGCACCTCCCGCACCGACGACGGCCTGCTGGACGTCCGCCTGGCGCCGCCGAAGGAAATGGGCGGCAAGGGCGACGCCACGAACCCGGAGCAACTGTTCGCCGCGGGCTACTCGGCCTGCTTCATGGGCGCCATCAAGTTCGTCGCCGGCCAGAAGAAAGTCGCCGTCCCGGCCGACGCATCGATCGACGCCAGCGTCTCGATCGGCCCGATCCCGAACGGTTTCGGCCTGGCCGTCGAACTGGCCGTGAGCCTGCCGGGCCTGGACCGCGCCGTGGCGCAGGACCTGGTCGACGCGGCCCACATCGTGTGCCCGTACTCGAACGCGACCCGCGGCAATATCGACGTCAAGCTGAGCCTGATCTAAGGTTTGCATACGTAGAACAGGGGCGCCACTCTTGATGAGATGGCGTCTTTTGGTCACCGTCCCTGACTGAGCAGGTCGGGGATGCGGTCCGCCAGCGCCGGGTTCATGTGCATCTTCTGCAGGCACTGCACCAGGTATCCTCGCTCGGCAACCAGATCGAGTGCACTCTGGAAGGCATGGTCGACCGATGCGCCGTACGCCTGCCGTGCCTTTTCCCAAGCGTCGGAGGGGACACGTCCCCAATGCCCGATCATCATCGCCAGATCGATGATGTCCCTGCTCGCAACAGCCTTGTCGTTATACCGGTCGGTATTCGCCAGCAGCTTTTCAGCGTACATGTCCGTTCGGCTGAGCGTGGGCACGCCGGTCGCCGGATCGATGAAACCGTCGATGTGGATTCGCCCTTCGCTGACGATTTCAAATTTCACAGGCACGCCGTCGGACAACAGGAACGTCCGGATGCCGTAGCGATCCGCCCTCACTTCACGCGCAAGTTCGACGGGCCGCGCAAAAATCGCGCCAAGTGAAACGTTAGTGATCGTATTGCGCAATTCCCGATAACCGTCCTGGGATGCGCACAGAAAGTCGATGTCGATCGATTCCCTGTATTCGTCCAATGCCAGGACGATGGCGGTGCCCTCGCCGAAAAAACAGTTGTTCCGGCCGAGGAAATCGGCGTCGAGTGCCGTCAGCAATGATTGAATGCGATTGTGATGAGCACGCTTAAACATTCATCAGGCCGTGACCGTAGACCTGCGTCAGACGCACGATCATGTCACGTTCACGCGGCTGCAGCCGATCTTCTTCGACAAAACGCCAGTTGGCTTCGTAAAGCGCGAACGCGTCCTCGCCCGTGATGACATCATCGGGCAGGCGGTTCCAGGCAATCAGGGCCAGTTGAGGAAAGTCCCTGATAACAATCTTATCGAAAGCCGGCGTCATAAGAAGATTATGGGCGCCTGTCGTGGAAACTTCAACCGGCGCACCACGAGGCGCCCCGACACAGCATCAGACAATAGTCTTTCTCACAACTAAACCCCGGAAAGATTAATTTTAACTATTATATCCATATAAACGGATAGTTTGCCTGAATGCCCATCAGGCTCTATCATGGTCATGAATAGATCACAACTATCGATTAATATTCATCGATAGCTTAACCATGAAAGAGCCGCCATGACCCAACTGACCACCGCCTCCGGCATTCCCGTCACCGACAACCAGAACTCGATCACGGCCGGTCCGCGCGGCCCCGTGCTGCTGCAGGACTTCCACCTGATCGAAAAACTGCAGCACTTCAACCGCGAGCGCATCCCCGAGCGCGTCGTGCACGCGAAGGGTTCGGGCGCGTACGGCACCTTCACGGTCACCCACGACATCAGCAAGTACACGAAGGCGAAACTGTTCGCGGCCGTCGGCAAGGAGACGGAAACGTTCCTGCGCTTCTCGACCGTCGGCGGCGAAAAGGGCTCGGCCGATACCGAGCGCGATCCGCGCGGTTTCGCCCTGCGCTTCTACACCGAGGAAGGCAACTGGGACCTGGTCGGCAACAACACCCCGACCTTCTTCCTGAAGGACGGCATCAAGTTCCCGGACTTCATCCACACGCAGAAACGCGACCCGCAGACGAACCTGAAATCCGCGCAGAACGTGTGGGACTTCTGGAGCAAGGCCCCGGAAAGCCTGCACCAGGTGACGATCCTGTTCTCGGACCGCGGCACGCCGGACGGCTACCGCCACATGGACGGCTTCGGCAGCCACACCTACAGCCTGATCAACGACGCGGGCGAACGCGTGTGGGTCAAGTGGCACTTCAAGACCCTGCAGGGCATTAAAAACCTGACGGCAGCGGAAGCCCAGCGCCTGGCCGGCGTCGACCCGGACTATGCGCAGCGCGACCTGTTCAACGCCATCGCCACGGGCGACTACCCGCGCTGGAGCGTGGAAATCCAGGTAATGGACGACACCCAGCGCGCCGCCTGGGAAGCGAAGACCGGCTGGGACGCGTTTGACCTGACCAAGGTGTGGCCGCAGGGCGAGTTCCCGCGCATCCCCGTCGGCATCCTGGAACTGAACCGCAACCCGGACAATTACCACGCCGACGTCGAGCAGGCCGCCCTGTCGCCGTCGAACATCGTGCCGGGCATGGGCTACAGCCCGGACAAGATGCTGCAGGCGCGCCTGTTCGCCTACCACGACGCCCAGCTGTACCGTGTCGGCACGAACCACCAGCACCTGCCGGTGAACCGTCCGCGCTGCCCGTTCCACAACCAGCAGCGCGACGGCGCGATGGCCATCGCCAACGGCGGCGCGGCCCCCAACTATGACCCGGTTCGTGCGGACGTGCCGGCCACCGGCGGCTTCGGCCACGGCGACGCCGGCTGGCCGGTCGAAGGCAACGCGGGCCGCTATGACACCCGCGCCACCGACGACCACTTCACGCAAGCGGGCAACCTGTTCCGCCTGCTCACGGAAGAAGGCAAGCGCAACCTGATCGCCAACATCGCCGGATCGCTGTCCGGCGCGGACGCCGTCACGCAGGATCGCCAGATCGGCCATTTCCTGAAAGCGGACCCGGCGTATGGCCAGGGCGTGGCGGAGGCGATCCGCCAGCTGCAGAACAAGGCGTAAGCGTAAATCACTCCCGACGACGGGCCGGACGGCGATGCTGTCCGGCCCGTTTTTTGTTTTCAATAGGTTGTGGACATTATTGCCGAGATGCGTAATAGTTTCGTATTTACAAAATAAAATGCAATAATGACCACTCCCGACCTTCCGCCCCAACTGATCGACGGCCCCGACGATGGGCAGCTGGTCGATGCCGACCTCGTGTTCACGTTCAGCGAGCCGATCCAGGCCGGCACCGGCAAGATCACGCTGGCCGCCAACAATACGGGCGCGGTGGCATTTTCAGAAGACATCACCGGCAGCGCCGTGCACATCGCCGGCAACACCGTGACGTTGCACCTGCCGCAGCACCTCGCCTACGGCACCTATTATTTCGCCACGTTCGACGGGACCGCGATCCAGGACCTGACGGGGCATCCGCTTGGCACCAATGCCACGGTCACCTTCCTCTCCGGCCTCAGTCCGGTCCCCGTCAATCTCACCGGCACGGACGCCGGCGGTACGCTGCACGGCAGCGACCAGGGCGACACGCTGACCGGCGGCACCGGTTCCGACATCATCTACGGCCACGACGGCAACGACCTGATCCACGGCGGCAATGGGCCCGCGGGCACGTATAGGGACGACCAGATACAGGGCGGCGCCGGCGACGACACGGTCTACGGCGATGCCGGCAACGACAACCTGCAGGGCGGCACCGGCAACGACTGGCTGATCGGCGGCGACGGCAGCGACGCCCTGTATGGCGACGACGGCAACGACCTGCTCGAAGGCGGCGCCGGCAACGACGAATTGTACGCCGTCAACGGCCTCGACACGCTGCGCGGGGGCGACGGCGACGACACCCTCGCGGGCTACCACCTGGGCGTACTGGACGGCGGCGCCGGCAACGACCGGCTCTCCGGCCATGACGGTATCGACTACACCGGCGGCACCGGCGCCGACCGGATCGTCGTCAACATGGATTCCACGAGCGGCGTCGGATCGCACATCGACGCCGGCGACGGCAACGACACGATCCACCTCGATCTCGCGACCGATACCGACACCCACGTCACCGTGACGGGCGGCGCCGGCAGCGACACGGTCGAACTGGCGGCGATCTTCCTGACGCCTGCGGGTGCGAACGCGCGCGTCGACGTCAGCGACTTCACGCCCGGCAGCGGCGGCGACCTCATCGACCTGATCAGCCTGCTGCCCTACGCCAAACAGGGCAACCCGTTCACGGCCGGTGTCGTGCGCTTGCAGGCGGACGGCGCCGACACGCTCGTGCAGGTCAAGCAGACCCTTCCCTACACGGACTGGCAGACGGTCCTGCATTTGGCGCACGTCACACCCGATCAACTGACGGCCGCCAATTTCACGGGCGGCATCGATCCGCGCGGCGGCACGATGGGCATGACCGTCACCGGCACCGACCAGGCGGACACGGTCAATGGCCAGATCCTGGACGACACGCTCAGCGGCCTGGGCGGCAACGACACGCTCGATGGCAGCCGCGGCAACGACGTGCTGGACGGGGGCGATGGCGACGACGAGATGCGCGGCGGCGACGGCGACGATACGTTGACCGGCGGCCTCGGCAACGATCACCTGATGGACCAGGATGGCGCCAACCACATGAGCGGCGGCGCCGGCGACGACTGGCTCGTGGCCAGTTCGCTGGCCGCCAGCGTGCTCGACGGTGGGGCCGGCAACGACACCCTGCAGGACGCCAACGGCGCCGATACGATACTCGGCGGAGACGGCGACGACAGCATCACGTACTGGAGCAGCCCCATCCTCAACCAGGACCGTGCCGTGAGCGTGGACGGTGGCGAGGGCCGCGACACGATCGGGCTCGGGACGCGCGAACACACCACGATCGCGATCGCGGGCGGCCACGGTGCCGACCTGTTCCGCTTCGACGCCCAGGCGGACACCGGCACCGTCACGATCACCGATTTCAGCACGGCCGAAGGCGACGTGCTCGACCTGCACTTCCTGCTGCCGTCGGGCCTGAACGGCAATCCGTTCGGCGCCAGCGGCTACCTGAAGGCCGAGCAGGCCGGCAACGACGTCCACCTCCTCATCGACCGCGACGGCGCCGCCGGCACGACATACGGTTTCACGCCGTTGCTGACGCTGCAGAACACGACCCTGTCCAGCCTGACGCCGGCCGCGTTCCTGAACGGCTACGATGTCAGCGGCAGCAACGCCGGCCGCCACCTGACCGGCACGAACGGCGACGACGTGCTCAAGGGCGGCGCGCTCGACGACACGATCGCGGGCGGCGACGGCCGTGACGCCATCTACGGCGGCGCCGGCGACGACCTGCTGCAGGGCGGCGACGAAAGCGTGCCGGGCCCCGGCGACACGATCTACGGTGACCTCGGCAACGACACCCTCGACGGCGGCGCCGGCAGCGACAGCCTGCGCGGCGACGATGGCAACGATTCGCTGCTGGGCGGCCTGGGTGCCGACACGCTGGAGGGCGGCACGGGCAACGACACGCTGGTGGGCGGCGACGGCAACGACCTCCTCACCGACGGCGACGGCGCCAACCTGCTCGACGGCGGCGCGGGCGACGACCGGCTCATCGGCTTCGGCAGCGGGACCGGCACGTTCTCCACGCATGGCGACACGACGCTCGACGGCGGCGCCGGCAACGACACGCTCACGGCCGCCAACGCGGACGACGTCGTGCACGGCGGCACGGGCAACGACAGCATCTGGATCGACTTCACCGACGCCAGGGCGCACCACGTGACGGTCGACGGCGGCGACGGCAACGGCAACGACGTCATCGTCGTCACGCACGAGCCGTCGGGCGTCATCGGCACCGTCGAGGCGACGGGCGGCGCGGGACGCGACATGTACGGCTGGGCGGCCTACGGCTGGTTCGCGCCGGACGCGCTGACCATCAAGGATTTCCAGGCCGGCGCAGGCGGCGACGTGCTGGACGTGCTGTCGGCGCTGACCGGCGTGACGCGGAACCCGTTCGCCACCGGTCACGCGCGCCTGGTCGCCAGCGGCGCCGACACGCTGCTGCAGGTCGACCTGGACGGCGCGGACGGGTCGTCCGGCTTCGTTACCCTGGCCGTGCTGAAGGGCGTCCTGCCAGCAGACCTGACCGGCGACAATTTCATCGATGGCATCCGCCCGGACGGCTCGAGCACCGGCCTCGCCATCACGGGGACGGACGGCGCCGACTCGCTGCACGGCGGCATCCTCGACGACACGCTCCACGGCGGCGGCGGCAACGACACGATCGACGGCAGCCGCGGCGCCGACCAGGCGTACGGCGACGACGGCAACGACTGGCTGACATCGAGCTTCGGCAACGCGCACCTGCATGGCGGCGACGGCAACGACGTGCTGATCAGCTGGAACGGCAACGACAGCCTGTCGGGCGACGCCGGCGACGATTCGCTGACGGCCCAGGGCGGCAACAACGTGCTCGATGGCGGCGACGGCAACGATTTCCTGTCGGCCTATGGCGACGGCAGCAACATCCTCACGGGCGGTGCCGGCAACGACAGGATCGGCGCAGGCAACGGCAATGCCACGATCGACGGCGGCACGGGCAACGACACCATCACCATCGGCGACCTCAGGGTCACCGACACGGCCCACCGCATCCAGGCCGACGGCGGCGACGGCAACGACGTGTTCCACTTCTCGCAGGGCGGATCCTCACGGCTGGACGTCATTGCCCACGGCGGCGCGGGCCGCGATATCTTCGTCGTCGACGGGGCGCTCGGCAACACCACGCTCGCGCTCACGGGATTCGAGACCGGCACGAACGGCGATATCGTCGACCTCGGCGCGCTGCTGCGCAACCAGGTCGTCAACCCGTTCGCGCCGGGCGGCCCGCTGCGCGTCGTCACGCGCGGCGCCGACACAGTGCTGCAGATCGACCCGGACGGCACGGGCCCCGGCGGGTTCACCGACCTGCTCACGTTCAAGGATCTGGCCAAGAGCAGCCTGGGCGCCGCGAACTTCTGGAACGGGTTCAATCCGGACGGGTCGAACCATGGTTACGCCCTCACCGGCACGGACCAGGCGGACATAGTCGGCGGCGGCTACCTCGACGATACCCTCACGGGCGGTGCCGGTAACGACAGCCTCGCCGGCGACCTCGGCAATGACAGCCTCGCCGGCGGCGACGGCGACGACATCCTCGTCGGCGACCTCGCGGATGGCAGCAGCCGGCCCGGCGCGCACTTCGACGACTATCTCGCCGGCAACGCCGGCAACGACCTGCTGTACAGCGACCTCGGCAACGACACGCTCGACGGCGGCACGGGCAACGACACGCTGGCGATCGACTGGCACGACGCATCCCAGCAGAGCGGGCGCGAAACGGTCGTGGCCAACGGCGGCGACGGCGCCGACGAGCTCGTCGTGCACGTGAGCGTCAACTCGGCCATCGACATCCGGCTCAGCGGCGGCGCCGGCAGCGACGTCTTCATGCTCATGCCCGGCTTCCGGCCCCTCCAGCATGGCACGGTCACGATCGCCGACTTCACGGCGGGCACGGGCGGCGACAGGCTCGACCCGTTCCATGACCAGCACTGGACGACCGTGACACCGTTCGCGGACGGCTTCTACCGCTTCGAGCAGCGCGGTGCGGACAGCGTTCTCGAATACAGCACCACGCAAGGCTGGAAGGACATGGTCGTCCTGAAGAACGTGCAGACGGCCAAGCTCACCGCCGACAACATCGTCGGCGGCTTCGATCCGCAGGCAGGCGCAAAGCTGCCCCCGGCTCCCGTTCCGGCACCGGCCCCGACGCCTCCAGCCCCTACGCCGACGCCGACGCCGACGCCGGGCAAAACCTACACCGGCGGCGACGGCAACGACGTCCTGCACGGCGGCGCCGGCAACGACATCCTCGTCGGCGGCACGGGCCGCGACTCGGCCAGCTACGACGGCAAGTCGACCGACTACAAGATCAGCCACGACGCCACCGGCTGGCACGTGGCCGACCAGCGCGGCGGCGGCACCGACGGCACCGACACATTACAGGACGTCGAACGCGTCGCATTCGCCGACGCCACCGTCGCGCTGGACACGGACGGCGCCGCGGGCCAGGCCTACCGCTTCTACCGCGCCGCGTTCGACCGCACGCCGGACCTGCCGGGCATGGGCTTCTGGATCGGCGCGATGGACAAGGGATCGTCCGTGCAGGATCTCGCGGCAGGGTTCTCGACGTCGAAGGAATTCACGACGATGTACGGCGGCGCGAGCAATGCGGACATCGTCGGCAGGCTGTACCACAACGTGCTGCACCGTACGCCCGAGCAGGCGGGCTACGACTACTGGCTGCACGTCCTGGACAACAAGCAGGCGAGCCTGTCGGACGTGCTGGCCGCGTTCAGCGAAAGCGCCGAGAACAAGGATGCGGTGGCCGACCTGATCGCGAACGGCATCCTGTTTACGCCGTGGCAGGGTTGACTGGACTTTATTTTCGAACTGAGCAATAGTTGTATCTTTAGAAAAACTAAATGCAATAATGTCCACTTCCGTAACGTTCCAGAACGGGTCCATGTCCGGCGGCGGCGCCGATGTCACCGACTACCAGCCGCCGTACATCGTATCCGGCCCGAAGGACGGTACAGCCATCAACGCCGACCTGGTGATCACGTTCAACGAGAACATCCAGGCCGGCACCGGCAAGCTGCAGCTGATATCGGGCCCCACGGTCGTCTTCAGCGGCGACGTGGCGACCGATCCGGCCATCCACATTGCGGGCAACACGCTCACCCTGCACCTGAGCAAGCCGCTGGCCTACGGCACGGAATACTGGTTCAACATCGACCCCCTCGCGATCAAGGACCTGGCGGGGAACCAGTCGTATTACCTGGGTTACAACGCGTTCCTGAGCGCCCTCAGTCCGACGGCCGTCAGCCTGAACGGCAGCGACGGCGCCAACGTCCTGCACGGCAGCGAGCTCGGCGATACGCTGTCCGGCGGCGTCGGCAACGATACGCTCGTCGGCCACGGCGGCAACGACCTGCTGACTGGCGGCCCTGAGGATGCCTGGTACGACGACGACAGCATCAACGGCGGCGCCGGCAACGACACGATCAACGGCGGCGCCGGCAGGGACCAGCTGAACGGCGACGACGGCAACGACCTCATCCACGGCGGCACCAACGGCGATCAGCTGCGCGGCGGCACCGGCAACGACCAGGTCTTCGGCGATGCGGGCGAGGACTACCTGGATGGCAACGACGGCGACGACACGCTCGACGGCGGGGTCGGCAACGACATCCTGTACGACACGTCGGGCCGCAACGTGCTGCACGGCGGCGACGGCAACGACCAGCTCTATGGCGGGGGCAGCGACGGTACCAGCCTGCTCGACGGCGGCGCCGGCAACGATACCCTCAGCGGCACCGATACGACCAACTACACGGGCGGCGACGGCAACGACAGCCTCATCATCGACGTGAGGTCGATCGCCGGGGCGACGGCAAGCGCCAATGGCGGCAACGGCAACGACACGTTCGACGTGCGCCTGTACGACCACACCAGCGGCCACGTCGCGCTGACCGGCGGCGCCGGCACGGACACGTATGCGCCGGCGCACTACGGCCTGCCGGACAGCACGGCGCGGGTCGACGTCACCGATTTCAAGACGGGGACAGGCGGCGACCAGATCGACCTCCGCTATCTGCTGCCCTACAACTTCAGCGGCAACCCGTTCGCGAACGGCGACGTGAAACTGGTGGGGGACGCGACCGGCACCGCGCTGCAGGCCCGTGTCCAGTACTACGACGGCACGACCATCTACCAGACCGTGCTGCACCTGAACGGCATCCAGCCCGGCCAGCTCACCGGCATCGACTTCGTCGGCGGGTTCGACCCGCTCGGTTCGTCGAAAGGCATGACGCTGACGGGTACCACCGGACGGGACGAACTCCACGGCCTGCAGGCCGACGACACCATCAGCGGCCTGGACGGCGACGATTTCCTGTACGGCGGCGCCGGCAACGACCTGCTCGACGGCGGCAAGGGGAACGATTACCTGAGCGGCGAAGACGGGAACGACACCCTCGCCGGCGGCGACGGCAACGACACATTGAACGACTGGTCCGGCAACAACACGTTCCAGGGCGGCGCCGGCAACGACGGCATCAACGCCGGATCGGCTGGCCACGACAGCGTCGATGGCGGCACCGGCAACGACACGATCAGCGGCGGCGCCGGCGACACGCTCGACGGCGGCGCGGGCAACGACATGATCACTGCGGTCGGCGCCGATACCGCGGCCGCAAACGCGTCGGCGACGCACGGTGGCGACGGCGACGACACGCTCTACCTCCTGGGCGAAAAAGGCACGGCGATGACCGCGGGCGGCGGTGCGGGAGCGGACACGTTCATCCCGGTGGCCGGCAAGACGGGCGGCACGGTCACGATCACGGACTTTTCCGCGGCGGCCGGCGACAAGCTGGACCTGCGCCCGCTCGTAACGGACAACTTCAACGGCAATCCGTTCGGCCAGGGCTACCTGAAGGCGGAACAGGCGGGCAGCGACGTCAAGCTGTACGTCGACCTGGACGGCGGCGGCGATGCGTACACCCTGTTCGCGACGCTCACCGGCACCACGCTGGCGGCGCTCCCCGCCTCCGCCTTCCTCGACGGCTACGATCCCACCGGCACCAGCAAGGGCGTCACGCTGACGGGCGCGGCGAGCGGCGACACGCTGACCGGCAGCGCCCTCGACGACACGCTCACGGGCGGCGCCGGCAACGACTACCTCCACGGGCGCGGCGGCGACGACCTGCTCGAAGGCGGCGACGAGACGGCGGGCGGCGGCGACTGGCTCGACGGCGGCGTCGGCAACGACGTGCTGCACGGCGGCGCCGGCAACGACGCCCTGCGCGGCGACGCCGGCGACGACACGCTGGACGGCGGGGCGGGCAACGATAACCTGGTCGACAACCAGGGCATCAACGTGCTGAACGGCGGCGCCGGCGACGACTACATCGACGGCAGCCAGTATTACATGTCCGGCGAGCCTGGCCACAGCACGCTCGACGGGGGCGACGGCAACGACCTCCTGCGGTCCGCCAGGGATGGCGACGTCGTGCGCGGCGGTGCCGGCGACGACAGTCTCCAGGTCGAAGTCAACCACACGAACCTGGGCCAGCCTTTCCACGTCACCATCGACGGCGGCGACGGCGCCGATGCCATCGGCGTCAACCGCCCCACCGCGGCCGATCAAGACGTGGTGGAGATCAGCGGCGGCGCGGGCATCGACACCTTCCACATCACCGGCGCCGCGCACGGCGATGCACCGGTCATCAAGGACTTCCAGGCCGGCGCGGGCGGCGACGTGCTGGACGTGCTGGCCATGATCCCGTCGCCCCCCATGGCCAATCCATTCGGCCCTGACGGCGTCCTGCGTCTCGCCCAGGTGGGCACCGACACCGTCGTCAAGCGGCTCGCGACGCCGACGGACACGGATGGCGCGGTCCTCGTCGTGCTGCAGAACGTGGCCCTCAAGGATCTTACGGGCGACAACTTCCCGCAAGGCATCCATCCGGACGGGTCCACCGCCGGCATGACGATGCAGGGTACCGACGGCAGGGATACGCTCCAGGGCGGCTTCCTCGACGACACCCTCCACGGCGGCGACGGTGACGACTACGTCGTGGGTAACGCCGGCGCCAACGTGCTGTACGGCGACGCGGGCGACGACACCATCGAGGGCGGCTACGCCGGCGGCGCCACCGCCGACCGTCTCTACGGCGGCAGCGGCGACGATGTCCTCGCCGGCAGGGGGCACGACACGCTGGACGGCGGCGACGGCCGCGATACCCTGAGCAGTTCCGGCGGCGGCAATGTCCTCGACGGCGGCGCCGGCAACGACCGGCTGAGCGCCTACAACGACGACCTCCTGCGCGGCGGCGACGGCGACGACACGCTGCAGGCCGCCGGCTTCGGCGACACGCTCGAAGGCGGCAGCGGCAACGACGTGCTGAACGTGGAGACCGACGACAGCTTCTACTCCGGCCCCCTCGGGGGCAAGCTGACGCTGGACGGCGGCGCCGGCGACGATACGTTCCGCTTCGGCATCCGGTCCACCGGCACGGCCCTCGTGCACGCGCACGGCGGCGCCGGCCGGGACACCTTCACCGTCGCGTCCGTGAAGGCGGCCACCGTCATCACCGTCGACGACTTCCAGGCCGGCGCCGGCGGCGACGTCGTCAACCTGGACGGGATCGACCGCACCACCGGCCCCGTCGGCCAGTCGCCGTTCGGCATCCACGGCAACATGAAAGTGGTACAACGGGGCGCCGACGCGGTGCTGCAGGCCGACCTGGACGGCACCGGCCCGGACGGTTACACCGACGTCCTCATCCTGGCGAACGTGGACAAGTCCACGCTCACGGCCGCCAATTTTTGGAACGGCTTCAATCCGGACGGCAGCAACAAGGGCATGTCCCTTACCGGCACCGGCGGCGCCGACCAGCTGAACGGCGGCTACCTCGAGGATACACTCGCGGGCGGCGCCGGCAACGACACGCTGACCGGCAACCTGGGCAACGACAGCGTCGACGGCGGCGACGGGGACGACGTCCTCAGCGACAACGACAGCCTGTACCAGGGTGCGGCCGTCGTGAACGGCAACGACACGCTGCACGGCGGCGCCGGCAACGACACGCTGACCAGCTGGTACGGCAACGACAGCCTGGACGGCGGCAGCGGCGACGACGAATTGCGCATCGACGGCAACTTCTACCGCGCACCCGACACCGTCCGCGCGGACGGCGGCGACGGCAACGACCATCTCATCGTCACCATCCACTACGATTCCGACCTGAACATCCAGCTGACCGGCGGCGCCGGCAGCGACCTCTTCACCATTTCCGCGCCGTCGAGCGCGGACGCCATCACGATCACCGATTTCCAGGCGGGCGCCGGCGGCGACGTGCTGCAGGCCTTTGCCGACTGGGCGGGCACGACGCCCTTTTCCGGCGGCTATTACCGGCTCGAGCAGCGCGGCGCCGACACGGTGCTCGTCCACGATCCGGACGGCACTGGACCGCGCGCGCAGGGGGATGCCGTCATCCTCAAGAACGTCGCCAAATCCGCGCTCGTGGCGGACAACTTCGGCGGCTGGGCACCGGACGGTTCCACGACCGGCAAGGCCATCGACGGCACCGCGGGAGCAGACACGCTGGAAGGCACGCTGCTGGACGACACGATCCGCGGCGGCGACGGCGACGACCTCATCCTCGGTGCCGGCGGCAATGACCAGATCGACGGCGGCGCCGGCAACGATACGCTCGAAGGCGAGGAAGGCAACGATACGCTGACGGGCGGGGACGGCGACGATCTGCTGGGCGCGCTCCTCGGCGGCAACGACCTGCTGCAGGGCGGCGCCGGCAACGACCACCTCGTCGGCGTGGCGGGCAACGCGACCCTCGACGGCGGCATCGGCGACGATCTGCTGGACGCAGTGAACGCCGCGGACGGCGCGCGCCTGGTGCTGCAGGGCGGCGCCGGCACCGACACGTTCCGCAACCTGGGCAATCCCTGGCTGAGCGCGGTCGTCACGGCGGCCGGCGGCGACGGCCGCGACGTCTTCGAAGTGTCGGTCCCGGGCGCGGTTTACACGGTGACCGACTTCCAGGCCGGCGCGAACGGCGACGTGATCGACGTGAAGCTCGACGTCGGCACCGACAAGAATCCGTTCACCAACAGCCACCTGTTCCTGCGCCAGGTCGGCAACGACGTGATGCTCGACGTCGACCCCGACGGCACGGCCGGCGACGGCCGCTTCTACCATTTGCTGAAACTGTCGAACATGAGCGTCAGCAAACTCACGGCCGACAATTTCGTACAGCACTGGGATCCGCAGGCGGGCGTGAAGCCGGCACCCACCCCGACGCCGACGCCCACACCCACGCCAACGCCGGCACCGGCACCGACACCGGCTCCGTCGAACCCGGGCGAAACCCACACCGGCAGCACCGGCACCGACCAGCTCGCGGGCACGTCTGGCAACGACACCCTCGACGGCGGCGCCGGCGACGACGCGCTGCACGGCGGCGCCGGCAACGACATCCTCGTCGGCGGCACGGGCCGCGACTCGGCCAGCTACGACGGCAAGTCGACCGATTACAAGGTCACGCATGACGCGTCGGGCTGGCACGTGGCCGACCAGCGCAGCGGCGGCACCGACGGCACCGACACGCTACAGGGCGTCGAACGCGTGGCCTTCGCCGAGGCCACGGTCGCGCTGGACACGGACGGCGCCGCGGGACAAGCGTACCGCTTCTACCGCGCCGCGTTCGACCGCACGCCGGACCTGCCGGGCCTGGGTTTCTGGATCGGCGCGATGGACAAGGGGTCGTCCGTGCAGGATCTGGCGGCCGGCTTTTCGGCCTCGAAGGAATTCACGACCATGTACGGCGGCGCGAGCAATGCGGACATCGTCGGCAGGCTGTACCACAACGTGCTGCACCGTACGCCCGAGCAGGCGGGCTACGACTACTGGCTGCACGTCCTGGACAACAAGCAGGCGAGCCTGTCGGACGTGCTGGCCGCGTTCAGCGAAAGCGCCGAGAACAAGGATGCGGTGGCCGACCTGATCGCGAACGGCATCCTGTTCACGCCCTGGCAGGGCTAAGCGCCCCCGTGCGCCGCGAGCCAGGGCACGATCACGTCGAGCAGGCGCTGCGGCGCCTCGATCGGGATCATGTGGCCCGTGTCCTCGATGACGGCCAGCGTGGCGCCGGGGATGGCGGCCGTCATCTCCTGCGCTTCCGCCAGGCTGCGCAGCTGGTCGTTTTCGGCTGCCACGACGAGCGTCGGGCAGCGGATCTCGCCTGAGCGTTCGAGGTCGCCCGGCCGGTCCAGCAGCGACTGGCGCCGGAACACGTCGCCGCCCAGGCGCATGCCCATCGCGCGGACCCGCTCGATCAGCACCTCGTTGTCGCGCTCTTTCGGATGCAGCGACGTGGCGACAGCCGTACGACTGAGGCCGCTGAAGGCGATGGACGGCGCCGCGTTGCCGATCGCGCCCTTCCGCTTCTGCAGCGCGGCCGTGTCGCCGCGGGTGGACGTCGAAATCAGCACGAGCGCGCGCACGCGGCCGGGCGCCTGGCGCGCGATCGCGCGGGCGACGTAGCCGCCCATCGAAAAACCCACGAGCAGGAAGGTCGGTGGCGCCGTTCCGAGGACGCGGCGCGCCATCGCCTCGACCGACGTGTCGTGGCGCAGGTCGGCATGGACGACCGGACCGAGGCGCGCCAGCGCCGGCAGCATGTCGTCCCACAGGGTTTCGTCGGCCATGAAGCCGGGGACAAGAAGGATAGCCATGCCGGCATCCTAACGCATTTACCCTTACTGGATGGGCATGCCATCTATCCGGCGCAGTCCTGAGTCGCCTCAAGGCGGACCGGCCCCGTTGCGATTTTCATTGACTCTTGTTGCCCGGAAACCCAAGGAGTCCCATGAAATCCATCGCCACCATCAGCGTGCGCAACCAGCTCAGGTTCGCGTTCGCCGTCGTCATCGTGCTGTCGTTCCTCGCAACGGCCATCGCCATCTGGCGCCTGCAAGTCCTGTCGGACGACACGCAAGCCCTCACGCAGCGTCCGCTCGTGAAGGAGCGGCTGATTTCCGGCTGGCTGCTGAACACGTCGGTCGCCGCCAAGCGCACCGGCGCCATCGCCCGCTCCGCCGACCCGGAACTCGCGACCTACTATGCCGCCGAAACGCAGGACTCGACGACGCGCACCACCGCGCTGCAGAAACAGGTCGGCGACCTGCTCGACCGGCCGGAAGAACGCGCCGTGTTCGAGCGGATCGGCACGGCGCGCCAGCGCTATATCGTCACGCGCGACCGCGTCATGGCCCTCAAGAAAGCGGGCAGCGACGCCGAAGCCCGCAAGTTCTTCGACGACGAATTCGTGCCCGCCGTGACCGCGTATCTCGGCCAGGTCAAGGCGCTGCTGGAACTGCAGCAGAAGGAGATCGACACGCGCGTCGCCACCGTGCTCGCGTCCGCGGACCGCAGCAGCCACGTGCTGACCGCGCTGTGCCTCGCCACGCTCGTCTTCAGCATCGGCGCCGGCACGCTGTGCGCACGCGCCCTGTTCCGGCGCCTGGGCGGCGAGCCGGCCCGCGCGGCGCAGGTGGCGGCCGAGATCGCGGGCGGCAACCTGTGCGTGGCCGTGCCGGTCGCCGCCGGCGACAAGGACAGCCTGATGGCCGCCCTCGAGCGCATGCGCGCGAGCCTGGCGGGCATCGTTGCCGACGTACGCGCGGGCACGGGCACGATCGTGTCCGCCGCCACGACCATGGCGGGCGAGTCGCAGGACCTGTCGCACCGCACGGAAAGCCAGGCGCAGGCGCTGGAAGAGACGGCGTCGTCGATGGAAGAACTGACGCAGGCCGTCGGCCAGAACGCGACCCATGCCGAGGAAGCCAACCGCATGGCCGGCGACGCCGCGCGCGTGGCGCAGCAGGGCGGCGCCATGGTCGGCCAGCTGGTCGACACGATGGGCGCGATCAACGCCTCGTCCGCGCGCATCGTCGACATCATCGCCGTCATCGACGGCATCGCCTTCCAGACCAATATCCTGGCGCTGAACGCCGCCGTGGAAGCGGCACGCGCCGGCGAGCAGGGACGCGGCTTCGCGGTCGTCGCCGCCGAAGTGCGCGCCCTCGCCCAGCGCTCGGGCGCCGCGGCGAAGGAGATCAAGGACCTGATCGACGCGTCCACCCAGCGCGTGGCCGACGGCGCGACCCTGGCGGGCCAGGCCGGCCAGACGATGCGCGACATCGTCGACAGCATCGGCCGCGTCACCGGCATCATGAACGAAATCGTCGCCTCCAGCCGCGAACAGGCCAGCGGCATCGGCCAGGTCAACCAGGCCATCGTGCAGATGGACGGCGTTACGCAGCAGAACGCGGCCCTCGTCGAGGAATCGGCGGCCGCGACGCGGGCGATGCACGAACAGGCGCAGGCGCTGGCCGGGCTGGTCGAGGTCTTCCGGGTCAAGGCGAAGGCCGAGCCGGCGCCGAAAGCCGCACTGCCGCCGGCACGCCGGGCGGCGCCTGCGCCCGCCGCCAAACCGCCAGCCAGGCCGGCGCGGACGGCTGCGCCAAGAAAGGCTCCCGCCACGGTGGAGGCGGACTGGGAAGAGTTCTGACCAAAGGATAGGGGGTTGTTGCCGCAACCGGGTTTCTCAGGCAACATCTTCCCTATTCTTTATCTTTACGCTCGACGCCATGAACCTGCCTGCCCACCAACTCACCATGACGGTCCTGATGACGCCGGATACCGCGAATTTTTCCGGTAACGTGCACGGCGGGAACATCCTGAAACTGCTCGACCAGGTGGCCTACGCCTGCGCCAGCCGCTATGCCGGCACCTATGTCGTGACGATGAGCGTCGACCAGGTGACGTTCCGCCAGCCCATCCACGTGGGCGAACTGGTGACGTTCCTGGCCGCCGTCAACTATACGGGCCGCACGTCGATGGAGATCGGCATCAAGGTGGTGGCCGAGGACATCCGCACCCAGCAGGTGCGCCACGTGAACAGCTGCTTCTTCACGATGGTGGCCGTGGGCGACGACAAGCAGCCCGTCCCCGTGCCGCCGCTGCGCCCGTTCGGGCCGGACGAACTGCGCCGCTACGAGGAAGCCAAGGGTCGCAAGGAGCTCCGCCTTGCCCTCGACCGCCAGCATGAGGAACGTGCCGCAGCAAAAAATTAGGGGTTTTTGTTAACCCGTGCTATACTGCGCCGCCTTGGCCTGGTAGCTCAGTTGGTAGAGCAGAGGATTGAAAATCCTTGTGTCGGTGGTTCGATTCCGCCCCGGGCCACCAAGAATATCCAAGCAAAACGCCAACCCGTGCAGGTTGGCGTTTTTCGTTTCCGGGGCCGGAACTTAGTTCCCTCCTTCTCGTCTTACGGGTTGCGCTCCAACGCCGTGCCTGATACTGCCGTCGAGCGATGACAGCCCGACAATACGAACGCCCGACCGGCTGCAGATCGCGGAGCGACAGCATGACAATGGATAACGGATCAGCAAGCGGTGCCCAGCCCGGCCCGCGAAACCGCCAGCAATTGATCGAATGGCAGCTGGCCGAGGTCCAGAGCATTGGCCACGTCGGTACCTGGGAATTCCATCCGGCCCCCGGAAAGCTCGTCTGGTCCGCCGAGACCTACCGCATCATGGGGATCGGCGAGAACGACTTTGACGGCAGGGTCGAGACCTACCTGTCGATGGTGCATCCGGACGACCGGGACGCGGCCGAGGCCGCGACCCAGGAAAACCGTCAGCAGCCGCGCCCGATCCAGATCGAACACCGGATCGTCCGGCCAGACGGCACGGTACGCCATGTGCGCGTGCAAGGTGTACCGTACCGCGACGAGTCCGGCAGGCTGCTGCTGGCCGGCACCGTGCACGACGTCACGGAGATACGGCAATCGACCGAGGAATTGCAGGCGATGTCGCGCAAGCTCGTGGGAACGCTGGAGGCCATGACCGATGCGTTCTACACGCTGGACAAGCAATGGCGAATCACCTACCTGAACGCAGCAGCCGAGCGCCTGCTGCGGCGGCCGCGCCACGAGTTGCTCGGCAAGGTAGTATGGGACGCGTACCCGGACCTGGTAGGGACGCACTTCGGGGCACAGTACGCGTTCGCGATGGAGCGCCGGCAGCCCCTCGCGTTCGAGGAATACTATGCCCCGCTGCAGGCATGGAAGGACGTGCGCATATTCCCGACAGAGGAAGGCCTGGCCACCTATACCTCCGATATTACCGAGCGCAAGCGCCTGCAGGAGATCGAGCGCGAAACCACCGAGCGGTTCAGGATGGTGGCCAAGGTGACCAGCGACATCATCTGGGACTGGGATGTCCCCAACGACCGCCTGTGGTGGAACGAGGGCATGCAATCCGTGTTCGGCTACCGCGCGGAGGCCCTCAGCGACGGCATCGACGACTGGGTGGTCCGGATCGCGCCCGAGGACCGCGAGCGCGTCGTCGGCGGATTGTACGCGGCAATGGACGAAGGGCGAGACACCTGGAGCGCAGAATACCGCTTCCTGCGCGCGGACGGCTCTTACGCAACCGTGCGCGACCGGGGCGTGTTCATGCGCAACGCCGAAGGCGCTACGGTCAACGTCATCGGCTCGATAGTCGACATCACCGCCGAGCAGCGGGTCGAAGCCGCGCGCCGCGAGACCGAAGCGCGCAACCGGCTGCAGGCATCGTTGCTGGACAAGGCCCACGATTCGATCTCGGTGACCGGCATCGATGCGCGGATCACCTACTGGAACCAGGGCGCCGAGCGCCTGTTCGGCTGGAGCGCCGCCGAGGTCATCGGCAAGACCAAGGCCGAGCTCCTGATGCTCGGCAAGGACGACCAGGAACTCGCGTATCATCAGCTCATGCTCAAGGGCGAGTGGCGCGGCGAAGTCGCCAAGCGGCGCAAGGATGGACGCGAGGTGATGGTCGAATCGCACCTGACCCTGGTGCGCGGCGACGATGGCCAGCCGGAACTGGTGCTGGAGATCGACATCGACATCACGCAGCGCAAGCACGACGAGGATGCGATCCTGAGCCTTGCCTTCTTCGACCCCCTGACGCGCCTGCCGAACCGGCGCCTGCTGCTGGACCGGCTGCGGCATGCGGTCGCGGCGACCAAGCGCGGCGGCCATGGCGGTGCCCTGCTCTTCATCGACCTGGATAACTTCAAGACCCTGAACGACACGCTCGGGCACGACAAGGGCGACGAGCTGCTGCAACAGGTCGCGCGGCGGCTCGAAGCACGTGTAGCACGCGACAGCGACACGGTGGCGCGGCACGGCGGGGACGAATTCGTCATCGTGCTGGAGGACCTGAGCCCGGACCAGGGGGAGGCGGCGGCCCAGGCCGAGCGGGTCGCAGAGAAATTGCTCGAGGCATTCAACGAACCGTTCCAGCTCGAGGGGCATCTGCATCACACGAGCCCGAGCATCGGAGTGGCCCTGTTCGACAAGAACATGAAGGACATCGACGAACTGCTCAAGCGCGCAGACCTCGCGATGTACCAGGCCAAGGCGGCTGGACGAAACACGATCCGGTTCTTCGATCTGCGGATGCAGACCGTGATCAATGCGCGCGTCGCGCTGGAGGCCGACCTGCGCCGCAGCTTGCGATCCCATGGATTTACCCTGCACTACCAGCGCCAGACCGACAGCAACGGCCACACCGTGGGCGCCGAGGCGCTGCTGCGCTGGCAGCGGTCGAGCAGCCAGCAGGTGTCGCCATCCGTGTTCATTCCGCTTGCCGAAGAGACCGGGCTGATCTTGCAGCTGGGCGCGTGGGTGCTGGAAGCCGCATGCCGCCAGCTCGTCTCCTGGGGCGGCCGCCCTGAAACGGCGCACCTGACGATGGCGGTCAATGTGAGCGCGCGCCAGTTCCGCCAGCCGGCTTTCGTCGACCAGGTACTGCAGGTCATCGAGCGCACCGGCGCGGACCCGCGGCGGATCAAGCTCGAGCTGACCGAGAGCCTGCTGGTAGCGAATATCGACACCACGGTCGACACCATGCACGCACTCAAGGAGAAAGGGATCGGGTTCGCACTCGACGATTTCGGCACAGGCTATTCCTCGCTCGCGTACCTGAAGCGCCTGCCGCTCGACCAACTGAAAATCGACCGGTCGTTCGTGCGCGACGTGCTCACCGACCCGAATGACGCCGCGATCGCGCGCACGATCCTCGGGTTGGGCCATACGCTGGGACTGGACGTGATCGCGGAAGGCGTGGAAACGGCGGACCAGCGGAACTTTCTCGCCATGCACGGATGCCGTGCATTCCAGGGTTACCTGTTCGGGTGCCCGGTGACGGCGGAGCAATTCTGAAAGGTGCGAACCAATCCGCAGGCACTTGGCAGCCCGCCATCCAACCGTTATGATCCGACGCCAATGCCAAACGCTCGCGGTTGGCGCTCCTTTCCCCCATCCCTTTCGCACACTGCCATGACGACCTGCCCCCCCTGCCCCACCTGCGGTTCCACGCTGACCTACGAAGACGGCATGGGCAACTACGTCTGCCCGGAATGCGCGCATGAATGGCCCGTCAAGGCCGAAGCGGCGGCGGAAGAGACGGCCCGGGTGTGGCGCGACGCGGCCGGCAACGTGCTGCAGGACGGCGACACCGTCACCGTCATCAAGGACCTGAAACTGAAGGGCGGCGGCGGCGTCGTCAAGCAGGGCACCAAGGTCAAGAACATCCGCCTCGTCGAGGGCGACCACGACATCGACTGCAAGATCGACGGCTTCGGCGCGATGAGCCTGAAGTCGGAATTCGTCCGCAAGAGCTGAGCGGGCGATATCCGATCCGGTATCGGCACCGGAAAAACCGTCATTGGACGGCCATCGTGGATCGGCCTAGCATCATGCCATCGGACCGATCCACGAGAACAACAATGAAGAGACACCTTGCCGCCCTCCTCCTCGC
The DNA here is from genome assembly GCA_946481275.1 of uncultured Massilia sp. Next base: position 24,669 of record CAMLMV010000050.1, read on the forward strand.
GGCGTGTGCGCCCCTGCACGCCGCCGAACCGGCCGCGCCGCAGCCGGTCAGGCTGACCGTCGACGCCACGCAGGCCAAGGGCCCCATGACCCCGATCTGGGCCTGGTTCGGCTACGACGAACCGAATTACACGACGGCCCCCAACGGTAAAAAACTGCTGGGCGACATCGCCGCGCTGAGTCCCGTCCCCGTGTACGTCCGCACGCACAACCTCATGACGTCGGGCGACGGCAGCCATGCGCTCAAGTGGGGCTCGACGAACATGTACAGCGAGGACAAGGACGGCAAGCCGGTCTACGACTGGACCATCGTCGACGCCATCTTCGACACGTACATCGAGCGCGGCATGAAACCGCTGGCGCAGATCGGCTTCATGCCCGAAGCGCTGTCGCAGCGCCCGCAGCCCTACCGCCACCACTGGAAGCCGGGCACGCCCTACAAGGAGATCATGACCGGCTGGGCGACGCCGCCGAACGACTACGCCAAGTGGTCGGAGCTGGTCTACCAATGGGTCAAGCACAGCGTGGCGCGCTACGGCCAGAAGGAAGTCGAGAGCTGGTACTGGGAAGTGTGGAACGAGCCGGACGGCCTGTACCTGATCGCGCCGGACACGAAGCGCGAGTACTTCAAGATGTACGACTACGCGGCCGACGCGGTGAAGCGCGCGCTGCCCACGGCGCGCATCGGCGGGCCGCACACGGCCGGCGCGGGCCGCTTCATGGACGACTTCCTGCAGCACTGCCTGCACGAGACCAACTATGCGACCGGCAAGACCGGGTCGCCGCTGGACTTCGTCGCCTTCCACGCCAAGGGCGCGCCGAAGGTGGTCAATGGCATCGTGCGCATGGGCATGGACGCCCATTTCCGCCACCTCGACGAGGGCTTCGCGCTCGTCGAGAAATACCCCGAACTGAAAAACATCCCCGTCATCATCGGCGAATCCGACCCGGAGGGCTGCGCCGCCTGCGGCATGCAGACGAACCCGGAGAACGCCTACCGCAACGGCACGCTGTACGCCAGCTACACGGCGGCGTCGATCGCGCGCGAGTACGACCTGGCCGCGCGACGCGGCGTGAACCTGATCGGCGCGGTGAACTGGTCGTTCGAGTTCGAGGACCAGCCCTGGTTCGCGGGCTTCCGCGATCTGGCGACCAATGGCGTGAACAAGCCGGTGCTGAACGTGTTCCGCATGCTCGGCAAGATGCGCGGCGAGCGCGTGGCGGTGACGGGCGACCGGACCTACGACGCGGCCCGCATCCAGGCCGCCGGCGTGCGCGGCGCGCGTACCGACATCGATGCGCTGGCGGCGAAGGAGGCGCACAGCGTGACCGTCCTGGTCTGGAATTACCACGACGACGACATCATCGACGCCGGCTCACCGGTCGAACTGCGCATCGCCGGCATTCCGGCCAAACGGGTGCAGATGCGCCACTACCGCATCGACCAGGAGCACAGCAATTCGTACGCCGCGTGGAAGCGCATGGGCTCGCCCGCGAAGCCGACGCCGGCGCAGGTGGCCGAACTGCAGAAGGCGAGCGAACTGGCGGAGCTTGCGCCCGCGTCGACGCTGGAGACGTCGAACGGTCAGGCCACGGTCAGGATGCAGTTGCCAAGGCAGGCGGTGTCGCTGATTACGCTGACCTACTGAATCGCTGGCGCAGCCCGCTCATCGACAGACGAATTCCACGGCGGGCGCAGCGGCCGATCGCGCCTGCCGTGTGCGTAACACACACTCGCGCACACCCTCATCGTCAACCCGGCGAAACAACCGGATGACGCCACCCTGACCGTACGCGCAGAACGCCCAGCTCTCTCCCTCGACAGGGAAGCGGGTTTCGCGCCAGCCATCCCTGGTCGCCCTGGCCTCGCTGCCGTGCAACTCGGCGGGCGGGTCCAGCCTGGGCGCGCCATGCACCATTCCACCGCCGGAAACAGGTAATCGAGGCTGAACGAAGGTTGCCCACCCTGCGGGCGCCCCGGCCATCTCGGTAGGCTCGTTGACGTAGCGTTCAGGGCACTGGAACTGTGATTCGCCGGCTACCGCTTCGGATACAAAAGGCGCCAGCGCCAGCATGACGATTACGATTGTTGATTTCATTTCACGATGTAGAAGTGCTCGGCGTTGTCGGCGTCGTCGATGCGATTGCCCTCGTCGTGGAGCTTCAGGCCGTGACGCTCGATGCGGCGCATGTGAATGTCGCCCTTCGCCTTCCACTGATCCTGCACGACGATCCAAATCGGTTTGCCATCCGGCCCGCGTGGCCCGAAGCCGATGAAGAACGCGGCATGGTTGCCTTTGCGCTTGCCTGGCCAGCGTCCCTGCTTGTTGAAATTGGCGATGACCGTGCCTTCCTCGATGATCGCCTCATCAAGGACACGTGGTCCCTGACGCCAGGTGGAGGTTGGCCCGACACGAGTGTAATGCTGAACGAGGCGGACGCACTCGCCGCCGTCCACTTTCGGCTGGTGCTCCAGTTTTCTGGCGTCGCGGTAAATATGAGGCATGGCCATCCTCTTATGCCGCGATTCGGTTCGCCGCAAGGTCCCATCCACCTGCCGTACTGCCCTGCGCCCCTCCTTTGATGCTTTGTTTCGTGTAAGCCCACTTGATCCTCGAGTACGCAAGCTGGACGTGCTCGGTGATGATGCCGCCGCTGCCGCTGGTCGGGGCCACGTCCGAAATCATGACGTTCTCGATCTCGATGCGGAAATACGGAACCGGCTTGCCGTCGCCATCCGCCCGCATGAATTCAAACACGGCCTTGGGAATCGTCTTCCCTGCCGCACAAGTCTGGGCCAGGATCGGCGAAGCCAGATCCGCCAACTTTTCGAACCTGATGTTGGATAGTTCGGCTCGGCCGCTGGTATGGCCGCCGGCTGTCGACACGGTTTCCGCTCGGGGCTGATGAATGCCCCACACGACGTGCGAGACTTCGATCCATTCCCTGTGCCTGTCATCCGCCGATTCGCCTTTGATTCCGTCGATTTGCAGATAAGCATCGATTGCCATTGCCGTCTCCGATTGGTCTGTGAACCATCCATTTTTTCTCGATGTCGGACACGACGGCTTGGGCGCGCGCAACAGATGCAGGCCGTGGACGGTCGCACTGTGCGGCGCATGACGACCATCGACCGCAAGACGACGGTCAGGGGCGCGGCAATACGGTCAGCGACAACGTGACGTCCCCGGTATTGATGGTGGCCTTGTCGTTGACACGGACCAGCAGCGTGGGTGCGCTGACGATGTCGGCGCCCTTCAAAATCCGCCCCGTCAACCAGACGTCGCCTGGGGTCTTTGCCTCGCGCACCGTCATTTCGACGCGGTATGTGCCCGACGCCACGGCGAATTGTTCCCCGCCCCTGGCCAGGACACGCGGCGCGGATCGTTCACCGCCGGCATCCAACGCCATCTCGACGAGATACGACGGCGCCGCTGCGGCCTGCTCCGCACGCGCGCCCAGTGTGGCGGCGACGGCACCGGTGGCCAGCAAGGCGATGATGCAACGGCCGACGCGGCGGCGGATCGTTCCGGGCGGGGGTAACTGCAGACTCATGAGACGCTCCTTCGTTGGGTGAGCGGTTTGCCAGTGACAGTTCACGCCGGCGCGCGCGGGTGGCGTTGCATGACGATCGCGTCGCACGCGATTTCCTGGAGCGGGTTGAACCAGAACACGCACTGAAATGCGCACGCCAACAGATTGACCACGGCGTCGCCGCGGGCGATGTGGGTTTGCTCGTGAGACAGGATCAATGCCTGCTCGAGTGGCGAATAACGGCGGTCGAAGTCACGCGGCACGACGATCCTGGGACGCAACAGGCCGACCGACGCCGGCCCCGCATCCGTGGCGCTGACATACACTGCACCGGACCGGGTCAACCAGCCCGCCCGGCGCAGGAACGCCCGCTGGGCAGTGCCGAACCAGAGCGCCGGCACGACCAGCCAGGCCTGGTAAACAAGCGCGGCCCCGCCCCAGCGCCGCAACGGCCTGCGGGCGCATGACACCAGCACGATGGCAATGCTCGTGAACAGGGCGGCGCGCAACAGCGACAGCGTGAATTCACTCGCCATCGTCGAACTCGTCGATCAGCTTGCGCAATTCCTGGATATCCTTCGGCGACAGCTTGCGCTGGCTGCCGAAGTACGCGACGAGCGGTGCGATGCGTCCGCCGAACAGCCGGTCCAGCGAGCCATCGCTCTCGGCGGCCAGCCAGTCTATCGGCGCTGTCAACTGCGCCCGCCGATTGAGGCGGATCAGGCCACCGCCGCGGGCGTTCTGCTGCAATGGCAGGGTTGCGCGTTGCGATCGCGCCCCCTTTCACTGCGGAGTCCGCCGATGCGTTGGATCGTCCTGCTGCTGTTCGTGGCCAGCGCGGTGGTCGTGCACCTGCGCGGCCGCGTGCGCCACGGCGTGTTCCGCCAGCTGTCCGACCACTCCACGTTCACGGCGCCGCTGAACTGCTTCTGCTACCTGTTTTCCGCCGTGCCGACGACGCCCTTCCTGCCAGCATCCTGCTTTCCCGAACTGGCGGAACTCAAACAGGAATGGCGCACGTTCCGGCAGGAAGCCCTCGCACTGTACGAGACGCAGCGCATCCGCCCCTCCGGCAAATACGACGACATCGGCTTCAATTCCTTTTTCAGGCGCGGCTGGAAGCGCTTCTACCTGAAGTGGTACGACAATCCGCATCCGTCCGCAGCGGCGCTGTGTCCGCGCACGGTGGCCATCCTGGAACGCATCCCATCGATCAGGGCAGCGATGTTCGCGCTGCTGCCGGCGGGCGGCACGCTGGGCCTGCATCGCGATCCGCTGGCCGTGTCCGTGCGCTACCACCTGGGGCTCGTCACGCCCAGCGACGACCGCTGCGCCATCGTCGTCGACGGCATCCCGTATGCGTGGCGCGACGGGGAGGACGTCGTGTTCGACGAGACCTATCTGCACGACGCCGCCAACCGGACGGCGCACGACCGCATCATCCTGTTCTGCGACGTCGAGCGGCCGCTGAAGTACCGCTGGGCGCAGGCCGTCAGCCGCATTGTCGGCGGCTTCCTGCTGCGCGCGTCGGCGGCGCCGAACGAGATCGGCGACCGCACGGGCGGCCTGAACCGCGCGTTCCGCTACCTGTACGTGCTGCGCCGGTTCGGCAAGCGGCTCAAGACCTGGAACCGCACCGTCTACTACGTGTTCAAATGGTGCCTGTTCGGCGCGCTGGCGTTCGTGCTGTTCTGGCGCTGACGTCTGCATGTCATACGGCGGTAACGTGCCCGTGCGTATGATGAGGCAACGAAATCCGGCCACGACGCACATGTACAAATCCAGGAAACGCCTGCTGATCCTCGACGCGGACGGCACCACCATCGACGCCTTCTCCGCCATCGAAGCGGCCTTTTCGCGGCACGGCCTGGACATCGGCGACGAAGCCCGGTTCCAGAAGCGCCACAACCTGTTCAAGTATCTCGGCGGGCTGAAGGAATTCCCCTCGATCATCAAGAAGAATCTGCGCAAGAACAGCCGGGCTCGTCTGGTCGACAGCCTCACGGAAGTCTACCGCCAGGAAGCGGCGATGTACGAAGGCATTCCCGACCTCGTGCGGGAACTGGTCGCCGCGCCGGACGTCGTCGTCGGCATGGTCACACGCAACATCACGAACGAACCGCTGGAGACCTTGCGCCAGCTGTTCCAGCGCCACGACATCGACATCAACGCGCTCGACTTCCTCGTCCACATCCCGCTCTCGGAAAAAAAGACGAGCCAGTTCCGCGCCATCCGCGAGCAGTTCGGCATCAATCCCGCGCGCGCCTACGTGTGCGGCGACGAGCACAAGGATTTCGCCGCGGCGTCAGGCACGGGCATGCATCCGTTCATGGTGTCGTACGGCTTCGAAGACTACGACCGGCTGACGGGGAAATTCGAGATTCCCCACGAACTGATTTCGCGCACGTCCGGCGAACTGTGCCAGCGCGTGCGCCATGCGCTCGATCTGGGCAACCGGCGGTCCGGGACGGTCAGTACGCGTACCAGAACAACAGCGCGCTGACGGCGCCGAACATCCAGTAATCGACAGGCGCCCCGGCAAACCAGCGCTTGTGCCACGGGACCAGTTCGCGTTTAAAACGGCGCCAGCCGAAGGCAGGGTTGACGACGAACCACAGCCAGTCTTCGACGATCCAGAACAGCATGACGGCGCCGAGCGCGCGCGCTTCCAGCTGCGGCGACCATACGCCCATGAAGGCCAGCGGGAAGTGAAAAATGACGCCGATGAAGGAAAACATCCACGCGTGGTAACCGGTCAGCACGCGGCCGCCCCAGAAGATGTCGAGCAGCGGATGCTCTTCGATGCGCCAGGTGGGCAGGTTCGCGGCCCAGCCGGCGTCGCCTTCGATCTCGACTTCGACGCGGGCAAAAAAGTAGGCGGCAACGACGACGGCGGCCAGGGTCGCAAGGAACTGGCCGGCATGGGAAAGTTCAAACACAGGCATCGATGGGTTCGGTCTGCTTCAGGATGGCCGCCAGCACGGCGCTCGCGGCATGGGGACGGCCCAGCGCGAGGGCGCGGGCACGCATGGTGTCGAGTTCGGCCGGATGGGCCATCAGGTAGCGCACGCGGTATTCCAGCGACGGCGCATCGAACGCCTTCATCGCGGCGCCATGCTCGAGCAGGAAATTGGCGTTTCTCTCTTCCTGGCCGGGAATGGACGCATTCACGATCATGGGCAGGCCCAGTGCCAGGCATTCCGCCGTCGTCGCACCGCCCGGCTTGGTAATGGCCACGTCGGCGCAGGCCATCAGGCGCTCGACCTTGTCCGTAAAACCCTGCGGCACGAGCCGGCCCGGGTGCGCGGCCGCGAGCCGGCGCAGCGCCGCCAGTTCGGCCGCGTTGCGGCCCGCCAGGGCAATCAACTGGAAATTGCCGGGAATCGCCAGCAGGCGCTGGGCCAGCGTGGACAGGCCGCCCAGCCCCGCGCCGCCGCCCATCAGCAGGAAGGTCATGCGGCCGGGATCGATGCCGAGCTCGCGGGCACACGCGGCGCGGTCCGGCCGGCATATAAAAGCCGGCATGACCGGGATGCCGGTGACGTGGATGCCGTCGCGCGCGATGCCGTGTTTTTCCATGAGGAACGCCACTTCGTCGTTGCCGGCGAAATAGCCGGCCATGTGACGGTGCACCCACATGAGGTGCAGGTCGAAGTCCGTCACCTGCACCCACACTGGGCAGCGCAGCATGCCATCGGCAACCTCGCGCGCCAGGATCTCGGCCGGCAGGAAATGCGTGCAGACGATGGCATCCGGGCGCAGCTCGGCGATTTTCGCCAGCAGCGGCGCGCAGTCGCGGCGTTCGATGCGGCGCCGCAGCCGGTGCGCCCAGCCGTCCGGCGCGGCCGTATTCGTGTAGTCGTAGACCCAGCTCCACACGGCGGGCGCGCGGCGCACGAGCAGGATGTAGAGGTCGGCGTAGACCTGGCGCAGGCGCGGCGTCGCGTAGGCGGTCGCGTCCAGGTGGATGACCTCGGCGATGCCGGGAACCGCGCACGCGGCGGCACGGATCGCCTCGGCGGCGCGCGTATGGCCGGCGCCCGCAGGTACGCTCAGCACGAGGATGCGCTTGCCCGCCCTGCCTTCGCCCTCCATCCAACGCCCGCCCATCGCGCCCGCCTTGCCGCCCATATCGATGAGAGCAATGTAGCGGGGGAATATGACGGTGCCGTGACGCGTGCGCCCCTTGCCAAGCGCGGCCATGCACGCGATCATGGGCCCATGAACCTGCACACCCTACCCCGCACCCTCGCCGGCCTGGCCCTGCTGCTGGCGAGCAGCGCCTGCCGCAGCGATGCGCCGCAGGCACCCTCCACTGCCACGGGCAGCGCGCCCCTGCTGGCCCGCATCGAGGCCGAGCGCGGCAACGCCGCCTGCGATACAGACGACCAGTGCCACACGATCGGCGTGGGCCACAAGGCCTGCGGCGGTCCCGAGCGCTACCTCGCGTGGTCCGGCAAGAACAGCGACGGCACGCGCCTGCGCGCGCTCGTGGCCGAACACGCGGCCGCGCGCCAGGCCGAGGACACCAAGAAGGGCATGATGTCGACCTGCTCCGTCGTGCCCGATCCGGGCGCGACGTGCTCCGCCGGCCAGTGCGTGCTGCGCGCAACCAACACCGGGCCCGGCGGCATGGCACCCGTGGCACGCTGACACGACAGCTGTAAAAACGACAAAGCCGCGGCAACCACCGCGGCTTTGTCTTTGAGGGCCGCTTGTGGCGGCCCTGCCAGGTCGATTACTCGACCTTCGCCTGCTTGTTGCCGGCGTTCTGGAACAACGGGATCGGATCCGTCGTGTCGACTTCGACGATCGTCGTGCCGACCGTGCTGCCGCCGGTCAGGTACGAGACCGAACCCAGGTGGCGCTTGCCGGTCGCGAGGCCGGACCACGACAGTGCCACCGATGCCGTGCCGCCCAGGGCGACCTGCGTCGGTGCGATGGCCCTGAAGTTGCCGCCGGTCACCGTCGGGCTCAGCACCCAGGTCGACAGCTTGTACGTCGCGCTGCCGCCTACCGGATCGTAGCCGACGACGCACACCTTGTACTCGCCAGCCGGCGGGTTGGCCAGCGTGACCATCTCGTTGGCCGTCTGGCCGCCGCTGGTGCCGACGACGGTCGTGCCGCGTGCCACCACCAGGTCCAGGTCGGACAGGCCGTTGCCGCTCGTGTCGCTGTCGTACAGCGCGAAGCGGGCCGTGGTCGTGCCGGCCGGGATGGTGACGGTATGGACGTTCACGCCCGTGCCGCCGCCGCCCGTGCACACGCTGTTGGCCGTGTTCGTCGCGGTGACGACCGTCGAGTTGAACTCGGTGGCCGGGATCAGGCCGGCCTTGGCGAGGGACAGCGAGCCGGCGTAGCCGGTACCGATGGTGACGACCTTGGTGCCGGACGTCGCTTCGCTCTGCACCGTGGCCGGTACGGCGATCGTGGAGGCGCGCGCCGTCAGCGGGCTGCGCACGGTGTGCGTGCCGTCGCTCCAGGTCAGCTTGCCGTACACCCACGTGTTCATCGGCGCGCTGGTGCGGGTCAGCTTGACGGTGTACGTGGCGCTCGCGCCCGGCGCCAGGTTCAGCGTGGCCGGTTGCACGTCGACCGTGTAGCCCGGCAGCGTGGTGCTGACGTTGTACGTCGCCGCGGTGCCGCCCACGTTTTTCACGGTACGGGTCAGGGTCTGGATGCCCAGCACGTTGGCGGCCGTCAGCGACGGCAGGTTCAGGTTGTACGGCTGGATGGTGCCGACGGCCGAGCAGGTGCCCGGGCTGAACACGTTCGTGATGCCGAGGCCGCACAGGAAGCGCGCGTAGTCGATCGTGGCCAGGTCGTACACGAGGCCCGGATCGACGGCGACGGACGGCGCCACGTGGCCGGCGCCCTGGCCCCACGGCAGCGTGCCGGTCGTGCGGGCCGTGCTGTCCCAGGACACCGGACCGTTCTGGCCATCGTTGAAGGTGTCGTACGCGGTCGTCATGAGGGCCGACTTGATCATCGCCGGCGTCCAGTCCGGATGGCGCTGTTTCAGCAGCGCGGCAATGCCGGCCACGTGCGGCGACGCCATCGACGTGCCGGTGTAGAACGCGAAGTCCTTCGACGGTGCGGGTGCGCCGCCGGCGACCGCGTCACGCTGGGCCTTGGTCAGGTCGGCGCTGACGGCCGCCAGGATGTCCGTGCCCGGCGCGGTGACGTCCGGCTTCATGATGTTGGCGTTGGCCACGTTCGGGCCGCGCGACGAGCTGCTGTTCATCTGCGGTGCCACGATGTTCGGATCGACGATGCCGCGCAGGTTGTTCAGCGCCGCGGTGGCGCCCGGCGTCGAGGCATAGTAATCCTTGACCTTCTGGCCGTCCGCGGCCGTGATGTGCACGGTCGAGATGGAGTGCGCCTGGTTCAGGATCGTCGCCGCGCTGGTCGGTGTGTTGGCGATGATGACGCCCACCGCGCCGGCCGTCTTGCCGTTCGCGCTCTTGTTGACGAGCACGTTGCTGCCACGGTCGCAGACGAGGATCTTGCCCGTCACCTTGGCCGGATCGAGGTACGTGGTCGGACCGTCGGCCGGGCCGAAGCACAGGTTCAGGCTCGGATTGGCCGGATCGACGCCCGCCAGGCCGGCATCCTTCGCCAGGATCAGCGGTGCCGACGGCGTATTGGCGTTGCCGGACGCGCCGGTGACCGTCACGCCGTTGCCCAACGCGACGTCGCCCGCATAGGTGCGGTTGTGCGTCGAGTTGCCGACCGTGGTCAGCCACGGGCTGATGTGGGCGACCGGTGCCGTCGCCGGACCGGAGTTGCCGGCCGATGCCGCTACGAACACGCCCGCCGCGGCCGCGCCGAGGAAGGCGACTTCGGTCGGTTCGTTGAACTGGCCGCCGCCGGCATTCGGGCCGATCGAGAAGTTGATGACGTTCACGCCATCCTTCACGGCCTGTTCGATCGCGGCCACGCTGTTCGACGTGGCGCAGCCGTTCAGGCCGGTCACGCCGTCGGTCCAGCAGACTTTATAGGCGGCGATGCGGGCGCGCGGCGCCATGCCGGTGATCTTGCCGAGCGAGATGCCGTTGGTCGTGGCCGTCACGTGCGCGTTGCCGCCGGCCGTGCTGGCCGTGTGGTCGCCGTGGCCGCCATGGCCTTCCGCGCCCGCGACCGAGTCGCGCGCCGACAAAAATTCGGTCCAGTGCAGGGTCTGCGACGGCTGCTTGAAGTAACGCGCGCCGATCAGCTTGTTGTTGCAATCGGTGACCGCGAAGCCTTCGCCGACCTGGCAGATGCCCTTCCAGGAGGCCGGCGGCGCATCGTAGGCGAGCTTGGTGCCGTCGCGGCTCGGGTTGCCGTTCGCGTCGACGCGGTCGGCGAAGCTGTCGTGCTCCGGCCAGATGCCGCCGTCGACGATACCGATGACGATGCCTTCGCCGGCCTTGTCCTGGCCGCCGAGCTGGTCCCACAGGCCGCCCGGTTTATCGAGGCCGAGGAACGTCGGGGTATAGCTCGTGTCGAGCTGCAGGATATTGTCGGCCGAGATGCTGGCGACGCCCGGATTCTTCTTCAGCGCGCGGACCTCGGCGTCGGTCAGCAGGGCCGAGAAGCCGTTGAAGACGACCTTGTATTCGTTGGTGACCTGGGCCTTGTTGACGGTCGACAGGACGTCGGACTGCTTGGTCTCCAGGTAGGTGATGTAGTTCTGGACGCTGGTCGCGTCGACGTTCAGGCGCTGCCCGGCGGCCGGCTTGGTGGCCTGCAGGCCGCTGACGCCGCCGTCATAGGTGGCGACCGGCTTGTCGGCCAGCTGGACGATGTACGAGCGGCGGACTTCGCCGTCGGCATACGCGTGGGTGGCGGCCGCGACGGTCAGTGCGAACAGGACGGCCGAAGTGATGGGACGCAGTTTCATGGTCGGTACCTCGGCGGCTCAAGCGTTGTTGGAAGAAGCGGACTTGCGGCGGCGCGCCAGGAACGCACCCATGCCCAGGCCGATCAGCGCGAGGCTGCCCGGCTCCGGCACTTCGGCCAGCCCGAGGTTGTCGATGGCGAACTGGGCCTGGTAAATCGACGGATCGGAGTTGTCGGGCGCGACGGTGCAGCCGCCGGCGCCGTCGAACAGGCAGGCGCGGATCGTCAGGCTCGTCAGCTCGGTGTAGCCGAAGCCGGCCGACAGCGTGGCAGAGCCGAACAGCGGGTTGCCGTCGTTGTCCGTGCCCGGGAAGTCGAGCGCGTAGCCGAGCGTGTCGCCGTTCGCGAAGATGCCGGTCAGCAGCAGTTGGCCGTACGAGAAGTTCGCCAGGCCGCCGGTGGGGCCGACGAAACCGAAATCGAGGCTGCGCAGGCTGAATCTGCCGCCGTCGTCCTTCGTGATCGTGACGCCGCCGTCGTTCAGGCCCAGGTAGGAATGGCTCGTGTTGTTGGTCGGACAGCCGCCCAGCCAGCAGGTGGTCGGGTCCATGCCGTTCATGAGCAGGCCCACGACGCCGCTCGTGCCGCCGTGGTTGTCGATCGCCTGCAGCGTGTAGCCGGCCTCGCCGAAGGTGTCACCGCCCATGTAGGCGCTGTTGGGGCTCAGGGATTCGAAGTTCACCACGGATGCCATGGCGGGCGCCGCGCCGAGCAGCGCCAGCGCGGTGGCGGCGCCCAGGACCAGTTTGTTCAGCCCGGATTGGGCAGGGGAAACGCAAGAAGTCGGATTGGTTGTCATGTCTCTCGCCTTGAAATGGAAGCACCGATGGGTATCGGGCCTACGTGTTTTTTTACCAACTACACGACTTTCCAATGTAGCAAGAAAACAATATTTATTCGTAAAAAATTATCCGAATTAACTATTGTGCTCATCCTTTGATATTGAACAAAATTTGGATTTCCCTATGAAAACAGCCATGTCAAAACGCAAGAAATTGTCGCTTTTTAATTACAATTCATTGCAAATTCAAAAATTGCTAGACAGACATCATTGCCCGTGCTAATTATTTTGACAATGTAGCCTTGAGGAAATAGTTTCAAGAACCGTTTCAGTCCTTGCAAATGTCATGCTTGATTGAAAACTTGGGTACAAACGGATGGCGCCAATTGGTTGCTCACAGGCCACAAACGTTCGCTGGGGATACTCTGAGAGAGTATGATTACGCTTCCCAAAGCCGACTCGAGAGATTTATTCAGCATGAATGTTCCTGCGCATACCGATGCTTTGTTCCGCCAGGCCGAACGTGGCGTGCTGCCGCTCGGTGAGCTGTTCCAGGGTGCGCAGACGCTGGTCGAACTGGGGATGCAGCAGGAAGCCATCCGGTTGTACGAAACCTGGATCGCGCACACGGCCTCCCCGGCCGCGTATGCCGCCTGCTTCAACCTCGCCGTCGCGCGCGGCAACGTGGGGGACGATGCGGGCGCCGTGCGCGATTACCTGAAAGCGATCGAACTCGCCCCGAGCTTCGTCGAGGCCCGCCTGAATCTCGGCACGCTGTACGAACGCATGAACCGGCCCGATGACGCGCTCGCCGCATGGCAGGGCATCCTCGCCGACATCCCGGACCTGGCCGCGAAGCCGGCGCTGCACGTGCAGGCGCTGAACAACCTGGGCCGCCTGTGCGAGATCCGCAAGCACCTGCCGGAAGCGCTGGACCATCTCACGCGCAGCCTGGAACTCGACCCGGACCAGCCCAAGGTCATCACGCACTGGGTGCACCTGCGCCAGAAGCTGTGCGTGTGGCCCATCTACGAAGCCTTCGGCGCCGTCACGGTGGAAGAACAGCGCCGTCACACGTCGGCACTCGCGATGCTGGGCGCGTCGCCCGATCCGGCCGAGCAGCTGGCCGCGTCGCTCAACTTCGTCGAACGCAAGGTGCACGCGGCGCCCGAGCAGCTGGCGCCGCCCGAAGGCTATGCGCACAGGCGCATCCGCATCGGCTACCTGTCGTCCGACCTGTGCTCGCACGCGGTATCGATCCTGACGGCCGAACTGTACGAGCTGCACGACCGGTCGCGCGTCGAGGTCTACGCGTTTTCCTGGAGCCGCGAAGACAACTCGCCGCTGCGCGCCCGCGTGGTCGGCGCGATGGACCACTACATCCGCATCGACCGCATGACGGACGAGGAAGCGGCGCGCTGCATCCGCTCGCACGAGATCGACGTCCTCGTCGACCTGCACGGCCTCACCATGGGCGCGCGCGCCGACATCCTGGGCTGGCGTTCCGCGCCCGTGCAGCTGACGTGGCTGGGCTTTCCCGGCCCGACGGCGGTCCCCGGCATCGACTACGTGGTGGCCGACGACTTCGTGTTTCCGCCCGAACTGGAACCGCATTTCACGGAACGGCCGCTGCGCATGCCGCACACGTTCCAGATCAACGACCGCCGCCGTGCCATCGGTCCGACGCCCACGCGCGCGGCGAACGGCCTGCCGGACGGCGCATTCGTGTTCTGCTCCTTCAACAGCAATTTCAAGATCACGCCCGAGGTGTTCGACAGCTGGATGCGCATCCTGAAGCAGGTGCCGGACAGCGTGCTGTGGATGGTGGCCGACAGCGACGCTACCCGCGCCAATCTTGTGCGCGAGGCCGAGGCACGCGGCGTGGAAGGCAGCCGCCTGCTGTTCGCGGCACGCGTGGCGCCGGCCGATTACCTGGCCCGCTTCCGCCTGGCCGACCTGTTCCTCGACACGAATCCGTTCAACGGCGGCACTACCGCGAGCGACGCCCTGTGGGCAGGTCTCCCCGTGCTGACGTGGGCCGGCCAGACCTTCTGCTCGCGCATGGCGGGCAGCCTGCTACGCGCGGTCGGCCTGCCGGAACTCGTCACGCACACGCTGGAAGACTACGAGGCGCTGGCCATCGCCCTCGGCAACGACCGCCCGCGCATGGACGCGCTGCGCGCGCGCCTCGCGGCCAACCGCGACGCGAGCCCCCTGTTCGACACGCCGCGCTTCGTGTGCGACTACGAAGACCTGCTGGCGTCCGTCGTCAAGCGCCCGGCCGGCGCGGAACCCGCCGACGAGCCGGCGGTCGCCCGCCTGCAGGAAGTACCGGCCCCCGCGCAACTGACGCTGCAGCAGGAGAGCATGCTGGCGCTGCTGCGTCCCGGCATGCACAGCATCGTCGAAGTGGGCGGCGCCACTTTGGCCCAGGCCTGGCGCGCACGCGAGCCGAACTCGCACTATATCGCCATAAGCGCCGCTGTCGGCGCGTCCGGCGAGTGGAGCACCGCCGCCATCGGGCGCGATGCCGAGCAGCTGACCGACGCCGACTGGCAGCAGCTGGCCGCGGCCCAGTGCTGGCTATTCCCGGAAATGCTGGAACGCCTGCGCGATCCGTGGGCCTTCCTCGCGCGCCTGCGCCGCCAGGCGCTCGGCCCGGTGGAACTGGTCGCCTGCGTGGGCAACGGCCAGAACTGGCTCGTGCAGACGCTGCTCGCCGCGGGCAACACGCCGGACCGGCGCAACCTGCACCTGTTCACGCGCGCATCGCTCGCGGCACTGCTGCAGGAATGCGGATTCGCGCTCGTCTCCATGACGACGGTGAACGCGCAGCAGCCGCCGCCGGTCGTGCTGGACGCGATCCGCGCCCTGGCCGCGGCCAGCGGCGCCGATCCCGAGCTGGCCGTACAGGACGCGCTGCCCTATCAATACCTGGTGCGCGCGATCGCCGCCTGACACCACCGAGAACCTCATCCGGAGTTACGCAACACAATGAACAACATCGACGTCGACAGTATCCCCATCATTTCGGTCTCCTACAATTCAGCTGAGCTGATCGAGGAGTTGTTGAGTTCGCTGCGCAGGCATTACCCCAACCCGGTGACGATCATCGACGGTTCGAGCGAGGAGCATTGGCGCGCGATCGAAGCGGTGTGCGCCAACTACGCGGACGTGAAGTTCATCCACTTCGACTACAACATCCACCACGGCCCCGGCATGGCCTGGGCGTTCCAGAACCTGGAGCTGCAGGGCCCCGTGCTGGTGCTCGATTCCGACGTCATCGTGCTGAACCGCGGCTTCATCGAATCGATGCTGGAGGAACTGCAGCCCGGCATGTACGGCGTGGGTTATACCAATCACGTGAACGAGGGCGGCTTCGATGTGGACTACGAAGAGGGCGCGGTCCGCTACCTGCATCCGGCCTGCATGCTGGTCAATATCGAGGTGGTGCGCCAGTGGCCGATGCCGACCCGCCACGGCGCGCCGATGACGGAACCGATGCTGGCCCTGCACCGCGCCGGCAAGGACAACCTGATCAAGGGCATCCAGTGGCTCAAGGAAGACTTCAAGGTCGACGGCGTGAACCACTACCTGCGCCATGACTGGCAAGGCACGGTGAAGCGGTCCGGCGGCTATCACCTGGAAGCCTGGGAGCAGGCGGCGCGTGAAGCGGCCACCATGCGGCTGCACATCCAGAGCCTGCTGCCGGCGCGGCTGGCCAGGGTGGTCGAGATCGGCGCCAGCGACGGCGCCCTGGCCCGCGCCGTCAAGGAAGGCAATCCGGCGTGCGACTACACCGCGGTCGCGATCGATCCGGACAACGCGAATCTGCAGAAAGGCGCCTGCGACCGTGTCCTCAACGAGGACGTGGACGCGCTGGGCGACGACTTCTTCCGCGGCTATACCGACGTGGACTGCTGGGTGCTGGACCAGGCGCTGGAACGCATCCGCCACCCGGAGCGGCTGCTGCAGCGCATCCGCAAGGTGATCGCCCCCGGCAGCAGCATCGTGGCCGTGATCCCGAACGGGCAGCACTGGAGCGTGCTGGCCCGGCTGTGCATCGGCGACCTGCGCTATGCGGACAGCGGCATCCTGGCCACCAGCAACCGCCGCATGTTCAGCCGCGGCACGCTGTTCGAGCTGTTCCAGCAGAACGGATTCGCCGTGGAACAGGGGCTGCAGATGCAGCTGGCCCCGCTGCAGAACGAAGCCGTCGTGGCCGCGATCAGGCAGCTGGCCGTCAGCGTCGGCGCCGATCCGGACCTGACCGTCACCGATGCGCAACCCACGGCCTACATCATCAGGGCCGTACCCAAATAAGACGCCTTCCCTATCATGAACAAACCGCCCTTCTTTTCCGTGATCGTGCCGACCCACACGCGCGCGATCCTGCTGCGCCGCGCCCTGGAGTCGATCAAGTCGCAGGCCTGTCCCGTCGACGTCGAAGTGATCGTGATTTCCGACGCCAGCGACCGTGCCACCGATGAAGTTTGCGCCGAACTGCTCGGCAAGAGCGACATGTACATCCGCCGCAACGGCGAAAAGGGTCCGTCGGCAAGCCGCAACCTGGGCTTGTCGCTGGCGAAGGGCAATTACATCCTGTTCCTGGACGACGACGACGCCTGGCATCCCAACTGCCTGGCGCAGCTCTACGACCAGCCGCATGTGCGGCTGGGCCTCCCGGTCTACTTCAACTGCTCGGTGGTCACCGAGCGCCGCCTGCCGCAAGGGCCGGAACCGTTGTCGGAAGTCGGCATGAACCTGGAGAACGGGCTGACGCCGGACGTGTACGTGAAGAACCAGGTGCACATGTCCTGCTTCGCATTCCCGAAACACCTGCTGCAGGGCCTCGAGTTCGATCCGTTCATGCGCGCCTACGAGGACTGGGACTATCTGCTGTCGGTGTTCGACCGCCAGATGCCGACCCATGTGCCGTTCCTGGGCTCGCGCGTGTTCGAAGTGGCGGACGACACGACCGACCGCCGCGGCAGCAGCACGGCCGCGACCGACTTCAATGCGGTGCTGGACTACCTGTACGTCTACCGGCGCCACCCGGCGCCGAGCCCCGAATTGCGCCAGAAACGTGCCGATCTGCTGGCGCAGACCGGCCTGCCGATCGGCGCGGATTTGCTGTAGCAAGACGGCACGCATGGCGCCTGCAGCTGGACGGCTGGACCGCCACGCTGTCCTGATGACACCAACGAATATGAGTTCCATGACGCCACAGAACGACACGCCGGACCAGTCCGGACCAGGCCAGATCGACAATTTGCCCCCGCTGCTGTCGATCTGCATCCCGACATTCAAACGCGCCGGCCTGTTGCGCCTGACGCTGGAAAGCATCACGTCGCAACCGCCGTTCCGGGACAGCGACGAGGTCGAGATCGTCATCGCGGACAACTGTTCGCCCGACGAAACCCGGGCCGTGGCCGAGGAATTCGTGCACGCCTTCCCCGACAAGATCGTGTATCACCGCCACGAGACGCCGATGACGGCGGACATGAACTTCGAGTTCGTGCTCGGCAAGGGCCGCGGCACCTACCTGAAGCTGCACAACGATAACCTGCTGGTCCGCGCCGGCGCACTCGACGAGGTACTGAAGATCGTCCGCGCGACGCAGGCCGAAAAGCCGATCGTCTTCTTCACGAACGGGAATATGTACACGGGCGAGGCGTTCGACACGGCCCGGTCGTTCGACGAATTCCTCGCCAAGGCCTCGTACTTCTGCACCTGGATCGGCGCCTTCGGCATGTGGCGCGACGAATTCCGTGCGATCCCGGACATCGGCCGCCTCGAGAAACTGCGGCTGGTGCAGACGGACGTCCTGTTCCGCCTGCTGGCGGCGGGCAAGCGCGCCATCATCATGTACGGCAGCTATTTCACGAGCATGCCGGTAGGCCGCAAGAGCGGCTACAACGTGGCCGAAGTCTTCGGCCACAACTACCTGTCGCTGCTGAAACCCTATCTCGCGTCCGGCCATCTGAGCCGGGAGGCGTACGAAGCCGAGAAGCAGCGCATCCTCATCCACCAGACGATTCCGTATTACTTCGACCAGGACAACGACTTCGTCAAGGATGGCTTCCTGAAGTGGATGGAGGACTACCGCGACGACGCCTACTTCTACGCCGCGATCGCGCCGATGGTCACCAACGGTCCCGCCGACCCGTTGCATATCACGCTGGCCGAATTGTGGCGCTTCCGTAATCCGCACAACGAGACGCACCTGGTCGAAAGCCACGGCGCGATCAACTTCAACAACGTGACGTGCGGCCGGCGCAGCTACGGCGGCCTGTCCGTATGGACCTTCGGCAGCGGCGACGAGGCGCTGCGGATCGGACACTTCGTCTCCATCGCCGACGACGTCAAGTTCCTGCTGGGCGGTAACCACGCCTACACGGGCTTCTCGACCTTTCCGTTCATGGCCAAGTATTTCGGCGTCGCCGAAGCGCAGTCCAAGGGACCGATCGTGATCGAGGACGACGTCTGGATCGGGTACGGCACGACGGTGCTGTCGGGCGTCACGATCGGCAAGGGCGCGGTGGTCGCGGCGGGCAGCGTCGTGACGAAGGATATCCCGCCCTACACGATCGCCGGCGGCAACCCGGCCCGCCCGATCAAGCCGCGGTTCGCGCCCGAAGTGGTCGAGCGCCTGCTGGCCTTCGATTTCGCCAGCCTGTCGGACCAGGCGATCCTGGCCAACCGCGATCTCGTCGGCACGGCACTGACGCCGGAGAACGTGGACGCGGTGCTGGCGCAGCTGCGCGGCGCATAACGCACATCAAGACACGAAAGGCCGGTGGCGCATGGTGCGCCACCGGCCTTTTGCTTTGCCCTGCCCGGATCAGACCAGCAGATTCGTCGCCTTGTACAGGTACTCGTACTCGTCCATGTCCGGATCGCGCGCCAGGTTCCACAGCGCGGGCGCACGGGACACCAGTTCGAACTTGGCGTAGTCGATCGGGAACTCGTCGGCCTTCACCGGCGGGATGCGGGTGTGATTGATGTGGTAGATGAACTTCGACGTCACCCGGTTGAACTGGGCGATGTAGTTGGCGACGGTACTCAGCGACATCTCCGCCAGGCTGTAGGAGTTGAACGCGAGGTCGATCGAATCGTCGCGCAGCGCGGCGATGGCGAAGTTCGGCAGCACGAGGGCATCGTAGTCGCGCACGTCGATCGTCTCCAGGTCCACCTCGCCGTACAGCGCGATCTTCTTGTCGGGGAAGGCGCTCAGCAGGTAGAACGCGGTCAGGGCCATGTTTTCCGGCAGGTCGACGTCGATGTACGTCAGGTCCGGGTTATCGCGCAGCAGGAAGTGGCCCAGGCCGCCGAAGCCGCCGCCCAGTTCGAGCACGGCGCGACGCTGCCGGCTGCGCGTCAGGCGTGCGATCACGGTGGCGTAATAATGCTGGTAATCGACGCCGGCGCGGTAGAACACGCCGTCGATATAAAAGCCGTACGGATTGCCGATCACCGGCGTCTGCAGCGCGTCCAGGCCATGCGTCTTGCCGATGGAATCGAGCCAGATCTGCATGCGGTGCATGATGTCGGCCATGTATTTTCCGGCGTTTTCTTCGCTGATATTGCCCGAGAAATAGGCAGTTTGCATGTCAGTCGGCATGCCATGGATGCCGGTCGAGCAGCTTGCACGGAAAAAGTTACCGTAGATGCGGCTCAGCGCGGCGACGTCACCGCGCGCCATCACGTCCATGACCTCGCCCATGTAGCCTTCGTAGATCGGCAGCCACATGTGGCCGACCTGGTATGCGTCCGGCGCGTCCTTCTGCACCGCCTTCGACTTGTTGTAGGCGGCGATCACCCGTTCGATGACTCGTGTGTCGACCGGGGCAGGTCGGTTGATGAAGCCGTTTTCTATGCTCAGGAACATGCTCGTTTCCAGTAAATGATGGGTGGAGGTGCGGAATCAGGGTTCGCGGATCGCTTCGTCGAGGCCCTTCGTCAGGGGCCACAGCAGGTACGACAGCACGGTGCGCTTGCCGACCACGATTTCGGCCGTCAGGGTCATGCCCGGCAGCAGGCGCGCGTGCGGGTCCATGTTCTTCAACTTGCCGCTGCCGAGGTCGATACGGCTCACATAGTACGCGTCGGTGCCCGTGTCCACGTTCGTCGTCTCGCGCTTGAACGCGTCCTCGGACAGGGTGCGCACCTTCGCTTCCAGCGTGCCGTGCTTCTGGAACGGGAACGCGTCGAGCTTGATGTGCGCCACGTCGCCCGCCTTCACGTGGCCGACGTCGAGCGAATCGATCTGCACTTCGGCGTCCAGCGCGGTCCCCAGCGGCACGAGCGTGAACATCTTCTCGGCGGCCTGCGCGACGGAACCCTGCGACAGCTTGGCGATGTCCTGCACCATGGCGTCGGCCGGTGCCGTCAGGATCACCTTGTCGCGGCGCAGCGTGCCCTTCTTGATCTGCTCGGCCGTCGCGTCGCGTTCGCGCGTGAGGTTCAGCATGTCTTCCATGATCTTCTGGCGCCAGCCGTTCACGAACGCGCGCTTCTCCGCCTCCAGGCCGGCCAGCGTACGGCGGATCTCCGGTTCCTGGTTCTTCGCCAGCGTGTAGTCGCGTTCCACTTCCATGCGCTTGTTGCGCGCGTCCAGCAGGTTGACCTTGGCGCCGAATTTCTGGTCGACGAGGCGTTCCTGCATCGTCTCCACTTCGCGCAGCGACTTGGTGCGGTCGGCCAGCACCTGCTGGTCGTGCACGTTCGTGTCGAGCGACGCGCGGGCCTTGGCGATGTTCTCGTCCAGGCGCGCCATCTGCGCGGCGAAGTTGGCGCGGCGCTCGCCGGCCAGCTTGTCCTGCAGCTGGGTGTCGGCCGACACCTTGCCCGTCTCGGCCGGCGTGCCCCGGCCGGCCAGTTCGGCCTCGAGGCGTTTCACCTGCGTGTCCAGGCTGTCGAATTTCAGGCGCAGTTGCGCCTGGTCGGCGTCGGCGTCCGTCGGGTCCAGCGTGGCGAGGCGCTCGCCCTTCTTGACGACCTGGCCGATGCGCACGTCGATCGAGCGGATGATCGAGGTCTCGATCGGCTGCACGACGATGTTGGACAACGGGGTGGTGAGCCGGCCCTGCGCCTTCACGACCTCGTCGACCTCGGCGACGCTGGCCCAGCCGAGGAAGCACACGAGCATCGCCGCCAGCGCGTGGACGGTGATGCGGGCATACGGCGGCAGCGGCCGGCGCTCGATCTCGTCGGCGTCCGGCAGGAACTCGACGTCGGTCGGATCGAGTGCCGTTACAGATGACTTGTTTGCTGGTTCCATAATTGAATGTAAGTAGAGCAGCGCGTCAGGAGTTCTTCATGGCGGCCCGCATCCATCAGCTGGCCGCGCTGCATGACCAGGATCGAGTCGGCGTTGACGAGCGTCGACAGGCGGTGCGACACCATGATCACGGTGCGGCCCACGGCGATGCGCGACAGGTTGTTGATGAAGATCGCTTCGCTTTCCGGGTCGAGCGCGCTGGCCGCTTCGTCCAGCACGAGGATGCGCGGCTTGGCCAGCAGCGCCCTGGCGATCGACAGGCGCTGCTTCTGGCCGCCGGACAGGTTCGACGCATTCTCTTCCAGCATCGTGTCGTAGCCCTGCGGCATGCGCTCGATGAATTCGTCGGCGCCGGCGGCTCTAGCCGCCTCGACGATGTCCTCGAACGAGGCCTCGGGCATCGTCGCCGCGATGTTCTCGCGCACGGTGCCGTGGAACAGGAAGTTTTCCTGCAGGACGACGCCGACCTGGCGGCGCAGGTGCGACAGGTCGATCTCGCGGGCGTCGTAGCCGTCGAAGCGGACGATGCCCTCCTGGATCTTGTACAGGCCGTGGATGACCTTCGTGATCGTCGTCTTGCCCGAGCCGCTGCGGCCCACGATGCCGATCACGCTGCCTTGCTTGATCTCGAAGCTGGCGCGGTCGAGCGCGTTGTTCTGCGCGCCCGGATAGCGGAACACGACGTTGTCGAACGTGATGTTGCCGCGCAGTTCGGGGCGCAGGCCGCCGCTGCGGCCTTCCGGCGCGCGGTTCATGACTTCGCCCAGCATGCGGATCGACAGCGCCGTTTCCTGGTATTCGTTGACGAGGCCGACCAGGGCGATCAGCGGCCCGCTGACGCGGCCGGACAGCATCTGGAAGGCGATCAGGGCGCCGACGGACAGGGTCTGGTCGAACACGTCCTGGGCACCGATCACGATGATCACGACGGGCAGCACCTTGCCGAGGAAGTCGGTGACGGCATTGCCCGTGATCGAAATCTGGCCCACGCGGAAATGCTGGTTCAGTGCGTGCGCGGAGCGCTGGTCCCACGCGCGCCGCTGCATCGGCTCGATGGCGAGCGCCTTCACCGTGCGCATGCCGTGGATCGTTTCCACCATCAGCGCCTGGCGCTGGCCTTCGGCCGTGTACAGGTCGTTCAGGCGGCGCTGGAACGTGGGCACGAGGACCGCGACGATGCCGCTGATCAGGAAGGTGAACAGCAGCACGATCATCGCCAGCTTGACGGAATAGCTGAACAGGATCGGCAGCAGGATGAACAGCGCCGTCAGGTCGAGCGCCGTGAAGAACATGCGGCCCGTGAGGAAGCCGCGGATCTTTTCCATCTGCTGCATGTGGCGCACGACCACGCCCGCGGACGTGGTCTCGAAATAATCGATGGGCAGCGACAGCAGGTGCGCGAACGTGCGCCGGGTCAGGCGGATGTCGATCTTGTTGGTGGCCCACAGGGTCAGGATCTGGCGCATGAAGCCGAACGTGGATTCGAACAGCAGCGCGATGGCGATGCCGGCCGCCAGCACCCACAACGTGGACACGCTGTGGTGCACGAGCACCTTGTCGATGACGAGCTGGAAGAAGATCGGCGACGCGAGGCCGAGGATGTTCATGGCCATCGCGGCGATGGCGATGTCGCGGAACGCGGCCTTCTGCTGCAGGATCTCGGGAATGAACCAGCGCAGGCCGAACGGCTGGCGCGTGTCGGAGAGTTTGGACGTGCGCTTGAGGAACAGGACTTCGCCGCTCCACAGGGCCTGGAACGCGGCCGGGTCGAGCATCTTGACGGTCCCCAGGTCGCCGAGCGGATCGAGCACGGCGAGCACGCCGCCGTCGTCGTCGCGGGCACCGACGACGATCATGCTGTTGCCGTCCTTCAGGCGCGCGAGCAGCGGGAACACGCCCTTCTGCCCCAGCAGCTTGTCGACCGTCAGCTGGCGCAGCCTGGCCTTCAGGCCGATGCTCGACGCCATGCCCAGCAACATGGAGGACGAAGGCTCCTCTGCGTTCAACGCATAGTCGTGGATCAGGCGTTCCGGATTCACTTGCAGGCCGTGATGCTGCGCGATGGCAGTCAGGCATTGCAAAGTTGTATGAGGGAATTTGTCGGCCATTAGGAAACTAATAGAAGCGAAGTGCGGCAGACCGAGAGATTACCTTGTTGTTGACCAGAATTGTTGCTGAACAGCACTGTGTTACACCCCTTATTCTTGGTTTGTCGCAATTTGGACGCAAAAAAAGGCAAGACCGATAACGGTCTTGCCTTTTTGCTGTCAAAGCGGGGCCGGCGCGAACCGGCCCTGATGGACATTACTTGCGGCCGCCGGTGGTGAGGAAGCCGGAGTCCTGCGGCGTCGACACCGACTTGGCCAGCGATTCGGCCGTCGAGGTCATCGCCGCATTCGCACCCGCCACCTTGTTGCCGTTGGCGTCGAACTGCTTCATCACGTCGACCATCGTGCCGACCGAAGCCAGCAGGCCGGTCTGCGCACCCGCCAGGTTCGGCAGGGTCAGGCCACCAGCCACGGCGCCGGCATCGGCGGCGTTGAAGGCGGTCATCGCCTGGACCATGCTGCCCACCTTGCTGCTCAGGGTGGTGGCGGCCGCCGCGGCTTCCGCGGCCGACTTGTCGGTCGTGAACCACACGTCGCCCGTGGCGGCCGTGGAGCCGTCGGTCTTCGTGAAGGTCGACTGCATGCCGATCCAGTTGCCGTTGTCCTTGGCCGCGGTCTTGTCGCCGTTGACGTTGATGCTTGCGACGTTCAGCGATGCCAGGCTCTTCAGCTCGCCCGATTCGCTCACGCCGTCGCCGTTGGCGTCGACCCACACCTTCAGGTTGCTGTAAGCCGCATCCTTCGAGTCGATCACGCCGTCGCCGTTCGCATCCAGCTGGGCCAGTGCTTCGTAGCCGTTGGAAGCGTTCTGGCCGTTCGCCAGCTTGGTCGACGTACCGAACAGCTCGCTACCGTCGTCGATCGCACCGTTGCCGTTGCGATCCAGGGCCAGCAGGCCGTCGGTCGCATCCACCCAGCCCGTCGTGACCTTGCTGCCGGTCGCGAACAGGTCGAACTGCACGCCCTTGGCGATGCTCGTCGTGTGGACGCCGTCGCCGTTCAGGTCCAGCACGATCGGGCTGCCGACCTTGAGCTGCTGGATCTGTGCCGTCGTCATCGCGTTCACCTGGGCCGACGTCAGCGCCTCCACCTGGGCGGTCGTCAGCGCGGCCACCTGGGTCGTCGACAGGCCGTTCTGGATCTGGTTCGTCGTCAGCGCCTGGATCTGGTTCGTCTTCAGGATCGCGATGTCGCGGGTTTCCAGCGCGGCCACCTGGCCCGTCGACAGCGCAGCGACCTGGCCGGTCGACAGCGCCAGCACCTGGCCGGTCGACAGCGCGACGATCTGGTTCGTCGTCAGGCCGCTGGCAACCTGGCTCGTCGTCAGCGCGGCAACCTGGGCCGTCGTCAGCGCGGCCAGTTGCGTCGTGCTCAGGCCGGCGGAGATCTGCGCCGTCGTCAGCGCCTGGATCTGGCTCGACTTCAGGGCGACGAGGTCGCGGGTTTCCAGCGCAGCCACCTGGTTCGTCGTCAGGGCTGCAGCCTGGCCCGTGGTCAGGGCGGCAACCTGGGCCGAGCTCAGGGCGACGATCTGGTTCGTCGTCAGGCCGTTCGCCACCTGGTTCGTCGTCAGCGCGGCGATCTGGTTCGTCTTCAGCGCGGCCAGGTCGGCCGTTTCGAGCGCGGCCACCTGCTGCGTGCTCAGCGACGAAGCCTGGGCCGTCGTCAGCGAAGCCACCTGGGCCGTCGTCAGGGCGACGATCTGGTTCGTCGCCAGGCCGTTGACAAGCTGGCTCGTCGTCAGCGCGGCCACCTGGGCCGTCGTCAGCGCCGCCACCTGCTGGGTGGTCAGGCCGGCCGAGATCTGGGCCGTCGACAGCGCCTGGATCTGGTTCGACTTCAGGGCGACGAGGTCACGGGTTTCCAGCGCAGCCACCTGGTTCGTCGTCAGGGCGGCGGCCTGGGCCGTCGTCAGGGCGGCAACCTGGGCCGAGGTCAGGCCGACGATCTGGTTCGTCGTCAGGCCGTTCGCGACCTGGTTCGTCGTCAGCGCGGCGATCTGGTTCGTCTTCAGCGCGGCCAGGTCGGCCGTCTGGAGCGCGGCCACCTGCTGCGTGCTCAGCGACGAAGCCTGGGCCGTTGTCAGCGCAGCTGCCTGGGCCGTGGTCAGGGCGACGATCTGGTTCGTCGTCAGGC